>JBAQDE010000023.1:0-80317 GCA_049294595.1 Rhodoferax sp. | reverse complement strand
GCCCCACCCGCCGGACCCCGCGCCCCGGCCCCCGACATGGCCGACGTCAAGGGCCAGGCGGGTGCCAAGCGAGCCCTGGAGATTGCCGCCGCAGGTGGCCACAGCCTGTTGCTGGTGGGGCCGCCAGGCTCGGGCAAGTCCATGCTGGCGCAGCGCTTTGCCGGCTTGCTGCCGCCCATGTCCTGCGACGAGGCGCTGCAAAGTGCGGCCATTGGCAGCCTGCGGGGGCGCTTTGCCATGGAGAACTGGGGCCAGCGGCCCACCTGTGCCCCTCACCATTCGGCCAGCGCGGTGGCCCTGGTCGGTGGTGGCTCACCGCCACGACCTGGTGAAGTCTCCCTGGCCCATCACGGTGTCCTTTTTCTGGATGAAATGCCGGAATTTCAACGCTCCGCACTGGAAGCCTTGCGCGAACCGCTGGAGACCGGCCACATCACCATTGCACGGGCCGCGCAGCGCTCGGAGTTTCCGGCGCGCTTTCAATTGATTGGGGCCATGAACCCCTGCCCCTGTGGCTACCTGGGCTCCAGCGCGCACCATTGCCGCTGCACACCGGACCAGATCCTGCGCTACCAGGCCAAGCTCAGCGGCCCGCTGATGGACCGCATCGACCTGCATGTGGAAGTGCCCAGCCTGCCCAGCGCCGACCTGCTGGACGCACCGACCGGCGAATCCACGGCCAGCATCCGCCAGCGCTGTGCCGAGGCCCGTGACCGTGCGATGGCGCGCCAGGGCAGCACCAATATGGCGCTGCAGGGCCAGGCCATTGACCAGCACGTGCTGCTGGCCCCGGATGCCCTGCAGTTCCTGAAGGTAGCCGCCGCGCGCCTGGGCTGGTCAGCACGCGGCACCCACCGCACGCTGAAGGTGGCGCGCACCATCGCCGATCTGGCCGGTGCGGCGCACACCCAGGTCAGCCACCTGGCCGAGGCCATGCAGTACCGCCGCACCGTGGCGGCCTGAATCTGCACCAGTTGCCGCACGGGCTCCGATATGATGCTGCGCTGGTCGGGCATGTCGCACACAATGCGCCGCGCCTTTTCTTGCAGGACACACATCTGCCCTGCCCCCAACCCAGAGCGTCCCACCATGCTGTTTCGCCGCCTCGCCTTCTCCCGCACCCTAAATACCACCCTGTTGAGCGCCCTGTTGCTGGGCGGCGCATCCTGGTCCGCCAGCGCCGGTCCGGTGCTGGAGCGCATCCGACAGAGTGGCAAGATCACGCTGGCGCACCGCGAGTCGGCCATTCCTTTTGCCTACCTGGACGCTGACAAGCGTCCGATTGGCTACACCATGGACCTGTGCCTGAAGGTGACCGAAGCCATTCGCAAGCACCTGGCACTCAAGACCCTCACCATGGCCTACCTGCCGGTCACCGAGTTCAACCAGGTCAAGGCCATCGAACAGGACAAGGCCGACCTGGAGTGCGGCTCCACCAGCAACAACGCCGAGCGCCGCGAGAAGGTGGCCTTCACCATCCCGCACTACATGACCGGCACCCGCTTCATGGTGCGCGCCGACAGCCCCATCGCCGACCTGCGCAGCCTGGAGGGGCTGACCCTGCTGTCGTCCTACGGCACGCCCTCGCTGGCGGCGGTGACGAAGGCCAACAAGGAGCGCCTGCTGCGCATCAACATCATGCAGGTCAACGACCACAACCAGGCCGCCAGCATGATCGAGAAGGAACAGGCCGATGCCTTCGCCATGGATGACGTGCTGCTGTTCGGCGTGATTGCCAGCCGCCCCGACCCGAAGAAACTCAAGGTGGTGGGCAAGTACCTGACGCTGGAGCCGCTGTCCATCGTGATGTCCAAGAGCGACCCCGAGCTGAAGGCGGTGGTGGACGAGGAAATGAAGCGCCTGATCAACTCGCGCGAGGCCCACGCCATTTACGACCGCTGGTTCACCAAGCCGATCCCACCCCGCAACACCGCGCTCAACATTCCCATGAACTACCTGCTGCGCGACCTCTGGAAGTACCCCTCGGACCAGGTTCCCGAGTAAGGCAGAAAGGCACTCCGCCCTGACAACCAACCCCGCCCCGCCTGCCACCTACGACCCGCGCCTGGTGGGCTGGCTGTCGCTGGCCCAGCTCATCAGCTGGGGCAGCGTGTTCTACACCTTCACCCTGATCATGGGGCCGGTGGAGCGGGACCTGGGGCTGGGCCGTGCCGAGTCGTCTCTGGCGTTCAGCCTGGCGCTGCTGGCCGAGGGGCTGATGGCCTTTCCGGTTGGCCGCTGGATCGACCGCGGCCACGAGCGCGCGGTCATGACCACCGGCTCGCTGCTGGCGGGCGTGTGCCTGCTGGCCCATGGCTGGGTGAGCAGCGTGGCCGGGCTGTACGCCGTGTGGGTCGGCCTGGGAATTGCCATGGCGGCGGTGCTGTATTCGCCGGTGTTTGCCGTGGTGACGCGGCGCTTCCCGCACGACTTTCGCCGCGCCATCATCACCATGACCTTTCTGGGCGGACTGGCCAGCACAGTGTTCATTCCGCTGACTGCCTGGCTGATTGACGGGTTTGGCTGGCGCCACGCCCTGATGGCGCTGGCCCTGCTGCACCTGCTGGTCTGCGCGCCGCTGCACGCCCGCCTGCTGCGCCATGCGCCGCAAGCCCCCGCCACGCGCACCCCCACACACGCCACGGCGGCTCCCGGCCTGGCGCACCACCTGCGCAGCGCGCCCTTCCTGCTGATTGGCGCCTTTGTGGTGCTGATGATGTCGGTGACAGTCGCCCTGCCCGCCCACATGGTGAGCCTGTTGCGCGAACACGGGCTGAGTGAGCGCTGGGTGATTGCGATCCCGGCCAGCATCGGCGCCATCCAGGTGCTGGGGCGCCTGCTGCTGTATTTCTTTGAGCGCCACTTTGACCTGCACCTGGCCAACCGCCTGATTCCCTGCCTGATTCCACTGGGCCTGGCCGCCCTGCTGGTAGCGCCCTGGACAGGCGATGCGCACCATCTGGTGGTGATCCTGTTTGTGACCCTTTGGGGCATGGGCAATGGCATGCTGACCATCGTCAAGGGGACGGCCATTGCCGAGTATGTGAACCGCGAGCATGTGGCCTCGCTCAACGGCGCCTTGGGTGTGCCGCTGGCGCTGGCCCGCTCGGCCGCGCCACTGGGCCTGGGCCTGCTGTGGAACCCACAGTCGGGTTACACGCTGGGTCTGTGGATGCTGGCGGGCATCAGCGTGCTCGGTGTTGCCGCGTTGGTTGTTGCCCAGCGGCTGGCCCGGCCCAGGCAAATTTACTCCTGATTTAATAGCACTCTGCGCTTATTCGACGAGGGCTAGAAGCCTAAATGACCCAGAACCATCTGGCGCAGACCCAAGCTACAAGCGCGTGCCAGAGGCCCGGGGCCAGCGCGCGGCAATGTAGTCCACCACAGACTGGGCGCTCTCCATGCGCTGCCCGGGGTCCTTGTGCATCAGGCGGTCCAGCAGGTCCTGCACGGCGGCATGCTGCGCCGGCAATTGGGGCGGGGGCGAGAACAGATGCTGGGCAAGCAGGACTTCGACCCGGTCCGCCTGGTAGGGCCGCTGGCCCACCAGCATTTCGTACAGGATGACACCCAGGCAGTAGATGTCACTGGCCGCCGTGACGGGCCGCCCCGCTGCCTGCTCGGGGCTCAGGTAATGCGGCGATCCGACGATTTCCCCGTGCAGCGTCGGGCCCGCCGCATGGTCGGCATGCTTGGCGATGCCAAAGTCAATCAGGGCGACGCTGCCGTCCTGGCGCAGCATCACGTTGTCGGGCTTGACGTCGCGGTGGACGATGCCCTGCTGGTGGATCTGCTGCAGCGCCAGCGCCAGCTGCACGGCCACGCCGAGCGCCTGTTCCTGCGTCATGCCGGCGGCAATGCGGCGCTTGATGTCACCGCCGGGGAAATACTCCATGCTCAAAAAGGCATGCTCGTCGGCAAAGCCCTGATCATAGATTTTGGCCACGTTCGGGTGGTCGATCTGCGCCAGCAGGGCGTACTCCTGGATGAAGCGGTGCAGCAGGCTGACATCGTCGTTCAGGCCGGTGTCCAGCACCTTGAGCGCCAGCTCGCGCTGGTCCGCCTCGCGCACCGCCAGGAACACATCCGACATGCCACCGCTGCCGATCTTGCGCACGATGCGGTAACCCTTGACGTCGAGTTCCGTGCTGGAGGACGCAGTGGGACCGGGGGCCAGGCGAGTGGGCTGTGGCAGCGTATCCGAGCGGTCGAGGGCCTGGCTGCGCCGGATGCGGGCGGACACCGCCTCCAGCAGTTCGTGGCGCGTGAAGGGCTTGCCCAGATAGTCGTCGGCGCCCAGGTTCATGCCACGGCGCTGGTCAGCCCGGTCGGAGTGTGCCGACAGAAAGATCAGGGGCAGGTGCGCCGTCAGCGGGTCGGCGCGCAGCTGCTGCAGCAGGCCATAGCCATCGAGCACGGGCATGGTCACGTCGGAAATGATCAGCCCGGGTGCCTGCTCGCGCGCCAGTGCCAGCGCCATCTTGCCATTGCTGGCCTCCAGCACCTCGAAACCTTCCTTGCGCAGGAGCAACACCAGGTGGGTGCGAATGGTGACTTCGTCGTCAACGACCAGTATCTTCATGCAGGTCTCCTTGCGTCATGCGCGCGTGCTGCCAGACAGCTCGGACACTTGACCGCATTATTCCCTGAGCGGCACACCCGCCTGGCGCAGATAGGCCAGGATGTCCTTGCTGACCGGCCCTACCGCGCGGGCCTTCTCGGCCATTTCCGCCGCACTGGTGGTCTGGCCCAAAGCGGCCAGGGATACGGCCGTGCCCAGCAGCCAGCGCTGCTCGTCCGGGCGGGACTGCAGGGCCATCATGTAGGCATGCACGCTGTCCGGGTGGCGCCCCAGACGCTGGGCGGCGTTGGCGCGAATGGCCCACAGGTCCGGCTGGTTGCCGAGCTGGGGTTCGAGGCGGGTCAGCATTTCCCAGACGGCGCCATAACGGGCCTCGGCCAGCTGCATGCGCGCCATCTCCCGCACCAGGGGCAGCAACACCGGATTGGTTCCGCTGGCGCCGGCCGCCTTGGCGGCCCGCTCGGCTACGGCGATGGACTGCTGCATGAGGTCCATGGCGGCATCGCGTGAGCCGGTGTTCCACAGATTTTGGGCCTGCGCCACTGCGTCAACGCCGGCCTGTTGCTGGCGCTGCAGGACCGGTGCACTCTCCCGGGATGCCACTGCCGTTGCTGCTGCGACGGGCGCGGGTGCGGGAACCGGTGCACTGGCAACGGCGCGGGTCTTGGTGCGTTCGGGTGCCGGCGTTGCAATCGCCGGGGCCGACGCGGCAACTGGAGCAGGAGCAGGAGCAGGCGTGGGTGCCGGGGCGGGTGTGGATGACAGCAGAGCATCGAGCGCCTTGCGCGCCGACAGGCTGGTTTCCATGCGCAAGACCATGGCACCCGGGGCCGCATGGGCGGCCACGGCATCGGGCACCGTGGGTTCGGTGACTGGCTCTGAAGCGGCTGGGGACGCGTCGGCAATGGCCGGTGCTGCGACGGGGGCAGACACCGCCACCACGGGCGGGGCAACCGGTGCCGGGGTTATCACGGCGGCGGTCGGCAGTATCCCCCCGTTTTGCACCCAGTACGCTCCACCCAGGGCCACGGCCACCACAGCCAGCAGCGCACCTAGCCAGATCCAGCGGCGCGCATGCGCACGCGCCGAGGCTGCCGCACCGAAAGGCGCGTACGGCACGCTGGCGGTGCCGTGGTGGACTGCCGGTTGCACAGTGGTGCTGACAGCGGACTGCCCGCCCACCGGAACCTGCGCCGCCTGGCGGTGGTCCAGATCGCGCAGCATCTTGTTGATGACACTCACGGCTTGCTCCTGACCGGAGTTCCCAGGACGCTATCCGACAGCAGTGCCGGTGGTGGTGCCGGCCGACGCCAGAACCGCCGCCACCAGGGCAGGCGTGGCACCACGCCCGGCGTGTCCTTGGCGGCCAGACGCACATGGGCCACGCTGACCCGGTGCACGTTCTCGCCATAGGCCAGCATCAGGCACTTGTGGGCCAGCACATTGATCAGGCGCGGCACGCCGCCGCTGATGCGGGCAATGGCCTTGGCGGCGTCGGGCTCGAACACCTGCACATCGGTGTGGACGTCCACCGCGGCCGTGGTCAGGCGGTGTACCAGGTATACCGGCACCCGGTCGGCCGGCATGGGCCCCAGGTATTCACTGAAGGTGATGCGCTGCATCAGTTGGCGGATTTCCGGCCGCGCCAGTTTCACATCCAGCTCGGGCTGGCCCAGCAGGACCAGTTGCAGCAGCTTGCGCTTCTCGGTTTCCAGGTTGGACAGCAGGCGCAGGCTCTCGACCGTGCGCAGCGGAATCGCCTGGGCCTCGTCGATGCAGACCACCACATTGCGGCCTTCCAGGCCATGCTGCAACAGGCAGTCACGCAAGGCGTTGAGCACGCTGTGGCGGCTGATCGGTGGCACGGGCTTGACATTGAGTTCCAGGCACAGCGCCATCAGCAGGTCGTCCGGGCCCATGTCGGGGTTGGGGATGTAGGCGGTGACCGCCTCACCCTGGAGGGTCTTGAGCAACTGGCGGCACAGCACGGTCTTGCCGCAGCCCACCTCTCCCACAATCTTCAGGAATCCCTCACCGCTGCGCAGCGCCACCAGCAGGGTGTTGAGCGCGGCCTGTGCACCCTCGTGGGGGTAGAAGAACGCCGAGTCGGGCGTGATCGAAAAGGGGGCTTCCCGCAGCGAAAAATGCCCCAGGTACATCAGCGTGCCGGTCCTGCCGGTTCGACGTTGTAGACACTGCCGTCCATGCGGATCACGCGGGCCCGGCTGGCACTCATGTCGTCCAGGGCCTCACGGGTGCGACGGGTCTGGGCCTCCCAGTCGTCGGCATTGCGGATGATGGTGGGCTTGATCAGCACCACCAGTTCCTTCTTGCGGCCCGAGTTGACCTTGTTGCCCAGGATGGACGACCAGAAGGGCACATCCGTGGTGCCAGGCAGGCCGGACGAGCGGCGGTTGGACTCCAGCTGCATCAGGCCACCAATGGCGACGATGTTGCCGTCCTGGATGCGCACCATGGTGTCGGACTCATTGACCGAGCTGGAGGCCAGCGGCAGCTTGTAGTTGCCGATGGTGCCCAAGTCGATCTGCTTGGTCTTCTCGGTGACATTGGTCACCGAAGGCCGCACGTGCAGCGTGATGTTGTTGCCGTCGTCAATTTGCGGCGTGACGTCCAGCGCGATGCCGGAGAAGAACTGGGTCAGCGTGACTGTGGGCAACGTGGGAGCCGTCGAGCTCGTGGATGTAGTGGAGCTGGTGCCCGCGGTGCCGCCCGAGACATTGGTCACATAGAAATCATCGGTCCCGACCTTGAGCAGCGCCTTCTGGTTGTTCATGGTGGCAATGCGCGGGCTGCTCAGGATCTGGATGTCGCCACGCGTTTCCAGAAAGCCCAGCACCGCCTGGAAGCCATCGGTGGCCAACGCCAGACCGAAGAGTCCACCGGTTCCCACGGGCAGGGCCTGTGTGTCGGCCAGGGCTGGCGTCACGGCGGTGGGGAAACCGGGTACGTTGGTTGTCACGCCGTTGATCAGCACATTGTTGGCGGTGCCACCGCCCACCGTGCCAATCACGCCGGTGTGGCGCCCGGCATTGCGCAGGGCCGACCAGTCGATGCCGCTCTGGTAACCGTCGCGCAGCTCAACCTCAACAATCTTGGCTTCCAGCATGACCTGGCGTTCCACGGCAACCTGTGCAGCCTTCAGGAACTGGGCCACCTGGCGCAGCTCGTCGGGCATGGCGCGCACGGCCATGATGCCGGCCTGCGGGCTGACGATGACATTGCGCCCCGCACCACCACCGAGCATGCCCTTGACCGCATCCGACAGTTCGGCCCAGAAGTCGGTCCTGGAACTGGTGGAAATGCGGCTGTTCTCGATTTGCTGGCCAGTGCCACCGCTTCCGGATGCGCCATTGGCCGCGTTGTTCGCACCGGCAGCATTGCCGCTGCCACCGCTGTTGCTGTTCATGCCGGCGGCGCCGGACGATACCCGCAACTCGCTGGTTCCCACACGCAGGGAGTGGGGGTAGTTGATGGTGAACACCCGGGTCTGCAGCGTGGGTGCGTATACGGTGATGCGTCGTCCCTCGATCTTGAAATCGTAGCCATACACATCGCGAATGGCTTCCAGCGCTTCGGTCACGGTCACACCGCGCAGGGTCACCGACAGGGTGCCCGACACATCCGGGTGCATCAACATGCTGTAGCGGGTGTCGGCCACAATGGCCAGGAAGACCTCGCGCGCCTGCGCATTGTTGACCAGCAAGTCCAACCGTGGTTCGGCCGCGACCGGCATGGCCTTGGGCGCCGGTTCGGCCAGCGCATCACTGACCTGGGCGGGCACCGCCACCGTGGGCTTGACCACGGGTGCCGCCAGCTCGGCCCGCACGGTCTCGGACACGTCGGGCGTGCGCAAGGGCCGGTCCGCGGAACAGCCCGCCAGCAAACTGGCACCCAAAATGAAGCAGACACCGGTCACCGCCCACTGTCGCGCGGACGCCGTCTCACCCAAGGGGAATGTGGAAGTCGGTTCGATCATGGTGGCTGCTTTGGTAGTCATCTGCGTGCATTCACGGTTGGGTATCTTCGCACGGCGTGGCGGCGGGGGGCGAATTGGGTGCAAGGACAGGGGAACTGGCGGGTGCGCGTTGGGCTTTTTTGCTGGCCTTCACAGGTGCGGGGCTGCTGGCAGGAGAAGTGGGTGCGCCAGCCCCAGAGGCGCACGCGGGCTTGGCAGGGACCGCCGTGCGTTCGATACCGGCGAAACGCTGGACCTTGATCAGCGCACGACCGTCGTGCAGCCAGACCTCGGACTCGGTGATGCGGTCAACCCGCATCATGCCGACCTTGTCTCCCACGGTATACAGACGCGTTCCGACGACGAGGAAGGACTTTCCATCGCGCACCAGCACGGTCATGCCTTCCTCTCCCACCGGAGAAGGCCCCACCGCGGCAGATTCGCCAGGCGCGATGGTAGGGTCACGCCCTTCCTGTGCGGCCAGGGGCAGCACACACGCCAACAGGGCCCATGCCAGAGCCTGCGCGCGGACACACCGAACGGGCAACAGCATCATGGTGGCACTCCCACAACAAAGACCTGCAGTGTCAGCTCGGGCGGTTGTTTGGTTGCCTTCAATTGCAGGGCCCCCCAGCGCAGGGTGGGCAATGCGGTCTCCAATGTTGCGACGTAACGCACCAGCTCCGCATAGGAGCCCGATACGCTCAACTCCAGCCCGCGCCGGGACAGGACCGGCGCATTGGCGCCTGCCGCTACGGCGGACGTCGCAACTGGCGAATCCTGCTTGACGGTACCAGTGCTCAGCAGGGTCAGCCCATCCTGACGGCGCAGGAACTGCACCAGGGCCTGCTCGATGGCAGGCCCGCCCTCGGCCAACGGGGCGACGGCCCGAATGTCCTCGTTGACCGCATCCATGCGCAGACCGATCTCGGCGATTTCGTCGCGAACCGCCTTGCTGGCATCCACCGGTTGGGCCGTGCCTTGCAATTCGGCACGCAGGCGAGTGAGCTCCACACCCTGCGCAGAAAACCGCTGCTTTGCCTGGGTGTATGCCATCTGGGCCGGCGACAGCCACAGCGTATCGGCCAGCGCCAGCGTGCAGACAATAATGGCCAGAAACAGGAACACCCGCTCGCGCAGGTTCATTGCATCAATGCGCGTGACCAGTTGCTGCCAGCGTTGCTTCATGGTTTGCTCCCCGGTGCACTGGCTGCGGCCAGGGCAGCCTGTGGCGCAGGCTCCATGCTGACCAGATTGAATGACCAGACCGGTCGCGCTGCGGCCACCGAGTTGGACGTCACAGGTGTCGGGGCGCCCACCGTCGCCGTCTTGGACAGAGTGGCACTTTCCACCCGCACGGTGGACAGTTTCAAGCCCTGCATCAGGGGACTGACGGCCAGCTGATCCACCCATTCGTTCAGTGCGGACGGCTCCAGCGTGTAGCCAGTGACTTCGAACCGGGTACCGTCCATCTTGACTTCGGTGACCCACACCGGAGCAGGAATGCTGCGCGCCACCCAGGTCAGGCGGTCCGAATGGCCCCAACCCGGGCGGAACATGCCTTCCTTCAGCGCCTCGCGCAATTTCTCGCGCTGGGCCAGACTGTTGCGCCGTGTCTGCAACTGTGCCAGCAGAGCCGGGTCCACCGGCGCGGCGCTGGCCTTGCTGCGCTCAATGGCGGCTTTCAAGGCTTCCAGGTCGCGCGACTGGGCCAGGGTCGACTGCCGGAACGACTGGGTGCTTTTGTCCAGATTCCAGACCCACACACCCGCCAGGATGCCGCCCAACAGCAGGAAAACACCCAGCGCAATTACCATGGTGTGCGCAGAGAAGTAACGCTTTTGCGTCAGCAGGATCGGCGTACAAAGATTGATTTGCTGGGGCATGGTGGTGGACGCGCTCAGAGCTTGCGGGTTTCGGTGCGCAACAACACGCCCAGCAGCGGCAGGCAGTACAACTGGTCTGCAACCGGCACCTCCTGCAGCCCGGGAAACTGGGCTTGCAGGTCCATGGCCGAAACCGTTTGCCCCATCTCACGACCCAGCCAGGAAGCCAGCTCTGCCGAGCGCTCGCCGGCATAGACACGCAAACCGCTCAGGGGCATGCTGGACCAGGTGCGGTCCCACAAATCCAGCGAGCGCTGCACTTCGACCAGAAAGCGCTGAACACGGTCTGTATCGCCATGGTCAGCGGCGCCGACAGAGTAATCTGCACCTTGCGATACGCCGCCAACCGCATAGTCGGGCACGTATTCGTCCACGGGCGTAAAGGCATCCGGAACGGCGCTGGCCTGGGACTCCGCCCCGGCGCCCCAGGACATGGTCAGGAATCCCTGCGGCAGATCCAGCCGGCGGGTAAAGAAGAGTTCCTCATTGGCGCTGATGGTCAGGACCGCCTGGTGTTCGTCGGAAATCAGCAGCGTCGCATCGGCACGATCCAGGCGTCCTTCCTGCTTGGCCAGGGCGCTCTGCAAATTGCGCTGGGCGGTCTCCTGGATGTCGATCACGGGGACCGTCCAGTGCAGGGCATCCCCCAGCGCCAGAACCTCGCGCACCACCTGGTTGTTGGCGGCCACCACAAACATGTGCTGGGGCCCTTTTTGCTGGCCGTCGCCAACCTGCATCACATCCAGTGTGATGTCATCAATGTGGACATTGACCATGTCCCGAATCTGGTAGCGTGCGGCGGAGCGAAGTTCCTCGGGAGAGACCAGTGGTGTGTCAATCTGCAGCAGCTGGTATTGCTCGGGCCGCAGCATCACGCGCGCGACCAGCCCTTTGAGCCCCAGCCCCTGCAGGCGGCGCACGAAGTCTTCCATGCTGTCCTCGCCCTGGCGCTCCACCCCCATTTGCTGAATCGCGTACAAACCATCGGCATTGATGCGCGCGCGCAGATACGCAAACGTGTTCGTCGACCAGGACACGATGAACTGGTCTGACGAGGCTTTGCTTTTCCACGGCCAGCGCATGCTTAAGCGCGCTCCTGCAGGAACTGCTGGCTGCCTGGTATCTGGGCTTGGATCATGGACGGATTGGAAAAGAGATAGTCTGCTCTCATTTTAATAGCTGATGGCGCGCGCGCGCCAAAGATTTACAGGCTTTTGATCATTGTCCAACAAAATGACTGGCAATTCGCATCAATAGTTCTCGCGGCGGTAAATGAGGGGGCTCCTGAAGGCGCCAAACGTGGCGCTGGCCTTCGGATCCACCTCCCCGGCAGGCTTGATCCATTCGTATCGCAGCCAGCGCTTATTGGCTGTAGTCGCCAGGCCTGAATAGCCAGTACCCGCATTTGCTGCGGTACAGGTGCTGCCCGCCGCGGTGGCACTCAGGTTCAGCGTCAATTCCGCCCAACCCGGGTAGCCAGCACCCGGAGCAGAGAGGTTCAGGAAGAAGTTGGGCGCTGTACCTGTGATCGTTGGGGCTGCACTTCTGCAGGCGGTCAGGTTGTTGGGACGCGCGGCCGTTCCCGCCGGAAAGGTCCAGGCGAACTGGCTTGGCAGGAATGTAGTGCAGGTGTCCAGGGTGTTGCTCTGCCAGCTTCCGTTCCAATATTGCAAGGCTACCGGCACCGGCAACGCCAGATACTCCGAGCCATACCGGTTTTGCAATTGGGCACGCCCGTAACGGACCCGGGTGCTATTGGTTTCCTTGGCGGACGCCACGCCAATCAGCACGCTTCCATCGGGGTCGGTCAATGCGGCCATGAGCTTGAACAGGTCGTACGCGCCGTCCGGGCCGGCAGCCAGTTTGCTGAAGGCAAAGCTGTCATTGATCTGAAACAGCCCCGCGTTCCACAGTGCCGTATTCGGCATCACGGGGAAGGCCGGACTGTTCAGGCGGGTGACGGCCACCGCGGCTCCATTGTTGTCACCGCTTATGGTGACCGATGCCAGCTCGGCGGGCAGAAATAGCGTGGGGCCGGCGGTATACCGGCTGACCACCGGATCGGTCGCTGCAGCCGTGCCGCCAATCGATGCATGCGCCTTCAGGGTCAGAGCGACGCCCAGCGCATCCTGATCCATGTAGGTGAAGCCCCCCAGTGCGCAGGCAGGCGTGAGGCTGCCGGCAAAGGAGTAGTGGCTGGGGTACCAGCGGCCCATCGTGGCCGAAGCCGCACTGCCGATGTCGCAGCCGTATTTCTCGCCCGACAGCGTATTGGACGTGCTGTTGGCAATGCAGTCCCCAACCTGGTCCACACTGGTGAACCCGCTGTCCACCACGGCATCCGCCAACAGCTTGATGTTGCCCACGTCCAGGTACTTGAAGGCCGCACCGCTGGCCTTGGGTCCGGTTCCGGCAGAGAAACTGCCCGACAACGTGCCCGTGGCGATGTCCACATTGGCATGGTCCTGCACCTTGGTGGGGACCAGAGCAGGCGTTCCGGTGTAGCCAGACGCAACTCCGGCTGCTGCGTCCAGGGTGAATGCCGTACCAGCTACCGCCTTGGGTGTTCCCGCGCGCGTCGCATTGGTCAGGGTGGGGGTCGTCACGGTGAACTGCGTGGGTCGCACGGCAAAGTCATCCGACGAACAGCCATAAAGGGTGGGCGAAATATTGGTATCGGTCACCCGGCAGCGCACCTTGGAATAGGCATTGGCCAAATTGAAATTCGCACTCAATGTCTTGCGCCCCGAATCACCTGCTGCGAAGGTAATGGACTGGCTGGCCAACGCACCCGTGTAGGCGCTGCAGGCAGGGGTGGGCGAGGCACTGTCATCAAACAACTCCACCGTCACATTGCCGGACGCCGTGTAGGTGGAGGCAACATCGCCGCTGCTTTGCAAGGCGACCACATCAAACTTGAAATTGGTTCCGCTGAGCTTGGTGTACAGCGGATTGCGATCCGTGGGCGTGGTCACCCGGTTCTTATACGTTGCACTGGTTTCCAGGCACTCGTAGCCACCCACACACGGCGTGTTGGCGAAATCCAGCGAGCAGCTTTGGCTCAGAGTGGTGGTATTCCAGCACTTGGTTCCATTCAACGGCGTGGTACTCAGGCCCGTGGTGCCTAGCGTGACGGTGCCAGAGCCCGATGCCTGCAAGATAACGCCCTGGGTGGAGTTCGCACTGCCGACGGAAAAGGGCGTCGGCGTCTTGGTGATGGCAGGCGCCGCCGGAGAGGTGGTCAGGGTGCCGGTCAGGGTGCCGGTATTGACAATGCTGAGCGCCGGACATGGCACGGTGGACGAAGTACAGGCCAAGACCGTTACGGTCTCCGGGCACAGCGAACCCGATCCATCGTGACGGATCTCCAGGTGATCGTAGGGCGGCACATTGGGTGAGCCAATGACGAAGTCGTAACTGAACGTGTAGGTTCCCGGGGCGGTGAAATCCCGCTCGATACCAATACCCGTATCAATATAGGTTGTCGTGATTGCATTGCTCATCGCCGCCGATTGCAGGACGGAGCAATTGGTGGAGCCATTGACGAAGAAGCTCTGCCACCCCGAAGCACAATAATTGGAAAAAGACAGCCCGCTACGCTCGCGAAAGGACTCCACCACATTGACACCCGCAGGGATGCTGGTTGACGAAGTGCAGGTGCCCGACGTGGGCTGGTAGGTGCCGACGATGCGCTTGCCATTGGCATCGATGAACGTGAACCCGCAACCGTTGTCACTGCCACCGAGGAAGGTGTCAAACACGTGGTAATAGCGGACCGGATTTGCGGCACTGACGGTGTAGCCCGTGGGAATTGTCAGCGTCACCTCTGCGGTCAGGAAGTCCAACGGCGTGGTGTACTTCCACAACACCGAAACCTGGGGGCCGGCAGTTACACCAAAAGTGCCCGTGGCAGTCTGCTGAACACCGGCCGAAGATGGATTGGGAGGGGTTGCGGGTGTGATCGAATAGGTGTCGTACATGCCCCCGGTGGGATTGAACGTGGTGACGGTGTGACTGGGTCCATAGACCAGACCGTTTGCGCGGATGAACACACCGTTGTCCAGACTGTTGCTGGGTGGAATCGCACCCGCCGCGTAAACCTGCCCCGTGTTATTGAGTCGACGGACCTGGATTTTTGTTGTGTCCTCCAGGTAGAAGTGCAGCCCGTTGGTGGCCGTGTTGCCACCGGTGGAGTTGAATTCGGTGAGGGATGGAATGGTGACAGCGCCGGGCAAGGTCGCCGTCGCGCTGGGACCGGACCCGCAGCTGTCGTCGTTGTAAGCGATGAAGTAGGCGTTGTACGTACCTGAGGTGGCGGGAGCCGTAACGCTAAAGGTCTCGTTAAAGGTGCCTCCCGCTTCATGGTTGGCGTGGTTGACGCAAGTCAGTGCACCCGGTGCGGTGGTAGAAATGCGCCAACCCGTTGACCGCCACTGGTACCCCGGCGAGCTGGAATTGGTGGTGACGTTGACCACAGCAGAAATGGTTTGACCCGCTCCAACGGTGACATTGGCTGCACCATCCAATGTCACCGAGTCAATCACAATGGCCGGCGCCACCACGATGACGCCACTGGCCAGGACTGCAGTGGGACTGGCCCCGGTACTACAGCCGTCGTTATCGTAGGCCACGAAATAGGCGTTGTAGGTTCCGGGTGCCATCGGAACCTGAATGGTTGTGTTGGCGCTGTAGCTGCCCGCCGACGTGAAATTGCCGTGGTTCCAGCATGTCAACGTGCCAGGCGGTGTGGCTGAAATCAACCAACCCGTACTTCTCCAGTCGTTGGCAGTGCCCCCCCCAGACGTTGTCACATCAATCACCAGTGTCACGAAATCGCCCGGCGCAACTGAAACACTGGATGCATTGTTCAGTGTCACCGCGTCAATGGTTCTCGCCGCATGGGCGGTTTCTGCAAATCCCAAAAGGCCCATTGCAGAAAGCACTAGTGTTCCTGCAAACCTGCCAATGGCTCGGCCCAGGAACGTATCAAGAAATGCATTCATTGCAAGCTCCCCATTCAACGTTCCAATGATGCAGTAACGCTGCGCTCAATAAAACCGACGCTGCCAACAGTACCCACCGAGGCCACAGAGGTCATCCTAAATACATAGACTGTTGAAACACCTTCCGTGAAGCTCGAAGGTACACAGGCAACAGCCAACGTGAAGCCCTCCAGGGCGGTAGGCGGCGTAGCCCCACCAAAACACGTCGTCGTTCCCACCCCTTGGCTGGCGATGGCCCATTCCAACCCAGCACGCGCCGCCCAATAGGCCCGCGACCCCTGAACATCCTGTGCCGAGTTCAATTGCTGGGTATTGGAAAAGCTCACCATGAATGCACCAAACGCAGCCAGCAAGACCACCAGGAACACGGCGGCGATGGCGGCAAATCCGCGTTGGGCTGAACGCTGGTGCTTCATGGTGTGTTGTTCACGTGCACTTCGTGGTAGATGCTGACCGACTCGCCGGAGTTGGTGAACGTCAGGGACAACTGCACCAAGGCGTTGCGGATGTCGGCCGCACTGTACGCAAAGTTGCAGGTCGCTTCCGTGGCAATGATGGGCGTAGTCCCCGCAGTCGGCGTCGGACAAGACGGACTGTAGGCATAGCCGGCATTGCGAAACAGCCGGCCACCCGCGCACATATACGACACGATGGTCTCGTCCCCCGGAATCACATGGAATCGGTTGGCACCGGATGCCAGCGGAAACCGTGTGGCTGCGATGGTCACACTCGTTTCCATGCCGTCCACCACCCCGGAAACCACCGCTGTGTTGTCGCCGGCATAAGCATCCGCGCCGGGAATTCCCAGGTTGTAGATGGCAACCTCGTCATTCGCGCGAATCTGCTGATCCGCGGGCAGGCCTGTGTTCTGACCCAGCATGTTGAAAGTCGTGTCGGTCGTCGAGAAGTCCAGGCTGGTGCCATCCCCCGCCACAATCTCTTCGACACGATAGCGCCCGCCCATTCGGGTGGGGATGAACTCAATGCACTGATTTCCGCCTGTGCCCCCCAGGCGGATGCTGTTGGGCAACGCCTTGCGGATGTCGCGCGCCATGCGCCGAACGGTCGTGTCGGCCACGTCGGCAATGCCAGCCCGCCGCGTGGTGTCAAAGTAGGCGTCTATGGGACTTTTCATGAACACCGCAACAGCACCACCGATCACGCCCATGATCACAATGACCATGATCAGCTCGACCAAGGTGAATCCGGATTGTGTGTGCCGCTGGGTCATATCGTCAGTAGTTGCTTCGGTATCCGGTCATGGCGATCTCGTGTGATCCACCTGTCACGGTCACGGTGACCCGCTTGTGCGGGATGCCACTGATATTCGCCGGCGCCTCCACCACGATGGCAACGGTGTATGCGCTCAGGCTGGCCGGCCAGTCGGCAAAGAGCGCTTTGGTCTTGCCGTTGTAGTCATCCACATCGTCCATGGTGTCCCGGGTGGTCTCACCGCTGGTGCCGTCCGGATCGGTGTACTCCTTCTGCAAAATTTCTTCCAGAATCGAGTCCGCCAGTGCCATGGCCTGTTTGCGCACCATGGGGTCAGCGCTGGCTTTGACAGAATTGGTCGACACCGCAAGAATCCCCGCCAGCCCTGCGCCTACCACCACAATGAAGATGATGACTTCAATCAGGGTGAAACCGCGCTGCAACGGGCTATTCATGGACATACCCCGTGGAGGTCTCGACGGTGATCGTGCGGTCAACACCAGCAACCTGCATTGTTTGCGTGGCCTGGGAAGCACCCAAACTGGTGATGGGTTGACCCAATCCATTGAAGTTGAAACTGGTCGGTGCCGCCGCGTACGCAACACCAGGCCTTGCCGTCAAGACGACTGGGGCCGCGCCTTTGGGTCCATTCAAGGAGCCGGCCGTGGAGCAGTCAAAGGTGGCCGCATTGGCAGCAATCGTCAGCGTTATGGAGTTACTCCCGCCAAAGGTCACACAGACAGTGCGGCGTTGCGCAATGGCGGTTTTTTGCGCATAACGCAGATAACCCAGTGTTTCATCGTGAAAGCCCCGCGCATAGGCATCGTTCTTGTCAAACATTCTGGGCGCGGCGAACACCGCCAACACGCCCAGAATGATGATGACCATGATCAGCTCAATCAGCGTGAACCCGCGCAACTCTTGCCGTGTTCGCAGAGGCGCGGAGCAGCGCGAGAGACATGGACTAACGTTTGGCATGCAGAACCCATTCAGTCGCTATCATTTTAATAGCTATAAACACAACAACCACGAGGGCCAAAGTGAAATTTCCCGAAAAAGCATTCCGGTGGACCGAGGTTTGGCACTGGCCTGCACATTGCATTATCCAGCAACGTCCCGTACATGAACAGAACCCCCTTCGCCTGCACTTGCGCTGCCAGGCATCCGCCGGGGCCAACTGGTGTTCACATCCGCGGGCAGTTTCCCCCCCTTGCACCAAGCCTGCCACATGCGGCGATACAGTGCTTCCAGATCGCGGGTGAACTGGTTCGGCTGGCACAGCGCGCTGCCCTGCATGCGCGGTCGGATTTGGCTACGCAACTCTGCCAGCCGCGCAGGATTGGCGGCCAGGGCAATTGCGCCAGCCACATAGGCATCGACGTCGGGAAATGCCAGCTCGTCAGCCAACCCAAGATTTGCCAACGCCGAGTAGGACTGGCGTGACACCACGGAGTTGCCCTCCAGCGCGACCACCGGAACCCCCATCCAAAGGGCCTCCAGAGTAGTCATCCCGCCATTGAAGGGAAACGGATCCAGGGCAATATCCAGGTGCCCATATTCTTCAAACATTTCATGGTGTACGGACGCGCCACGCAGTTCGAGACGCCCGGCATCAATGCCGCGCCCGGCCAAGCGCTCCACGAACTGTTGGCAAACGCTGTCGTCGGCCAATGCAGCCGCTTTCAGAAGCAGGCGGCTTGACGGCACGGCGAGCAGTATCCGGGCCCAGGCATCCAACACTTGTGGCGACAACTTGGGCAGCCGGTTGAACGAGCCAAATGTCACAAAGCCATTTTTCAGCACAGGCGCTGGCGCCACGTCGCCAGCGTAGGCCGGGGCGTCGAAGCAAAAGCGCGTATGCGGCAAGTGCAGCGCATGTTCGGTGAATAACTGCCCACTGCCGGTTGGACTAGTGTGCGGGTCGGTAATGAAATAGTCCATGCAGGACATGCCCGTCGTGTTGAAGTATCCAATCCAGGTGGCCTGCACGGGAGCTGGATGCAAAGCGAAGGTTTGCAAACGGTGATTGCCGGTGTGTCCAGACAGATCCACCAACACATCCACTTGCGCCTCACGAATGCGGGTTGCCAATTCCTGCGGAGTTTCAAAGGCCACCTCAGACCAGGTATCCACCGCAGCAGCAATTTGACTGGTAGTGGCATCTTTCTTCAGTCCCGCAGAGAAGCAGTGGAACTCAAACTGCGCCTTGTCGTGCCGACGCAATACGTCTCCCAACAGAAACCCAACCGGATGGGCGCAAAGATCTGCAGAGACGTATCCCACTTTCAATCTGCGGTGCGGATCACGGTTGCGATTGTCAAATTGCGCTGGCAAGAGCAATGGGGCCTCATACTTGGCGGCCCAATCCAGGTGGCGCAGGAAAACTTCCTCGCGCGACAGCTCGGGCAGATAGTTCATTTCAAACAGGACGTTTGACGCCATGGCCATCTGGCTGACATCCATGCCAGAGATGCCATCGTAAATATCCATGGCTTGCTTCGGGTTGCCTGTTTCACTCAGGCATCCAGCGAGGTTCACTTTGCCACGCAGATCTTCTGGATAGATCTCCATGACCCTGCGGCTCATAGCAATGGCCTTTTCAAGATGGCCGCACTCTTTGTGCGCAACGGCCAGTAGAGTCAACCGCTGGCTGGTTTCCCCTTTTTCTTCAATGCAGCGCTCCAGGTAATCCACCACCAATTCCTGATGACCAGAGAATCCCTGCAACGCAACCAGGCTGAAATGCGCTTCGGCATAGTCCGGGCGTATCTCCACGGCCCTTTTGTACTGCGCAATCGCCTCCTTGAGTTTCCCCCCGGAGTACAGCACGTTGCCTAAATTTCCATACGGCTCGGGCCGGGTGGGGTAGTCTTGCACGAGGCGCTCTGCCTCGATGCGTGCCTGTTCCAGTTTGCGTAGTTCGATGAGAGCCGCCACACGGTTCACCCGCACTTCATAGTAATGCGGGTCCAGCGCCAAGGCTGTGTCCAACCAGACCAAGGCCTGTGCAAATGCATTGCGCGCCAGACACCACTCACCAAGATTGCCCAGCGTACGTACGTCCTTTGGATCCAATTGGTGCGCATGTTCGTAATCGGCAAGCGCTTTGTCATAAGACAACGCCAACCGGTGGGCAATGCCCCGCGTACACCACAGCGCCGCAATGCCTGGCTGCTTCAACAACGCAGGCTCAATGGCGATCAGCGCCGCTGCATGTTTGCCTTGCAGCAACGCTCGCTTGGCCGCTGCGTGCATGGCATCCACGTCCCCCGCCTGCGCCGCACGAGTTTCCAGCACTGCGGCAATGGAATGCAGACCTCGCCGATCCAACCAGCCGATGCACCAGCGTCTGATCAATTTGAGCATGTTCGTCTGCAGCTACTCTTGCACCGGCAAGAATGCCCGCGCCTGCTGCATGAGGTGGTCCATGTTCACTTCGTCCTTGAAGGCCAGTAACCACAGATCGAACTGAGATGACCGTTGGACGCTGCGCCCGATCTTGAAGCCGGCACTCCTGGCTGCTTCCATCAGGGTGCGCTGGGTAAAGCCGAAACGGTGGGCCATGAACAGATTGCCTTCGGCCATGACCCGACGATGTCCATACAGCACATCCAGAGGGGTGATCGGTTCTCCGCTGACGGTCAGGTAGGCCGGCGCGTCAAGCTTGTCATCCACAACCAGGCTGCAAATGGATCGCAGGTCCGGGCACGTCAAAACCAGAAATCCATCCGGCTTGAGCACCCGATGGAACTCTGCAAACGCAAAAGGTACTTCGTGCGCGTACAGGTGTTCAATGTTGTGGGACGAATATATGGCATCAACCGCCGCATCCGGAACCACCGCCATGTCCGTCATGCTGGCAACAATGTCAGGTGCTACAGCCGCGTCCATGTCCAGACGAATTTCCATCCAGTCTTCACCCTGAAAACCGGGTGCTGCATGCTGCTTGGTGGAACCGCCGCAGCCTACATGCAAAAAGCTGCGCTTCCCCAACGGGGTGTGCCAGTTGAATGGGGAAGCCTCGACAGGGCCTTGCGCAGCAACTTGAGCCGTTGGCAAGCCGTGTCTGCTACGAAAGCGCTCCAGCCACTGATTGCATAGATGTTCAACCCAAGCCACTCAGACCGCCTTTAACCCACAAACGCGTGGAGCACCATCGAGAAGAGGATTTGGCGCACCACGTCTGGCCCGCAGCCAGTGGCGAGCAGCCGTGGCTGCAGTCGGTACGCCACGACCGCACGACCGATCAAGCCCAACCGGTACTGCGCGCGGACCTCTCGGGCCTGTGCATTAAATTTGTCCAGCGCCTGCGCCCATTCAGCCTTGCTGGGGGCCTTGTTCTTCTTCGGCTTGGGTATGACGGCCAGAAAGGCAGATTCAAGTGCTAGCGTGGCTTCGGAATATCGACTCACCGTGATTTCCCCAAAAAAATTGGGTTGCTGAATACACAGCAACCCAGATCATCTGACTGCAGGAGTCAGCTCACAAACACTGCATAGCCATCCAGAAAATCAGGTGATACCGATTGCTGTGAAGTTAGCGGACACCGCTGGCGAAACTGTCGTATTAGCAACAACGCAGCTGACGCTGGTTGTGGACGCAACAGTGGCACCCGTGATGGAATACCCGGTCGGCAAACCACCCTGCAAAATATTGGCAACGTCCGTGCAATTTGCAATCGCACTAGTACCCGCCTTAGTGGAACTGATGCTTCTAGAAGCGTAGTTGATAGTGGACGCTGCGGACAAGGCGCCGGCCACACCATCAGTCGCGGCCTTGACGGCATCTCCCTTCAAATCCACAAACTTGGGCAGCGCGACAGCCGCCAGCACGCCCAAAATCACAATTACCATCACCAACTCGATCAGCGTAAAACCACCTTGGTTTTGTTTCATAGTAGTCACCTTTTAATGAAGAAGCACTTCCCACCACATGGGAACGAGGCCAACGACCGCTCGGACCGACGGTTACGGACAAATTCTAGTCCCAACACATTGCGTTGTGCGCGAAGTTTGAGCGCTAAGTGTGTGAATTAGTTCACAAAACACACCTAGTTCCGATTTTATTTGCCTTAAATCAATTCAGCCGCTGCCCCAGCCAGCGGTACTCTGCCAATGGCACCAGGCGCGGCTCTCCGGCTGCCGCGCCCACCCGCAACCAGATGGCGTCGGCCACCTGCTCCGGTTCCAGCCCTTCAGGATAGAGCAGCCGGTAGCCGATACAGGCGCACTCCGGGTCATACACCCAACTACCCGGTGGCACCGAGAAAATGTCACGCTGTGCCCGTTCGCCGGCATAGTTCGGCGGCACGCCCTGCAATAAAGTAAACGGGTTCTGGGGCGCAAATACCGCTGAGGTACTTCTGCTCTTGGACCGCACCTGCCCCATCAAGTACTCAATCACCAGAGCAGCACGCAGCGCACCCAGCGTGGATCGCACCGCCACCCGCTCACCCTGAATGCGCACCACACGAACCTGGTGCTCCAGCGCCCAGACCAGGCCGATCAGCACCGCTGCAACAATGCTCCACTCGACAACACGGCGACTCTTCAGCAGTGCCGTCAGCAGATTGAAACGCTCGCGCTCCACGCCGGTCCCGGCCTAGCCGCCGCCCCGACCCATGGCCGCCTGACCCATGTTCCACAGTGGCAGGAACACACCCAGCGCCAACAGCAACACCAGCACACCAATCACGGCCAGCAGGATGGGCTCGATGGCGGCGGACAGCCCCTTGATGTTGTAGTCGGTCTCGCGTTCGTACATGCCTGCAATTTCAAACAGCAGGTTGTCCAGTTCGCCGGTTTCCTCGCCCACATTGATCATCTGCAGCACCACGGGCGTGAAAACCCCGGTGGCTGATGCGCAACGGGAAATACTCTCGCCACGTTCAATGCCATCGCGCATCTGCTCGATGCGGGCGCCAATATAGGCGTTGTCCACCGTCTGTGCCACTACCGTCAGCGCCTGCACCAGCGGCACGCCGCTCTGGCTGGACAGTGCAAAGCTGCGGGCAAACCGGGCCAGCGTGGCCTTGAGAATGATTTCGCCAATGATGGGCAGCTTGAGCTTGCGGGCGTCCCAGCGGTAGCGCCCCTCCGTGGTACGCAGGTAGGACCGCACCCCGACCCAGATGCCGATTCCCATCACGATCAGCATGGGCCACCACTTGATCATCCAGGATGAAAAGCCGAGCAGCCCCCGAGTGATGAGGGGCAGTTCGGCATTGAACCCGGCGAACACCTTGGCAAACACCGGGATCACAAAGATGTTCAGGATAACGATGGCCACCAGCATGGCAATCATCACAAAAATGGGGTAGCGCATGGCCTGCTTGATGCGCTCGCGCACATCGCGCTCAAACTCCATGTGCTCGTTCAAACGCAGAAACACCTCGGTCAGGCGTCCCGTCATTTCGCCCACACGGATCATGGCGATGTAGAAGCCACCAAACAAGTCCTGGTGGCGTGCCATGGCGGCCGACAGTTCACGCCCCTGGTCCAGGCTGGAACGGATGTCCTTGAGCAGCTCCACCATGGCCGGCTTGGAGGCCGATGCCTGCAAGCCAGAAAACGCCCGCAGAATGGGCACACCGGCCTTGTTCAACGTGTACATCTGGCGCGAGAAGATCATCAGGTCTTCGTCCACGATGGGTTTGCGGTTCAGGCGGGCCAACAGGCCGTCGGTCTTTTCCTCGACCACCACCGCAGCCGGGGCGATGTGCACCGGAACCACGCCAATGGCACGCAACTGGTCGGCCACGCCGTTTTCCGTCATCGCCTCCAGTTGGCCATTGACCGCCTCGCCCCGGTTGTTACGGCCCCGCCAATCAAAAGTTGCCATGGCGGTTTATTCGTCCTCGCCCGACTCATCCAGGTCAAAGCCCACGCGCAGGGCCTCCGCCAGGGAGGTCCTGCCCTGGCGCACCAGTTCCAGCGCATGAAAGGCCATGGTCTGGCCCTTCATGCGCTCGCGCGCGGTTCGCATGAAGCCCGCCGGATCGGAGCGGGATGCGGCCTGGGTCAGGTCCGCATCCATTTCCAGCAGCTCGTAGACACCCTGCCGACCCGAATAGCCGGTGCCGTTGCAGGCCGAGCAGCCCATGCCTCGCTTGGGCGACACCGTGTCGCCCGCGTTGAGCATGGAGTCCAGCCAGGACTGCTCCTGCGGGGTGGGCATGTGGGGCGCTGCGCACTCCCTGCAATTGAGCCGGACCAGACGCTGGGCAATCACGGCCTGCAGCGAAGTGGACACCATGAAGGGGGGCACGCCCATGTCCAGCAACCGGAACGGCGTGCTCATGGCATCGCGTGTGTGCAAGGTAGACAGCACCAGGTGGCCGGTGATGGCGGCACGCATGCCGATTTCGGCGGTCTCGGCGTCTCGCATTTCACCGACCAGCACCACGTCCGGGTCCTGGCGCAGCACGGAGCGCAGCACGCGGGCAAAGGTCAGGTCGATCTTGTCATTGACCTGCACCTGGGTCAGGCCGGCCAGGCGGTATTCGATGGGGTCTTCCACCGTGATGACCTTGAGTTCGGTCGCGTTGATCTCGGCCAGCGCCGCGTACAGCGTGGTGGTCTTGCCGGAGCCGGTTGGCCCGGTCACCAGCACCATGCCGGCGCTGCGCCCCAGCACCTCGCGGAAGCGCTTGAGCATGGCATCGGGCATGCCGATGCTGTCCAGGCGGCGCATGCCGGCCCCCTGGTTGAGCAAGCGCATCACCGCCGACTCGCCATACACGGTGGGCAGCGTGGACAAACGTACATCGATGGTGTTGTCCTTGATGCGCACGCTGAAACGACCGTCCTGCGGCAGGCGCTTCTCGGAAATATCCAGCCCCGCCATGAGTTTCAGGCGCTGGGCCAGCGCAGCGCCAATTCGCTTGTCGGCCTGGGTCTGGGTCTGCAGCACACCGTCCACCCGCACGCGCACCTGCAGACCGGCCTCCTGGGGCTCGATGTGCACGTCGGAGGCGCCCACCTGAATCGCGTCTTCAAACAGGGATTGCAGCAGACGCACAACCGGCGCGCCTTCCAGGCCCACGGTGGCGGTCAGTTCGCCGAAGTCCACCGCGTCGCCCAGGTCTTTTTCCAGGGCACGGGCCAGGCCGCTGATTTCCTCGGTGCGCCGGTACAGTCGGTCAAAGGCCAGCGCCAGGCCGCTCTCGGGGACGGCGGCAATGGAGATATTGCGCTTGAGGATGCGCGTCAGCTCGTCAAAGGCAAACAGGTCCAGCGGGTCGCCCAGGGCCACCAGCAGCGTGTCGCCCTTGTCTTCCAGCACCAGCGCCTTGAAACGGCGCGCGGCCGACTCCGGCAACAGCTTGACCACGTCGGCGCGGAACGGGAAGGTTTTCAGATTTACAAACGGAATGCGCAACTGCCGGGCCAGGCCGTTGGCCAGCAGCTCTTCGGTGATGATGCCGGTCTCGATGAGCAGGCGGCCCATCTTCTTGCCGGTGGTGCGCTGCAGCTCCAGCGTCTGCTGCAACTGCTCCTGGGAAATCAGGCGCTGCTGCACCAGCACGTCACCCAAGCGCAGTTTCTCGGGACGACCCGGCGCCGGGCGCGGAGGTTCCGGCGCGTTGGGCGCGCTCGCTGCCATATTCATGCGCTTGTTCCTTGTGGAGTAAGGCAAAAATAATAGCACGCGCCACAGGCATTACCTAGCGCGGCGCCCACCCACAGCCGGGGTGGGCGGTGGCGTCAGCCCGGGGGGCTGTGTTGGCTTACTGGCTCAACCTGTCACCGTTGATGGTGACGCTGGCGCCCACCGACACCGGGCTGGAGCTTTCCACACGGCGGCCGGAGCCATCGTCCATGCGCACGTCCACCAGGTAGACGGTCGCTTTCTTCATGCGCTTTTCGACGGTATTGCCGGCGTAGCCACCACCCACCGCACCGGCGACCGTGGCAATGGTCTTGCCGGTTCCGCCACCAACCTGGTTGCCCAACAGGCCACCCAGCAATGCACCGGCCACCACGCCGGCGCCACTGGGTGCGCCGTCCCGCTCGACCGGGGTCACCGCCACGACCGTGCCGCACTGGGCGCACACCACCTTGGGCGGCGCAGGCGGAGTCTGCGCCAGCACCGGCTCCGGTGGGGGTGCGGTAGAAGGTTCAGCCGATCGTGCGGGGACGGGCGCAGGGGAGGAGCGCAGGGGAGCTGCCGTCGTCTTGGTCGCTATATTTTTAGTAGCTACATGATCAGGTTTTGCGAGGGCTACAGGCTCTTTTTGTTCCATAGGCGCCGGCGTGGCCGATGCCGGAGTGGCGACCGTTGACACGGCGGTCACGTTGGCTGATTCTGGTGCACTGGGCGCAGTCCGCATCTGCACCAGCGCCACACCCATGGCCAGCGTGGTGGCACCCAGGGCGCCCACTGCGGCCCACAGCCAGCGGCTGGACGGGTTGCTGGTGGTGCCGGCAGAAGAGATCATTGCATTCGACATAGACAGAGGTTTCCTTATGAATGAACCTCTGTAACGCGGCAAGCACCCCTGCGGCCCACAGTCTGGCCCGTGTGCCGACGGGCAATATGTAAGCAGCAGTAAACCGCGCGCCCAAGTGGCAACCGCCGGTTACAGATTAGGCGCCAGCAGGCGCTGCAGCTCGGCCACCGGTACACCGCGGCGGCGCGCCAGGTCCTGCACCTGGTCGTCCCCAATCTTGCCGACGCTGAAGTAGGTGCTGTCGGGGTGCGCGATGTAGAAGCCGCTGACGCTGGCGGCCGGCGTCATGGCCAGGCTCTCGGTCACGCCCATGCCCACTTCCTCGCACTGCAGCAGCGCAAACAGATCCTTCTTGACACTGTGGTCCGGGCAGGCAGGGTAGCCGGGTGCCGGGCGGATGCCCTGGTACTTTTCTGCGATCAGGGCGTCTGCGTCCAGACTCTCCTGCGCGGCGTAGCCCCACAGGTCGGTACGCACCTTCTTGTGCAGCAGTTCGGCAAAGGCCTCGGCCAGCCGGTCCGCCAGGGATTTGAGAAGGATGGAGGAATAGTCGTCGTGCGCCGCCTCAAAGGCCTGGGCACGTTTGTCGGCGCCAATACCGGCGGTCACGGCAAACAGGCCGGCGTAGTCCGGAGCTGTGGGCGCCACAAAGTCCGCCAGGCAGCGGCTGGGCATTTGCACGCCATCCACCACCTGCTTCTCGGTCTGCTGGCGCAGGCCGTACCAGGTCAGCGCGCGCTCGGTACGGGTCTCATCGGTGTAGAAGGCGATGTCGTCGTCATTCACGCTGTTGGCCGGGTACAACCCCACCACCGCGTTGGCGGTCAGCCAGCGGCCGTCCACTATTCTTTTCAACATGGCCAGGCCGTCGGCGTAAACACGCTTGGCCTCGGCGCCGACGACCGCATCGTCCAGAATGGCCGGGAAGGGCCCCGCCAGGTCCCAGGTCTGGAAGAACGGGCCCCAGTCGATGTACTGGGCCAGTTCGCCCAGGTCAAAATTCTTGAAGACGCGCCGGCCAATGAACTTGGGCACCGTAAGCTGATAAGCGCTCCAGTCCACCACCGTCTTGTTGGCACGCGCCTTGTCCAGACTCCACAACGGCGTCTGCTTCTTGTTGGCGTGCTGGTGGCGCACCTTGTCGTAGTCCTTGTTCAGCTCGTCAATGAACTGGGCGGCACCGTCGCCCAGCAGGCTCTGCGCCACGCCGACGCTGCGCGAGGCATCGGGCACATAGGCCACCGGGCCCTCGTAATGCGGAGCAATGCGCACGGCAGTGTGCACGCGGCTGGTGGTGGCGCCGCCGATCAGCAGTGGGATTTTCTTCATGCGAAAGTAGTCATCCTTCTGCATCTCTCCGGCCACGTATTGCATTTCCTCCAGGCTGGGTGTGATCAGACCGCTTAGTCCAATGATGTCGGCCCCCTCGGCCTTGGCACGGGCCAGCACCTCATGGCAGGGGACCATGACGCCCATGTTCACCACGTCGAAGTTGTTGCACTGCAGGACCACGGTGACGATGTTCTTGCCGATGTCATGCACATCGCCCTTGACGGTGGCGATGACGATCTTGCCCTTGCTCTTGACGTCGCGACCAGCCGCCTCGTCCAGGCGCTTTTCTTCTTCGATGTAGGGGATCAGGTGCGCCACGGCGGACTTCATGACCCGTGCGCTCTTGACCACCTGGGGCAGGAACATCTTGCCCTGGCCAAACAGGTCGCCGACGATGTTCATGCCGTCCATCAACGGGCCTTCGATGACGTGCAGCGGGCGCCCACCCTTGGCCAGGATCGCGCGGTAGGCTTCTTCCGTATCCTCGGTGATGAAGTCGGTGATGCCGTGCACCATTGCGTGGGAGAGGCGCTGGGCCACCGATGCCGGTGCCTCGGGCGTACCGCGCCACTCCAGCTTTTTGCTCTCGTCCTTGGCACCGCTCTTGGCGGTCTCGGCAATCTCGACCAGGCGTTCGCCCGCGTCAGGGCGACGGTTCAGCACGACATCTTCCACCCGTTCGCGCAGCACAGGCTCCACATCGTCGTAGACGCCAACCATGCCGGCGTTGACGATGCCCATGTCCATGCCCGCGGCAATGGCGTGGTAGAGGAAAACGGTGTGGATGGCCTCGCGCACCGGGTCATTGCCACGGAAGGAGAAGCTCACGTTCGACACGCCGCCCGACACCTTGGCGCCGGGCAGGTTCTGCTTGATCCAGCGCGTGGCCTCGATGAAGTCGACGGCGTAGTTGTTGTGCTCCTCGATGCCGGTGGCAATGGCGAAGATATTGGGGTCGAAGATGATGTCTTCCGGCGGGAACCCCACCTCATCGATCAAGATGCGGTAGGCCCGCTCGCAGATCTCGATCTTGCGCTGGTAGGTGTCGGCCTGGCCCTGCTCGTCAAAGGCCATGACCACGGCGGCGGCACCATAGCGGCGCACTAAAGCGGCTTGGCGCTTGAACTCGGCCACACCCTCCTTCATGCTGATGGAGTTGACGATACCCTTGCCCTGCACGCAGCGCAGGCCGGCCTCAATGACGCTCCACTTACTGGAGTCGATCATCACCGGCACACGGGAGATATCGGGCTCGGACGCAATCAGGTTCAGGAAACGCACCATGGCGGCCTGGCTGTCCAGCATGGCCTCGTCCATGTTGATGTCGATGATCTGGGCGCCGTTTTCCACCTGTTGGCGCGCCACGGCCAGGGCCTGCTCGAAGTCCCCGTTCAGGATCATGCGGGCAAAGGCCTTGGAGCCGGTGACGTTGGTGCGCTCCCCGATGTTGACAAACAGCGACCCCCCATCGACGGTGACCGGCTCCAGACCGGACAGCATCATGGGGGCAACGGGAACAGCAATAGCGGACGCTTGGGACATACAACTCACCTGTAAAGGAACACGGGCAGGTGAGCGTCGTTGGGACATCCAAGCCTGACGGCGCCACTGGGGACTCCGCTGCAACGCTCCTTGGATGCCGCGATTTTAAGGGAGAACCGGTTGGCCTATTGCGTACCGTGGTTTACCATTGCTTTCATTTTCCTGCGGCGGCGCTATTCTGCAGGTATCCAAGCGGGCACAACGGTCATGAGCTCAGAAGAAAAACACCAGGAAACGCAACGCGCCCGCGCGTTCGAAACGGCGGCCGAATTGCTAACCGCACCCAATGCGCTGATACACCTGACCCTGGACGAGGCCCGGGTGGTCGTGGGCTACATGACGCCGCGTTTCATCCCCGCCGACACCACATTCATCCGCGAGGGCGATGCGGCCGATGACGGCTTCATGGCGCTCTTGCTGGAAGGTGAAATCGTGGTGGAAACCATCACGGTGAGCCGCACTGAGCCGCTGACCATCAGCGTGCTGGGGCCAGGCGCCCTGGTCGGCGAGGTCGGGCTGGTGGATCGGGAACCGCGCTCCGCCTCCTGCACGACGGGTATCGATTCGCTGTGCGCCATCCTGACGCGTGACGCCTTTGAGGCGCTGATCAACGAGGAACCGCGGATTGGCTCCAAGCTGCTGCTCGCCATTTCCGCCCGGCTGGCCGAGCGACTGCGCGACAACGCGCGCAAGCTGCGCCTGTACGCCAAGCTGGCCAAGGCCATGCAGATGGAAATTGACCGCCTGCTGGTTCCCTCTATTCCAGGGAAGGCCTGAAGCGGCCTGCTTACAGACCGATCAGGCCGCCTCCTTGTAGAAGAAACTGCGCTGCAACGACCGCGCCGCCACCGGCGCCACGGCCTGGCTGATGGCGCCAATGTGGTCCGGCGTGGTGCCACAGCAACCACCGACGATATTCACCAGCCCCTCGGCCGCAAACTCGCGCACCAGGCGGCTGGTCACGTCCGGTGTCTCGTCAAAACCGGTGTCGCTCATGGGATTGGGCAGGCCGGCATTCGGGTAGCAGCTGATGAACGTGTCAGGCGCCACGCGGTTCAGCTCTTGGATATAGGGGCGCATCAGTGCCGCACCCAGCGCGCAGTTCAGGCCAATCGCCAACGGCTGGGCATGGCGCACGCTGTGCCAGAAGGCGGTCACGGTCTGACCAGACAGGATGCGCCCGGATGCGTCGGTTACCGTGCCGCTGATGATGATGGGTAGACGCTCGCCCGACTTTTCGAAATATTCGTCAATCGCAAACAGCGCGGCCTTGGCATTCAGCGTGTCGAAAATGGTTTCCACCAGCAGCACGTCGCTGCCGCCCTCGACCAGCGCATGGACCTGCTCGTAATACGCCTGGCGCAGTTCCTCAAAGGTCACGTTGCGCGCACCGGGGTCGTTCACATCGGGGCTGATGCTGGCGGTCTTGGGCGTGGGGCCGACCGCGCCGGCTACAAAGCGCGGCTTGTCGGGGGTGGAAAACTTGTCGCAGGCGGCACGGGCCAGGCGTGCCGAAGCCAGGTTCATCTCCACCGCCAGGTCTTCCATGCCGTAGTCGGCCTGAGCCACCGTGGTGGCGCCAAAGGTGTTGGTCTCGATCAGGTCGGCACCGGCGGCCAGGTAACGTTCGTGGATGTCGCTGATGACGTCCGGGCGGGTCAGGCTGAGCAGTTCGTTGTTGCCTTTGACGTCACGCGGGAAGTCCTTGAAGCGCTCCCCCCTGTACTGCGCCTCGCCCAGCTTGAAGCGCTGGATCATGGTGCCCATAGCGCCATCCAGGATGGCAATGCGGTTGGCCAGAATGCCGGGCAGGGCCTGGGCGCGGGTGTATTGGATGGGTTTCATGGGTCGCGGCTCACCTTGTATGTAGTCAGACAAGTGAGCGCGGTTGACAAACCCAAGCCTGGCGACCGATGTGGGCCTGTGGTGCACAGGCCCGGGCCGCTGCAGCGCTCCTTGGGATGGGCGTATTTTAGTTCAGTCCAGCTGTCACCCGTCGGCAGGGTGCAACGCTGCTTGCCCGACAATAGGGCCATTGCCACCCCTTGTGGCCAAATCAATATGGGTGTTTTTGGCACTCAGCCCTCGTCAACACTGCGCAAACAGTTACTATTTTGATAGCAACCGGTTCATCCTTATCCAGCCAGACTTGCCACACCATTCTGGAAGAGGTGTTTGGCTACGCGCAGTTTCGCGGGCCGCAGCAGGCCATCGTCGAGCACGTGGCCAACGGTGGCGACGCGCTGGTGCTGATGCCCACCGGCGGCGGCAAGTCGCTGTGCTACCAGATCCCGGCGATAGCCCGCCAGCGGGCCGGGATGGGCGTGGCTATCGTCATCTCGCCGCTGATCGCGTTGATGCACGACCAGGTAGGCGCGCTGCACGAAGCCGGGGTGGACGCCGCCTTTTTGAACTCCACGCTGAGCGGTGAGGAGGCTAACCAGATCGAGCAGCGCCTGCTGCGCGGCGACATCACGCTGTTGTACGCGGCGCCGGAGCGGGTAACGAATCCGCGCTTTCTGGCGCTGCTGGATTCGCTGTTTGATCGCAACCAGCTGAGCCTGTTTGCGATTGACGAGGCGCACTGCGTCAGCCAGTGGGGCCACGACTTCCGTCCCGAATACCGGGCGCTGACGGTGTTGCACGAGCGCTTTCCGGGCGTGCCGCGCATGGCGTTGACCGCCACGGCCGACGCGCTGACCCGCGACGACATCCTGGAACGGCTGCAACTGCAGGACGCCCGCGCCTTTGTCAGCAGCTTTGACCGCCCCAACATCCGCTACACCATCGTCGAAAAGCGCGAGGCCGTGCAGCAACTGCTGCGCTTCATCGAGCGCGAGCACGAAGGCGACGCCGGAATCGTCTACTGCCAGTCGCGCAAACGGGTGGAGGACGTGGCACAGACATTGGTGGATGCCGGCATCTATGCCCTGCCTTACCACGCCGGGCTGGACAGCCGGGTGCGCCAGGCGAATCAGGACCGCTTTCTGCGCGAGGACGGCGTGGTCATGGTGGCAACCATTGCCTTCGGCATGGGCATCGACAAGCCCGATGTGCGCTTTGTCGCCCACCTGGATATGCCCAAGAACATCGAGGGCTACTACCAGGAGACTGGCCGCGCCGGGCGCGACGGCCTGCCGGCCTACGCCTGGATGGCCTATGGCCTGCAGGACGTGGTGAACCAACGCCGCATGATTGACGAGAGCCCGGCTGGCGAGGAATTCAAGCAGGGCCTGCGCGGCAAGCTCGACGCCCTGCTGGGCCTGGCCGAAGCCAGCGATTGCCGCCGGGGGCGGCTGCTGGCCTATTTTGGGGAGCAGTTGGGGGACGGCCCCCAATACAAGTGCCGGAACTGCGACAACTGCCTGAACCCGCCCGAGGTCTGGGACGGCACCGACGCCGCGCGCAAGCTACTCAGCACCATCTACCGCATCCAGCAGTCCAGCGGCATGTCGTTTGGCGCCGGCCATGTGATGGATATCCTGCGCGGCAAGACCACGGAGAAGGTCACGCAGTACGGCCACGCGTCCCTGAGCACCTTCGGCATTGGCGCGGAATTCAGCGAAATCCAGCTGCGGGGTGTGCTGCGCCAGCTGATTGCCATGGGGGCCGTAGCGGTGGATGCGCAGGCGTTCAACACCTTGCAGCTCACGGAGGCGTCGCGCGCCGTGCTCAAGGGCGAGATGCCCGTGCGGCTGCGGGAGTCGGTGTCCGCCGCGCCGGCCAGCCGCAAATCCAAGCGCTCGGGCGCCGGTTCGGCTGCGATCAAGGCGCCGATTGCACTGGATGGAGATGGTTTGTTGCGCTACGCCGCGCTAAAGGCCTGGCGGGCCGAGGTGGCCAAGGCGCACAACTTGCCTGCCTATGTGATCTTTCACGATGCCACGCTGGCAGCGATTGCCAAGCGGGCGCCGCAAACCCTGGACGACCTGCAGGGGATCAGCGGGATTGGGGCGAAGAAACTGGAGGCGTACGCGCAGGAGGTTCTGCGCGTGGTGTCGTTGGGATAAGGTTTCACCGCCGGGCCGCCCCACGGTGTGGACTTGGGGTTTTGCCAAACGCGGCCCCTGGGGGCTAGGCAGTGCGGTGGCGGAAGCAGTTTTCGTAGGACATGGCCGCGCCGGACATCGTATTTTGCAGGCGGGCAATGGCCCGGCGGTGGCACTTGCCACCCTTGGCATCCTGCAGATGCTGGCTGTGGTGCTGGATCAGGGTCTGCAGCTTGGTACGGCAGGCGTCCAGAACGCCGGCGAAGTTCAGCGCGATATAGGCGGAATGGTCGGCATTGGTATGACGGAATTCGTCAGACCAGTAGTCAAACAGTTGCCATTGGTAAGTGCCTTTTTCGGGAACCTTGATCGTCGCTTTGTTCATGTCAGCAGGTCAAAATGGTGAAACAAGGACGCTTTTCGGGCTGCCGGACGGTTGGAGTACCGTTTTGGCGCCGGGTTGGCGTCCGCTTCCACCTATGACGGATGACCCCGTCGAACGGTTGACACGGTCTGAAAAAACTTCTGCGCCGGGGCAGAACTACTGCAAGAAGCCCATGTTGCGTCCCTCCCGCACCTCGGGTTTGATGCGGTGCTCGGCCTCCAGCTGCTCCAGAAACTCGTCCGGGGTCATCCTCAGGTCCAGGATCAGGGCCTGGCGTTTGACGGCCGCAAAGTCCCCGACGCAGAGCTGGTCCAGATTCGCCAGCCGCTGCTCGCGAGCGGGCTCCAGGCCCGTCGGGTCCCCCGCGCAGGCCTCGGTCACAAACAGGGCCAACCGCTGGGCCCGGCTCAGCGGCTGGAACTGGATCTTGAAGGTGAACCGGCGCAACGCCGCCTGGTCGATGCGGTCCATCAGGTTGGTGGTGCAGATGAAAATGCCGCGAAAACGCTCCATGCCCTGCAGCATTTCGTTGACCTCGGACACTTCGTAGCTGCGCTGGGCGCCACGGCGGTCCTGAAGAAAGCTGTCGGCCTCGTCCAGCAACAGGATGGCGTTCTCTGTCTCGGCCTCGCGGAACATGGCTGCCATGTTCTGTTCGGTCTCCCCCACGTATTTGCTCATCAGGTCGCTGGCCTGGCGGATGTGCAGGGGCTGGGCCAGCGTGCCGGCAATGTGTTCTGCCAGCGCCGTCTTGCCGGTGCCTGGGGGGCCGAAAAAGCACAGGGTTCCATGCCCCCGCGCCTGCAGTGCCTGCACCACGCGCGGAATATCAAAGCGGCTTTTGACATTCAGCAGGCCCAGGTCATAGGTGCTGCTGGCCGCAGCACGAACGCCGTCGGACGCACGGTTGCCCAGGGCCTGGTCCGCATTCCGGAGTTGTCGCTCCATCAGGGCCTCCAGCCCGCCGGAGGCTTGCGGGTCGGCGTTGCCGCTGGCCAACCCGGCAAACCGCGCGGCCGTTCGGATTTGCGCGGGGGTCAGCCCCTTGCGGCTGGTCAACCGGGCCACAAAGGCGTCGGACACGGCCACGCCCGTCAGCGTCTTGCGCACCAGTTCTTCGCGTGCGCCGGGCGGCGGCGATTTGAGCTCCAGGTGGTAGGCAAAGCGGCGCCGGAATGCCGGGTCGATCTGCTCGATGCGGTTGGTGACCCAGATCGTGGGGACCACGTTGGATTCCAGCACCTGATTGACCCAGGCCTTGCCGCTGACGCTGCTGTTGCCCGGCGCTACCTTGGTTTCAGCCCGCGCCATCCACTGTGCGGCCTCGCTGGAGAGCGGGGGAAACACATCCTCCACCTCGTCAAACAGCAGGGCTGCCTGGGCGCTGCCTTTCAGAAAAACCTGGGCAATCTGCAGGGAGCGGTAGCGGTCGCGGCCACTCAGGGAGTTGCCATCCCGGTCGGCGTACTCCACCTCGAACAGTTCCAGCCCGGCCGACTGCGCCACGACCTTGGCCAGCTCGGTCTTGCCCGTGCCGGGAGGGCCGTAGAGCAGCACATTGATGCCGACTTCCTGCCGGCTGACCGCATTGGCCAGCAGCGAGCACAGCACCTCGACGTCTTCGGCCACAAAGGCAAAGTCCTCCAGCGCCAACGTGCTTTTGGTGGACAGGCGGGTGAATACGGCCATCAGCTCGGCCTGGTCGCGGTACTGGCGCATCAGAACCGGCGGCAGCTTTTCGCTGACCTTCATCAGGTCGGCCAGGTCGGTGATGTTGTGCTCGGAAATCAGGTTTTCCACCAGCCCGATGCGCTCCAGCCGGGAGCCGGCACGCAGGGCTTCGGCCACCTGGTCCGGGTTGACGTGGGCAACTTCGGCAATCGCCGCATAAGCCTCAGGCGCATTGTTGACCTTGAATTCAACCAGGATGCTGCGCATGTCGCGCTGGTAGCGCGCCAGCGTGCCGTAGAGCAACAAGGCCCGCTCGGCCTTGTTCAACTGCAGCAGGCCGGCCAGGGCATTGATATTCTTTTCCACCAGCGTGGACTGGCGCTTGAGGGAGTGGCTCAGCCATTCGCCGGTCACACTCAGAACCGAGATCAGGTCGCGCGGCTGGTCCTTGGCGTATTCGTCGAGAAAGAAGTACAGCGTGGCTTCGTCGTACGGACCACGCCAGGCACCATGGCGGGCCAGAAACTCGGTGGCGTCCAGCGCCTCGTGGCCACGCCACAGCTCGTTGCTGCCACATCGGCGGGCCAGGAATTCGCGCAGCCGCGACAGCACCGACACCGGCCACACCAGATGGCGCCCGGCCAGCCCCACGATGCCGTTGAAATCACGGCGCACGTTCAGGCTGGAGCCCTGGCGTGCCGCCAGGGTCAATACAAAGTGGGAACACATCAGATCCAGCACGGGCGCTTCCAGCAGGCCCGGTGAGGGAATCAGGTGAGCGCCCAAGGGCTGAGTCAGCGAACGCTTGGCCATCCAACGCCTCCAACGCAGTTGCGTACGGAGGCCACCATACCCCAGACTGGCGTGCTATGGAAGTCCCGGCAAAAGTTTTCAGGTGCGCGCCAGGGACATGCACCAAGCCGCAAAATATCAGCACAATGGCGGGATGATTGAATACGACGACATCCTTGCAGCCGCACAACGGCTCCACGGCCATGTGCTGCGCACACCCTGCGTGGCCTCCCAGACCCTGTCCGACATCACTGGCGCCCAGGTGTATCTGAAATTCGAAAACCTGCAGTTCACCGCCTCGTTCAAGGAGCGCGGCGCCTGCAACAAGCTGGCCCAGCTGACGCCTGAACAGTCGACGCGCGGTGTCATCGCCATGAGTGCGGGTAACCATGCCCAAGGTGTGGCTTACCACGCCCAACGCCTGGGACTGCACGCCGTCATCGTCATGCCGCGCTTCACGCCAGGCGTCAAGGTTGAGCGCACCCGCGGCTTTGGAGCCGAGGTCATCCTGCATGGCGACACGCTGGAAGAGGCAAGAGCCCACGCCTACGCGCTGGCCGAAGCGCGCCAGCTCACCTTTGTCCACCCTTACGATGACGAGGCCATCGCCGCCGGACAAGGCACCATCGCATTGGAGATGCTGCAGGATATACCGGATCTGGACGCGCTGGTGATTGCCATTGGCGGTGGCGGACTGATCTCCGGCATGGCCACCGTGGCCAAGGCCCTGCATCCGAAGATGGAAGTGGTGGGCGTGCAGACCTCACGCTTTCCGGCCATGTTCAACGCCATCAAGGGCACCCACCACCCGCAGGGCAGCAGCAGCATTGCCGAGGGCATTGCCGTGGGCACGCCCGGACGCATCCCGATGGACATCATCCGCCAGCGGGTGGATGACCTGCTGCTGGTGGATGAAGGCGACATCGAACAGGCCCTGGTCATGCTGCTGGAGGTGGAAAAGACGCTGGTCGAAGGTGCCGGCGCCGTCGGCCTGGCTGCCCTGCTGAAATACCCGGAACGCTTCAAGGGCAAACGCGTCGGCTTGGTTCTGTGCGGCGGCAACATCGACCCGCTGCTGCTGGCGGCCATCATCGAACGCGGCATGGTCCGCGCCGGACGGCTGGCACGCATCCGGGTTGGGGCCCGCGACGTGCCGGGCTCGCTGGCGCGCATCACCGCCACGGTGGCCGAGGCCGGTGCCAATATCGAGGAGGTGCACCACCAGCGCGCCTTCACGACGCTCTCCGTGCAAAACGCCGAAATCGAACTGGTCGTGCAGACCCGGGGTCATGCCCATGTGACCGAGGTGCTGGAAGTGTTGCACCGGGCCGGTTTTGACGCCCAACTCGGCTAGGGCGGTAGCCCTTCCCAGCAAGAGAACAGCCTTCTCGGTAGAATCAGCCGCAATTTCCATCCTGTATTGAAAGAACCCCCATGTCCGCACCTACTTCCCATGCGCCCGGCCAGGCCGTCGACCCGGTTGAAGCCATTGTTCCGCTGATTCCCTTTGTGCTGCCGGTCGTGGGCGGTGTGCTGATCTTTTTGCTGGCTTTTATTGCCGTGTCCATGGCCTGAGCGCCTGCAGCCGGTTTCGCTTTCTCAGGTTTCCGCGGCATTGCGCCCGCGTGACGACCCCAATCCTTCCCCTCGAAGCTTTGTCACTGCCTGCGCGAACCGCGCAGGCTTTGGCACGCCCGGATCATTCCCCACCCCACAGACCGGTCAAAATCCATGCATAACCCTATGCAAGTTTTGCATGGATTTTGCGTGAGTCTTACATGTAACCGCGGTACCGATTCTTAAAATAGAGGACTTGCCCCACTTTTCCGTGCGACACATCGGGATCCACGCATCCGTAGTTGGCTGGAAGCCGTTTTCTCAAAGTCAAAGCCCCACTTTCATTTTGAAAAGACGATTTTCAAACTAGGAGCTTACTTATGAACGCACCCGTGATGCAGGGCTTGAATCTCAACACGCCCAGCTACGTCAAGAATCCCAAGCTGATTGCCTGGGTGGCCGACATGGCCGCACTGACCAAACCCGCTGCCATCTACTGGTGCGACGGTTCGGAAGAGGAATACCAGCGCCTGTGCCAGCAACTGGTTGACGGTGGCACCTTCAAAAAGCTCAACCCCGCCAAGCGCCCCAATTCCTTCCTGGCCTGCTCCGACCCCAGCGACGTGGCCCGCGTGGAAGACCGCACCTACATCTGTTCCGAGAAGAAGGAAAACGCCGGCCCGACCAACAACTGGATGGCTCCTGCCGACATGCGCGCCCTGCTGCAAACCGGCAAGGATGGCGAAAAGGCCCTGTTTGACGGCTGCATGAAGGGCCGCACCATGTATGTGGTGCCGTTCTCCATGGGCCCGCTGGGTTCGCACATTGCCCACATCGGCATTGAGCTGTCCGACAGCGCCTATGTGGCAGTGAACCAGCGCATCATGACCCGCATGGGCAAGGCCGTGTACGACGTGCTGGGCGTGGACGGTGCGTTTGTGCCCTGCGTGCACACCGTGGGCGCACCGCTGGAAGCCGGCCAGGCCGATGTGAAATGGCCCTGCAACAAGACCAAGTACATCGTGCACTACCCCGAGACCCGCGAAATCTGGTCCTACGGCTCCGGCTACGGCGGCAACGCGCTGCTGGGCAAGAAGTGCTTCGCGCTGCGCATCGCCTCCAACATGGGCCGCGACCAGGGCTGGCTGGCCGAGCACATGCTGATTCTGGGCGTGACCAACCCCCAGGGCAAGAAATACCACGTCGCTGCCGCCTTCCCAAGCGCCTGCGGCAAGACCAACTTCTCGATGCTGGTGCCGCCGGAAGCCGGTTTCGCTGGCTGGAAGGTCACCACCATCGGTGACGACATCGCCTGGGTCAAACCCCATGCCGACGGCAAGATGTACGCCATCAACCCCGAAGCCGGCTATTTCGGCGTGGCCCCTGGCACCAACATGCACACCAACCCCAACTGCATGCGCAGCCTGGACAAGAACGTGATCTTCACCAACGTGGCCCTGACCGATGACGGCGACGTCTGGTGGGAAGGCATGGAGAAAGACACCGGCACGTTCCCCGACCACCTGATTGACTGGCAGGGCAAGGACTGGACTCCGGCCATCGCCAAGGAAACCGGCGCCAAGGCCGCCCACCCCAATTCGCGTTTCACGGTCGCCGCCACCAACAACCCGGCACTGGACTCCGAGTGGGACAACCCCAATGGCGTGGCAATCGACGCCTTCATCTTCGGCGGCCGCCGCTCCACCACGGTTCCATTGGTCACTGAAGCCCGCACCTGGATGGAAGGCGTCTACATGGCCGCCACCATGGGTTCCGAAACCACCGCCGCAGCCGTCGGCCAGATGGGCGTGGTGCGCCGCGACCCGTTTGCCATGCTGCCGTTCTGCGGCTACAACATGAGCGACTACTTCCAGCACTGGCTGGACATGGAGCACAAGCTCGAAGAATCCGGCCACACCCTGCCCAAGATCTATTGCGTGAACTGGTTCCGCAAGGGCGACGACGGCAAGTTCGTCTGGCCTGGCTATGGCGACAACATGCGCGTGCTGAAGTGGATGATCGACCGCCTGGAAGGCACGGCTGCCGGTGTCGAGAATGGCTTTGGCGTGAGCCCCGCCTACGCCGAAATCAACTGGACCGGTCTGGATTTCAGCCAGGCCCAGTTCGACAGCGTGACCAGCCTGGACAAGGGCGCCTGGAAGCAGGAATTTGCCCTGCACGACGAACTGTTCACCCAGTTGGCCTACCACCTGCCCAAGGAACTGGTCGAAACCAAGGCCAAGCTGGAGCAACTTCTGACCGCCTGATCACCCGGCGAACCATAAAAAAAGCCACCGCAGCGCGGTGGCTTTTTTGTTGGCCGAAACCGTTTGTTGCGAAATCAGGCGTTTTCGTTTCGCAGGCGGGCCACATCCAGTTCCTGCATCAGGCGGTGGTCCTGCTGGGCGACCTGCCAGATGGCATCGTCCGAGCGACGCTGCGCACGCGCCTGCGACCAGCGGTTCAGCACCACACCACCCGCGTCGGCGAGCTGGCGCAGGGGCGGGGCCAGTAGGGCCAAGGCAGCAAACGCCACGGACCACAGGGCCACCCAGACCACCAGCAGGTGGCCGTCGGCCCAGGTTTCGATCAGTTGGTCGGCAACCACCAGCAGGGCGGCGACAACCGCTGCGAGCAGCATGCCGGCCAGCGAGCGGGAGTTGTCGCGCACGGGCGGTTGCGCCTGGCGCTGCACGCGGATACGGTCGGCGCCGGACGCGGCGGATGAAGATGCGAAATACGGATGGGTTGGACGTGCCATGGCAATCTCCCTTGTGGGGTTCAATGTGGACGGTTTCTGGGTCAGCATGGTCCGATACTAGGGTTATTACTAATATGATTCAACTTTATGTTGGTGATGCCTTGTATTCACAAGACTTATGATGCGCCATGCACTCCGTCAACCTGCGCACCCTGGATCTGAACCTGCTCAAGGTCTTTGACGTGATCATGTCCGAGCGCAGCCTGACCCGTGCGGCTGAGCTGCTGGCCCTGACACAGCCCGCCGTCAGCAACGCCCTGCGCCGCCTGCGCGAGACCCTGGGCGATGAGTTGCTGGTGCGCAAGGGCCGTACGCTGGAGCCCACCCCGCGCGGCCAGGAGCTGTGGCCCGCCGTGCGCGACACATTGCAGCGCCTGCAGGCCGCGCTGGCGCCCCACCCGTTTGAGCCGGCCTCTGCCACCACCACCTTTGTGCTGACCATGGCGGACGCCACGGCCGCCGAGCTGATGCCGCCCCTGGTCGAGCTGTTTGCCGTGCAGGCACCCGATGTGTCGCTGCGCGTGGTCCCACTCACCACCCGCGACCCGCGCCGCCTGCTCGACGAGGGCCACGCCGACCTGGCCATTGGCAATTTCCCGGCTGTCATCACCGACCTGACGGCCCGTGCCCAGTCCGGCGAGGTAGTCGCGTTTGTGCACCACCGGCTGTTCCAGGGCGACTATGTCTGCGTCATGCGCAAGGGCCATCCGCTGGCGCGGGGGCCGTTCACGCTGGAGCGCTACTGCGCGGCCCGCCATATGCTGGTGAGCTTTTCCGGACGGGCCTACGGCTTCATCGACGAGGCCCTGGCCGCTCTGGGGCACACCCGGCGCGTGGTGTTGACCGTCAACCAGTTCTTCACCGCCGGCAAGGTGGTCACGCACTCCGACCTGCTGGCCGTGCTGCCAAGGCACTTTGTCAACGTGACCGGCTTTGCCGACCAGCTGGTGCTGCGCGAGTTGCCCTTCACCTCGCCCGCCATCCAGATTGACGCCTTGTGGCACCAGCGGCAGAACAGCTCCAGCGCCCACGCTTGGCTGCGCGCCCAGGTGGCGGCGCTGGCACAACAGGCCTTTGTCGCACCATGAAAATCCAGCTCCTGTCCGACCTGCACCTGGAAGCCCACCCGCACTGGCGTGCCGAACCAGCGCCGGGCGCCGACCTGCTGGTGCTGGCCGGGGACATTGGCTCCTACCAGACCAACTCCCAGCTCGTCGATGCCGACTTTGACCTGGGCCAGTTTTCACCCCACAACGGCTGGCCGACTCCGGTGCTGTTTGTGCCCGGCAACCACGAATACGACGCCATGGATTTCGATGCCGCCCACGCACGCCTGCGCGAAACCTGCGCACGCCTGGGCCTGCTCTGGCTGGAACGCGAGACCATGGTGCTCTCGGGGGTGCGCTTTGTCGGCACCACACTGTGGTCGGACTTTGATGCACTCAGCCCCACCACATCGACCACCGCACCGTCCGATCCCAAGGTCAACCTGCTGGCCCAGCAACTCAAGGCACGCGACAAGGCTTTTCGTGCCGCCAACTACTACCTGCGCAAGACCCTGACCACGCGACACGGCGAACCCTGGCTGGCCGACGGCGTGCGCGAGCAGGGTCTGCTGTGCCAGGACTGGTTGCGCCAGGCCCTGGCCCAGCCCTTTGCTGGCCCCACGGTGGCGGTGACCCATTTCGCCCCCAGCCTGCACAGTGCCGACCCGCGCTACGGCAACACCCCCGGCACGGCCGGTTTCTGCAATGCGCTGGACGCCCTGCTGCCGCAGGCTCAGGTCTGGCTGCACGGCCATCTGCACGCCCCCAGCGACTACCGCCACCAGGGCTGCCGCGTGGTGGCCAATCCGCTGGGCTACGCCCGCAAGAACGAGCAAGCGGCATTCCAGCCAGGCCTTTTGATTGAAATTGGTACCTAGCCCTCGTGAAGCAAGACCATTCAGCTATCACTTTCATAGCGCATTCTTGGGTATCCCAATTCCCCATACGTTCCCTGGAGCCATGCCCCTTGGTTACACTGAACACCTCGTATTGAGGAGTAGCGCATGAAGATTCTTCTGGCCGTGGACGGCAGCCCCTTCAGCAAAAAAATGCTGGCTTACCTGAGCACCCACGAAGGCTTGTTCAGCAGCGCCAACGAATACACCGTGTTCACCGCCCAGCCGGCGCTGCCACCCCGTGCGCGGGCCGCCGTCGGCAAGGAGGTGGTGGATCAGTACTACGCCGAGGAAAGTGAAAAGGTGCTGGCCCCAGTGGGCAAGTTCCTGCTGCGCCATGGCATCAATGCCAAATCGGTCTGGAAGGTCGGCCCCGCGGGCGCTGCCATCGCCAAGCTGGCCAGCGACGGCAAGTTCGATCTGGTCGTCATGGGCTCCCACGGCCACGGTGCGGTGGTGAACCTGGTGATGGGCTCGGTCGCGACCCAGGTCCTGGCCCACTGCAAGGTGCCGATCCTGCTGGTGCGCTAAGCCCGGCCGGTTACGCGCGCCCGGTTTTCAGGGCTGCTGCAGCTGCGCTGGACAACGCCGCGGTCAGCCGGTCGATGACCACCGAGTCCAGGTTCCAGCAGTGCCAGTACAGGTTCACCGGCAGCGTGACCTGGGGCGCCAGGTTGACCAGTTCGCCGCTGGCCAGCAGGCTTTCCACCTGCAACGCCGGCAACACGCTGACACCCCAGCCGGCCAGCACGGCACGGACCTGGCCCTCGGAGCTGGGCACAAAGCGCTGGCTCAGGGCCACGCGCCGCAAACCACACGCCTTGCCCACAAATTCGGTCTGCAGATCGTCCTTGCGGTTGAATGCAATGAACGGAATCTGGCGGAAGTTGTGCGTGGTCAACCCCTTGGGGCAGTGGACCCGGGCGTAATCCGCACTGGCCACCGCCACGTAGTGCATGGCCCCCAGCGACAGCACCTTGCAGCCGCGCAGGGCCTGCTTCAGCGTGGTGACGCAACCCAGCACCTGGCCTTCGCGCAGCCACTCGTGGGTGAAGTCCTGGTCGTCGGTGATGATTTCCAGCGGCAGGCCTTCGGTCACCAGCGGCCCCAACGCGGGCAGCGCCCATGTGGCAATGCTGTCAGCGTTGATGGCAATGGAGATGCGGTCTTCCTCACGCTGGGCGCCTGTGCCGGGGGTGAGGTCCTGCAAATCGGTTTCCAGGTCGGCCCGCAACAGGCGCATCTGCATGGCGTGCTTGATCAGCAAGCGTCCGGCCGAGGTGGGCTTGACCGGACGGCTGCGCACCAGCAACACGGTGCCGACCTGAGCCTCCAGCGCGCGCAGGCGCTGTGACACGGCCGACTGCGTGACCGACAGGCGCACGGCGGCGCGCTCGAAGCCGCCCTCTTCCACGATGGCGGCCAGACACTCCAGGGCGTCGGTATCAAAGGTTCGCATGGTTTATTTCTGTTGTTGTGGCGCTGCTTCCAACGGCAGTGCGAGTGGCCATCATTTTATTAGCAAAACTAATGAAGACGCACACTACGGCGCAAACACTGTTGATACACATCAACTTGCGGGACACTTGGCGCATGCACATTACTGTTTTAGGCGCCGGAATCATCGGCATCAGCACCGCCTGGCATTTGCTGGAACGCGGGCACACCGTCACCGTCATCGACCGCCAGGCCGATGCCGCCCTGGAAACCAGTTTCGCCAATGCGGCCCAGATTTCGGTCAGCTACTGCGAGCCCTGGGCCAACCGCGAGGCACCTCTGAAGGCGCTGAAGTGGATGTTCAGCAAGGAAGCACCGCTGCTGTTCCGCCCGCAACTGCCGTTTGGTGAGGGTTGGCAGCAATGGCGCTGGGGCCTGCAATTCCTGGCCAACTGCAACGACGCCGCCTTTGAGCGCAACGTGCAGCAGCTCGTCGCTCTGGGCGCCTACAGCCATGGCGCGCTCAAAGACATCGTCGCCAGCACCGGCATCGCCTACCAGCGCCTGGAGCGCGGCATTGCCCACTACTACACCGACCAGAAATCGTTCGACACCGCCGGTGACGCAGCCGCGCTGATGCGCAGGCACGGCGTGGCCCGCCAGGTGGTGGACCGCGACACCCTGTTCCGGATCGAGCCAGCCCTGCGCGCCTTTGGCGAACGCATCGTGGGTGGCACCTTCACACCCAGCGACGAATCGGGCGACGCCCGCATCTTCACCCAGGAACTGGCCAAACGCTGCGCGGAACGCGGCGCGGAAATCCTCTATGGCCACGCCGTGGAACGGCTGGACGTGGTCGGAGGCGCTATCAAATCCGTAGCTATTCGCGACCTATCCACGAGGGCTGATGGCCAGAATGGCGCAAGCCGCAAGCTGGCAACCGACCAGGTGGTGGTGGCAGCCGGCTCGTACAGCGCACCGCTGTTGCGCAGCGTGGGCGTGGACCTGCCGATCTACCCCGGCAAGGGCTACAGCGCCACTTTCAAGATCCTGAAACCGGAACTCGCGCCACAGGTCAGTTTGCTGGACGACACCGTCAAGTGCGCCATGAGCCGCCTGGGCGATACCCTGCGCATCGCCGGCACCATCGAGGTGGGCAACTACGACCTGACGCTGGACAGCGCCGTGGCCCGCGCCCGCTGCCAGATGCTGGCGCGTCGGGTCGAGCAGGTTTTCCCCGGTGTGTGCGATACCCGCAATGTGGACGAAGGCGGCAACCCTGCCTACTGGACCGGCCTGCGCCCGGCCACGCCGACCAATATCCCCTACATCGGCCAGACCAAGGTGCGCGGCCTGTGGGTCAATGCCGGCCACGGCACGCTGGGCTGGACCCACGGCGCCGGCTCCGGCAAGGCCCTGGCCGAGCTGATGACGGGCCACGAGCCTGCTCTGGCCTTCCGCTTCCTGGGATCGCCCGCACCACGCGTTGGGACGTTCCCGGCGCCAGCCGCAGCGACCGCCTGAGATTTGTAGCCTAAAATGGGGGGTTTTTGACCCTCTCCCCGTAAAGAAAGAAGACTGCCATGGGCAACAAGATCGTTACCGAAGCCGACCGCAAGGCTACTCCCCGTCCCGCAACCCTGCCAGGCTTCACCCTGCCCACCGGTGGTCGCGGCCAGCGCGTGAGCCTGGAGCGTGGTGTCGCCACCCGCAGCAAGAAGAACCCTGGCAAGCGTTCCAAAAAGGGCGGCTAATCAAGCCCCCACACTCCGCCGTTTCACGGGTCGCTGCCCCCCACGGGGGCTAATTCTCCTTGGGGCGGCCCTGCGGAGAATTGCCTACCCTCAAAGCTGCGGTGTGTGTCTTGGCTAGGCACTCCAAGAAAGCCCGCGTTGCCCGCGCCGCCTCCGGTGAGCGCCGGGCAATCGCAAAAAACTGGCAGGTGTAGCGAAACACCGCCGCATTCACCGCACGCATCAGCCCCGCACGCACAAAACTCTGTGCATAGTGATCGGGCAAAAACCCCAGAAACTGACCCGACAGAATCAGCGTGGCAATTGCCTCCTGATCGAAACCGGTTGCCTTGCGCGCCAGGCGCACCTGCTGGCTGATTTCCATGTTCGGCGAGTGGTAGCCCAGGCCGGCGAACTGGTAGGCCCGCAGGCCTTCCCAATCCTGCGGCTGTACCGACGGCTCCGCCTCAAACAGCGGGTGTGCGGTGCCGCAATACAGCAGCATGGTCTCGTCGAACAACTCGGCGTATTCCAGCGCGTCCGAGCTGCGGTGGCCGGGAATGATGCCGATCTGGTATTGCCCGTCCAGCACGCCGCGCTCGATCGCGGTCAGCGTGCCCACGTGCAGGTTCAGCGCCACATCCGGCGCCTGGCGGCTGAACAGCGCAATCGCCTGCGCGATGTGCGCGGCCGGGTTGCTGGCCGTCTTGTCGAACATGGCCACGTGCAGGGCGCCACCCATGCGCTGGTGGATTTCGTCCACGCCACTGCGAAACGCATCCGTCGCCGCCAGCAGGGCCGTGGTCTGCGCATAAATCTTCTGCCCTTCCGGTGTCAGCGCAAAACCGCCCCGGCCACGCCGGCACAGGGTCAGGCCCAGGCGGGTTTCCAGGTCCTTGATGTGGCGGCTCACGGTGGAGGTGCCGATGTTCAATTCCAGTTCGGCTGCCGCCATGCCGCCGCAATCCACCACCGCGCGGAACACGCGCAGCAGGCGCAGGTCCATGTCGCTGATCTGGCCCAGAACGGCTTTCTTTTTTACTTGCATTTTTTGCCAACTAAACGTTGATATTTGTGACTTTGTAAGAGTAACAGAGCCACCCACAATGCGCCATTCCCCACCGGGGCTCAACCGCATCGACACCGACCAGGAGGCAGACCATGAAACCCCACGACACCGCCAGTCCCACCACCGCCGTAACCAGCACCAGTGCCTTCCCAGGTGACGCCCGCTGGATGGAGGCGCACTGGATGCCCTTCTCGGCCAACCGCAACTTCAAGGCCGCCGGCCCACAAAGCGGGCGCATGCTGGTCAGCGCCCAGGGCGCCTATTACACCGACAGCCATGGCAAAAAGGTGTTCGACGGTCTGTCCGGACTGTGGTGTTGCGGCCTGGGCCATGGCCGTGCCGAGATCACCGAGGCGGTGAGCCGCCAGGTTGGCACCATGGACTACTCGCCCGCCTTCCAGTACGGCCACCCGCTGTCATTCGAGCTGGCCAACAAGATCACCGAACTCATGCCTGCCGGGCTGGACCATGTGTTCTTCACCGGCTCGGGCTCCGAGTCGGCCGACACCGCGCTGAAGATGGCGCGTGCCTACTGGCGCGCCAAGGGCCAGGGCACCAAGACACGCCTGATCGGCCGCGAGAAAGGCTACCACGGAGTGAACTACGGTGGCATCTCGGTCGGCGGCATCGTCGGCAACCGCAAGACCTTTGGCCAGGGCATTGAGGCCGACCACCTGCCCCACACCCAGCCCGCTGCCGGCGCCTTCTACAAGGGCATGCCACCCACCGGTGCCGAGCTGGCCGATGAACTGCTCAAGCTCATTGCGCTGCACGACGCCTCCAACATCGCCGCCGTCATCGTCGAGCCCATGTCGGGCTCCGCCGGGGTCGTGATCCCACCGGTGGGCTATCTGCAGCGCCTGCGCGAGATTTGCACCGCCAACAACATCCTGCTGATTTTTGACGAGGTCATCACCGGCTTTGGACGCATGGGCGCCTACACCGGCGCGGCCGCTTTTGGCGTCACGCCCGACATCCTGAACATCGCCAAGCAGGTGACCAACGGTGCCCAGCCCCTGGGCGCGGTGGTGGCAAAAAAGGACATCTACGACACCTTCATGGCCCAGGGCGGCCCGGACTACATGCTGGAGTTCGCCCACGGCTACACCTACTCGGCCCACCCGGTGGCCTGCGCCGCCGGCATCGCCGCGCTGGACCTGCTGGTCAAGGAAAACATGGTGGAGCGCGTGGCCGCACTGGCACCGCATTTCGAGCAGGCTGTGCACAGCCTCAAGGGTGCCAAGCATGTGGCCGACATCCGCAACTACGGCCTGGCCGCCGGCTTCACGATAGCAAGCGCACCCGGCGAGCCGGCCAAGCGCCCGTACGAGATCGCCATGAAATGCCTGGAAAAAGGCTTCTACGTGCGTTATGGTGGAGACACGATCCAGCTGGCGCCACCTTTCATTGCCACCGCGGCCGAGATCGACAGCCTGATCAACGCCCTGGGCGAGTCGCTGAACGCCACCGCCTGACACAGCACACTCTTGTTTTGATAGCTGCCGAAGCAATATCCACGAGGGCTTGCAGCCATTTTTATTGATAATCACCCAGGAAAATTCATGTCCCAGCTCCCCACCATCGGCCACCTGATTGGCGGCCAGATCGTCACCACCGGCACACGCGCCCAAGACGTGTACAACCCCGCCACCGGCAAGGCCGAGAAGCGCGTGCTGCTGGCCCCCAAGGCCACCGTTGAAGAAGCCATTGCCAACGCGCAGGCTGCATTCCCCGCATGGCGCAACACACCGCCGCTCAAGCGCGCCCGCGTGATGGGCAATCTGAAGGTTTTGCTGGAGCAGAACGCCGAGGAACTCTGCGCCCTGATCACCGCCGAACATGGCAAGGTGCTGAGCGACGCGTTGGGCGAGCTGCAACGCGGCATCGAAAACGTCGAGTACGCCTCTTATGCGCCCGAGCTGCTCAAGGGCGAACATAGCAAGAACGTCGGCCCAGCCATCGACAGCTGGAGCGAATTCCAGGCGCTGGGCGTGACCGCCGGCATCACCCCGTTCAACTTCCCGGCCATGGTGCCGCTGTGGATGTGGCCCATGGCCGTGGCTTGCGGCAACACCTTTGTGTTGAAGCCGTCCGAGCGCGACCCCAGCTCCACGCTGCGCATCGCGCAACTGGCACTGGAAGCCGGCCTGCCACCCGGCGTGCTGAACGTGGTCAACGGCGACAAGGAAGCCGTGGACACGCTGTTGACCGACCCGCGCGTCAAGGCCGTGAGCTTTGTCGGCTCCACGCCGATTGCCGAATACATCTACGCAGAAGGCTGCAAACACGGCAAGCGGGTGCAGGCCCTGGGCGGCGCCAAGAACCACGCCGTGGTCATGCCCGATGCCGACATCGGCAATGCCGTGAGCGCACTGATGGGCGCAGCCTATGGCTCCTGCGGTGAACGCTGCATGGCCATCCCGCTGGTGGTGGCCGTGGGTGATGCAACGGCCGACGCCGTGATCACCGGCCTGAAGACCGAGATCAGCAAGATGAAGGTCGGCCCTGGCACCGCCCCCGGCATGGACATGGGCCCGCTGGTGACCAAGCCGCATTTCGAGAAGGTCAAGGGCTATGTGGACCAGGGCGTGAAGGAAGGCGCCACGCTGGTCGTGGACGGCCGTGGCCTGACCATCGCCGGCCATGAGGACGGCTACTACCTCGGCCCCTGCCTGTTCGACAACGTGAAGCCCGGCATGGTGATCTACCAGGAAGAAATCTTTGGCCCGGTGCTGGGCGTGGTGCGCGTCAAGACCCTGCAGGAAGCCATGGACCTGATCGACGCCCACGAATACGGCAACGGCACCTGCATCTTCACCCGCGATGGCGAAGCGGCGCGCTACTTCACCGACAACATCCTGGTCGGCATGGTGGGTGTGAACGTGCCCCTGCCCGTGCCGGTTGCCTACCACTCGTTTGGCGGCTGGAAGCGCAGCCTGTTCGGTGACCTGCACGCCTACGGCCCGGATGCGGTGCGCTTCTATACCAAGCGCAAGACGATCACGCAGCGCTGGCCGAGTGCGGGTGTGCGGGAAGGGGCAGTGTTTGCGTTTCCGAGTAGCAAGTAAGGCGAGTTGATGGTTGGGCTTGTCTAAATTTTTCAACGTGGAAAATTTAGACATCAATTAAATCAACGACTTAGGTCGCCTTGGGTATTGATTTTCAGCTTGATTCTTGTCTAATTTGCAGCCTCTTTAGACAAGAAATAATCTTCGTCGGTAGTCGCTACCAATCGCCGGAAACGTGTCTCGACTCTGCAAACGCTGATTAAGACTAAGGCGTAAAAGCAAAGCTCACCTTCAGATCATTCAGCCATCGCACATCTAGCAGTTGGTCGTGCTGCATTCGTCCGACGACGATGCCTGGGTGTACGCCAATAGATTGGGCGAAGCTGATAACAGCGGTCTTCGTTTTGGGCAAATCTACAAGTGATCTAGCCTGATTGGGCGGGATCAGAAAATCTCGCGCCCACGCATTGGCTTCCTGCTCCTCTTTGGATGTAGAGCCAGCCTTTGAGGGATCGTCAAGAAAGACGGACTTCTTTTGCTGACTATGCAGGAGTATGTGTGCCGCCTCATGAAAGAAATTAAACCAAAACCGATCATTCTGTTTGCCGTATAGAGATAGCTGAATCAGAGGCCGACGCGCATTCAGCCAACGCGCGACGCCTGACACGTGTGTTCTGGGCAGGGCAGGAACCAGAACAAACGCGACGCCAGCCTCATGCAAAAGCTGTTGCATCCGGGGCTGAAACTCTTGAGGCGGCTGGCAGCTGAGTCCGCGTACGTCCGTCAAGGCTGCCTTAAAGAGAGCCTCGTCGTAGGGAGGGCCGTCCAGCTTTTCAGCACGGCGCTCACCCATGCGAAGCCAGGCAGAAATTGCAGCCACATCTGCTTGTTCTTCCCGGCTGCGGCGAAAGGCCAGTTCCATGCAGCCGTATTGGCTTTGCCATTGGTCTGGAGTTGCCACACCAAAAAAGCTCAGCAACTCGCCAACCATTCCGGGCTTGGACTTTGCGTCGGCCCGTCGTTTGGTCAGGATGCCAACGTCCATCATCTCCTTGATGGGAAAGCGCTCTAGCCAAGGGACCATGGGCACTTGGCGCTCTGCTGCATCCAGTACCGCAACACGCTCACGGTAATGCGCCTCGCGCGTGAGCCAGAAGCCCACCGATGCACCCAAAACATTCTGCAAGCGGATGGCGGCGTCTTCGGTCAACGGCACTTTGGCCTTGATCAACTGGTTAACGTGCTTGAGAGAGTACCCAAGCCGGTCTGCCAATTGCTGCTGCGTCCAATCACGCTCCTCCAGAAGGTCAAGAATGGTGTCTCCGGGAGGTGACACCCAATCCGGCGCGAACGGCGCGTCTGCACCCTGCACAGGTAATTCAGTCATGGTAGTCCCCGATGTATTCAATGCACACGATGGTCACAGCAGACCAGTCGATGGAAGCGTCGTCCCGACGCGGTATAGGTTCGTTGGCAGGAGCAAAAACCAAGCGCCAACCGCCCGCCAAGTCCAGAGCGAATTGACCATGGCGATCTCCTTTGAGTGGATGCGGATTTCCCGCAATCAAATCAGTCACGCGGGTCGCTGCTGCGATATCCGCCAATCGCGTTTGCAGCTTGCGCGCACTGATATCCCCAAGCTTCTTGACAGCCACCGCCCTCTTCTCGCAGAGCTCCCGTAGCTGCTTGTCCTTGAATCGAATCTCCAAGAACACCTCCGTTTTGTTGATAGTTATTCTATCACTTCTTTACCAATTAGGTAAAGAACGTTATCCGATACTCTGCACCAAGGCCTCGGCCAGATGGGCTTGGGTGGATTGGCTGGCGGACAGGCGCTGGCGCAGGTCGGCGCACAGGCGGCGCAGCTGGGCTACGCGGGTGACGATCCGGGTTAGCTCATTCAGTGGTGGGACCGGGATAAGCAATGAACTGAGGATTTCGAGGTTGATGTTCTTTTGCGCAGTTGCAGGAGCGAACGCAAGTAGGTCCGCTCTCGCCGTTTCTACGAACAACAAGAAATACTCGACGTTACCCATTGCATCCGCGGGCACAAAGCCCACGACACTGTCTGGGAAGCAGCTGTCAAAGCCGAGGACTGCAGATTCCGCAATGTTGGCAGCGATCGTGATGCACAGCGTTCCCTTCGGCCACATGCGACTCTGCGCAAGTCCAAGGTCGCTGTAGTACGAATGAACCTCCTGAACAACACCCTTAGCGCGCGAAACCTCTCCCGTTTGGATGAGTGGGTACTTCGGTGGATTGAATAGAGCAGGATCGTTACGCGGTCTGTGCTTAGATTTTCCTCGACCAAACTCGCCCAGTTCTGGAAACCGGGCCCAACACCACCCGTGCGGCAACACAAACGGAACCTCCTCCTCAATCGGCAGCAAGGGTTTGTCGCGTTTGATCTTGCCCTCGGCGATGAGTTTGTCTTTCTCGGCGCGGATTTTCTTGAGCAGCTCGCTGGCGGGTTCGTCTTGCGGGTCTTGGGGGACGAGCAGGCCGCGCACTGCCAGTTGCAGGATGGTTTGCTCCAGCGCGTCCACGGCTTCGGGGAGGTCTAGCAGCAGGTCGAAGTGGGTGGCGATGCGGTGCCAGTTGTCGGTCAGCTGCGCGGGCGTTTCGCTGTCGGTGAGCGTGGTCAACAGGGTGCTGACGAGTTGGACGTGTGCTGTGGCTGCTAGCTGGCCTTTGGCTTCGAGCGCGTCGCACAGGCGCATGAGCTCTTCGGCACGGGTGACGATGCGGGATTGTTCGGCGAGGGGTGGGTAGGGTACGACGATCTTTTCCATCTTCTCTTTGGTCATGTGAATCATCGAAACACCATGCCCAGCTGCCTTGATCTCCGCCGTTTTCTCAGCCAAGAATTTATGGAAGTAGCCCGTGTCGAAATGCTGCACCGACCAAGGCTCCAGTTTCCAGATGTGATAGTGGTAAATCGCCTTTGGACCGGTCCAAATGAACGGCCCGAACGAGGCAGACCATGCGTACAGCAAGTCCCCTTCGCAGCAATACTTTTCGGGCTCAAGTTCCAGACTCGAGTAATACCAGTGATTTGAGGTAAAGAGGTTCCCGACTCTAAGAACTGGCGTTGGACCGGATTCCAATAGCTCTTGCTTCCCGTAAGCCCGGCCATTGAGGACTCGCACGACATCAGCAAGCCGCACCCACTCCCACCCCATCGGCAAGTCAAACGGCTTCTCCTCCTCCGCAATCTCCGCCAGCGGCTTGTCGCGCTTGGTCTTTCCCTCTGCGGTCAGCCGGTCTTTCTCCACTCGAATCTTTTTCAGCAGCTCGCTCGCCGGTTCGTCCTTGGGGTCTTGGGGCACCAGCTTGCCTTGCACCGCCAGCGTCAAGATCAGCTCACGCAGGCGCGCCACGCCGCCGGGGGCGGTGGCCAATAGGTTCAAATTTGATAGCAGCATGCGTAGATTCAACGAGGGCTAGCGAGCGACTTGGCTAATATGTCCTTCATCTCATCGCGCAGAGCCTGGGCTTCGCCTTGCAGGCGGGCGTAGGCGGCCAGCAGGTGATCCGGGTCGTGGTCCACCACGTCGTTCACGTGGGGGTTCTTCTGGTCCAGGTTGTAGCCTGCGGCCTTGATCTGGTCGATGCCGACCTTCCAGGCGCGTTCGTTTTCCACCCGGCTGGCAAAGCCGTCAAGCTCGCTGCCCCACCAGGCTTTCTCGGCATCGAACTCTTCGATGCGGATGGGCTTGGTTTTGTTGTAGTTCTTCACGCCCGGCGGATACGGGTGTTCGTAGTACCAGACGTCTTGGGTGGGTGTGCCCTTGGTGAAGAACAGCAGGTTGGTCTTGATGCCGGTGTAGGGGGCAAACACGCCGTTGGGCAGGCGCACGATGGTGTGCAGGTTGCACTCGTTCAGCAGTTGCTCTTTGATGCGGGTCTTGACGCCCTCGCCAAACAGGGTGCCATCGGGCAAGACCAGCGCGGCGCGGCCGTGGGCTTTGAGGATGTGTTTGATGAGCACCAGAAACAGGTCTGCCGTTTCCTTGGTGCGCACGTCGGCAGGGTAGCCCTGCTCGATGCCCGGTTCTTCCACGCCGCCAAAGGGCGGGTTGGTGAGCACCACGTCCACCCGCTCGGCCGGGGTGTAGTCGCGCAGCGGGCGGGCCAGGGTGTTGCCATGCACCACCTGGCTGGGCACCTCGATGCCGTGGAGCATGAGGTTGGTGACGCACAGCATGTGGGGCAACTGCTTCTTCTCTACGCCGCCCACGCAGGTTTGCAGCACGGCTTCTTGCACGGTGTTCTTGACCTGCTTGCGCATGTGCTCGATGGCGCAAACCAGGAAGCCGCCGGTGCCGGTGGCGGGGTCCAGCACCTTTTCGCCCAGGCGCGGGTTGACCATGTCGACCATGAACTGGGTGACGGCGCGTGGGGTGTAGAACTCGCCTGCGTTGCCGGCGCTTTGCAGGTCGCGCAGGATCTTCTCGTACAGGTCGTTGAACTGGTGGCGCTCGCTCTGGCGGTTGAAGTCGATGGCGTTGAGTTTGTTGATGACCTGGCGCAGCAGGTGGCCGCTCTTCATGTAGTTGAAGGCGTCTTCAAACACGCCACGCACCACGTAGCCGCGCGGGTTGCGCTGGGCGTCGCCACGCAGGTTCTTCAAGGCGCCGAACAGGTCGTTGTTCACAAAGCTGAGCAGCGCTTCGCCGGTGATGCCCTCAGAATTGGCGGCCCAGTTGCGCCAGCGCAGGGGCTGGGGAATAGGGCTTGTGTAGCTGTCGCGGGTGAGCTCCATCTCTTCTTCCAGCGCGTCAAACACTTTGAGGAACAGGAGCCAGGTGAGCTGGGAGATGCGTTGGGCGTCGCCATCGACGCCGCTGTCTTGGCGCATCACGTCCTGGATGGACTTGATGACGCTGGAGAGGTTGGACATGCTTTTTGCCAAGTGACTATGAAGAAAAAAGGGCTCTAGCCCTCGTGGAATATGCGCAGACAGCTATTAATTACATAGCGCTTGTGGCATACAACTCGCGTTCCAAGGTTTGCAGGGCGTCCAGGTACTGAGGACGGCCGCCAAAGCTTTTGATGATTTCAGCCGGGCGGCCAATGTCGGTAAAGGGCTGGACGTTGAAAACCGTGTCGGCCTCGATGGTAGCAATGCCTTCGTCGGCGTATTTGTCCAGCAGCGCGTCGATGACTTTGCGGGCCACCGGGCCGTACTGGGTGAACACGTTGCGCTTCTTGACGCGGGCGGCGCGCTCGCGCCGGGTCAGGGCGGGCATGTTGTACGCCACGTGCAGCAGCAGGTCGAACGGGTCTAGGTTGGTAAGGCCGGTGCTGGCCAGCTCTTCGGCCAATGCGTCGATCAGCACACCCTGACCTTCCAGCTCTTGCAGCAGCGCGGCCTTGCGGTCGGCGTCATTCCAGGCCTGCAGGAATTTGTCCAGAGAATCGTAGTGCTTGGTGAGGTTGATGCGGGTGTAGTCGCGCAGGCTCTCGGTGATGAGCTTGCCCTGGGCGTTGAGGTACTGCACGCGCTCACGGGCTACGGCCACGGTGACCATGCCGCCGACCACGTATTTCTTGGGTGCGTCGCTGCCAGGGGCGAAAGGGCCAAGTGGCGGCAGGTCATCAGGGCCCACGTCGCCCGGCGTTCCGGTTTGGAAGTCAGGCGGTGCATCCGGGGGCGCAATGGGCTGGCCGGCCTTGGGCTCGTAAATCTGCACCGGCTCGCCGTCAAAGTCCTTGTCGGCGAAGAGCTCGGTAGCGCGTTTGAAGTCGAGGATGGTGAACCAGGTTTTGCCCAAGTCCTCGCGCAGGCGGGTGCCACGGCCGATGATCTGCTTGAACAGCGTCATGGACTTGATGTTCTGGTCCAGCACGATCAGCTTGCAGGTTTGCGCGTCCACGCCCGTGCTCATGAGCTTGGAGGTGGTAGCAATCACCGGGTAGGTCTTTTCGGGGTCAATGAAGTTGTCCAGCTCGCGCTTGCCTTCGGGGTTGTCGCCGGTGATCTGCACCACGTATTTAGGGTGGGTGGCGCAGATGTCGGCATTGGCATTGCTCAGGGCCTGTCGCATGCGGGCGGCGTGGTCTATGTCTTCGCAAAAAACGATGGTCTTGGCGTAGCGGTCGGTGGCTTTGAGGTATTCGGTGATCTTGGCGGCCACGGCTTCGTCGCGTTTCTCCAGTACCAGCTTGCGGTTCATGTCGGTGCCGGTGTAGATGCGGTCTTCGATCAGGTTGCCGTGCTTGTCCGTCATGCCGACGGTGGGGCGCCAGCCAAAGGTGTCCCTGTCCAGGTCCACGCGGATGACTTTGTAGGGCGCGAGATAGCCGTCTTCAATGCCTTGCTTGAGGCTGTAGGTGTAGATGGGCTCGCCAAAGTAGTCGCTATTGGAAATGTCTTTGGTTTCCTTCGGCGTGGCGGTCAGGCCGACCTGGGTGGCACTGCTGAAGTAGGTCAGGATTTCGCGCCAGGCGGAGTCTTCATCGGCGCTGCCGCGGTGGCATTCGTCCACCACGATCAGGTCAAAGAAATCCGGGCTGAACTGTTTGTAGATGTTCTGCGCTTCTTCGGTGCCGCTGACGGCCTGGTAGAGCGAGAGGTAAATCTCGTAGCTTTTGTCCACCAGCTTGGTGGTTTTGTTCACGGCCAGATCGACTTCTTCAACCTCCACCTGGCCCTGCGCATTGACGCGCTCCACGCCTTTGGCATTGGGGCTGAGCTTGGCCATGGCGCCTTTGAAGGGTCGGAAGTCGTTGACCATGGTCTGGTCAATCAGGATGTTGCGGTCGGCCAGGAACAAGATGCGCTTCTGGCCGCCAGGCTTGTCGGCGCGCCAGGGCGACTTCCACAACCGGTGGATGATCTGGAAGGCGGTGTAGGTTTTACCGGTGCCGGTAGCCATGACCAGCAGCACGCGGTTTTGTCCGGCCGCAATGGCCTCGACCGTGCGGTTGATGGCATTGAGCTGGTAATAGCGTGGGGTCTTGGCAGTGGTGGCGAGGGCGTAGTCGAATTCGGCCACGCTTTGCACCTCTGTGCTCCACCCTTTCCATTTGCAGTAGCGCGCCCACAGCTCTTGCGGGGACGGAAACTGGCCCAGCGTGAGGGTTTGCTCCAGCACGCCGGTGGCCAGCGTGGCGTCGCGAAACACAAAGCCATCACCATTGCTGGCGAAGCTGAATGGCACATCCAACAGTTGGGCGTACTCAATCGCCTGTTGCATGCCGGCGTGCGCGGACAGACGGGATTTCTTGACCTCTACAACGGCCAGGGGAATATTGGGCTTCAAGAAGAGCACGAAGTCTGCACGCAGCACCGTCTTGTCATCGCGCCTGGCGGTCTTGCCACGCACCACCACGCGGCCCGCGCGCAAGGGATACTGGGCGAAAATCTGGTCGAGCGTGTGCCACCCCGCCTGCACCATGGCAGGACGGACGAACTTGTCGCTGATGTCGCTCTCGGATAGGTTGTTTTTGTTGTCCATGGCTGTCCCTTGGGGCAGAACATAACCCAAAAAATGCTCGGTCTTACCACGGGAGGCCCAGAGATGCCGTCCCTGCACGGTTGAAGAGCCCTGGAAAGACAGGGCTGTAAGGCTTTCGCAGCACTTGCCTGCTAGAGTCTTGTCCCCCATGAACACCCACTTTTCAGACCTGCTGCGCGTGTTGGCGCGCTGGCGTGCCGAGCACGTCCGCGTGCTCGACCAGGCTGCCGCGATCAACCTGGATCGTGTGCGCATCATCACGCCGCTGGTGGCTGCGCTCAATGCGGTGCACGTGCTGGTTTTTCTGGTGCAAGTGTGGGGAACGCCTGCGGGAACCACCGCACACCGCTGGGCCCTGGGCCTGCTTTTTGCCCATCTGGTCATGGGAATGACCATGCTGGGTGCTGCGGGGCTGGCGCGCCATTGGCATCGCACCCGCCAGTCGCGCTGGGGCCAGGAACTGGCCGTTGGCCTGGCGGCAACCAGCATGGCATTCGCCATTGCGGTGGCTTGCGTGGACCAATGGGTCACACCCAACATCACACCGTTTCTGATCACCTGCGCCGTGGCGGGTGTGGCACTCTACATACGCCCGCGCGTTTCGGCAGCCCTGTATCTGGTGGCTTATGCCGTGTTCTATTTCGCCATTGGCCTCACCCAGCACGAACCCGCGCAATTGTTGTCGAATCGGCTCAATGGCATCACCGCCTGCCTGATGGGCGCCATGCTGTCGGTGTTGCTGTGGCGCAAGTTCACGACCATCACGCTGCAGCAAGGGCTGCTTGAAAAAGCCAATGCCGAGTTGCAGAACAAGCAACGGGAGCTGGAGCGTGCCACCCGCCAGGATGGGCTGACCGGGCTGTTCAACCGCAACACCTTTGTCGAGCTGACGCACCGCGAACTCGCCCGCGCCCAGCGCCAGGGCAGTCCGACCACCATCCTGTTGCTGGACCTGGACCACTTCAAACACGTCAACGACACCTGGGGCCACCCGGCTGGCGACGCCGTGCTGCGCCATGTGGCCACGCTGGCAGCCTCCACCGTGCGCAGCACCGATCTGGTTGGGCGGCTGGGGGGCGAGGAGTTCATCGTCCTGCTGCCCAATACGACGGTGCATGCGGCACGCAATCTGGCAGAAAAACTGCGCCAGCGCATCGAATCCTCCCCGGTCCAATGGGAAAAGTTGTCGATACCCATCACCACCAGCGTGGGGCTGGCCGGCACCACGGCGCAGGAAAAGCGGGACTTCGACCGTTTGTACAGCGATGCCGACAAGGCTTTGTATGTTGCCAAGCAGCAGGGGCGCAACCGGGTGGTGTGAGGAGCCGCCGCACAGGCGCAATCACCCCAACGCAACCACCATGGCTTGCAGCGGGGCACGTTTTCCCTTGGCCTGTATGTGCCGCACATCGCTTGGTGGCACGCCCCCTGCGGCACAGGCCTGCGCAGAGGCCAGCAGTTCGCCGCCGCTTGCCGCGTCGCACAGGCGTTGCGCCGTGTTCACGGTGTCCCCAATGAAGTCGTAGGCCTTGGCCTCCTTGGCACCCAGCACACCCTCGACCACCGGGCCGAAATGCACGCCAGCCCCGGCTGTGAGTCCCGTGTCAGCCAGCATGCCCCGCGTGGCGACCAGCATGCGGGTGGTGGCCCCAATGGCGTCCTGCGCATTGGCAAACACCGCCATGACTTCGTCCGCCGTGAACTTCAATTTGATGGGCGCTATTTCTTCCAAAGCGGCTTCCGCTGTCGCGTAAAAAGCATTGAGCATGCCCACGACGGCCTCGGGGCTCTGCTGCTCACTCCAGGCGGTGAATCCACGAATGTCCATGAACACCACCGCGCGATCCACGCGCTTGAGCGACAGCGTTTGCGCATCGTCGATGGCACGGTTCAGGATACTGCTGCCCAGCGCCCATTCGGAATACTGCCGCAGCTGCGCGGTCAGCGCATGGATCTGAGTCAGGGAGCGGCGCAGGCTGACCTCGGCAAACCCCAGCAGGCCACCCAACAGCAGCAACACCACCGCCAGGAAACTATGGGCCCGGTCTCCGAAAAAATCGTTCACCGACAAGCCGACTCCCTTGCTGCGCGCTTCAAACAGCGCATAAAGCGTCAGCGGTATCGCCGAGCGCAGCACGCTTTCCAGCAGGACCAACGGGCCATCCCAGGCCGGGTAGCGCCCCTGCAAACCCTGCAAGAGGCCAAAGCCGATGGCAAAGCACCAGTAGGCCTGGTGGTGCCATTGCAGGAAAAATGCACCGCCCTCCACCAGGACCTCGGCCACGGAATAGAACAACGGCCCCACCAGGTTGGTGAGCAGGCCAGGGCGATGCCCACGGCCCAGCAACCACTCCGCGACACCCGACTGCACCAGCGCTGCAGCCAGCAGCAGATACGGGTCAATGCGCAAGAAGTACCCCGGGCTGGCCAGCAAAGCCTCCAGGATCAACAGCACCAGGGGCACGTGTCCGCTATGCGTCAAAAAGTTACGTGCGGACCGGGCCAGCCACGGCTGTGCCGGGAAATGAATGGGCGTCATCGAGTCACGGGGGCTGTGCATGGTCGAATGGTACGGGATAGGCTTATCGCTATTGCCGCCCATAAAGGCGCGCAGTAGACTGGCCGACGACCGCTGAACAGCCGGCCGCCCCACGCTTGAGGAAATCCCATGAAACTCGTTGATCTGAAAATTGGCGCCCGGCTGAATGCCGGCTTTGGCCTGTTGATCTGCATGATGCTGGTCATGGCCGGAATCAGCGTCACACGCTTTGGGCAGGTTGGCAGCGTCAATGCCCGGATCATTGAAAGCGACTGGGTCAAATCCGAGGCGGCCCACACCATCAATGCCACGACCCGTGCCAACGGCCGGCGAACCATGGAGCTGGTTCTGGCCACCGACCCGGCACAGATTCAGGCCGTCAAGGCCGCCATCGAGGTCAACAAGAAGACCATCAGCGACGCACTGCAGACGCTGGAGCGCCTGGTCTACCTGCCCGAAGGCAAGGCGCTGGTGGCAGAGCTGACCCAGGCGCGCAAGCACTATGTGGCATCGTTCTCCAAGGTCGCCAAGCTCATGGACGAGGGCCGCAAGGACGAGGCCATTGCGCTGCTCAACAGCGAAACACTTCCGGCACTGGACGCCCTGCAAAAACCCATCACCGCCCTGACGACCCTGCAGAAGACGATTGTGGAAGCCAGCAGCGCCGAGGTTCGCAGCAGCATCGACTTCGCACGCACGCTGATGCTCTCGCTGGCCGCGCTGGGGCTGCTGTTCGGGGCCCTGCTGGCCTGGCGGATCACCCGCTCCATCACCGTGCCGATGGAAGAGGCCGTCCACATTGCCCGCACCGTGGCGGCGGGCGATCTGAGCAGTTCGATCCAGTTCGAAGGCAAGGATGAAACCGCCATGCTGCTGCAATCCCTGCGCGAAATGAATGACAGCCTGACGCACATCGTTGCGCAGGTGCGCAGCGGCTCCGACAGCATGGCCACGGCCACCAGCCAGATTGCGGCGGGCAATCTGGATCTGTCCAGCCGCACCGAGGAGCAGGCCAGCGCGCTGGAGCAGACCGCGGCCTCCATGCAGGAGCTGGCCGGCACCGTCAAGAACAATTACGAGAGTGGCCAGCACGCCCACCAGCTCGCAGAAACGGCGGCCAAGGTTGCCGCCAAGGGCGGGGCCCTGGTGGCGCAGGTGGTGCACACCATGGAGGCCATCAACACCTCCTCCACCAAGATCGCAGACATCATCGGTGTGATCGACAGCATTGCCTTCCAGACCAATATCCTGGCGCTCAATGCGGCCGTGGAGTCTGCCCGCGCGGGCGAGCAGGGGCGTGGGTTTGCCGTGGTGGCCAGCGAGGTGCGCAGCCTGGCCGGACGCTCCGCCGAAGCCGCCAGGGAAATCAAGGCCCTGATCGGCGCCTCGGTACAGAACGTCAGCGACGGCTGCCGCCAGGTGGAACAGGCGGGCAGCACCATGGACGAGATTGTGGTGAGCGTGCGCCGCGTCTCCGACCTGATGCGCGAGATCACCACTGCCAGCGAGGACCAGTCCACCGGCATCGCGGAAATCAACCAGGCGGTGGGCCAGATGGACCAGGTCACACAGCAGAACGCCGCCCTGGTCGAAGAGGCCGCCGCCGCCGCTCAGTCACTGGAGCAGCAGGCGCAGTCGCTCCTGCAGACCGTGCATGTCTTCAAGCTACAGCCCGCCACGGGCCGTGCGCCCCTGCCGGCGCTGGCACCGGCCTGATCCCCTTGCGGAGCCTTTGCAATGGCGTACTTTGAATGGGCCAAGGACATGGTCATTGACCATGGCCCCATCGATGAAGACCACCGACAACTGGTGGAGATGGTCAATGTGCTGCACAGCGCGACCTCGGAGGGCCGTGGTGTGGAGGTGGTGGATGACGTGCTGCACAAGGTGATTGACTACACCCTGGGCCACCTGCAGCGGGAGGAAGCGCTGATGGCCTCCGTGCACTACCCGCAGCTGGAACAGCACAGGCGCCAGCACCAGCAGTTTGCCGACGAGCTCAACGCCTTGAAGCGCAAATACGAGAGCGGCAGCATCACCGTGGCCGCACAACTCTCACTGGTGCTGCGGGAGTGGCTGTCCCTGCACATCCGGCGCTCCGACAAGGAAATTGCCCCCTTTCTGCGCACACTACGGAAGTAGTGGCAACGCCGGGTCAGGCGTTTTCCAGCAGGATCTCCTCCATGGTGTGGGCCGCGCGCTTGCAGCCGTCGAGCACCGCCACCTGGGTGAAGTAGAAGCGGCGCATCTTCATGGCGTGCCAGGCGGCCTGCTCGTCGCCCTCTTCGCGGAACAGCTTGGTGATGGCTTCGCGCATCAGTGCACTGGCCTGTGACTCCAGCGCATCGATCTGCGGACACAGCACGGCAATCTGCGCTGCCTGTTCCCGGTCTGCCATCGCAATCACACCGCGGTTCAGGCGCAGGCAGGCGTCGGATGCCAGCGAGGCCAGGGCGCGCGCCTCCGGCGTGGAGTCGTCGATGTTGTACATATTGACCGCGTTGGCCACGCTTTGCAGGGCGTCCAGAACGCGGTCGAGGTCCAGGATCAGGGTGTGCAACTGGTCGCGGTTGATCGGCGTGGTGAACGACTCGTACAACAGCTTGATGAACTCGGTCTTCAGATTGTCAGCGCTGGTTTCATTGAGGTTCACCTCTTCGATCAGGGCGCCAGTCAGCTCACCCTGGTTGCCCAGTCCGGTGATCAGGCGCAACGTGGCGCTGGCGCCGGCCACCAGACGGTCGGTGTGGGCGGCCAGCAGGTTGAAGAAGGTACTGCGCTGGGGCATGACATTGTTGAGCACGGTGTTGGTCTCCTGGCGCGGTCAGAGGAAGCTGCGGCCCACGTACCAGAACGCAGCCGCAATCAGGCCGGAGGCCGGAATGGTCAGCACCCAGGCAATGACCAGGTTGAAGGTCAGGCCCCAGCGCACGGCCCGCACATCCTGCGCGGTTCCCACGCCGACAATGGCCCCGGTGATGGTGTGGGTGGTGGAAACCGGAATGCCGCCCAGCGTGGCCAGCCCGAGGCTGATGGCCCCGCCCATGGAGGCGCAGGAACCACTGACCGCATTGAGCTTGGTGATCTTGCTGCCCATGGTCTTCACGATGCGCCAGCCGCCCAGGTAGGTGCCCCAGGCAATGGCACCGTAGCAGCTGTACACCACCCAGGTGGGCAGCGTGGCCACATCGGACGTGGACACCCCGGCGGTAATCAACAGCAGCCAGATGATGCCGATGGTTTTCTGCGCATCATTGCCGCCATGGCCCAGGCTGTAGGCCCCGGCCGCAAACAGCTGCCCATAGCGGAACCAGTTGCTGGCCTGGTGGGGAGACTTGTTGCGGAAGATCCATGCCACCAGCACCATCAGCATGCCGCCAATGAAGAATCCCACCAGTGGCGAAATGATGATGAACAACAGGATCTTGCCAAAACCACTCCACACAATCGGTGCAATGCCACCGGCCTTGATCACGGTGGCGCCGACCAGGCCACCCACCAGCGCATGGGACGATGATGACGGAATGCCGTAGTACCAGGTGATGACGTTCCAGGCCAGCGCCCCCATCAGGGCGCCAAAGATCACATAGTGGTCCACGAACATCGGGTCTACCGTGCCCTTGCCAATGGTTGCCGCCACCTTGAGCTGAAACACCCACAGGGCAATGAAGTTGAACGCAGCCGCAAACAGCACGGCCTGTTTGGGCGTCAGCGCGCCCGTGGCCACAATGGTGGAAATGGAATTGGCTCCGTCGTGAAAGCCGTTCATGAAGTCGAATGCCAGTGCCACGGCAACCAGCAGCGCCAGCGACCACATGCTGATGGATAGATGTTCCATGCGGTGCTTTCTCAGGAGTTCTCGATCAGGATTTCTTCTATGGTCTTGGCCGCATCCTCGCAACGGTCCAGCACATCCTCCTGCAGGGCATAGAACTCGCGCATCTTCAGCGCGGTCCAGATCGAGCCGCCATCCCGAAACAGCTGGGTGATGGCCTTGCGCTGCAGCCGATCCGCCTGCGATTCGATGGCGTCAATCTCCTTGCAGAGCTCCTTGATCTCGGGTTTGCGCTTCTGATCGGCCAGGGCAATCACGGCGCGGTTCAGGCGCATGCAGGCGTCAGCGCCCAGCGACGCCATCTCGCGTGCCTCGGAGGTCGACTCCTTGATGTTGTACATGCCGATGGCGTTGGCCACGGCCTGCAGGGCATTGAGCACGGCGTCCAGTTCGATGGTCAGCGTGTGGATCTGGTCGCGGTTGATGGGCGTGGTGAACGAGCGGTGCAACAGGGCGATCAGCTCGGCCTTGATCTTGTCGGCACTCTGCTCGTTCATGTTGACCTCGGCCACCAGAACGGGAATGTCTTCGGTGCCAACACCCAGACCATTCATCAGGCGCAAGGTGGCATTGGCTCCGGCCACCACGCGGTCCGAGTGCGCGGCCAGCAACTCGAAAAATTCTGCGCGCTGCGGCATCAGACTACTGAACATGGAAATCTCCTCCTGGCAGGGTGTGCACTGCACAAATTAGCAACGATTGTCACACGGCTGAAACAGAATTGACTTACGAGGGGCTGGCTGCTCGGAGGGTGTTTGGGTATTTCTGCACCAGGCTTGCGCTACGGCAAACCATGGACGCAGGGGATAATCGCCCCACATGGCACTCATCACACTACTTGACGCCCAGCTGGCATTCGGGCACGTCCCGCTTCTCGATCACGCTGACTTTTCCCTCGAAACCCAGGAGCGCGTGGGCCTGATCGGCCGCAACGGCGCCGGCAAATCCTCCATGCTCAAAATCCTGGGCGGCATGGAAAAACCCGACGATGGCACCCTGCAGGTGCAGGGCGGCACCCGTATCGCCTACGTGGCGCAGGAGCCGCAGCTCGATGCCGACGCTACGGTTTTTGTAGCGGTTCGCGCAGGTTTGGAGAGGGTTATCGGCCTGATTGAAGAATACTGCCTGGGCCACGGCGATCTGGACGCAATGCAGAGCGAGATCGAGACCCTGGACGGCTGGAACTGGGAGCAACGCGTTGGGGAGACCCTGCAACGCCTGCACCTGAACCCGGACGCGATTGTCAGCACCCTGTCGGGAGGCACCAAAAAGCGGGTGGCGCTGGCCCAGGCCCTGGTGGCGCAGCCCGACGTGCTGCTGCTCGATGAGCCCACCAACCACCTGGATCTGGATTCCATCGAGTGGCTGGAAGGCCTGCTGGTCGACTTCAAGGGCTCCATCATCACCATCACCCACGACCGCTCCTTTTTGGACAACGTGGCCACGCGCATCGTCGAACTCGACCGCGGCAAGCTGATGAGCTACCCCGGCAACTTTGCTGCCTACCTCACACAGAAAGCCGAACAGCTGGCGCAGGAAGCCGTCATCAACGCCAAGGCCGACAAACTGCTGGCACAGGAAGAGGTGTGGATTCGCAAGGGCGTGGAAGCCCGCCGCACCCGCGCCACAGCGCGCATCGTGCGCCTGGACGAGCTGCGCGCCCAGCATGCGGCACGGCGCAATGCCGTGGGCAGCGTGAACATGGACGTGTCCAGTGGCGACAAGAGCGGCAAACTAGTGTCCGAGATGGTGCATGTGAGCAAGACCTTTGGCGACCGCAAGATCGTGCACGACTTCAGCGCCACCATCCTGCGCGGCGACAAGATCGGCCTGCTGGGACCGAACGGTGCCGGCAAGACCACGCTGCTCAAACTGATTCTGGGCGAGCACAAGCCCGACCCGGCCCCCGCCAACGCCCCCAAGCCCGAACCGGGCCACAGCCCCTGGGGCACGGTGCGCCTGGGCGCGAATGTGACGGTGGCCTATTTCGACCAGATGCGCAACGCGCTGGACCTGGACGCCACGCTGGAAGACTTCATCAGCCCCGGCAGCGAATGGATAGAGATTGGCAACCAGAAGAAGCACGTCAAGAGCTACCTGGGCGACTTCCTGTTCTCGCCAGCCCGCGCCAACTCCCCCGTGCGCAGTTTGAGCGGTGGCGAGCGCAACCGCCTGCTGCTGGCGCGCCTGTTTGCCCGCCCGGCCAATGTGCTGGTGCTGGACGAGCCCACCAACGATCTGGACATCGACACGCTGGAGCTGCTGGAAGACCTGCTGCAGAACTACGACGGCACGGTGTTCTTGGTCAGCCACGACCGGACCTTTCTGGACAACGTGGTCACCAGCACCATCGCTTTCGAGGGCGACGCCAAGTGGCGCGAGTACGAAGGCGGCGTGAGCGACTGGCTGATCCAGACCAAGCGCGCCAACGAAATCAATGCGGCGCAGGGGAAGACGACGGCCAAACCCTTCAATTACGAGCGCGAGCAACTGCAAAAGCAGGAGCAGGCCACAGCGGCGGTTTCCGCCACCACACCCGCAGCACCGCCGCCGGCCAAGGCCAAGAAGCTCAGCTTCAAGGAACAGCGTGAGCTGGATGGCCTGCCCGACCTGATTGCCTCGCTGGAGGCCGAGCAGAAGGCCATCCACGACGCGCTTCTGGACGGCAGCCTGTACGCCAGCGACAACGCGCGGGCGCTGCAACTCTCCAACCGCAACGCCCAGATTGACGACGAACTGCTGGCCGCGCTGGAACGCTGGGAAGAACTGGGCCGGACGGCCTAATTGCCCCCGTTGGGGCGACCCAACAGCCCCAACAACGTGGCCACCAGGTGGTCCAGCTCAAAGGGCTTGCCCACATGGTCGTTCATGCCGGCGGCCAGGCAGGCCATGCGGTCCGATGCCATGGCGTTGGCCGTCATGGCAATGATGGGCAGCGCTCCCAGACCCAGTTCCTGGCGGATGGCTCGCGTGGCGGCGTAGCCATCCATCACCGGCATCTGCACATCCATCAGCACCGCATCAAACTGCGGCTGGGCGTTGGAGACCGCGTTCACGCCCAACTGACCGTCATCGGCCAGGGTGACCTCGGCGCCCTCCTGCACCAGCAGTCCCTTGGCCACCATCTGGTTGATCTTGTTGTCTTCCACCACCAACAGGCGCAGCCCGCTCAGGCGTTTGGGTTTGCCCACTTTCTGTGGCGCCGCGGGATTGCGGCCCGTGGCGGCCACCACGGCGGCAGACTTGGCATCGCGCACCGCCTCGAACAGCATGGTCGCCGTCAGGGGTTTGGCCAGAAAACCATTGAGCAACGCCTGGTCTGCCGCGCTGCGTTGCGCCAGCGCTTCACGCCCGCTGGCCGTGACCATCAGGACAATCGGCACCACGGCGCCGTTGGCCAGCTGGCGGATGCGCTGGCTGGTTTCCCAGCCGTCCAGATCGGGCATCTGCCAATCCATCAGGATGACGTCAAACGGGGACTGTGCAGCCGCAGCCTGGCCCCGCTGCAGCCGCTCCAGCGCCTCCGTGCCGCTGGCCACTGGATCGGCCTGCCAGCCCAGGGACTGGACCATGCGCTCCAGCACGGCACCGGTGCGGGCGTTGTCCTCGACCACCAGGACGCGCAGCCCCTGCAGGCCAGGCACCAGCGGTTCTGCCGGCTCTGCGGCGGCCACCGGGAAACGAATCTGGAAATGGAAAGTGCTGCCCTCGCCCAACACGCTGTCCACCGCCAGCGCACCACCCAGCAGCTCCACCATGCGGCTGGAAATGGCCAACCCCAGCCCGGTACCACCGAAGCGGCGCGTGGTGGAGGCCTCGGCCTGCGAAAAGCCGCTGAAGATGTGGGCCTGGTTCTCCGGTGCAATGCCAATGCCGCTGTCCTGCATCGAAAACTCCACCAGCACGTCCTGGGCCGACTGCTCGACCACGCGCAGCCGCAACACCACCTCGCCCTCGCTGGTGAACTTGATGGCGTTGCCGCCCAGGTTGATCAGCACCTGCTGCAGACGCATGTCGTCCCCCACCAGAGCGGCGGGCAAGGCTGGGTCGATGTCGAACAGCACCTCGATGGCCTTGCTGCCAACGTTGGCCGACAGGATGACCGACAGGTCGCGCAGCAGGCGGTCCACGCGGAACGGCCGCGGGTCCAGCGTCATCTTGCCGGCCTCGACCTTGGAGAAATCCAGGATGTCATTGAGCAGGCCCAGCAGGGAGCGCGCCGCACCCTCGGTCTTGGCGGCGTAGTCGAGCTGGCGCACGGTGAGGTCCGTGCTTTGCAGCAGCTTCAGCATGCCCAGGATGGCATTCATCGGCGTGCGGATCTCGTGGCTCATATTGGCCACGAACTGGGTCTTGGCGATGCTGGCCTGCTCGGCCCGGGCCACCGCGTCCTTGAGCTGGGCTTCGGCCAGCTTGCGGTCATGCACGTCCTGGGACGAGCCGGCCATGCGCACCGCCTCACCGGCCGCGTTGCGGTACACCTTGGCGCGGGAGCGGAACCAGCGGTAGCCGTGGGCCTTGGTCAACAGCAATTGCTCTTCGTCATAGTCCTTGCCGCCGGCCATGGCCTGCACGGTCGCTTTCTTGGATCGCTCCACATGTTCCGGGTGCAAGATGGAGTTGAAGCTTTCGCGACTGGCTGGCAGTTCCTTGGGGGTGTAGCCCAGCAGGGCGTAGTAGCTGGGCGACCACCATTGGGCCCCACTGCTCAGGTCCATCCAGTCCCACAGTCCGTCGGTGCCGCCTTCGATGGCCAGGGACATGCGCTGGGACAGTTCCGCCAGCATCTGCTGGTCGCGCTTGCGGGCGGTGATGTCGGTGCGCATGGAGACAAACTTCTCCACATTGCCATCGTCCCCGATGAAGGGCGCAATCATGCTGTCCACCCAGTACAGCGATCCGTCCTTGGCGCGGTTGCAAATCTCGCCACGCCAGGACGCCCCGGCGGAGATGACGCGCCACATGTCGGCCCAGAATTCCTTGCTCTGCACCCCGGAATTGAGGATGCGGTGGTCCTGCCCGATCAGCTCCGCCGCGCTATAGCCGCTGAGGCTGCAAAAGGCATCGTTGACCTCCATGATGCGGCCCTTGCCATCCGACACCGACACGGCGGTGTGCAACTCCACCGTGTTGAGCAGGGCGCTGGACGCGCGGATGGCCGCCTCCAGCCGCTTCTGGATGTCCTTCAAGGCGGTGATGTCGGTGCCAATTTCCATGAACCCGGTCAACACGCCGCTGGCATTGCGGGTTGGCTGCACTTCGGTATCCACCCAATACTCGTGCCCGTCCTTGGCCCGGTTCAACACCTCGGCGCGGCACGGCTCGCCCAACTCCACCCCCCGCTGCAGCCGCGCGATGACGGCCGGATCGGCCTTGCCACTGCCCAGCAGTTCGCCGGGCGTCTTGCCCTGGGCTTCTTCCAGGGTGTAGCCGGTCAGGCGGGTAAAGCCTTCGTTGATCCAGGTGATGCGCATTTGCGTGTCGGCAATGGTGACCGCATTGTTGGTGTGCTGCACCACCCCGGCCAGGCGGTCCAGGTCGTTGGTCATGCGCTCGGCCAGGCGTTGCGCCCGCAGCCGCCCCACCGCCAGCAACCACACCGTCAACGCACCCAGCATGCTGGCCAGGGCGCCGACCACACCGGCCAGTGCCAGACTGGAGCGATCCTGCATCGCATGGAACGCGGGTGTGCTGCGCATGCGCAACAGCAGCGTGCGCCCGCCCACGGTGATCGGGCGCACGGCGCTCAGTGGCACCTGACTGCTGGGCGCGGCATCGGGAGCACCCGCCAGCGAGTCGTACAGCAGGTTGCCGACCTGGGTGACATCCCCGTCGAACAGCTCCAGGTGCAGGGCGTTGTCGGCCACACCGGCCAGTCCGGCAAACAACTCGGACACGATCATCGGCGAATACAGCAAGCCAACCAGCGCGTTCTGGCGCTGCGACGCAGTCCCCGGATCGGACCCGCGCCGGTACACCGGCAGCACATACAGGAGACCCGGGGAATTCCGGCCGTCCTGCACCAGTACGATCCTGCCGCTCAAGGCGGGCTCGCCACGGTTCATGGCACGCTCCACCGCCTCGCGGCGCACCGCTTCCTGCCCCAGGTCGAGACCAAACGCGGCCCAGTTGTCCACGATCGGTTCAATGAACTTGATGACAAACAGGTCCGCCGCGTTGCCATGGGTATGGACTTCGAATTCGGGCGCGTCGTCTGCGCGCTCCGTGGCCACAAAACGCGCCAAGTCCTCGCGCTGCACCCGGGCAATGAAACCGAAACCGCGGATGCCGGGGAAGTCGGTCGCCAGTTCGCGCGACTCCACATAGTTCTGGAACTCGCGCCGGGATATGGTGTCACTGGCGGCGTAGGCGCCGCGGGCGCCCTTGAGTCCGGCCAACGGCTGGTTGAAGCGGCGCTTGACTTCGGTCTCCACCCGCTCGGCACTGCGCTCGAACATGAACTGTGCCACCCGGTCCAGGTCGTGCTTGAGCCACAGCACCAGCACCACCGTGGCGAGCACACCGATGAGCTGGGCGGCAGCCGTCATGCCCACGGCGGCCCGAATGCTGAAGCGGCGCCGGGTGTCCTGTCGGTTGGCGGAGCCGGGCGGCGCCAAGGGCCGGCGCAAGGCGGACATGCAGCGCCAGTAGACACTGGGGCCAGCCAGGAAGATCAGCAGGGAGACATCGACCAGTCCCTCGGCCATTCCGGTGAGTCCTGGCACCAGCGTCGGCAGAACCAGCATGACCAGGGTTTCGGACAGCCCAACGATCAGGATGATTTCAGCAAAAAGGCGTACCGGATTGAAGGGGTTCTTCATGCCGTCGGGGCAAAGAGGGGCCACACCACGCGGTGACCGGGCCCTCAGGATAGCAGAGGCGTTTCGATTGCGACAGGAATCGCTACACCACGCCCTGGCCGCGCAGCGCAGCAATCGCCTGGGCGTCCAGCCCCAGGCCGGTCAGCACCGCGTCGGTGTGCTCACCCAGCGCCGGCGGCGGCCGGTGGCGCACCGGGGGCGTATCCTGCAAACGCAAGGGGCTGGCCACAGTCGCTATTGATTCAATAGCTGCCTGCCTTGTATTGGCGAGGGCTAAGGGCTGATTCAACACCAAGCCACGGGCCTGAACCTGGGCGTCGGCAAAAGCCTGGCCGACTGTATTGATCGGCCCGCAGGGCACGGCCTTGTCCTCCAGCAGCGCGATCCACTGGGCCGTGGTGCGGGTGCGGGTCACGGCTTCCATGGCCGGAATCAGGCTTTCGCGGTTCGCCACGCGCAGGCTGTTGCTGGCGTAACGCGGGTCCGTCGCCCACTGGGGCTGATCCGCCGCTGTGCAGAAACGGGCGAACTGGCCGTCGTTGCCAATCGCCAGCAGCATGGCGCCGTCCAGAGTGGGAAAGTCCTGGTAAGGCGCCAGGCTCGGGTGGCTGTTGCCCTGGCGCCGGGGCGCCTTGCCGGTGTTCAGGAAACCAGCGGCTTGGTTGGCGAGGATGGCCATGCCCACATCCAGCAGCGCCATGTCGATGCGCTGGCCCACGCCGGTGCGGTGGCGCACTTCGATGGCGGCCAGGATGGCGCTGCAGGCGTAGACGCCGGTGAACAGGTCAGTCAACGCCACGCCCACGCGCTGCGGACCGCCGCCCGGTGTGCCGTCGGCGCGGCCGGTGATGTCCATCATGCCGCTCATGGCCTGGATCATCAGGTCGTAGCCGGCGCGCTCGGCATACGGTCCGTCCTGGCCAAAACCGGTGATGGAGCAGTAGATCAGGCGCGGATTCAGTGCCTTGAGGCTCTCATAGTCGAGCCCGTACTTGGCCAGGCCGCCAACCTTGAAATTTTCGACCAGCACATCACTCTGCAGCGCCATTTGGCGGATCAACGCCTGGCCCTCCGGCTTGGCCATGTCGATGGTGACAGAGCGCTTGTTGCGGTTGCAGGCGGTGAAGTAGGTAGCGTGTTCGGTGTTCTGCCCGTCAGCGTCTTGCAGGAAAGGGGGGCCCCAGTGGCGGGTGTCATCGCCCTCGCCGGGTTTTTCGACCTTGATGACGTCGGCGCCCAGGTCGGCCAGCATCTGGGTGCACCAGGGGCCGGCCAACACCCTGGAGAGGTCCAGGACCTTGATGTGGGGAATGGCGCCTTGGTTGGTTTGGTCTGCTTGGGTCATGGTTTGTTGATTGTGTCGTCGCTTGTGTGGGGATGTGCTTCCCTGCGGGGCTTCCTCACCTCCCCCCTCACTCCCCCCGACCTCTCTCGCCCCCACCGGGGCGAAAGAGGGAGCCGAACAGCCCTATTTGGCCTTGTTTATGAAGGTGGGACGTACACGCGTGGCGGCCAACACCCTGGCCCTCCTCTCACACGTTGAACGTACCACCTTAAAACACGCGGCCAAATCGGCTGTTAAGGCTCCCCCTCACCCGGCGGGGTGAGGGGGCTGGGGGGAGGGGGAAAGTGAGGAAGCCTCCTACAAGGCAAAACCAGTTAAAACGCCGCAATCCCAGTCTGCGCCCGTCCCAGAATCAACGCATGAATGTCATGCGTCCCCTCATACGTATTAACAACTTCAAGGTTGACCAAATGCCGCGCCACCCCAAACTCGTCGGAGATGCCATTACCCCCCATCATGTCCCGCGCCAGCCGGGCAATGTCCAATGACTTGCCACACGAATTGCGCTTCAGGATGGAGGTGATTTCCACCGACGCCGTGCCCTCGTCCTTCATCCGCCCCAGGCGCAGGCAGCCCTGCAGGCCCAGAGCGATTTCGGTCTGCATGTCGGCCAGTTTCTTCTGGATCAGCTGGTTGGCGGCCAGGGGCTTGCCGAACTGCTTGCGGTCCATGGTGTACTGACGTGCGCGCAGCCAGCAGTCTTCCGCCGCACCCAGGGCGCCCCAGGCGATGCCGTAGCGGGCGCTGTTCAGGCAGGTGAACGGGCCTTTCAGGCCACGCACTTCGGGGAAGGCGTTCTCTTCCGGGCAGAACACGCCGTCCATGACGATCTCACCGGTGATGGAGGCGCGCAGGCCGACCTTGCCGTGGATGGCGGGGGCGCTCAAGCCGGCCATGCCCTTTTCCAGCACGAAGCCGCGGATCGGGCCGACCTGGCCGCCCTCACTCACTTCCTTGGCCCAGACGACGAACACGTCGGCAATCGGGCTGTTGGAAATCCACATCTTGGAGCCGGTGAGCTTGTAGCCGCCAGCCACCTTGTAGGCGCGGGTGGCCATGGAGCCGGGGTCGGAGCCGTGGTCGGGTTCGGTCAAGCCAAAGCAGCCAATCCATTCGCCAGTGGCGAGCTTGGGCAGGTACTTCTGGCGTTGCGCTTCGGTGCCGAATTCAAAGATCGGCACCATGACCAGCGAGCTTTGCACGCTCATCATGGAGCGGTAGCCGGAATCGACGCGCTCGACTTCGCGGGCAATCAGGCCATAGGCCACGTAGTTCAGGCCGGGGCCGCCGTATTGCTCGGGGATGGTGGGGCCGAGCAGGCCCAGCTCACCCATCTCGCGGAAGATGGCGGGGTCGGTCGTGCCATCACGAAACGCCTGCGTCACGCGGGGTGCCAGCTTGTCCTGGCAGTAGGCGGCGGCGGCATCGCGCACCATGCGTTCGTCGTCGCTGAGCTGGGCGTCCAGCAGAAAGGGGTCTTGCCAGTTGAATGCTGCGTGGGCCATTGGGGTTCCTCGGTTTGAAATGTCGGTTGAGAACACGATCGGATGGGGATCAGGTTGGAGTCGATGGTAGTGGCCAACCCCGGCTTCCACAAACGATTCTTTGTCACCTAGATATGCGTCACGCGCATACCTTAACCCCAACCGCTGCCCGCTACAGGGGCTGAACGCGGTCCGCCTCGATCATCCCCGGCACGCCCTGCAACTGGATGACCATTTCGCCGCGGCGCAAGATGACGTGCTGGACGCGCTCCGTGCGGTTGCGGTACATGACGGCATCGCCCGGCTTGTAGAGCGGCAGCTTGGGCAACACGATCTGGGGCGGCTTGGGCGGTGTCGCCGATACGCCCCCGCGCTGACGGGCCTGCATCTGCTGGGCAATGGCCGGGTGGTCCTTGGCCAGCGTTTCCAGCCCCTGCTTCAGCGCCTTGCGCGCCATGTCGGCCGAGAAGGGCTTGGGCAGCAAAAACACGGCATCCTCGGCCTTGGCTTGCTGCTCATGCTCAGGCGTCACCCCCTGCACCATCAATGCAAGGCGGCACATGGGCGCCACCTGCACCACCTGCAGGTACAGATCCGGCCCCGACATGGCTTCCTTGGCAAACCAGTCGGTGATCAGCAGGTCGGGCTTGTGTGACAGACCGACCTCCAGCGCGGCATCGGGCGTGCTGGCAGTCTTGATGGAGGCGGGATCAAAGCCGAAATCCGCCAATTCCAGGCGCAAAAAGGTCTGCAGGGCGGAGCTGGGATCGGCAATCAGAAAACTGGCGGAGGACATGGTGAAATTACCGGACGCAACGGGCAGGGACTGGGCTCGTGAAACTGTATGCAATTTTACGGGCAGTGGCCGCTCCCCCAACCGAAGTGGCTCCTTTTTCCGAGTGCGTCGGCAGCCTTTTTTGCCGGCCCCTTGCGCCGCGCTGGCTACACTGATCAGGCATGCGTCGAAAAATCCCCGCCACCCACACGTTGCTCTGTTTCGAGGCGGCCGCCCGCCACGAAAGCTACACCCGCGCGGCCCAGGAACTGGCGCTGACGCAGAGCGCCGTGTCGCGCCAAGTGGCTGCGCTGGAGGAATACCTGGGCCAGGCCCTGTTCCAGCGCACGCGGCATGGTGTGGCGCTGACCCCGCGCGGCCAGGAATACGCCCGCCAGGTGACTGAACGTCTGCTGGCGCTGGAGCGTGACACGCTCAATGCCATGTCCACCCAGGGCACGCAGGGTGCGGTCCATCTGGCGGCAGTCGCCACCTTCGCCACGCGCTGGCTGATTCCGCGCCTGCCCCAGTTGCGGGCGCAGCACCCCGACATCGTGGTGCATATCGAAACCCGCACCCGGCCCTTCATGTTTGCCGACACGGTGTTTGACGCCGCCCTGTACGCCGGCACGCCCGAGCAGGTGGCCAACTGGGCCGGCACCCGCTCCACGCTGTTGCTGCACGAAGAGGTGCTGCCGGTCTGCGCGCCGGCGCTGCTGGGTTCCACCGCACCGGTATCACCCGAGCTGGTGGCCACACTGCCACTGCTGCAGCAAAGCACCCGGCCCTTTGGCTGGCGCCAGTGGTTTGATGCCATGGGAGTGGTTGCCGAGCATGCGCTGTCTGGGCCGCGCTATGAGCTGTTCTCCATGACCGCCAGCGCGGCCATCCATGGGCTGGGCGTGGCCCTAGTGCCCAGGTTGCTGGTGGAAGATGAGCTGGCGCGTGGGGATCTGGTGGTGGCGTGTGATCGGCCGTTGCGGGATGAACGGGCGTATTACTTGGTGACGCCGGTTCGCGCGGACGAATCTCCTGCGCTGGGGCATTTTCGGGAGTGGTTGGTTTCGGCTGCGGTCTCGGATTAGGTTGCTTCCTCACTTCCCCCCTCTCTCCCCCCGCCCTCTCTCCCCCCCACCGGGGCGAAAGAGGGGGCCAAACAGCCCTATTTGGCCTTGTTGATGAAGGTGGGACGTACACGCGCACCAGCCGACACCCTTTCTCTCCCATCTCTCACCTTGAACGAGCCACCTTAAAACACGCGGCCAAATCGGCTGTTAAGGCCCCCTCTCGCCCGGCGGGGCGAGAGGGCGGGGGGAGAGTGGGGGACGTGAGGAAGCCGCCTGCAAGGCAAATCCGCAAGCAAACCCCGAAAGATCGGGTAACCCCCTAGATACAACCTGGCATTCCCCTTGCTAGCATGCATTCAAGAACCTGACTAAACGGTCAGATTTTTTTGAAACGGAGCCACCAGTGCCTACTCCTATCCAACCCGATATCCGCCCCGGCCGGCGCAGCGCCGCCGAATACGCCGCCGCCTTTGCCGATGCCACGCCCCGAATGACGCACTCCCAGGCGCTGCTGGAAGCCGAGCGCTGCCTGTACTGCTTTGACGCACCCTGCGCCACCGCCTGCCCCACCAGCATCGACGTGCCGTCCTTCATCAAGCGCATCGCCGACGAGAACCTGCGTGGTGCAGCGCGCACCATTCTGGAGAGCAACCCGCTGGGCGGCATGTGCGCGCGGGTCTGCCCGACCGAGAACCTGTGCGAGGCCGTGTGCGTGCGCGCCACGCAAGAGGGCACGCCGGTCGCCATTGGCCGCCTGCAGCGCCACGCAGTGGATGCGCTGATGGAAAGCGCCCGCCCGCAACTCTTCACCCGCGCCCCCGCCACCGGCAAAAAGGTCGCGGTGGTCGGTGCCGGCCCGGCCGGCCTGGCCTGCGCCTACACGCTGGCGCGCCAGGGCCATGACGTGGCGGTATTCGATGCGCGTCCCAAGGCCGGCGGCCTCAATGAATATGGCTTGGCCAGCTACAAGACGCCGGACGACTTTGCACAACGCGAGGTGCAGTGGCTGCTGGCCATTGGTGGCATCACCGTGCACCACGGCTGGAAGCTGGAAACCACCGCCCAACTGGAAACCCTGCGTCGGGACTACGGCGCCGTGTTTCTCGGCATGGGCCTGTCGACGACCCATGCGTTGGGTGTGCCGGGCGAGAACCTGGCCGGCGTGCGCGATGCGGTGGACTTCATCGCCGAGCTGCGCCAGTGCAGCGACTTGTCCACCCTGCCGGTGGGGCGCCGTGTCGTCGTCATCGGCGGCGGCATGACCGCCGTGGATGCGGCCGTGCAGTCCAAGCTGCTGGGCGCCGAGACGGTGCACATGGTCTACCGGCGTGGCCCCGAGGCGCTGTCGGCGTCGAAGGCCGAACAGGAATGGGCACAGACCAATGGCGTGGCCATCCACTACTGGCTGGCGCCACAGGAAATCGTTGGTGCGCTGGATCTGGCCGACGCCAAGGCCCAGGATGCGGGCCACGTCTGCGCCGTGCGCTTTGCCCGCCAGGCGATGGTGGACGGCAAGCTCACACCCACCGGCGAGACCGAGGTGCTGCAGGCCGACATGGTGCTCAAGGCCATTGGCCAACAACTGGGCAACCCGTTGCTCCAACAAGCCGGCTTCACGCTGGAAGCGGGGCGTATCGCCACCGACGCCGAAGGCCAGACCAGCATCGACGGCATCTGGGCCGGTGGTGACTGCCGTGCCGGCGGACTGGACCTGACCGTGGAGGCGGTCGAGCACGGCAAGCAGTCTGCCCATGCCATCCATGCCTACCTGATGGCTGCCTGATATCTGGAGAAATTTATGGCCAACCTACAAACCACCTTCGCCGGCATCCAAAGCCCCAACCCTTTCTGGCTCGCCAGCGCGCCCCCCACTGACAAGGCCTACAACGTCAACCGCGCCTTCGAGGCCGGCTGGGGCGGCGTGGTCTGGAAGACGCTGGGCGAGGCCGGGCCACCGGTCGTCAACGTCAATGGCCCACGCTACGGCGGCCTGATGACGCCGGACCGGCGCCTGATGGGCTTCAACAACATCGAACTCATCACCGACCGCGACCTGGATCTGAACCTCAAAGAGATCACCGAGGTCAAACGCAACTGGCCCGACCGCGCGATGATCGTCTCGCTGATGGTGCCCTGCCAGGAGGAGAGCTGGAAAGTCATCCTGGCGCGCCTGGTGGACACCGGCGCCGACGGCATCGAGCTGAACTTCGGCTGCCCGCACGGCATGAGCGAGCGCGGCATGGGCGCCGCCGTGGGCCAGGTGCCGGAATACATCGAGATGGTCACCGCCTGGTGCAAGCAGTACAGCCGGCTTCCGGTCATCGTGAAGCTCACGCCCAACATCACCGACATCCGCAAGCCCGCCCAGGCGGCCAAGCGCGGTGGCGCGGACGCGGTGAGCCTGATCAACACCATCAACTCCATCATGGGCGTGGACCCGTACTCGCTGACCATGACGCCCAACACCGGTGGCATGGGCAGCCACGGCGGCTACTGCGGCCCGGCCGTGAAGCCCATTGCGCTCAACATGGTGGCCGAGATTGCCCGCGACCCCGCCACGCGCGGCCTTCCGATCAGCGGCATTGGCGGCATTGGCAACTGGCGTGACGCGCTGGACTTCATCGCGCTGGGCAGCGGCACGGTGCAGGTCTGCACCGCGGCCATGGTCTATGGCTTCAAGATCGTGCAGGAGATGAGCGATGGCCTGTCCAACTACATGGACGAGATGGGCTTCACCGCCGTCGAGCAAATCGTCGGCAAGGCCGTACCGACGGTCAGCGACTGGCGCTACCTGAACCTGAACCACATCAGCAAAGCGGTGATCGATCAGGACAAGTGCATCGAATGCGGGCGCTGCCACATCGCCTGCGAGGACACCAGCCACCAGGCCATCACCTTTGAGAAAGACGGCAAGCGCCATTTCGAGGTGAAAGAGGATGAATGCGTGGGCTGCAACCTGTGCACGCTGGTCTGCCCAGTGCCCGAATGCATCACGCTGCGCAACCTGACGCCCGGTGAAAAAGACTTGCGCACCGGCCGCGTTGTGAGCGATAAACATGCCGACTGGACCACGCACCCCAACAACCCCATGCGCGACGCCAAGGCGGTTTAAGCCAAATCAGCCTCTAGCCCTCGTCGATATTGCGTACACAGCTATTTTTTTAGGAGCAAATATGAGCAGCATCCTGATCCGTGGCGGCACCGTTGTCAACGCCGACCGCGCATTCAAGGCCGATGTGATCACCCAGGACGGCAAGATCGTGTCCGTCGGCGAGAACCTGACCGCCCCGGCCGGCGCAACGGTCGTCGATGCCGGTGGCCAGTACGTCATGCCCGGCGGCATCGACCCGCACACCCACATGCAGCTGCCATTCATGGGCACCACCACCATGGACGACTTCTACACCGGCACCGCAGCCGGACTGGCCGGTGGCAACACCACCATCATCGACTTCGTCATCCCCAACCCGCAGCAGCCGATCATGGAGGCCTACCAGACGTGGCGCGGCTGGGCCGAGAAGGCAGCCGGCGACTACAGCTTCCACGTCGCCATCACCTGGTGGGACGAGACGGTGCGCCGTGACATGGGCACGCTGGTGCAGCAGGAAGGCGTGAACAGCTTCAAGCACTTCATGGCCTACAAGAACGCCATCATGTGCGACGACGAGACCCTGGTGAACAGCTTCAAGCGCTGCATGGAACTGGGCGCCATGCCCACCGTGCACGCCGAAAACGGCGAGCTGGTCTACCTGCTGCAAAAGCAGGTGGCCGAGATGGGCATCACCGGTCCCGAAGGTCACCCGCTGTCGCGCCCGCCCATGGTGGAAGGGGAAGCCGCCAACCGCGCCATTGCCATTGCCGATGTGCTGAACGTACCGATCTACGTGGTGCACGTGAGCTGCATCGAGGCCGCCGAGGCGATTGCCCGCGCCCGTGCGCGTGGCCAGCGCGTGTATGGCGAGGTGCTGGCCGGCCATCTGGTGGTGGACGACAGCGTCTACCGCCACCCGGACTTTGCGACTGCCGCCGCGCATGTGATGAGCCCGCCGTTCCGCCCCAAGGGCCACCAGGAGTTCCTGTGGCGCGGTCTGCAGAGCGGCAGCCTGCACACCACCGCCACCGACCACTGCACCTTCTGCGCCGCGCAAAAGGCCGCCGGCAAGGACGACTTTGCCAAGATCCCCAACGGCTGCGGCGGCGTGGAAGAGCGGCTGGCCGTGATCTGGGACGAGGGCGTGAACACAGGGCGCCTGACGCCGAGCGAGTTCGTCGCCATCACCTCCGCCAACACTGCCAAGCTGTTCAACATCTACCCGCAAAAGGGCAGCGTCAGCGTGGGGGCCGATGCCGATCTGGTGGTGTGGGACCCGGCGGGGACCAAGACCCTGTCCGCCAAGACGCAGCACAGCAAGGGCGACTACAACATCTTCGAGGGCCGCACCGTCAAGGGCACCCCCAGCCACACCGTGAGCCAGGGCGAGCTGGTGTTTGTGCAGGGCGATCTGCGGGCGGTGCAGGGCAAAGGCCGCTACATCAAACGCGCACCGTTCAGCGCCAACTTTGCGGCGAACAGACTGCGGGCGGAGACGCTGGCACCAACCGCTGTCAAACGCTAAGGAGAGAACCATGAACACCGCAACCGCCATCGACATCGCCTCGGCCCGCATCAACGGCTCTCGCCTGTGGGACTCCCTCATGGAGCTGGCGAAGATCGGCGCCACCCCCAAAGGCGGCGTCTGCCGCCTGACCCTCACCGACCTGGACAAACAGGGCCGTGACCTGGTCACCCGCTGGGCGCGCGAAGCTGGGATGACCGTCACCATCGACAAAATCGGCAACGGCTTTATGCGCCGCGCCGGGCGCAACAACGCCCTGCCGCCGATCGTCACCGGCAGCCACATCGACACCCAGCCCACCGGCGGCAAGTTCGACGGCAACTACGGCGTGTTGGCTGGGCTGGAGGTGGTGCGCACGCTGAATGATCTAGGCATCCAGACCGAAGCCCCGATTGAAGTGGCGTTCTGGACCAACGAGGAAGGCTCGCGCTTTGTGCCGGTGATGATGGGCTCGGGCGTGTTCGCCAAGGCCTTTACGCTGGAGCATGCCTACGCCGCCACCGACACCGAAGGCAAGACGGTCAAGGGCGAGCTGGAGCGCATTGGCTACATCGGCGATCAGGAGCCAGGGGATCACCCGATAGGTGCCTACTTCGAGACGCATATCGAACAAGGCCCGGTGCTGGAAGATGCCGATGTGACGATTGGCGTGGTCAGCGGTGTGCTGGGCATCCGCTGGTTCGACTGCACCGTCACCGGCATGGAGGCCCATGCCGGCCCGACACCGATGGCGCTGCGCAAGGATGCGATGCAGGTGTCGGCCCGCATCATGCAGGAGGTGGTGGCCTGCGCGATGCGCCACCAGCCGCATGGCCGGGGCACGGTGGGCATGGTGCAGGTGTTCCCCAACAGCCGCAATGTGATTCCGGGGCGGGTGAAGTTCTCCATCGACCTGCGCAACAGCACAGATGCACTGGTGGACCAGATGGCCGATGAGGTGAAGGCCTTTGCCGCCAAGGCAGGCAAGGAGAGTGGTCTGGAGGTGAAGATCGAGCTGGTGTCCAGCTACCCCGCGCAGGTCTTCCATGCGGACTGCGTGGACGC
>JBAQDE010000022.1:0-131828 GCA_049294595.1 Rhodoferax sp. | reverse complement strand
ATCCTGTTTGCTACCCACGCTTTCGTGCATGAGCGTCAGTATCGACCCAGGGGGCTGCCTTCGCCATTGGTGTTCCTCCACATCTCTACGCATTTCACTGCTACACGTGGAATTCCACCCCCCTCTTCCGTACTCTAGCGATGCAGTCACAAATGCAGGTCCCAGGTTGAGCCCGGGGATTTCACATCTGTCTTACATCACCGCCTGCGCACGCTTTACGCCCAGTAATTCCGATTAACGCTCGCACCCTACGTATTACCGCGGCTGCTGGCACGTAGTTAGCCGGTGCTTATTCTTACGGTACCGTCATGAGCCCCCTTTATTAGAGAGAGCCTTTTCGCTCCGTACAAAAGCAGTTTACAACCCGAAGGCCTTCATCCTGCACGCGGCATTGCTGGATCAGGCTTGCGCCCATTGTCCAAAATTCCCCACTGCTGCCTCCCGTAGGAGTCTGGACCGTGTCTCAGTTCCAGTGTGGCTGGTCGTCCTCTCAGACCAGCTACAGATCGTCGCCTTGGTGAGCCTTTACCTCACCAACTAGCTAATCTGATATCGGCCGCTCCACTCGCGCGAGGTCTTGCGATCCCCCGCTTTCATCCGTAGATCGTATGCGGTATTAGCACAGCTTTCGCTGCGTTATCCCCCACGATTGGGCACGTTCCGATATATTACTCACCCGTTCGCCACTCGCCACCAGGATTGCTCCCGTGCTGCCGTTCGACTTGCATGTGTAAGGCATGCCGCCAGCGTTCAATCTGAGCCAGGATCAAACTCTATAGTTCGATCTTGAATTTTTTGCTCTTTCGAGCAACTCATAAATTGGAATCGACACGAACTTCATTTCTGAATTTCATATCTTTTTTACTTCATGAGCGTTTGTAAGCCAATTAAGACTTAGTTCCGAAGAACTTGGCAATCGCCTTCAAACGCCCACGCTTATCGGCTGTAAATTTTTAATGAACCAAAGGTTTTTACCACCTTCGTTTGCTTTGCTGTGATCAGCGAAGCCTTGAATTATGACACAGTTTTTAAGCTTTTGTCAAAAACTCCCTAAAAACTTTTACTAAGATTTTAACTTTGTTCCGTTTTTAGTGGAGCCTTCCATTCTAGCATGTGTTTTGTAGCGAATAAAGACAGCTACGTATCCAACTGGCGAGCTAGACGCGATACCTATCCGTGGTGGCACCTAACTTCGACAGAAGGGCATCTGCAATCCCAAGCAATGGCAACACCTCGTCGGCAGCCCCGTGAAGAATGGCCTCCCGGGGCATCCCAAACACGATGCAACTAGCTTCATCCTGTACATAGTTGTAGCTGCCTGCGTCTTTCATTTCCTTCATCGCTTTCGCACCATCATTGCCCATGCCGGTCAACATGACCCCAAACGCATTGCGACCAACCACCCGAGCCACAGACTTAAACAACACCTCGACAGACGGCCTATGCCTATTAACCAACTCGCCATCTTCCACGATACAAACATAGTTTGCGCCGCTTTTATCCACCCGGAACTGCTTCCCTCCCGGAGCAATATACGCATGCCCAGGAAGGATTCGCGCTCCGTTTACGGCCTCTTGAACAGTTATCTGACACAGGCTATTGAGCCGGGCGGCAAAGCTGGTAGTGAAGCCGGGTGGCATGTGCTGAGTAATCACAATTCCAGGTGAGTCAGCGGGCATACGCGTCAAAATTTCCTTAATCGCCTCTGTGCCACCTGTCGATGCACCGATACAAATAAGCTTCTCAGTCGATACCCGCCCAATCGGCATATGCTCTGAACGTAACGGCGCGGCAACCCGGCCAGTTTTCACATCTGTTGTTGTCGGCAGCCCCGTCGGCGTTGCTCGCCTGATATGAGCAGCTGCCGCAATACGCACTTTTTCCACAATCTGGGTCGCGAGCTCATTGATGCCTTCCGCAAGACCTATTCGCGGCTTCGCGACGAAATCGACTGCCCCGAGCTCTAACGCCCGCATCGTCACCTCAGCTCCTCGCTCCGTTAGGGTTGAAATCATTACAACTGGCATGGGACGCAAGCGCATAAGTCTGGCCAGAAAATCAATGCCGTCCATTTTTGGCATCTCGATATCCAGTGTTATGACGTCAGGATTGAGTTCTCTGATCATTTCGCGAGCAATGAGTGGGTCGTTGGCAGCTCCTACACACTCCATGTCCTTTTGACGGTTAAGGATCTCCGCCAGCAAGCCTCTTACCAGAGCGGAATCATCCACAACCACAACACGAATCTTCTTCAAATCAACACCTCAAAACAAGTCAATCGATCCACCAGCAGTCGACCTAGCTACTGTGGCGGCATTCCCTCGCCGCTCCTCTACAGCCAGTGTCTCGGGGTGAGAATGAGCCAACCGTTTAACAAGTGCCTTACCAGTTACGGGAAAGAAACACACTTTTCGTGGGTGGATATCGAGCACATCTTGAGATACAACAGGGATACGCTCAGTCGATAAGTAGTCCAAGACAAACTGGGTGTTGCGCTCCCCAACATTCATGGTGGTAAAGCCAGCCATCACTTGTGCACCGCCAAATATCTTCGCTTGCATCGTTTCGCGACGGGCCCCCAGCTTAAACATCTCATTAATCAGCAATTCCATTGCGTACGACCCGTATCGCCCCGAACCCTCTCCTCCATCTCCCTCTGGCAACATGAAGTGATTCATTCCCCCTGTACGAGCTTTTCCATCCCAAATGCAGGCTGCGATACAGGAACCGAGAACTGTCATAACCACAAGATCTTCGTTAGAAACGTAATACTCTCCCGGCAGGACCTTTACAGCGTCATACTGAAAGTGGTGATCGGCGTAAAAGAACGATGCCTCCCCAGGTTTACGGGGCTGTGCCTTCAGTTGATCGACCCTTGAAATGCGACCATTTGCCAGAACTTTGGGCAAGGGAGCGATAGCACCCTGGACTTTTCCAATGGGCATCGCAGCACTGTATTGGGGCAGATTCATGTAAGCCTTATTGCCGATGAAAACAGGTCACGCCAAAGGTGGCCCAAAAAAAAATCAGCGTCTCTCATAGACTGTTTTCCCCTTCAAAACAAACAGATCACGAGAGTCACTGAAGTTTTCAGCATGTCCAACAAACAATAACCCCCCTGGCTTCATGACCCTGTGAATACGCTCTAACACCTTTCTCTGGGTTGGCGCATCGAAATAAATCATGACATTTCTGCAAAAAACAATATCAAATGGATCTCGAAACGGCCAGTCATCTCGAATCAAATTGACCATTAGGAACTCGATGAACTGAGACAATTCGGGCTTCACTCTGACCATGCCATCGTTAACGCCCTTGCCCCGCAGAAAAAATCGCTGCATCCTGCCAGCATCGATGCCTTTTAGGCCATCCACCCGATAGACACCACGTGCAGCAGACGCCAATACTTTCGAGTCAATATCACTGGCCACCAACGACAGATTGGGATGATTTCCGAGCGCTTCCAGCGCGGTCATGACAATCGAGTACGGTTCCTCTCCTGTCGAGGCAGCACTGCACCAAACACTCCAGGGAGTGGCTGGCGGCTTTGACTTCAGACGATCCGCAAATACCTCAAAGTGATGATGCTCGCGAAAAAAAGAGGTCAGGTTTGTTGTCAAGGCATTGACGAACTCTTGCCACTCAGGACTCTCCGACGCCTCAAGCCACCCAAGATATTCTCGAAAACTCTGATACCCAGTTTCGCGTAATCGTCGAGACAAGCGGCTATACACCATCGCATGTTTTCCATCGTGAAGGCTTATGCCCGCACGTTTGTAAATCATGGCCTGCACACGATCAAAGTCCGCATCCGTCCAAGCGAACTCTCGTCCCTGCATTCCCGCTGACGCCCCGGGGGGCTCTTCCATAGATACTCTCTCCTGCTTCACTCCAGGCCGTTCTTTCATCTTGGTTCCCGAGTCAGCGCCACAAGCAAGCAGCAGCAATCAAATAGGAAGTCCGCTGCATTTGCCAATCGGGCCATCAACAGGGCTATTGCAGTCAAATACTACACATGGATAGCCCGTTCACTCGGAAGTCCCCACCAACCCCATATCCGGCGCCGACATCAACCGCTCAATGTCCAGAAGAATGAGCATCCTATCTCCCAGCGAGCCCAAGCCCAATACGGCCGAGCTATCAATGACGCTATCAATATCAGGCGCAGACTTCAGACTCTCAGGGGGCAATTCCATCACATCACTCACAGAGTCAACCACTATTCCCACAATCCGGTTTCGTAGATTCAGAATGATGACCACTGTAAAGGAGTTGTACTCTGCCTTCGAACAACTGAACTTCAGGCGCATGTCAACAATGGGAACAATCGTCCCCCTCAAATTGACAACCCCTTTGATGAAATCTGGAGCGTTAGCCACGCGCGTAGGCGGTTCATAGCCACGAATTTCCTGGACTTTCAGAATGTCAATTCCGTACTCTTCCTGATCCAAGCGGAATGTCAAATACTCTCTCGCGTCAGAAGACGTCAACTCATCCAGTTTTTCCATCATGCCCATGCTGTGCTCCTTCAATACGTTGACATCAGTGCCGCGAGCGGCGAACCAAGGCCCCAGTGTCCAAAATGAGAGCTACCTTGCCATCTCCAAGAATTGTCGCGCCCGACACGTTAGGAACTTTTCTGTAGTTGGATTCCAGGTTTTTAACTACTACCTGCTGCTGCCCCAATAGCTCATCGACCAGCAGGGCAACGCGACTTCCGTCAGCTTCCACCACAACCATGATGTCACAGGACTTTTCAAAATCAAATCGCGGAATCTGGAATATCTTCTCCAACTCAATGACAGGCATGTACTCGTCACGGACTTTGACCAGTTGCGAGCCCTGCCCAACGGTACTCACCGCATCCGCCTTGACCTGAAATGACTCCACGACCGACGACAACGGAAGTATGTAGACCTCGCCCCCCACCCCAACCGACATGCCATCCATAATGGCAAGCGTCAGCGGCAGACGCACCGACACCTTCATCCCGTAGCCTTCTGCAGAGTCTATTTCCACCGTTCCGTTCAGTGCTGCAATATTGCGCTTGACCACATCCATACCAACACCACGGCCAGAGACATCCGTGACGACCTCCGCAGTCGAGAATCCAGGAGCAAAAATCAATTGCCACACCTCCGCATCAGACATCTGGTCTGACACATCCAACCCGCGTTCTCGGGCTTTGTTCAGGATCTTCTGCCTTGACATGCCTTTGCCATCGTCACGGACCTCAATCACGATAGAACCGCCCTGATGTGATGCAGACAAAGTGATGGTCCCTGTTTCAGGCTTTCCGGCGGCTACGCGTTCCGCAGGCGACTCGACACCATGATCACAACTGTTGCGGACCAAATGGGTCAAGGGATCAGTAATTTTCTCTACCAACCCCTTGTCCAACTCAGTCGCCTCTCCCTGTGTAACGAAGTCAACCTTCTTGCCAAGTTTGCTGGCTAGGTCGCGCAGCATGCGCGGGAAACGGCTGAACACAATGGACATCGGAATCATCCGAATCGACATCACGGACTCCTGCAAATCCCGTGTATTGCGATCCAGATCCGCCAAACCCGAAAGCAGTTGTTGGTACACAGCTGGGTCCAACGCTCGACTGTTCTGCGCCAGCATCGCCTGCGTAATAACCAACTCTCCCACCAAATTTATCAACTGATCAACTTTGCTGATCGCTACCCGAATCGTTGCGGCTTCCGGCTGCGCGGCAGCACTGGGTGTTCCCGTTTTGGCTGGAACCTTGGCGACCGCTTTCGTATCTGCAGCCCCGCCTGTGGAGGCTACAACCGGTGCGCCGGGGGCGCCATCAAAGAATCCAAACCCTGGAAGGGGCGCCAATGGAGCGCCCGGGGGGGGGTCATCCGCGTAATCCGTCGCAGTCACCGTCGATGCAACCGGGGGAGGCACCACAGCAACCGCCGGAGTCTCCACGGGAGCGGCGTTATGCTCAGTGATCTGAATGTAATCCCTCGAAACATGGAACGCAAACAGATCCAATAAATCCTCGTCAGAGGAGACTGTTTTCACTGAAAAGAACCGCGTATTTTTTACATCCGAGGGCAGGGCAACAATTTCCCCTAGGCCAGGTATGTCCCTAAATAGCTCCTGCACCGCATCCGCCTGCTCTGGGCGCTCCAGCGGTCCGATCCGTATCTCCAACGATCGGCTCCCAGATAGCTCACTCGCAGCCGAAGACGCTGGAGCAGTTGCAACGGCGGTGGGGGGAGGCGGTGGCGGAGCAACCACCGCCTGTGGAGCCGGGATTACAGCTGGCGTTTTTCCAGCAGCCAACTCGCTGATCCGTCGCACCAAATCACCCGTGGGAAGAACGTCACCCTCTCCGCCAGCCTGGTGGCGTGCAAGCAGACTGCGAGAGGCATCAGCGGACTCCAACAGCACATCCACCATGGCGGAGTTTGGTTGCAACTCATGTCTACGAAGGCGGTCCAACAGGGATTCCATCTGGTGCGTCAGCTCCGCTACATCGGCAAATCCAAAGGTCGCTGCGCCCCCCTTTACCGAATGCGCACAGCGGAAAATCCCATTCAATACCTCATCATCCGCCGTTTCCAGATTCAAGTTGAGCAACATTTGCTCCATGAGATCCAGATTCTCGCCCGCTTCCTCGAAGAATATTTGATAAAACTGGGTTAGATCAAAATCTCCACCCCCTGCGCTGTCCTGATGCGTCTCAGACATAACAAACTCCTATTTTTCTATTCATTCCTTCACCGACCAACCGATCAGCGAATGACCTTCTTTATTACGTCGAGCAATCGAGCCGGATCAAACGGCTTCACCAGCCACCCGGTCGCTCCTGCTGCACGACCTGCCTGCTTCATCAAATCACTGGATTCCGTGGTCAGCATCAAAATCGGAGTGGTTTTGAACTGGGGATGATCACGCAATTTCCGCGTAAGACCCAATCCATCCAGTCGGGGCATGTTCTGGTCGGTCAAGACCAAGTCAAATGACTGTGCCTGCGCCTTTTCGTAGGCATCCTGACCATCCACGGCCTCTACCACCTGGTAACCGGCTCCAGTCAAAGTGAACGACACCATCTTGCGCATGGAAGGGGAGTCATCGACGGCGAGAATTAAGGGCATTTGAAGCTCCGACAATTTCAATTAAGTAGTAAAGGACACCGGGACTCAGAACAGCTCGATAGAGCCAGCGTCCATTTCATCTTGGGTGACAGGGTTTGGTCGCTCAGGGACCTCTTCAACAAAGGGCACCGCTTCGCCATCCTCCATGCCCATGGATTCCGAAGCCAAACGGTAAGCACATCCCTGAAGTATCTTCGATGTATGGACGATTAGTTGCGAAGCCATATCCTGGAATTGCAGCTCTGTCACAGCCGCACGCAGCGTGCTGCGAACATCGTCTAACTCTTTGGAGTTCATCAAAGCCGGTGTCGCCAGGTTCGCGCTCGCGCTGGTGAAACGCTCCATCAGATTTTCCATGGTATGCGCCAATAGACCGTCCAAACGGGTGAGATCATGCACAACCACAAGCAAAGAGTCCTGAACTTCCGCGACGAGCATGACCGGCATTTGTACAGCCGGGACAGTTGGCGTTGTCAAAGTTGGCTGCATCGTTATATGTCCTAATAAACCACTCTCCAAATCAATCCCGCTATGAAACCGGAAACCGAAATTTCACATATTAATAGGTTAGCAGGAAACCGCAGGGTTGGGGAACTTTCGCCGTGCAACGTCTCAATTTGTCCGTCGTCTTGACGCTTGCTCCGTCCGGCTTTCCTCCCTCATAATCGACCGCTGCGGCGACCCAAAACATGGACATCCCTCCCACAACAGCCCCACTGAAGATTCTTCACCTGGAAGACTCACTTCCAGACCACCAACTGGTGTGCAGAGCGTTGGATAAGACCAATCTCGCGTACTCCATGACTCGTGTGGAGTCGCTGGACGTTTTTACTGAATTGGCGGAAGCCGAACCTTTTGACCTCATTCTTGCCGACTACCGCCTTCCAGGGTTTACCGCCATAGACGCTTGGTCCAGGCTGCCAGCCACGGCCAATCGCCCCCCTTTCATCCTGCTATCCGGTGCGATTGGAGAAGCAGCTGCCGTTTCTGCCATTCACCTGGGCATCAGTGACTACCTGCACAAGGACGATCTGAGCAAGTTGGGACGCGTCGTTCTGAGGGCCCTGGAGGTCCACCATGCCCGCGCAGCAAAGGCGAAGTCAGACCTGGAGCTGGCAGCATCCGAGAAGCGGCTCTCAGAGTTTGCTGGTTACCTGCAGGCCGCCATTGAGCGAGAGCGAGCCGCAATCGCCAGGGAAATTCACGATGACATTGGTGGTTCTTTGGCTGCAGCGAAGCTCGATTTGGCCTGGATTTCCAGGCACATCACGGAACCCGCCATCCAGTCGCATGCCCAAGCTGCTACAGACATGCTGCAGCACGCGTTAGGCGCAAGTCAGCGGATCATGATGAATCTGCGCCCCTCCATACTCGATCAGGGACTCTATCCAGCGGTTCAGTGGCTGGCCTCCAGTTTTGAGAAGCGCACGGGAATCAAAACCATCCTGCGTACAAACGATGAACAACTGGCCCCCCCGAAAGCCGTTCAACTGACAGCCTATCGCACGGCACAGGAAGCTCTCACCAATGTGTCCAAATATGCAAAGTGCTCCCTCGTTCAGATCGATATCTCCGATGCAGAGGATTTTTTGACCATGGAAATCAGCGATAACGGCATCGGCATTTCAGACCAACAACTGCGAAAATCCAACGCATTCGGAATCCGTGGCCTCCAAGAACGTGCGAAAACGATCGGCGGATGGCTGGACGTGAGCACCAGAGAGGGCGTAGGTACATCTATCATCCTCTCTGTACCCTTGGCCACTTTATCCCTCCATTCGCCTGAGGCAGAGTTCAAGTGATCAAAGTAGTTCTTTGCGACGACCATGCCATGGTACGCCGCGGCATCAAAGACACGCTAGCAGACGCCACTGATATTCAGGTTGTCGGTGAGTCTGGAAGTTACACAGAAGTTCGAGAGGTAATCCGTACCACCCCCTGCGATGTGCTGATACTGGACTTGAATCTTCCCGGTCGCGGCGGACTGGAGGTCCTGGCCAGCCTGCGGGAAGACCATTCCAATATCCGGGTCTTGATTGTCTCCATGTTTGCCGAAGACCAGTACGCTATTCGCTGTTTGCGCGCAGGGGCTGATGGGTACCTCAACAAAGCTGGCGACCCGGGCCAGCTCATTCCCGCAGTACGTACCTTGGCAAGCGGTCGCAAATACCTGACCCCTGCTATTTCCGAGATGCTGGTGGACAACCTCGCCTCGCCCGGTACGGAATCGCTGCATGCAGCCCTGTCTGAGCGCGAATTACAGACGTTGCTGAAAATCGCATCCGGAAAGCGCCTGTCAGACATTGCAGAAGAATTGATGCTTAGTCCCAAAACAGTCAGCGTATACCGTGCACGGCTGCTAGAGAAGCTCAAGCTGTCTAACAACGCCGAACTGGCTGTCTATGCCATTCGCAACGAATTGGTCTGACCGATACGCTAGTTCCCAGAGAATATTTCGATGGATCGCTCCATGAGCGCCATAAATGGTTGATCCAGCATCGGCAAGGTCACTGCTATCCCGATCAAACCAACAACCAGAGTAATGGGGAAACCCACGGCAAAAATATTCATCTGAGGCGCAACTCTAGAAACAATGCCCAGCGCAAGGTTGGCAAACATCAGCATCCCCACCATCGGCAGGGCAATCCACAGCGCACTGGCAAACAGATCAGCCCCCAGACGCTGCAATTTCATCTGCGCCAAAGATTGAAGGAAATTCTGATCAATGGGAAACGCGCGAAAGCTCTTGTTGACGGCAATCAGTACCATGAGGTGCCCATTCATCACCAGGAAGAGCAGTGAAGTCATCTGCCCAAAAAAACGGGCAACCGCGCTTGACTGCGCACCGATTGCCGGATCAAAGAAAGCAGCGAAGTTCAAACCCATCTGAAAACCCACCACCTCCCCGGCCAACTCCACGGCGGTAAAGACCACCCGCACCGCAAACCCAATCGCCAGACCAACCCCCACCTGCTGTATGACCACGGCCAGCACTTGCGGATCATTGAACCCGACAACCGGCATATCCGGCAGACTGGCCTGCATGGCCAAGGCCACAAAGAATGCCAGTGCAACTTTGGCACGGATGGGAATGGCGCGCGACGAAAAGACCGGTGCAGCGGTGAAAAGCGCAAGCGTTCGCAAAAATGGCCAGAACAGGGGAGAAATCCACGCAGCCAGCTGCGCTTCTGTAATGGAGATCACAAATGACTCGGCTCAGGCGATCGACCCGGGTATCGACTCAATGGTTCGACGGATGTACTCCACCAACATCGTCAACATCCAGGGCCCCGCAATGGCAAAAACCGCAATCACGGCGATCAGCTTGGGCACAAATGCCAATGTCGCCTCGTGAATTTGGGTCACGGCCTGAAACAGGCTCACCAGCAACCCGACCACCAGCGCAGCCCCCAGCACTGGAGACGAAACCATCAGCAACATCAGCAACGCGTCCTGTCCCATCGTCAGAACCATCTGTGCATTCATCGCATCACCCTCTCATCACGTGACAAAGCTTGCCGCCAACGAGCCGACCAGCAGGTTCCAGCCATCGGCCAGCACAAAGAGCATCAATTTGAACGGGAGCGCCACCAACACAGGAGACAGCATCATCATGCCCAAGGACATGAGCACGCTGGCGACCACAATATCGATGACCAAAAAGGGGATGAATATCATGAAGCCGATCTGGAACGCCGACTTCAACTCACTGATGACAAACGCGGGAACCAGCACCCGCATCGGAGCCGTGTCCGCCTTGGTTTCCGGTGGCAACTTGGCCAGCTTGGCAAACAGGGAGAAGTCCGACTGACGCGTCTGCTTCACCATAAACCCCCGAATGGGAGCCTCTCCCTTCTCCAGGGCCTGTTCAAAGGTAATCGTATTCTTTGTCAGTGGCAAATAGGCATCGGCATAGATGCGGTCCAGCGTTGGCCCCATGACAAAGAACGTCAGAAAAAGTGACAATCCAACAATCACCTGATTGGGAGGAGATGACTGCGTTCCCAACGCCTGGCGCAGCAACGACAACACAATCACAATGCGCGTAAAGCCGGTCATCATCAACAGCACCGCCGGCAAGAAAGACAGCGCCGTGAAAAACAGCAGCGTCTGGACCGGGACGGAAAAACTCATATTGGAACCGCCAGTCCCCACTAGCAGCGGCAATTGCCCCCCCGTCTGGGCAATCGCCGACGCGTGCAGGATCATCACGGCGCACCCCAAGAGCGCCTTGGCAGGAATTGCCAGTGGTATCACAGTGCCCTTTCGATCAGTCACAACGATTCCGTTCCATGCACGGGGGTTGAAGCGGGAGAAAGCGCTGACACGCCCGGCTTGGGATTGACCGTCCCATCGGCTACATCCACGCTGTGCAGACAGGAAATCTCCTGTGCAGTGACACCCAGCGTCAGCCAGACGCGACGCCCCTCAGGGCCAACCTCCACCGTCACTACCCGTTGATGGGGACCTACCGCCAACGCGGAAATGAACCGCGCCTGCCCGCCAATGTCACCGCTGCCACCCGGCGCTCGCTGCTTGTACCACTTCAAAAAGAAAGGCACGCAGGCAAGCAGTACCAGAAACAGACCAACCGATACCGCCGACTGCATCATCACGCGTGATCAGCTCTTGCTGACCCGACGCAAACGCTCAGAAGGTGTGACCACGTCCGTCAGCCGGATACCAAACTTGTCGTTCACCACCACCACCTCACCCTGGGCAATCAGGTATCCATTCACCAGCACATCCATCGGCTCACCTGCCAGGGCATCCAGCTCAACAACCGAACCCTGACCCAATTGCAGAATGTGCTTGATGGGAACCTTGGTCCGACCCAGTTCAACAGACAGTTGAACCGGTATGTCCAGCACCATGTTGATGTCATGAATGGGAGCTTCGCCCCCCCCTGTCATGGAAGAGAACGGTTTGGGCGCATCACCGGTCAGCACGCCACCGTGACCATCGCTGCCCCCTGGCTCGGTTGCCTTTTGCTCCAACAGGGCCTCGGCCCAATCCGCCATACCGTCATCGGCGGCGGCTTCGTCGGGCTTATCTTCAGATGCCATTTCTTTCTCCTAACCAGTTTTGGTCATTGCCACGTAACGCTTTGTCAATGCGAATGGCGTATTTGGCGTTATGCGTGCCATATTGGCATTCGAAAATGGGCACACCGTCCACGGTGGCCTGGATTCTGGGCTCACGGTCCAGCTCGATGAAATCGCCTTTCTTCATTTGCAGCAACTGCTCCACCGTCGCGTCGGCCCGCGCCAGTTCCGCTACCAGTGTGACTTCCGCCGCCTGAATCTCCCGGGTCAGCACATTCACCCAACGCCGGTCAACCTCGATCGAATCCCCTTGCGTGGACGAATAGAGCACGTCCCGGATGGGTTCCAGCGTGGAATAGGGAAAACAGAAGTGAATGGCACCCGTAATGTCACCAATCTCCAGCTGGAAAGAGGTGGAAATGACAATCTCACTGGGCGTTGCGATATTCGCAAACTGCGGCTGCATCTCCGAGCGCTGATACTCCAGCTCCAGCGGATAGATCCCCTTCCACGCTTTCTTGTATTCGGAGGTGATGACATCGACAAGGCGGTTGATCACCCGCTGCTCCGTCGCAGAAAAGTCCCGCCCCTCAATGCGGGTCTGGAACTTACCGATACCACCATACAGCGTGTCGATGACACCAAACACCAGCGCAGGCTCGCACACAATCAGCCCGCTACCCCGCAGGGGCCGGATGGCAACGATATTGAAATTGGTTGGAACCGCCAATTCACGCAAGAAAGCGCTGTAGCGCTGCACCGTCACGGGACCGACGGATATTTCAGGACTGCGCCGAATGAAATTGAACAATCCGACCCGCAGATTCCGGGTAAATCGCTCATTGACAATTTCCATAGTGGGCATGCGCCCACGGACGATGCGTTCCTGGCTGGAAATATTGTAGGCACGGACTTCACCGTGCTCCGCCGCCTCTTCGACGGTCTTCTGGCTCTCGCCCGTTACACCTTCGAGTAGGGCGTCGACCTCTTCCTGGGAAAGAAACGACTCACTCATACGTTGATACCTGTTGTCACCCGCTATTGAACAATGAAGCTCGAAAACAGCACTCCGACCACCGGAATATCGCCGTGCCCGGATTTCGCGTCTTTCTTTTTCTTCACCGGAGCCCCATCATGCTCCTTGGCATCGCCCCCGCCAAACGGAAGCGTGGCTTCGCGAAGAATATCCTTGGCCAGTTGCTGCTTGCCCTCCGGCTTCAGTAACTCATCCGCCGTACGCTGCGAGATGAGCATCAAGATGCCACTGCGAATGGTGGGCAAAAATGCTTTCACCTGATCCGCCGCATGCGCATCAACCACTTCCAGGGTAATACCCACCTGGGCGACCCGCTCCCCACCCGGGTCGGCCAGATTGACCACCATGTTGTCCAATGGCAAATAGGCAGGAGCAGCCTTGGGGGCCGCCTTGGCGCTGGATTTTGCGGAACCGCCATCCTCGCCTTCCTCCGCAGCGGCATCAGCGCGCTGCTTGCTGATATAGAAGAAGGCACCGCCACCGCCCAAAGCCAACACCAGTACGGCGCCCAGGATGATGATGAGCATCTTCTTGCTTTTGGCCGGTTTGGCCCCGTCTCCGGCATCGACAACTTCAGGCTTGGCAGACACGATCGTTCCTTCAACTAATAAAAAGTCCATTCGAACCGGGCGCAATAGTCAGGCTCGTATGCCGCAACACACCGCAGTGCCGACCTCGCGCCCATATTCGCATATTCTCGCCTGCTAAACAAACAGATCCAGACCTGCACTCGTCACGCGACCCGACATGGCGTGCGAATCCGCACGAACCGGCTGCAAGGCCGCCACCGTTGCCTGGCGAGCACCCTGGCGCGACTTGCGATCCTGTGCACCGGAATCACCGGTTCCCGCCGTACCAACGGACACACCCGATAGTACCAACCCCTCGCGCTGCAACAGGTCCTTCAGATGCACACCGGCATTCTCCAACGCCGCACGGGTCTGCAACTCATCCGTACGAAATGACACGTGGGCTTCATTTCCCTGCATGCGGATGCTGACCTCCACGGGTCGCTCGCCGATACCGTCGAGCTTCATTTCCGCGTTTTGGACGTTGTTGGAAATCCAGTAGGACACTTTCTCCGCCACCAGGGCTTCCGTCGGAGCAATCACTTCCGGCGCGTTAGAGACCGTGTGGGTCGGGGAGGCGCTCGACACTGCCTGGGGAGCCGCCGTACCTTCGTTCGCAGTGGAACGGAAAACGGAGCGCTCCCTGGGTTGATCTTCACGCTGGAACGTCTGAGCCAGACTGGCGGTCGCGATAGCGGTGGCCAGGGGTGCCGTCTGAAGATCGGCTGTTCTCTGGTTGATCGCAGTGGCCTTGCTATCTGGCGCGAGGGCGACCTTCGCCGAGGGTTCGGCTGCTGCCAGGGATTTGCTGCTGGCATCCACACCGCCTTTGGCCGCCTTTTTCAGGCCATCTGCAAGTTGCTCCCCGGCGGCTTCCGGTGAAACCATGCCCTGCGGTGGCGCAGCAAGCGGTGTCGGAGCCGGACGCGGCGCGGTTGTCACGCCACCCACGGCACTCGCCTGGGCATTGCCGGGCAGGCTCTGTTCACCACCGGAGGTGCCACCGTTCCAGACTGCCGATTGCGCCAGCAGTGCAGCAGCATCCATGGGCACGTCCGACGTCGCAGCAGGGTCCGCGCCGAGCAGCGCCAAGGCGGCTGCAGCCGCGGCAGCAGCCGGGTCCGTGGCGGGCAGGACGCCATCGCCCGAAGTTTTCAGTGGGAACTCCTCACTGACCGTTGCCTTGTAGTCCGGGACTTGCGGTGCTCCATCGCTTGCTCCCGCCTTGGAGTCCGCCTGCCCAGGCCCGGCCGGCACAGTCCCTGCATCACTGGACTTAACCTTGGATTTGCTGTCGCTGTCTTTTCCCGATGGAGCTGACGCGGTGGGGCCGGCGACAACCGGTTCCGCAGCCTCGGGCGTTTCGACAGCGGCCAGTACCGCCCCAAAACCACCCGTCCCCGCGTCCGCAGAGCTGTTCTGCTTGCCCTTGGCACTCCTGGAATCGTTGGCGCTGGCGGACCGTGACACGTTCTGTCCTGAGCCGGCTTCAATAGTCATGTTTTTCTCCACTCATTGGCAGAGCCCGGTTGCGGGCGTGCTGCATGGCTGCAAATTCATCCGTTTGGCGTTGCTCCCGCCGCATTTCCTTGCGCTGCAGGACCGCCTGCCGGTTCTTGAGAACCTGGTTCAAACCGGAAAGCCGGAATTCCGCGCGCAAAAGATTTGATTTGGCCTGCTCCAGCTGGCGTCCGGTGCTGACAATGGCTCCCGACTGCATGCTGATCGCCTGCTGTAACCGGTCCATGAACTGGTAGTGGTGGCGCATCAGCTCGGGCGATACATTGCGTTCGGCAGAACCGATCCACCGCGCGTCAGTCTCTGCTGCATAGCCCTCCAACTGCGCCATCTGTTCATGCACGAACGCCAAGCTCCGCTCCACACGGGCAACGGTCTTGGCCAGCTCGTCCCGATCGCGGGTGGCAAGCTCAATGGCCAGTTGGACACTTCTCAGCTCAGACATTGGAAATCCAGTCGCTTAGCCATGTTCAGGCCACCGCCGCATTCAGGCTGGTGGCAACCATCATCTCTTCCAGCACCGCATCCATGTGCGCTGCCTCATGCATGTCTTGTTGCAGGAACCGGGACATTCCGTCGTGCAGCCCGATCGCCTCATCCAGCGCCGGGTCCGACCCATGGGCGTACGCCCCGATCTGCACCAGGTCGCGCCCGCGCTCGTACTTGGAGTACACCGCGCGAAAACGGCGTGCCAGCTCGAAATGGTCGCGCGACACCACGTTGTGCATCACCCGGGATGCCGACTGCTCCACATCGATTGCGGGATAGTGACCGGACTCCGCCAGGCTGCGCGACAAAACAATATGCCCGTCCAGAATGGCGCGTGCTGCATCGGCAATCGGGTCCTGCTGGTCATCCCCTTCGGCCAGCACGGTGTAGAAGGCCGTGATGGAGCCCACCCCGTTCAGACCATTGCCACTGCGCTCGACCAACTGCGGTAACTTGGCAAAGCAGGATGGGGGATAGCCCTTGGTCGCTGGAGGTTCACCAATGGCCAGCGCTATCTCGCGCTGCGCCATGGCATAGCGGGTCAGCGAATCCATCAGCAGCAATACGTGCCGCCCCTGGTCGCGAAAACTCTCGGCAATAGCCGTGGCATAGGAAGCCCCCTGCAGGCGCAGCAGCGGCGGCGCATCGGCCGGGGCTGCCACCACCACGGAACGGGAGCGGCCCTCCGTGCCCAGAATGTCTTCAATGAATTCCTTGACTTCGCGGCCCCGCTCGCCAATCAGTCCGACCACGATGACATCGGCCTCCGTGTACCGGGCCATCATGCCCAGCAGCACGCTCTTGCCGACGCCGGAGCCGGCAAACAGGCCAATCCGCTGCCCGCGACCCACGGTCAGCAGGGCATTGATGGCCCGCACGCCCGTATCCAGCGGCTGGCGCACGGGCGCGCGGTCCATTGCGTTGATCGGCCTGCGGTCCAGCGGCAGGGAACTCACGTCCACGATCGGTCCCATGCGGTCCATGGGATGGCCCTGGGCATCTACGACGCGGCCCAGCAACCCATCGCCCAGCGGCAAACGCAACATGCCGGCATCGGCCTGGTTCTCGGCAGAAGCCGGCTCACCCAGGCGTGGCACCGGAACATAGGCCGCTGCAGGCGCCACACCGGCGCCGCTGGACAGTCCATGCACATCACCCGCGGGCATCAAAAAGGCCCGGTCACCGGAAAAACCCACCACCTCGGCCAGCACCGACGGGCGTGACTTCATGGACACCACGCACTGCGAGCCCACCGGAACCCTTATGCCATTGGCCTCCAGCACCAGCCCGGTCAAACGGGTCAGGGTGCCGCGCACCTCCAGCGTGCTGTCGTACTCCACACTGTGGCGGGCACGGTCCAGAAATTCCTGCCACTTGCCGCTGGCTTCATTGGTCGTCATGGGGAGCCTCCCAGGATGACTCCAGCCCCAGCCGTGCCACGGCGCGGGTCCAGCGTTTTTCGATGGTGCCGTCGACCACCGTGCCGGCGGATTCGACCAGACAGCCGCCACGGGTGACGGAGGAGTCGGCCAACAGCGTCAGGGCCAGGCCCGAGAACTCCTGCCGCAACACCTCTTCCAGCACGTCTAGATCCAGGGGATTCAGTCGCACCAGCGCAGCCTTGCTGTCGGTGGACAGCACACTGAGCGCCTCGCGAATCACCGGCTGCAACGCATTGGGGTTAGTGGACAGCTCGTGGCGTAGCACTTGGCGCGCCAGTTCACAGGCCAGCTCCAGAACGCCCTTGGCCATCACCTGCTGCGATTCCGCAATGCCGGCATTGGCGGCCTCAAACAACTGCCCAAACTGGCGGGCGGCGTCCTGCCCCTGGTTTTCAATGTATTCGGCAATCAGGCGCTGGCCTTCCAGCGTCGCCTGGGCGTGCCCCTGTGCATAACCTTCCGCAAAGCCGGCCTGGCGTGCCTCGTTTTCACGGGCCTGCTCTTCGGCCAGTTCCTGCGCCCGGATCTTGGCCGCAAAGCGCACGGACGCCTGGTCAACGGCACCAAACTCCCAGCCCGCGACGGTGCCCAGGTCTTCGCCGGAAATGAATCGGTTGTGATTGCGTGTCATCAGATCATGGCGTCGTCGCCACCTCCACCGCCGATGACAATCTGGCCCTCGTCGGCCAGACGGCGCACGGTCTTGAGCACTTCCTTCTGCTGCGCCTCCACTTCGGACAGGCGCATGGGCCCACGCGACTCCAGGTCTTCGCGCAACGTGGCGGCGGCCCGGGACGACATATTGGCCAGAATCTTTTCCTTCAGCTCGGGCTGGGCACCCTTCAGGGCGACGATCAGCACATCCGAGGAGACTTCCTTCAGGACCATCTGGATGGCCTTGTCGTCGAGCTTGAGCACGTCGTCGAACACGAACATCTTGTCCATGATCTTCTGCGCCAGGTCGGCATCGTGGTTGCGGATGGATTCGATCACCGTGCCCTCAATGGCAGTGCCCATCAGGTTGATCATTTCGGCAGCGGTCTTCACGCCACCCAGGGACGACTTGCGGATCTTGTCGCCGCCGGCCAGCACCTTGAACAGCACCTCGTTGAGGTCTTTCAGCGCGGTTGGCTGAATACCTTCCATGGTGGCCACGCGCAGCATGACTTCGTTGCGCTGGCGTTCGGTCAGGTTCTTGAGCACGTCGGCGGCCTGGTCGTAGTCCAGGTGCACCAGAATGGCGGCGACGATCTGGGGGTGCTCGTTGCGCAGCAACTCGGCCACCGACAGCGGGTCCATCCACTTCAGGCTTTCAATGCCGGAGACGTCCCCCCCCTGCAGAATCCGGTCAATCAGCAAGGCGGCCTTGTCATCGCCCAGGGCCAACTTCAGCACCGAGCGCACATAGTCACCCGAGTTGGACACCAGCAGGCTCTGCGACGCAGCCACACCGGTGAACTTGCCAACCACTTCCTCCACGCGCTCACGCGTGATCTGGGTGGTTTTGGCAATGGCTTCCCCCAGCTTTTGAACTTCCTTGGGGGACAGATGCTTGAATACCTCCGATGCCTCTGCCTCGCCCAGAGACATCATCAGAATTGCCGCATCTTGTAAGCCGTCGTCTTGTGCCATGGTGCTATTTTGCGTCGGCCATCAGGCCGGTGCCTCGCCGTTCATCCACGTTTTGATAATGTTCGCCACTGCTGCAGGATTATCGCGTGTCAGCTTGCGCGCATCCTCCAATTGCATCTCGCCAGCGGAGATCTGGGCAGCGCTCTGGCCAGCCCCCGGACCGGCCAGTTGCGGCCGCTCCGGCATTTCGGATTCCAGCGCATCCAGCTGGTTGATCCGCACATTGCTGGCCGCTGCCGGCGCCGGCGCCGGTGCCTGGGCCATGGCCTTCATGGCCGGGCGAATCACACCCATCAGCACCAGACCGGCAAACAGCAGGGTGCCCAGGGGCCATGCGAAGCTGCTGGCCAGCTCCCGGACTTCGGGCTGACGCCACAGGGGCACATCCACCACTTCTACCTTCTCCGGTGCAAACGCGGCATTCAGCAGGTTCACGGAATCCCCACGGTCCTTGCTGAAGCCCACGGCTTCCCGCACCAAGGCCGTCATCTTCTCGACCTGGGCATCCGTCAGCGGGGTGCTGGTGGTCTTGCCCTTGTCATTGGTCGTAACACTGTTGTTGACCACCACGGCCGCATTAATGCGCTTGATCATGCCGGTAGCACCCTTGACCACGCGGATGGTCTTGTCCACCTCGTAGTTGATGATGGATTCCCGCTTGCCGCCACTGGCCAGCGCACTCTGGCCATTGGCCGCCAGATTCTGCGCAGCGCCATTGATGGGGGCCGTTGCCTGGGCAGGTGGCTGGTTGGTGGTCGCACCCGGCACGCCCGAAGGCGGTGTGGTGCCAGCCGCATTGCTGCTTTCCACCAGTTGCTGGCTGCGGATAGCGGTCGCATCCGGTGTCTGGTTGGGTTTATGCGATTCGGTGGTGGACTCGGTCTGCGAGAAATCCAGCTCGGCCGTCACCTGCGCCTTGACGTTGTCCCGTCCCACGATGGGTTCCAGAATGTCCAGAATCCGGCGGCTGTACTGCTGCTCGATCTGGCGCACATACTGAAGCTGTTCGGCGTCGGCACCCAGGATGCCGCCCGATCCATCGGTCGGAGTGGAGAGAAGCTTGCCCGTGTCATCCAGCACGCTGACGGCGGACGGTGTCATTTCCGGCACGCTGGAAGCCACCAGGTGCACGATGCCGGCCAACTGCGCCCGATCCAGGCTGCGCCCGGGGTGCAGGCTGAGCAGCACCGAGGCCGAGGGTTTCTGCTGCTCGCGGAAAAAACCATTCTGATTGGGCAAGGCCAGGTGGACCCGGGCGTTCTGCACCGAGGACAGGGCCTGGATGGAACGGGTCAGTTCCCCTTCCAGCCCGCGCTGGAACGTCAGCCGCTCCTGGAATTGGGTCATGCCAAAGCGGTTGGACTCCATCATCTCGAAACCATTGACCGAGCCCTTGGGCAGACCCAGCGACGCCAGCTTGAGGCGCACATCGTGCACGCGGTCGGCCGGCACCAGAATCGCGCCGCCGCCTTCCGAGTGCTTGTAGGGCACGTTCAGGGTGTTCAACTGGGTAATGACCGCGCCGCCATCCTTGTCGGCCAGGTTGGAATACAGAATGCGCCATTCGGCCTGGCGGCCCATGACCAGGCCGACGATGCCAATGGCAACAAACAGAACAATGCCCAGCGCCAGACGCAGGCGCTGGCCCTGGTCCAGACTGGCCAGGCGTTGGGCGATCGTGGGATTGACAGGTATGGTGGCTACTGCAGGCATTTTGTTTTCCGGTGCAATGGGGCGCGCTTGGCCTCACGAGTTGGATTGATTATTCGACCCGAGCCCGGAAACATTAGGGTAATAAGCACCGGTTTTCCCCACCAATTCAAAATAATGGCACTGCCGACCGGGGAATAGGATTGCCGCACCCCAATCAACCAGGGAGATCCCCCATGGACCTCAAGCTCAGCCCCGTATCAATGCCCACGACCATCCGCCCCGGCGCTGGCGTGCGGCCCGGCGCGTCGGGCCCGGCCAGCGGCGTGGGTGGTGGATTTGCCGGCGCGCTCCAAAGTGCGCTGGGTTCGGTCAGTGCGGCCCAGAACGAAGCCTCCCGCCTGCAGAAGGAAGTGCAGATGGAAAACCCCAAGGTCAGCCTGGAAGAAACCATGGTCGCTATCCAGAAGGCGCAAATCGGCTTCCAGGCCAGCCTGCATGTGCGCAACCGCATGGTTCAGGCTTACACTGACATCATGAACATGCAGGTCTAGATCTGGCGGAACGGTTTTTGACAAAATAGTGCTCCAGCCCTCGTGAACACTGCATAGACAGCTATCAATACAGTAGCAAAAAATCCACAATCTGAAGGCGGAGCAAATGAAGGCAGTGATACTGGCCGGCGGCCTGGGAACCCGGATATCCGAGGAGACCGACACCAAGCCCAAACCCATGGTGGAAATCGGCGGCAAGCCGATCCTGTGGCACATCATGAAGATCTACTCCGCCCACGGCGTGAACGACTTTGTGATCTGCTGCGGCTACAAGGGCTACCAGATCAAGGAATACTTCGCCAACTACTTCCTCTATATGTCGGACGTCACCTTCGACATGAGCAAGAACACCATGGACGTGCACCAGCGCAGCGCCGAACCCTGGCGCGTGACCCTGGTCGACACCGGCGAAAGCACCATGACCGGTGGGCGCCTCAAGCGCGTGGCCGAGCACATCCAGGGCGATGACGCCTTCTGCCTGACCTATGGCGACGGCGTCAGCGACGTCAACATCACCGAACTCATCGCCTTCCACAAGGCCCAGAACGTGCAGGCCACACTGACCGCCACCCTGCCCCCAGGCCGCTTCGGCGCGCTGGAATTCAACGGCAACAAGGTCAACAAATTCATGGAAAAGCCCAAGGGCGACGGCGCCATGATCAACGGCGGCTTCTTTGTGCTGTCGCCGAAGGTGCTGGACCGCATCGGCGGCGACGACACCATCTGGGAACGTGGCCCACTGGAAACCCTGGCGGCCGACGGCCAGCTCGCCGCCTACCAGCACACGGGCTTCTGGCAGCCCATGGACACACTGCGCGACAAGATCCACCTGGAAGAGCTCTGGGCCACCGGCCAGGCGCCCTGGAAGGTCTGGAAATGAAGCCCGTCTTCTGGTCAGGCAAGCGCGTCTTCCTGACCGGCCACACCGGCTTCAAGGGCAGCTGGCTGTCACTGTGGTTGCAGCAGCTCGGCGCCCAGGTCACCGGCTACGCGCTGGACGCCCCCACCGAACCCAGCCTGTTTGACGTGGCCCGCGTGGGCGCCGGCATGCAGTCGGTGCACGGCGATGTGCGCGACCTGCCAGCCCTGCTGCGCGCCATGCAGGCGACCCAGCCCGAGATCGTCATCCACATGGCGGCCCAGTCCCTGGTGCGCCTGTCCTACGACACGCCGGTGGAGACCTACGCCACCAACGTCATGGGCACGGTCCACCTGCTGGAGGCCGTGCGCCAGACGCCCGGCGTGCGGGCGGTCGTCAACGTCACCACCGACAAGTGCTACGAGAACAAGGAATGGCCCTGGGGCTACCGCGAGAACGAGCCCATGGGCGGCTTTGATCCCTACAGCAACAGCAAGGGCTGCTCCGAGCTGGTCAGCGCGGCCTACCGCTCCTCCTTCTTCAACCCCACGCACCATGCCCAGCACGGTGTGGCACTGGCCACGGCCCGCGCCGGCAACGTGATTGGCGGAGGCGACTGGGCCCGTGACCGGTTGATCCCCGACATTCTGGCGGCGTTCGAGGCCTGCAAGCAGGTTCCCATCCGCAACCCGCACGCCACCCGCCCCTGGCAGCACGTGCTGGAGCCGCTGCGTGGCTACCTGACGCTGGCCGAACGCCTCTACATGGACGGCCCGGCCTTCGCCGAAGGCTGGAACTTTGGCCCGCACGGCGACGACGCTAAGCCGGTGGAGTGGATCGTCCGGCAACTGGCTGAGCGTTGGGGCCAAGGCGCCAGCTGGCAGGTGGACGCCGGTGAGCACCCGCACGAGGCCAACTACCTCAAACTCGATATCTCCAAGGCCGGCCAACGCCTGCACTGGCAACCCGCGCTGCGCCTGGACAGCGCGCTGGGTCTGATCGTGGATTGGGCCCGCGCACTGCAAGCCGGCGCCGACATGCATGCCGTCACACTGGCGCAAATTGCCGCCTACCAGGCGCTAGCATTGGCGTCCAGCCCAGACTGATTTCCGACAAAACACCCTATGCAAAACGCCAAGACCCAGGCCCTGCGCGCGCAGATCGCCCAGCTCGTTGAAGAATACGCCGCCATTGCGCTGGCGCCTGACCTGTTCCTGCCCGGGGCCTCCGTGGTGCCGCCTTCCGGCAAGCTGCTGGACGCGACCGAACTCAAGTACATGGTGGACGCCTCGCTGGACGGCTGGCTGACCACCGGGCGGTTCAACACCGAGTTTGAGAAGAAGCTGGCCGCCTTCATCGGCGTCAAGCACCTGATCACCGTCAACTCCGGCTCATCAGCCAACCTGGTGGCCTTCAGCACGCTGACATCGCCCAAGCTCGGCGACCGTGCCATCCAGCAGGGCGACGAGGTCATTGGCGTGGCAGCGGGCTTTCCGACCACCGTCAACCCCATCCTCCAGTTCGGTGCCGTGCCGGTGTTCGTGGACGTGGACCGCCTGACGCACAACATCGACGCCGACAAGATCGAGGCCGCCATCGGCCCCAAGACCAAGGCCATCATGCTGGCGCACTCGCTGGGCAACCCGTTCAACCTGGACGTGGTGACCGCCCTATGCAAGAAGTACAAGCTGTGGCTGGTGGAAGACTGCTGCGACGCGCTGGGCAGTACCTACCGCGGCCAGATGGTCGGCACCTTTGGCGACATCGCCACCCTGAGCTTCTACCCCGCCCACCACATCACCATGGGTGAAGGCGGTGCGGTGTTCACCAACCACGACGAGCTCAAGACCATTGCCGAGAGCTTTAGAGACTGGGGCCGCGACTGCTATTGCGCCCCCGGCAAGGACAACACCTGCGGCAAGCGCTTCGACCAGCAGCTGGGCACGCTGCCGCACGGATACGACCACAAGTACACCTACAGCCACCTGGGCTACAACCTGAAGATCACCGACATGCAGGCCGCCTGTGGCCTGGCCCAGTTGGAGAAGGCACCGGCCTTCATCGCCGCGCGCAAGGCCAACTTTGCCTTCCTGAAAGAGCGCCTCAAGGACTGCGAGGAATTCGTCAACCTGCCCCAGGCCACCGAGCATTCCGACCCGTCGTGGTTTGGCTTTCCGATCACGCTCAAGGACAACTGCCCGGTTTCCCGCCTGGACCTGCTGACCTACCTGGACCAGAACAAGGTCGGCACGCGCCTGCTGTTTGCCGGCAACCTGACACGCCAGCCCTATATGGTGGGCGCCAAATACCGTGTCAGCGGCGACCTGACCAACACCGACAACGTGATGAACAACACCTTCTGGATCGGCGTGCAGCCCTCGCTGACGCAAGAGATGATGGAATTCGCCGCCCGCAAGATCGAGAGCTACCTCGGAGTCAATTTCTGATGACCCTGGCGCGCATGCAGGCCACCTGGGATGCGGACGTCGCAGCCATCGCGGCGCGCGATCTGCCCTGGCACCAGCTCTCCGGCGCGCGGGTGCTGGTCACCGGTGCCGGCGGCTTTCTGGGTGGCTACCTGGCACGCACGCTGCTGGGCCTGCACGCCCTGGGCAAGGTGGATGAACCGGTGCAGGTGGTCGGTCTGGTGCGCAACGCCGCACGGGTGCAGGCGAGTCTGGCCGACCTGGCCGCCTCACCCCACTTCACACCGTTGGCCTGGGACCTGAACACCATTGGCGTGCCCGACGTGGGCGATATCGACTACGTGCTGCACGCCGCCAGCCAGGCCAGCCCACGCTTCTATGGCAGCGACCCGGTCGGCACGTTGCTGCCCAACACCATCGGCACAGCAGCCCTACTGGAGGCCCTGCGCCGCGCCAAGACCCCCAAAGGTTTCTTGTTCGTCAGCAGCTCCGAGGTCTATGGCGCGGTCGCCGGTGACGCCACACTGGCGGAGACGAGCTGCGGCAGCGTCGACCCCGCCACGGTGCGCGCCTGCTATGCCGAGAGCAAACGCATGGGCGAGACCATGTGCCTGGCCTGGCACCAGCAGTACGGCATCCCCACCTTCATCGTGCGGCCCTTCCACACCTATGGTCCGGGCCTGCAGGCCAATGACGGCCGGGTGTTTGCCGACTTTGTGTTCAACGTGCTGAAGAGCGAGAACATCGTCATGCACAGCGACGGCAGCGCGCGCCGCGCCTTTTGCTACGCGTCGGACGCCATCGCCGGTTTCTTCAGCGTGCTGCTCAAGGGCACGCCGGCCCAAGCCTACAACGTGGCCAATCCAGCCGGTGAGTTGTCGGTGATGGAGCTGGCCGAACTACTGGTCGGCCTGTACCCCGCCAAGCACCTCGCGGTGGACCGCCGCCACGCCCCCGACAGCCCCGGCTACATTCCCAGCGCCTACAGCCGCCTGGTGCCCGATGTGACGCGCCTGAGCGCCCTGGGCTGGACCGCGCAGATAGACCCCCCCGCCGGATTCCGGCGCATGATTGAGGCTTACACCGCATGAACCCCACACTCGCCGCACTCAAGCAACAGTTTCAGGCCGGCACGCTGTCCAAGCCCGATTTCATCCGCACGGCGCTGGAGGTGCACAAAACGCTGTTTGAGTATGTGGACATCACCCGCAGCACCGATGTGAAAGAGATCGTGATTGCCGCCGACGGCGTGTCCTTCGTGCTGGGCGAGGAGCGCATCCGCCTCTACGCCCCCGAGAACGAGGCCCGCGTGGCTCCGATCGAGGTGATGAACTTCAACCACTACGAGCCGGCCGAGACCCGGGTCATGGATCTGCTGGCGGCCAACGCCCGCAGCATCCTGGACGTGGGCGCCAACATCGGCCTGTATGCCATCCGCTTCGCCAAGCGCTTTGCGCAAGCGCGGGTCTATGCGTTCGAACCCATGCCGACCAGCCATGCCTTCCTGCAACGCAATGTGGCGGCCAATGCCGTCGGTGACCGGGTGAGTTGCTTCAACTACGGCCTCTCGGAATCCAGCGGCACAGTGGAATTTTTCATCTCCCCCGCCGCCGGCACCAATGCATCGTTGCTCAACGTGGCCGGTGCACAGGACGCCCAGCGCGTGGTCGGCCTGACGCTGACCCTGGACCAGTGGACCGCCAACCAGGGCGTGGTGCCCGACTTCATCAAATGCGACGTGGAAGGCGCCGAACTGCTGGTCTTCCGCGGTGGACGCACCACGCTGGCCCAAGCCCAGCCGATTGTGTTTGCCGAGCTGCTGCGCAAGTGGTCCAAGCCCTTTGGCTACCACCCCAACGACATGCTGGCCTTCTTTGCCGAGCTGGGCTACCAGTGCTTTGCCGTGGGTGAGGCCGGTGTGCGCCGCATTGCCGAGGTGACCGACGAAACGCCGGAAACCAATTACGCCTTTTTGCACGGCCAAAAGCATGCCGATACCATCCAACGTCTGACGACACTTGCCGGGTAACACTGCCGTGACGGACACCACCCCACTCGCCCGCCGCATGCGCATCCAGGCGCTGCAAATGGTGCACCGTGCCAAGGCGTCCCACATCGCCAGCGCACTCTCCATCTGCGACATCGTCGCCGTGCTTTACGGCCAGGTGCTCAACGTGGACCCGGCGCAGCCCAAGGCCCCGGGGCGCGACCGCTTCATCCTCAGCAAGGGCCACGCCTGTGTGGCCGTGTACGCCGCGCTGGCCGAATGCGGCTTTCTGAGCACCGACGACCTGCTGACCTATGGCCAGGACGACTCGGTGCTGATGAACCACATCAGCCACAAGGCCAATGGCGTGGAGTTCTCCACCGGCTCGCTGGGCCATGGCCTGCCGTTTGGCGTGGGCAAGGCGCTCGCCGCCAAGCGGCTGGGCGCGGCCTGGAAGACCTTTGTGCTGCTCAGCGATGGTGAACTGGGCGAAGGCAGCAACTGGGAGGCGATGCTGTTCGCCGCCCACCACGGCCTGGACAATCTGGTGGCCGTCATCGACTACAACAAGCTGCAAAGCCTGACCACGGTGGACCAGACGCTGCGCATAGAGCCACTGGCCGACAAGTTCACCGCCTTTGGCTGGAGCGTGCGCGAGGTCGATGGCCATGACCATGCGGCGCTGGCCAGCGCGCTGGGCGCTGCGCCCTGGACCTCCGGCAAGCCATCGATGCTGATCGCCCACACCACCAAGGGCAAGGGCGTCAGCTACATGGAGAACATGGTGAAGTGGCACTACAGCACCCCCAACGCCGAGCAACTGGCGCAGGCCCTGAACGAATTGCAAGGGTAAGAGCACCATGCGCAACGCCTTTATCGAAGAACTCGTCAGCCTGGCCACCCAATACCCGCACATCGCACTGGTCGTGGGCGACCTGGGCTACTCCGTGGTGGAACCCTTTGCCGACCGCTTTCCGGACCGCTTCATCAACGCCGGCGTGGCCGAGCAGAACATGACCGGCCTGGCCGCCGGCATGGCGTCCGAGGGCTACCACGTCTTCACCTACTCGATTGCCAACTTCCCCACCTTCCGCTGCGCCGAGCAGATCCGCAACGACGTGGACTACCACCGCCTGCCGGTCACCGTGGTCTCGGTCGGCGGCGGCCTGGCCTATGGCGCACTGGGCTACTCCCACCACGCGGTGCAAGACTATGCGCTGATGCGCTCCTTCCCCAACCTGCTGATCGCCGCCCCCGGCGACCCCATGGAGGTGCGCGCCTGCATGCGCTACCTGGCCGCCAACCCCCAGCCGTCCTACCTGCGCCTGGGCAAGGCGGGTGAGCCCAACTTCCACCCCGCCGTGCCCGACGTGGCACCCGGCAAGTGGCTGAAGGTGGCCGATGGAGCGGACGGTGCGGATAGAGGTGAGGGCCGCGCCACCCTGCTGTCCACCGGCGCCGCGATGGGCATCGCCATGGGCTGGCGCGATGCGCCGCAGTACCGCCAGCACAGCGTGCACAGCATGCCGCTGTGGAGCATGGCCAGCAAACCGGATCAGGTCGCCGCCGTGCAGGCTTTCAATACCGTGGAGACGCTGGAAGACCACCTGCGCGACGGCGGCTTTGGCTCCTGGCTGATGGAGGCAGTGGTTGGGCAGCCGGGTGTGGAGACGCGGCTGCGAGCGCATGCGCTGACGCCGGCGGTGTGCGGCACCGTGGGTTCGCAGAATATGCTGAATGCGCTGGGTGGTTTGGGGACGACGCCCCCGGCTTGATTCGCCAGAGGCATTTGGGCCAATGACTTTGCGTCAAATCGGCCCCTAGCCCTCGTCAATATTGCACAAGTAGCTATATAAACAATAGCAATCCTAAGCCCGACACCTGCAGGCTCTAGTGAACCAGGTTCAATGCGCAGCCTCCACATACGCTGTGATTGCAGCCTCCGCATCCTCCAACTCCTCCTTACGGCGCCAGTAGCCGTGCCTCTCGATCAGACGGCGGGCATCCGCCAGATCGTCGAGCGGGCCTCGTGCGCGGCCGTCGTCGTTCTTGCTCCATGGGTAATCTTGATCGCGGAAGAATAGGCGGGCGCGGTGCAGATGAATATCGGCCAGAAACAGCGGCATGGGCCCACGTTCGGCGAGTTCCCAGGCTTCGTCCAAGTCTGCTCCAGCGCTTGCTGGATTGGTGCCTTGTACTTTGTTCGACCACGCACGGTTCAGAAGGCCAACCGGAACTTGGTCTTGCGAAGCAGCGCGACGGAATCCATCTACCGCCAGATCAATATCACGGTCAAACCATTGGTTTCTACAGGCACTTGAGTCGCAAGCAGCAATCTGAAATATTGCGAAATACAGTCGAGTGCGTCCGCGAGAAAGGTAATGCAGAGCGATATCAAGCAATGAGACGCCGACCACAGCCCCGCGTTCACCCTCCTTCATCCACTCCAGCGTCGCCGCCGTGCGCTTACCAATCTCTTCCAACAATTGAAGCCGGTCCGTTGATGACGCCGCCCGCATCCAGACACGCCAAGCATCACGTTCCACGCTCTGCAACAACAAATCAACGTACTGGAAGCCACGCAGAGAGTTCAGCAGAGGAAACCGAGGTTTTCTCTCGGCTTGAAGCGCTTCGGCTTCCTCAAACAGTCGTCTAGCTTCGACTGTTCGCCCCGCTTGGAGCAAGGCATTAGCAAGCGCGGTGCGAGCGAAAATAGGGTCCATTGGACGCGCTTCTCTGCTGGCATAAAGAACAGACTTGGTCGCAAGTTGAACCGCAGAATACGGGCTATCCGTGTCAATGTGACCCATTGCAAGATTGAGCTCGCTGAGATTGATTGCCATGATTGCAGCCTCTCTCCAACCCGCTTGCGACACGCGCATCTCTAGACCAATGCGCATCGGTTCTTGTGCTTCATGCAGCCGCCCCAGAGCCCGCAAACTGTAGCCCGCTTGATTGAGTAACCAAGCCTGATCGCTTGCGGAGAAACCCGGCTTAACGCGACTCCAGGCCACATCAAAAAAGCATGCGATGGCACACAAGTCGGAGCCGTGGGCGCCAAGTTTTCCCGTTCCGTAGCTCTCCTCACCTCGCTGAATTCTGTGGTAATAGACTTTTACACACGCCTCCATCAGCATCTTTGCCTGGCAACCATGTACGACCGCTTGAAACAGCGGCAATAGATCCTCCAGATTCGGCTGCTTGCCTTCTCTGGTGGTAGCACAGAGGTGATCAAAAATCCGACGATGCGCCTGGCGCCAGGATTCTGGATGTTGCTCCTTCAATGTCTTGCCAAAGTACTCCCGGACCAGCGGATGGGCATCCAGTAACAGTAGTTCACCGGCGGCGTCGCGCTTGACGGTGAGCAGCTTGGCGGCTTCCAGCCGTGCATAGACGATATTGCGTTGCTCAACAGTGATGTCAGAAAGGGCATCGGTCAACCCGCGAATCGAAGGCGCCTTCAACAGTGCGTGCAGACAGTCGGCACTCGCAGGGCGGTCAAACAAACCCAGCATGCGTAGAACGGCAATAGCGCGTCGACCGCGCTTGGCCTCCTTGGCGTTCTTGTCAGGACTGCCAAGCCACTGCACATAGGCCTCCACCACGCGAAATGCGTGGCCGCCTTGCTCCTCGGCATCGGCTTCCTCCAGCTTAACCTGATCGCGTTTACGAACGTCGCCACCATGTGCATCGCGCAGGTAGGTTCCCAGCAGGTTCAGGGTCAGGGCGTGGCCGCGCACACTTTCTACCAGCGCGGCCAACTCCTGCGCGCTGCCATGCACGCCCAAGCAGTGCAGAAGTTGTACACCAGCCGGCTCACTCAAGCGCAACAAGTGATGCTCCAGCACAGTGGTTTGCAAGTAGTTGCGCAGGTCGGCCAACGCGTAGCGCGTGGTCAATACGCACAGGCCCTTGCTATTGACGGCCAGTGCCTTGAGCAGCCCAGCCATGGCGCCATCGCGCAACTCACCTGGTGTTGGGGAGGTGGGTGCGTATTGCAGTGGCTCCAACCCGTCAAGAATTAGCAACGCACGCTGTCCCCCTACCAACTGGGCCAGGCGCCGGGCTTTGTCGAATGCGCTCTGATTGCTCTGCGCCATCTCCGTATCGCCAAAGAAACGAAGGGCTTCGACCAGAAACAAATCGCTGGAGGCAGCCGTTTGCTCGCGGGTACCCTGGCTGTAGAACGACCAAGCAAACACGGCATCGCAGCCGGGCCAGCCGTCATGCGCCAACTGAGCCGCCCACTTGGCCACCAGCGAGGTCTTACCCTCGCCTCCCATTGCGACAAGGGTGAGGACGTGGCGGCGCTGGGTTTGGGCCTGGGGGACCTTCATCCAGGCATCGTTCAAAAGCTCCATCTCGCTCTCACGGCCTATCAACTCCTCTGGGGCATATTTGTCGATGCGGGAAATGTCGGCTTTGAATGCAACTACTGGGGGCGCGTGAGATGTTGCAAGAGCGTGTTCGGCAAAGCTCAGCGTGGCGCCCTGTGCGCACGGCTTGATTTGGGGTACACCCACCGGTCCGGGCTCCACACCGGCCTGCCCGAGCAGAAAGTCGTACAGACTCTGGTAATTGATTTCAGACGTGAGGGCGTAATGCGTTTGAGAGCGCAAAGGCTCGGGGACACAGGTCTCGTCGGTAGCCGACAGAAAGATGGGCACGAACTTCAGGGTCGCGCTACGCGCATCGTAGAGTTCCTGGGTAATCAGGGCGCCTTCCCAATCCGCGCCCTTGCCTTTGCCAGGCACTTCATGCCCGCGAAAACGCCGGTAGTAGGTGGGAGTGCACACCACCAACACGAAGTCTGCGGCGTCGAGCTGGTTGAGCATCCAGCGCGGCCATCCTTCGTCTGGGGTTCCATTGATATACCGATCAAGCGCGGTGTGAAGACCGTCCTTGCGCAAGCGCTCGGAGAGAGCCAACACGGCTGATCGATGCTCTTCTGAATCGTGGCTGTAGCTGATGAAGACTTGTGTCATGTTCTGTGCTGTGCCTGCCAAGTGGCTGTGTCCCTTGGCTCGATTCTAGGAGGCGAGTACCCGCCATGGTGCACGAACGCCACCTACAAGCAGGCAACAGCGGCCGCGCCTCCGTCATTCACAGCGATTTAGGCCGCTAGCCCTCGTCAACATTGCGCAACCAGCTACTAAAACAATAGCAAATTCCTCGCACGCGCCCCGCGTGCGAGAAGCGCTCAGGCCGGCACGGCCTTGACCACGTACTGCAGCGGCAAGCTGTCCTGTATCGCCACATCGGGGTCGGCGCCGACGCCAATGGCCATGGAGCGGATGGCGGCGATGACGTGTTCGTTCTTCAGCTCGCCAAAGATGCGGGGGAAGCCCTGCTGGATCTTCAGGTTGGCGCCGGCGAACATTTCCAGCATGGTGGCGCGGGTGAAGAAGCGCATGTGGGTGCGGTCCATCAGGCCGCCGCCTTCGTAGCGGAAGTCGCCCACGGCCAGCTTGGCCTGCACGCTCCAGTGCTGGGCGTTGGGCAGGCAGACGATGACGCAGCCGTCAGCCGGCATGTTGCGGCGGATGCGGGCCAGCACTTCCCAGGGGTAGCGCAGGTGCTCCAGCACGTCGCCAAAGATCCAGACGTTGTAGTCCGCATACTGGGCGTAGAAGGATTCGTCCACGCTCTCGATGTCCATCAGCAGGACTTCGTCGCAATAGCGCCGGGACCCTTCGGCATTGCCGGCGTCGACCTCGATACCGGTGTATTTGCAGGCCGGGTTGATGGCCTTGTAGGCGCGAGCCAGGGCGCCGTTGTTGCAACCCACCTCCACGATGCCACGGGCATTGGGCGGGATCAGCGGCAGCAGGTCACGGTTGTAGTTGGTGGGCTCGTCGGGCGCCGCTGCGGGTGCGGGTGCCGGTGCCGGTTGGCCCTGTTGCTGTTGAAGTAGTTGTTGCTGCTTTTCCATGACGCTCCTTTGCCATTCTTCCAGGTGGTAGCCGCCGGTGCGCATCACCGTGCCTTGCCAGTCGTGTCGCAAATAGTGCTTGGGCGCATCGCCGCGAGCGAAATCGTCCTTGACCCACTGCACGCCCTCGATCAACTCATGCCGGCCGGCGCGGTGGATGGCCAGCATGGGTTCGATATTGGGCGCGCCGTGTTTGGTGGGCATGGGCCACTGGCGCACCACGTCGATGTTGCACAGCATGCAGGCCGGGTGCAGGTAGCGCACGGCGCCGGCCTCAAAAGTGACGTCGAAGCCGCCTTCGTTGACATGGTTGACGTAGCCCACGCCGTACATGCCGGGCTTGAGCGCGGCGGCCAGCGCCTCGATCAAACCCGGATTGAGCACATAGACATCCGAGTCGAGCACCAGAACCGGGCCTTGCAGGTCCAGGTTCTGGTAGGCCCAGGCCATGCCGGGGCCGTGGTGGATGTTGTAGTCGAAGTGGATGAACTTCACATCCGGGTACCTGGCACACACCGCCTCAATGGCCAGCACATGCTCGGGGCTGGAGCCGTCGATGATGGTGACCGGGTTGGCGTAAAAGCGCCGGAAGGAGCTGAGCAGGTCTTCGATCAACTCGGCCGAGTTGTACGAGACGGAAATCAGTGGGATAGCCTGGATGTCCATACGCTCATTTCCCGAACATGATGGAAGTGGCCTGCTGCAGCACGGCCTGAATGCGCTCCAGCGGGTAGGCTCCGGCCTTGACCTCGTCGCGCACCGACAGCAGGAACCAGATGCAGGTGACCAGCTTGGATCCGAGAAGATCCTGGGCTGACGAGGCGTCGGGAAGGAATGCTCCCTGCTGGTGTGCGTCGCAGAACAGCTCCAGCCACTCGACGTTGGCCTTGATCTTGATGCCATTGCTGCGCTGATCCTGCCCGCCATGAATACGGAAATAGCTCAGGGCTTCAGGCAGGTAGACACCGTCCCTGTGCGCCAGCACCGCCAGCCAGGTGGCCACATCCGACAGGGTCGTGTACTGCTTGCCCAGAAAGCGGCCAAACACCGGGCCTACATCGCTCTTGCGAAACAGCACGGTGGTGGGCTCGCCAATCATGTTCAGGCCGTTGGAGAGAATCATCGTCCCCAGCGAGCGCCCTTCAATCAGCGTGTCCACCTCAAACTTGCGCTCGGTGCCGGCAATGGGCGCCATGTGGGCGCCGTTGGCGTCGATGAGCTGGCGAAAGGATGTGACCAGGCCGATATTGGGCTTGGCCAGCATGAAGGACATCATCTTCTGGATCTTCTCGGGATGGAACAGGTCGTCGTCCATCAGGTAGTTGACGTATTCCCCCGTGGCACGGTCATAGCAGTACTGGAAATTTTCCATGACGCCACAGCCCGGCACCCGGGCGTAGTGGATGCGGGGGTGGCTTGCGATGTAGGGCGCAAAGCGCTCCTGGGTCAGGGTGTCGTCACTGTTGTCGTTGACGATGATTTCGATCGCGGGGTAGGTCTGCGCCAGCGCGCTTTTCAAGGCCAACTCGGCGTAATCCGGGCGGTTGTGGGTCGGTATCAGGATGCTGACCAGGGGCAGGCCCGAGGGATGGGTGGCGGTTTGCTGATTGGGTTCCACGGTACGAACTGCGTCCTCATTCTTTGGGTTGCTACCAGGCCCCATTCTCGCCTCTTGCTCAGGCCCATCATGGCGTCCACTGAAAGCCTGATTAGAACCCGGCACGGGCCGCACGAAACCCCAAAAGGGCGGCGAAGTTCCGCCCAATTGTGAAGACTAGTTCCGCAGGGCCAGGCGGGTGTCGGCCGGGCCGCTGGCGTTGCCGGCAACCACTTTGCAACTCTGGCCGGCCTGCAACAGGGTGTCGCAGAAAGCCGTGGTGGCCTCGCGGCCCTTGAATCCGGTGACCGTGACGCGGTACCAGGCCTCGGCGGTTTCGCCCGGGCTCTCCACATGGCCGAGATGGGCAGCGCTGATCCACGGCGTTTCACCGCCCGCGGCAACCCGGGCCTGCAGGTCGCGCCACAGCGGCAGCAGGCTGCTGCGGTGGAAGACACCGGGCAACTCGACGGCCCAGGCCCCTGCCGCATCACGCGACGGCGTGGCGTCATCCACCAGAGCCGGGGCACCATTGACCAGGCCCACACGCACATCCCGTTGCAGCGCAGCCAAGGCCGCCTCCCGGGTGGCATGCGGCGCCGATCCATCGTTCAACACCGAGCCCAGGCCCAGGGAGTAGGCCAGCGTGGCGTAACCCCGCAGCAGCTCGGATTTCATGCGCTGGGTCTCATCCGCACTGCGCTGGTAGTTCTTGCGGTGCTCCAGCAGAGTCACTTGGTCGAGCGCACCCATGGCGAACGCATCACTGCCCTGCTTGAACAGGTTCAACGCGGCACGCGTGACGCCCTTCTGGGCCTCCAGACGCCGGCTGGCCGTGCGCAGGTTGGCCAACGCACTTTCCACATCCCGCACCGCCTGCAGCACCGTCTTGCCGTAGGTCTCCACCATTTCTTCGTAGTAGGACTGGGCAAATGCCTTTTCGCCCTTGCGCTGGCCGCCATCAAAGATGCTGACCGCCAGGGCCGCCGCCGCGGTGACCAACAGGTTCTGGGGTTGCATCAGACTGGCCAGCGAGGCGCCGCTGTAGCCCATCTGCGCCGACAGGTCGATGGGGGGCAGCAGGCGGGCACGGGCCACTTCGATGTTGGCATTGGCCGAGCGCATGCGCGCCTCCATCATGCGGATGTCGGGTCGCCCCAGCAGCAAGGCAGATGGCAAGCCGGCTTGCACCGTGGGCAGTTGCAGCGCATCCAGGCCCTTTTCCGACAGGGCCAGATTACCGGGCAATGAACCGACCAGCCGTGACAGGGTGTGGCGCAGGTCTTCCTGCTGGTTCTCCAACCCGGGAATCAGCACCTGCTGGCTGAACACCACCGCCCGCTGCTGTTCCAGGTCGTCCAGGGTTGCGTCCCCCAGCGCAAGGCGCTTTTCGACCGATTGCAGTATCTCGGTGGCAACGGCTTCATTCTCCCGGGCAACCAGAATACTGTCGCTGATGGACAGGTAAGCGATGTAGGTTGAAACCAGATTGCCAATCACGGTGCGCTGCACGTTCTCGCGCTCGTGCACGGCACGCGCCAGTTGCATATCCGCCGAGTCCACCAGGGCACGCTGTTCGCCCCATACATCCAGCCGGAAGGCGCTGGTAATCGCTGCCTGGGAGTTCTGCTGTGAATCGGTGGTGCTTCCCTGGGCCTGCCCCACGGCCCGCAGTGGCGCGCTGACGCTGGGCAGGTTGCCGGCGCGCGACTGGTCCGCGCGGATCTTGGCCTGCGCGACCTGCAACGTGGCAATGCGCAGATCGGCATTGTTGGCCAGCGCTCGGTCGACGAGGCGATCCAGCTCCTGGCTGCCGTACTGCGTCCACCACTGCGCGGAGGGTCCGCCACGCGCCACCCCGGACCCGGCGACTGGCGGAGCATTGCGGTACACGTCAGGAACCGGGAAGGCGCTGGTGTCCACCTTGGGGCCCGTGCTTTCGCAGGCGGTGAGCAGCAAGGCTGCCCCCAACGCAGCGACGAGCGCCAGCCTGCGGGGAGGGGATTGCACGGGGTGTGGATGGAGGACGCGTTTCATGGTGGTTCACCTGGCAGGCGTTGGACGGCTTTCAGGGCTCGCGTATGGATTCCTTGGCCGCCTTGGTCAACGGCCACAGCAGATAGGACAGCACCGAGCGCTTGCCGACCAGGATTTCGGCCGTCAGCGTCATGCCCGGCAGCAGCGTGGCGTTGGCGGGCATTTCGTCCAGACGCGTGTTGCCCAGCGCGATACGCCCACCATAGTAGGCATCGGTCACGTTGGCCGTGGCGACGTCGCGCCGGAAGGCGTCCTGGCTGACAGTGCGCAGCGAGCCTTCCAGGGTGCCGTGTTTCTGGAACGGATAGGCATCGATCTTCAGGTTGGCCTTGGAGCCGATCTTGATGTAGCCGATGTCCAGGGAGTCGATTTGCACATCCGCCTCCAGCACATCACTGATGGGTACCAGGGTGAAGAAGGGCTCGGCCTCCTTGACGATGGACCCTGGTGACAGCTTGGCCACTTCCAGCACCACGGCGTCGGCCGGCGCTGTCAGCACCACGCGGCTTTGCCGCAGGTTGGCCTTCTGCAACTGGTCACTGATGGCATCGCGCTCACGCGAGACGGCCAGCATTTCTTCCAGCATCTTCTGGCGCCAGCCGGTCTCGTAGGCAGCCTTCTCCGCCTCCAGTGCCGAGAGTTCGCGACGGATCTCCACCTGGCGATTGCGGGCCAGCTCGGTACCACGTTCGGCCTCCATCAGGCGGTCCCGCACGTCCAGCAGACGGCTCTTGACGGCGAGCTTCTTGTTGACGAGGTCTTCGGTCATGACCTCCATCTCCTTGAGACCCTTGACCCGCGCCTGTTGTCCCTCTTCATCGCGCCGCGCGGTTTCCAGCGAGGACCGCAGGCGGGCAATGGATTCGGTCTGCCGCTTGATCTGCGAGCCGTAACTGGCCTGGCGTTCCTTGGACAGGCGGGACTGGATCTTGCTGTCGGGCGATTCCGCGCCGGAACGCTCCATGCGCTCACCGGACAGCTCTGCATCCAGGCTGGCCCATTGTGTGTTCAGGCTGTCCAGTTTGCTCTTGAGCTGCGAGCCATCGGCCGCAGCAAAGGTCGGGTCCAGAGTGGCCAGGCGGTCGCCCTTCTTCACCACTTGCCCGGCACGCACCTCGATGGTCTGCACGATGGATGTTTCCAGTGGCTGCACCACGATGTTGGGCAGGGGGGTAACCAGACGCCCCTTGGCGGTGACGATCAGGTCCACCTCGGAAAGCCAGGCCCAGGCGAAGAAGCTCACCAGCGCGGCAATGAGCAGGTGCACCGTGATGCGCGCCATGGGCGGCAACGGGCGGCGCTCGATCTCGTCGGCGTCGGGCAGGAAGTCGATGGCGGTCTTGTCGGACGCGCCCTTGACCTTGGCCGGCGGGGCTACAGATGGCTTGTCTGTTGATGCCATAGTTGTTGGTAGGTTTGGCTGCGCGTCAGCAGCTCTTCGTGTTTTCCGGCGTCGGCCAGCTTGCCCTGCTGCATGACAAGAATGGCGTCAGCGTTGACCAGGGTGGACAGGCGGTGCGAGATCATGATGACGGTACGACCGACGGCCATCTTGCCGAGGTTGCGGATGAAGATGGCCTCGCTCTCGGGGTCCAGCGCGCTGGCGGCCTCGTCCAGAATGAGTACGCGAGGCTTGAGCAGCAGGGAACGTGCAATCGACAGACGCTGCTTCTGCCCCCCACTCAGGTTGGAGGCGTTTTCCTCAAGCAGGGTGTCATAGCCCTGGGGCAGACGCTCGACGAACTCATCGGCCCCGGCCATCTGGGCCGCAGCCACAATTTCCTCAAACGAGGCACTGGGCTTGGCGATGGAAATGTTGTCGCGCACCGAGCCACGGAACAGGAAGTTCTCCTGCATCACGATACCGACCTGGCGGCGCAGGTGGGACAGTTCGATCTCGCGGGCGTCCACGCCATCGAAACGCACGATGCCTTCCTGCACCGGGTACATGCCCTGGATGATCTTGGTCAGCGTGGATTTGCCCGAGCCGCTTCGTCCCACAATGCCGACCACCATGCCGGCCTTGATGGTGAAGGTGGTCTGGTCCAGCGCGGCCACGTTGGCATTGGGGTAGCGGAAGGTCACATTGTCGAAACTGATGTCGCCCGTCAAGGTGGGGCGCAGACCCGCACCGCCGCCACGGCCCTCGGATGGCCGGTTCATGACCTCTCCCAGGATACGCACCGAAACGGCGGTCTGCTGGTAGTCATTGATCAGGCCCACGATTTGCGTGAGCGGCCCCATGACGCGGCTGGAGAACATCTGGAATGCAATCAGGGCACCCACGGTGAGGGTCTGGTCAAACACACCCTGCGCGCCCACCACGATCACCACGATGGGCAGCAGCTTGCCCAGGAACTCCGTCATCGCATTGCCGGTCATGGCGGTCTTGGCGACCCGGAAGTGTGAGGTAATGGTTTGCGCCGAAAGCTGGTCCCAGGTACGGCGCTGGGCCGGCTCGATGGCCAGGCCCTTGACGGTGCGCATGCCATGGATGGTTTCTACCAGCAGGGCCTGGCGCGCGCCTTCGGCAGCATTCAGGGTGTCGAGTTGGCGCCGGTAGGTGGGCAGCAGCACGGCAATGATCAGCGCAATCAGCATGGCAAACACCAGCACGATGGAGCCGAGCTTGACCGAATAGGAAAACAGGAGGGGTACGTAGATCAGCAGCGTGAGCGTGTCCAGGCAGGTAAAGAACAGCCTTCCGGTCAGGAAGCCCCGAACGGCCTCCAGTTGCTGCATGACGCGCGCCACCACGCCGGCCGATGTGCTGTCAAAGTAGTCGATGGGCAGCGACAGCAGGTGACCAAACGCGCGGCGCGTGATCTGCATGTCGATCTTGTTGGTGGCCGAGAGCAGCAGCAACTGGCGCACATAGGAAAACACGGTCTCGAAGCCCAGGGCCACCAGAATGCCGGCGGCCAGCACCCACAGGGTGGACACGCTCTGGTGCACCAGGACCTTGTCGATCACCAGTTGGAAGAAGATGGGCGAGGCCATGGACAGCAGGCTGAGCGCCACCGCGGCAATGGCAATGTCCCTGAAGGCCGCCTTCTGCTTCAGGATCTCCGGAATGAACCAGCGAAAACTGAAAGGCTGCTTGGGGTCTGTCAGCGCATGGCTGTGCTTGAGGAAGATGACGTTCCCGCTCCACGCCTCCATGAACATATCTTTGTCAAGATAGTGCACGGCGGCCTTGGGAATCAGCGGATTGAGGACTGCCACCTCGCCTTCGGCCCCGCCACCGCCGGCACGCACGCCAACAATGATGACGGCCTTGCCATCCTTCAGCAGGCCGATGAAGGGGAAGACGCCCTCCTGGGCAAACAGGCCTTTCCAGGTGAGCTTGGAGAGCTTGCCTTTGAGCCCGATGCCGGCCGCCATGCGAATCACCAGCGCCGGGCGCGGCTCCTCATCCGGCAGCGCATGCTCTTCAATCAGGCGCTCAGGATTGACTTGGAGTCCGTGGTGCTGCGCAATGGCAGTGAGACACTGCACAACGGAGTGGGATTTTTGCTCGGCCATTGAAGTGAGGAGCCCTTGGGGAATACGCGGATACCGTTCAAATTTGACCCGTTCATGGTCCCACGTTCACACCACACTTAACCGACAAAAAGGCCGTGGTTCACGGCCCTATTTTTTCTCCCGGGCTTGTAGCCACTCCTGGGCACGGCGGCCTGCCTCTGTCTGCTGCGCCGGGCTGAGCGTCTTTTTGGCCCGATCCCAATTGGCGGCGGCTGCGGTATCGCCGCCCAATGCCGCCAATTCGAACCATTTGGCGGCTTCTATCGGGTCCAACGCCGCACCCTCCCCGGTGGCGTAGGACAGGCCAATACGCGACTGGGCCACAGCCAGACCACCCTGAGCCGCCTTCAGCAGCATGGCAAAGGCCCTGGAGGCATCTTTTTCCACACCCAAGCCCAGGCGATAGGATTGCCCCGCGTTGAACAGCGCCTCCAGATCCCCCTGCTCGGCAGCCAGGGTCCACCAGTGCACGGCGCGGTCATGCTTCTTGGCGCGAGCGAACAACGCGCCCAAGGTTGCCTGCGCCGGCACGAACCCGGCATTTGCGGCGCGTTTGCACAACGTAGTTGCCTTCTTGGCGTCCGCTTCCACGCCTGGCAAGCCGGTGGCATAGAGTTCGCCCAGGTTCCACTGGGCCTGCGGCAATCCTTGCGCGGCGGCTTTCTCATACCAGGCAAAGGCATGCGCCAAATCCTGTCTCACACCCTTGCCCTGGGCATAGCAGCCGGCAAGGGCACACTGGGCCTGCGCATTACCCTGCTCTGCCGCCATTTGATACCAGCGGCAGGCTTCGAACCAGTTTTGCGCAACGCCCGAACCCAAACGGTAACGCTCACCCATGGCAAATTGGGCATCGGCCTGCCCGCCTGCCGCAGCCTGCGCCATGGCGGTGTGGGCCATGCTTTCAGCGTGATTCTTGAACAGGCTGCCCAGGGTGAACTGGGCCTGCGCGTCACCCTGCACTGCGGCTCTGGCATACCATGCCAGAGCACCCAACCGGTCCTGTTCAACGCTTCCCCCCCGGAATAGCATTTCAGCCAACGCGCTTTGCGCCTGCGCGTGCCCCTGCGCAGCAGCCTTGTACAGCCATTCCACTGCCTGCGGTGATTCGGGAGGCTCAAAATTTCGGGCCAATGCATATTGCGCCCGCGCATCCCCCAGCTCAGCGGCCTTTTTGTACCAGACCCTGGCCTGCTTCAGGTTGCGTTCAATGCTGTGCCCTGCTTCGTAAAGTAATCCAAGGTGGTAGAAATCATCCACGCGTCCATGTGCCGCATAGCGGGTCCAGCGGGAATCGGCTGTTCGACGTTCGCGTCCACCCGTTCTGTGCTTCGCGCCGTGGCGGCCGTATCCCGCCGCATCGAGCCGATCCAGCGCAACCTGCGCTCCGGGATGGCCGAGCTTGGCAGCCTGGCGGTACCAGCGCCCAGCCTCGGCCAGGCCATCGGGATCCGGACTATCGCGTTCCTGCAGCTGTCCGAGTGCATACAGTGCAGGTGCCTGTCCCTGCTCCGCGGCGCGCTGGTACCAGGCCCTGGCCTGATCCATATCGGCCTCAACACCGGCTCCCGCCGCGTAGCACTCGCCAACGTTGAACTGCGCTTCGGCCAAACCTTTTTCGGCTGCTTCCAGCGCAAACTGGAACGCCAATGCAGGCTGCTCCGTTGCCACAACCTTGGCCAATTTGAACGCGGCCTTTTCACTACCATGCTCATAGGCCCTCAAGAAGCAGGACAACGCCTTTTGTTCATTCTTGGGTGTGCCCAAACCGCCAAAATAAGCGCTGCCAAGCAGGTATTGGGCAGCGGGATGCCCTTTTTCGGCGGCTGCCTTGGTCCAGGCGAACGTCTGGGATATGTTCTTTCCCACGCCGACACCGTTGGCATACATCAATGCCACATCGTATTGGGCGGCGGGGTCCCCAATGCGTGCTTCCTTGAGGCGCGCGGCAAACTTGCGTTTGTCGCTGGCTGACAGGCTGTCGTTCATGCGCTGGGAGCCTGAACCGCTGGCGGGAGTGCCTCGACGAGACCCAAAAGCCGGGTCTCCAGATCGCGCACGAAAGCCGGCGTATCAAACAGGACGCCATGCTCACGCACGTCTCCAAGTTTGGCCCTCAGCTGCGCACAGCGCGCAGGATCGTTGGCCAGTTGCAGGGCCACGGCCTCGTAGTCAACCAGGTTGTAGGTAATCAGTTCGGGCAGACCCGCAGCGGTCAGCAGGGCGCCCGCCATGCGCGCACCAAACGAACGCCCGGTCAGCGTGACCAGCGGGCATCCCATCCACAGGCAGTCATTGGCGGTTGTACCGGCATTGAAGGGGAAGGTATCCAGAAACAAGTCCGCCACCAGGTAGCGGGCCAGATAGTTTTCGGGCGAAACGCGGGTAGCAAACACCAGCCGTTCGGGTGCGAACCCCCTGGACTCGGCAACCTTGCGCAGGTTGCTCTCGGCCCACGGATTGTCAGCCAGCAGCCACAGCACACTGCCTGGCACTTTCTTCAGCAAAGAGAGCCAGACATCAAATACCTCGGGTGTGTATTTGTAGCTGTTGTTGAACGAACAGAACACAAACCCCTGCTCCGGCAGCCCGCAGCTGGCACGCGTGGGCTTGGGACCCTGCTGGCGCTTGCGGTCGCTGACCTGGTAGATGTGCGGCATGTACAAGGGCTTTTCCGAGTAATACCGTGCCTCGACGGGCGGGATCAGGAATTCATCGGCAATCACATAGTCGATGAAAGGAAACCCGGTCGTCGCAGGTAGCCCCAGATAGGTGATCTGGATGGGCGCCGGTCGGTACGCCAGAATATTGGCGCGTGCACCGGAAGTTTGTCCCTGCAGGTCCACCAGAATGTCGATTTCGTGTGAGCGGATCAGGCGCGCTGCTTCTTCGTCCTTCATCTGGTGGATGGTGAAGAAGTGATCCATCGCCGACTTTACGCGCTGGCGGGTGGCTGAGCCGTCTTCCGGACTCCAGCAAAAGCCATACACCTCAAACTGGTCCCGGTTGTGCAGTTCGAACATCTGAACCGTCAACAGGGACACCGGGTGCAGGCAAAAATCGGAGGAGCAGTAGGCAATGCGCAACTTCCGGTGGCCGTAGCCCTGCCTTTGAGTCAGAAGCGGCAAATCCTTCGCCAGCTTGGTTTCAACGAACTGTTCGGCGGCGTGCAACTGCTCTTTCGGGTCGTCGGAAATGCTGAGCATGGCCAGCGCTGAAGTGGCTTCCCGCATCGCCTCCTTGCTGACCCCCGGCACATCGGCATACACCGGCCACGCGCATTGCTTTTGCCGCAAAAAAACCCAGTGGTGCAAGACATCGGGCTGGTCCGGCTCCAGCAATAGACTTTGCGTCAGATAGGCATCTGCGTCCGGAAACTGCTTGCGGGCTTCGGCTACACGGCCCAGATGGTTCATGGCCAGTTGCACCAGTGGCTTGGTGGCTTCATCGCGTGGGCAATTGGCCACAATCCATTGCCACTCGGCAGTTGCCGCATCTACCTGGCCCGCGCGCTCAAACAACAATCCGAGATTGAGGCGTGGCTGGGCAAACGCTGGTGCCATGGCAATGGCCCTGCGGTAGGCCGCTTCTGCGCCAGCAAGATCGCCTAAGTTGGAGAGAGTCGCACCCAGATTGAAATTGACGGCGTGCGCGTAAGGAGACTGGGTTCGACTCAACCAAGTCTGGTAGAGCACAGCCGCAAGCGGAGAAAGCCCTGCAGACTCCAGACGGGATGTGAAGTCAATCAGCTCCGGAAATGCCAGTTTGCCTTCCCATGCAGTCAGTACGGTTGACCCGAAGTTCTCAGCAATTTCCATCCGCTTACGCCCTTAGACTGACACACACTCGCACCAATCGGGCTCAGCCTCCTGGGGAGACTGAGCCCGGACTGGTTGGACAGCTTACGTGCCCGATGCGAGTATATCGGTGTCCGGCTTGCGAACAGTCGTCGTGTTCAGCGTCGTGGCCACGGATTCGGCAGACAAGCCACCTGCAAGTTTTGGCTGGCCGTTTGCATCGAATTGCTTCATCGCATCGACCATTCCAATCACCCCAGAGCTGCTACCGGATACCGGCGTCGATACCAGTGTTGCAGGTGCGTTGAGCTGTGTCTCACTGCCTGGGGCTCCCGTGCTGCCGAACGAAGCCATTGCATCGACCATGCTGACAACCTGCGAGCGCATACCGTCATTGGGCGCAGCCGCAGTAGGTGAACTATCCGCAGCGGCATTCGCCGGCGGCAGTTGCAGGCTTGGAGGCGCCGCAGGTACGGCTGCTGCGACATCCGCAGTCGAAGTGTCCTTGCTGGTCGCAAACCACACGTCCGCCATATCGTGCGTCACACCATCGGATGTTGTGTAGCTCGACGTCAGACCAATCAGGTTGCCGTTGTCCACTTCAGTCGATGTCTGCGCCTTCAAATCGAGCTGCGTAATGCCCAAAGAACTCAGGCTGTGCAACTCGGTACTCTGGCTCACACCGTCCGAATCACCATCGACCCAAACCATCAAATCGGCAAAATTGGCATCCGTGGCGTTGAAGACGCCATCTCCATTCACATCCAGCTCTGCCAATGCAACATATCCATTGGTTGCCTTCTGGCCATTGGCCAGGGTGGTGCCTTCACCAAACAGCTCGGTACCGCCGTTGATTGATCCGTCGTGGTTGCGGTCCATCACCAACAAGCCGTCTCCTCCGGCCACCCAGCCTGTGTTGACCTTCTGGTCGACACCAAAGATGTCGAACTTGACACCATTGCTGATGCTCTGGGTCGATATGCCGTCGCCATTGAGGTCCAAGACGATGGGGGTGCCCAGCGTCAGGTGCGGAACCTGATCCGTCGTCAAGGCGGCCTTTTGCGCCGTCGTCAAGGCTTCGACTTGTTTGGTGGTCAACGCGGATATCTGGTCCGTCGTCAAGGCCACGATCTGGTTGGTGGTAATACCCTGCTGAACCTGGGCCGTTGTCAGCACCGCCACATCACGTGTCTCCAGCGCTGCGGTACCGTCCGTGGTCAGCGCGGCGACCTGATTGGTCTTGAGTGCTGCGACCTGATCGGTCCTCAACGCCACTACCTGATCGGTCGTCAGCGCAGCAATACCGGCAGTGGTAACCGCCGTGACGCCCGCAGTTGTCATCGCGGCCACCTGCGAAGTTGTCAGGCCCTTGCTGATCTGGTCGGTTGTCAACGCAGCGATACCCGCCGTAGTCAAGGCAGCCACATCTCGTGTTTCCAGCGCTGCCACCTGGTCCGTGGTCAGGGACGCAACCTGGGCAGTCTTCAGGGCCGCGACCTGGTCGGTCCGGAGTGCAACAATTTGGTCGGTCGTCAGGCCCTTGCTCACCTGGTTGGTGGTCAGGGCGCCAACTCCCGAAGTTGTCAGGGCCGCTACGTCACGTGTCTCCAGCGCAGCAATGCCATCTGTTGTCAGCGCCGCCACCTGGTCCGTCTTGAGCGCAGCGATCTGGTCCGTCCTCAATGCCACGACTTGGTCAGTCGTCAATGCCGCCAGTGCTACCGTTGTCAACGATGCCACCTGAGAGGTCGTGAGAGCCGCGACCTGATCGGTTGTCAGGCCCTTGCTGATTTGATTGGTTGTCAGCGCTGCAATGCCAGCCGTGGTCAACGCGGCCACGTCCCGAGTCTCCATCGCCGCAACCTGGTCGGTCGTCAGCGCCGCAACCTGGGAGGTCTTCAGCGCAGCGATTTGGTCCGTTCTTAGCGCAACCACTTGGTCGGTCGTCAGGCCCTTGGCAACCTGGTTGGTGGTCAGTGCGCCCACACTGGCCGTCGTCAAGGCCGCTACATCCGCAGTCTCCATGGCGGCGATGCCGTCCGTCGAGAGGGCTGCCACCTGGTGGGTCTTCAGTGCTGCTACCTGGTCTGTCCTCAGTGCCACGACCTGGTCGGTCGTCAGCGAAGACACTCCAGCCGTCGTCAAGGCGGCCACTTCAGCTGTGGTCAAAGCTGCGATCTGATCCGTGGTCAGGCCCTTGCTGATCTGGTCAGTGGTCAGGGCTCCAATGCCAGCCGTGGTCAGGGCGACAACATCACGGGTTTCCATCGCTGCTGTGCCATCTGTCGTGAAGGCAGAAACTTGGTTGGTCTTGAGCGCAGCAACCTGATCGGTTCGTAATGCCACCACCTGGTCAGTGGTCAGCGATGCAATGCCTGCCGTAGTGATCGCAGACACTCCCGCAGTCGTCATGGCAGCAACTTGGTCGGTCGTCAGGCCCTTGCTGATCTGGTCGGTCGTCAGCGCGCCGATGCTGGCCGTCGTGAGGGCAGCCACATCGCGGGTTTCCATCGCCGCAACCTGGTCGGTCGTCAGAGACGCAACCTGGTTGGTCTTGAGCGCTACCACCTGGTCCGTCCTCAAGGCCACAACCTGGTCGGTCGTCAGGCCCTTGGCCACCTGGTTGGTGGTCAGTGCGCCCACACCGGCCGTCGTCAACGCAGCCACATCACGTGTCTCCATGGCGGCGATGCCGTCCGTGGTCAGCGCAGCTACCTGGTGGGTCTTCAGTGCTGCTACCTGGTCTGTCCTCAGTGCCACGACCTGGTCGGTCGTCAGCGAAGACACTCCAGCCGTCGTCAGCGACGAGGCTTGTGCCGTCGTCAGGGCCGCCACCTGGTCTGTCGTCAGACCCTTGGATACCTGATTGGTGCTCAGCGCTCCGATGCTGGCCGTCGTCAACGCAGCCACATCGCGCGTTTCCATGGCCGCTATGCCGTCCGTGGTCAGCGCACCAACCTGATGGGTCTTGAGCGCTGCTACCTGGTCCGTCCTCAACGCCACAACCTGGTCGGTCGTCAAAGACGCCACACCGGCTGTCGTCAGGGCCGTTGCTCCGGCCGTCGTCAGGGCTGCTACCTGGTCGGTTGTCAGGCCCTTGCTGATCTGGTCGGTCGTCAGCGCTCCAATGCTGGCCGTCGTGAGGGCTGCCACATCGCGGGTTTCCATCGCCGCAACCTGGTCGGTCGTCAGAGACGCAACCTGGTTGGTCTTGAGCGCTACCACCTGGTCCGTCCTCAAGGCCACAACCTGATCGGTCGTCAGACCCTTGGCAACCTGGTTGGTGGTCAGTGCGCCCACACTGGCCGTCGTCAACGCAGCCACATCACGTGTCTCCATGGCGGCAATGCCGTCCGTGGTCAGCGCGGCTACCTGATTGGTCTTCAGACCCGCCACTTGGTCAGTTCTAAGAGCCACCACCTGGTCAGTGGTCAGCGCAGCAACACTGCTTGTAGTCAAGGCCGCGATGAATTTGGTCTGCAGGGAAGCAAACTGGTCCGTGGTAAGCGCCCGCACCTGATCCGTTGTCAGCAGAATATAGTCAGCTGTGGACAGGCTATTGAGTTGGGTCGTCGTCAGTACAGCAATATTCGCTGTGCTAAGTCCCAGAAAAGGTGAGGCCATGAATGTTTCTCCTACAAGATGCCGCACCTAATTCAGGAATAGGCCAGCCCAGCGATTTCACTTACGGAATACCAGTATCCAGTAACTATCGGCAAAATAGGTAAGAAATTAAACAGCTTGTTGGTGGTATCTTTTTGATTTGACGGCGCGCGCCCAGAGCAACCTCAGCGGTCCGAAGTCACCATTCATCCCACGATCTCAATCCGCTGGCTATTGGAATAAGTGATGAAAAAAAGGCAAAAAGTCCACCATCTCCACCAATAGCAAAAAGCATCAAGCAATAGCATGCCAAGATCAATCGACCCGGGAAATTCCCGTGCGCCCCAAAGCGCACAACCGACCCCACCTTCGGCTTGATTCAAGTCAATTTCACTGGCGCCTTCAAGATGACAAAGAACACATCAAAAGCTGTATCAAAACCCAGGTACTTGTCTGACACCAAGCTGGTCCCGAAATACGTCACTCAGTTTCGATGCCTTGGCAGTGACTGTCCGGATACGTGCTGCAGGGGCTGGGCCATTACGATCGACAAGGAGACCTTTCAGGAATACCGACGAGTGGTGCAGCCCCAGCTGAAACCCTTGTTACAACAATACTTGGTTCAGCTCGACAAGACATCGTACGCCAAACACGCAGTGATTGGCTTCAGAAAGGAAGACTCCCACTGCGGCCTGCATTCCAGCGACGGACTGTGCATGGTTCAACAACAGCTTGGTGAGGATGCACTGTCTGATACTTGTTACATCTACCCCAGATCCGTCGTCAAATTTGGCGACCGCTTTGAGGAAAGCCTGACTCTCTCCTGTCCGGAGGCTGCCCGACTGGCACTTACGCAGACTGATGCATTCGAATTTGTCAGCGCTGAGTTAACGACCCGCCTGTCGACCACAACTGTAATCGGGCCGCTCCGGGGGTTTTCGATGGAATCAATGGATGACGTTCACATCTTTCTGATTCAGCTCTTTCAAACACCGATGCTGTCAATCACTGAGCGGCTGACAATAGTCGGTTGGCTCTGCCAACAGCTCGATGAGTTGGTCAAGTCCGGCGAGCAAGCCTCTGCACACTCCCTCGTGTCCGACATGCGGTCCATTGTAGAAACGGGACAGATCCACAAGATCGTGGAACAACTCAACGGCAAGCAAGAGGCCAGCGTCACACTGTTCTCAATACTTTTCGGCAACAAATCATCGCTTGGCAGATCTGTGTCACAAAGCAAAATTCTCGAGCAGGTGCGAAGTGGCCTTGGCATCCGATCAGACATCGACTTCTCAGAGGTTTCCGAAAACTACGCCCGCGGTATCAAATTGCTAAATGAGGGAAAAGAGACCTATGACCGACTGATGGCGCACTACCTGCTCAACGACTTGATCCGGGAGACCTTTCCGTGGAAGCAAAGCACGGCCATGAAGCACTACCAGCGACTCCTGACCCGCTACGGAATTTTGCGACTTATGCTGGCAGGAGTGGCGGCGAATGTGAACACGGTGCTGGACGAAGCCATCATCGTGCAAACCATTTCTGTGTTTTGTCGCCTGTACCAACACGACAGCAGTCTCGCTTCGAATGCGGATGAGCTTTTGTCGCAATCCGACTGGACCAGGCTAGACCGACTCTACTCCCTACTGAACTAGGCTAGTGCAGCAGCTGTGGCAATCCAGCGGATCTTTCATCCAGATGCTCAAGCCAAGGCTCGGCCAAATAGCGGATTTGCGCATCGTTGTACAGAATACGCTGCATGATCTTCGATTTCTCACTGCGTTGCTCGGGCAGGAGCTGTTCCGAATGACTACGAAGGCGAAGCTGCTCGATCAACACCGCACACACGCCTTCACAGCGCACCACTTGCTCCCAGTCTTGGGACTTCGCCGCATCCAGCATCTTGCGACTGCTTTCTTCTATCGACTTGTAATAGTCAATCAGCATTTGTGACATCTGGTCCTCCCCGCTCACATCGAATACCGAGGAAGGTTGGCGACCTCGGCCTTGATCTCGCCCCAAGCTTGCGCCACTGGCTGAATCAGACTAATTACTTCATCCACCTTCTTGATGTCGTTCTTCAGGTTCGCCTCCGTCAGAACCAAAATGCAATAGTCATACAGGCCACGCAGATTAACAGCCAACTCGCCGCCTTTAGCATCATTGAGTCCTGCCTTCAGACCCTCCTCGATCAACCGAACCGCACGCAATATGGCCTTGCCCTTTCCCGGAATATCCCCAGCTTGCAAGGAAAGCTTTGCCGCCCCCAAGGATTGCATCAATGCCTGGTACAAAAGCCCCACCAACTGATGGGGATCAGCACCGGCGACTGCGGTTTCAACCCCTACGGTTCTGTAAGCATTTGCGGAACGCATGTTGACTGAAGTGTACATTTTGAGTCTCGTGTAGCTGCTTGATATATTAGTTATCGGCAGCCCCACTGGTAACTCAAGGGCGATTCAGTTACATAGGCATTATTTGTAAGAGCAAAGACGCTGCCAATTTGGCACTTAGCTGGTCTTGTTCCATTGCGCCAACTGAGCTGTCACATAGGAACTGAGACTGCTCATTTTCGCCATTTGTGCATCCAATGCTGAGTACTGGGCACGTAGGTGCTTCTCCACAATCGCCACACGCTGCGAAATCCGGTCTTGTTCATCGCCATTGCGGGAAATCGCTCCTTGCAAGGCTGTCGACTTGTTAGCTACGGCGCCGTCAGCACCTATGAGGCCTTTTGCAAGATCTCGCAGTTTCAATGCAAACCCGTTCGTAGCGGCATTTGAGTTGTCGGCAGTAAACAACTTCTGAAGGTTGCTCATATCTCCCATTGCTGCGGTCAATTTGGTCGAGTTCAATTTGAGCGATCCATCTGTTTGTTGCTCCAAACCCACCTCCGACAACCTCGAAAACGTTGACCCCACACTACTGGAACTCACAATTCTCCGCATCAAGGTTTGCAGTCCAACTGTCGTTGAATCGCCTTGCAGAACGCCGGATTTCCCCCCTGGAACATACTTGGTGGAATCCGCAAGAGTCTTGCTTAAGGCCGAATAGGTGTCTGCAAATGTCTGAATACTCTTCTGAATAGCGGTCTTGTCCTGCGCGACGGTAATTTGCACAGGTGAGCCGACAGAGGTCGTCTGAAGCAAACTGAACGTCACTCCCGGGACCACGTTGGACACCGTATTGGTCGCCGACTCAACTGCCACGCCATTGATCTTGAGCGTCGCATTCAGACCTGACTGACTCGCCTCCATGCCGGCAGCGGACTCAGATCCGTTGCTCAGGGTCGTGAAAGACAGACTATCCAAGGCAGCGAAACCGCCATTGGAAGCAACGGTAAAGCCAGCGTCGCTACCTGTTGTGGTCGACTGCAGGGAAAGTCGTTCGGTATTTCCACTGCGCAGCACAGTCGCCTTGACGCCTGCATTCTGTGCATTGATTGCACTTGCAATCGCGGAATATGTGTCTGTCTCATTGACGTTGACGGTCACAGCAGTGGCCGCACCAGCTACAAACGGGCCGGCCCCGGTCGCGCCCCAACTGCCCAGCTGGATAGTCAGAACACCAGTTCCGGATCCACCCCCCAAGGCGGCCCCCACTGCGACACTGCGCGAGGCAGTCGTTTGCGCTTGCGCCAAACGGGTAATGTCCAAACCGAATGCGGTGGAGGTCGCTGTCGAGCTCGCAGTTACGGTAACAGCCGATGTATTGGACGAAGTGGCGGCCTGCGCCGACCAATTGCTTGCCGTGGCCAGGGCAGTCGCCGCGTCTTGAAGCGCGGAGACCTGCGATTTAATGGTTCCATACAAAGACAGCTGACTCTGCAGGGTTGCTGCTTTCGTCTGCAGCGCTTGGATCGGTTGCTTCTCGATCGCTACCAACTGAGTAACGATGCTGTTGACATCCAATCCACTGCCGACACCAGGTGATGAAATTGCCATTGCGGCCTCCTATTGTCAGTTTATAGCGCCATACCCATTTTTCAAAACGCAGAAAAGCGGCGTTGGCCCAAGCCAATCGCCGCTCTCGAGTGTGCCGGTGAACCGGCACCTCGAACCCAACTTTGCTTACCGCAGCAGAGCCAGCACACCGTTGGGGCCCTGGTTGGCTTGCGCCACCATCGCAGTGCCTGCTTGTTGCAGCACCTGGGACCTTGTCAGAGCAGCCGTTTCCTGTGCGTAGTCCGCATCCACAATACGACCGTGAGATGCTGCCGAGTTCTCTGCACCCACGCGCAGATTGGCAATCACTGTCTCAAATCGATTCTGGTTCGCGCCCCATGTCGCACGCAGAGTTGTCACAGCATCAATATCAGCATCAAGCGCCTTGATTTCAACGAGGGCTGCTGCGCTGTCGGCGATAGTGCCTGCATTGGTAAATGTCGGAGCAGAACCGGTCACGGAAATCTGATTGTCGGCAGAGTCATTCGATCCAATTTGGAATTTGAATGTTGTTGCAGCCAGGACCGCCGTATTGTTGAACTTGGTGTTGGTGACAACGCGATCATTTTCAGCCTTCAGCAACGCGTATTCCGTGCTGATGGAAGTGATGTCGGTGGCTGTATTGGTTCCATTGGCTGCCTGCACTGCCAACTCACGCATACGTTGCAGATTGTTGGAAATTGCGCCAAGTGAACCTTCCGCTGTTTGCGCCATCGAGATCGCATCGTTGGCGTTGCGGATGGCCACATTCATGCCACGGGTCTGCGCGTCCATACGTTCAGCGATCGCCAAGCCGGCCGCATCATCAGCCGCGCTATTAACACGCATACCAGATGACAAGCGCTGCATCGCCACTTGCAAGGTCAGCTGAGTCTTGGACAGATTCCGCTGCGCATTGATCGACATGACGTTGGTATTGATAGATGACATTTTGATTCTCCTAAAGATCGTAACAACCAGGCATCACTGCCCTTTACATAGCCAGCCCCGAGGCTGGTTGCCATGACCGGGGCATCCGACGTGACACCTTCTGGTCGACGAGTCCTTGAACCAGAACCCGTTGAGATTGTTTTCGGCCAGCCTGGCTGGGTACTTGAGGACTAATTTCAATTGCGCGCGCCAGGAGCACGGGAAATGGGCTGGTTTTACCGGTTTTATCGGGGAACTGAGAAATTCAAGTTTCTCCACAATTTGCTGACCGTGTAGCCAAGTCGGCGAGTGAGCTGACTCCAACCGGGAATTACCCCGGGCTTAACAGCTTTAAAGGAGCATCTAATGTCAACCAGTATCAATACCAACGTTGCCTCGTTGAACGCACAGCGCAATTTGTCGACTTCGGCACTCTCTCTGACAACATCCATGCAACGCCTGTCGTCCGGCTTGCGCGTCAACAGCGCCAAGGACGATGCAGCTGGCTTGGCCATCGCCGAGCGCATGGACACGCAGACCCGTGGCATGAATGTGGCCATCCGCAACTCCAACGATGCCATCTCCATGGCGCAAACCGCTGAAGGTGCACTGGGCGCGATCACGAACAACCTGCAACGGATGCGCGAACTGGCGGTGCAGGCAGCCAACGGAACCAATACTGCCACCGACATTGCGTCATTGGACCAGGAATACGTGCTGCTGAAGGAAGAAAATGACCGCGTTATCGCCTCTACAGCCTTCAACAACGTTCCACTGTTGAGCGCTGCAGTCGCTGCGCAGTTCCAGGTGGGCGCCAACACCGCCGACGTGATCACCGTCAACGCTGGGCAAGCCACGCAAACGGCAACCACACTCGGAACAACGAATCTGACCGCCTCGGCAGAATTGGCCATCCTGGACACGGACATCAACACCATGACCAGCATTCGAGCCACCTGGGGCGCCTCCCAGAATCGCTTTGAGCAGGTGATCGCCAACCTGCGCGTTGCAGCCGAAAACTCGGCCGCATCCCGCGGTCGCATCATGGATGCCGACTACGCCAAGGAAACGGCCAATTTGTCCCGCGCGCAGATTCTGCAACAAGCAGGAACTGCCATGGTGGCCCAGGCAAACCAGATGCCACAAGGCGTGCTGGCGCTGCTGCGTCAATAAACCGGGCAACGGTTTCTTGATTCCAGCAATCTGCCGATTGCTGAGCGCGCCCGCCTATCCGCAATCGGACCGGCGTAATCCGCTGCTACCGCATGCACTGATTTGCGTCCTGCCATGCATTCCATATCGGCCGACATCGACCGAACTTTAGGCTTAGAAGTACCGATCACTGGTGTATTTCGCACAGGCGGATGCACGACCAGCGTTGACGCTCACACCCATCTGCACGTTTGATTTGGTGCTTGTAGGAATTTGTCCTACAGGCGGCTCTGGTTTTTCCGACATCCGGATTAGCCGGTCTCCGATTTAAGTTTCTGGCACTCCAGCCCAGAATTGACTCCATGGTGATTCACACGAATAACCGCTGAAACCAGGAGTCCAACATGACCAACGAACAAATGCTGACCGAGATCCGGGAAGCCAACATGACCTACCTGATGCTGGCCCAGAACCTGATCCGTCAGGACAAGGCCGAAGCGCTGTTCCGCCTGGGTATGTCCGAAGACGCTGCCGACCTGATCGGCGCCCTGTCGCCCGCTCAGATCATGAAGATCGCATCCGGCAACATGCTGTTGTGCCGCTTCCGTGTGGACGACGACATCGTGTGGAACCTGCTGACCAACCATTCGGTGAACAAGGTCGACAACGACGCCACCACCAAGTTGCACGCCAGCATTCTGATGGCAGGCCGTTACGCCGAAGCCGTCTAGAGCAAAACACTATTCCCCGGAGCACGACCATGGCCACCAAGAGCGTACTGAACGATTCCAAGCAGGTAGAGCGCGCCGTTGCGCTGATTCAACTCGGCGCCCGCCTGCAGGTTCTGGAAAGCGAAACCGATCTGTCGTACGAGCGCCTGCTGCGCCTGTATAAGGAAGTGGCCGGCCGCTCTCCCAGCAAAGGCCAACTGCCGTTCTCCACCGAATGGTTTCTCACCTGGCAGCCCAACATTCATGCGTCCCTGTTCCAGAACACGTATGAATACCTGACCAAGGTCAGCGCCATGGATGACATTGACGCCATCATGAAGGCCTACCGCCTCTATACCGAGCAAATTGCCGCCTGCGGCGTGGAACCCTTGTTGTCCCTGACCCGCGCGTGGCGCCTGGTGAAGTTCATCGACAACAACATGCTGTCCATGACCAAATGCTCCAAATGCGGCGGTCATTTTGTCAGCGAAGCCTATGAAAACAGCCGCCATTTCGAATGCGGTCTGTGCACCCCGCCCGCCCGGGCCGGCAAGGGCGCAGCAGCTGGCGGCATCCTGCTGCATTAGAAACTATCTTTTTGATAGCAAACTAGTCTTTATCCACGAGGGCTAACGGCAGATTTCACACAGATCTCTTGGGGGATACGGTAATTGGAAAGCCCGCTGGAGACCCGAGCCACGGCCCGACAGGGCCGCCGGTGGCCAAATATCTCAAGCCGGCATGGGCGACGCCGATATGATACTGACAGGCCGTTAAAAGCCGCGCTGTTCAACCCTTGAAGCGTCCAGCTTCCCTGTCACAATGCGCCTATGTTTGTAATCGTCGGCTGGCTTATCGTCCTGGTTTGCGTCTTTGGCGTGTACATCTTCCATGGTGGAAACATCATGGTGATCATGAAGGCGCTACCGTTTGAGTTGATCACCATTGGCGGCGCGACAATGGGCGCCTTTCTGGCCAATAACCAGATGAAAGTGGTCAAAGCGACGGTCAAGGGCCTTGGCATGTGCTTCAAAGGAAGCAAGTACACCAAAGAGCGGTACATGGAGTTGATGGCCCTGATGTACGACATCCTGCAAAAGGCCCGCAAGGAAGGCCTGATGGCCATTGAAAAGGATGTCGAAGAGCCACACGAGTCAGCGCTTTTCAAGAAGTACCCCGCCGTTGGAAGCGATCACCACGTCGTCGAATTCATTACCGACTATTTACGGATGATGGTCTCTGGCAACCTGAACGCCCACGAGATCGAATCCCTGATGGACAGCGAAATTGAAACCCACCACCACGAGGCCCACGCTGCGGTTGCCGCTCTGCAACGCGTGGCTGGCGGATTGCCCGCGTTCGGTATCGTGGCAGCCGTGCTGGGGGTGGTCAACACCATGGGCTCGGTGGGTCAACCGCCAGCCGTGCTGGGTGGGATGATCGGCTCGGCCCTGGTAGGCACATTCTTGGGCATTTTGCTTGCCTACGCCTTTGCGGAGCCCTTGGCCGGGGTTCTGGAGCAGAAAGTGGAAGAGAACGGCAAAGAGTTGCAGTGCATTCGCACCACGCTGTTGGCGAGCATGCAGGGTTACAACCCGTCCACCGCCATTGAGTTTGGCCGCAAAGTGCTGTACTCCACAGAGCGCCCGACATTTGTCGAGCTGGAAAGCTACGTGAAGGGCAAGAAGTAAGCCCATGGGGAACTGAGCATGGCGGGAGACGCCAAGAAACTGCAGCCCATCATCATCAAGCGGGTCAAGAAAGGCGGCCACGCTACGCACGGGGGTGCATGGAAGATTGCCTACGCCGACTTCGTGACCGCCATGATGGCTTTTTTCCTGCTGATGTGGCTGCTAGGCAGCACATCGGAAGGAGACAAAAAGGGGATTTCCGACTATTTCCAGTCGCCCATGAAGGTCGCCATGCAAGGCGGCAGTGGCGCTGGTGCCAGCAGCAGCGTGGTCAACGGTGGTGGCAGCGACCTCACCCAAACCACAGGCCAAGCCAAGCGCGGCGAAGGCGCCGACCGCAAGGCCAAGCGACTGTCCGCCGAGCAAGCCAAGGCCGAAGCAGCGAAACGCGATGCCAAGATGCTGGCAGCACTCAGCGCAAAGATCGCTGCAGCCATCTCCAGCAAACCCAAGATGGCGGAGTTTGCCAACCAGATACGCCTGGAAATCACTCCCGATGGGCTGCAGATCCAGATCGTGGATGATCAAAAGCGCCCCATGTTTGACAGCGGCAGCGCCCTGCTCAAGCCCTACATGCGCGACATCCTGCGCGAGATCGGCACCGCTCTGCTGGATGTCGAGAACAAGATCAGCCTGGATGGACATACGGACCGCAGCGCCTACGGCAATGCCGACCGCGGCTACAGCAACTGGGAGCTTTCCGCCGACCGCGCGAACGCCTCACGCCGGGAACTGGCCAGCGCGGGCATGCCGGAAGACAAACTGGCCCGCGTGGTTGGCATGGCGTCCAGCCTGCTGCTCGACCCGGCCGATCCTTTAAGCCCCAGCAATCGCCGTATCAGCATCCTGGTAATGACCAAGGATGCCGAAGAGCGGCTGCTTGGCGGCCAACGCGTGCCGGTGGACCTGGAAAGCGAGATTGAAACCCCGTCAGCCAGTGCGGCTGCGCAGCCGCCGCGTTGATTCAGTTCAAAATTCGGTGATACTTCACGTTATGCAAAAATCACCCGGGAAAGGGTAATCCATGTCAAAAGAACTACGCTTTTTAGTCGTCGACGATTTCTCCACCATGCGACGGATCGTGCGCAATTTGCTCAAGGAAAGCGGATTTGTTGACGCGGACGAGGCAGAAGACGGTGTTGTCGCCCTGCAAAAGCTCCGCAGCTCCAGTTTCGACTTTGTGGTCAGCGACATCAACATGCCCAACATGAACGGGTTCCAGTTGCTCAGCGAAATCAAGAAAGATGAAAAGCTCAAACACCTGCCTGTGCTGATGGTGACCGCCGAGGCCCGCAAGGAAGACATCGTGCTGGCGGCCCAACAAGGTGCCGCTGGTTACATCGTCAAGCCGTTCACCAAGGCGACTCTGGAAGACAAGGTCAACCATATCCTCACCAAAATGGGATTGAAATAGACGGGGATTCCCTCTCTTTTGAGCCTTTAGTTTCAGGGGGCGCTCGCGACAATGGTGGCAACTACAGAGCCCCACCATGGAATCAGGCAGTCAAGATCGCAACCTCCCGGCGTCAGAGCGCAAGCTCAAGAAAGCGCGTGATGACGGCCAGGTAAGCCGCTCGGAAGACCTGTCACACCTCGCTGTCCTGGGTACCGGTGCCGCTGCCGTGCTGGCTCTGGCGCCCATCCTGTTTGAGCGTCTGCAGCAAAGCATGGGCAAGCAGCTCTCCTTTGACGCTGCCACCGTGATGCAACCCGGCTATATGCTGGCGCGGCTGTCCGAAGCCACCACAATTGGCATTGCAGGCTGCGTCGCATTTGCCGCGATCGTCAGCGTAGCAACCATTGCGGCAGCTGTCGGATCCGGTGGCTGGGTCAACAGCCTCAAGCCCGTGATGCCAGATCTCAGCCGCCTCAATCCTCTATCGGGCTTTGGCAATCTCTTCACGAAGAAAAAGCTGCTCTCGGTCGCCAAAATGACGATCCTGACCGGCGTATTGTTTGCCATTGCCGCAATATTCCTCAAATCCGGTCTGCAAACCGTCGCTTCTTTGGTCCTGCAGCCCTCCAGCGCGGCCATCCGGCATCTGACCGAGTGGCTGACCAGCGGAATGGGGCTCCTCCTTCTGGTCGTTCTGTTTGCCGCACTGATTGATCTGCCTTTGCAGAAATTTCTGCACCGCGATGAAATGAAGATGTCCCACCAGGAAGTGAAGCAGGAAGGCAAGGAATCCGACGGCAATCCACAAGTCAAGGCCAAGATGCGCCAGAAGCAACGTGAAATGGCGCAGAGAAACAGCGTCAATGCCGTTCCAAAGGCCGACTTTGTAGTCATGAACCCCACCCACTTTGCCGTCGCCATCCGTTACGACGAAAAAAACATGCGTGCGCCCCAGGTGGTCTCCAAGGGCGCCGACCTGCTGGCCATGAAGATCCGCGACGTAGCCAAACACCACGCGATTCCTGTGCTGCAGTCCCCCATGCTGGCACGCGCCTTGTACGCCAACTCGGAACTGGATCAGGACATTCCATCGACCCTGTACACCGCTGTTGCACAGGTGTTGGCCTATGTTTACAAGCTACGTGCCGCCATGCGCGGTGACGGCCCGATGCCCGGCGAACTGCCGCAACCCTTTGTGCCGCCCGAGCTTGATCCCCTGGCCAAGACTGTGAAGGCCGTTGCCCCATGAACACCCAAATCAAATCCCTGCAGCAGTGGTTCGGCAGCAACAGCACGCTGATCCAGGGCGCCTCTGCGCCCATGCTGGTGGTGGCAATTCTGGCCATGATGGTTCTGCCCCTGCCACCGCTGCTGCTGGACGCATTTTTTACCATCAATATTGCGGTGGCCCTGATGGTCATGATGGTTGCCGCCTACATGATCCGCCCACTGGACTTCGCCGCGTTTCCCTCGGTTCTGCTACTCACAACCCTGATGCGCCTGTCGCTCAACGTGGCCTCCACCCGCGTGGTGCTGCTGGAAGGCCACACCGGACCAGGCGCTGCCGGTGCCGTTATCGAGGCCTTTGGCCACTTCCTGATCGGCGGCAACTTTGCCGTGGGCCTGATCGTGTTTGCCATTCTGGTTGTCATCAACTTTGTCGTGGTGACCAAAGGCTCCGAACGCATTGCCGAAGTGTCGGCCCGCTTCACCCTGGATGCCATGCCCGGCAAGCAAATGGCGGTAGACGCAGACCTGAACGCCGGACTGATTGACGAGAAGGAGGCCAAACGCCGCCGCGCCGAAGTGGGCGAAGAAGCCGAGTTCTTTGGCTCCATGGATGGTGCCTCCAAGTTTGTCCGAGGTGATGCTGTCGCCGGCATCCTGATTCTGCTCATCAACATCTTTGGTGGCTTTGCCATTGGTATCCTCCAGCATGACCTGACTGCCTCACAGGCCGCCAACACCTACATCCTGCTGGCAGTTGGTGACGCCTTGGTCGCCCAAATCCCTGGCCTGCTGATTTCCGTCGCAGCCGCGATGGTGGTGTCGCGCGTCGGCAAGGAACACGACATTGGCAAGCAGATCGTGGGCCAGATGTTTGTATCGCCCAAGGTCCTGGGCATCACCGCCGTCATCATGTTCATCCTGGGGATCATCCCCAACATGCCCCACTTCGTGTTTCTGACCATTTCTGCAGTTCTCGCCTACGGTGCATGGGTACTGGCCCACAAACCGCCACCGGCCGATCCCGAGGCGCAGGTAGCCCCCGTGAACACTGACGGCGAGGCTTCCTGGGATGACTTGCAGCCCGTCGATCAACTGGGGCTGGAACTGGGTTACCGCCTGATCGCTCTGGTTGACAAGACTCGCCAAGGCGACCTATTGACCCGCATCAAGGGCGTGCGTCGCAAGTTTGCACAAGAGGTGGGATTCCTGCCGCCACCCGTCCATGTGCGCGACAACCTGGAGCTCAAACCCAGCGGCTACCGCATCACCCTGCGCGGTGTCATTGTTGGCGAAGGCGAAGCGTTCCCCGGCATGTACCTGGCCATCAACCCAGGAGGCATCACCACACCGTTGATTGGAACGGCCACCACCGACCCCGCATTTGGATTACCCGCACACTGGATCGACGAACAGCAAAAGGAAACGGCACAAATGGTCGGGTTTACCGTCGTTGATTCCGAGACTGTGATGGCCACCCATTTGTCACACTTGATGCAGGTTCAAGCATCCAAGTTGCTGAGCCGCACAGAAACCCAACAACTCGTGGAACACGTGGCCAAACTGGCACCCAGATTGATAGAAGAAGTGGTACCCAAGATGGTTTCCATTGCCGTTTTCCAAAAAGTGCTGCAGCTCCTGCTGGACGAGTCGGTCCATATTCGCGACATCCGCACCATCATCGAGTCCATTGCAGAACATGCCGGCTCCACGCTGGACCCTGCCGAACTGGCGCGCCGGGTACGAGTGGCCTTGTCACCCGCCATCGTCCAGCAGATTTACGGCCCCAGCCGCGAACTCAATGTGATTGCCATTGACCCGGGTCTGGAGCGCCTGCTGGTGCAAGCCCTGGGCAACGCCGCCGGGCCGGCACTCGATCCCGGCGTGGCTGAAATGCTGACCCGCAGTGCTGCCGAAACGGCCATGAAACAGGAAGAGATTGGCGTGCCGGCCTGCCTGCTGGTACCCGATCAGATCCGCGCCGCCATCTCGCGCCTGGTGCGCCGCGTGGCGCCCCGTCTGCAAGTACTGGCGCACAGCGAAATTCCTGAAACACACACGATCCGCATTGGTCCGATTCTCAGAGGCGCAACATCATGAATATTCAACGCTTTACCGCCGCTACATCCCGTGAAGCACTGGCAAAGGCTCGCCTGGCCTTTGGTGATGGCACGCTGATTCTTTCCAATCGCCCCACCGAGAATGGCGTCGAAGTTGTTGCCACGGCGGAAGATTCACTGGCAGCACTGGATCAGGCCCACGAACGCTCGGTTCAAAAGAACGCAAGCGCCCCAGCGCGAGCCACCCCCCCCAGCTACCAGGAAGTCGCCAGCAAGGTCGAAGACGATGCCGCACAACTGGCCATGAGCACGCTGTCGTTCCAGGACTATGTGCGGGAACGCATGATGCGCAAGCGCCATGAATCCGCCGTGACCACCATTCCGGCCGATCGCCCCCAGCAAGAGCAGCAACCTGAGCGGCCACGCGCAATACCGGTGGAACACATTCTCGAGAAGAAGGAAGCCATCACGCCAAAGGCAGCCGCACCCCGCAAGGCTGCAGCACCTTCGCTGCAATCCGAGGGAGTATCGCAAGGCATCGTGGACGAACTGCACGCCATGAAGGAGCTGATGGAAGACCGTTTCAATACGCTGGCATGGCTCGGTCAGGCACGCCAGAACCCCATCCAGGCCAACCTGATGCTCAAACTCATCCGCGCAGGCTATTCCCCCAACCTGTCGCGCACCATCCTGGAACGCATGCCGGAGGAAATGAACGCCGCTGAATCGGTGCAGTGGATCGTGGATGTGCTGGAGCGCAACCTGAAGACGGATGCCGAAGGCCCTCTGCTGCAAGAGGAAGGCGGCATCTTTGCTCTGATCGGCGCGACCGGTGTCGGCAAGACCACCACCACCGCGAAATTGGCTGGCCTGTGTGCCCGCACGCACGGCCCCGGCAGCGTGGGATTGATCACACTGGACACCTACCGCGTAGGCGCCCATGAGCAACTGCGCGCCTACGGCAAGATGCTGGGAGTTGTCGCCCATTTGGCCCACGACCGGGTGGCCCTTCAGGATTTACTGGGCCTGCTGTCGAACCGGAAAATGGTGCTTATCGATACGACCGGCCTGGCACCCCGGGATCCGCGCAAGCGCGAGATCATGGACCTGCTTGATCTGCCCAACGTGAAGCGGCTGCTGGTACTTAATGCCGGCAGCCATGGTGACACTCTGGACGAAGCCGTGGCGGCGTTCAAGTCCACCGGACCACAACACACCATCTTCTCCAAGACCGACGAAGCCGTCAAACTAGGCCCGGCAATCGATGCGGCCATCCGCAACCAGTTGGTCCTGCGCGGCGTGACCACCGGTCAACGCGTTCCGGAAGACTGGGAAGCTGCGAACGCGCCAAAGCTGGTACGCCAGTCCATGCGTACGGCTGGCATTTCGGCCTACGATCCCAAAGTCAGCGACCTCGGCTTCTATTTCGGTCATCCAACGGGCCAGTCGGCCATCAAGGGGCGCCTGGATGCTTGACTACTTTGCCAACCAGGCATCCGGCCTGATTGGCCTGGGTGCCCAACCGGGACCACGCATGATGGCCGTGGTCAGTCATGGCGACGAGCAGGCAGAGCTGCCACTGCTCTGGCAACTCTGTCTGGCCCTGGTGAATTTTGGCTACACAGTTACAGTCCTGGATGCGACGACCCAGGAGTCGGAGTCCAATCCAGGCCTGGCACAGCTTCTGGAGGACTCGCGCTGGAGCGGCGATGAAGACCGCCAGCCTGGCGCATGGACCGTGCTGCCAGCTGCGGCAGGCGTCCAAGGGCTGTGCGCCGCACCTCTGCAGAAATCGCAGAATCTGCGCCAGTTGGGTCACTTGTTCCCGCAGGGAAGTGTTGTCATTCTGTACTGCAAAGTAGAATGCATGATCCCTTTGATTGGCGACTGCGCCATCGAACCCGTGCTGGCAGTTTCCCCCATGAGAAACTCCCTGCTCACCAGCTATTTGGCATTGAAACGCTTGTTGATAACTGGCAAACTTAAGCCTACCATCGTCAACATGATCCCCGATCCGTCAGCCGCTCCGTCTACCCATCCACAGTCGGTGGCTGCCAGCTTGAGCGAATGCGCAAAGCGGTTTCTGGGCCATGAGGTCAAGGCATTCGATATCACCGAACAGCACACTGAAGAACCCCTGTACGGTGAGACGCAGCGACTGGCCTTGCGGCTGCTCGAGAGTGCCGTAGCGCTGAATGCAGATCACCACTCCGGGGGGACCGGCTTGCACAGTGTGCACTTCAGACACGTTGACCATTTTGCGGGGAGCCATTGATGTACACGGTGAAAGGTCAGCTGGACCGCTCGGCCCTGATCAAGCAATACCAGCCACTGGTTCGCAGGCTGGCGCACTACATGATGGCCAAGTTGCCGGCCAGCGTCGAAGTGGATGACCTGATCCAGGTAGGCCTGATCGGACTGGCGGATGCACTCTCCCGTTATGAAGCATCCCAGGGCGTGCAATTTGAGACCTTTGCCACCCAACGCATACGGGGCGCCATGCTGGACGAACTGCGCGGCAACGACTGGATGTCGCGCGGCTCCCGCAAGAGCCAGAAGGACATCGAAACCACCATGCGGCGCCTTGAACACCGCCTGGGGCGCAGTCCGGTCGAGTCCGAAATCGCCAAGGAGATGGGGCTGACCCTGGCCGACTACCAGACACTGCTGAGCAAGGTGCGCGGCACCCAGTTGGTGTACCTGGAGGACATGGCACGCTCCCATGAGGATGACGACAACTTCCTTGACCGCCATGTCGCCGATACGGATTCGGACCCCATGAACATGCTGCGTGACCAGCGCCTGCGGCAGTCGCTGGTTGCGGCCATCAAGAGCCTGCCCGAACGGGAGCAGTACATCATGAGCATGTACTACGAGCAGGATATGAATCTCAAGGAAATTGCAGCAGTCCTGGACGTCACCGAATCCCGGATCTGCCAACTGCACAGCCAGTCCATTGCCCGTCTGCGGGCCAAGATGCGCTCGCACTGAGGCAGGCGGCCTCCAGTAGCCGCCGCACTACGTTTCTATTTGGGGAACTAAGCAGAAAGTACGGAAAACGCGCCTGACTGGCGGATGGGGCTTCCGTATGCCCTGGACCCTGCGTAGGTCGCTTTCTGCTGCGTAGCTGGCACCACCACGGCCAGTGCGTGATCGACGTATGCTGATTGGCGCAACAGATTCTCACGCAGAATACCCAAACCACTGGACAAGGCCCGGATACGACGGGCCCGGCTCGGAGAGTCCAGCTGGACACGCCCGACCTGGTCGGCCATTTGAATCAGTTCGACCGTCAATTGTTGAAACCTGGCGCCTGCTGCCTGCAGCAGTTCCGGGTTGCCAGCAATCAGGCTACCGCCCAACTCCTGGATTTGCGCCTCAAGGAGATCAAGTTGGCTATCGAGTGTGGGATGTGACATGTCAGGGCCTTTGCACGTAAATACTTGCGCAGGCCCCGAAACCGCTTAGCTGGTGGTGCGGTTGAGCATTTCCTGCGCGTTGGACAGCAGCTTGTCCGCAATGGCTTCCGGGTTGACCACGTAGGTCCCTTGCTGGATGGCCGAGCGAACGCTCGCAACCTTCTGTGTATCGATGTCCGCGGCCTCGCCACGGCCAGCTTTTTCCAGGCCGCGGGCCAAAGTCGACACCGTCACCGCCACTCCAGCGGAACGCGTACCTTGGTTGGCAGTCGTGGTCGCAGCACCACTCGCGCTGGCCCCTGGTCCTGCTTTTTGGGTCGCTGCGGCATTGCCCGAGTGGATTTGGATCGAGTTGTCTGAGGGTTGACCGATTTTCATAGCGTTCTCCAAAACCACAGTATGTGTTGCCTTGTGCGAATGATATCGGCCACATCATGACGGACTTTAGAGTTATTTGCACCGGAATTTGCCTGCATTAGTGACCTATAGGTCAATCTTCACTGTTCGCATATCCAGTACCAGGCCCGATGAGACCTTGCCGTTATCCAGGCGAACCCGCGCAATTTGCCCCACCACGCCGGCCGACAGGGCCTGGGCATCGGATGAAACCTGGAATCCCGCGCCTTGCGCAACCACGCGAACCTGCGCGCCGGCCTGGAATACCTGGGCCGGTTTGACCATGCCCTGGCGCACCGCCTGGCCGGTTGACAATGCCCGGGTCGCAATTTGCCCGACCCACAACGACCGATCCCTGAGTACCGGACTCGACTCTTCTGCCCAGTTGACCTCAGCCTCGGCAACGTCATTTTCCGTCAATGCGGCCCCCGCCGGCACACTACCCTTGATCACCCAGGCATTGCCGTAGGCATTGACCGTAACCGGCAATGAGACATTCCAGCGGCTGATGCCGTCGATGCAACGCAAACCAATGCGGGTCCGCCCCCACAACTTGGCTCCAGGAGGCAGATACGGCTCCACATTGCCACACGGTGCCAGCCGCAATCGGCTGTCCAGGCTGCCCACCTTCACCTCCAGACGCAACGGAGTCGGGCCGGATGACTGCACGGCATTCGTCGCATCACGCAGCCAATCCTGCGCCAGCGCCTGAAAGTCGGGCCCATTCACAGCTTGCGCCCGTGCAACCCCCATAAATGCCCCACCCAGCAGCCCGCACACCAGCAGCATCCTTCGGCATGCCGACCAGAATTGACAAAGTGGGTGACGCATCGCATTTCTCCAGTTGCTGGGGACAGACCACAACCACGGCACTGTCCCAGGACCTTTCGGCCAGTCAACTATAGAGAGTCACGCAAACCGCAAACCCTCCAATTGGCCGGTATTCCCCCCCATATTCAGCTGCTAAAAAATTAAAGCTTTTTCCATAATTGCCCCACGTCGAACCACTTGGCCCCGCCAGCGGGTTCGAAAACCCATTCGGAGGTAATCCATGTTTGCCAATATGACCAACGCGCTGGACTTTCATGCGAAAGCCCTGGTGCTGCGCGCCGATCGGCAACGCATCATTGCCAGCAACATCGCCAACGCCGATACCCCCGGCTATGCGGGTCGCGACATCAATTTCAAGGAAGCCCTGAGCGCGGCAACCGGCGAAGGCTCGACTTCCCTGGCATCCAAAGCGCCGTCCAACGGCATCAGCAATGCGCGGCACTTTGCGTTGCAACCCAAAACCGCAAGCCTGGGCACTTCCACACTGGATTACACGGCACAGACACAACCCGCCATGGATGGCAACAGCGTCGACATGGACCGCGAACGGGCCAATTTTGTCGACAACTCGGTCCGCTATGAAGCCACGCTTCGCTTTATTAACGGACAGTCCAAAACAATCTTGAGCGCGATACAGGGCCAGTAACCAGGTACCTAGCGCAGGCGGAGTCACACCATGTCCATGTTTTCCATCTTCAACGTTTCCGGCAGTGCAGTCAGTGCACAGTCGCAGCGTCTCAACGTGGTCGCCAGCAATCTTGCCAACGCGGACGCGGTGGCGGGTCCGGATGGACAGGGCTACAAAAGCCGCCAGGTGGTTTTTGAAACCGTTCCCATGGGAACCGACGCATCGTCTGGTGTGCGGGTCAACGCGATTCGCGAAAGCAACGAACCCATGCGCCGGGTGCACAACCCCTCGCACCCATCCGCAGACGCGGAAGGGTACGTGACCCAATCCAATGTCAATCCGGTCGAAGAGATGGTCAACATGATCTCCGCCTCGCGTTCTTACCAGAACAACGTCGAAGTGATGAACACCGCCAAGACGCTACTGCTCAAAACCCTGCAAATGGGTCAATAGTCCAAGGAGAATGAAACATGGTCGATAGCGTAGCGACAACCGGTCCAACACTCACCAGCAGCGCCGCAGCAAAGACGGCCGGGCAGACGAGTGCAGATGCACAGCAGGACCGTTTCCTCAAGTTGCTGGTTGCCCAGTTGAACAACCAGGACCCCATGAACCCCATGGACAACGCGCAGATGACCAGCCAGATGGCGCAGATCAACACGGTTTCGGGTATCAGTCAGCTCAATGAAACCATGAAGTCCATGGCCGCGCAGTTCACTGCCATGCAAGCCCTCCAGGGCACGGCACTCATTGGTCATGACGTTTTGGTGGAAAGCAACAAGCTGTCAATCAATGATGGCAAAGCCAAGGGCTCCATTGATTTGTCTGGCAAGGCAGACATGGTCAAGGTCGAAATCCTGTCCCCGGGCGGCCAGGTACTGGATACCCTCAGTCTGGGCAGCCTGGGTGAAGGACGTCACGCCTTTGAGTGGGACGCCTCCAGCTACACCGGCACGGGCAGCCCCACGTTCAAGGTAACAGCAACCAGCGGTGGCAAGCCCGTAGAGACTACCGCTCTTGCACGCGACTCGGTGGTCTCCATTGGAAGCAAGGGCATCGAACTCAAGGGGCGCGACCCGGTCTTCTACACCGATGTCCTGGCCATCTTGTAACCCGACCAGAACCGCATTTTTTTTGTACGCAGCGATACACGAAGGAACGAATCATGAGCTTTCAAACAGGACTCTCCGGCTTAAATGCTTCCGCCAAGAACCTCGACGTGATTGGCAACAACATTGCTAACTCCAACACCGTGGGAGCCAAATCATCGCGTGCAGAGTTCTCCGCGGTCGTTGCCTCTGCACTCGGTGCCAGCAGTGGTGGAGGTGCCGGTGGCGCGGGTATTGGCGTGGAGATCTCAACCATCTCTCAGCAATTCTCACAGGGCACCATCAACATCACCGGCAACAGCCTGGACTGCGCTGTCAACGGGGGTGGTTTCTTCCAATTGACGCTCAAGGACGGCAGTGCTGCCTACACCCGGGACGGTCAATTCAAACTGGACTCGAAGGGAAACCTGGTTACGAACGCAGGTTCCAATGTCATGGGTTTCACTACCGATGTATCCGGCACGCCGACCAGCACGACCCCTACGAAATTGAATATCCCGACCGGCGCACCGATTGCGGCAAAGCAAACGGACTCCATTACCGCGGAATTCAATCTGGACGCGCGGGTGCCAGTCGCAGCGACTGCAACGCCGCCCACTCCCTACACCACGTACGGCACCACCATGAATGCCTATGACTCCCAGGGGGTCGCCGTTCCGGTCAAACTGTATTTCATCAAGACGGCCACTGATGCCTGGGACGTGTATGACGGCGACCCTGCCGCGGGCGCCACATTGATCTCGCCCCTGACATTCGACACATCCGGCAACTTGCTCACCCCCGCTGCCCCCGGAATAGTCCCCGTCACGCTGACATCCACCAACACCAACATCGGAACGTTTACCGCTGATCTGGACCTCAGCAAGGCCACACAATACGGCACGTCATTCGCCATCTCGGACCTGACGCAAAACGGTTACACCGCAGGAACCTTGACCGGCATTTCCATCAGCGAGCAGGGCGTGGTCACCACCCGCTACTCCAACGGGCAAAGCCAGGCCTCCGGCCAGCTGGCGCTGGCGGATTTCCGCAACGTTCAGGGCCTCAAGCCGGTCGGCCAGAACAATTGGGTGGAGACTTCGGCGTCGGGCCAGCCTATCCAGGGCTCACCGGGCCAGGGCAACTTTGGCGCCATCAATTCAGGTGCACTGGAAGCCTCCAATGTAGACCTGACCGCCGAACTAGTGGCGATGATGACCGCCCAGCGCGACTACCAATCCAATGCCCAGACCATCAAGACCCAGGACACCGTCCTGCAGACTCTGGTCAACATGCGTTGATACACACCCACCAACGGAGCTGAACCACCATGGACCGCCTCATCTACACCGCGATGTCGGGCGCCAACGCGGCCGCCAGTCGCCAGGCAGTCCTGTCCAACAACCTGGCCAACGCATCCACCAACGGATTTCGGGCCGAACTGTCGACCTACCGCGCGGTGCCTCTGCAGGGCGAAGGTGCCACCACCCGCGTGTTCGCCGTGGAGGCCACGGCGGGCTACCTCGACCGTCCGGGCGCCGCCGTGCGCACCGATCGCAACCTCGACGTCATGGCCAACGGCAGTGCCTGGTTCGCGGTGCAGGGGCTTGACGGCACCGAAGCCTATACCCGCAATGGCCATCTGGAGGTGTCGACGGATGGAACCCTGGTGAGCCCCGGTGGCCTGCCCGTGCTGTCCAACGGTGGCGCGCCCATCACGGTCCCGGTTGGAGCGGAGCTCGCCGTGGGTCACGACGGCACGATCACCGCAAAGGTTGGCAATCAACCAGCCAACGCCATCGGACGACTGAAGATGGTGTCGCCCACAGCAGAAGATCCCCTCAAGCGCGGTAGCGATGGCTTGTTCCGATCCACCTCCGGAGACCCATTGCCCAACGATGAGAACGCCAAGCTCCAGGCCGGCACGCTGGAAGGCTCCAACGTCAACCCCATTGAAGCCATGGTGGGAATGATTCAGACAGCACGGCAATTTGAAACCCAGATGCGATTGCTGCAAACCGCCGAGTCCAACGACCGCTCCGCCGGTCAATTGCTGGGGCTGCAAGGCTAACCCGGCTGCGTAACAGCACCCTACCGACAGGAAACCGCCATGATCAACTCACTGTGGATCTCAAAAACCGGCATGGAAGCCCAGCAGACCCAGCTGGACGTCATTTCCAACAACCTTGCCAACGTTTCGACCAACGGCTTCAAGAAGGCGCATGCCGTTTTCGAAGACCTGATGTACCAGAACCTGCGCCAGGTCGGCTCTGCCACATCCGAGCAGTCCACGCTGCCAACCGGCCTGCAGGTCGGATTGGGCGTGCGCACCGTCGCCACCGCGCGCAGCTTTGCCCAAGGCAACCTGCAGCAGACCAGCAACAACCTGGACATCGCGGTTCAGGGCAACGGATTCTTCCAGCTCACCATGCCCGACGGCACCATCGGCTACACCCGCGACGGCGCCTTCCAGATTGACAACCAGGGCCGCATGGTCAACTCCAACGGCCTGCCGCTGGCCGGTGGCATCACCGTGCCGGCCAACGCAACGGCGATCAGCATCGCCGCGGATGGCGCCGTATCTGCCACCATTCCCGGCAACACCGCCCCCCAATCCATCGGCACACTGACTCTGGCCAGCTTCATCAATCCGGCCGGACTGGAACCCAAAGGGCAGAACATCTATGCGGAGAGTGCCGCGTCCGGACAGCCCAACGTTGGGACTGCCGGCACCAACGGCCTGGGCTCGCTGATGCAGGGATTCGTGGAAACGTCCAACGTCAACGTGGTGCAAGAGCTGGTCACCATGATTCAGACGCAGCGTGCCTACGAGATGAACTCCAAGGCCATCCAGACGTCCGACCAGATGCTGCAAAAACTCGGTCAGTTATGAGGTTAGCTATGAAAACAATAGCAATTAGCGCAGCAAACACGAGGGCTACAGCTCGTTTTGTTGCCACATGTCTGGCCGCGCTGACGCTCACGGCCTGCCAGCAGATTCCCCAAAAAGTCGTGGTCGATTTTGCCGAACCCCGCGTCAGCCAGGCCCCCATGCCCACCCCGGCGGCGGCCCGGCCCGCCACCGGCAGCCTGTTCCAGACGGTGGGCTACCGCCCGGCGTTCGAAGACCGGCGGGCCCGCACCATCGGTGACACGGTCACCATCCAGATTGTTGAAAACGTGACGGCGAGCCAGAAGTCCACTTCGACTGTCAACCGCACCAGTTCCATCGACTCCAACGCCACCGCACTGCCCTTCAACACCGCTGCAGGTCTGGGCAAGCTGGGCATCGGCGCCAGCACGAACAACGCCTTCTCCGGCAAGGGCGGCACGGAAAGCGCCAACACCTTCTCGGGCTCCATCACCGCCACCGTCATCGAAGTCATGCCCAACGGGCACCTGGTCGTGGCCGGGGAAAAGCAGATCGGAGTCAACCAGAACGTGGACGTGCTGCGCTTCTCCGGAACGGTCGATCCCCGCCTGGTGCAGCCGGGCAGCATCGTGAGTTCCACCCAGGTGGCCAACGTGCGGGTCGAGTCCCGCGGACGCGGTGCACAGGGCGAAGCACAGACAGTTGGCTGGATTTCACGGTTCTTTTTAAGCTTTCAACCGTTCTAAAGTTATCCAGAATAGTGCCGAGGGGTAACAGATCCACCCGGGTCAACCCGCCAACCGACTCTGCACATGACCACCTGGACCACATCGGCGAAATCCACCAGCCTTCGGCTGCTGGGCTACCTGTGCCTGGCACTGAGCCTGGTCACCGGCGCACCGGCCAACGCCATGCGCATCAAGGAAGTCGCCAGCATCGAAGGCGTGCGCAGCAACCAGTTGACCGGCTTCGGGCTCGTCGTGGGCCTGGACGGCACCGGCGACCAGACCACACAGATGCCCTACACCACTCAGGGCCTGAGCAACTACCTGCAGCAATTGGGTATCACCCTCACTTCCACCACTCTGGCCCAGCTCCAGATGAAAAACGTGGCTGCCGTGCTGGTGACTGCACAATTGCCCGCTTTCGCCCGCCCCGGCCAATTGCTCGACGTCAATGTCTCGTCCGTCGGCAACGCCAAGTCCCTCAAGGGTGGCACGCTGATCGCTGCGCCGCTCAAGGGCGCTGACGGCGAAATCTACGCGCTGGCACAGGGCAACCTGATCGTGGCCGGTGCTGGCGCCGCCGCTGGTGGCAGCAAGGTGCAGGTCAACCACCTGAGCGCCGGCCGTATCCCCGATGGCGCGCAGGTTGAGCGCGTGGTGCCCACGGCGCTGCAGGAAGGCGCCACCGTCAACCTCAGTCTCAATGCCTCCGATTTCCAGACCGCCCGCAAGGTGGCGCAGGCCATCAACCAGCAGTTTGGTGCAGGCGTCGCGCAGGCACTGGACGGACGCACCGTGCAGGTCACGGCACCCACCAACCCCAATGACCGCATCACTTTCCTGGCCGAAATGGAGGAGTTGCCGGTGCAGGCCACCGTGGCTGCAGCCAAAGTCATCATCAACGCCCGCACCGGTTCCATCGTCCTGAACCAGGCAGTGTCGCTGGGGGCCTGTGCCATTGCCCACGGCAACCTGTCGATCAGCATTAGCACTACGCCAGCTGTCAGTCAGCCCAACCCGCTGTCGGGCGGCCAGACCGTGGTGACGGAGAAATCCAATATCGAAATCAAGCAGGACGCCGGGAAACTGATCCAATTGCCTGCTGCGGCCCAATTGACGGACGTCGTCAAGGCGCTCAACGCCCTGGGCGCCACACCCCAGGACCTGTTGGCCATTCTGCAGGCCATCAAGTCAGCCGGTGCATTGAATGCGGAGCTGGAGGTCATCTGACATGAGCTACGGCGCCATCTCCAACTCACAGGCACTGGCCGCGGACGCCCAGTCGCTGGGCGCGCTCAAAATGGAGGCCGGCAAGAACAGCCCGGCCGCCATCAAGGAAACCGCCAAGCAGTTCGAGTCCCTTTTCATGCGCGAGCTGATGAAGAGCATGCGCGAAGCCACCATGAAGTCGGGCATGCTCGACAGCCCCGGGGGCGACCTCGGAACCGACCTGCTGGACCAGCAATTTGCCGTCCAGATGTCGGGACAACCCGGCGGTCTGGCGGACATGATTGCCCTGCAACTGACCCGTCAAATGGCGGGCACCACGGCACAGGTCAATGCTGCCGCTGACAAGGGAGCCGCCCTGCAGAGCACCGTCGGCCTGGCCCGGCAATCCAGTCCTTCCGCAGTGGCAGCGCCCAGTGGCAAGTCCAGTCGCCCTCCGACCGCGGGCCAGACGAGCTTTGTGCAGCAACACTCCCAGGTTGCCAGCGAAATTGAAAAATCCACCGGCATTCCTGCCAGCTTCATGCTCGGCCAGGCTGGTCACGAAACTGGCTGGGGCAGATACGAAATCAAGGTCAAGGGCGGCGCGCCTTCGCACAACCTGTTCGGCATCAAGGCCGGGCCAGGCTGGACCGGCAAGACCGCCGACGTCACCACCACTGAATTCGTCAACGGAGTCGCCCAGAAGCGGGTGGCCCGGTTTCGGGCGTATGACTCCTACGCAGACTCTTTCAAGGACTACGCCCGCCTGATCTCCGAAAGCCCACGCTACGCCAAGGCCCGCGAACAAACCGGTTCTGCCCATGCCTATGCCACCGGACTGCAAAAGGCCGGCTACGCGACCGACCCGGAATACGCCGCCAAGCTCAGCCGCGCCATCAACACCACGCTGCAAATCCGGCGCGCACAGGCATAACGGGGAATCGCCATGGGAAGCTTACTCAACGTCGGAGCCCGGGCCCTGCAGGCCAACCAGGCGGCACTGCAAACCGCCGGCAACAACATTGCCAACGTCAATGTTGCTGGTTATTCGCGGCAAAAGGTGGTGCTGGCTACCGTGCCGGGGCAGCACACCGCCGTGGGCTATATCGGCCAAGGTGTTTCGGTCCAGTCCATCCAGCGCAATTTCAGTGAATTCCTGACACGCCAGTCCACACTGGCCACATCAACCCAGGCTGCAGACGCCACACGGGCCGACAAACTGCGCCAACTGGAAGGTATTTTTGCGGGTGGCAAGCAGGGTCTGGGCGCGTCCATCAGCGACATGCTCAATGCGTTCTCGGACGTGGCCAACGCACCCACCGACATGACCGCTCGCACCGTGGTCCTGACGCGCATTGACGAGACCGCTTCGCGCATGCGGGCAGCCTCGCAACAGCTCGACGACATGCAGACCGGGGTCGCTCAGGAGTTGGCCCAAAAGGTCACCACCATCAACAGCCTGGCGCAAAGCATTGCGGCGGTCAACGACGAAATCACCCGCACCCAGGGCAATGGCCAGCCCCCCAATGACCTGCTGGATCGGCGGGACCAGTTGATCAAGGAACTCAATCAATACATCCAAACCACCTCGGTGAAGGCCGATGACGGCTCGGTGGGGCTCTACATCGCGGGCAGCCAGGAGCTGGTGCTGGGCAGCGCCGCGTCCACCGTGGCCATCCTCAAGGACGACTACGGCGACTCCCGCAGCAGCAAACTCGCCGTCATGCGCGCGGGCGGCCCCCTGAAGCTGGACGAAGACATGCTCGGCGGTGGTGAAGTATCGGGCCTGCTGCGCTTCCAGAACAGCGACCTCAATGAGGGCCGCAACCTGCTGGGTCGCCTGACCCTGGCCACCACGACCGCCATGAACGACCAGCACAAGCTGGGGCTGGACCTGGATGGCAATGTCGGCGGAAACCTGTTCAGCCCCACGGTGTTTGGCCCCAACAACGTCATGGAACCCAAGCCGCCAGCCGTGCTGAACACCGGCGGTGCGGTCATGACCCTGAGCGTGGCCGACACCACCAAGTTTGCCGCGTCCGACTACGAAATCCAGTTCAATGGCGCCACCACAGGCACCATCACCCGCCGCTCTGACGGCCAGGTTACCGCCTTCGACACCTCGCTGTCACCCACCAACTCCATCAGCATTGATGGCCTGGACATTGCCCAGGCCGGCGGTGCCGCGCCCGGCGACCGCTTCCTGATCAAACCCTTCAGCACTTCGGCCAGCAACGTGACCAGCGTGTTCTCCACGCCGCGTGCGCTGGCGGTCGCCAGCCCGGTCGCCGCCACCATGGGAGCGGCGAACACCGGCAGTCTGCAACAAGTTTCCATGTCGGCCCGGACCAATCCGCCAGCGCCGGCATCCCTTGGCGTGGTGATCACCTTCACCGGCTCCAATACCTACACCCGCAGCGACCAGGGCGCCACCGTGTTCACCTACACGCCCGGCCAGGCCATCGAAGCCACTGTTCCCGCTACCCCGCCGCTGGCCGACTGGTCCCTGACCCTGCAGGGCACACCCAAGGCCGGCGACACGGTCACCGTGAATGCCAACCTGTATCCCACGCTGTCCTCTGGCAATGCCACCGCCATGATGAACCTGCGCGATGCCGCCATGTTCGACGGCGCGGCAATGACCGACGGCTATGCCGGACTGATTTCACAGATCGGCATCCGCACCCAGAGTGCGGACTACGCGGCGCAGGTGTCTGCCTCGATTGCGACCAATGTGGAACGCGACCGGGCCGGTGTATCCGGCGTCAATCTGGACGAAGAGGCCGCCAGCCTGCTGCAATACCAGCAGGCCTACCAGGCATCGGCCAAAATGATCCAGATCGCGCAGAATATCTTTGACACCCTGATCCAGAACCTGAGCCGCTAAGCGCTGCCCCACAGGAGTCACACCATGTCATCCTTCGTCCGAGTTGGATCCGCCAACGCCTACGACATCGCACTGCGCAACATCATGAACCGCCAGTCGTCGCTGTCCAATCTGCAGGAGAACCTGACGTCCGGCAAAAAGGTCGTGCGCGCCAGTGATGACCCCACCGGTGCAGCCCAGGCCGAGCGCGCCATTACCCGACTGGCGCGTATCGAGACCGACCAGCGCGCCCTGGAATCCCAGCGCAACTCCATCACCCAGGCCGAGAGCACCCTGGCCGACGTCAACGACGCCCTGCAGAATTTCCGCGAGTTAGCCGCCTCGGCCGGCAATGCCTCGCACAGTGCGCTGGAGCGTAAATCCATTGCCGCCCAGCTCAGCGGCTACCGGGACCAGATCTTTGCCTTGGCCAACCGCAAGGACACCAATGGGCTGCCGCTGTTCAGCGCACTGGGCAGCGCACTGGCCCCATTTGTCGGTCCGCAAGCCCTGCCGCAGGACTACACCTTTGCCGGGTTGCCTGGGCAGACTGCCAGCAACGAAGTGGCGATTCCCTACACCCTGGACGGTGACCGGGCTTTCATGCACCTGCCCGCACGCGATGGCGTCTTCAACGTCACCCTGACCAATGTTACGGCCCCTGCACACGAGATCCGCACCAGCGGTGTCACACTGACCAACCCGGCCCTGGTGAGTGGCTCCGCCTACGCACTCAACATCACCGGCGTGGACACCACCTCGGTACCCGGAACCACCACGGTGACCTGGGACATTGCCGAGAACCCCAATGTCACCGGCCCCTTCAGCGGCTTTGCCAGCTACCCCACCAACAGCGTCGCCAACATAGCAGTCACCCAGATCCCCGGACTGTCGCTTTCGATCAAGGGCGCTCCCGCTGTGGGAGACACACTGGCGATAGACCCCAAACCCAGCATCTTCAGCGTGCTGGATGACGCCATCCGCGACATTGGCAATGCCTTGGACAGCAATGCGGCCATGCAGGCCGTCGGCCAGGCGCTCAACAACGTGGACCTCGGCATGGCGCAGGTGTCATCCGTGCGTGGGCAGGCCGGCGACCTGTTGAACCGGGCCGACCGCATCAGCGCCAACCAGGACAAACGCAGCATTCAGGTCGAAGGCGACCGCTCACGCGCCGAAGACCTGGACATGGTCAAGGGCGTCTCCGATTTCCAGAACCAACAGACCGGCTACCAGGCGGCCCTGCAGTCCTACGCCCAGGTGCAGAAACTCTCGTTGTTCAACTTCATCAGTTGAGGCAGGCCCTGGCCTGTTGACACCATGGCCATCTCGGTTCTCGGCAGCATCACACTCGGATACGAACTGGTCTGGAACCAGAAGCGTCGCTGCGCCGGCGTGCGCCTGGCCGTGGCGCCGCTTGCCCCCAACGTGGTCGATGCCCGCCACCTGCTGGAAGCCCTCTCCGGTCTGTGGCCCGTATCGGCACCCACCCTGCTGTTGCACGCCCAATCGGCGCCCCTGCTGGGTGACCTGCTGGAGCAAAGCCCAGCCCGCGGCGTCTGGCTGGAAATACCGGACGCCTGGCTGGATGACGCGGCTTTTGCTGCGCGCGTGCGCCAGGCACAGCAACGCGGCTGGCCCCTGGTGTGGAGCGGTCCGCCAGGCCATGCACCGGCACCGCACACCGAGGCCTGGTTCCACAAGACCCTTCGCACCCTCACCCCGCACGAAGCGCTGGATGCCCTGCGCGTATCCCTGCGCCAGCGTCAGGATGGCGGACTCGGCTCGCCCCAGGCGGGACGCAGCCCGGTCCTGGCCGGATGCCTGTACCAGGGCTTGGCCAGCCAGGCGCTGGTAGAGCACGCATTGGACCGCCAGGGCGTGTGGGGCGTGGCGGGCTGGCCGACCGAAGAGGTGCTGCACACCTACCGCCTGCGGCAGATACAGCCATCACGGCAACGCATACGCGACCTCCTGAAGGCACTGGAGGCTGACGAGTCGCTGGAAGCACTGGAACACCGCATGGGGGATGAACCCCTGCTGACCTACCGCTTTCTGCGCTACGCCAACTCGGCCCATCTGGGCGCCCGCAGCGAAGTGACCAGTGTGCGCCAGGGGCTGATGGTCATGGGCTATGTCCAGTTGCGCACGTGGCTGCTGGAGCAGATTACCCACGCCAGTGACGACCCCAACCTGGACCCCATCCGCAGCGCCATGGTGGTGCGAGCCCACACCATGGAGCGGTTGTCCGACGCCGGCGCGGAAGATGAACTGCGCCGGGAGGTCTACCTGTGCGGCATCCTCTCGCAACTGGACCTGCTGCTGGGAGAGCCCCTGGGCGCAGCCATCCACCGCCTGCCCTTGCCGGGGCGCATCACCTCCGCAGTGGTGGGGCAGACCGGCCCCTATGCTGCCTGGCAGGAAATGGCTGCCGCGCTGGAATCCTGCAACACCCGCATGATCAGCAAAGTCTGCAAGGCCCTCGCCCTTCCGGTGGAAGCAGTCAACCGGGCGCTGTTGCGCACGCTGGCTGCGCTATAGGCTCTTGCTCAAAGCAGCCTGAAGGCGATCACGGCGATGAGGGTCGCGGGCATCGCGGCAATGAGCAGGCCAAGCGGGTGAATGGCCTCGTCCTCGAAGCTCCCGCGCAGAATCGCGAATCCGGCAGGATTAGGAGCGTTTGCAATCACGGTCAGGCCTCCCCCGGTCACGGCGCCGGTCACCAACGCGTACTTGAATTCGTCGCTCAACCCTTCAACCAAAGAACCGAGGTAGGTCAGCGCTGCGTTGTCCGTTACCGCCGTCAGCGCCGTTGCGCCGGCGTACACGGTTGTGGCGTCCATGCCGCGCAGCAGTGGCTCAAGCCACCACTGTTGCTGCCCGCCCAGGACCACCAATCCGGCCAGGAAGAACGCCACGAGCAAACCCTCCCGCAACAGCAGTTTGCTGTCCTGGAACTTGGGATAGGCCTGGGCAAAACCAATGAAGAACAGGAACAGGCCCATGAACGCAGCCGGGTGGTGGGCGAACGCCACAACACCCGCGAGGAACGCCACATGGACCAGGAGTACCCACATCGGCATGGTCGAACTGTCCGTTTTTTGTGCCTTAGGCAACTTGCGCAGTTCGCCATTAAAAATGAACGTCGTGGCAATGGCATTGACGAAGACCGCCACAGCCGCTTTCCAGCCGATGTGGGTCAACATGAACCAGCTGTCCCAGTTCCACTTTGCAGCCACCATCAATACCGGTGGCGCGGCAAAGGATGTGAGCGTGCCACCAATGGACACATTGACAAACAGCACACCCAAGGTCGCATACTTGAGCTTTGTGGACACTTGAACACCGAAGATGCGGTCCTTCAGCATCATCGCCGCAAGTGTCATGGCCGCAGGCTCTGTAATCAAAGAACCCAGCAGCGGCAAAAACGACAGGGCTACAACATAAAACGCCATCCCCCCATTGAGTGGAACAAAGCTGGCGATGGCGCTGACGGCCTTCTTTGCAGTGTGCAAAACCGCCCGACTCCCCGCAATCACCACAATGGCGAACACGAACATCGGTTCGGTGAAGTTGCGGCTATCCAGGTAGGACGCTGCCACACTGGTGCCCTCAAGAGCCATCATGACAAGCAGAAGGACCATGGCCCAAAATCCAAAGACCACCTCCACCTCGCCGAGCATGTGCCAAAGCCCTGCATGATCAGGCTTGCGATGGGCCAACCATTCAAAGAACTTGGTTGAGAAGGTGTGTATGAGCGCTATGCCAAAGAGCGAAGCACCAATCAGCTGCATGGTTGTCATTTTTTTGTCTCTATTTGGAATTCTCTTGCGAATGCTAACCCTTCCGGCTACGGGCGTTTGCTCGTCCGAGTCAGCAAATACCCTGTGGCTGCAGTGCGCGCCGATTGTAAGGAACTCGCACACAGGCCCAGCTTGGCAGGTTAAACTGACCGCGGGTGTCCGTCCGTGTTGACGCGACAGGTTTGTGCGATGGTCGGGCCGCCTCGCGGTCCTGTTGCGTCTGAGGTTCTATGCCACACCTGTCCATTGAGTTGATAGCCGCTGCACTGTTTGCAGTCGCTTTGCTCCACACCTTCGCAGCCAAGCAACTGGAGCGGCTGTCCCATTTCTACCCCCGACACGCGGGCCTGTTTCATCTAATGGGTGAAGTCGAGGTCGTCTTCGGTTTTTGGGCCATCGTACTGGTCTTCGTCATGGCCATGGTCAGTGGCGGCGACAAAGCGCTGGCGTACGCGGAGTCGCGTCAGTACACGGAGCCGCTGTTCGTCTTCGTCGTGATGGTCGTCGCGGCGTCCAGACCCATTCTTCAGGTGGTTGGGGACATGGTCGGTTGCCTCGCCAGGCTGATGCCCGTCAAAGCCCCGCTGGCGTCAGCCTGGCTGGGACTTGCAGCAGTGCCCTTGCTCGGGTCCGCGATCACGGAGCCGGCGGCCATGACCATCGCGGCATTGATGTTGGCTCCACAAGTCTTCCGGGTGGATGTCCCGGAGCGCGCCAAGTACCTTGCCCTGGGTGTGCTGTTTGTCAATATCTCGATTGGCGGAACACTGACCTCATTCGCCGCGCCGCCGGTTCTCATGGTGGCGGCAACCTGGCAGTGGGACTCCGCGTTCATGCTGACCACCTTTGGCTGGAAGGCCGCCATTGCCGTGCTGGTGAATGCAACCGTCGCCGTCTTCCTGCTGCGCCCGTATTTGAATCACGCGGCTGCGCCGAGCCCGTCTCACACGCCATCCAGGGTTCCCTATCTCCTGGTCGCTGTGCACCTCGCATTCCTTGCTGGCGTCGTGGCGCTGGCTCACCATCCGGTGGCATTTTTGGGTCTGTTCCTGATGTTTCTGGGCTTCACACAGGCCTACGAGCGCCATCAAAGCCCCCTCATTCTCAAAGAGGCGCTGCTGGTGGCGTTCTTTCTGGCCGGACTGGTGGTGCTGGGCGGCATGCAGCAATGGTGGCTGCAGCCCATCGTGTCCGGCATGTCACCCCAGGTTCTGTTCTTCGGCGCGACCGCTCTGACGGCGTTCACCGATAACGCGGCTCTGACCTACCTCGGGTCGCTCATCATGGGCATCTCCGAAGAGGCGAAGTACAGCCTGGTCGCCGGCGCGGTGGCCGGCGGTGGCTTGACCGTGATCGCCAACGCCCCCAATCCTGCTGGAGTGGCGTTGCTGCGGCGCGGCTTCGCCGATGGCTCCATTGGTGCAGGGGAATTGCTGGTCGGCGCGCTCATTCCCACCCTGGTTGCGGTCGCTGCGTTCATGTTGTTGTAGAAGGCAAACGGATCGCCCCCCAGCGGCAGCACTTGCCCCTATTGCTCCGCCCGCAGTCGCTGAAATGTGCTCCAGAACTGCGCGTCCTGGGTGGTGGCGAAGTTGATGCGCATCAGCGTGCTGGGCTGGCGCTCCGCATGAAATAGGGCGCCAGGCGCCAGCAAGTAGCCCTCGTCCAGCATGCGCTGCGACAGTGCATCCGTATCCACCCCGGTCTCAACCCAGCCGAACAGGCCAGCCGGCGGCGTGGCAAAGCTGCAACCGTGGGCCAGCGCCAGCTTGACACTGCGCCCGCGCGCCTGGTCCAGCCGGGTGCGGATGCGCTCGGCGTGGCGGCGCAACTGCCCTTGGTCAATGCACCAGGCCAGCGCTTTCTCCAGCAGCGCAGGCGTGGTCAGCGTGGCCAGCAGCTTGGTGTCGATGAAGGCCTCCACCAGCGACGGCGGCGCGGCCAGAAACCCCACACGCCAGCCCGGCGCCAGGATCTTGGCAAAGCCGCCCACGTAGATGGTGCGCTGCAGGCCGTCGAGTGCACACAGCCGCGTGGCGTGGTCCGGCGCAATGTGACTGTAGGTGTCGTCCTCGACGATGTGGAAGTTGTGGGCATTGGCCATTTGCAGCACGCGGTGGGCGCTGCCCGGCGTGAGGCAATAGCCGGTGGGGTTGTGGAACACGCTCACGCTGACAAACAGCTTGGGTGCGTGCAACTCGCAGTAGCGCGCCATCACGTCCAGGTCCGGCCCTTCGGCGCGGCGCGGCACCGGCAGGATGCGCATGCCTAAAGCGGTCAGCCGGGCAAACTCGATGGCCCAGCCGGGCTCCTCCACCATCACATAGTCGCCAGCGCGCAGCAATGTGCGGCTGACAATGTCCAGCGCATGGGTGGCTCCCACCGTGGTGACGATCTGCGCCGGTGAGGCCTGCACGTTGTAGGCCACCAGTTTCTGCGACAGGGCCTGGCGCAAACCGCCGTCGCCCGCCGGCTCCCCGTATTGCAGCGAGAACGACTGCAACGAGCGGTTGCTGGTGACCTTGCGCACGGCGGCGGGCATGAAGGTGGTCTCCAGCCAGTCCGCCGGAAAAACCCCCATGCCGGGCTGCGGCCGGTCCGCGCTGCGGTGGAACATGCCGCGGATCAGCGCCGTAGCATTGACCGGCATGTGCTGCGCCTGAAAGCCCCCACGCGGCGTCGCATTTGCTACCAAATCAGTAGCTGTGTTCTCAGTATTCACGAGGGCTGGAGCCATATCCCGCACGAAGAAGCCACGGTTCTTGCGGGCCTCGACCAGGCCTTGGGCCAGCAACTGGTCATAGGCGGCCACCACGGTGGACGGGCTCACGCCCTGCTGCTGGGCACACTGGCGCACCGACGGAAGGCGCACGCCGGGCGCCAGCAGCCGGGTGCGGATGCGTTCGGCAAAACGGGTGCAAAGCTGCTCGGTCAGCGATTGCGAAGCGGCTTTCATCAACATGGCGGGCTCCGGAAATGGGGTCAAGCGTGGACGAGGGGCACAGATCTGTGTTAGCCCTGCAAGCAATACAGATCGAATTCAGAAGCGCACAACTGTATTGCTCGTGTGCTGGTTTCAACTATAAAGTGGGGACCATGAACTGGCAAGAGTTATCCGCTTTACTGGTGTTGGCCACGGCCATGAGCTTCTCACCCGGGCCCAACACCACCCTGTCCACCGCCCTGGCGGCGAATCGGGGATTCCGGCACTCCCTGCCCTTTGTCTGCGCCGTGCCGGTGGGCTGGAGCGCCCTGCTGCTGGTGTGCGCCCTGGGCCTGGGCGCGCTGGTGGTTGCCCTGCCGCTGCTGAACTGGGCGGTCAAACTCACCGGCGTGGCCTACCTGCTGTGGCTGGCCTGGAAACTGTCCCAGGCCCGCCAGTTGGGCGAGGCCGACGCCTCCCGCCTGAACGTGGGCTTCTGGCAGGGCGTGGCGCTGCAATTCGTCAACATCAAGGCCTGGATGCTGGCACTGGCCATTGTGGGCGGCTGGATCACCGGCCATGCCGATGCCCTGCAACGCCTGGCCGTTGTGGTGCCCATCATGCTGGTCTACGCCTTTGCCAGCAATTGCAGCTATGCGCTGGCCGGCTCGCTGTTGCGCACCTGGCTGGCTGGACCGCACGGCACGGGTCAGCGCCTGGTCTGGTTCAACCGCAGCATGGCCGTCGTGCTGCTCATCACCGCACTATGGATGCTGGCCCTATGACAACACCCACCAACACCCATTCGCTCACCCGGGGCCTGTGGCTGGGCCTGCTGGGCATTGCCATCTTTTCGGTCACGCTGCCGATGACCCGACTGGCCGTGGGCACGGCGGATGCGCCGCAGATGTCGGGCTTCTTCATTGCCTTCGGCCGCGCAGTCGTAGCCGCCGTGTTGTCGCTCGCCCTGCTGCTGGCCACCCGGGCACCGATGCCGCGCCGCGATGACTGGCTGCCGCTGGCCATTACCGCCGGTGGCGTGGTGTTCGGATTCCCGGTGCTGACTTCGGTGGCCATGCGCTACGTGGAGGCGGTGCACGCCAGCGTCATCGTCGGTGTGCTGCCGCTGGCCACTGCCGCTGTGGGCGCGCTGCTGCACCGCCAGCGGCCCTCCCTGGGTTTCTGGCTGTGTGCCGCCGTGGGCAGCGCCCTGGTCGTGGGCTTTGCGATGCTGCGCGCCGGCCCCAATACCGGCAGTGGTCTGGCGCTGGCCGATGGGCTGTTGCTAGGCGCCATGCTGTGCGCCGCCGTGGGCTACGGCTATGGCGCACGCCTGTCGCAGCACATGCAACCCGAGCATGTGATCTGCTGGGCGCTGGTGATTGCCCTGCCGCTGACCCTGCCGCTGGCCGCCTGGACTTGGCCACGGACTACGCTGAACACCAGCGCCTGGCTGGGCTTTGCCTACCTGGCGGTGTTCTCCATGTGGCTGGGCTTTTTTGCCTGGTACCGCGGGCTGGCCCTGGGTGGCACGGTGCGTGTGAGCCAGGTGCAACTGGTGCAGCCCTTTCTGAGCATGCTGTTTGCCGTGCCGCTCCTGGGTGAACACCTGGACGCGGTGACCGTGGGCTTTGGCCTGGCGGTGATTGCCACCGTCTTTGCCGGCAAGAAGATGCCGGTGCGCTAGCAGTTTTCCCTTTCATCAACGACACTCCCGATTCACCAAAAAACGAGGGCCCCGCCACCATGAAACCCAACGACCTCCCCACCACAACCCCCTGGACCATGGCCCGCCGCGCCGCGCGCATGAACCCGTCGGTGATCCGCGAAATCCTCAAGGTGACCGAGAAGCCCGGCATCATCAGCTTTGCTGGCGGCCTGCCTTCCAGCAAGACCTTCCCGGTCACCGAGTTCACCGCCGCCTGCAACACGGTGTTGACCACTGAGCCCCAGGCCGCACTGCAATACGCCGCCAGCGAGGGCTTTGGCCCCCTGGTGAAAATGGTGGCCGACCGCCTGCCCTGGGATGTAGACCCGTCCCAGGTGCTGATCACCACCGGCTCGCAGCAGGGCCTGGACCTGGTGGCCAAGATCCTGATCGACTCGGGCAGCCGCGTGCTGGTCGAAACCCCCACCTACCTGGGCGCCTTGCAGGCCTTCACGCCGATGGAGCCTGTGATTGAGAGCGTAGCCAGCGACGACGAAGGCGTGGACATTGCCGACTTGGCCGCCAAGGTGGGCAGCGGTGCCGACAAGGCCCGCTTCCTCTACGTGCTGCCCAACTTCCAGAACCCCACCGGTCGCACCATGAGCGAAGCGCGCCGCGCCGCGCTGGTGGCCAAGGCCGCCGAACTGGGCCTGCCACTGATCGAAGACAACCCCTATGGTGACCTGTGGTTTGACAAGGCGCCCCCCGCACCGCTGACCGCGCGCAACCCCGAGGGCTGCATCTACCTGGGCTCGTTCTCCAAGGTGCTGGCACCGGGCCTGCGCATGGGCTTTCTGGTGGCGCCCAAGGCCATCTTCCCCAAGCTGCTGCAGGCCAAGCAGGCGGCCGACCTGCACAGCCCCGGCTTCAACCAGCGCATGATCACCGAGGTGATGAAGGACGGCTTCCTGGACCGCCACATCCCCACCATCCGCGCGCTGTACAAGACCCAGCGCGACGCCATGCTGGAAGCCCTGGCCAAGGACATGCCCAGCGACGTGACCTGGAACACGCCCGATGGCGGCATGTTCCTGTGGGCACGCCTGCCCTTGGGGCTGAACGCCCAGGAGCTGTTGCCCCTGGCCGTGGACAAGGGCGTGGCCTTTGTGCCGGGCGCGGCCTTCTACAACGACCATGCCGACCCGCGCACCATGCGCCTGTCGTTCGTCACGCCCAACGTCGATGAAATCCGCACCGGCGTGGCAGCACTGGCGGCGGCGATTGCGGAGTTCCGGGGCAAGCCATGATCAGCCTGGCCACGCTGCTGGTCTTTCTGCTGGCAGTGCTGACGCTGTTTCTGTCGCCGGGGCCGAACATGGCCTTTGTGCTGTCCCACGGCATGGCGCATGGTCCGCGCGGCGGTTTTGCCGCGGCCCTGGGCATTGGCCTGGCGGACCTGGTGATGGCCGTGCTGACCGCCTGCGGCATCACCGCCGTGGTGGCGGCCTGGCCACCGGCCTTTGACCTGCTGCGCACCGTGGGCGCGCTGTACCTGGTGTGGCTCGCCCTCAAGGCCCTGCGCACGCCAGGTGCGGCGCTGGCCGGTGCAGCGGTGCAAACCTCCCTGCGCGGTATCGTCGGCCGGGCCATGCTCAACAGCCTGTTCAACCCCAAGGCCCTGCTGTTCTTCATGGTGTTCCTGCCGCAGTTCGTGGACCCCACCCGCGGCAGCATGGCGCTGCAACTGCTGGAGTTGGGTCTGATATTGAGCCTAGCGTCGGTGGTCTTCAATACCACGCTGGGCTACTGCAGCGGCTGGATCGGCCAGTACCTGCAACGCAACCCGCGTTTCGCCCAGACCCAGCGCTGGTTTCTGGCCGGCGTGCTGCTGGCACTGGCGCTGCGCCTGTTCTACCTGGAGCGTCCTGCTCCCACCTGAGGACTTTCGACCATGGACCACATCATCCACCTCTGGGGCCGCATCAGCTCACTCAATGTGCGCAAGGCCGTCTGGGCCGCGCAGGAGCTGGGCCTGGATTTCCAGCGCACCGATGCTGGCGCCGCCTTTGGCGTGACCAGCACGCCTGAGTACCTGCAAAAGAACCCCAATGCCCTGGTGCCGCTGCTCGAAGACGGCGACTTCGCGCTGTGGGAGTCCAACGCCATCGTGCGCTACCTGTGCGCCCAGTACGGCCAGGCGCAAGCCCTGTACCCCGCCGACCTGCGCACCCGCTTTGACGCCGAACGCTGGATGGACTGGCAGCAGACCACCTTCAACCGCGCCGGTGGCCCGGCGTTCATGCAATTGTTCCGCACCGCGCCCGAGGCACGCGACGCCGAGGTCGTGCGCCAGTCGGTGGCCGCCACCGAGCCGCTGCTGGCCATGCTGGAGACCCACCTGCAGCGCCGCGCCTATATGGGCGGCGACGCCTTTGGCATGGCCGACATCCCGCTGGGCTGCGAAATGCACCGCTGGTGGGGCATGCCCAGCCACCTGTTCGAGGCCATGGACGTGCAGCGCCAGGAGCTGCCGGCCTACCCCCAGGTGCAACGCTGGTTCCACGCGCTGCAGCAGCGCCCCGCCGCGCGCGGTGTGCTGGATATTGCCCTCTCGTAAATACCCATACTTCTGAATTCAAATCCAGCCATGCAGCAACGCCCCTTCAAACAAGTCGACGTCTTCACCGCCACCCCCTATTACGGCAACCCGCTGGCCGTGGTGCTGGACGCTACAGGTCTTGGCGATGACCAGATGCAGCACTTTGCCCGCTGGACCAATCTGTCGGAAACCACCTTTGTGCTGCCGCCCACACCCGAAGGCGCCGCCCAGGGTGCCGACTACCGCGTGCGCATCTTCACCCCCGGCGCCGAACTGCCCTTTGCCGGCCACCCCACGCTGGGCACCTGCCACGCCTGGCTGCAGGCCGGTGGCAAGCCGCGTGCCAAAGGCCAGATCGTGCAGGAGTGCGGCGTCGGCCTGGTGCAAATCCGTGCCGATGGCAGCCAGCTCGCCTTTGCCGCTCCAGCCCTGAAGCGCAGCGCGCCCAGCCCCTCGCAACTGGCGCTGATCGCCCAGGCCCTGGGCCTCAAGTCGCAGCAGATCATTGCCGCGCAGATGCTGGACAACGGCCCGGTCTGGCTGGGCCTGCTGCTGGACAGCGTGCAGACCGTGCTCGGCCTGCAGCCCGACCACTTAGCCTTGAAGAACCTGGGCGTCAAGGTCGGCGTGGTGGCCGTGGAAGATGCGCCGGAGGCGCCGCCCACCCTGATTGCCCGCTCCAACCGTGAAGCCCGCGCCTTTGTCCATACCGAGGCCCCCAGCGTCGAGGTGCGTGCCTTTGCCGCGCCGGTCGGCATCATCGAAGACCCGGTCACCGGCAGCCTGAACGCCAGCCTGGCCCAGTGGCTGATGGCCGACGGCTACGCCCCCCTGACCTACACCGCCAGCCAAGGCACCTGCCTGGACCGCGCCGGGCGCGTGCAACTGAGCCGCGATGCCAGCGGGCAGGTCTGGGTGGGTGGCGAATCCGTCACCTGTGTGGACGGCACGGTCACGCTCTAGGCGCACCATGACCGTCGATCATCTTGTGGTGATGGCCGCCAGCCTGGAACAGGGCGTGGCCTGGTGCGAGGCCACGCTGGGCGTGACACCCGGCCTCGGTGGCGAGCACCCGCTGATGGGCACGCACAATCGGTTGCTGACCATCGCCACACCGGACTTCCCCCAGGCCTATCTGGAAATCATTGCCGTCAAGCCTAATGAGGGACTGGGTGGCAGTGTGGTCTGCGCAGGTCAAGGAGGAGCCCGCGCAGCGGGCGGGGGACACGGAGCAGAGCACACTGCCGCGCAGACCCGCCGCCGCTGGTTTGACATGGATGACTCGGCTCTGCGCGAACGTGTGCGGCGCGACGGTCCGCAGCTGATCCACTGGGTGGCTGCGGTGGACGATATCGCCGCCACCGTCGCCGCGCTGACGACACAAGCCATAGACCGTGGAGACATTCTGCAAGCCTCGCGCCAGACGCCAGCCGGCCTGTTGCAGTGGCAGATCAGCGTGCGCCCCGATGGCCAGCGCCTGTTCGACGGCTGCCTGCCGACGCTGATCCAGTGGGGCGACACGCATCCAAGCCACACTATGCCCAGCAGCGGCGTGACGCTGCAAAACGCAAGCCTGCGCCACCCGCAAGCCGATGCGCTGCGCCAGGCGCTGACGAGCATCGGCCTGTCCAACATTGCCGTCACCACCGGCCCGGCGCAATTGAGCGCCAGCCTGCAAACCCCCAAAGGCCTGATCGAGATCCACACATGAACCTGCCCAGCCTGCACGACATCGAAGACGCCGCCAACATCGTCTACCGCGAATTTGCCGCCACGCCGCAATACACCTGGGGCCAGCTCAGCGCCAAGCTGGGCGCCACCTGCTGGCTCAAGCACGAGAACCACACGCCGGTGGGTGCCTTCAAGATCCGCGGCGGCCTGACCTATTTCGACCAGCTCGCGCGCAATGGCGCACTGCCAGCCGAGGTCATCAGCGCCACGCGCGGCAACCACGGCCAGAGCATTGGCTGGGCGGCGCGCGCCCACGGCGTACCGTGCACCATCGTCGTGCCGCACGGCAACTCGACCGAGAAGAACGCCGCCATGCGCGCGCTGGGCGCAACCCTGATTGAACACGGCAGCGACTTCCAGGAAAGCCGGGAGTTCGCTATTCAGTTGGCCGCCCAGCGCGGCGCCCACATGGTGCCCAGCTTTCACGTCAACCTGCTGCGCGGCGTGGCCACCTACTGGTGGGAGCTGTTCAAGGCAGTGCCCGATCTGGACGTGGTCTATGTACCCATCGGCCAGGGCTCGGGCGCCTGCTCGGCCATTGCCGCCAAGCGCGCGCTGGGCCACCGTGCCCGCATCGTCGGGGTGGTCAGCGCCCACGCCACCACCTATGCCGACTCGCTGGCCGCGGGACGTATCGTCGAGGCGCCAGTGACCACGCGGCTGGCCGACGGCATGGCCTGCCGCGTGGCCGACGCTGAGGCGCTGGCCATCCTGCAAGGCGCCATCGACCACATCGTCAAAGTAACCGATGCGGAGATTGCCCAGGCCATGCGCGACATCTTTGCCTGCACCCACAACGTGGCCGAGGGTGCCGGAGCTGCCGCCTTTGCTGCTGCGATGCAGGAACGGGCCCAGTTGGCCGGCCAGACCGTGGGCCTGGCGCTCAGCGGGGGCAATGTGGACAGTGCGATGCTGGCAGAAGTGCTACAAACTCAATAGCATTAAAGTTAACATCGACGAGGGCTAGAGGCCAAATTGGCACAAAGTCATCTGGCGAGACCGGCCCCTCACGCTACCGCCGGCAGCGTCAGCGCAGCACGCAATCCGCCCAGCGGGGAATCCAACAGCGTCACCCGACCACCATAGAGCCGTGCCAAATCGTCCACGATGGCCAGCCCCAACCCAGAGCCCGGCACCTGTTCGTCGGCGCGCACACCGCGGCGCAGCACCACCTCGCGCTGCTGCGCGTCCAGCCCCGGGCCATCGTCATCCAGCGCAATGGTCACCGTGGCGCCATCGGTCTGGGCATGAATCTCCACCCGGTGCGCGGCCCACTTGCAGGCGTTGTCCAGCAGGTTGCCCAGCATTTCCTGCAGGTCCTGCGCCTCGCCGCGAAACGCCAGCGCGGCCGGCCAGGGTTGCACCGTGATAACCAGCTCGTGCTGCGCGTGGATGCGCTGCATGACGCGCACCAGACCTTCGACCACCGGCAGCAGCACGGTTTTGGCACCGGGCACGCGGGTGGTGGCAGCGGCCTGGGCACGCGCCAGGTGGTAATCGACCTGGCGACGCGCCACGCCAATCTGCTCCAGCACCAGACGCGCCAGCTCCGGGCCCTGGGGCTCCTTGGCCTGCGCCGCATTGGCCAGCACACTCAGTGGCGTCTTCAGCGCGTGGGCCAGGTTGCCGGCGTGGGTGCGGGCGCGCTCCACCACATCGGCGTTTTGCGCCAGCACGGTGTTGAACTCGGCCACCAGCGGCATCACCTCGATCGGGAAGTCGCCTTCCAGCCGCTGGGTCTCGCCGGCGCGCACCCGGGTCAGCGCCTTGCGCATGGCGCGCAGGGGGAACAGGCCAACCGACACCTGCACCACGGCCGCCAGCACCAGGCCTGCGCCCAGCACGCCGAGCGCCAGCCACAGCGCGCCGTTGAAGCGGCTCACCGGATCGGCCATCAGCTCGGCATCGGCGGCAGCCAGCAGGCGCAGGGTGTGGGGTGTGCCATCCGGGCCGTCGTCGATGCGCACGCTGCGCTCCACCACGCTCAAGCGCTTGCCCTGCGGGCCGGCGATCAGGTGCACATGCATGTCGCCCTCGATCAGCGCATCTTCCGGCACGGCCAGTGTCACGTCCCACAGCGAGCGGGAGCGCAGCTGGGCCGGTGCGATGCTGGCGCCCGTGGGCCCGATGGCATCGACCTGCCAGTAATAGCCAGAGTAGGGCCGGCCAAAGCGCGGATCGCTCAGGGGCATGGCCAGTTGCGCCCGGCCCTGCGCATCGAGCGAGAGCTGGGCGGTCAGCTGGTCCAGATGGGTGCGCAGCTCGGCATGGAATTGGGCCTCCACATGCTGGCGAAACAGCGTGCCAAGCCCCCAGCCCGCCACCAGAATCGTGCCGGCAATCCAGAACAGCGTGCCCACCAGCAGGCGGATGCGCAGCGACTGGCGCCAGACGGAGGGCGATAGGCGCATGCCGTCAACCGCGGTCGGTCAGCCGGTAACCCAGACCGCGCACGGTGGCGATCAGGCCCGGTGGCAGCTTCTTGCGCAGGCGGGCAATGAAGACCTCGACGGTGTTGGAGTCGCGATCATAGTCCTGGGCGTAGATGTGCTCCACCAGGTCACTGCGCGAAACGACCTCGTCGCGGTGGTGCATCAGGTAGGCCAGCACACGGTACTCGTGGCTGGTCAGCGCCAGCGCCTGGCCATCGACGATGGCGCGGCCATTGCGGATGTCCATGGTCAGCGGACCGCACACCAGCTCGGAACTCGCGTGGCCGCCGGCGCGGCGGATCAGGCCCCGCAGGCGGGCCAGCAGTTCTTCCATGTGGAAGGGCTTGGTCAGGTAGTCGTCGGCGCCGGCGTCGATGCCGGACACCTTTTCGTGCCAGCCGTCGCGCGCCGTGAGGATCAACACCGGCATGGTGCGGCCGGCGGAGCGCCACTTGCGCAGCACGGTGATGCCGTCCATCTGCGGCAGGCCCAGGTCCAGCACCACCGCGTCATAGGGTTCAGTGTCGCCCTGGAAATGGCCGTCCACGCCATTGCTGGCCACATCCACCGCGTAGCCGGCCTCGCGCACGCTCTGGGCCAGCTGGGATTGCAGCGTGGGTTCGTCTTCAACAATCAGGATGCGCATCAGCGTTCTCCAGCCGGTGGGTGGTTGCGGGACTTGCTGCCCAGCACCGCGCCTTCGCGGGCATCGACCTTGAGCTTGACCAGGGTACCGCCGGTACGCAGGACCTTGACCTTGTAGATCCAGCGTTCGCTGCGGCCCTCGTGCTCGCGCTCCAGCTCCACGTCCATGACCTGGCCGGGGTAGTCACGCTCCACACGCTCCAGGATGGTCTTGAGCGGCAGCACCTCGCCGGCCTCCAGCGCCTTGCGGGCGCGCTCGTGGTCTTCTTCTCCAGCCAGGACCGCGCCGCCGCCGGCAAGCCAGACAAGGCATATTGCGAGCATGCAACGGCGCAGCATGGAAAGAGCTTGTGACATCGGCTTGCGTTCAGTGTGAGAGATTCTTCTATTCCCGTTTATAGCCCTGCGATCCTGAACAGCAGATGAACAAAGGACTGACTGGCTGCTCCATTCACCCCAAGAAGCGCGGGCGCGCCCGCTTTCACTGCTTCAAGGGCACGCCATTTCCGGCCTGCAGCATGTCCAGTGCAGCGTGACCCGGCGCACCCACCAGTTGCACGGCGCCGCTGGCCACCCATTGGGCCAGCGGTTGTCTGGCCGCCTCCCGCAGTGCAGCGGCCGACTCGGCGGTAGCCTCCATCACGCCCAGCCAGCCGTTGCGGCCATTGTTTTTCACGGCATACAAGGCCTGGTCTGCCAGATCCACCAAGGTTGGCCACTCCAGCGCGGTCGGCCAGGCCGGTGCCAGCGGGAAGGCCGCAAAACCCACCGAGCAGGTCCTGTGCAGCAAGGTGCCATCCCCCAGTTCAAAGGGCGTGTTGGCAACTGCCGCGCGTGCGCGTTCGGCGAGCTCCGGCGCTTGCAGGCGCGACGTGGCCCGGGCAACGATGAGAAACTCCTCGCCGCCCCAACGCACCAGGTAGTCCGCTTGGCGGAACGCCTGCTGGAGGCGCTGGCGCATCTGCACCAGCACGGCGTCTCCCGCGGCATGGCCATACTGGTCGTTGACCTGCTTGAAATGGTCGATGTCGAGCACGAAGAACACGATGTCGGCGCCTTCGGACTGCGGTGTTCCCTGGAGGCGGTGCTCCTCGTGGCTGCGCAGGGTCTGTGCGATCTCGGCATCCAGGTACTGGCTCAAGAAGCGCCGGTTGTGCAGCCCGGTGAGTGGATCGATCAGGCTGCTGGCCTCCAGTGCGGCCGACTTGATCTGCAGCTCACGCGACAGGGTTTCCAGTTCTGCCGTGCGTTCCTGCACCTTGGCTTCCAGTTCACCCTGGCGGCGGCGCAATGCGGCCGTGCGTATCTGCACCACCCCCAACAACACCAGCAAGCCCCCCAGCACGCCCAGTGCCCTTGTCCACCAGGTTTGCCACCACGCGGGCTCCACATGAACCGCAAGACTCAGGATCTTCGGACTCCATTGACCGATGCGGTTGCTGCCCTGAACTTCCAGCAGGTAGTCACCGGGCGGCAAGTTGCCGTAGCTGGCAACACGAAAGTCATCGCGTGTATCGATCCAGCCAGCGTCAAAGCCATGCAGTCGGTAACGGTAACGCAGGCGCTCCGGGCTGCTGTAATCGAGCGCCGAAAACTCCACGCTGAAGTTACGCTGTTTGGGCGTCAGCCTCAGTGGAGTGCCAGGTGGCACGCGCTCATCGGCCAGGCGTAGTTCGGACACCACCAACGCAGGCGTGTAGGCCCAGGGCGTGAAGCGCTCGGGCTGCACCACCAGCATACCGGTGCTGCCCCCAAACAGCATGCGGCCGTCGGCCAACCGCGTGTAGCTGCGAAACCAGCCGGTACCGATGTCCGCACCGTCGGCGGGGCTCAACTCGTAGCGGTTGCCGTCACGCGGATCAATCACGTTCTGGTGCGTCCAGATGCGGCCCTGCGCATCGTCCAGCAGGTTGGCTCCCACGCTGCCACCGCCAGACTCGGCCACCAGCTTGAAGCCGGCCTGACCGCCCTCCTGGCGCACCATCTGGTAGAGACCCGCGTTGGTATCGACCCACAAACTTTGCTGACCGTCCACCAGCAACCCCAAAACCACTTTTTGATCCAGCCCCTGGTCCGGCGGGGAGGTCACCTGCTCCAGACCCCGTCCACCGGGTCGAACCCGATACAGACCATTGTTCCCGCCGACCCAGACGCTGCCGTCGGCGGCTTCGGCCAGGGCATTGATGTTGCCATTGAGTACCCCACCGTCCTGCAGGTTGAGCCTGTCGAACCGCTCACCCCCCGCCGCTCGCCGGTACACGCCGTCCTGTGTGCCCACCCACACGCTGCCGTCAGCCGTGGCCAGCATGCGCCGCGCGCGACCCTGCCCGACGCTGTAGTTGCGCAGCAACTGCCGTTGGGGACTGAACTGGAAGACACCTCCGTCGGCGCCCACCCACACCGAACCGTCGGCCGACTGGGTCATGGCACCGACGATGCCCCCCTTGAATGACGCCGTCCCTGGCGGGCGGCGCGGGCCGTTGGCAGTCGTCAGGATCTGCCCAATCTGGCGCAACTGTGGGTCCAGCACGGCTATGCCGCGTTCACTCATGCCAACCCATATCTCACCGTTACGCAGCTGGTGCAGGCTGCGCACGTCGCCATTGGACAGGATGCTGTCCTCTTCAACTTCTGCATGGCGCACCCATAGACCGCTGCTGGGGATGTGCCGCTGCAAGCCACCACCATAACTCCCCAGCCACAGACCGCCCGAGCGTTCGCGCAGCAACGCCACCACATTGTTGGCGGCCAGCCCCCAAGGCTTTCTGGCATCACGCACCAGACGCATGACGATATGGCCATCCCTGCTGTCCCGCAGTTCCACGCCGTTGGCGCCGCTGACCCAAATCTCATCCGGCCCGGCTAGTGCCATGGCGGTAATGGAGCGCGTGGCACCGGGCAAGCGGGCGCCCGGCGAATCGGCAGCTTGTTCGGCCTGCACGCCCTCGCCACTGACCGGATCAATCAAAACCAGTTCGCCCTGGCGCGTGCCGGCCCAAATACGGCCGTCAGGCGCCTCCCCCAGCATGGCCACAATGCGCCCGGCCAGACTGCCAGACCGGGAAGGATCGGACCACACAGGCTCAAAGTGCTGGCCCCCACGCCGCAGGCGAATCAGGCCGTTCCAGGTGCCCACCCACAAGTCACCGCGACGGTCCACCAGCAAGGCCTGCACACGATCATCGGGCAGGGCGCCGCTGGCGCGCGTGTGGTTTTCAAAGGTGGAAGACCCTGGCGCAAGACGGAGCAAGCCCCCGCCCGTGGTGCCCACCCACAGTGCTCCCTCCTGGTCCAGCGCCAGTGCGCGCACTGTGCCATTGGTCAGCGCGCCGGCGGCTTTGGGATTGGGGACATGGCGGGTCCAGACCTGGCGCTCGGTGTCCAGCCGCGCCAGGCCTTCACCATCCAGCCCCACCCACAACACACCGCCAGGTGCTGACAACAGTACGCGCACAAAACTGGATCCTGCCGGTGGGGCCGAAGACGCCGCGCCAGCCACAGGTTTTCCGCCCACCACCTCGCGGCGCAGCTGGTAGCCGTCGTACCGCACCAAGCCTATGGTGGTTCCGATCCAGATGAGTCCGCGTTCGTCTTGCGCCAGAGCGGTCACCACTCCGTCGTTGATCGAACGTGTGTCCCCCACCGTGGTGAAGGCGGGCTCATTCAGCGGGTCGCGTTCGGCCATGGCCGTGCTCGCCATGCAGGCCAGCAAAACCAGTGCGAGGCAGCGCAAGAACATCAACGCACCATGCATGCCGCAGATTTGATATCGGACAGGAAACTCAACCGCATGGGGGCAAGTATGGCACGTGCAAAGGGTTGGCAATCGTTCTTGAGAACGGGTGTGGGTTGTTCCGAATCTGAATGGCAGATGAACGCGCAATTCACTTTCTGTTCAGTTCACACCGCGCATAGTCACTCCCACATTCACTGTCTTTAGGAGTCGACCATGCATCTGAACCGCACCATTCCCGCACTGCTGGCCTGTGCCGCCATTCTGTTGTCCGGCGCAGCCCACGCCGGCGTGCGCGAGGACCAGCTGGCCCAGTACGCCAGCGCCGCCAAGGCGGCCAACCCCGCATTTGCCGGCTTCTCGGCCGAACGCGGCAAGACCCTGCACACCCAGGCCTTCACCGGTGGCAAACCCGACACCCCGGCCTGCACCTCCTGCCACGGCAAGGACACGCGCGGCCCCGGCAAGACTCCCACGGGCAAGACCATCGATGCCATGGCAGCATCCGTAACCCCGGCCCGCTACACCGACCCCGCCAAGGTGGAGAAATGGTTCAAGCGCAACTGCACCGAGGTGCTGGGCCGCGTCTGCACGCCCCAGGAAAAGGGCGACTGGCTGACCTTCATGCTGGGCCAATAACATGAAAATTACCTACCGTCCCATCATCCTCGGCCTGCTGGTTGTGGGCTTCTCGGCGCTGGTGTTGGGCCGCGCCCAAGCTGGCGGCAACCACTTCTTTGCCCCGGTGGCCAACACCGTGGTCAAGGAAGAGTGCGGCAGCTGCCACCTTCCGTTTGCCCCGTCCATGCTGCCCGCCAGTTCGTGGACCCGCATGATGGGCAACCTAAAAGACCACTTTGGTGACGACGCCTCGGTCGACCCCAAACTGGCTGCCGAGATCACCGCCTACCTGGTAGCCAATGCCGGCGATCAGGGTGGCCAGCGCTACGGCACCAAGCTGCTGCGCGGCGTCTCCGCCACCAACGCCCCCCTGCGCATCACCGAACTACCCAAATGGACCCGCGAACACCGCAAGGTCCCCGACTGGGAATGGAAGCACAAGGACGTGCGCACCAAGGCCAATTGCGTAGCCTGCCACACCCAGGCCGAACTCGGCTACTACGACGAATGAACCAGAGGACCTCTCCATGAAACGCATTCCCCTTACCCTCTCCATGCTGGCCGTGGTTGGCACGCTACTCACCGCCATGACCATCACCCTGCCCGCCAGGGCCAGTGACCGCAAGACAGCTGCCACCACCGAGCAGCCGTGGCTGCCCATTCCGCAGATCTACGCCAAGCTGGAAGCCGCGGGCTACCGCAACATCGAAAAAATTGAGCGCGAACACGGCACCTACGAGGTGCGCGCCACCGACCGCCAGGGCGCACGCGTGCGGCTGGACGTGCATCCGCAGACCGGTGCCATCCTGGAGCGCGGCGCGCGCCGGCCGGCAATTGTCAGCACCGAGCGCAGCCAGCGCCCGGCAGCCGAGTGCAACGAGCGCCGTTGCCGTGACGATCTGCCACCCAAGGCTGCCACACCATGAAGACACTCATCACAGCCATACTCGGCTTGGTCGGCCTGGCCTGGGGTTGGGACCTCGTGCAGGCGGCACCGCCTGCCGGCGTCCACCCGTGGTGGCTGGCCCGCCAGCAACTCCTGACCCTGAGCGGTTTCCTGTCGATTGCCCTGATGTCACTGGTGATGCTGCTCGCGACACGCCCGGCCTGGATGGAATCGCCACTGGGCGGCATGGACCGGGTCTACCGCACCCATAAGTGGGCGGGTATCCTGGCCGTGGTGTTTGCCGCAATGCACTGGCTGATCGAGATGTCCAGCGACATCCTGAAGTCCCTGATTGGCCGCGAAGGCCGCGTACCCAAGGAGCAGTTCACCGGCTTTCTGGAAGTGCTGCGCGACCTGTCCAAGGACATGGGCGAATGGGCCATCTATGCCGTGCTGGCCATGCTGGCAATCACGCTGTGGAAGAAGTTTCCGTACCGAACCTGGCGCGTGCTGCACAAGTCCATGCCGGTGCTCTACTTGATGCTGGCCCTCCATGCCGCCCTGCTGGCGCCCACGGGCTACTGGCGGGAACCGGCCGGTGCGCTGCTGGCGCTGCTGCTGGTGGCCGGTGTGTATGGTGCCATCCGCTCGCTGTTGGGCAGCATTGGCCGCAGCCGCGAGGCCACGGGGCGCATCGTCGCCATTGAACGACCATCCGGTGACGTCACCACGGTGCGCTGCGAGCTGGAGCGCGGCTGGCGCGGCCACCAGGCGGGCCAGTTTGCATTTGTGACCTTTGAGGACCGCGAGGGAGCCCACCCCTTCACCATTGCCAGTGCCGACCACGGTGACAACACGGTCGACTTCCAGATCAAGGCGCTGGGCGACTACACCGGTGCGCTGGCGCAGCGCCTGCACCCTGGACAGACCGTGCGCGTGGAAGGCCCCTACGGCCGCTTCGACCTGCAACGCCGCAACACCCAGGCGCGCCAGATCTGGATTGCCGGCGGCATTGGCGTGACGCCGTTCCTGGCCTGGCTGGAGTCACTGCAAGCCCAGCCCGATCAGGCACCCGCAGCTGAGCTGCACTACTGCACCCGCGACCAGGACGGCGACGCCTTTGTGCCGCGCCTGCAGGCCCTGTGCGCAACCCTGCCCGGCATTGCGTTGCACATCCATGGTGCCCGCCAAGGCAACACGCTGAAAGCGACTGCACTGCAAGGCGCCGGGAAAGCCGAGATCTGGTTCTGCGGTCCCAGCGGACTGGCGGACGCGTTGCGTGCCGGACTGCGCGCCCTGGGTGCCCGGCCCCGCTTCCACCAGGAGGCGTTTGAGATGCGTTGATGAACGGGATTAGCGCAGCAGGATCAGCGCCGTGCCGGCCACGGTAAGGCTGGCACCCAACCACGCCCCCCAGGCCGGTGCGCGGCCCAATTGCCACCACAGCAGCGGCAGCACCAGCACCGGTGACACCGACGACAGGATGGCAACCGTTCCCACATCGCCCTTCTGCAACGCCATCAGGATAAAGGTCATGCCCAGCCCCATGCCAACAAAGCCGTTGAGCGCGGTCTGCAACAGGATCCGTTTGGTGGGCGGCTGGTGCGCGCGGGCGGCACCCACGCCCAGCCACAAAAGTACGTAGTGCGCCAGACAGGCCACCGACACGCGCACGGCCGATGCCGCAACCGGATCTACCGCCAGCGCGCCGGCCTGCGCCGACATGACCGGCTTGGCTATCAGCGTGCTCACTGCCTGACCCATGGCAGCCACCAGCCCCAGCGTCACACCCAGGCGCAGCGAGCCGTGGTCGGACTCCCAGGCGTGCTGCTCTTCCTTGTGACGGCCCAGCACGATGGCACTCATCACACCAGCCATGGTCAGCGCGCCGCCCAGAGCGGCCTGCAGGCCCATGCGCTCACCCAGCACGACAAAACCCAGCGCCGCACTGAAGGCCGCGTGTGTCGCAAACAACACGCTGGCGCGGCGTGGACCCAAGCGCTGCACCGCCCCAAACAGCGCCGTATCGCCTATGAAAATGCCCACCATGCCGCTGGCGGCCAGCGTGCCGGCCGTATCCAGCGAGAGGCTATGCCAACTGCCGGTGGCAGCGACGATGGTCCACAGCATGGCCGCCACCAGCAGCATGCGCCAGCGCGTGAAGGCAAAGGCACCGAGATGGCGCACGGGGGTCACCGCCAGCAGGCTGCCGGACGCCCAGCACGCCGCAGCGCCCAGGGCCAGAAGGTCATACACCGCAATCATGGGTACATTGTCGCCGCGACGACATGGCACTCGCCATCTTTGGCTTAGATTCCTCCCATGGGAAATCTCTATCTGGTACGACACGGGCAGGCCTCCTTTGGCGCTGCGGACTATGACAACTTGAGCGAACTCGGGCACCGACAAAGCGTGCGCCTGGGCCAGTACTTTGCGGACCGCAAGCTGCAATTCGACGCCGTGCTGACCGGCACGCTGAAGCGCCACGCACAGACCTGGACCGGCATTGCCGAGGGTGCGGGCCTGGACCTGCAGCCCCTGCTATGGCCCGGGCTCAACGAGTTTGACAGCGCAGCGGTGATTGCCGCCATCCACCCCGATCCGCTGGGGCCGACCGACACGCCGGAGATGTACAAATACCACTTCCGCCTGCTGCGCGACGGCCTCACCCAATGGATGAATGGGGTGGTCAGCCCCAGGGGCATGCCCAACTACAACGAATTTGTGGCCGGCGTGACCAGCGCGCTGGACCATGTGCGCAAGCACTACTCCGGCAATGTGCTAATCGTCAGCAGCGGCGGACCCATCTCCACCGCCATCGGCCACATCCTGGGCACCGTGCCCGAGAAGACGATTGAGCTGAACATGCAGATCCGCAACAGCGCAGTGACCGAGTTCCTGTTCACGCCCAAGCGCCACCTGCTGTTGACCTTCAACTCCCTGGCCCATCTGGACGGTGCAGAATATGCACCATGGATCACCTACTCCTGAAGCCTGAAGCATGAGCGGCGCCACCACCCGGTGGGCTGCACGAACGTTGGCAGCGCTGGCCCTGCCGCTAGGTGTCTGCGCCACGCCGCTGTTGCGCTGCGACGTGAGTTACGCCGGCACCACCCACGCCATTGAAGCCCGCCCGGTGATGGATCCGTATCCGGTGCCCTCGGTCGACATTGGGGGGCGCTTTCGGTTCAAGGCGGTGATGGTCGGCGGCGGCGCCCGCGTAGATCGCATCCTGATCTATGCCTACCTGGACACCGCACGCCAGCCCATTCTGGTGCAGGAGGCCAAATACCTTCCGCCCTTTCGCGTGACCGACAAACCCTACCCGCTGACCGGCGAACAGCATCTGTATGCCGGCCCGGTGGAGCGGGAGCTGATCTACAGCTGCACGCTGGAGGGCCTGCAGCCATGACGCGCACCACCCTGCACCGCTGGCTGGCCGCACTGCTACTGGGCTGCTACCTGGCAGCCCCTGTCCGGGCCAGCGACACCGTCAGCCTGGTGTTTGCCGGAGACGTCGTGCTCGACGACTCCGCCGGCGCGCTGATCGCACGCGGCGGCGACCCGTTTGCCGAGTTCGCCTCCCTGTTTGCTGGCGCCGACATCCGCATCGCCAATCTGGAATGCGTAGTGGCAACCACCGGCTCGGCCGGCGACAAGAACTACACCTTCCGCGCCCACCCGCGCACGTTACCGGTTCTCAAGCGCCACTTTGACGCGTTGGCACTGGCCAACAACCATTCCGGAGACTATGGAAGAGAGGCTTTTTCCGAGATGCTGGGCCTGCTGAAAGGCGCCGGCATAGGCCAGTTTGGTGGCGGCTACAACCTGTCGGAGGCGCACACGCCGCTGATCGTCGAGCGCAAGGGCCTGCGCATTGCGCTCCTGGGCTACAGCGAATTCATGCCACGCAGCTTCGAGGCCGACTATGACGCCCCCGGCGTTGCCTGGAGCGAAGACGAGCAGGTGGTGGATGACATCCGCAAGGCGCGCGCGGCATACCGCGCCGACATCGTCATTCCGGTGATGCACTGGGGCTGGGAAAACGAGCTGGTGGCCAATGCGCGCCAGCGCCAACTGGCCCGCGTGATGCTGGACGCCGGCGCCGACGCCGTGATCGGCGGTCACCCGCATGTGACGCAGGACATCGAGCACTACCGCGGCAAGCCCATCATCTACAGCGTGGGCAACTTCGTGATGAAGGAAACCGACAACGACAACCAGCGCCGTGGCTGGGTGCTGCGGCTACGGCTGGACAAACATGGCGTAAGCAGCTTTGACACCCGCACTGCTAGGATCAGTCTCGACGGCATTCCATCGCTGGACCGGTCTGCAGCCAGCCCTTGCTGGACCCGTGGGGATAGCACCGTGGGGCAGTGCCGGGGGAATTGAGCCGCCATAGTCATGCACGAACCGCTACCTGACCAGAGTGCAGCCGGTCTGGATACAGTCCACCCAGCCAGGATGCGCGGCGACAATGGTCGCTCTGACCGGTCCCATCTTCGCGGCCCCGTCCGTTTTTAGCATTGCGAATGAGGGCAGAACACCATGGATACCCGAGAGGCCTACGAAGAGTTGGGCGTAGACCCCAGCGTCAGTGACGCAGAACTCAAAGCTACCTGGCGGCGGCTTGTCGCTGCCTGGCACCCCGACCGCAACTCAAATGCCGGCGCAGACAGGCGCATGCAGCATATCAACAAGGCGTATCAGCACATCTGCCAGCTCCGCGATGGTGGAGAAGATGGTTCGGGCAAGAGTGCAGACACAGCACCATCCGCAACGCCCGAAGCGCCCGAGGATGACTCTCGCAAAAAGACGCACACGAGAAAGGTCCGCCTTTCATTGGAGGAAGCCATCCTGGGCTGCACCCGTACCCTGCGCGGCAGCTTTACCACCACCTGCAGCGCATGTGCCGGAAACGGCCAGCGTGTGCTGGCCAAGGCCTGCCACACCTGCCATGGAAGCGGAGCCGTGCGAAAAGCCGCCTTGTTTGGCTGGTTGTGGAACGAAGAGTCATGCTCGGATTGCGGTGGCGATGGCCGTCAGCGGGAGTCTTGCGGGATCTGCGATGGTGGTGGTGAACTGACAGTTGCCTATCGGCGCCGGGTGCGCTTTCCGGCCGGTGTGCGCGATGGACACGTACTGAGCGTGCCGGCATCGCGGCATGGTGAGATGGAAATGGGCCTTGAACTGGAAGTCGAAATCGAACCGCACCCGATATTCACTTTGGGCAGCGATGGGCAGCTGCGCTGCGAAATGCCCGTCAACGGATACGCCTGGATGGCCGGGCGCTGGGTGGAAGTTCCGACGCCCAACGGACTGCAACAGATGCGACTCAACCGCGATGCATTGGCCTATCGAATGAGTGGCCAGGGTTTTCCGACGGCGCTGCGTGGTCCACGCGGAGACTACATCGTGAAGGTCACACCGGTTTTTCCCGATCAGGATGCCCCAAAGCTGGAGGCTCTTCTGGATCAGCTAATTGCAAGTTCAAACAAGGCGGTCGAAGCGGATAAGACCCAGCCCCTGGGTCAATGGCAGCGTCGGCTGAAACGCTGGCACTCCAAACACAATGAGTCGGCCGGGGATGATTGAAGGGCGCTGATCTCTAAGAGTATGGCAACAGCGCTTTCGCTGCATCAATGCGCAAAGAGAGCTCCACCGTCGTATCGTTCATGATGTCGAGCAGAAATTGCCTGGGAGTTAAATTTGCCGCCGGTTCTGGGGGCTGATGGTGTGATTCGACCAGAATGGAAGACCTAGGTGCGGATTCTGTCTCAGTACCGAGTTTGAGACTTGCCAGGAATGCGTGCAATTTGGCTGTTGGAGTGCACTCAAGTTGCATAAGAATTTTGGCCTGGGCTTCTGCACTCGGAGAAACGTCCAGCCAGGGCTCATCCGAAAATATGGCTGCCAAATCCGGGGCGACGAAGGCAGACCAAAGTCCTGTCCCGGTCCATTCAACAGGAACCAGTCCCGAGGGATCAAACCTGTCGGAAAAGGTCTGGTCACGTGAGGGGCGCTTCACTATGCGCTCTGGTGCGACCGCACTCAAGTAGCGCACACACAAGGCCTCAAGAAGCGCTGCCGCCTGTTCGACAGGAATAGGTTCTGCAACCGAAAACCACAGCTGGTAGCCATCTACCCCATTGACTGCAATCGCTGGTGCAGGCCACTCGAAATCCGCCTGCACGCCTCTCCAGACTGTTGACAATACTTGCCAATCTGCCGGTCGTGCCAACTCCAACACCATGGTGCGCACGCTCCCGGCTGAATCTTCAATGGAAGACTCAGCTCCTGCAGAGTTGACGAGATTGGGCGCGCTGCACCGATAGAGACGGTTGAATTCCGAATCGAACGAGCTCATGACGAGATGGAGTACATAAAGTGACGGACTTTCATTGGGGCCGAGTCAGTGATGCATGGGGCTTCCGATGGCGGGGATCTGCTGTTTCAGCATGCAACCAAAAAAAACGCTTCCCAATCAAACCAAGTGCGTGAAGAGCTTCTGCTTGAGTGATGGCGGGATTGCCTCTACCTTGCGTAGTTCCTTATCAACAAACACGACCCCCACTTTTCCGCGGGCTACCTCCCGACTCGTGGTGGTTTCTGTCATGCGAAAGACGATGTCAAACCCGTACTTGTTCGGATCCGATGGCGCCATTTCCACGCGCATGGTTTCGCCGTGGAAACCTTCCGACTTATATTGGGCAACTAGGTCCCCGACCACAACGGCACTGCCTTCAACGTCGGACTCACGATACCCCAGCCATTTGAAATATCGCACACGCGCCTCTGAAACCAGGGTCAGTAGCTGCGCATTATCCAGATGACCGCCTTGATTGACATGGCTGATATAGATCTGGATTTCTGTACTGAAATGGAATTTGGAAGGAAGTTCAAACTGGATTCTTGGCATGGCATGAGGTGAGGAATAGTCTGACGGACTTTGTACTAAGAAACAGGTGTCGAGAGGCGCGCTTCGTCCGTTGAGCCGTCAACCACCAGATTGCGTCCGCTTTGCTTTGCGAGATACATCCGCTGATCTGCCAAGCCGACCAGCGTTTTCCAATCGCTGATCTGATCCGCGCAACGCTCAGCGACGCCAATGCTGGCTGTCAGAGGAGTCCCGTCTGGTCGCAGGCCCAGGCCGATTGTGCGCATGCGCAGCAATGCTGCCCGCGACTGCTCCATATCCGCATTGGGCATGATCAGAAGAAACTCCTCGCCGCCCCAGCGGACCAGGACATCACCACCTCGCAGGTTGTGCCCCACGATGTCACTCATGCCAAGCAGAGCCCTATCCCCGGCCTCGTGACCAAACCTGTCATTGATGCTCTTGAAGTGGTCGAGATCGATGAATGCTATCGACAGTGGTGCATTGCTGCGAGTGGCACTCAGAAACTGGAGTTCCAGCAACTCCTCTCCGCTCTGGCGTGAGAATACGCCTGTCAGCGGGTCCCGGATGGCCTGACGTACCAAGGCGATCATGAAAGAGAGTTGGCTCATGCTGGCTAGCGTTGCAATTCCGGTGATCAAAACCAGCAGCCAGAACGCGCCAACAAAAGAAGGCCAATCCAGAGTCGCCAAATTGAGTGACCCGGCAATGCCCTGTGTGAGCAGAATCGGGCTGGCTATGACCAGACCCTCCAACAACGTCAAGGGGAAGATCGCCAGTCCGGCCAAAAGCACGAAGGGCAAAAACCCGTAGCCAGCGCCGATGGCAGCGGAAAAGCCCGTCAACTCGTATTGCTTGAGAACCGTGTAGGAAGTAATGTAAAAGATCGTAGGAATGGCAAAGAGCAGTGCCATCGCGTGGTAAGCATTGAGAAGGTTGCCGTTGCTCTTGTAGTTCAGTAAAAGACTGATGAATGCTGCGCTTGCCATGATCCGCATGCCGGCCAGGGTAAACCACAAGGGAAAAGGAAACACCACGAGATCAATCACGCTCCAGAGTGGCGTCAGAACGGCAAAGAGCAACGCAAACAGGCGCACACGATTCACAATCATCTTTGCGCGTCGGCGCGTCAACAATGACAGATGCATGTGCGGAGACACCAAGAAGCTTGCTTCGGCAAGTGTCAATTCACTCTGTAGGAGGCCGCCAAGGCGTTGCAAAGCGTAGTCAGCAATCCGTCCCAAAATCTTTCTCTCTCCCAATGGTGATTGATGTGGAGGTTCATTTAACCAGAGAACGCTCCGTTGTTTTGCGTGCACGCAACCATTTTGTAGCGACTGCAGCATGGGCCTTGGGCTGGGCGGGGTGCTTCATTGATGCCGGCGATCGCGCCACACCGTCAAGGCTACCCATTAAAATGGTCCATTTGTGGGCAGGATTGTGATGACAGAGAATGTGCCCGAAGCCCTGGCTGAATATTTGTATGCAGCCAATACATCCTGGGCTGGGTTGTTGCCTTCTGGCCCTGCGCGCCTCCTCCTTTTGGCAGAAGCGCCAGAAATACACGCCAACGTCTGGAAAGAACGGGGTTACGAGGTCTGGCAAGGCGCGCTGAATCAGCCTGGTGACTGCGTACAGCACCGCACGGACACGCGTCACGAAGTTTACCAAGTGGAAATTTCCGGGGCGGAGGCAGACGCGAGCGGTTTCCATGCCGCACTGGTTCTGGACCTTTCACCGCGAGTGCACCCGCTTGCGCTATTTGACCAACTGGCGCACTGGTTAGTGGATGACGCCACAGTGGTGCTTGCCGGTCGGTCCGACGTGGAGCCCTCACCACGCATGCGGAACTGGCTGGACTATGTGGTTGCGATTGGTACACGATGCGGATTTACAGAAGAAGAGTGTGCAGATCACGAGACGGGTCTTGATGCCAATCGAAGCTTTGTGCGTGTACTTCGCAGAACGACGGTTCCGCGCTGGCAACTACGCCATGTGCGGCGCGAAGATTTTGGCGGCATCTCCACCCTGTTTCAGGAGGTCTTTGGTCACCCGTTGAGTCGCGAGTTGTGGAACTGGAAGTACGGCCAAGGGCGCGGCAATGCAGTGGTTGCGGCGCGACACGGTGTGTTGATTGCACACTATGGCGGTATGTACCGGGAGGTCTTGCTGCGCGGCAAGCCGGATTGGGTCTTCCAGATCTGCGATGTCATGGTGCACCCCAAGGAGCGCGGCGTGATGACTCGCCAGGGGCCATTCCTGCTGACGGCGGCTACCAGTGCGGAAATCTATGGCCCATTGGGCTTTGGCTTTCCCAACTCGCGAGCGATGCTGGTGGCGGAAAAGATGGGGCTGTATTCGGAGGTCGGGCAAATGGTATCCGTACGATGGGAGCCATCGGAGCCCGGGTATCGGTGGCGCACGCGGGCTCGGGCACTGGTGCGTCACGATCCGGCTGATCAAGCCCGGGTCGAGACACTTTGGCGCAGCATGGCGCATGATCTGCGGGAGGATGTAGTTGGCGTACGCGATTGGCAGTATCTGGAGAACCGGTATTTCAGCCACCCCCACAATCAGTATGAACTTCTTTTGGTCACGTCGCGGTTGACCGCGCGGCCTCTGGGCGTCGTGGTATTGCGTCGTGTAGATGGCTCATGCGAGTTGCTGGATGTCGTAGCCCCGCTGGCCAATATTCCTTTGCTCATCGACCAGGCGCGCCGTGTAACCGGGCTTTGGGGGTTGGCGAGTGTGTACTGCTGGATCACGAAAAACCAGGTTCAGCACTTCTCAGGCTGCGATGGCAAGGAGGAGGCTCTGAATATCAGCATTCCCACCAGTTGTTGGACCGATGATCCCCGTGCTGACGTGTTCAAGGATCGGTGGTGGCTGATGTCCGGCGATACGGACTTTCGCTGATGTCGTTGAAGCGCAATGCTCTGTGGAACTTGGCGGGCAGCGGTATACCTCTGCTGGCCGGTGTGGCGCTGATTCCCTACACATTGGGCAAACTCGGAAACGAGGCCTTTGGCGTGTTGACTCTGATCTGGGGTTTGATCGGCTACTTCAGTCTCTTTGACTTTGGTGTCGGCAGGGCGTTGACATTTCAACTCAGTCGACTTGCAGCAGCAGGACAAGTGGAGCAGACTGGTCCGGTCCTGCGGGCTGGGTTGCTGCTGACGTGCGCAGCGGGCGTGTTTGGCGTGATCTTGATCGGTGTTCTTGCACCAGGGCTGGCAACGCATTGGTTAAGAATCGGCCCCTCTCTGCAGGAAGACGCTCGACAGGCCTTTCTGATTGCAGCCATAGGCGTGCTCCCTACTACCGTGACCAGCGGCTTGCGTGGTGCCCTAGAGGGGCTGGACAGATTTGCTGCGTCCAACCTGGGGCGCATCGCCCTAGGCGTATGGATGTTTGTTCTGCCCGCTCTGTCTGCTTATGCACATGGGCCCAGTCTGGCCTTGATCACCCTGTATCTGGTGCTAGGGCGAACCTTGGTGCTGGCCATGATGGCCATTCAGTTGCGGCAGTTCTTGTTTTCAGGGGGCAGCCCTCTCGGCACACAGCATTTCAAGGGGTTGTGGAACTATGGTTTCTGGGTCACCGTCACGGGGATTGTGGGGCCGCTGATGGTGTACGGCGACCGGTTCTTCGTCAGCGCGGCAGTTGGAGCAGACCTTCTACCCCTGTACGCCATTCCGCAAGAGGCCTTGTTGCGCCTACTGCTGATCCCAATGGCTCTGACTGGTGCATTGCTGCCGCGGCTGGCTGCCATGGATGCGTTGACGGCAGCCGAAACCTACCGCCAGACCTACAGCCGTGTCGGGGTGTGGATGTTCGGAATCTGTTTGTTGGCGGCGGCGCTTGCCTATCCCGTATTGTCACTCTGGATTTCCGCTCCGTTTGCACACGATGCAATGCCAGTAGTGTTGCTTCTCTGCGTAGGCGTATGGGTCAATTCACTGGCATCCGTGTCTTTTATCCTGCTGCAAGCAAAGGGCAATCCACGACTGACAGCGTTGTTCCACCTGGCTGAACTGGTGCTTTATCTCTTCGTGCTGTGGGCACTTGCTTCTCGGTGGGGGCTCATTGGTGCCGCTGCCGCCTGGCTGGCCCGCGTGGTGCTGGACTGGTTACTGTTGCAGCTTGCCGTGCGGAGGCTCTATGGCGTCTGAAATCTGGCCAATGGATGCTATGGAAGCAGTTGCAAGCTGTCCGTATTGCGGTGCAATGGAGCGCGCGCTGGCGTTTGGCGACGTTGAAGACTGGGCGTTTGCCTGCGCTCCGGGGCTTTGGCAGTATTGGGACTGCACGCATTGCAATGCGCTCTACTTGCATCCCCGACCGACTCCTGCATCCATTGGCAATGCATATCGCCACTACTACACGCATGCAGCACCGGCAAACGCCCATAGGCTGGTGTCCGCACTCAAGCAACGGGTGCGCAACGAGTTGTGGTCGCAAACATGGAAGGCGTCCATTGCACCTCGACTGGGACTTCCCCACTGGCTGGGTTGGACTGTGGCGTGGCTCAAGCCTTTCACTGCAGAACCCTTTGGATTGCGGCAGTGGGCTCAGCGCCCCAAAGGGATGTTGATTGATGTGGGGTGTGGCAACGGTGACAAGCTGAGTCTTGCCGCACGGCTGGGGTGGCGGACGCTGGGAATCGAGATGGATGCCTCGGCGGTTCAGGCTGCGAAGGCCCAGGGGCTGAACGTAGAGCACGGCGGCTACGAGTTGTTGGTCCGGTACCAGGGGCAAGCTGACTGCGTGGTTTGCTCTCACGTGCTGGAGCATGTTCACCAGCCTCTAGAACTACTGCATTTGTTGCTTGCGTCATTGAAGCCACAAGGGGTCCTGCTGCTCAGCGTGCCGAATGCATCGAGTCATCTGCGGCGTCACTATGGAAAGTACTGGCGGGGTTTGGAGGCGCCAAGGCATTTGGCAATTCCCGATTCCAACTGGCTGATGGCGTGGTTGCGGGCACAAGGCTTTCAGTGCACGCAAGTTCCGTCCTATGATTTGGAAACTGCCCTTGAGTCCGAACGCATGCGTCGAAAGGGCAACTCGGTAGAGGCAGCGGACCTTCGCGCAGCGCGGGCGCTGCTGAGCCAATTGGGGCGGCCCGCAATGGCGCAGCAGGATATCCTCCAACTGGTGTGCGAGCGCGCACGGTCATGACGCGCAGTGGCACTTGCAATGAACAACAATTCGCTTGACCTATTGCGTTTGCTGGCTGCGACCATGGTGCTCTACAGCCATCAGTATGCGTTACTAGGGCTGACTGAACCTTCATTTATGGGGTGGAATACCTTCGGAGGTGCTGGTGTCACGATCTTCTTCTTTTTGAGTGGCTTTCTGGTCTGGACCAGTTGGGAGCGAGACCCCAATGTGGCACGCTTCTTTTTTCGGAGGTCCCTCCGCATTTTTCCGGGACTGTGGGCCGTGTGTCTGCTGTCGGTATTTGTTCTCGGCCCATGGTATTCCACCATACCTGTCAGCGACTACTTTGAGTCGGCCGTAACCTGGAAATATCTGGCGAACGCGATTTTGGTAACAGCCTATCCGTTGCCTGGGTTGTTTCCCGACAATGCAATGCCTTTTGTGGTCAACGGGTCGTTGTGGACGCTACCCTTGGAGTTCTTTTGCTACATCACCGTCGCGATAGTAGGTGTCGGCGCAATTATTTTGCGGGGTTCGAAAGAGATTTTGCTGGCGTTCTGTGTCTTGGCCGCTGTGCTGGCTGCACACTATGGAGTACGGGTGACGGGAATCCGTTACGCGCCTTACCTTGAAGTGATTGCCATGTTCTGGTGGGGGGTTTACTACGCGCGCTGCGTGCAAGTAGCTCCAAAGTCCTATGAGTTTCTGTTCGTGATGGCGGCACTGCTCGGATTTGCACTTCTTGGGGATCGCGGCCCGGAGCGCGCGGCGATGCTGGCATTCGCAATTGGTATGGTGCACATGGCCCGAAAAGTTTCTATCGGCTCCAAGCTGACGGATCGATTGGGCGACCTCTCCTATGGGGTGTATATCTTCGCTTTTCCAGTTCAGCAATTGGTGGCGGTTTGGGGCAGAGCGGCGAATTGGGCGTTCAGTGCGTGTCTGGGGATTTCGCTGTTGCTGACCATGGGACTCGCCTTTTTGTCGTGGCATGGGATAGAAAGACCGGCGTTGCGTTTCAAGCCGTCTGCGAAAGGACTCCAATGAAGCGGGTGTGCGTCATCGTCTTGAACTGGAATGGGTGGAGAGATACTCTGGCGTGCATTGCATCCCTGCAGCAGCTGGATTACCGCGACTGCACAATTCTGGTCGTTGACAATGATTCAACCGACGGTTCGGTAGCTCACATCAAAGAAGCGTTTCCGTCCCTGGAAGTTCTGGAGACCGGAGCGAATCTGGGCTTTGGCGGTGGATGCAACAGGGGTATCCGCCTGGCTCTTTCACGAGGCGCTGAGTATATTTGGCTGATCAATGGCGACGCAACGGTTGACCGAGGCGCGCTTGCTGCACTGGTGCAGGAGGCTGAAAGCGACTCAGCAGTGGGTAGTGTTGGCTCCGTTGCCTTTGAGGCCGACGACAGAACACGTGTTCAGTTTTGGGGGGGTGGGCGCGTCAATCTCTGGCTGGGGCGGTCCCTGCACTGCACGTCTCCCGGAAGAATCGACTTTATCTCGGGCGCATCCCTGCTACTGCGCCGAACAGCCTTGGAGGAAATCGGTTTGTTTGATGAAGAGCGCTTCTTCATGTATTGGGAGGACACGGATCTCGGATTTCGGCTGCGAAAGGCCGGGTGGCAACTGGCGGTTGCGGAGGATTCCCGAATCTGGCACAAACAGTCCGCGAGTCTGGGTGTGGGAAGCCCTTTGCTTGACGAATATGCGACTCGCTCCAGTATCCGGTTTCTTCGACGCCATGCGCCGATTCCGCAGTTATCCGTTGCGTTGATGCTGATCAGAATGTTGGCCAAGCGTATCTTGATTGGACGCTTTGATCGTCTTATCGCAGTTTGGAGAGCATACCGTTCCGCATGAAAACTGCTCCTGTTACCGTTGTGGTGCCTTGCTATCGCTGCGCGACCACCATTGAGCGAGCCGTTGTGTCGGTGGCAGAGCAAATGCAGCGGCCGGCCGAATTGGTATTGGTCGATGACGCCAGTGCAGATGGCACGCTCGAGGTCCTTCATGCACTCGCGACACGGCATGGAGACTGGGTGAAGGTCATTGCATTGCCCTCCAATCGAGGGGCTGCCTCTGCCCGCAATGCAGGTTGGGACGCGGCAGCACAACCCTTGGTTGCCTTTCTGGATTCAGATGACGCATGGCACCCGCAGAAGGTCGAGATTCAGTACACGTATATGCGGGATCATCCGGAAGTGGCGCTCAGTGGGCATCTTTGCAGGCAGTTGCCGCACAGCGCACAGGAACCACCGCAGTGGGAGCTTGGGCCGTGGTCCGCACAGCCTGTAACCTGGGCTGGATTGCTGGTGCGGCATGCTTTTGTGACGCCTTCCGTCATGCTCAGACGCACGATTCCACTGCGTTTCGCCGAGGGTTTGCGCCACATGGAAGACCACCGACTGTGGCTCGAAATCACCGGTGCGCGATTGCCAGCAGTCAAACTGAATATCGAGCTCGCTGCTGTCTATAAACCCGTATACGGCGCGTCGGGTCTGAGCGCAGATATGTGGAGTATGGAAAAGGCCGAACTTTCCAATTACCGCTATTTTCGCGATCAAGGGAAGATTTCCTCCCTGCTGCTTCTGTTCTTGCAGTGCTATTCTTTGGCCAAGTTTGCACGGCGGCTCGTCATCGTGCGTTTTTTGAACCGCACCTGAGTTGCATGCTGTCTCCCAAATCCAATAGTCCCGCGGTAGCCGTCTGTCTGGCTGCCTACAACGGGATGCGCTACCTACAACAGCAGGTCGATTCCATTTTCAGCCAGATGGACTCGGATGTGACCCTGTTTGTCAGCGTGGATTGCTCAACGGATGGAACAGAAGAATGGTTTTCTCGTCTGCAGGCCAAGAACTCCAAGGTTGTTTTGCTTCCTTTTGGAGAGAAATTCGGTGGTGCCGCGCGCAATTTCTTCCGAGTGCTTCGCGAGGTCGATTTCTCTGCATTTGATTATGTCGCCTTTGCAGACCAGGATGATATTTGGCTCCCGGGAAAACTCAAACGTGCAACAGACACCCTGATTGAGCAAGGTGCTGACGGATATTCCAGTGACGTGGTGGCATTTTGGGAATCCGGCAGATCTTTATATATCAAGAAGTCGTACCCGCAACGGCGCTGGGATTATTTGTTTGAATCCGCAGGACCGGGATGCACATTTGTGTTCAGTCGCAGAGTGGCAATCGATATTCAGAGTGCTCTCCAGAAAAAACGGGATGCCGCAGCGGAACTCGGTTTGCATGACTGGTTTACCTATGCCTACGCACGTGCGCACGGTTACCAATGGGTCATCGACGAATACGCCGGTCTGATGTACCGACAGCATGAGGACAATCAAGTGGGGGTCAATGCCGGTCTCGCGGCATTTCTCTGGCGTGTTCGGCAAGTGCTCAATGGATGGGGATTGAACCAAGCACGCATGATCGCCGGACTGGTTGGACAGGGCGATGATGCGTTTGTACGACGCTGGTCCCTTGGTGGTCGTTTGGGAATGCTGATGCTGGCATTTGAAGCGCCCTACTGCAGACGCAGGCCCCGCGATCAGGTCTTATTTGCCATGTCTTGTGTGGCCTTGACGGTATTGGGATGGAAATGACAACGCCAAAAATACTGGCTGTGACGGGAGCCAACGGGTTTGTGGGGCGTGCGTTGTGCGCGGAAGCTGCCAAGCGCGGCATGAAGGTGCGCGGGATCACGCGTGCCCACTGCATACTACCGCCCGGTGTGGAAAACGTGGCCGTCGGGAATGTGGATGGAGAAACCGAGTGGACGCAAGCGCTGGCTGGCTGTGACGTGATTATTCATCTGGCAGCGCGCGTCCATATCATGCACGACAAATCCAGGGATCCGCTGGCTGAGTTCAGGCGGGTCAACACCATGGGCACCATACGGCTGGCAAACAGCGCCGTCGCGTCGGGAGTCCGTCGGTTGATCAACGTTAGCTCCATAGGAGTCAACGGCCCCAGTACCCGTGGAAACCTGGAGTTTACGGATCAGGATAAACCGGATCCGCACAATCCCTATTCGGTATCCAAGTGGGAGGCGGAGCAGGCACTACGCCTGATTCAACTGACCGGGGAACTCGAAGTTGTTACGGTGCGCCCACCTCTGATATACGGGCCGGGCGTAGGAGGCAATTTTTTGCGGCTGCTGGGTGCTGTTCATCGCGGCATTCCGCTGCCACTCGGAGCAACCAAGAACTTCCGAGATTTGCTGTATGTGGGTAATCTCGTGGACTTCTTGATCGTTTGCGCCTGCCACCCGGCGGCAAACGGACACACCTACCTGGTCAGCGACGGGACTCCGGTGTCAACTCACGCTCTATTGCGAGGGTTGGCGCGTGCTTTGGGGGTTCCGTCCCGTTTGTTCCCGGTTCCCCCCTTTCTGCTGCAAATGTTGGGAAACATGACCGGATCGACGGCCGAGTTTGAACGGCTCCTCAGTTCGTTGCGTGTGGATAGCAGCAAGGTTTGTCGTGAACTGGACTGGTACCCACCATTTACCCTGCGCCAGGGTCTGCAGGCAACTGCCGACTGGTATCGACTGGTCCACAAGAAATAGTCGTTAGTTTGAAATGAAACGTTTTTTTGATCTCACACTGGCAGTATTGGTTCTCTTGGTTCTGTTAATCCCTATTTGTCTCGTGGCAATATTGGTTCGGGTGACTTCGCTAGGGCCAGTCCTTTATTGGTCGGATCGGGTTGGGCGGAACAATATTATTTTCAAAATGCCGAAATTTCGCAGCATGCGGGTGGGGACACCCGCTGTAGCGACCCATTTATTGGACAACCCCGGAAATTATCTGACACCAATTGGCAGTTTTCTCCGAAAAAGCAGCTTGGATGAATTGCCGCAGCTTTGGAGCATTTTCAGAGGTGATATGAGCTTTGTGGGACCACGCCCGGCTCTCTATAACCAGCATGATTTGGTGGAACTGCGAACCCAATGTGGCGTGCATGTGTTGGTGCCTGGTCTGACTGGGTGGGCGCAGGTCAATGGTCGCGATGAATTACCTATTTTCAAGAAAGTGGAGTTGGACAAAGAATATCTCTTGCGACGTTCTTTGATGTTCGATTTGAAGATACTATTTTTGACTGCATTAAAGGTTATCATGCGAGCCGATGTAACCCATTGATTCGACACGCAGGAGAAATGTATGGCTAGTTTGGTTGATATTCAAAGTCAGATTGAAAAACTGCAAAAGCAGGCGTCCGAGATCAAGGATCGGGAGTTTGATGCGACCGTTCAGGATATTCTGGTGAAAATGCAGGCCTTTGGCATTACGGTCAGGGATTTGCAACTCGCGTCCACCAGTGGTCATCGCAGAAAAGGCAAGGGCAAAGGCAAGACTCCGACCCTGGTCAAGGCTGCAGCTCCAAAAGGAAAGCGTGTCGGCACTGTGGTAGCCGCCAAATACCGGGGGCCCAACGGTGAGGCCTGGAGTGGGCGCGGTTTGACGCCGCGTTGGCTGGCTGCTTTAGTGGCGCAGGGTAAGACCAAGGAAGAATTTGCCGTTTAGGGTTGATTCGAGGCAACGGAGTTCAATGCAGAGCAGAGTTCTTGGGTGGTCGCGTTCGGCAAAACGCCTGGTCGTGGTGGCAGTGGATGTATGCCTTTCGGTCTTGGCGACATGGCTGGCCTTCTCACTGCGCCTGGATACCCTGCATTCGCCGGTGGCAGGGCAATGGTGGGTGTATGGACTGACCACCATTCTTTTTGTCCCCATATTCATCCGGTTTGGGCTGTACCGGGCAATTTTTCGGTACACCGGGTCGGCCGCCTTGCTCGCAACGGCCAAGGCAACCGCCGTCTATGCCACCATTTTGTTTGCCGCCTTGCTGTGGATGCAGCAGTGGATTTGGGTTCCGCGCAGCCTGGGCATCCTGCAGCCGCTGATTTTCTTTTTGCTGGTCGGTGGTAGCCGTGCTTTCGCACGCTTTTGGCTGGCAGGTTTGAATCTTGCAGGTGGGTTGCCTTCCTGCCGGTTCCTGATTTTCGGCGCAGGAACAGCGGGCGTACAGACCGCGTCTGCAATGGCAGTCTCATCCCGATTTGTTCTGGTTGGGTTTGTGGACGATGATCCTGCCAAGGTGGGGCGCAGCGTCAACGGTGTACCGGTATTCGGGCCTGCGAGCTTGGCGGATCTGGTGACACAGCAGCGCGTGACCGACATTCTGCTGGCACTCCCCACCGCTTCCCGCACGCGCCGCAAGAGCATTATCGAGAGCCTGCGGTCATTGCCGGTCCATATCCGTACGCTGCCCGATTGGGCGGATCTGGCCAGTGGACGGGTGACGGTCCAGGATTTCAAGGAGCTCGATATTGAGGACCTGCTGGGTCGCGACCCAGTTCCTCCGAACAGGGACCTGCTGGCGCGCAATCTGGCGGGGAAGGTTGTCCTAGTGACAGGGGCGGGGGGTAGCATCGGCAGTGAACTGTGCCGCCAGATCCTGGCGGAGCGACCACGACAGCTCCTGTTGCTGGACCACAGCGAATACAACCTGTACAGCATAGACCAGGAGCTGCAGGGCGTTTGTGCGGCAATGGCACTTTCGGTGGAACTGGTGCCGGTGCTTGCCAGTGTTGCGCATCCGGCTCGTCTCCATGAGGTTTGCCGGGCCTACAAGCCGCATACCGTGTACCACGCAGCGGCCTACAAACACGTTCCGATCGTGGAGTCGAACCCGGCTGTCGGGATTGACAACAATGTCTTTGGAACCTTGAATATGGCGCGGGCTGCGCTGGCAAGTGGTGTGGAGAACTTTGTGCTTGTTTCCACGGACAAAGCGGTGCGCCCCACCAACGTCATGGGTGCCAGCAAGCGCATGGCCGAACTGGTGTTGCAGGCCTTGGCCGCAACGGCGCCACCAGCAGAAACGCGTTTCAGCATGGTTCGATTTGGCAATGTGCTGGGTTCCAGCGGCAGCGTGGTGCCGCTATTTCGGCATCAACTGATGGAAGGCGGCCCGTTGACAGTCACGCATGCCGATGTGACCCGGTATTTCATGACTATTCCCGAGGCGGCCCAGCTGGTGTTGCAAGCTGGTGCCATGGCGAGTGGCGGGGAAGTCTTTGTGCTGGATATGGGTGAGCCGGTCCGGATTGTGGACCTGGCCCGCCGTATGGTGGAACTATCGGGCATGACCCTGCGCGATGCGACCAACCCCGATGGAGACATCGAGATAGTCATCACCGGCCTGCGCCCCGGCGAAAAGCTGTATGAAGAGCTGCTGATTGGCGACAACCCCACGCCAACCGCCCATGCACGCATCATGAAGGCGCATGAGCACTTTCTGGATTGGGGTGAACTCGAAGTTCAACTGCAGGCATTGCACCACGGTGTCGAGGCAGTGGACACCGAAGCGATCAAGGCGGTATTGCGTCACTGCGTGCACGGCTACCAGGGGTAGCCGTCGCGCATCAGCGCAGGTTGCCGGTGTGGCCTAGCGAGTAGCGACCGGGTTGTGGCCAGACAGTGAGCCCGTGCGGTTCCATTCCAACCTTGATGATGGTCATCTCGCCGGATGCCGTATCGATCCGGTAGACGGCGTCATCAAAGCGGCCTGACAGCCAGAGCCATTTGCCGTCGGCGCTGACATTGCCCATATCCGGGCTGCCCCCTCCGGGAACGGGCCATTGGGCCACGACCTTCTCTGTTTCGAAATCGATGACGGTCACGCTACCCGGTCCTTTTCGAGGGCCATGGATTCGGTGCGATCCCCGATTGGCAACGTAGAGCTTCTTGCCATCGCGGCTGGGGTACAAACCGTGTGCCGCAACTCCGGTTGCAATGAAGCCGACTTCCTTGAACGATTCACCATCCACGACGTGGAGTCCATCGGCATCCATGTCGGCAATATAGAAGCGCTTGCCATCCGGAGAGATACGAATGTCCTGGGGCATGCCCTTGGTTGCTGTGCAAATTTCGCTCTCGGGTGGTTCGTTCTTGGAGTTGGGCTTGACCGGAGTGTCCTTGAAACGCGTGCGCGGCATGGTGAGCTTCAAGTACCCCAGCACCTTGCGCTCCACCAGGTCAATCTTGGCAACACTGCCACCAAACTCGCAGGTAAACATGGCGTATCGCCCGTCCATCGAGAAATCCGCGTGGTTGATGCCGCCGCATTGGGGCACATCAATCGAATACTGCATCGCCATGGTCTTGGGGTCACGAAAGTCGAGCCTGCGCCGCGCCTCGGCCACCACAATGGCCGACTTGCCATCCGGGCTGAAATACATGTTGTAAGGGTCATCCACCTTGATTGAGGTTCCCGGCTTACCGGTGCGTGGATCCACGGGCGTGAGACTGCCCTCATGGGTGCGTTCCGCATTGTTGGCCACCCAGAGGGTGCGCAGATCCCATGACGGCACCACATGTTGCGGACTGCGACCCACCTTGAACTGGTCCACGACCTTCATGGACACCGGGTCAATGACCGTCACGCTGTGACCGCGCAGATTGGGGACGTAGATGCGCTCCAGATCCCCCTTTACCTCGGGGCTCATCTGGCTGGATGCGGTGTCCGCATACAGGTTCTTGGGGTTGGAAACACCGGGCATGCCAGGAACCGTGACAACGCCGGGAGCCGGCGCGTTGGGGGCCGTGGCGGACTGGACACCTTCACTTGGAAGCATCCACAGAATGCTGCAGATGGCGGTCAGCCCGGCGCCAGCTTTCAGGCGGTTCATATGATCAATCATTGTTTATTTCTCAGATATAAAACTAGCGTACTGCGCGTGTTCGAATGGCTTCGCGAATGGCGGCAGTCGATGCATCCACGATAGCTTGTGTTCCCCATTGTCCTGCTTCTGCCGTGGCCCGACGAGGATCACCACTGACCCCATTCGCCTCTGCGGCTTTCGGACTCTGCGTCAGCCGCTCGCGGCGGACCAGTGCAGGATCAACCGCCAGCGCCAGGGCCGTATCTGCCAGCCCCGCATGGGTGCCAATCTCGGCGGCGGTAAACCCTTTTGCCTTGAGCTGGTCGTTGAAGGGGGCTTGTGCTGCGGCGTAGTACTGTGGCAGGGCATGGACGCGGATGTGACCGTCCCTGGCCCACTCCTGGTTGAGGCGGTTGGCTACGCGGGCCAGGTTTTTCTGGTAGCCGCCGTGGTCACCCAAAAATACCACGTCCTGGAAGCCGTGTTGCCGGAAGCTGCGCGCAGCCCCTTCCAGCAGGCCCTCAAAGGCGGGTTCGGCAATGGAAATCGTGCCGGTGAAACGCATGTGCGCAGCCGGTGGCTGGATGCTGCCCTCCGGTACATAGGCCACGACCGGTGCTACCACGGCATTGCCGAGCCTGTCGGCAATCTGTGCCGCCAACACCCGGACGCGCACGTTGTGCTTGCCCAGCACCATGTGCGGCCCGTTCTGCTCCGTTCCGCCGATGGGAACCAGAACGGTTGTGGTGCCGCTGACAATGCGCTGACGCAGTTCGGGCGAGGTCATCTCTTCCATGAACACCGTGCCGGCAGGGGCGGGGCCACCTGCCACGGCGGGGGTTGTCAGCAGCAGCGGCAGAATCAAGGCGCTCAGAACGTGCAGCAGGCAGGGAGTCATGGGTGCATTTTCGCAGGTAGGGCCGGCAGTTCACTGCGAATCAGCATGGTCTTTATCGCCTTTCAGGGTCAGCGCAGCCTGGTACAGGGTGTTGCGCGGTTCACCGGTGATGTCGGCAGCCAGTTTGACCGCAGTCTTGAGCGGAAGCTGTTCCAGGAGCAGCCTCAGGACACGGGTGTCCTGTACCGGAGCCCCGCTGGGTGGAGTGGGATGCAGCACCAGTGCAAACTCGCCGCGCAGGCGGTTGGCATCTGCGGCCAACCAGGCAGGCAAGTCGCTGGCGGCTACGGTGGCAATGTCTTCAAACTGCTTGGTCAATTCACGTCCCACGGTGACCTGGCGGCTTCCCAGTAGCGTGAGCGCCTGGGCCAGGGCTTCGATGCGATGGGGTGCTTCCAGCAGCACGACGGCACGGGCCTCGGCATTCAATGCCAGAACGGCTCGGTCTCGTTCGCCGCCTTTGCTCGGCAGAAAGCCGGCGAAAACGAAGCCGCCAGGCCCATCGTCTGCCAACCCGGCCACCGACAGCAGCGTGGTCACGCTACTCGGGCCGGGCAAGGGGATGCAGCGCAGCTTTTCCTGCACCAGCGCTGCGACGAGTCGCGCACCGGGGTCGCTGATGCCCGGTGTTCCGGCATCACTGACATAGGCGACCCGGCGACCCTGGCGCAAATGGTCGATGACCGTATGGGCTGCCTGTGCCTCGTTGTGCTGGTGCACAGCAATGAGCTGGCTGGTGTTCTTGTCGATGCCATAGGCGCGCAACAGCGACTGCGTGTGCCGGGTATCTTCGCAGGCGATCGCATCGACCAGACCCAGCACGTAAAGCGCGCGCAGGCTGATGTCGGCGAGGTTGCCAATCGGGGTTGCCACCACATACAGCGTCCCCAGCGGATAATGCTGCCCTGAAGCGGCCTCGGCGGAGGCGGCCAGGGCAGAGGTAAAAAGAGCGCTCACATGGGTTTCCTTCCATCAAGACCAGCACGGCCTGTGCTCGCGCGGCCAACGACCAAGCATGTAGGGGACGCCGCGGAGGATGAGGCGCTGCACTACCTGCAACGACAGGGCTTGCGGCTGGTGACCCGCAATTATCGGACTCCTGGGCGGGGTGGCGGTGAAATCGACCTGATCATGCACGCTGCGGATGGCACCACGGTCTTTGTCGAGGTCCGCAGGCGCGCATCCCTGAGCCATGGCGGCGCTGCCGCCAGTGTTGGCGCGGTCAAACAGCGGCGCATTGTGTTTGCCGCACGCCACTACCTGATGCGCCTGCGGGAACTGCCCCCCTGCCGCTTCGATGTCGTCGTGCTGGAGCCCGATGGCGTGCAGTGGCTGCAGTCCGCCTTTGATGCGCAATAGTGTCCAGTCGTAACCCAATGTAAGGTTTGCCCGCGGCCGTTCCCGACCGGCACTGAGGGTATCAGGGTCACGGTATCATCGGCCTCCATGCTGGAACAACGAATTCAACAACATTTCATCGACAGCGCCGATCTGAAGTACCAGTCTGCGCAGTCCCTAAGCAAACCCATTGCAGCGGCGGTTCAGGCCATGCTGGCGTGCGTCACCAGCGGTGGCAAGGTCCTCGCCTGTGGCAACGGCGGCTCGGCGGCGGATGCGCAGCATTTCGCGGCGGAGTTTGTCGGCCGTTTCGAGCGCGAGCGTCCGGAATTGGGTGCCATTGCCCTGACGACCGACAGCTCCATCATCACGGCGATCGCCAACGACTACGACTTCAACGCCATCTTCTCCCGCCAGGTCCGGGCGCTGGGCTCCCCTGGTGATGTGCTGCTGGCGATTTCCACCAGCGGCAACTCGGGCAACGTGCTGGCCGCCATTGAGGCGGCCCATGAGCGCGAGATGGTGGTGGTGGGCCTGACCGGACGTGGCGGCGGCAAGATGGCGCAGGTTTTGCGTGACACCGACGTGCACATCTGCGTGCCGCACGAACGCACGGCCCGCATCCAGGAGGTGCACATATTGGCTTTGCATTGCATTTGCGATGCGGTAGATGCCCAACTGTTGGGCGAACAGGAACCTTCCAAATGAGTATTTCAATCCGACGCACGGGCCTCGCGCTGGTGCTGGCTGCCAGCACCTTGACGACCTTGACGGCCTGCTTCCCGCTGGCGGTTGGCGGAGCGGTCGTGGGCAGCATGGTGGCGACGGACCGTCGCACGACCGGGACCGTGGTCGAGGATGAAGGCATCGAATTGCGTGCAACCAGCCGCATCCGTGAAGCCCTGGGTGAGCGGGGGCATGTCAACGTGGCCAGCTACAACCGTCAGGTTTTGCTGACGGGCGAAGTCCCGTCAGCACAGGACAAGCAGTTGGTTGAGCAAATTGTGACGGGCGTGGACAATGTCCGCCACATCGTCAACGAACTGGCGGTCATGGGCAATTCCACGCTGACGCAGCGCTCTTCGGACTCCCTGGTGACCGGGCGCGTCAAGGCATCGCTGGTGGATGCCAAGGAACTGTCGGCCAATGCCTTCAAGATCGTGACCGAGCGCGGTACAACGTATGTGATGGGACGGGTCACTGCGCGCGAGGCAAAGATGGCCACCGATGTCATCAGCAGCACACCAGGCGTGCAAAAGGTGGTGCGTATTCTGGAAACCATCAGCGAAGACGAACTGGCCCGCATGATGGCCCCGCCCCCGCAACAGACCGGGACACCCAAGCAGCAGTAACGCCCGCAGGGCCCTGTCTGATCTGATAAACCCGGCCGCCTTGTGCGGGCCGGGTTTTCTTACTTCAGGCGCTTGATCAGGCTGGAAGTGTCCCAGCGCTTGCCCCCCATGTGCTGCACGTCGGCATAGAACTGGTCTACCAGGGCGGTCACGGGCAGGCGCGCACCGTTGCGCTTGGCCTCGTCCAGCACCAGGCCCAGGTCCTTGCGCATCCAGTCCACAGCGAAGCCGAAGTCGAACTTGTCGGCCACCATGGTCTTGCCCCGGTTGTCCAGTTGCCAGCTCTGTGCAGCGCCCTTGCCAATCACGTCCAGCACCTGGTTCATGTCCAGGCCGGCCTGCTGGCCAAAGGCGATGGCTTCCGCCAGCCCCTGAACCAGCCCGGCGATGCAGATCTGGTTGACCATCTTGGCGAGTTGCCCGGCACCACTCTCGCCCAGCAGCGTGAAGGCACGGGAGAAGGCCATGCCCACCGGCTTGGCCGTCTCAAAGGCGGCCGCATCGCCGCCGCACATCACGGTCAGCATGCCGTTTTGGGCGCCAGCCTGACCGCCGGAAACCGGCGCATCCACAAACTGCAGACCCTGGTGGCGGGCCATGGCGTCCAGTTCGCGGGCCACACTGGCGGATGCCGTGGTGTGGTCGACAAAGATGGCCCCGGGTTTCATGCCGGCAAACGCCCCATCGGGGCCGATGGTGACGCTGCGCAGGTCGTCGTCATTGCCGACGCAGCAGAAAACGATATCGGCGTTGTGCACCGCCTGGCGCGGTGTTTCGGCATGTGCATTGGTGCCTTTTTCGGCACCAGCCCTCGCGAATTCTTCACACCATGCTATTGATTTTGTAGCAGTTCGGTTGTAGACAGTGACCTGATGGCCGGCCAGCGCCAAGTGACCGGCCATGGGAAAGCCCATGACGCCCAGGCCCAGAAAGGCGACGCGGGCTGGGGGGCAGGTTTCGTAGGTTTTTGGGTTGGTGCTGGGCATGGGGGAGTTAATCAGTGGGGGTCTGAGCACGTCGCTGTCGCGGGTGGTCTGACCCCAGTGTTTTACATAATGGCAAAGTTCTCGGTGCCGGCGGCCAGGTCGGTGGACTTGGCGCGCTGGCTGTTGAGCTTGATCTGCAGGCGCAGATCGTTCAACGAATCGGCGTTGCGCAGGGCATCCTCGAAGGTGATCATGTTCTTCTCGTACATGTCGAACAGCGCCTGGTCGAAGGTCTGCATGCCGGCCTGGCGGCTTTTCTTCATGATCTCCTTGATCTCGGAGACATCGCCCTTGAAGATCAGGTCCGAGATCAGCGGCGAGTTGATCATGACCTCCACTGCGGCGACACGGCCCTTGCCGTCCTGTTTGGGGATCAGGCGCTGCGACACCAGCGCCTTGAGATTCAGTGACAGGTCCATCAGCAACTGGGCGCGGCGCTCTTCCGGGAAGAAGTTGATGATGCGGTCCAGCGCCTGGTTGGAGCTGTTGGCGTGCAATGTTGCCAGGCACAGGTGACCAGTTTCGGCAAAGGCCACGGCATGCTCCATGGTCTCGCGATCGCGGATTTCGCCCATCAGGATCACATCGGGTGCCTGGCGCAGTGTGTTTTTCAGTGCGGCTTCCCAGCTGTCGGTGTCCAAGCCCACTTCGCGTTGCGTGACCACGCAGTTCTTGTGCATATGCACGAACTCCACCGGGTCTTCCACGGTGATGATGTGGCCATAGGAGTTCTCGTTGCGCCAGTCCACCATGGCGGCCAGCGTGGTGGATTTTCCCGAGCCGGTGGCGCCGACCATGATGCACAGCCCGCGTTTGGATTGCACGATCTCCTTCAGAACCTGGGGCACGCCCAGACCGTCGATGGTGGGCAGCGTCGTCGGGATGACCCGCAGCACCATGCCGACCTTGCCCTGCTGGATGAATGCGTTGACGCGAAAGCGGCCGATGCCCGGTGGCGAGATGGCGAAGTTGCTTTCCTTGGTGCGCTCGAACTCGGCAATCTGCTTGTCGTTCATGATGGAGCGCGCCAGTGACAGCGTGTGCACCGCATTCAGGGGCTGGGGCGACACCTTGGTCACCTTGCCATCGACCTTGATCGCTGGCGGAAAGTCGCCGGTGATGAACAGGTCGCTGCCATTGCGGCCCACCATCAGCTTGAGCAGGTCATTGATGAATTTCGTGGCTTGATCGCGCTCCATAAGAGCACCTCCTTCTGGTTAACCGGGGAAGTTCTCAGGGATTTTCGCCTTGGATCGAGCCTCCGCAGCACTGATCACATTGCGCTTGACCAGATCGGTCAGGTCCTGGTCGAGTGTCTTCATGCCCACGCTATTGCCGGTCTGGATGGAGGAATACATTTGCGCCACCTTGGCCTCGCGGATCAGGTTGCGGATGGCGCTGGTGCCCAGCATGATCTCGTGGGCAGCGACTCGGCCCTGGCCGTCCTTGGTCTTGCACAGGGTCTGCGAGATCACCGCCTGCAGTGACTCGGACAACATGGCGCGCACCATTTCCTTCTCGTCGGCCGGGAATACGTCAATGATCCGGTCAATTGTCTTGGCCGCGCTCGACGTGTGCAGCGTACCGAACACCAGGTGGCCGGTTTCAGCCGCCGTCATCGCCAGACGGATGGTTTCCAGGTCGCGCATTTCACCAACCAGAATACAGTCCGGGTCTTCGCGCAGCGCCGAGCGCAACGCGGCGGCAAAGCTCAGGGTGTGCGGGCCTACTTCACGTTGGTTGACCAGGCACTTCTTGGATTCGTGCACGAATTCGATGGGGTCTTCCACCGTCAGGATGTGGCCGAACTCGGTCTCATTCAGGTAGTTCACCATGGCTGCCAGCGTGGTGGACTTGCCGGAACCCGTGGGGCCGGTCACCAGCACCATACCGCGCGGTTTCAAAGCCAGGTCGGCAAATATCTTGGGCGCGTTGAGCTGTTCCAGCGACAGGATCTTGCTCGGAATGGTCCGGAACACCGCACCGCAACCGCGGTTGTGGTTGAAGGCGTTGACCCGGAAGCGTGCCAGACCGTCGATCTCGAACGAGAAGTCGATTTCCAGAAACTCTTCAAAGTGCTTGCGCTGCCCGTCGTTCATGATGTCGTACACCATGGCATGCACCTGCTTGTGGTCCAGCGCTTCGACGTTGATGCGGCGCACATCGCCGTGGACACGGATCATGGGCGGCAGGCCGGCGGAGAGGTGCAGGTCGGAGGCCTTGTTCTTGACGCTAAAGGCCAGTAGTTGGGTAATGTCCACGGGGTCCTCTTTGGGTAAGGGCTGAGTTTGTTACGCTAGAGTGATTATGACCATGATTGCCGACAATCTCCACCGGATTCACGACCGCATGGCGCATGCCTGCCAGCAGGCTGGCCGGCCACCCGCATCGGTGTCCCTGCTGGCGGTTTCCAAGACCTTTGGGGCAGACGCCGTGGTCCAGGCCCACGCAGCCGGCCAGACCGCCTTTGGCGAGAACTACATCCAGGAAGGGGTGGAGAAGATCACCGCGCTCGTGCACCTGCCGCTGCAGTGGCACTGCATTGGCCCCATCCAGAGCAACAAGACGCGGCTGGTGGCCCAACACTTTGACTGGGTGCACACCGTGGACCGCCTGAAGATCGCCCAGCGCCTGAGTGAACAGCGCCCAGCGGATCGGGCGCCGCTGCAGGTGTGCATCCAGGTGAACGTGGATGGCGGCCCGAACAAGTCCGGCGTGGCACCCGCCGAGGCGCTGGCGCTGGCGCAGGCGGTTGCCGCCCTGCCCCGGCTGCGTGTGCGCGGGCTCATGTGCATCCCGGAACCCGCTCCCGATTTTGTAGCTGCTTGCGCAGTGTTTGCGAGGGCTAGAGGCCTATTTGATCAAATGATTGCAGCTGGAATGGAGCTGGATACGCTGTCCATGGGTATGAGCAGCGATCTGGAGGCCGCCATTGCCAGCGGCTCCACGATGGTACGGGTGGGCAGCGCGATCTTCGGAACAAGAGGTTAGCCCCCACGCTTGTCGCTGCGCGTACTGCGCTGCCCCCCGAGGGGGCGCAATTCCCTTGCGGGGCTGACCGCCAAGCGGTTCAGAACGCCTTGGGGCGGCCCGGCGGCGAATTCTCCGCCATACGGCTATTTCTTCGGCGGTGCCAGCGGCTTGACGTTGCCGCAGTTGGCGCCCAACCAGCGACCGCTGCTCTGCATCTCCATCTTTTCCTGTGCGCCACGCACGGTGGATGTGCTGGTCATCTTCGTGCTGTAGGCCTCGGGGCTGGTGAAAGTGACCTGACCCTCGCCACTGCTTGGGGGCTTGGTGCAGACATAGGAAAACTTCATGGTGTTGCCGGCGCGTGGGCTGTTGGTGTGCGTGCAATCGCCCTGGCGCCCGCCGGAGACCTCATTGCGATCCACCATGTCTTGGGTCATGCAGACCTTGATCGTCATGCCGCCGCCAGCACCGGTTCCCATTTGCACGCCCTGCTTGGCCATCATGTCCTGCATCATCTTGCGTTGCTCGGGGGGCATGCTTTCCAACTGCTTTTGCGCCTGGGCCATGGCGTCTCCAGTTTGACCGGAACCTTTCATCTGGGTGGAGATTTCCCACAGGCCGGGCTTCATGCTCTGGGCGTTGGCGCCAGCTGCAAACGTGGTCAGCAGCAGACAGGCAATACGGGTGTGCAGTTTCATGTTTTACTCCTAATCAGTTGGGGTCAGATCACATCGCTGGTGCGAGTGGTCTGACCCGCAACCTGCATATAGGCATTGTGGCGAATGTTGTGGCCTTTGGGAATGGCACACTAGAATCAGGCGACATACCCCAGGGACCATGGCACACACCGATCTACCCCCCAACGCATCCGGCGACACCGTGCACGCGGGCGTGACGCACACCGCTTCGCAGCGCCCCACCACAGAACTGGCAGTGCTGTTTGCCGACGTGGTGGGCAGCACCCGACTGTATGAGGCCTTTGGCGATGACCAGGCCAAGCAGATGATTGACGATTGCCTGGCCGCGCTGCGCAGTGTGGTGCAGCAATACGGTGGCCGGGTCATCAAGACCATTGGCGACGAGATCATGTGCGTGCTGCCCAGTGCCGACAGCGGCTGCCTGGCAGCTACCGACATGCAGCACAAGATCATGGCCCTGCCCAAGGTGTCCAATGTGCAGCGCAGCGTACGCATCGGCTGGCATTTTGGCCCCGTCATCGAAGAGAACAACGACGTGTTTGGCGACACCGTCAACCTGGCCGCCCGCATGGCGGGTCTGGCCAAGGGCATGCAGATCATCACCACGAGTGCCACAGTGGCGAGCCTCTCACCGATGCTGCAGTTGTCCACCCGCTCCATCGCGGCGCTGGCGGTCAAGGGCAAGGGCGATGAGGTGGCCGTCAGCGAAGTCATCTGGCAGGGCGGCGAAGAGCTGACCATGTCCACCTCGTCGATCGCGTTTGCGGCCAAGGCGGTAACGCTGCAGCTACATCACGGCAACCAGACCATCGAGCTGGACCATGACAGCATCGTGCTGGGGCGCGACCCGCAGTGCAACCTGGTCATCAGCGACCGCAATGCCTCGCGCCAGCACGCCCGCATCGAGCGCCGCCGCGACAAGTTTTTTCTGGTTGATCAGAGCACCAACGGCACCTTCGTCGCCTTTGCCAATGAGCCCGAACTGGTGCTGCGCCGCGAAGAACTGATGCTGCGCGGCAGCGGGCGCATCGGCTTTGGCCACTCGCTGGACCAGGAGGGCACCGAGGTGGTGGCGTTCAGCGTGCGCGGCTAGGGGTCTGGGCAGCCCAGCCCCCTAGGTCCGGGTTTTGCCCTGCAGCTTGCCGCGTGCCCCGGCAGCGCTTTGCAGGCCCGCCGGTGGCAGGGTGTCCAGCCTGGCGCGCACCGCCGCATCGGCACAGGCGGTGGAGAAGCTCACATTCACATCAGCCCCGCTGGAGCCGGCCAGTGCAAAGCAGGCTTGCCCCAGTTTGGCGTTCAGGGGTTTCAACACGCCATCGTTGATCAGGTCGCTGGCATTGCCCTCGGCCAGTTGCAACTGGTACTTGCCGGCATCTCCCACGGGCTGTGCGTCCAGCACCTGACGGAAACCGCGCAACTCACGCAGCACCAACTTGGCCGCGGTAGCGTCGGGCAGGCCGGCAATGTTCAGGTTGACCTTTTGCGCGCTGAAGTTGAAGTGCTCCAGGAAGAAGTTCTTGGAGAACTCGTCGCCGACCAGCTTGCCGATTTCGGCCAGCGCCTGGTCTTCGGATGCCCAGCTCTTGCCCTGCGGGTTGATGGTGTTGAGATAGACCTCTTCGCCACTGGCCTTGTCGATGGCCTTGACGGTCCAGGAGGTCAGCGCCGTCTTGGTGATGGTCAGACCCGAGGCTGGCAGCTTGGCCGACAGGACTTTCAGCTTGACCTCGCCCTGGATCTGGAAGTCCGAGGGTTGCGCCTTGGTGCCGGCAGGCAGTTCGCCATCGGCGGACCAGACACGGAAGCCAAAGGACTTGATGCGTTCCTTGACCACGTTTTCCGCCACCATGGAGCGCTCCGGCGGCAGCGCCTGTGTCGTGTCCGCATTGCGGATGCTCATCTGGATCGAAACCTTGGGGTCGCCGTTGTTGCGAATGAACTCGATGCGCTCTTCCTTGGATAACTGGTTCAGCGACTTCTGCACGTCGCGCACCTTGACCACGGCGCGGGCCTCGGTCTGCAGCAGGCCGTCCTGTCCGGTGGCGGCCGCGCCCTCCTGGATCATGGTCTTGATGTAGGCGCCCGGCTGGGACAGCAGCTTGCGGTCCAGCACCGCGTAGTTCTTGTTGATGGAGTCCTTGTCCACATACAGCGCCACGGCCTTTTCGACCAGCTGGCGCATGGCGTCGGCCCGCGACTCGGCCTGTGCGGCGCCGGCGTCACCACTGAAACGCGCGTCCTTGGGGTCCACCAGCCCCAGCGCGCTGATCACCATGGTGCCCGGCTCCAGGGCAGGCTCCGCGACGGGCGCCGCTGCGACGGGTGTTGCCGGTGCAGTGGCCGGAGCTGTTGCTCCGGCAGCGGGCGCCTGGGCGACCACCGGCGTGGCGCTGTTGCCACCGCGCAAGTAGAAATAGCTGCCGCCACCCAGGACAGCCACACCGGCAACCACCGCGGCGACCAGTGCGGCATTGGACTTGTGGGGGATGTCTCCCACCGGCGGCGCAACCGGTGCCGCCGCCGGGGTCGGCTGGGGGCTGGCTGCCACCACGGGCTTGGCCGGGGCGACCGGAGGCACGCTGAGTTCGGTCCGATCCGGGTCGGTCGCAGCCGCCTGGGCCGCCGGGGCGCTCAGTGTGGCGTGGATGGCCTGGGCGAACTCCTGCGCTGTCTGGTAGCGGTCATCCGGATTCTTGGCCATGGCCTTCTTCACGACCTGGTCAAAGGTCGCGGGCAGCGCCACGTTCAGCAGCGAGGGGGCCAGCGGCTCCTCGTGCAGCACCTTGAACATGATGGTGGTGGAGTTGCCGGTGAACGGCTTCTCGCCGGTCAGGAACTGGTACAGGATGACGCCGCAGGAGAAGATGTCGCTGCGCCCATCCACCGGCTGGCCCATGAACTGCTCGGGCGACATATAGGCCGGTGTGCCCATGACCGTGCCGACCTGCGTCAGCTCGGACTTCTCGACGCGGGCAATGCCGAAGTCGGCGACCTTGATCTTGCCACCGGGCAGCACGATCAGGTTGGCCGGCTTCATGTCGCGGTGCACGACGCCGTGGGCATGGGCGTGGCCCAAGGCGTCGAGGATCTCGGCCATCAGGCGTTCGACATCCTTCAACGCAAAGCGCTCATTGGCCTCGAAGTAGTCGCGCAGCTCGCGGCCCTTGACGAATTCCATCGCGATGTAGGCCACGCGCTGGCGCGCCTGGCTGGCGGCCTCACCGGCAACCATGGTGTGGTCGTCATCGGCGATCTCTTCGCCGTAGTCATAGACCGCCACGATGCCGGGGTGGTTCAGCCGCCCTGCGGCCTGTGCTTCGCGTTTGAAGCGGGCCAGCACGTTGGTGGCTTCGTCGCTGCTGAGCTGTGCGGGAAGAATGGTCTTGATAGCCACCGTGCGTTCGATGGCGGGGTCAAAGCCCTCGTAAACCACGCCCATGGCGCCTTTGCCGAGTTCACGGCGGATCAGGTACTTACCGAGTCGGGTGAACGTCGTCATGGCGGTGCTGGTTTCGTCTGCTTACTTATATTTGGAGTCAATATCCCAGACCAGGGTCTGCACCAGGCGCTGCACCATGGTGTCCAGACCCACGCCCCCCTTGGCGCCTTCGGATACGCCCATCACACTGGTGGAGGTCGCGCCGACTTCCATCTTCAGGTCCTTGTAGCCCTGGGCCACCTGCTCGGTGGTGTTGGCATCCATGATCTTGTAGCGCATGCCGATCAGCCAGACGCCGGTGGTGTCACCGGTCTGCACGGAGCCGGCCACGGTGCCAGCGGCTTGGCCGGCCATGCTGCCACCACCGAAGATGGACAGCAGCCCGCCCACGGCGCGGCCGTCAAAGCCCTTCTTGTTCTCGGCGATCTGCTCGGCTTTGAGGATGTCGAACTTCAGAATCCACTTGGTGGTCTTGAGCTTGCCCATTTGCATGGTCTTGCGCGCTGCCTGTGGATCACCCAGGTTGTAGGCCAGCGAGATTTCATTGACCAGCGGGCCCAGATTGGTGCGCTCCAGCACCGGGAAGTTGGCCTGCGACAACTCCAGTTCGGCGAAGTCAGCAATGTTGTTGGGCAGGAATCGCTGGGTGAAGCTGGCGTTGTTGCTCTTGATCTCGCCGGGGATCACGATCAGCGCCGGGCCGCGCTTGTTCTTGTTGACGTATTCCACTTCCTTATAGGCCGCTGCATCGGCCGCGGCATTGGCCTTGTCCGATGTGGATGTGCCGGCCGTGGGCGACGGGTTGCCAAAGCTGGGCTGTGCCTGCACGGCACCGCCCAGGGCGGCCAGCACCAGCAGCGCGGACACTGCGGTGGTCTTGAATGCACGGAAATCATTGCTCATCGACTTGCTCCCAAAAAAATTGCGGACCGGGCCATTGACTACGAACCACCCAGGCGGCAATAGTCGCTGTACAACTGCGCGACCACTTCGTCGGCCTTTTCGTTGATCAGTGTCAGCGCCATGCCGGTAGTGTCCACCCCGGCGTAGCTGGCGTTCTCGGCATTGGCCTGCGACAGGATGCGCCCATTGGCATCGGTCAGCGTGAAAGCCATGCGGATGGAGACCTGGTTGACCCGCACGATGGTGTTGTAGCCTGCTTGGCTGGTGATCAACCCGCGCAGGATGTACTGCGCAGACAGGCGTTTGGAAGCGCTCAGCGCGGCATCGGGGTTGTTCTTGAAATAGGCGTCAATCTCGGCCTGGGCAATCTGCGCGGTGATCTGGGACTGGGTATAAGTCTTCAAGCCCAGCCCCTGCAGGCGGGCGTTCAGCGCATCGAAGTGGCCGCTGTAGCTGGACTGGTGCGCCTGCAGCATGCCGTCACGGCTCTCGCCGATCAGCACCATGATCTTCTGGTTCTTGATCTTGGCCTTGCAGGGGGTGGACAGCAGGGCCTGCACCCGGGCCTGTTGCTCCGCTTCTCGCGCCTTGTCGGCGTTGTCCTCGTTGGAGAACTTGAACCCCTGGGCCAGGGCGCCGCCACACAAGGCCATGCTGGTCAGCAGAACTATCAGTGAATGGCGCATAGTGGGTGCTTGGGTTCGGAAGTGGGACACATCGGAGTTGGGCCGCTTGCTACCGTCTGGCCACCTTCCTGTCTGGGTGGCAGCGTACATTGGGCGGATTATAGGCACCGCTTTTATGCGCGCAGGGTCAGGCGCGTGGTGTTTTTTACTTCTTCCATGACGGCGTAGGTGCGGGTCTCGCGCACGCCCGGCAGTTGCCACAGCACGGTGCCGGCAAATTCGCGGTAGGCGCCCATGTCGGCCATGCGGGTCTTGAGCAGGTAGTCAAAACCACCCGCCACCATGTGGCATTCGGTGATTTCCCCGCGTACCTGCACCGCGGCCTTGAAAGCCTCGAACACGTTGGGCGTGGTGCGGTCCAGCAGCACTTCCACGAAGACCATCATGCCGGCACCGAGTTTGAGCGGGTTGAGTCGTGCTTCGTAGCCCAGGATGTAGCCGTCCTTGGTCAGACGCTGCACACGTGCCAGAACCGCCGTGGGGGAGAGGGCTACCGCTTCTGCCAGCTTGAGGTTGGAGATGCGGCCGTCTTCCTGCAGGCAGTTGAGGATCTTGATGTCGATGCGGTCGAGGTCGGCGGTGTTGGTCACTGGATATATGACTGTTATGCGTCTAAATTTTAGTGAGAAATTAACCATAAATTTCAAGAACATAGCGACTTAATCCATTGCAGACCGTGGCGACACCGCGGACTGTCCAGAAACACCATCGGAGACCCCACCATGCCCGTCGCCCAACGCCTGCCCTTCCCCTACCGCCCCGAGGCCGAAGTGGTGGCCCGCCACCTGCAGAACGTCAGCCAGATACTGGACTGGGCCGCCGCCGCACGTGCCGCCACGCCCTGGGTGCAGGCCGTGCGCGACAACCCGCCGCCGTTCTGGGCCATGGAAAGCCTGCTCAAGGAATACCCCATCTCCAGCGCCGAAGGCCTGGCCCTGATGCGCCTGGCCGAGGCCTTGCTGCGCGTGCCCGATGCCGAAACCGCCATTGCGCTGACCGCCGACCAGCTCGGCCGCGCCGACTTTGATGGCAGCGGTGACAAGGTGCTGTCGCGCCTGTCCAGCACCGCGATTGCGATGTCCAAGCACTTCCTGCCCGATCCGCAAGACGGCACCACCCCCAAGTCCGAGCCGGGCCTGATGGCCAAGCTGGGCGCGCGCACCGTGGTGGCCGCCACGCTGCGTGCCGTGCAACTGCTGGGCCGCCAGTTCGTGCTGGGCCAGACCATGAAGGAAGCCCAGCATGAGGCCGACGCGGCCCGCAAAAAGACGGCACTGCGATATTCCTACGACATGCTGGGCGAAGGTGCCCGCACCGATGCGGACGCACAGCGTTATCTGAAGAGCTACACGGATGCTATTGAATCCATAGCTACCCAAGTCGATTCCACGAGGGCAATTGAGCAGAACGACGGTATCTCGATCAAGCTCAGCGCGCTGCACCCGCGCTTTGAGGATGCACAAAGTGCGCGCGTTATGGCCGAGCTCGTGCCGCGCGTCTGGAGCCTGTGCCAGCATGCTGCGCGCGCCAACATCAACTTGACCATCGACGCCGAAGAGGTGGAGCGCCAGGAGCTGACGCTTGAAGTGTTGGAGGCGCTGGTGGCCAAGGTGGCGGCCGAGTGCCCGCAGTGGCGCGGCTTTGGCATGGCCATGCAGACCTACCAGACCCGTTCGCTGGAACTGATCGAATCCGTCACCGCGCTGGCGCGGCGCTACCAGGTGCGCCTGATGTGCCGCCTGGTCAAGGGCGCGTACTGGGATGCCGAGATCAAGCGCGCCCAGGAGTTGGGCCTGCCGCACTATCCCGTGTTCACGCACAAGCACCACACGGACGTGTCCTACCTGTCCTGCGCCCGCGCGCTGCTGGACGTGCCCGATGCCATCTACCCCCAATTCGCCACGCACAACGCCGCCACCATCGCCGCCATCCTGCAAATGGCCGCACGCACCGGGGCGCCGTTCGAGCTGCAACGCCTGCATGGCATGGGCGAGGGCGTGTACCGCGAGGTGCTGAAAAACCCCCTGGTGGCGTGCCGCGTCTACGCCCCCGTGGGTGCGCACCGCGATCTGCTGGCCTACCTGGTGCGCCGCCTGCTGGAGAACGGCGCCAACTCGTCCTTTGTGCATCAGATGGCCGACCCCACGGTGGATATGCAAGACCTGCTGACATCCCCGCTGCGCCTGGAGCCGCACTCCAGCCTGCCGCTGCCGCCCGACCTGTTTGGCACGCATCCCGGCGCCCGCAAAAACAGCACCGGCCTGGACCTGACCGTGCCCAGCATGCGCGACCCGCTGCTGGCCGCACTCTCGACGACACCGGTGCCGACCGTGCCGGAATTCGACCCGCGCCGCACGGCCGAGGTGTTTGCCACCTGCGCCGCCGCCCAAAAGGGCTGGAGCCGCACCCCGGTGGCCGAGCGCGCAGCCATCCTGCGCCGCGCCGCCGACACCATGCTGGAGCAGACGCCCATGTTCTGTGCCCTGCTGGTCAAGGAAGCGCACAAGACCTGGGGCGACGCGGTGAGCGAGGTGCGTGAAGCCGTGGACTTCTTGCGTTACTACGCCGATGAGGCCCAGCGCATCATGCAGCCGCTGGCGCAACCGCAGATCCACCACCTGCCACCCGCGCTGGCCGGCCACAGCTTTGGTGTGACCGGCGAATCCAACACGCTGTCGCTGACCGCGCGCGGCGTGTGGGTCTGCATCAGCCCGTGGAACTTCCCGTTGGCCATCTTTGTCGGCCAGGTCGCCGCCGCACTGGCCACCGGCAATGCCGTGCTGGCCAAACCGGCTGAGCAAACGCCGGGCGTGGCCCAGGTGGCCGTGCAACTGCTGCACGCCGCCGGTGTGCCGGCCGACGCGCTGCAAC
>JBAQDE010000021.1:0-217446 GCA_049294595.1 Rhodoferax sp. | reverse complement strand
ACAAGTGGACGGCTGGCGTTTCGACCTGCGCCACCTGCATCTCAAGTCGGGCAGCTTGCAGCGGTATGCGGACTTCGCCGTTCAGTTGCGGCGCCTGGTGCACCGCCAGTCACTGCCGGGCTACTGGTTGTCTCTTGAGCACGTGGGCAGCACGGACTGGCTCCGGTTCCGCTGTTGGGCCGTTCCACCGCTGTCCGACTTATCCACAGGCACTGGTGACAAGTCGGTGGACAAGCTGTGTCCGGACTCGGGAATCACCCGCACGGCATTCGGGGAATCGCCCGCAAACGACACGGGTAATCACACGTGCGCATCGACCGCCAGCCCATGCCCAGCAACGGTTTCGGACTTCCTTAACTCTTCTAACTAAAGACATAACTATGGATAAAAGAGGAAATGTCGTTGCTCAAAAAATGGGCAGTGCTTCGTCCGAAGGCATCGAATACCGTTTGTCAGAGGGAGCCAAGTCACCTGGCAAGGTGATCGCGCTGCTCAACCAGAAGGGCGGCGCAGGCAAGACCACGTTGGCCACGCACCTCGCGGGTGAGTTCGCTTTTGCTGGAAGTCGCGTGACGCTGCTGGATGCCGATCCGCAGGGGTCTGCGCTGGATTGGGCACAACGGCGAGCACAAAGCGGGCAGGATCGCCTGTACGGCGTGTTTGGCCTGGCGAGGGACTCGCTGCACCAGGAAGCTCCGCAAATCGCCTTGCAGGCGGATTTCGTCGTGATTGATGGTCCACCGAGGGTCGCGGCACTCGCACGCTCCGCGTTGCTGGCCGCCGACCTGGTGCTGATTCCTGTGCAGCCCAGTGCCTACGACGTCTGGGCCAGCCATGAGATGGTGCAGTTGATCACCGAAGCACGTGTCTTTCGGCCGCAGCTGCGCGCGGCCTTTGTGATCAACCGACGTGTCGTCGGCACGGTGATCGGGCGGGAGGCGCGTGCCGCGCTCGCCGATCAACCATTCCCTGCGTTGCTGGTGGAAGTCTCACAACGCATTGTGTTTGCCGACAGCGTGGCTGCGGGTCGGCTGGCGTTTGAAGTGGCCCCGAGCTGCGCCGCCGCGCGCGAGATCGCGGCGCTGGCGCAAGCGGTACGGGAGTTGCTGCTATGAACAAACCACAGCCATCCAATTTGCAGCGACGGGCACCGATTGGCCGCAGGCCCGGTGCCGATCCAGCATCGGCCTGGGTGCAGCAGGTCGACGCGGTGATCGCAGTCGCAAAGGCATCGGTCTACACCGCACGACTCACCATTGATGTCACACCGGTGATGCGCGGACGCATCAAGGTTGCAGCGTTTCAGCGCGGTGTCACCGCCGTTGAGATGTTGCGCGAACTGTTGGAGCGTGAGTTTCCGGAGGGGACGCCATGATGCAGCCGAGCATGCATGTAACGGGGTCGGTGATGCGGCCCGAGTTGCAAACGCGCAGTTCCGTACCTATGCAGGTTTTTCTTGCCTTCGTGGAACAGCGGGTGAACGTGTGGCTGCGCTTTGGTGAGCCAGTGCGCGAGACCGTTTTGAACCGCTGGCGGCGCGTCGCGGTGTTCGAACCCGGTGCGGTCTGCTGCCGTGCGAAGTGGATTGCCAATGACTACGGCACGGCGCTGTGGCAGTTGATGGTGCTGCAGGCACCCACGTCATTTGACGGCGCGCAGCGCATCGCGGGTGTGGCGCCAGGCGCGCGCATCCTGCTGCGTGCTGACGGCGAACAGCAAGTCAAGATGGTGCTTGCCGCGATTGACGCCATGGAGCGCATGGGCATCGATCCATGTTCCGCAACTCTGATGTACTGGGGTATGGTCGGCAACTGCCTGGCTGCAGACCAGCCGCTTCCCGAGTACACACCCGAGCAGCATGCTGCGCACCTTGCGCGCGGAGCGCTGCAATGAAGCGGGCCATCGTGATCCTCTGCATGGACATCGGCCTGGCGGCGCTGCTCATGCCGCTGGCCGTGCCACACCGTGCGCAGATCGTCTACAACCCCAGCGACAGTGTGGCGCCCGGCTGGTACCGCATTGGGCCTGCCGACGCGCTGCAGGTCGGCAGCATAGTGCTGGCCCGACTTCCTGCGCCTGCCGCTGCGTTGGCGGCGCAGCGCGACTACCTGCCAGCGGGCATTCCCTTGCTCAAGCGCATTGGTGCCATGGCACCGCAACGGGTGTGCATAGACGGCACGTCGGTACGCATTGACGATGTGATTGTGGCCGCCGTGACGCGTGTCGATGGGCATGGCCGTCCACTGTCTGACTGGTCGCAATGCCGCCGCCTGGTGCGCGGGGAGCTATTTTTGTTGAGCAACACCAATCCTGCGTCGTTCGACAGCCGCTACTTCGGCCCCATCCGTGTGTCGGAAGTGATTGGCAATGCGCAGCCGCTGTGGACCTGGAGTGCGCCATGACGGCGTTGTCCATTGCGTGGAAGTCCTGTCGCCAGCGTGCAGTGGTCGTTGCACTGGCGCTGCCCATTGGGCAGCTTGGCACACTTGGTGTGCGGCTGGTGCGGTGTCGGAGCTGGGGACCTTGGGAACCGGTGAAGACAGAGGGCAAGATAAAAAGGCCGGCACGTGCCGGGCCGCTAAGCCAGTCTGCACGTGGGTTGGGCACGGCACGGCGGCGTGCAGCCTGCGTGCCGTCGCGGAGCGCAAACCCGCAGGGCGTCAGGGTTAGTCACGTGCCGCCTTTGATGCGATTCGCTGCATTGCGCTGGAGCTTGTGTCATGGCCTCTCGTGACGATGACCGTTTCAAGGTCAAGCCAGGAGCGCCCAAGGGCGGTGCCGGTGCAGGTAATGGACAGCGTTCGCAGCGCTTTGTTTCCCAAGTTCTGAAGCAGGTTTCCAAGGCTGGCGCGAATGCTTCTAGCAACAGGGGAGTCCGGCCTGCATCGACTTTCGGTCGGGGGCGCGTCGCAGCGGGCAGGGCGGGCCAAACGCTGGCGGTGACAGCCCGGCGCGTGGTCATCAAGTCCCGCTACGTGGTGCTGAAGAAGGCGGGAGCCAAATCTGTTTCAACGCATCTGCGCTACATCGAGCGGGATGGTGTGACGCGCGATGGAGAGAAGGGCCATGCCTATGGGCCCGAGACCGACGCTGCCGATCTGAAGGTTTTTGAGGAGCGCGGCAAGGGTGATCGTCATCAGTTCCGCTTCATCGTCTCCGTGGAAGATGCCGGGGAACTGGAGGACCTGCGCGGCTACACGCGCGAGTTCATGCAGCGTATGTCTACTGATCTGGAAACCCGGCTGGACTGGGTGGCCGTTGATCACTGGGATACGGACAATCCGCACACGCACATCGTGTTGCGCGGGCACGCCGGAGAGGGCAGAGGGAAAGGTCAGGATCTGGTGATTGCGCCAGACTATATGGCGCACGGCATGCGCATGCGGGCCAGCGAGCTGGCGACCGAATGGCTGGGGCCGCGCACGGAATTGGAGATTCGGCAAGGTTTGTTGCGGGAGGTGGCGCAGGAACGGCTGACGAGCCTGGACCGGGCACTGTTGCGGCAGGCCACCGTGGATGTTGTGGACTTGACGCAGGAACCCAAGGACCGGCAGCGCCAAACCCATCTACGTGCCCGGCTGCAGCGGTTGGAAGCGATGGAATTGGCCGGGCGGATTGATGCGAATCGCTGGCGGCTATCTCCACGCATGGAACAGACGTTGGCCGCCATGGGTGAGCGCGGCGACATTCTACGCACCATGCACAAGGCATTGAAGGGGCAGCAGCGGGAGGTTGTGTTGAAAACGGAACTGGTGACACCAGTCATCGGCCGTATAGCCGCCAAAGGCCTGGCCGACGAGCTGAATGATCGGGGCTATCTGGTGGTGGATGGCATTGACGGCCGTGCGCATTATGTGCGCCTGCCGGTCGGTGCTGACATAACCGTACTGCCGTTGGGGGGCATCGTGGAAGTGAAGGCCGCCGGAGGAGAACGAGCGGTGGACCGGAATATCGTGGACGTCGTGCGTGAGGGCCTTTACCGCAACGCGGATCACTTGATGCAGCTTCGAATGGAAGGGAATCCAGACACGCAAACGGCAGTGGATGCTCATGTGCGCCGACTTGAGGCGTTGCGCCGTTCCGGAGTCGTGGAGCGAATGGCTGATGGTGTGTGGCGAGTACCACCGGACTTCATGTCGCGCGCCCAGGCACATGATGCGCAACGGGCCGGAGGTGTCACTGTTGAGTTGCGCTCGCACCTTTCGATTGAACAGCAAGTTCGTGCCCAGGGCGCGACGTGGCTGGACTATCAAATGGTGGGGGATGCCCAGGAACTATCGCCACAGGGCTTTGGCGCCAGAGTGCATGCTGCCTTGCAGGAGCGGATAGATCTTCTTGCCGAACAAGGTTTGGCCGAGTGGCGCGGCTCGCGTGTGGTTCTAGCGCGCAACCTGCTGTCCACTTTGCGTGACCGGGAGCTGACCGAGGTGGGTAAAGTGATTCAGAAAGAGACTGGGTTAATTCACCGTTCGCTGCGTGATGGCGAGCGCGTAAATGGCGTTTACCGCCGCTCAGTCCAGCTTGCCAGTGGCCGCTTCGCGATGCTCGACAACGAGATGAGTTTCAGTCTGGTGCCGTGGAGGCCGGTGGTGGAGCAGCGTTTGGGCCAGCAGGTGTCCGCCGTTGTGCGTGGGGCATCAGCAACTTGGCAATTGGGGATGCAGCGGGGAATTTCCATTTGAGTCCACCGCGCGTTGGCCAGCTTGCGTCGCTTCGATGCGAACAGATGTGCGGCCTGCAGTTAGACCGTAACCATCCCCCGGCAAAGCCGGGGGCTTTCAATTTGTGAGCCGCTCAAAGCGGCTGCAGGTCTGCTTCGCAGCCCAGCGCTTCGCGCCACAATTCCCAGCGTAACCACGCCGCGCTCGTTGCATGTCTGAGCGAGGTGAACTGGCCCTACAAACCGTGTCAACCCCGCGCAATGCACACCGCCTCACGGCAACGTTCCTCGCGTTCATCCGTCGCACCGACGCCTTCACTGCCAGCCTCCTTGCCTTCGGCGAAGTCCAGACTCCAGGAAACGTCAAACTTCCACTGCCTCCCCGGCAGAGCCGGGGGTCTCCAAACGGACTAGATTCCATGGTACTCGGTGGTGCAAGATCGGCTGCATCAGAGAGTCACGGCACTGGTTCATGGAAACACTGTCACTTGACAGTTTGGACGGGATCGCAGAATGACCATGTAACTCCATTCCGGTCGCCCATACGCGGCGCAGCCGACAGGTACGGTGACCGAAAGCTTGCTCACTCCTGCAGCGGAAAGCGCTTCACAAGTGCGCCGAGGCGATCACTTTCCTCGCGCACCTGTGCCGCGAAGGCGGCGGAGTCGTTCACCAACGGCTCGGCGCCAGCGCTTGCGATGGCCTTGCGCACGCCGTCATCCTTTACAGCTTCGCGCAGCGCAGAGACGATGCCGTGCTGTACGGGTACCGGCGTGCCCTTGGGCGCGAAGAGGCCGAACCAGGTCACCGACTGGAATTGCGGAAAGCCTGCCTCTGTGGTCGTGGGCACGTCGGGTAGTGTTGCCGCACGCTGCGTGCCCATCGTCGCCAGGATCCGCAGAGAGCCGGATCTGTGGTGCGGGAGCGATCCAGCTATGCCGGTGAAGGCGAAGTTCACGTTGTTGGCGATCAAGTCCGGCACGATCGCACTTGTCCCTCGATAGTTGACGGTGATGAGGCCGGCCAGCGACGCCTCGGCGGCGACCTGCTTGGCGAACACCTTAGCAAGCGTCTCGCCGCTTGCCACGGAGCAAGATTTCTCTGCCTTCTGGCAGTATTGGAACAGCTCAGACAGGGTCGTCACCGGTAGTTTGGCGCTGACTACGATAGCAGCGGGCGATTGCGACACGGCCGTCACTGGCGTGAGATGCGGCAGCGGGTCGATGCCCTTGAGTGCCGGCAAGTACTTGGTAAGCACCATGGCCGGCACTTGCAGCAACAGCGTGTAGCCGTCCGGCTTGGCGTCCATCACCCGGCGCGTACCGATAAGGCCGTCGGCGCCCGGAAGGTTTTCCACCACTACTGGTTGCTTCCAAAGCACACCCAACTGTTTCGCCACGGCGCGCGCCGTGGCGTCCGAGCCGCCACCGGCGGCGTACGGGACGATCAAGCTCACCGGCCGGTCGGGATGCCAGGTCGCGGTCTGCGCTTCTGCGCTGGTTGCAAGGGTAAAGATTGCAGCTACCACGGTCAGCGTGGCCACTGCAGTACCTCTCTTGTTGGAATCAGATGGCATAGGTGTCTCCTTTTGGTGGGTGGTTTTCAAAATATCTGCTCAAGGCACGCGTCAAACGCAACGGCGAAGGGAAGACGTTACTCACGGGGCCCGGGCATAGCCTGCCAATCACGGCAGGTTGTAATATTATTATAATGATAATACTACAAGTCAATAGGTTGCAAAATCTTGATCGACAACCGGGGGATCGATGGCCAACACGTTGAGAACACAGCACCAAGTCGGCAGGAGCCGAGCTCACAAGGGGCAAACTGCCGGGAGTGGTCGGCCTGCTCTGCGGGCTTATGTCGCATGAGAGACGGCTTCAAAGAGGCCGCATGACGAAGCTGTTGTGCGCCTTAGGCGTCAAAGCCTTACAGGGCATCGCTTCACGAAATAGTTCTGTACGTGATGCCATTCAATGCTTAGACAGGCCATGCCAAACGAAAACATTGCGCGCAAGATAAACGTCACTTCCTTGCGCGTGTTTCTTCGCGTCCTTGAAGTCGGCACCATCGCAGGCGCGGCAGCCGTAGAGAACATCGTCCCAGCGGCGGTCAGCAAGCGTGTCCACGATTTGGAGGGATTCCTAGGAGCGCGTCTTCTCAGCAGGACGAACAAAGGGATAAAAGCCACTCCCGCTGGCGAGATACTGGCAGATTTGGCGCGCGGTCCACTGCTCTCCTTGGATCAGATCCGTTGGCAGCTACTGTCAATCGCAGAAATGCGCCATGAGACGGTAAAAATTTTTGCGAGTGATTCCGCCATTAGTCAGTTTCTTCCGGAGGCCATAAAGAGCTTCTGCATCCGACACTCCAATGTCCAAGTTCTCGTAAAAGGTGCAACCTCTGAAGAGACTGTGAGCGCTCTTCTCTCGGGCGATGCGGACATTGGTATTTACGTAGGGAACTTTAGCTCTTCAGAGTTGGCTACTTCCTCGTCGCGAAGAGATCGATTGGTAGTGATTTGCGACCCAGCCCATCCCATCGGCCGCTACGACGACATTGACTTCAGCGACGTCTTGGACCGAGAGTTCATTGGCTCGTTGAATACGGGGTCCATCAGGCTGTTGATGGAGCATGCCGCCGCTGCCGCTGGTCGGCCATTGCGATCAAAAGTGATGGTTTCAACGTTCGAGGCACAGTGCGCGATGGTTTCCACTGGCATGGGGATTGCCGTTATGCCGGAAGCGGTGGCCAGACGTCATGCTGCGGCTTTCGGGTTGACATCTGTTCCGTTAAAGGACGAGTGGGCTTTCCGCAAATTTACGGTGGCAACCTTGGCCACCGGTTCGCTTTCTAGTGCCGCAACGTCTTTTATCAAGCACTTGTCTGAAGCCGAGGCGTAAGACATCAACACCCTACAGCCGCCGACGGTGAGGCCTTCGCGAGAGCATCGGTAGCGACACTGCAAGGATCGCGCACCCATGCCTTCATGTGAGTCCGTGCCTGTCGTCCTTCAGCAAATGTGGAGTTGATCACAGTGCACGGCAGACAAAAGACGTATGTCTCTCCGTCCAACTTCTCCTCGAAGTTTGAAATGCAGTGAATTGCTCTCGCAGGACCTGCCCACGTGTCCCGTTCAGCACGCCACACGGCGACCATCACATTTCATGATGGTATCGCCACCATTGACTGCTTTGCCCACTTCCCATCGAAGCGGAGAATTGCGAACTCAATCTTAAATCCTCATGGAGATAGCTATGGAACGCGACAGCAAAGTTGGTGAGAAGTACAAGTTCTTTTGGCAGCCGGGCTGCACATCTTGTATGCGAACAAAAGAGTTTCTGAAGAAGCACGGGATCGACTACATCTCTGTAGACGTTCACAACGACCCCACGGGGGTGGATCAACTTCGTGAGTTGGGTATCAGATCCATTCCTGCTCTTTCACTTGGAAAGAAATACACGTTGTGCCAGTCTTTTGGCGATGTCACGAAATTCCTCGGGATCAATGTGGATAGCAAGATGCTCCCGCCGGATGAACTGGTCAGCAAGCTCTCCGTCGTGATCGAAACAGCTGTTCGCCTCAGCGCGCAGTTCACAGAAGCACAACTGCAGGAGACATTTCGCGACCGGAGACGCACGGCACGCGACACAGTGTTTCACGCGCTCCGAGTTGCAGAAATCGGCGTTCAAGCTGCTCAGCAAATTGAGCTGACAGCTGAGGCCCTTCTCGAGGTTGCACCTTCGGGATGGGGATCGACTGAGCTTGCAAAGTACGGCGCAGAAGTAGCCAAGAAGCTCCAGCAGTGGTGGGGATCGGAGGCAGACCGAGAACTGACATACACCGCACCGACCTACTACGGGCGCAGATCCATGCACGATGTTCTTGAGAGAACGACGTACCATTCCGCTCAACATACTCGTCAAGTCGCATTGATGTTGGAAACATATGGAACGCAGCCTGCTCGTCCTTTGACGACTGATACCTTGAAGGGATTGCCTGTACCTGAAGAGGTGTGGTCTTAGGCTTTGCAAACCCTAAGACACCAAGTGAATTGACTCACCAGGAGCAGCTTTAGGCTGTTCACGATTTGCCGCGACCTAGACACTACCAAATGCCGCTTCGCGGCCATCGGTCCCCGGACATGTGCCGTCTGGGTGATATCACCTTGCACCGGCATCGATGCAAGCAGCATTTGCTCACCAGATTGAATTGACGAGATTTTATGAACATTGATGTCCCTCGCCATGTCAGAGTATTGATTCTAGGTTCCGGGCCCGCTGGTTACACTGCCGCGATCTACGCCGCAAGGGCTAACCTTGAACCGCTATTGATCGCCGGCCCGGTGCATGGTGGGCAGCTCACGAAGACTACGGGAGTAGACAATTGGCCAGCTGACTTTGATGGGGTCCAAGGCCCAGAGTTGATGGAACGATTTCGCCTACATGCGACGCGTTTCGGAACCGATATCGTCGAGGACTGTATTGGATCAGTGAATCTGGCCACTCGTCCCTTTTGCCTTGTCGGTGAGCTCTCTTCCTACACCTGCGATGCATTGATAGTCGCGACCGGAGCGGAAGCCAAGTTCCTTGGGCTACCATCAGAGCACCACTTTCTGGGCCGCGGCGTCTCTGGCTGCGCCACCTGTGACGGCTTCTTCTATCGCGATCAAGACGTCTGCGTGATCGGCGGCGGAAGTACGGCGGTAGAAGAGGCGCTCTTCCTGTCGAATATCGCACGGAAGGTGTACTTGATCCATCGACGCTCCAAGTTCCGCGCCGAGCCCATTTTGCTCGATCACCTTTCGGACCGGGTGCGCGAAGGTAGGGTCGAGTACGTGCTCGACAGCGTGCTGGAGGAAGTCGTTGGCGACGACAGCGGCGTGACTGGCGTGCGGATCCGACGGTTACTGACAGGCACAGCGGAGAGCTTGACTCTGCAAGGTTGCTTCGTCGCTATAGGTCATAGTCCGAACACTCAGATCTTTCTCGATCAGCTTGCGACCAAAGATGGTTACATCGTAACGGGGGCCGACCCAAATAGCCCGGCGTCAATGACCAGTGTTCCGGGCGTGTTTGCCGCTGGCGACGTTCGAGATCCAGTGTATCGACAAGCCATCACCAGCGCTGGAATGGGTTGCATGGCGGCTCTCGATGCTCAACGATTCTTGGACATGAGGTCATGATGTTATGCGACTTGATTGCATTCCCCACGATGAGATTTTCCGCCCCGTGTCGCATTAGCGTCGATGGATGATCTGCCCGCTGTTCATGGTGTTGACTGCGTCAGCGGGGATGTCCATCAAGATTCTGGTGTAGCCTGGTGAGAGGTAGATGCTTATATGCAACACAGGTCGCTCTTTGAGATCGTGCATAAGGCGCACCATTCTCAGCAGCGGCAGACCTATTCCCAGCGCAAGAGGGTGCGCTCTTGCAGGATTGGCCGGCACTGCGGTAAGTTCTTGGACGACGCGGCCAAAGGTTACGCCCCGGCCCCGGAGAACCTCGTTGTGATGCAACTGTGGACGCAGTGGACCGCTCGGGGCACCGCGATGCGAGTAAGCCAGCAAGCTGCACCCGCGTTGGGCCGTCTACCGCTTGAGGAGGCTTTTCGAGAAGAGGCGCGGCTGGGACAGACTACTTTTGTCTGCGCCGAGGTCAAGGAGGGTTTGCAGCGGTTCATTGAGCAAAGCCGGGTTACCAAGCGGCTCGAATGGTCGTACTGCATGGATCTGCCTCATCTCAAGTGCTTCTTGGCTGTGGCCGAAGAACACCACTTGGCTCGCGCCACTAAGCGGCTGCAGTCAGACAGCCGTCGCCAATTTGTATAAGCGAAGACAGAGCGTGCGCGTTCGAAATTCACCGTTGCCTGTTGGGTGACGCCACGATGAATTCCGGGGAAGAGAATCGAAGAATAACGCCGACTTGCCGGAGATGCATTCTTACTTCGAAACTCGCTTCATCGCGACGTCGTGTATGAACTGCCCAGCACTCAGTGTGTTTACAGCGTCGCCGGCAACGTCCATCAGGATGCGGCTGCGCTCGGGTGTCATGGTGACGGTGATGTACTGCACTGGCCGCGACTCTAGGTCATGGATCACGCGCACGACCTTCAGCAGCGGTACGCCCACCTCGGTCTGCATGAGGCCTGCACGCACCGGGTCGCTCATCTCGGTTGTAATCTCCTGAATCACTCGGCCAAACTTCACCCCCTGAGCCAGCAGGATCTCGTAGAGCGCCTGCTTGCGCAGTGAGGCCGTCGTCACCTGCTTGCCCAGGTGTGCGGGCACCCAGGCATCGGTGAGCATCACGGGCGTGCCCTTAATGCTCCGCAGGCGTAAAGCATGCACCGCCTTCTCACCCGGCACAAGTTGCAGCATGGCGACCACGTCCGGTGGTGCCTCGGTCTGCTCCACCAGCAGCACCTGAACCTGGGTATCACTTGCCGTTTGGCGCAGGCTGTCAATCAGGCTGAGGCTCGGGTTCGGGCGCGCCATGGGTAGCCTGTCCTCGCGCACAAAGGTGCCGCGTCCGTGGCGGCGCTCCACCAGGCCCAGCGCGGCCAGATCGGCCAACGCCCGCCTCACCGTGATGCGTGATACGCCGAAGCGCTCACACAGCGATTCCTCTTTGGGCAGCGCGCCAGTGTCACCGAACAGGCCGCGCGAAATCTCTTCCCTCAGCACCAGGAAAAGCTGGCGGTGAAGCGATGTTCCCTTGGAAAACTGAGGAGGATGGGGATCAGGCTTGAGCGGTGGGGTTTTCATGGACAAAGCTTGTTGACAGGCAATCAGCATAAAGCATTTTAAAACTCGCTTGACTCATGTTTATGTTGTGCTAAGATTATTACAACATAAACTTTAGCAAACGCACTCCAATGCATCTTCCAATTGAGGCGGCCTTGAACACTCCCCTTAAGCAGCAACTTCAGCAGCCCGGCATGGTCATCGCTCCGGGTGCCTACGACGGCATCGGCGCGCGCCTGATCGAACAAGCGGGCTTTTCTGCCGTCTACATGACGGGCGCGGGTACCTCTGCCGCACGCGGCTATCCTGACTTCGGCCTGCTTACGATGAGTGAAATGGTGGAGAACGCCGCCGTGATGGCGCGCTCGGTCAACATCCCCCTAATCGCCGATGCCGACACCGGCTATGGCAACGAGCTGAACGTCACCCGCACGGTGCGCGAGTACGAGGCACGCGGCGTATCCGCCATCCACATTGAGGATCAGGTCTCCCCCAAACGCTGCGGCCACCTGGACGGCAAGCAGGTGATCTTGCGCGAAGAGTTCGTCTCCAAGATTCGCGCTGCCGTCGAAGCGCGCCGCACCGCAGACTTTGTGATCATCGCCCGAACCGATGCCCGCGCCATGCTGGACCTGGACGAGGCCATCTGGCGCGCCAATGCCGCGCTGCAGGCCGGTGCTGACATCGCGTTCGTCGAAGCCACGCAGACCCTGGAAGAAATGGCTGCGGTACCAAAACGCGTGCAAGGCCCCTGCCTGCTAAACGTGGTACCCGGTGGCCGCACGCCGAACATCGACCTGCGCGAAGCCAGGGCAATGGGCTACAAGCTCGCCATCCTGCCCGGCCTGATGCTCAAGGCAGCAATAGAGGCGGGCGATGCCGCACTTGCCGAACTGAAGGCGACCCACCTCCCACCCAAGATGACGCAGAGCGTGGCGCAGATCTTCCGCCGATTCGGTGCCGACGAGTGGGACGCGCTGCGCACGCGTTTCAATGCCGGTGAAACCATGGAAAACCGCTGACATGGGTAAGACGCTGTTCGACAAACTCTGGGATGCCCACGTTATCCGCGAACTGGGCGACGGCTGGGCGCTACTGCACATCGACCGCCACTTGTTGCACGACCTGTCCGGTCCGCCTGCGCTGGCTGAGGTCGCGGCCCGCGGCCTGCCACTGCACGACCGCGAACTAGTGTTCTCGACACCCGACCACGCCGTATCGAGTCAGCCTGGCCGCGTGGCAACTACCTTCCCGCTGGGCGGCAGACTGCATGCGGCGCTCAAGAGTCGCAGCGCCGAGATGGGCGTGCGTCTGTTCGATCTGGGCCAGCCTGGCCAGGGCATCGTGCACGTGATGGGGCCGGAGCTGGGCATCGTACTGCCTGGCCTCACCGTGATCTGCGGCGACAGCCACACCTGCACCAACGGTGGCCTGGGTGCGATGGCCTTTGGCGTGGGCTCTTCAGAGAGCACACATGCGTTGGCCACACAGACGCTGCGCCAGCAGAAGCCGAAGCAACTACGCATCCGTTGCGAAGGTGCACTGCGCGTCGGCGTGACAGCGAAAGACCTCGCTCTGCACATCATTGGCAAACTCGGCTCTGCCGCTGGCGTGGGTTCTGCCATCGAGTTCGCTGGTTCCACCATCGAGGCGATGGATGTGGAAGGTCGCCTCACGCTGTGCAATCTGTCGGTGGAACTCGGTGCGCGCTTCGGCATGGTCGCGCCTGACCACCGCACCTTCGACTACCTGCGCGGTCGCCCGTATGCGCCGCAGGGCAAAGACTTCGATGCGGCCATCGCCCAGTGGGGCCTGCTGCCCGGCGATGCCGACGCGGCGTTTGAACGAGAAGAAGTGATTGATGCCGCCGCCGTGCGCCCAACCATCACCTGGGGCACCAGCCCGGAGCATGTGATAGCCGTCGATGGCCGTGTACCAGATCCACGCGATATACCAGATTCAGCGCAGCGCGAAACATTGAGTGGGGCGCTCGAATACATGGGCCTCCGCGCGGGTCAACATATCGCGGGAACGCCAGTCGACTGGGTTTTCATCGGCTCTTGCGCCAACTCCCGGCTCTCCGACCTGCGTGCCGCCGCCGATGTTGCGCGCGGCAAACGGGTGGCAGCAAGTGTCACCGCCTGGGTGGTGCCTGGCTCAGAAAACGTCAAGCGTGCGGCCGAGGTTGAAGGTCTTCACACAGTGTTCGAAGCCGCAGGCTTCGCCTGGCGCGAGCCCGGCTGCAGCATGTGCGTGGCCGCCAATGGCGAGCTGGTACCGCCCCAGCAACGCTCGGTCTCCACATCCAACCGCAACTTCGTCGGTCGCCAGGGGCCGGGTGCGCGCACCCATCTGGCCAGCCCCGCGATGGCAGCTGCTGCTGCGATCGCCGGTTTCATCACCGACGTGGCAGAGCTGGCAGATAAGGAAGAGGTTCGAGCATGAGCATGGAAGCATTCACTATCGTCACTGGCGCAGCAGCCTGGCTGCCGCGCGCCAATGTAGACACTGACATCATCATCCGTATCGAACGCCTGACGGCGAGTACGGGCCGCGAGCAGCTTGGCCGCTATGCCTTAGAAGCGCTGCGCTACCGCGAAGACGGCAGCGACGACCCCGATTTCATCCTCAACCAGCCAGCGTTTCGCGGTGCGCCCATCCTGCTGGCGGGAGATAACTTCGGCTGCGGCTCCTCGCGCGAGGGTGCGGTCTGGGCGCTGCGCAGCATGGGCGTGCGCTGCGTAATCGCGCCAAGCTTTGGTGACATCTTTTTCAGCAACTGCTTCCAGAATGGCACGCTTCCGATACGCCTGCCTGCCGCCGACATCGAATTGCTGGCGAAAGCCTGCGCAGATGGGGCTGCGCTGACCGTTGACCTGCTGCAGGGCCTGCTGACCACTGCGGACGGCATCGTGATCCCGTTTTTCACCGACCCGCTGCGCCGTGAGAACCTGATGCACGGGCTAGACGACATCGGCCTTACGCTCAAGGACGACCCCCTGATCCGGACCTGGCAAGCAGACGACCGGCAGCGTCGCCCTTGGGCGTGGCCCGCAGCACGGACAAGGCCCTGAACTCGCCCACTTCGGCAACGAAAGCAACAGCGGCACCGCACACGGAGACAGACATGCAACAGTTTTTCAAGTCAAATCAATTCGCAACGCCAGTCCCGCTTTCGGGAGTAGCTGTATTCTCAATAGCAACCACCACCGCAGCGCAAACCATCCCTTGGCACCCCGACCGGCCGGTGAGCCTGATCGTCCCTTACGCCGCCGCCAGCGGTACCTGCAAGGCATTGCTGTTCCACGAAACCGAAGTGTTGCGAATCCAGTGCCATCCACAACTGTGCAAGTCCGGCGCGAAGACACGTACTTTGGCACGCTGGCCAAACGCCTTCTGTTCGACGAACACATGGCCCACACACAGGGGCCAACGATGAACAAACCGTCCTTCCTGGATGCCGCAGATTTGCGCGCCGAGTCGACTGGACTTAGCTACTTCGAGAAAGTTTGGGACGAGCACGCGATTGACAACGTCGGCGACGGCATTTGGTTGCTACAGGTCGATCGTCTTTTCCTGCACGAGGTCACAGGCAGTGTGTCGCTGCGCGAGTTGCGGCGGGCAGGTCACTCAGTCGATTCTCCTATGCAGGTGTCGACCGTGATCGACCATGTGATCAGCACTCGGCCAGGAAGGCATGCAGATGAAGGCAGAGACGCTGTCGCCAGCGAAATGATCCGCGAAACAAGTGCGGCCGCGCGACGCGAAAGCATTCGTCTCATCGACGCTGCCGACGAACGCCAGGGCATCGTGCATGTGGTGTCGCCTGAAACCGGCCTCGCGCTGCCCGGCCTTACCGTGGTCTGTGGCGACAGCCATACCTGCACCGTCGGAGGTATCGGAGCCATCGGGTGGGGTATCGGCTCCTCCGAATGCAATCACGTGCTGGCCACTCAGGCACTTCTGCAATCAAAACCGAAGACGATGCGCATCGTCTTCGACGGCGCACTCAATCCGGGCGTCACGGCGAAAGACCTCGCGCTGTTCCTGATCGGCACCCACGGCGCCAGTCTTGGCATTGGCCACGCCGTCGAGTTCTCCGGCTCGGCCATCGATGCGATGGAGATCGAAGAGAGGCTGACGTTGTGCAACATGGGAGTCGAGTTCTCGGCCAAGTACGCGTTCGTGGCACCGGACGAAAAAACCTTCGCCTATGTCAAAGATCGGCAATACGCTCCGAAAGGCGACGAGTGGCTGCAGGCCGTTGTTTACTGGCGGTCGCTCTCTACCGACCCTGGCGCCCGCTTCGATGTCGAAATCAGAATCGACTGTGCAGAAATCCAGCCTCAGGTGACTTGGGGCACCAGCCCTCAGCACGCCGCTGCCATCCTGGCTCGCATCCCTGACCCCTCCGTCATGCAGGCCGCGGATGCACGCGAGTTGGCTGAACGCGCACTGTCCTACCAGGGATTGACCGCGGGCACTGCGCTGGCGGAGGTTCCGATCGACGTTGCGTACATCGGCTCCTGTACCAATGCGCGCCTGTCCGATCTGCGCGCAGCATCGACTGTGCTCAAAGGCCGAAAGATCGCGTCCGGCGTGATAGGGATTTGTGTACCCGGCTCGTCCGCCGTCCGGCGACAGGCTGAAAGCGAAGGGATCGATCGGATCTTCATCGAAGCCGGGTTCGAGTGGCTGGAATCCGGGTGCGCCATGTGCGCCAGCGGCGGCGCGAATCAGCTCGCCGGCAAGCGGGTGATCAGCACCACCAATCGGAACTTCGAGAACCGTCAAGGTCCAGGCACCCGAACGCATCTGGCGAGCCCGGTCACGGTCGCAGCGAGCGCTATCCACGGACGCATCACGGCCGCCGTCGGTCTCGATTGAGGTATCCATGGAAGCTCTTACCCAACTCGAAGGCGTGGCAGCACCCCTGCTGCGTGCGAACGTAGACACCGACCAGATCCTGCCCGCTCGCTTCATGATCGGCTTGTCCGATGACGGGTTGGGTGCGGGCTTGTTCGCCGATTGGCGCTACTTGCCGGATGGCGCGCTGAATCCAGGCTTCATCCTCAATATCCCACCCTTCGACCGGTCCGTGATCTTGCTGGCCGGTGCCAACTTCGGGTGCGGATCCTCGCGCGAGCATGCGCCCAGGGCGATGCGCCAGGGGGGGGTGCGCTGCGTCATTGCACCCAGCTTTGCCGGCATCTTCTTCAACAACGCCTTTCGCAACGGAATCCTCCCCGTCGTGCTGGAGGAGTCGCAGGTGAAGCGTCTCGCTGCGCTGACCGCCGATGGCAGTCGCCTACGGGTCGACCTTGAGTCCCAGAACGTTTTTTGTCCCGATGGAACCCGAATGTCGTTCACCACGCCAGTGGTGCTGCGCCAAATGTTGCTGTCCGGGGCCGATGAGGTCGAACTGACCCGCGCTCGGGAACCGCAAATTCGTGCCTTCCGCGCCATGGACAAGCAACGGCGACCCTGGGCCTACACCGCGCAACGCTAGAGACAACCACAAAGGATCCGATCATGAAAGAACACGACCCCATCGCCACGCGTCGCGCGCGCACGCTATCTCGCCGTGACTTGCTGCAACGAGGCGGAGCAGTCTGGGCCATGCTTGCCGTATCGCAGGCGGCTTTTGCGAGCGACCGCTATCCGTCACGACCCATCCGCCTCATCGCCTCAGCGACGCCGGGTGGTGGCATCGACATTCTTGCGCGCCTGATAGCGCCCTCGCTGTCGCAACGGCTGGGACAGCCCGTCGTGGTGGACAACAAAGCTGGAGGCAACGGAATCATCGGAGGGCAGTACGTGGCAAATGCTGCACCCGACGGCTATACGCTCCTGGTGGCTTTCGACGGCACGATGAGCATCATGCCCGCGCTGGGAATGAAGATGAACTTCGATCCGTTCACCGAGGTCGTTGCTGTCACCAAGCTGGCCGACGCGCAAGCGCTCCTGGCGGTCCATCCCAGCGTCCAGGCGCGCAACTTTCGCGAACTCAAGGAACTGTCTGCAAAACGCCCGCTTGGGCTTGGGTTTGCCGGGGCCGGCAGTCGGGCCCACCTGATCGGCGAGTTGCTCAAGAGCATGGGATTCAACGTGGTGCCCGTCCCCTACAAGGGTGGCGGACCCGCGATGCAAGATGCCGTTGGAGGCCAAGTTCAGATGGTCATCACGTCGATTGCCGCAGCGAAGCCGTTGATCGCCTCAGGCAAACTGAATGGCTTCGCGGTCACGGGCACCTCGCGTTCGCCGCAGCTGCAGGAGGTTCCAACCTTTACCGAGGCAGGACTGGACGGATTCAACGACAACGGTTGGTACGCCCTTTACGCGACCAAGGGTACACCGCAGGACGTGGTGAACTATGTGCGACAACAGGTCGTTGCCGTCATCGCAGAGCCGCAGATTCGTTCACGGATGCTCGAGTTGGGTCTTCTTCCCGCAGGGGGGACACCTCAGGAACTCACGAACGAGATGACAACTGGCCGAGACAAGTGGGGTGCAGTGGCCCGTAAGGCGGACGTTCATATCGAATGAGAACCAGATACGATTTTGGGCGGCAGTGTTCCACGCAAGCATGCTCGTGACGAGCATGATGCCAACGTGAACTTTGCATTCAACGGCATCACCGCCGCACTGCCTCACCACAGGGCCGTACGCTACGCATACTGGCCACACAGGGGAAAAACGTGTTGCGGCGCTGCCGGATGTGCCCACCACAGCTGAAGCGGGCTACCCACAGTTCCAGTCCGTCACTTGGTACGGCCTGTTCGCGCCCAAAGGCACGCCATCCCCGGTGACGCAGGGCATCGTCAGCGCGCTGCGCGAGGCGGTGAAAGACGCCGAGGTGCAAAAGACCATCGCGGCGGCAGGTGCCGAGCCGATGGTCAATTCACCGGTCGAATTTGCCGCGCAGGTGAAGGCCGAAAGCGAACGCCTCGGCACTCTCGCCAAACGCTACCCCTGGAGTGAGCACCAAGGCGGCACATCTCTCTGGATATTGCGCTCTTCGCTAATGGCAAGGATCAATATTTCTCCAACTCAATGAAAGTAAATCATGACCAGATTGGATATCACGGGTGATGCCCGGCGCATCTTCAAGGTTCTCAAGAGAGGTGGCATAGCCAGCCGCTAAGCCCCAGAGCCAATTGGAGTAGGTGTTTTACTGGGGTTTGTACTAGTACATATTTTTTTGATGTACTAATAATATAACAATATGACAAATATTAAGGCGTTCGAACTGCAAGGATGCGCCGCTGAATGCCTGGGGTCAGACCTGCAGACGCTTCAACCAACCACTTCAAAAGGAAACAAGAAATGCCTACACTCGACATTGCTGGCGATGCCCGGCGCACCATTGACGTCATCAAACGCGGCGGCATCGCCCTGGTGGCACAGCACACCGGTTATGCGATGACCGGTAGCTCGATGGATCCATTGCGAAAAATCTACGACACCAAGCGCCGCGGCAGCCACAAACGCAACGCGATGGCGGCCGATCTGGAGACTCAGCGCGAGTTGATGACGCTCGGCAAGCGCGAACAGCAGATGGTTGAGGCGATCGTCGTTGACTACGATCTTCCCCTTGGCGTGATTGGCACGTTTCGTTCGGACCATCCGCTGCTCGTGAAGCTCGGCGACAGTGCGCTAAGGGCATCATCGGCCGGCGGCACAATCAGCAACCTTCTCAACGCAGGTCCACTCCACAAAGAACTGACACGCCTCTCGCGAGAAGAAGTGGTGCCGCTCTTCGGCTCGTCTGCAAACCTTTCGGGGTCTGGATCGAAGTTCACAGTCGAGGAGATTCAGCCTGAGCTGCGCGCAATCGCAGACATTACGATCGACTACGGGCTCTGCCGCTATCACACCTACGGCCGGTCCGGCACGCTGATCAATTTTGCGACGATGGAGGTGATCCGCTTCGGCGCTTGTTACGACCTGATCGCCGACGTGCTCAAACGGTGGTTTCGCGTCGAGCTGCCGCGCGACCCAGGGATGGACGCGCTGCCGTCTGGCCACGTCAATGAATTCGCCCTGAAGGATGCCGCATGAGCTTCACAACGCTTAAAGAGAAGTCCATGTTGAGACTCATGCAGGAGCAGCCGCTTCTCCCGTCGGCACTGATCGAATGCGTCGGGCGGTTGATCTTCGACAAGCAGGCTATGCCGCGGAAGGATGACTCCATGCACATTGAGCAACTGTCCGCACATGAGGTGGGGAAATGATGGCGGGGCAGACAACCTGGCGCAGGCGCGAATTCCTTGGCGGGGCAGCAGCAATCCTGTCCGGCGCGGGCGCTACGGCAGCACCAATGTGGTCGCCAACACGTCCGATCGAGGTCCTGGTGAGCTTTCCGGCCGGGGGGACCGCAGACACGCTTGCGCGTCTGCTAACCGACCGCCTGCAGAAGTCGCACAATTGGCCATCAGTGATCGTCAACCGCCCTGGCGGCGGCGGCGTCATCCTCCAGAACTCGTTGAAGTCGGCCAAGACCGATGGCCACACGGTCGGGTTTGGCGCGAGCTATGAACTAACCTACCCGATCGGTGACCGTATGCAGGTCGACCGCCTGCGCGACTTCGAAGTGCTGTGCAGTGTTGCCGCCCTTCCGGTTTGCATTATGACGCGACCCGGAGCAGGCCTCGACACTGTGGAAGACTGGAGACGCAAAGCAGCCTCCGGCACGGCAATTTCCTTCGGCGTCTCGCCGCCGTTCGAGTGGATCGGCGAGCGGATGGCGCAGGCACTGAAGATAGACATTGTTGCGGTTCCGTTTCGTGGCAGCAACGAGATCACCCCGCAGCTTCTTGGCGGCACACTTGATCTCGCGCTATCAGCAGGAAGTCACATCCCTCTCGAGCGCGCCGGCCGGGCAAAGGTGATCTATGCGGTCACCAAGGACCGGCTACCGAGCCATCCGAATGTGCCAACTCTACGGGAGCTCGGCGCCAACCTTGTTATCCAATCCAGGTTTGTGATCTTCGCAAGTAAGGAGGTTCCGTCGGGCGTGCGATCAGCGCTATCGGACGTGTTTGCGCAAGTCACGAAGGAAGGCCCTATGCAAGAGGCCTTGCGCGAGAGGGGTCTCATCCCTGAAGCGTTAACGGGCACCACTCTTGCTCGCGAACTGCAGGAGGAGGTCCAGATCGGCAACATGATCGTTCGAGCTCAAGGTGCCCCTGCCCAACATCCGGAGACGAAAAAGTAAACGACTTCATTGGGCGCTGTCGCCTGCCTTGCGTGCTGACGGTGGTTGAGGTGGGCGTGCCCGGCTTCGAAGCGCAAGGGCGGTTCGCGCTGATGGGCCCGGCCGGATTGCCGGAGCCGATCGTAGCCACGCTGCGCAAGGCCCTTGCCGACGTGCTGGCCACACCCACGGTGGCCGCCAGGCTGGAAGCCATCGGCCAGATCCCCGCATCCCCCCGGTTTGATGTGCGCGCCACCATCGCCACTGAGTTGGTGATGTGGAAGAAGCTTATCAGTGAGCGAAAGATCACGATCGACGGGTGAAGAAAACAAGTGAACCGCCCATATTCACCTCTCCCGGAAAACCCAAATTCTCTACCCCTGCCGGAGGGGGCATTTGAGCGGCATTGATGCATCCATGTATCCGTCACTCCGGTCGTCACCTTGGCGCCACCGACGCCTGAGGATGTCAAGCCAAGAGCTATTGGCTTCGTTTCCGCTGCAAAGGACTCCAACGGTGTAGTCTCTTCTGAACAATTTGGCCGCGAACGGGGGCGTCGAACGCGATACACGGCGCGGGGAGGTCGAGCAGGCGCTGACCTCATTGATGTATTTCATCGCTCGGGGGCCAGCGCGCGATGACCTTGTCCGATACGACAATCTACGCAATCATATGTGTCTCGCGAAATGATCAAGGTCGTCGGCATGCTTGGCGTAGAGCCTTGATCAAGGCCTCGGCCGGGGGTTGGATGGCACGCCCCTTAGCACGGGTGATAGAAATCGACCGATACAAGCCTTCACTGCCGATGCGTGCGGTTTTGAGTTCATCCATGTTGAAGAGTGCCAGTATTCCTTTGGGCATGACGCTGAAGCCGAACCCGGCTTTCACCATTGCCAGCACCGATACCATGTTGTGGGTTTCGAAGGTCGGCTGGAACGGCAGGCCTTCGGCCGCATAGGCCCGGTTTAGTAGTTCGCGCGTGGCGGTTCCTTGCGGCAGGGTCAGCATGGGATGCAATGCGGCCTCGGCCAGACTGGCGCGAGGGCGGCGAACGAGTGGATGGCCGCGCGGAGCCAGGATCAGGAACTCCTCAGTCGTCAGCGTTTCGCACTCGAAACGATCGTCGCCTTCGGCGGACGGGGTGACCGCGAAATCGACATCACCCAGATGCACTCGGTCCAAGGCGTGGCCCAGGAAGTCGTCTCGTAGCACGACTTCGATGCCCGGCCAGCGCTGACGGAATTTCTGGATGATCGAAGGCAACAGTGAACCTGCAATGGCCGGTGTGGCACCCACCACCACGCGTCCCCGCTTGAGCCGTGCCTCATCCTTGAACTCTTGCACCAGCGCGCGCAATTCGGCCATCGTTTGTTCGGCTCGGACTGCTAAGCGCGCCCCGTGTGCCGTGATTGTGACCTTACGCGTGGTGCGATGGAACAGCTTCACACCCAGCACATCCTCGGCGTGGCGAATCCTCGCAGAAACCGAGGGCTGCGACAAACCCAGCGCTGTTGCCGCGGCACGGAAGGAGCCAAACTGCGCCACGGCGAGTATGGCCTCGAGGTCGCGAGGACCGATGTTATTAACTGCATTGATCACATTCATCTATCAATTTATAGAATAAAAAGCATTTACTTGTCAAGCACAGCGACCTAAAGTTCATCGCTGATGGCGCAGGTACCAAACGAAGCCAAAGTACAAGGCCGCGTTGGGCTGTGCATCCATCGCAACTTTAGGAGACACCATGACACCGCCCCGCTCGGGCCCCGCGCCTACTCAGTCGCAGGCGCTCGCAACTTTCGCTCTTAGCCTGCAGACCCAGGCTATTCCCCACGCCGTGCGTGACAAAGCTCGCGCCCATTTCCTCGACGCCCTGGGCGTTGCGCTGGCCTCATCGACCTTCGATTTCGGCGCCGCGGTGCTGAAAGCAGCCCGCAATCTCGGCAATGGCACAGAGGCCCACGCGTTCGGCTCGGGCGCATCGCTTCCAGCCGCCTCGGCGGCGCTGGTTAACGGCACGCTGGCCCACGGCCTCGACTATGACGACACCCACATCGCAGCCATTTACCACGCCAGTGCACCAGCCTTGGCGACTGTGTTAGCTGCTGGAGAGGCAGCACAGTCCACAGGAACCGAGGTACTGAATGCTTTCGTGGTGGCGCTGGAGTTGGGTTGCCGGCTGGCCGGCGCAGCGCCCGGTGAATTCCACGAGCGCGGCTTGCACCCGACGGCGATGTGCGGCGTATTCGCTGCGACGGCCGCCTCGGCCCGACTGCACCAAGCCTCGCACGAGGCGCTGGTGAACGCCTTGGGTTTGGCTGGAAGCCAGGCTGGTGGCATTCTGGAACTGTCTGAAGGATGGCTCAAGCGGCTGCACCCCGGTTGGGCTGCGCATTCGGGCCTGGTCGCCGACGCGCTCGGTCGCGCCGGCTTCAAGGGCCCGAGCACGGTATTCGAAGGCCCGCGCGGCTTTTACGCCGCGCACCTTGGACACGTGCCGCAGGGCGACAAGTTGCCGGCACACGCGCTGGGCGAGATCTGGCACACGCTGGGCATCGCGCTCAAGCCTTACCCCTGCTGCCATTTCTTGCACGGGTTTGTGGACGCCGCACTCGTCGTGCGCGACCAGGTGACCGTGGCGGACATTGAGCGCATCGACTGCCCGATTAGCCCTGCCCTGCAGCGCATGGTAGGCGCGCCGCAAGAGGAGAAGCAACGCCCGACCACGGTATATCAAGCCTTGTTCAGCGTGCAATGGGCGGTTTCACTCGCGCTGGTGAAAGGCAGAGTGGACCTAGCCGCCTTCCACGATTCGCCATTGGACGACGCAGCAGTGCGCGCGCTGGCCGTGCGCACCTTCTGCGTCGACGACCCGCTGAGCGACTTCCCGAAGCACTTTCCCGGTGAGGTTCGGATCACGCTCAAGGATGGCCGCGTGATCACGCACCGCGAAGCCACCAGTCTGGGCACGCCGGAGCGGCCGTTGTCGCGCGCAGCCATTGACGCGAAATTCATGGCTAACGCGTCGCGCGCGCTCGGCAGCGAGCGCGCCCGCCATGTCAGCGAGGCCATCTGGCACTTGGACGAGATGCCGCACATTGGTGACCTACTGGCGTTGTGCAAGATTTAACAGGAGACATTCTCATGACCGTAAAACGCATTCCGCATGGCTTGCTGTACGAGGACTTCGAAATCGGCCGGTGCTTCGAGCACCATTGGGCACGCACGTTCAGCGACGCCGATACGACCGGCTACAGCGCGATGACCATGCAATACAACCCAATCTACTTCAGCTCACTCCATGCCAAGGCTGCGGGCTACAAGGGACTCATGGTGCACCCGATGTTCGTTTTTGCCACCGCCATCGGTCTGTCGGTGGAGGACCTATCGGAAGCCGGCGGCCCCTTTCTCGGAGTCGAAGACATTCAGTTCTGTCAACCGGTTTACCCGGCCGACACCATCGCCGCGAATTCAGTGGTGGTGAGCCGTCGCGTCACCCAATCGCGCCCGGGATGGGGGGTCGTCGAGTGGCACACGAAGGCAGTCAACCAGAACGGCGAGCTCGTTATCGAGTTCCGCCGCCGCAACCTCAGCAAGATGCGCGTATCCGCGCAGAAGGGACAATGAACATGGGAACCAATTACGATGGCATCACGCCAGAACTGCGCGACCTGCAGGAGGCAACACGCGACTTCGCCGAACGCGAGATCGCGCCGGTGGCCCACAAGTTACATCTGGCGGGCGCCGAAATCCCTGACGACATGTTGGCCAAGATGCAGGAGATGGGCTTCTTTCGCCTGATGGCCTCACCTGAATTCGGTGGCTTGGGCCTGGGCGCGATGTCAGTCGCGCTTGTAACCGAAGAGCTCAGTCGCGCTTGGTTTAGTGCCGGTGCGCTGCCTGCGCGGAACTGGGGTCTGATCCAGTTACTAGAGAAGTTCGGAACCGACGAACAAAAGCGCAAGTTCCTGCCCGGTCTGGTGTCAGGCAAGCTGCAGGCCGCCCATTCGGGTACCGAACCCGAGGCTGGGTCCGACGCGGCCAACATCAAGACTATTGCGACCCTGAAGGATGGCGTCTACAGCGTGCAGGGCACCAAGCAGTGGTGCACCCATGCCAACCGCGCCGACATCATCTCCTTGTTCTGCCGCACCAGTAAAGACCAAGGCAAGCACGGCGGCATCAGCCTGCTGATGGTCGAGAAACAACGAGGCGAGCAGTTCGTCCCGCCACAGCTCACCGGCAGCCGCATCGAGACGATTGGATACCATGGCATGCACAGTTATTCGCTGTTCTTCGATGGGTACGAAGTACCGCAAGGTAACCTGCTTGGCGGGGCGGAAGGCCTGGCGTTCAAGCAACTGATGGGTATCTACGAGTTGGCACGCATGCAATTTGCCTTTCGTTGCATCGGCCTGGCTCGTGCGGCCTACGAGGCCTCGCTCGAACACAGCCGCAACCGCGTGCAATTCGGTAAGTCCATCAGCCAGTTCCAGGCGATCCGCCACAAGCTGGCCGACATGGCCACGCAGATCGAGGCAGCACGCCAGCTCGGTTATATGGTCGCGCGAAAGATGGACGCCGGGCTGCGTGTCGACCTAGAGGCCGGTATGGTCAAGCTCTTTGCCAGTGAGATGGTGCATAAGGTCTGCCACGAGGCAGTGCAGATTCACGGCGGCATGGGCTTTGCCGTCGAAACGCCGGTCAATCGCTACTGGCGTGATTCCGGTCTGGCCACCATCGGCGAAGGCACCAGCGAGATTCAGCGCGAAGTCATCGCGCGCCGTTTGCTGGGGGAGCGCTGAAATGGCAATCGAAACCCATGGCACCTATTTTGAAGATTTCAGCGTCAACGAGGTCTACGAACACGCGCGCGGACGCACCGTGACGAATCAGGATAACTACACCGTCTCGCACATGTCAATGAACACGGCGCACGCCCACTTTGACATTGAATACAGCAGACAGGCGCTCGACGGTCTCTTCAGCGAGCGGATTGTCGCGGGACCGTGCACGCTGGGCCTTGTGGTAGGACTGACCTGCCAGGATATGAGCGAGAACGCCTTCATGGACATCGGGATGACCGGTTTGCGCCTGCCGAATCCGGTTTTTGCCGGCGACACGCTGCGTGCCAAAAGTGAGGTACTCACACTGGACGACGATCGAGTCGACAGTGGCGTCATGCGATACCGATTCACGGCCACAAATCAGCACGGAAGAATCGTCGCCGAAGGGGAGCGTACGGTGCGGTTGAAGAAGCGCTCGGCGTGGGGGGCGCGAGACTGCGCTGTGATGCCACACCTCAAATCCGAAACACAATTCACAGGAGTCAAAGAATGAGCGACAACAAAGTCTCGGGCTTGAGCGGCATTACCGTCGTTGATTTGACGCAAGGCGTCTCGGGTCCTTTTGCCACCCGATTGATGAGTCAGATGGGGGCGCGCATCATCAAGATCGAACGCCCTGGAAGCGGTGACCTGATCCGCTTTTGGGACGACATCGTTCACGGTATGTGCTCTGGCCATGCATGGGTCAATCCGGGCAAGGAAAGCGTCGCCCTCGATCTGAAGGGCGAGCAAGGGCGCGCCGTCCTGCTGCAACTGATCGCGCGTGCCGACGTCCTGATCGAAAATTTCGTTCCTGGTACCACAGACAGCTGGGGACTGAGCTACGAAAAGGTTAAGGCGATTCGGCCCGACATAATCTTTTGCCACATCTCTGGTTTTGGCCAAGACGGCCCCTACCGCGACCGCGCAGCGCTGGACCTGATTGTTCAAGGGGAGGCCGGCCTAATCATGACCAATGGCTCGCCTGACGAGCCAGCCAAAATATCGGTCTCTCTGTGCGACATCGCCGGCTCGATGTACGCCACCATCGGCATCCTTGAGGCCCTGTTCCACCGTCAGCGCACCGGCCGGGGCCAAGAACTGCAGGTGTCCCTGCTCGATTCGGTTCTTACCTGGACCGGTTACTTCCCCTACATGCTCTGGTACGGCAAAAAGCTGCCACAGCGCGTGGGCCTGCACCACCACACCATGGCGCCCTACGGCCCTTACCCGTGCGGTGACGGGCGCATGGTCATTGTCGCGGCCGGTGGCGGGCACGTAGAAATGTGGCGCAAGTTCTGTCAGGCAATCGAGCGTATGGATATGTTCGAAGACCCGCAGTTTGCAAGTAACGCAATGCGGCTGGCCAACCGCAACTTGCTCGATGAGCGAATTTGTGAAGCCACCACTCAGCATGACCGTAAATATTGGCTAGATCGCTTCCACGCCTTCGGCATTCCGGCCGGAGCAATGAACGACCTGAGTGAGGCCCTGGAACATCCGGCCATTGCAGAACGAGGCCTGATTAAGGAAGTTGATAGTGCTGTTGGCAAGATAAAGGTATTCGACTTTCCGCCGCGCTCATCAGAGACTGAATCGGTCAATAAGCTCGGACCGCCTCTGCTTGGCGAACACACGGCCAGCGTGCTCGCCGAACTGGGTTACGACAGTGCGCAGGTCAGCGCGATGTTGGCCGCTGGTGTGATCGGCTGCGCAGCAGCCGACGTGGAGAAGGCGAATGTCTGAGCAAGTGTCCCTGCCTGCGACGCGGGCCCTCGCGCATTTCGCCGCCACCGCACCGCTGGACAGTGTGCCGACGGCTGTGCGCCAGAGGCTTAAGGAATGCCTGCTGGACTTTATTGGCAATGCAGCCTTTGCAGCAGCCTTTGCCGAGAGCAGCCCGGCATTTCGTGCTGGTGCTGCTGCGTTGGCCGGTGGTCCGTGTGACATAACGGTGGTGGGCGAAGCGAATGGCATGGCCTTCATGTCAGCGGCACTACTTAACGGCGCCTACGCGCACACGCTGGATTTCGACGACACCAATGCCTGGGGCAGTCTGCATCCGGGTGCTCCTGTGATTGCCGCAGCAATGGTCGAGGCTGAGCGCGTGAAAGCCACTGGCTCTGACTGGCTTGTGGCGTTGGCGGTGGGCTACGAAGTGGCCTGTCGGGTCGGCGCCGCGCTGGGTAATACGGCCTACGACAGGGGATTCCACATCACCGGCGTGGCCGGTATTTTCGGGGCTGTGGCTGCAGCCGGTCGCCTGCGTGGCCTGAATGCCGACACAATGGCCAGTGCCTTCGGTGTCGCCCTCAGCAAGTCTGCAGCATCAATGCAGTATTTGGAAAACGGCTCGTGGAATAAGCGCCTACACCCGGGCTTCGCCGCGCACGACGCCATGGTCGCCATTGCCTTCGCCCAGGCCGGCGTCGAGGGAGCAGACGCGGCATTAGAAGGTCGTTATGGCCTGCTTATGGGATACACCAATGCACCGAGACCGGCGTTACTAACCGAGCGACTGGGCCAGTGGTGGCCTAGCGGTGAAACGGCTATCAAGCCTTACCCTTCATGCCGCTTTACACACGGGGCTGCTGAGGTCGCAATTCAACTGCACGAGCGCTGCAGTCGGGAACTGCGCGAGGAAGTTACAGCAGCGTTGCGTGCCGGTGCCCGCGTGCAACTTCGCCTCTCACCCAAAGCCGTGCAAATCGTTGGTGAGCGATTGCCCAACAAGGTGCATCCACGAAACATCGTTGATGCGCAGTTCAGTGTCTATTTTCAGGTAGCGGTGGCGTGGCTTGATGGTCGCTGCAATTGGCAGGGCTACCAACGCATTGGAGATCCCGACGTAGAGGCTTTGTGCGCTGCAATTGACGTGACAGCAGACCCAGACGTCGCAATCGCAGGCGCTGCGCTGAGCCTTGGTACGTCCTTCAATCTGGACGCACGCGTAGACGACCCGTTGGGCGAGGATTCAAATCCATTCACCGGTGCGCCTTTGCGACGAAAGTTCGATGACCTAGCAGTGCCAGTCTATGGTGGTATCCGCGCAAGCGAGATTGCAAACCGAGTAGCGGCACTCGAACAAGAAATTGACACGGCGACGTTGATTCGTAGCTTTCGCAGGAGCATGCCGTCATGAGCAAACCAGACTTTGTACGCCGAAGCCAGCTCATCACACCCGCGCGCAGCGAAAAGATGATAGCCAAGGCTCTGGCGGTCAACTGCGATTCGTTGATTATTGACTTGGAAGATGGCATCGCGCCGAACTTCAAAATTGAGGCTCGTGAGGTGCTCCGCCATGCGCTTGCCAATGTGACTCCCGACCCGCGTCGTGAGCTGTGCGTACGCATCAATGGTTTGGAAAGCCCCTGGTGCCTCGAAGATCTGTTTGCACTGCAAGGTTTGCCGATCAACAGCGTGGTCGTACCCAAGGTCCATACGCCCGAGGATATGTACGTCTTCGACCAACTGCTGCGCCAGCTCGAACTGCGTGGTGGTGGCATGGGCCTGACGCTGCAACCACTGATCGAAAGCGCGTGCGGTCTGGAAAACGCCTACGCCATCGCACGCACTTCTGCGCGCTGCCGAACGCTGATCTTTGGCGTTGGCGATTTCATGGCCGATACGGGCATGTCATTTTCGCCCAGCCTGTTGCTGTCGGTACGTGCGCGTATTGTCACGGCCGCCGCCGCTGCAGGCCTTCAGGCTATCGATCACGTGCACCCCGGCGTAGCTGACATTGACGGCCTGCTGCTTGCGGCACGCGAAAGTAAAGCACTCGGCTTCACAGGCAAGTGGGCCATTCACCCGAATCAGGTGGAAGTAATCCACACAGCCTTCAGCCCCAGTGAGGCTGAGATCGACAAGGCGCGTCGCACGCTGGCCGCCTACTCCGAAGCACTGCAAGCCGGTGTTGGCGCCATGACGCTGGACGGCGAGCTGGTCGACGAAGCCGTTCTGAAGATGGCCCGCCGCCACTTGGCGTCGGCCGACCGCATCATTTGCAATACACCCCATTTAAACCAGAAGGAGACATCATGATCAATCGCAGAATTTTCACGCGCTTGGGTCTAGCCGGCCTGTCCTCGCTCGGCCTAAGCGGGGCCGCTTTCGCGCAGGCCTATCCGAACAAACCGATCAAGCTGATCGTCGGCTTTCCTGCCGGGCAGGCGTCGGATTCAGTGGCGCGCATGATAGCGTTGAAAATGAGCGAGGAGCTCAAGCAAAACGTGTGGGTCGACAACAAGCCGGGCGCGGCCGGCATTATCTCGCATGATGCCGCCAGGCTGTCCCCGCCCGACGGCTACACACTGTTGGTCGGATCGACCACCACGCTGGCCCTCAATCCCACGTTGTACACGAAGCTCTCCTATAACCCGGCGCGTGACTTTGACGCCGTGGCGCTAATGATGGTTGGTCCGATGTATCTTTTCGCCGCTGCCAACTCGCCTGTGAACAACGTCAAGGAGATGATCGCCTACGTAAAGGCGCGTCCCGGCAAGGTGGCTTACGGATCAAGTGGTAATGGCCTGACCAACCACGTAACCATGGAGATGCTGAAGTCCGCCACAGGAATGGACATGCTGCACGTGCCCTACAAGGGTTCGCCGCCGATGATTGTCGACCTAATCGGCGGACGGGTCGATTTCGCTTTTGAACCCTCGGCGTCAATTCTTCCAATGGTCAAGGGCGGCCGCGTCAAGCTCCTGGGCGTGACAAGCCTGAAACGCGAAGCGGTTACCCCCGATATTCCAACGATCACCGAGCAAGGTGTAGCGGGCTTTGAGGCCAACGTCTGGAGCAGCATTGTCGCGCCCAAGGGCACGCCGCCGGCCTTTATCCAGGTGTTGAATGCGGCAGTGATCAAGGCGTTGCAGAGCGAGGCCGTTCAGGCCGAAATGAAGAACATCGGTGCAGCGCCGCTTCTCGCCTCGCCGGCCGAGGCGGATGCGTTCATGCGCAGGGAATCCACCCGATGGGGCAAAGTCGTTAAAGACATCGGGGTGCAGCTGGACTGAGCCGGTGGACGAGCACGCCAGGATGCAAGCCCTTGAGGCCAGCGCCGTACGGGCGCCACGTCGGCTTGTTGCTCTGTCGCCTGGTTTTTGTCGTATCAATCAGATGCGCCACAACGAATGCGTCTCTACTGCAAAAAAAAAAGCAAGATTGAGACATGCTCGAGACCCAAAGTATTCGCTTTCAAATAAAGGAGACAGACAAATGGATATCAAAAGTCAGAAAGACTTTTTCTCGGGCCTCATGTTCATGGGCGTCGGCATTGCCTTCGCCTGGGGTGCCACGACCTATACGGTAGGCAATGGTGCCCGCATGGGTCCGGGCTATTTCCCCCTGCTGTTGGGCATTCTGTTGGCAATCGTGGGTGGAGTGGTCACCTTCAAGTCACTGGTGGTGGAGACAGAGGACAGTGAAAAAATTGGCAGTTGGGCATGGAAGCCTCTATTTTTTATTATCGCGGCCAACCTGGTTTTTGGGTTGGCGCTGGGGGGGCTGCCCAGCATCAATATCCCGGCCATGGGACTGATAGTCGGCATTTACGCATTGACCTTCATCTCCAGCCTGGCCGGCGAGGAATTCAAGTTCAAAGAGGTCGCGGTTTTGGCGACGGTGCTGGCGATCATGAGTTACTTGGCTTTCATTGTGCTGCTCAAGCTGCAGTTTTCGGTCTGGCCGACCTTCATTACCGGTTAAGGAACAGACAAATGGATTTGATCGCAAACCTGTCGCTCGGCTTTGGTGTGGCGTTCACGCCCATCAACCTAATGTACGCCTTTATTGGCTGCCTGCTGGGCACGCTGATTGGCGTGTTGCCCGGCATTGGCCCGCTGGCCACGATTGCCATGTTGCTGCCCGCCACCTACGCGCTGCCGCCGATTTCGGCGCTGATCATGCTGGCCGGCATTTATTATGGGGCCCAGTATGGCGGCTCCACCACCGCCATTCTGGTAAACCTGCCGGGTGAGGCGTCGTCGGTGGTGACCATCATCGATGGTCACCAGATGGCCAAACAGGGCCGAGCGGGGCCGGCGTTGGCCGCCGCGGGTCTGGGCTCATTTTTTGCCGGTTCCGTCGGTACCCTGGTGCTGGCGGCCTTTGCCGTGCCCCTGACCGAAGTGGCCTTCAAGTTCGGCCCCGCCGAATACTTCTCGCTGATGATCTTGGGCCTGATTGGTGCTGTGGTGCTGGCCTCGGGTTCGCTGCTCAAGGCCGTTGGCATGATTTTGCTGGGTCTCTTGCTCGGGCTGGTTGGCACCGACGTCAATTCAGGCGTGGCGCGCTTCAGTTTTGACGTTCCCGAGCTGACCGATGGCATCGGCATCATCGCCATCGCCATGGGTATTTTTGGTTACGGCGAAATCATCAGCAACCTGGCCAAGCACGAAAGCGAGCGCCAGGTGTTCGCGGCCAAGGTCGAGGGCTTGATGCCCAGCCTGCAGGATTTCAAGCGCATGGTGCCGGCAGTGCTGCGCGGTACCGGACTCGGGGCCGTGCTGGGTATCTTGCCAGGTGGCGGTGCGCTGCTGGCATCGTTTGCCGCCTACACCATCGAGAAGAAGACCAAGCTGCAACAGGGTGAAGTGTCGTTCGGCAAGGGCAATATCCGCGGCGTGGCGGCACCCGAGGCAGCCAACAATGCGGCCGCGCAAACCTCTTTCATTCCCTTGTTGACCTTGGGTATTCCGCCCAACGCGGTGATGGCGCTGATGGTGGGTGCCATGACGATCCACAACATCCAGCCCGGTCCGCAGGTTATGACCAGCAACCCCGAGCTGTTCTGGGGCCTGATCGCCTCGATGTGGATCGGCAATGCCATGCTGGTGATTCTGAACCTGCCCTTGATCGGGATCTGGGTCAAGCTGTTGACCGTGCCTTACCGCTGGTTGTTCCCGTCGATTGTGCTGTTCTGCGCCATCGGCGTGTACTCCACCAACAACAACACCTGGGACATCTGGATGGTGGGCATTTTCGGTGTCATCGGCTACGCCTTCATCAAGCTCGGTGCCGAGCCTGCTCCCTTGATCCTGGGATTCATCCTGGGGCCGATGATGGAGGAGAACCTGCGCCGCGCCTTGTTGTTGTCACGCGGTGACTGGAGCGTGTTTGTAACGCGCGGCTTGTCGGCCAGCCTGCTGGCGGTGGCAGCCCTCCTGCTGGTGATTGTGTTGCTGCCTTCAATCAAGAGAAAGCGCGAAGAGGCGTTTGTCGAGGATTGATTTGGCACAAGCTTTGATGAGACTGGCCAGCGGTTGTGTCAGCTTCTCAGGGCAATACGTGTGAACCTAGCAACGGAGATATTGGATGGAACTGCTACAAAACACAGATTTTTGGATCGGCCTAGTCAAGATAGTCTGGATCAACATCATTCTTTCGGGTGACAACGCCGTTGTTATTGCGTTGGCGGCGCGTTCTTTGCCACAAAGGCAGCAGCGCAGGGCTGTCTTTTTCGGTTCTGGCGCAGCCGTCATCTTGCGAATCGCTCTGACCGTAGTTGCGGCTGCCTTGCTGCAAATTTCCTATTTGCAGATTTTGGGGGGGATTCTCCTGCTTTGGATTGGTGTTCAATTACTTGGCGATGAGGAAGGTGGAACGGGTCATGTGGAAAAAAACGGGAACCTTGTGGTCGCCATTAAAACCATCCTAATTGCCGATCTCGTCATGAGTCTGGACAACGTCATCGCGGTAGCCGCCGCTTCAAAAGGCAGCTTGCTGCTACTGATACTGGGCCTGGCAATCAGCATTCCACTGGTTATCTTTGGCAGCACCCTGATGATCAAGCTGATGGAGCGTTTCCCAATCATCGTTGTGTTCGGTGCTGGTCTGGTTGGCTGGGTCGGTGGCGAAGCCATCGTTAGCGACGTGGCACTGCAAAGCTTAACGGCAGCCAATACTGGGTTGCACTACATAGCCGCAGCGTGTGGTGCGACGCTGGTGGTGGGCGTGGACAAATGGCTAGCCAAGCGCGGCAAGAACAACGCCGCCATCGAACAGACCGCCATGTCCTATGGACCCAACCGCTGAGGGGCACTGCATGTACACAGCATGGCTGATCGCTATCGACGGCTCAACACCATCGCTCAATGGCGTTGACTACGTCATCCGCGAGGCCGCCATAAGGACAGAGACGCCGCAGGTTCTTCTAATCAATGTGCAGGTTGCGCTGTCATCGGACATTACCCGCTTTGTCGATGTCAAGACGGTGGAGGAGTTTCACCAAGAAGAGGGCAAGGCAGCTCTTGCCGAGGCTAAAGCAAAGCTTAGTGCAGCCGGGCTGTCATATTCTGCTCACATCTTGATTGGAAAGGCGGCGCCCACCATCGTCGAGTTTGCCAAAGAGAAAGGCTGTAGCCATGATCGTCATGGGTTCTCGGGGGGCCGGCGGCGCAGTCGGGGTCTTCATGGGCTCGATCGCTCTCAAAGTTGTGCATCTCTCATCGCTACCGGTGTTACTGATCAAGTAGCGCTTGCGCCAGCCAAATTCATTGCATTTTATTGAGGATATATAAGCCATGTACAAGCATCTTTTTGTCCCCGTTGACGGCTCCGAACTCTCGCACCGTGCGATGGACGGCAGTATCGAGCTTGCGCTGCAGTTGGGCGCGCGTATCACTGGCTTTGTGGTCGAACCCGATGTGCCGCTGACGGCTGCGGCCTCGCGTACCGAGCCTTTGCTCGGGCGCATGAAGCACAACGAATCCAAGAACGAGGCCCATGCTACTGCGCTGCTGGGGCAGTTTGAAAAGCGCGCAGTCGCCGTCGGCGTGAGCTTTACGGCGCACCATGTGACGGCCTACCTGGTGAGTCAGACGATCGCGGAGGAGGCCGAGAAACTGGGCTGCGACATGATTGTCATGGTTACACAGGGGCGCAGTCGCGTAGGCAAATTCATCTTTGGCTCTCACACCAAGAACGTCATCATCGAAAGCCGACTGCCTGTACTGGTATTGCGCTGATGCAATTCATTCACAAATTTTGAATTTGAAGTCAGAACGTTAGGAGTGATAGCAATGAAAATTCTTGTCTCAGTCAAACGTGCGGTGGACCACAACGTGAAAGTTCGCATCAAGTCAGACAAGACGGGAGTAGACACTGAAAACGTCAAAATGAGCGTGAAACCTATTGATGAGATCGTGGTTGCCAAACTCAAGACCGAAGCCAAGGTTCTCTATAAGGAGACTGCGGACATGACATCATTAGTCATTGCCGAACACGACAAGGCTGCGGTAGTAGAGCCAGGCAGCAAGACGGCGTTTGTAGGCAGCGAGATCTCCCGCGACGACAGGCCAGAACTGACCGAGGCCAAAATCATCGTCTCGGGCGGGCGAGGCCCGGGCTCGCAGGAGAAGTTCATGGAAGTCATGACGTCGCTGGCCGACAAGCTCGGCGCAACTGTGGGGGTATCGCGTGCGGCGGTCACCGCAGGCTATGCATTCAACGGCTGGTGGGTCGGGCAGATTGGCAAAATTGCGGCTCCGCAGCTCTACATTGCTGCAGACGTCTTGGGGGCGATCCAGCATCGGGCAGGCATAGAGGACTCCAGGACGATTGTGACGATCAACAAGGACGCGGAGATCCCGATCCTCAGCATGGCTGACTATGGGCTCGAATCCAATTTGCTTGTGGCTGTGCCCGAGCTCGTCACGGCGCTGTAACCATGGCCCTGCTTCGTCAATATTTGCAGGAGCTCCGCCGGCGCCAGGGCGAGCTCAATCCATTCTTGCTGGAGCAGCTTGCGCCAAGCCGGGCACGCGACACCAGCACTCTCTCTTTCGTGCCAGCGTTAGTGCATCGCACCGAGGCATTGACTTCTCAAGCGACCCCTTCATGTTCAGAGTCCATCTCAAATCCAAGATTCACCGAGCGACCGTGACGCTCTACGAGGGTTCGTGCGCAATCTACAGAGATCTGCGCGACGTGGTCAATCTCATCGAGAACGAGCAGATTCACATCTGCAACAACTACAAAGGCAAGCGCTATATGACCTATGCTATCAAGGGCGGGCGTGGTTTGGGCATGATTTCTCTCAACGGCTCGGCCGCGAGGTGCATTTCTGTCGGTGACCTTACCATCATCGCTGCGTTTGCCCAGGTCCTTGGAGTCAGTGTGGCCGAGCATGAGTCCGACTTGTGTTTGTCGATGGCCAGAGCAGGCAGATTGAACTGCGCCACTAGGTGCCCGTCCAGCATCCATGAAGACACATACTGACGCGCGGTAAAGAGCTGTCTACCAGCACTGGTTATGCCCGAAATCCCAACCCAAAAAGCGCAATCCATCTCTGCAGAAGACGGCGATCTTTCGCCTCTTGCTCCTTTCAGATCGAGCGTGTTTCGCATGCTTTGGATCACTTGGCTAATGGCCAACATTTGCATGTGGATGAGCGAAGTGGCTGCGGCCTGGATGATGACCTCAATCTCTCCGACGCCGCTTTGGGTCGCACTCGTGCAAACGGCAGCGAGCCTGCCGATTTTTCTGTTGGGGCTTCCCAGCGGCGCTTTGGCTGACATTCTGGATCGCAGGCGATATTTCCTTATGACCCAGATTTGGGTGGCGGTGGTGGCAAGTCTGTTGAGTCTGACGATCTTTCTGGAGCTACTGTCGCCCGTGCTGCTGCTTGTGCTGATTTTCGCCAACGGCATTGGCTTGGCCATGCGCTGGCCCGTATTTGCCGCCATCGTGCCCGAGATCATGCCGCGCGTCCAACTGCCCGCGGCGCTTGCGCTCAATGGCGTCTCGATGAACGCATCAAGGGTTATCGGCCCGCTGATCGCGGGCGCTCTCATCGCTACAGTGGGCAGCGCCTGGGTGTTCCTACTCAACGCGATGCTGTCGCTCGCTGCGGCCGTCGTGATCTTCCGCTGGAAGCGCGTGCACCGGGCCCACCCGCTGGGTCGCGAGCGACTGGTCAGCGCCATGCGCATCGGGCTCCAATACGTGGCCCAGTCGCCCCACCTCAAAGGGGTCTTGCTGCGCATCTCGATTTTCTTCTTCACTTCGACAGCGCTGTTCGCGTTGCTACCGCTTGTGGCGCGCGGTCTCGACGGCGGCGACGCGGGAACGTTCACGCTGTTGCTCGCTGGCATGGGCGTGGGCGCCATCGTTGCCACGGGCTTTCTGCCGTGCCTGCGTCGGCGTTTCTCGCGCGATATTCTGGTGCTGGGCGGTACGACCGTGCAGTCAGGTGCGATGATAGTGATTGCCCTGACGACGCAGATTTGGGTCGCCGCACCCGTCATGCTGTTGATCGGTGCGTCGTGGATCACCACGGCCAACACGCTGAGCGTCTCGGCCCAGATGGGCCTGCCCGACTGGGTGCGCGCGCGTGGCATGTCGATGTATCAGATGGCCATCATGGGCGCGAGCGCCAGCGGTCCCGTAGTCTGGGGCCAGGTGGCTACGGTCAGCAGCGTATCGATCAGCGTCATGACTGCGGCCGTCACAGGTGTGTTGGTCATGGCGCTGGCGAACCGACTCATGCGGGGGCAGGGCAAGATCGAGGATTTGACGCCCTCGACCGTGTTTGAGGTGCCACGGGCCGAAGCGCCGCCCACCCGCGGCCATGTGATGGTCATGGTCGAGTACCGCATCGACCCCACGCGAGCGCGAGAGTTTTGCGCACTCATGCAGGAGAGCCGGCGCAGCCGTTTGCGCCATGGCGCCTTGTCTTGGGAGCTGCTGCACGACATCAACGAACCCGAGCGCTTTGTCGAGATGATCGAGGACGAGTCCTGGAGCGATCATCTTCGTCGCTTTGACCGCGTGACTGCGGACGACGTGGCGCTGCGCGACCGCAAGCTTGCCTTTCATACCGGCAAGTCTCCCCCTCGGGTGAGCCGCAGCATTATGGAGTCGACGGTTTGAGCCATGCGTGTTGGTTTACGCGGTTGTTGGCGTTGCCGCTACTGGAAAGCGTTGCGGAGAGCGCCCTGGTGCCATATATCGAACTCTTCGGCAATAGATTTGTAAAGCGCGACGATCTCTTGGAAATTGCTCCGAGCAGTCTCAATCCGCCAGGCCATCGCGTGATCGCACTGATGAATCCGTCCAGAATAGAGCGATGGGCTCAGGTAGAAAATGGTGCACCTGCAGTCGACTGCTTGATAGGAATATTGGACCTTGAGCGTCTTGCAATTGCAAAAGCTCTAAATATGCGAGCCAGAACGAGCCAGGAATACGCCATCTATTCACTCCACGTCCCACCCGGAAGTGTGTCTGCGATGAATCCACAGATGCAAAGAAATGGCAATAGCGGCTTCGGGCCAACGACTCCCGAAAGCCGACAAGGGCAAGAAGGCTTTTTTTTGGGACTAGAAGCGGCAGCTCAATTTAGGCGCATCAATGGGTCAATCGCCCCCGACGCGTGGGTTTCCCCATCCAGGATTGCCCCATGTATCGTCGCCAGACCTAACGATCACTGACTGACCAGATACTTTGGAAATATCCGGCATCAGGCCTCTCAGGCTAGATGTGAACATTGATAAGTGATACGGCATCAAATTTGAATTCTTGACGCTTGACAGTGCTAGAGACGGCTCCTATGGATGGAAACGCGTTCGCGTCGAAGTTGAACCCTTTGGTGAATTGCGCTGCGGTACGCCCCAATGGGTGGGCTGTTCGGTGCTTTGATTTCAGAATTTGCGTGTAGTGCTGAATCGGCACGCGCGTGAATCAAATCGAAAGGACGCTGAGATGCCCATGGGTGTGCTATCGGGACAGGTATTGGTGGTGTTTGGTGTCGCATTCAGCGGCGTATGGAGTGCCACGCAATGGACTGCCGCAGCGCTGGGCCATCAAGCCCGGCTCGGTCAGCCGTGGTTCGACCTGTTCGGAATTCCGATTTATCACCCATGGGGCCTATTCGAATGGTGGTACTTCTTCGATGCATATGCACCTGATGTTTTCCTGCGCGGCGGCATTATTGCTGCGTCCAGCGGACTGCTTGCAACCGGTGCGGCTATTGCGATGGCGGTCTGGCGATCACGTCTTGCGAAGCGCGTCACGACCTACGGTTCAGCCCGGTGGGCCGAGCCTGAGGAGGTTCGGGCGGCAGGCCTGACTCAACCGGCTGGCGTGTTTCTCGGTCGGCTACGGACCAAAGAAGGTGACTACCTTCGCCATGAAGGTCCCGAACATGTCATGGCCTTCGCGCCGACCCGCTCTGGCAAAGGTGTCGGTTTGGTGGTGCCGACGCTGCTGTCCTGGCCCGGCTCCGCAGTCATCCACGACATCAAAGGCGAGAACTGGACCTTGACCGCCGGCTGGCGCGCGCGATTCTCCCACAGCCTGCTTTTCAACCCGACTGACGCACATTCGGCCGCATACAACCCGCTGCTTGAAGTGCGGCGCGGCATGCACGAGGTGCGCGACGTACAGAACATCGCCGACATCCTGGTGGACCCGGAAGGTGCGCTGGAGCGGCGCAACCACTGGGAGAAGACATCCCATGCTCTGCTGGTGGGTGCCATTCTGCATGTGCTTTATGCCGGTGACGACAAGACCTTGCGCGGCGTTGCCAACTTCCTGTCCGATCCGGCCAACCCGTTCGAGATCACGCTGCACCGGATGATGACGACACGCCACCTGGGCGATGTCACCCATCCTGTCGTTGCCTCAGCAGCCCGCGAAGTCCTCAACAAGAGCGACAACGAACGTTCTGGCGTCCTGTCTACTGCCATGAGTTTCTTGGGTCTGTACCGCGATCCCACGGTGGCTGAAGTCACTTCACGCTGCGACTGGCGCATTGCCGATCTCATTTCAGCAGAACACCCGGTATCTCTGTACCTGGTGGTGCCGCCCTCCGACATCAGTCGCACCAAGCCGCTGATCCGCTTGATCCTGAACCAGATTGGCCGACGCTTGACCGAATCCCTGGACGGCTCGGATGGCATCGCGCGCAAACACAAACTGCTTCTGATGCTGGACGAGTTCCCAGCATTGGGCCGCCTGGACTTCTTTGAGTCCGCGCTGGCCTTTATGGCGGGTTACGGCCTGCGTGCCTTCCTGATTGCGCAGTCCCTGAACCAGATCGACAAGGCCTATGGGCAGAACCATTCGATCCTGGACAACTGCCACGTGCGCATTGCGTTCGCGACCAACGATGAACGGACAGCCAAACGAATCTCCGAGGCCTTGGGTACCGCTACTGAACTGCGGGCACAGCGCAACTATGCAGGTCACCGGCTGGCCCCGTGGCTGGGGCATTTGATGGTTTCACGTCAGGAAACAGCACGCCCTTTACTGACGCCGGGCGAAGTGATGCAGCTGCCACCCGATGAGGAAGTGGTGATGGTATCGGGCCATCCGCCCATCAAAGCCGCGAAGCTGCGTTACTACCAGGACCGGAATTTCATGGGCCGGATGCTGGCGCCGCCGGTGCTGGCGATGGACGGGTATGCAGACAAACCCGCGGCGCGATCAGACGACTGGAGTGGATTGGCGATTCCTGCAATGTCTGAGGCCTTGACCGCAAACCAGTCCGGCGGTTTCGCCGATGAGGGCGGCCACCAGCTCAAGCCGGAACTGGACGTTGCGTTTGATGCGCCCACTACTATGGACATCGATGACCTGCTGGTGCTCGATGACGAGGACTGCATGCCGCTGCAACCGCACAGCCTGAAGCGGGACAGGCGGGATGAGCGGGACATTGGTGAGACAGACTCAAGAATACAGAGCAATGCACGACTCGCGGCACTGGACCCGGATGACGGGATTGCGCTATGAGCCGGACCCGTCTCAATATTTTTATCGAGCCTGACCACGCGAAGCGGCTGGACCAGCTTGCCGCGCACAAGGGCGTGTCGAAGTCGGCAGTGATTGCGGCGGCGCTGGCTTCGTTCCTTTCGCCGGATGCGGCCGACCAGCGCGAGGCGGCCATGGGGAAACGGCTGGACCGTCTCTCGCGCCAGTTTGACCGGCTGGAGCGTGATCAGTCCATTCTGATCGAAACGGTGGCGCTTTACATCCGCTACTTCCTCACCGTCTCGCTGCCCGTGCCTGAGGGCCAGCAGGATGCGGCCCGTGCGCAGGGCCGTGCCCGCTATGCCCAGTTTGTCGAACAACTCGCTCGCCACATTCAGCGCGGGCGCAGCCTGGTCCGCGAAGTCCATGACGAGGTCACTCCAGATGACCCGACTTCGCAGGCCACTACACCAGAACACCAGGAAGGGGAGATAAGCAATGATTCGCAAGCCTGACAAGGACGGGGAGGACGGTGGCAGCGCCGCCGTCTCCCTGGAGCGCCGCATCCGCATGCTGCGTACGGCCATGGGGCCGGAGATTGCAGCGGCACTGGAAGACCCGGAAGTCGTGGAAGTGCTGTTGAACCCCGATGGCACCCTGTGGCTGGACCGGCTGGGTTCAGGGCGTGCACCAACCGGGACGACCCTGCCACCAGCCGTGGCCGAACGCATCATCCGCCTGGTGGCGGCGCACGTGCGGGCCGAGGTGAATGCCGGGGCACCCATTCTTTCGGCTGAGCTGCCCGAGACCGGAGAGCGTTTCTTGGGGGTGTTGCCACCGGTTGTGCGCGCGCCCTCGTTTGCGATCCGCAAGCGGGCGTTGCGCATCATGACGCTGAACCACTATGTGGCCGATGGCATTCTGACCGAGGCACAGGCCGGGTTCTTGCGTGCTGCCGTGCGCGAGCGGCTCAATATCGTCGTGGCAGGGGGCACCAGCACCGGCAAGACCACGCTGGCCAATGTGCTACTGGACGAGATTGCCGATACCGGTGACCGGGTCATGATCCTTGAAGACACGGTGGAATTGCAATGCCGCTCCGATGACCACGTCTGCATGCGCACCGAGCCCGGCGTCAGCACCATGGCCGACCTGGTACGCGCTACGCTGCGCCTGCGGCCGGACCGCGTGGTCGTTGGGGAAGTGCGCGGTGGCGAAGCGCTGGACCTGATAAAGATCTGGGGTACCGGCCATCCGGGTGGCATCGCAACCGTGCACGCCGGTTCCGCCCATGGTGCCTTGATCCGGCTGGAGCAACTGATCCAGGAAGTCTCTGTCACGGTTCCCCGTGCGCTGATTGCCGAGGCGGTCAACGTCATCGTCTTTATTGCCGGGCGAGGTCGGCATCGACGCGTGCAGGAGATTGCACGGGTCATCGGCTTTGACAGTCACGGCTACCAGCTCAGCACCGATCTGATGCCATCGTTTCCATCCATTTCACCCACCACCAACTTACCCACCACCGGAGAACCGTCATGACGACTTCACGCAATTCCGTAAAACCAGTCTTCCAGACAGCCGCCATTGGTGCGTTATTGCTGGCGGTTAGCTTGCCTGCCTTTGCGGCCGGCTCGAACATGCCCTGGGAAGCCCCGCTGCAGTCCATCCTCGAATCGGTCCAGGGACCGGTGGCGCGTATTGTGGCGGTGATCATCATTATCACCACCGGCCTGACGCTGGCGTTTGGCGACAGCAGCGGGGGTTTTCGGAAGCTGGTGCAGATCGTGTTTGGGCTGTCGATTGCGTTTGCCGCGTCTTCGTTCTTCCTGACCTTCTTCAGCTTCTCGGGTGGAGCGGTGCTGACATGAATGCAGTCACTCCCAATGCGCCGGGGTTTGCCAGTGGCTTTGAGATTCCGCTGCACCGGTCCCTGACCGAACCCATCCTGCTGGGTGGTGCGCCGCGCACCGTGGCGATTGCCAATGGCACGCTGGCCGCTGCTGTGGGACTGGGCCTGCAATTGTGGTTGCCGGGGATCGCGTTGTGGATCATCGGGCATTCGCTGGCGGTCTGGGGTGCACGCCTGGACCCGCAATTCATGCAGGTTTTCGCGCGGCACATCAAGCACCGCGTGCTGCTGGACGTCTGAGGTAACGACGATGATGCACCTCGCCGAATACCGCAAGCGCCCGGCCCTGCTGGCAGACTGGCTGCCCTGGGCCGGGCTGGTCGCACCGGGTGTTGTGCTGAACAAGGATGGTTCGTTTCAGCGCACGGCACGTTTCCGTGGGCCGGACCTGGACAGCGCCACATCTGGTGAACTGGTCGCAACCTCCGCGCGACTGAACAACGCGTTGCGTCGACTGGGGTCTGGCTGGGCGCTGTTCGTTGAGGCCGAACGGCGCGAAGCGGCCGACTACCCCGAGTCCTCTTTCCCAGAGCCACTGTCTTGGCTGGTCGATGAAGAGCGCCGGGCGATTTTCGAGGAAGCGGACAGCCACTTTGAGAGCAGCTACCACCTGACGCTGGTGTACCTGCCGCCCGAGGAGTCCCAGGCCCGTGCCGCCAAACTGCTGTACGAGAACACCAAATTCGAAGGTGTGGATTGGCGCGAGCGACTGGAAGGCTTCGTGTCGGAGACCGAACGCTTCTTCGGCCTGCTCGAAGGCGTGATGCCGGAGATCAGCTGGCTGGACGACGGTCAGACCTTGACCTACTTGCACGGCTGTGTTTCCACGCGCCGGCATCCTGTCGCCGTGCCCGAGGTGCCCATGCACCTGGATGCGTTGCTGGCCGATGAGCCATTGACGGGCGGGCTGGCTCCCATGCTGGGAAATCAGCACTTGCGTGTGCTGTCGGTGCGGGGTTTCCCGACCTCGACCTGGCCGGGTCTGCTGGATGACTTGAACCGCCTGGGCTTTGCCTACCGCTGGAGTACGCGCTTTATCTGCCTGGACAAGGCCGAAGCCGAGCGTGAGCTGGTACGCCTGCGCCGCCAGTGGTTCTCCAAGCGCAAGAACATCGTCGCACTGCTGCGGGAGACCATCTTTCAGCAAGAAAGCCCGCTGGTGGATTCCGATGCATCGAACAAGGCGTCGGATGCCGATGCGGCCTTGCAGGAACTGGGCAGCGACCAGGTGTCGTTCGGGTATGTGACTGCGACGGTCACAGTAATGGATGCGGATGCCACGGCCGCCGACGAGAAGTTGCGTGCGTTGGAGCGAACCATCCAGAGCCGGGGCTTCGTGACGATCCCCGAGACCTTGAATGCGGTGGATGCCTGGCTGTCGTCGATCCCGGGGCATGCCTATGCCAACGTGCGCCAGCCTATCGTATCAACCTTGAACCTGGCGCACATGATGCCGGTATCTGCTGTCTGGGCCGGGCAGGAGCGCAATGCGCACCTGGACGGGCCGCCGTTGATTGTGACGCGCACGGACGGCGCAACGCCGTTCCGGCTGGTGACGCACATCGGCGACGTGGGCAATACCCTGGTGGTCGGTCCCATCGGCATGGGCAAGTCCGTGCTGCTGGCCACGCTGGCGATGCAGTTCCGGCGTTATGCCGGTTCACGCATCCTGGCCTTCGACATGGGGCGTTCCATCCGCGCCACCATCCTCGGGTTGGGCGGCGAGCACTATGACCTGGGCTTTGACGGAGAAGCGGACAACACCATCGCCTTTCAGCCGCTGGCGCGTATCGACCAGGACGGTTACCGCGCCTGGGCGGCGGAATGGATAGCAGGGCGTTTGATTCAAGAGGGTGTCACGGTTGGCCCAGCCGAGAAGGATGCGGTCTGGTCCGCACTGAATAGCCTGGCCAGTGCGCCTGTCAACCAGCGCACCATGACGGGCTTGTCGGTGCTGCTGCAGTCCAAAGCCTTGCGTCAGGCCCTGCAGCCCTATGTGCTGGGTGGCGCCCACGGCAAGCTGCTGGATGCGGATGCAGACCGGCTCGGTTCCGCCGACGTGCAGGGCTTTGAGATGGAAGAACTGATGCACAGCAAGGCGGCAATGCTGGCCGTGCTGGGCTACCTGTTCGCGCGTTTCGAGGAACGCTTCGACGGGGCGCCGACGCTGTTGATCCTGGACGAAGCTTGGTTGTTCCTGGATGACCCGGTGTTTGCATCCCGCATCCGCCAGTGGTTGAAGACCTTGCGCAAGAAGAACGTGTCGGTGATCTTTGCCACGCAGTCGCTGGCCGACATCAAGGAGTCGGCCATTGCCCCGGCCATCATCGAGAGCTGCGCCAGCCGCATCTTCCTGCCGAATCCGCAGGCAACCGAACCGCAGATTCGCGTGATTTACGAAGGCTTTGGGCTCAACAGTCGGCAGATTGACATCGTCGCGCAGGCGCAGCCCAAACGGGATTACTACTACCAGTCGCGCCTGGGCAACCGGGTCTTTGACTTGGGACTTGGGCCGGTGGCGCTGGCGTTTGCTGGTGCGGCCAAGCCCGAGGACCAGCGTGCCATGGATGCGGTGTTGCAGTCCGTCCTGCCTGCAGACTTCGCGGCCGCCTGGCTGCGCCATCGCGGCCTCGACTGGGCTGCGGACCTGATTCCGTCATTTCCGTTCCCTTTCTCAACCACGCAGGAGAAATCGCCATGAACCGCAAATCTTTCCTCAAGGCCCGCATGGCCGCCCTGGTTGCCGCCAGCGCGCTCGCCCTCGGCATCGCGCCGCCGGCATACGCGCTGTTCGGCATCGGCGACATCGTGTTCGATCCGACGAACCTGGCACAGAACATCATGACGGCCGCCAATACCCTGGAGCAGATCAACAACCAGATCCGGCAGTTGCAGAACGAGGCTCTGATGCTGATGAACCAGGCCAAGAACCTGACGGGTTTGAACTTCAGCGCGCTGGCCCAACTGCGTGCAGCCTTGGCCGCGACGAACCAGTTGATCCAGCAGGCGCAGGGCCTGGCTTTCAACGTGGCGCAGATGGAAGCGGAATTTACCCGTCTCTACCCCAATGCGTATTCCGCGTCCACATCCGGCAGTCAAATGGCGCTGGACGCGCGCCAGCGCTGGCGCAACTCGCTGGAAGCGCTGCGTACCGCAACCAAGGTGCAGTCGCAGGCGGTGCAGAACTTTGCATCGGACGAACAGACCTTGACGGATCTGCTGAACCGCAGCCAATCCGCCGTCGGTGCCTTGCAGGCCATGCAGGCAACCAACCAACTGCTGGCCCTGCAGTCGCGCCAAACCATCCAGGCGCAGCAGCTACAGATCACGCAGGACCGGGCCACCGCCTTGGAGCAGGCGCGGCAGGTGGCGGTGCAGGAGCGTGCGCGTGAGGTGCGGCGGCGGTTTCAAGGGGAGGGCACGCCTTACACCCCGTACACGGTTAACTTCTACAGCAATTGAGGGGGATCACCATGAAACAGCTTCTGATCATTGCGCTTGCGGTGTCGATATCGTTGATCGCGGGCTGCGGCAAGTCGGTGCCGACCGACACGGTCGAATCACTGGTCGCGAATCCCGAGCGCCTCAAAGAGCTTAGAGCCCAGTGCAAGGCTGACCATGCCAAGTTGGGGGATGCCGTCTGTGCCGCAGTGTCCGAGGCCACGCGGCGTCGCTTCATGGGTGGCGGCAAGTCGCCGTATGCGAACGATCCCGTGCCCACTCCGACTGCGACGCCACCGGCCAGAGCTAAGAGTGAACCGTCATGAACGATCTGTCGGTCATCGACCGCTTTTTGGATGTGTTTTCCCGCTACATCGATTCGGGCTTTGGTCTGCTGCATGGCGAGGTTGCGTTCCTGACGGCCACGCTGGTCGGGATCGACATGACGCTGGCCGGCCTGTTCTGGGCCATGAACCATGCCAGCGGGAATGGCGACGACGTGATAGCCAAGCTGGTCAAGAAGGTGCTGTACGCCGGGGCCTTTGCCTTCATCATCGGCAACTTCAACAACCTGGCGGGCATTGTGTTCCGCTCCTTTGCGGGACTGGGGTTGGTGGCGTCTGGTTCCAGCATGACCCCGGCGCAGTTGCTGCAGCCGGGACGGCTGGCACAAGCCGGTGTGGATGCGGGTCGGCCCATCATGGTGCAGATCAGCGACCTGACGGGTTTTCCGGAGGTGTTCGCCAATCTTGATGTCATCAGCGTGCTGTTCCTGGCCTGGCTCGTGGTGATTGTGAGCTTCTTCGTGCTGGCGGTTCAGCTCTTTGTGACACTGATCGAGTTCAAGCTGACCACGCTGGCCGGATTCGTGCTGGTGCCTTTTGCCCTTTGGAACAAGACGGCCTTTCTGGCTGAGCGGGTGCTGGGCAACGTGGTGTCGTCCGGCATCAAGGTGTTGGTGCTGGCCGTGATTGTCGGCATTGGCTCAGGCTTGTTTGCGGAATTTCAGATGCCACCGGGGACCGAGCCGTCGATTGACCATGCACTGGTCATCATGCTGGCTTCGCTCACGTTGCTGGGTTTGGGCATCTTTGGTCCGGGCATTGCGACCGGGCTGGTATCGGGTGCGCCGCAGTTGGGTGCGGGTGCGGCGGCCGGAACCGCGCTGGGTGTTGCGGGACTGGCTGTGGCGGGTGGTGCGGCGATTGCCTCAGGCGGTGCTGCCGTAGCCGCTGGTGCGCGCATGGTGCCGGGTGCTGCACGCGCGGCGATTGGCGGTGGTGCGAGTGCCGCTCGATCTGCCAGCGGGATGGCTGCTGGCGCGAAGTCCGCCTACCAGGCGGGTGCCGCGGCATCGGGCGGTGGCGGTGTGCGCGCCGCGGGTGCGGGCCTTGCCAATGTGGCGAAGAGTGGTGCAACTGCTGTTGGCCAGCGGGTCGCGGTTGGTGCCAAGGCTGTGAAGGACCGCGTTGCATCGGCGGTCGCCGGGGAGGCTGAGCCGGTTTCAGCCGCAGGTACCAGCACTGCCGCGAATGCAACAACGCCAGACACACCACCTCCTGCACCGGCTTGGGCGAAACGTCTGCAACGCAACCAGCCTCTTTCACACGGGATTTCTACTGCTGCGCACACGCTGCGCTCCGGTGACCACGGCGGGGGTGGCGCCAGTCCGAGCCTGCGCGACGACTCCAACCACTAAGGGAATCACTTCATGCTATTCAAACGACCCCAGGTGCGCTATTCGGATACGCCCGAGCCCGTCACACCGTACCAGGCTGCTGCGCAGGTCTGGGACAGCCGCATCGGCAGCGCCCGCGTGCAGGCCAAGAACTGGCGGCTGATGGCCTTTGGCTGCTTGAGCCTGGCTTTGCTGATGGCGGGTGGACTGGTCTGGCGATCCGCACAGTCCATCGTGACACCCTATGTCGTCGAGGTGGACAGCGCGGGGCAGGTGCGTGCCGTTGGTGAAGCGGCCACGCCGTACAAGCCGAATGATGCGCAGATTGCCTACCACCTGGCGCGATTTCTGACCGACGTGCGTTCGCTGTCGATTGATCCCATTGTCGTGCGGCAGAACTGGCTCGAAGCCTATGAGTACACCACCGACAAGGGTGCTGCGACGCTGAACGACTATGCGCGTGCCAATGATCCTTTTGCCCGCATCGGGCAGAACTCTGTTTCGGTGGAAGTGACCAGCGTGGTCCGGGCCAGCGAATCCTCGTTCCAGATGCGCTGGATTGAGCGCAACTATGCGAATGGTGCCCCTTCTGGCACCGAACGCTGGACGGCGGTGGTCTCGGTGGTGCTGCAGCCGCCGCGCACCGAAGAACGTCTGCGCCGCAACCCACTGGGCATCTACGTCAACGGCCTGTCCTGGAGCCGTGAACTCGAAGCGACACAAGGAGTAAAACCATGAAGACACGAATCCGTATTTACGCTTTGCCATTGGTGATGGTCGCCACCCTGGCGACCATCCCTGGCTGCGCCACACACGGCAAGCCGCCGCCTACGATCACGCTGGATGAGCCCGTTGCCGCACAGCTGCTGCCGGACGCACCCAAGCCCATCGAAGTGGTGACGCTGTCTGAACCGCTGCCATTGCCAGCGCAGTTGAAGTCACTATCGACTGAAACGGAGACAAAGGGCGTGCCGGAATCCATCGACGAAAAGGTCCGCGTCGCACGGGCCAATCTGGAGGCGCGCGTGGCACCGAGCCGGGACGGCTACGTCAATGCCATCCAGGTGTGGCCGTATGCCGATGGCGCGCTGTACCAGGTCTACACAAGCCCGGGCCGGGTGACCGTTGTCGCGCTGCAAGAGGGTGAGGAACTGGTGACGGTTTCAGCGGGGGACACGGTGCGTTGGGTGGTGGGGGATACTGCCAGCGGCTCGGGTGCCAGCTTGCGTGTCACCGTTCTTGTGAAACCCACCCGCACCGGCCTGAAGACCAACTTGGTCATCACCACGAACCGTCGCATGTACCTGCTGGAGCTGTCCTCGACGCCGCAGGCCTGGATGGCTTCGGTGTCCTGGGACTACCCCAAGGACCGGATGCTGGCCTTGCAGAAGCAGGCACAACAGGCTCAAGCGGCGGCACCAGTCGATTCCGGGCTGTCGCTGGAGCAGATCAAGTTCCGTTATGCCATCACCGGCGACAGCCCGCCGTGGAGGCCACTGCGGGCCTTTGATGACGGGCAGCGGGTGTACATCCAGTTTCCTGGCGGTATTGCACAGGGTGAGTTGCCGCCGCTGTTCGTGATTGGGGCGCAGGGTGATGGACAGTTGGTGAACTACCGTTTCCGGTCACCGTATTACGTGGTGGACCGGTTGTTTGGTGCGGCCGAGCTGCGGCTGGGGGCAGACAAGGCCCAGGTGGTGCGGATTGAGCGCACCGATGGGGTTGCCAGCGCGGCGCGGAGGAACTGAGCATGAGTACGGCCGCCACACCGCAGGCTGACAGACCGGTGCCGCCGAAGGTTGATCCGGACACCATGACCTTGCGTGCGCCGCCGCGTCCAGTGGTTCGGCTGAACCGGCGCATGCTGGCGCTTGGTGCGGGCACGCTGGCCGCTGCGGTGCTTGGAGGCACCTTGTGGTCGCTGCAGTCGCACAAGCGTGAGCGCAACCCGGCCACCGAGCTGTACAACGTGGATCGCGTCTCGCGGGCCGAGAGTTTGGACCAGTTGCCCAAGGACTATTCGAAGATACCGGTGCCGGTCAAGCCGGCCATACCTGTTTTGGGGGAACCGCTGCCGGGTGATCTGGGGCCAGCCATCCTCAGTGCCGAGCGGCAGCGTCAATCCAATGTATCGGCGGCATACAACGATCCAGCCCATGCGGATCGTTTGACGCAGCTGCGTGATGCGGAGGAAGCGGCGCGCTCTACGGTGTTCTTCCGCAGCAGCGGCAATGGCACCAAGTCGGCAGCAACCGCGACCACGGCTTCGGCTGGCAGTCCATCGGCACCGGTGTCAGGCAACCAGCCGTTCAATCCGATGGGCGCGCCGACTGCAGCTGTCCAGCCTGCCGACCCGACCGCTGCGCAGAACCGGCAGGAACAAAAGGCTGCGTTTGTTGGGAATACGGGGGACACGGCTACGCGCAATCCGGCCGGCTTGCAGATGCCGGTCTCGCCTTACCAGGTAATGGCGGGCACAGTCATTCCAGCCGCGTTGGTGACGGGTATCAATTCCGACCTGCCGGGGCAGGTGATTGCCAATGTGACCGAGGCGGTCTACGACACTGCAACGGGGCGCTATTTGCTGATTCCGCAGGGGTCGCGCTTGATTGGTCGCTATGACAGCCAGGTGGCTTTCGGGCAGCGGCGGGTGTTGCTGGTGTGGACGCGGCTGATCCTGCCGGATACGTCTTCGATTGCACTGGACCGGCTGCCAGGGATTGACCCAGCGGGTTATGCCGGCCTGGAGGATGGTGTTGATTGGCACTGGGATCGGATTCTTGCGGGTGCGGCGCTGTCTACGTTGCTGGGTGTAGGGGCCGAGCTGGCGGCGCCAGACCGCAGCGGGAGCGATGGCAAGGTGATCGTTGCCGTGCGCCAGGGGGCGCAAGATACGGTGAACCTGGTTGGTCAGGAGATCACCAAGCGGAATATGAGTATTCAGCCGACACTGACGATTCGGCCTGGGTTTCCGATGCGGGTGATGGTGAGTAAGGATTTGATCTTGCGGCCGTATCAGCCGTTGTCCTTTGTAAGAGGGGTGCCGCAATGAGTACGGACGTTGGCAAACTGCGGCTGGGGCCGCTGCCTAAGACCGAGACTGTGAAACTCACTATCACAGTGCCCACCGAGTTGAAAGGCATGCTGGACCGGTATGCGGGTCTGCACAGCCAACTGCATGGTGAAAAGGTTGATGCCACAGCATTGATACCGCACATGTTGGCAGCGTTCATTGAACGCGACCGTGGATTCAAGTCCCTTACGTCGAAGAATGTGAAACCGAATCGCCTCGTGCCTTAAGGGTGAAGGCGGAGATGCAATAACCTAGGGGGAGCCGATTGGGCGCTGCTGAGCCAGGTGGGCCTTGTTAGACGGACGTGGTCCATGGTACTGCCTTGGCAAGAATCTGGGTCACAGGTGAAAATGTCGCATGGACTGCCCGCACTCACTCGTTGAACCTGCTCTCGATAGATGGGCAGAGTGCCATTGGCATTTGCACCAGATGGAGGCAAACTATCATCAACCTGATGCTTTTCGGTACGCGCTGAATAGCTTCATTCGTGCCTTCAAGGAGGTTCCTCAGTTGCTAACGATGGGCACCCAGAATCAGGCGGAGTTGAGGAAAAATATCAAACCTGCAGTGCAGGCCCTGCACGACAGCGATCTCTACAAGGTGCTCACCACGACCAGAAATTTCTTGGTGCATCAAGGGATGCTTGAGCTTGAAAGTCGGGGTAGTGCGGGTACGACAGAAGGGCGAAAGGTCAAGATATCCTTCCCGTTCAGGGTGCACCCTTGGGAAAGCAGTGATGAAGCCTATGTACGTTACAAAGAGGTTTGTCGCACGGACAAAATGATGCGTGGATTGATTGGACCTGATTGTGATTCAGCGCCAGCGATCTGGCGCACATGGATCATCAAAGACTTTCCGGGTCGCGATCTTCTGGACGTTGTGTTCGAGGCGTGGACAAGGTTGGGTGAGGTGCTCTCCGCAACGGTCGAGGCGCGTGGTGGTGAGCCCCTGGACCTGAGCATGCCGTGCAGGCATGACCCCGAGCTCGTGAAGGTAAAGTGCTTCAGTCAGCGGGATTTCTTCCTGGAGGTCGATGGCATTGACCTGGACGAGGAGGAGAGGAAATGGCACGAAGAGAAGGCACAGCGCGAAATTGACAGTGACGCGCACCTACCCGGTGGAAGAAATGTTGATTGATTGAGGTATGACTGGCATAGTCGCCTAATGGTTTTAACGCTTCAAATCGACAAGATCGAATCCGGCCTCTACCGTGCCTCAGTGCTTTGCGGCGGCGTCGAGGTTACCGAGCCTTCGCATTACGCCTCTATTGAGGAAGCTATCCGCGAGGAGGCGACTGCGGTGCCTGAGGGCTTTGCATACTTTGCGGATGTCCTCTACGGGGGGGCCTCCAGTGGCACCATCTCGCTGACTCTTCTTCCAGAGCGTGCCTCACAGGTTGCTGATCAGCTCGTTGCCATTGTGGCGGAGATGTACGGCTTCGCCCAGTCATGATGTTAGGCATTGCAATTTAAGATTCTTTCCCGTTAACCCTCTCAAATGCCCACTGATACCGTCAAACGCTTGGCTGAAATCACAGATGCCGCTGCTTTCGAGCGTCTCGCCACCTCTGTACTGAGGGCTGCCGATCCAACGTATCGCAACTTGGCTCATCCTGGGGTGAATACAGACGGCAAGACCGTGAAATCTCCCTTGGACAACATCGGATGGGTGCAGTTTGCCGGTGGATCACGCCTTGTTGGTGCCGCCCACACTACCTGTTATCAGACTGACCTTGAAGGGAAGTGGCTGCACGACACGGCGACTGTCAAGCCGCGCAAAGTAGGTGCGAAACCGACACAGCCAGCAGGTGACTTAGTGAAGGCTATTTCTGAGGCAGAGGTATACCGTGCTAAACATGCCGGGCTGGCCGTAACACTGGCTCTAATGACAAATCGAGAGACACCGGTGGATGTTCGTGTCAGAGCAGAAACGTTGGCAGCAACTGCCAAGATTGACTTGGACGTTTGGAGCGTTTCGAGAATTGCAGATTTTTTGGACACCACAGAGCGTGGGCAGGTCATTCGACGTGTCCACTTGGGAACGCCAGTGGAACTCGTTTCGATGCCACTATTGCAGGAAATGGGAATCCAAAGCATCGCCGACCATCTCTGTCTGCCTGAAGCTAGGGAGTTTGTTGTCCGAAGCGGCTTCAACATTGGGGCCGGTCACGCGCTGGTTGTTGGGGATTCTGGGATGGGAAAGACCACCGCTTGTGTCGCTATTTTGAGGCATCACATCGAAGCTGGCGCGCCGGGCATTGTTATCAAGAACGAGTACATCACGGCGTCCACAACTATGGCGGAAGCGCTAGAGCTCGAGTTGCGCCGGCAAAATTCAGGACTTGAGGGTGGCGCTGGCATCAAGGCGTTGTCGCTTTCCACCGAGGAGGCTCCCTTCTTGGTCTTGCTGGAGGATATCAATCGGTCAGACAACCCGGGCGGAATACTGGAGAAGGTGATTGGTTGGGTGTTGGTTGAGGCTAGCAAGCAACAGAAAAGCCGTAGTGGTGCCTGGCGCCTTGTTTGTCCAGTGTGGCCGCGGTACCTCGAAATTCTTGAGAAGCGTCGAGATGTCTTCCCGGTCTTTAACATGGTACACCTTGGCCGGTTCACTGATGAAGAGGGCCGTCGGGCAGTTGTTAAGCGTGCTGAAACAATAGGGCGGGTGATAGATGAACATCGCGCCGCAGCGATTGCGAAGAGTCTCGGGAATGACCCATTACTTATCGGCTTGCATGACCTCACTGGCGAAGCAAATGCATCCTTGGTCTTAGAGCGATATGTGGCTGAAAAGCTGGCGCAAGTGGCCAACAGAATCGAACGGTTTCCTGCAGAAGTGGAGGCAGCCATTTCAGCGTTTGTCCTGGAGATGCTCTCTCGTCGCAAGCTCAACCCCTCTTGGTTGGAGGCGATGCAGTGGTTCACTGAGATCGAGATGGTTTCAATACTGCGCGCTGTCGTACTAGATGGGAGCGTCTTGCGCCTGTCGGGGGCTGGAGACCGGCGGACCGTCGATGCCCGGCACGACCGGGTAATGAACTTTCTGATGGCACATGCGTTAGCCGATAAGCTTGACAGCAATGCCGTGAATACGGACTACTTGCGCGATCCATTTTTCGCCGAAAGCGTTGGCACGGCAGCACTGAGAGCAGAGATTCCTGCAGATTTGCTCTATGCCCTGATGGAAAACAGTCCAGCCGCTGCCTTTTTCGCCTTGAAGGCGGCAGTTGAAGGCGACCATACGTATCAAAGCACCGCCATTGCCGCCATAGAGACTTGGCTGGCTAAGCCTGAGACCGCGTTGGCGGATTTCGCGAATCAGCGATTCGCAGCGATGCTAATTTTGGCTGAAACTGATTCACCCCATGTATTGCGGTTGACGGATATGTTTCCAGAAAGCGACCGTCATTGGGACTCTTTTCTCGCAGCCCGTTTCAGGAATGGTGACGTTCTTGCGGGCTTAAGCATGCTCACCATGTTCGAGTTCGGCATGACCGTTGCTGGTCGACGGTCACTGTTGGCCCATGTTCAGACTCGGTACGGCAACAATCTCGTGAAGTCTGTAGAGAGTCTCCTCGTTCAAGCAAACCTAAGTCCAAGGCAGAGAGCGGGGGCGCTGTACCTCGCCGGGTATATTGGGTCTGCTGTTTCGTCCGCCACAATTCGAACCGCTTGGGATCTCGACGGGTCAGAGCGGGATCTACGAGCGCACCTTTGGGCGGCAAGCAGGTGTTGTGGCTCCGAAGCGGCGGAAACACTTGGTCCTGTTTGCGATGCCTGGGAAGCGCTCCCTGAAGAGAAGGAGGCACCGATCGGCCAGCCTGCAGACCGATTGGCGTCAGATGGAGTTTCTTGGGAGTTTGCGGAGTACACGCCGCACGAAGCCGTGCCTTACTTCGTGCAACGCGCGAATCAATCTGAGAAGCTGAACTGGCCAATTACCTACATGCTTCGGGCTGTTGATAGCCCTGACGCGCTTGAGCACATCGCAAGGTGGCTTGCGGAGCGAGACCGTAAAAGCAGTGGGTACCCGTTTGGCTTCACGTTGACTTCTGACTGGGAGCGTCATTTCCGGGAGCGGGGGCGAGTGATGTCCCAAACCACGAAGCAGCGACTGCTCGAGATGGCGATGGACACGAGTGCAAACGACTATGTTCGTAAGCGGGCATTCGATCTTTGGGAGCTAACTTTTTCCGAAGGCGACGTGGACATTGCCCGCTCAGTGGACCCTTCCAGCGTCCTCTATTCGCGGGCATTGTGGGCTCGCGCCAGACGGAAAGACATATCTGTTACTTCCGAGCTGGCAAAGAAGATTGAGGAGCACCCGCCATACTGGCTTCAGGCAGGGCGGTATATCTGGAGTGAGGACATGACCGCAGCTTTGGCCCGAATCATCGAGCGAGCAGGTAACGAAAGCAGTGGCGAGAACGCAGAACATGCGGCGGCAGAAGCTCTCGAGTATCTTGATGCTGCGGTGGCGGAAAAGATCCTTGTTCCGCTTTGGGGGGGACTGAAGACCAAGGCAGTCTTCGTTCAGTCTGCGCTACTTATTGGAACAACGAAACTTCAATCGTTGGTCCAACAAGCCGTTGCTCAGTCTGCGCAACCGACGGACCTGTTCAAGTATTTTTCGATCCGAGTCACCTTGAAGCAGCAGCATCGTGATGGCCTTTCAAGGCTTAAGCAGATGGAGGCGTTTATTCCATATTTGCAGCTACTGACGCCGAGCGATATCTCGCATTTGTGGCGGTTGTGTACCGACCGCGGGTGGCTTGATTTCCGAACAAGGCATCTGGACTCTCTGATGCAGCAGCAGCCAGAGCGGCATGCCTACCTGCCTGGCGATGCCATCAAGACGCAGGACCTGGACCGTGCCTTAGGCGGGGTGCTCATAGCCGAGCACCGCTGGGTCGAAATGCAAGTGGAGCGTGGAGCACCGCGAACTGCAGTATTTCAGGCGCTACTCGCTTGGCTGGAACAGCGTCTGGAAGTCGATGCACTCAAATTGGTGAGCGGCATTTTTTCGGAGGCGGCAAACCGAGAGGAGTTCGAGTTGCTTCGGCACGTGGCAGGGCGACGGCCGGACGTTGAGGCGGTGCTCGCCGCGACTCGATTCAATGTGTTCCGCCGAAGCTTGGTGTGATCTGGCGGATTAACCTTTTGTGAGTCTCCAAGCGGGTTGACTCCGATGGGTGCCAATCTCGCCCCTTGCATAGGGGCGATTCACGGGTTTCTGGACCTGCCTGATGATGGGGTGGGAATAGTTGCTCTATGGACCACCACCACGGTGATGGCCATGCAATCTGCTGCGATAATATGCAGTTGTGGGCCGTTAGCTCAGTTGGTTAGAGCAGAGGACTCATCGAAATGGTGACCCTGGCGTGAGAGCGCCAGTGGAAAACTGGGTGAATTCAGGGAAACCGTCGGCTTCGTATGAAGTATCACGGCAATCCTGAGCCAAGCCCGCCGAAGGCAGGTCGAAAGATCGGTAGGCGGGAAGGTGCAGAGACTAGGGTGTGAGGAGCCAATCCGATAAGCACCCCACGAGCGCCCGGCACCCTTACGTGCGATGGAAACATCGTGACGCGGGTGATGAGATAGTCCAGGGAGTGGGGAAACCCACGCTAACCTGAATCCTTTGGTCGTAGGTTCAAGTCCTACACGGCCTACCACTTATTCTTCGTCTTGGCCATTGACGAAAAGGTACATTCGTCGGCATGGTCCGACAGATGACTTGGCGCAGTGTTTCGGCGCGTTGATGATTTGCGCGTGCCCTTGGATGGCTGTGCAGGTGGTCAAGAAGTTGCGACTAAATTGTCGCCTTTAACGGGGTCATCGTAATGATTGCTGCTGATCACCAGCGTTTCGTGGATGCCGTGGCTGCATCCAAAGCCCGCGCCTCCTCTTTTATCGCATCCATTCCTCAAGATCTGGCCGATCGTGAGGACCTCATTGGGGAGGAAATTCTTCGAGAGAATTCGTCCGCGAAGTCAAAGCTTGGCAAGCTGTATCGCCTGGTCGAAGAACTTGGGGAGGCTGCAAAACCTTTTATTGCATGCGGAAAAGGTTGTTCTGCCTGTTGCCGGATGAATGTGACTATCTCTTCCATGGAAGCCGAGCGTCTGGCGCAATTTAGTGGAAAAAGCATCTACCGCGTAGATCACCACATTTATCATGAAACATCCCGATTCGCGGGCGTTTCGTGCCCCTTCCTTGTCGAGAACACATGTTCGGTCTACGAAATTCGTCCCTATGCCTGTCGAGCTCATGTGTCTTTCGATACGACCGCGTATTGGTGCGAACCTGAGCGTGCGTACGAAGAAGGAATGGGAATGGTCAGTTTCGACGGTGCAAAATCGGCCTACCTTGCGGTCTTGGCGAAGGTACCAGACTCCAGGTTCGCCGACATCCGAGACTTTTTCCCTGGGTAGTTCAGAGAATTATTGAGCGATACTGTAGCCTGCGTGTAGCCTAGGGCCTAAGCGAATGCCGTAACCTGTTGATGTTAAAGGGAAATATTTTTCTTGACAGATTACTCATAATCCTTTGGTCGAGTGTTCAAGTCACTCACGGCCTACCATTCCATCAAAAAGCACAAAGCCCCGCGATCATCGTGGGGCTTTGCAGGTTTGCCGCATTCCTGCGGCTTGGGACGTTACGGGGCGGTAACGTGAACCGGGCGAAATAGGTCCGGTGGTGGTGTTGGGGTAGTGTGCAGGTTATCTATAGTGACCACCTTTCAGATGCAATCTTTTTGAGAGCTACCGGAACCCTTATCTGCGTTCCCTGTGAGTGAACTATAGGAAAAGATCGCGGGATTGCAAGCGCGGAAATTGCAACTAACGGTATCCGCCAGCAGGGTTTCCCCCACACGGTTACTATGCACGACCGCCTGTCACCTCTTGTTACAGACAAGAGGTGCTTCATCCACCTTACCCTCCCCCCGCATGAAACCTTCGTTCCGACTTCGTTTTCTCGGGTGTGCCATGGTCTTGCTGTCGACCACCACCATGCCGGCCGTGGCGGTGGAGTCTGCGGACGACGCCATTGGTGCGTTTGAAGTGACGCGGTATGAGGTGGTGGGCGATACCCTGCTGGGTGCCGCGCCCATCGCGACGCTGCTGGCGCCCCACACCGGACGGGCACGCATGTTTGCCGATGTGCAGCGTGCCATGGAGTCGCTGGAAGACGCTTACCGATCCCAGGGCTTCAGTGTGGTGAAGGTCAGTCTGCCCGAGCAGGAACTCAACCAGGGCACCGTGCGCCTGGTGGTTGCTGCGGCGCGGATTGGCAAGGTGCAGGTGGTGGGCAACACGCACTTTGACAGCGCCAACATCCGCGCCAGCGTGCCCGGCCTGGTGGAGGGCAAGGCCCCCAACATCACCCGCATCTCGGCCAGCCTGCGCACGGCCAACGAGAACCCCGCGAAGAAGACGGTGCTGACCCTGCAGAGTGCGGGCAGTGATGACGAGGTGAATGCCACCCTGCAGGTGGTGGACGAAAAGCCCTGGGCCGCGGGCCTGACGCTGGACAACGCCGGCACCGACAAGACCGGCAAGACGCAGATCAGCGCGCAGTTGCAGCACTTCAATGTGGCTGGCCTGGACCACACGCTGAGCCTGCAATACACGACCACGGTCGAGCAGCCGGGCAGCGTCCATGTCTATGGCGTGGGCTACCACGTGCCGTTGTATGCCTGGGGTGATTCGCTGGACCTGTACGGCAGCTACTCCGACGTGGACTCCGGTCTGGTCTCCACCGGCGCGTTCAACCTGCTGGTCAGTGGCAAGGGCACGGTGCTGGGCGGGCGCTACAACCACAACCTGGCGCGCCGCGGCAACTACGAGTCCCGCCTGCTGTTTGGCTGGGAACAGAAGGCCTTTCAGAATAACCTGGGGTACCAGGGCTTTCAACTGGGCAGCGATGTCACCGTGCGTCCCCTGAGCCTGACCTATGCGGGCGACTGGTCCCATGGCGCCGGCGGCAGCACCAACTATTACCTGACCGGTGTGCGCAATGTGGCGGGTGGCGACCGTGGCAGTGAGGCGGATTTCACCCGCATCCGCGCTGGTGCCGCCACGGGCTATGGTCTGTTGCGCTATGGCATTGGCCATACGCAGGTGTGGCCATCGGACTGGCAACTGCGTGTGCTGCTGAATGGTCAATGGACGCAGGATGCGCTGGTGCCCGGTGAACAGTTTGGCGCCGGTGGCGCCACATCGGTGCGCGGCTATGGCGAGCGAGCCCTGTCAGACGACCAGGGGCGCGTGGCGAATCTGGAGCTCTACACGCCCGGCTTGTGTTCGGGTGGCGTGCTGCAGTGTCGCGTGCTGGCCTTTGTGGACACGGGTAGCGTGACCCGCAACAACCCCTTGCCGGGTGAGCGCCGCGATGCCTCCATCACCAGTGCCGGCTTCGGTGTGCGCGCGGCGGTGGGGCGGCAGTGGTCCATGCAAATGGATGTGGCCCAGGTGCTTGCCGACAGCGATGCGCATTCCAAGGGCGATACCCGTGTGCACCTCAAGATGAACTTGGTTTATTAACCCGGGGCCACCATGAATTTTTATTCCCAACAGCAACAACCCGCGCGCCGGGTGCGCAAGGTGGTGACCTCTGCACTGGCCGCGCTCTTGTGCGTGTCCGGCAGCGGCGCCTGGAGCAACCCGCTGGGTGCGCAGGTCATCAGCGGCCAGGCCAGCATGGTGACCGTGGGCAACCAGCTGACCATCACCAACACGCCCGGGGCGATTCTGCAGTGGCAGGGCTTTTCCATCAACGCGGGCGAGGTGACGCGCTTTGTGCAGCAGAGCGCGCAAAGCACGGTGCTCAACCGGGTGGTGGGGCAGGACCCATCGCACATCCTGGGCGCCTTGCAGTCCAACGGCAAGGTGTTCCTGATCAACCCCAATGGCATTGTGTTTGGCGCGGGTGCGCAGGTGGATGTGAACGGCCTGGTGGCCTCCAGCCTGAAGCTGGGCAATGACGACTTTCTGGCCGGCAGGCTCAATCTGGGCGGCGACGCCGATGCCGGCGCGGTGCAAAACCACGGCGCCATCACTACCCCCAGTGGCGGCCAGGTCTACCTGATTGCCCCCAATGTCAGCAACAACGGCATCATCACCAGCCCGGGTGGCGACGTGATTCTGGCAGCCGGGCGCAGCGTCAAGCTGGCGGACTCCGCAGACCCCAATCTGCATGTGGTGGTCAGTGCGGCCAATGACCAGGCGCTCAACATCGGCAGCGTGGTGGCCCAGGGTGGCAAGGTGGGCATTTATGGCGCACTGATTCAGCAGCGCGGCGTGGTCAACGCGACCAGCGCTGTGCGGGGTGAAAACGGTCGGATCGTTTTCAAGTCCAGTGGCGATGTCAGTTTGTTTGCCGGCAGCTCAACCAGTACCAGTGGTGGTGGCGAGATCCGGTTGGTGGGTGAACGGGTGTCGGTAGCGCCAGGATCGGTTGACCCCGGAACGGGAGTGCTGACGATCACCCGCACCGCCAATACCCGTTCCGACCAGGAGATGCCACCGCCGGAAACGCCTCCGACATCGGAGCAATGCATCTCCTCGCCGTCGCTGTCGGGTTGCAGTGCGGTGTTGCCAACGCTGGCGACCTGCATTGCCAATCCCGCGCAGCCTGGTTGCGCCGTAGTGCTGCCCAGCTTGAGTGCCTGTGTGGTGGCGCCGTTCCAGGCTGGCTGTTCCGTGGTGTTGCCTACGGTCAACGCCTGCGCGACCAACCCGACTCTGGCCGGCTGTAGCGTGGTGCTGCCCACATTGAGCGCATGCGTGGCCTCACCGTCGCAAACGGGTTGTTCAGCAGTGTTGCCATCGCTCGTTGCCTGCATGGCAAATCCCGGTGTGGTGGGTTGCAGTGTGGTTTTGCCCTCGTTGGCGGCGTGCGTTTCCACGCCATCCCGAGCCGGGTGTTCCGTGGTGTTGCCATCGCTTAACTTCTGCACGGTGAACCCCAGTGCAGTGGGTTGCAGTGTGGTGTTGCCCTCGGTGGTAGCGTGCGTTTCCACGCCATCCCTGGCCGGGTGTTCCGTGGTGTTGCCCTCGCTGAGCATGTGCGTGGTTACGCCAACGCTGCCTGGCTGCAGCGCGGTACTGCCCACATTGGCCCAATGCACTGCAGCGCCGACGCTGGCCGGATGCACCGTGGTGTTACCGCCTGTCAGTGCGTGCGTGAGCAACCCCACAGCGCCCGGGTGTGTGGTGGTTGTGCCGCCAACCCAAGGGTCCGGTTCCGAACCGGTGTCCCAGGCGGTCAATTCGACCGTCAACATCATCAACACGGTGACTTCGAGCGGGTCAGGCACATCCGGTGGGGCCGGTGGGTCCAGCGCGGCGCCTGGCACCAAGAAGGATGACAAGAAGGATGACAAGAAAGACGAGAAAGTTGCAAGCAAAGATACTGGAGAAAAATCATATGACGCTGCCAAGAAAATGTATTGCAACTAGGGCGCTGTGCGCGCTGTTGCTGGCGCTGGGCATGGTCCCAGCGATGGCGGGCACCGCCATTGGCACGGTGACGCAACTCAACGGCCCCTTGCTGCTCAAGCGCGCCGATGGCGTGGTCAAGGCCATTGCGCTGCATTCGTTCGTGGAGCAAGGCGATGTGCTGGTCAGCGAGAAAAACACCTATGCCCAACTGACCTTTGCGGATGCCAGTGAAATCACCTTGCGGCCCAGCACACAGCTGAAGATTGAGGTTTTCACCTTCAACGAGAACCGGGCCGAGAATCTGGAGAGCGTGTTCAGCCTTGCCAAGGGCGCCGTGCAGCTGCGCACCGGTTTGACCGGAGCACAGCGGGCCGATGGCATCAAGCTCATCGCCCCCAGCCTGCTGAACCCGATGGCATCCATCACGGTGAGTCGCACGGCCGGAACGACCTTTGTCGCGGAGTTCAACGCGGACCCCGAGACCCGCCTGGCGATGTGGGATTCGAAGCGGCTGGCGGCGCAGTTTCCGGGTGTGCAACTGGCGATGGCCGGCTCGGCAAGCCGCTCGGATGCACCATTGCTGGCCCTGCCGGCGGGTTGGGAGGCTAGCTTGCAGTTGGCTCAAGCAGCTCCTCCGCGACCACCAACGCCGGGGCTTGCTCCCGGGCTGTATGTCCATGTCATCGATGGAATCATCAATCTGAGCAACAGAGGTGGGACGCAGAGCTTTTCCGCCGGTCAGTTTGGATACACAGCCAACACGATCAAGCCGCCGGTCTTGCTGCCCGCTAACCCTGGCCTGAAGTTCACACCACCCCCGACATTCAGCGCCAGTTCGCAGCCCGGGGGGAGCGGCACGAGTGGCGGAAAGTCAAACACCGTCGATTGCGAAGTGCGCTGAGGCGCGGTCAGTCCAGCTTGCCCAGATAGGTCTCGGAGAACAGGGAGCGGCGGAACTCCATCTCCTCGGGCTGGTGGTCGCCAATGGCCATCTTTTCCAGCTCGTACGCGGGCATGGGCATGGCAAACAGGAAGCCCTGCAGCTCGTTGCAGCCCATGCTGACCAGCAGGTCCCGCTGGCCCAGGGTCTCCACGCCTTCGGCCACCACGCGCAGGTTCAGCGCGTTGGCGAGGTTGATGATGGATTGCGCTATGGAACGCGCGTCCTCGCTCTCTTCCAGGTCCAGCACAAAGGCACGGTCAATCTTCAGTTCGGCGGCCGGCAGCTTGCGCAGCGCCGCCAGGCTGGAGTAGCCGGTGCCAAAGTCGTCAATGGAGACGTGAAAGCCCGCGCTGCGCATGCGCTCGAAGGTCAGCTGCGTGACCTTGGTGTCTTCCATGGCCACGGACTCGGTGATCTCGCAGGTGAAGCGCTCGGGCTGGATGCCATTGCGCCGGAGCGCGGATTCGATGCGGTCCACCAGGTCATCCTCACGCATCTGGTAGCCCGAAATGTTGACGGCCACGCGCATGCGCAAGCCGTGTTCGCGCCAGCGGGCGGCCTTGCGGCAGGCCTCTTCGATGACCCAGTGGCCAATGGCCCCGATCAGTCCATATTGTTCGGCCAGGGGTATGAAGACGGTCGGGCTGATCAGCCCGCGCTCCGGGTGGTGCCAGCGCAGCAGGGCCTCCGCGGCGGTGACCTGCAGGCTGACGGCGTCAATCTTGGGCTGAAAGTACAGCTCGAATTCACCCTTCGCCATCGCATTGCGCAGGTCATTGAACAGCACGGCCTGCTCCCGCACTTCCATGCCCATCTTGTGGTCATAGACGCAGAAGTCGCCACCGCCGTTCTGCTTGACGCTGCGCATGGCCAGCGCGGCGTTGCCCACCAGCTTCAACACCGACCCGTGCTCCGGATACATGGCGATGCCGATGGAGCAGGTCAGTTGGGAACGAATCGACTCCACCGTGAAGGGCTCGGTCAGCGCCTGGGAGATGCGCTTGGCGCAGGCGCTGCCGGTGGCAAGCCCTCCGTTGATCAATAGCGAAAATTCGCCCGCCGTCACGTGGCAGCCTTCGGCCGTGGCGTCCACGCACGTGCCGAGGCGGCGCGAGACTTCCCGCAGCAACTGGTCGCCGGTCTCGTGGCCGAAGGCATCGTTGAGCAGGCCAAAGTTGTCCAGCGCCACATACAGCACGCAAAAGGGTTCGGTGCCGCCATCGGTCTGCAAGGCCCGGCGTTCCAGCACCGCGTCGAAACCCGAGCGGGTCAGCATGCCGGTCAGCTCGTCGCGCTCCAGTTTGGTGACGGCCTTCAGTGAGACGGAGCCCAGCTCTGCCACCAGGCGCAACCGGCGCTGGCGTTCCCGGGCATAGAGGAACACGGCAATGCATGCCAGAAGCAGGCTGGCAGTGGCTAGGGCTGGCCAAAGACTCATAGTCGAGCCCGGATTGCTGACATCGGAATTCCCCCTGTGTCGTGCGTTTGGGAGCAGTGTAGTGCGAATGACCGGCTGCGCGGCACGCAGCACGCCCGCTGCGGCGTCGCCCGTGTGGCTTGGGGATTCGGGAGGTGAAAAAACGCTATCGATTTAGTAGCTATAAAGCCAATATCGACGAGGGCTGGACGCCGATTTGGCCAAAAACCATTTGGCTGGAGCCGGCATCAGGCCTTGGCGGTCTTCTGGCGCTCGGCCAGTTGCTTGCGGCTGGTCGCGTTGATCACGCGCAGTTCGGCCAGGGTCTCGTCGATCCGGGCGCGCTTCTTTTCCAGCTCGGCAATCTCGCTGTCGGTGCGCTCTATCACGTAGGTGAGCTGCTGGGTGCGCCCCTCGCCCTGCACGCCGTACAGGTCCAGGTAGCGCTTGATTTCCGACAGCGGTGAGCCAATCGCCTTGGCGCGCAGGATCAGGGCCAGGCGAGCCCGATCCCGGCGGGTGTAGACGCGCGCACCATTGATGCGCCGGGGGCTGAGCAGCTCCTTGTCTTCGTAGAAGCGCAGCGCCCGCAGGGTGATGCCGAACTCGCGGCACAGCTCGGTGATGCCGAAGAGTTCGGTCGTGCCCTCGTCGCGGTGCGAGTCGACAAAGGCTTGCGCGTCGGATTTGGCCATCAGTTCACGCGATCAGATGACGCGTTGCAGGCGCATCGCCACGCCCATGTCGCCGGATACTTTGAGCTTGCCGGCCATGAAACCGGTGGTGGGCTCCAGATCACCGGAGAGCAGCGCGTTCAGGTTTTCCAGCGTGATGCCGACGGTGCAGTCGCTGTCCACGTTGTCGTTGGTCACGGTGTTGGGGGTGGAGGCGCCGTCGATGCGGATCACGCCATCGGCGCCGCAATCAAATTTCAGCGTGGCGGCCAGGCCGCTGTCGGCTCCCACTTTGGCGCGGATGGCTTCGGTACAGGCTTGCAGGTCCATGGATTTTTCCTTGTGGTTGGAGGGAGATTGCGGGCTGAATGCTAGCAGTCCGATATCCCCTAAACATCAGTATAAACACCTATACGGCAACTGGTTGACGTTAACGTCACCATGCTTTCTAATGCGTTAAATCCAAAAGCAAGGACACCCGGCTATGCCCGTTATTCGTTCCAAGATCAATCCCCGCTCCGACGCCTTTGCCGCCAACGCCCAGCGTATGCAGGGCCTGCTGGCCGAAGTCCAGCGCCTGGAAGGCCTGGTGATTGCCGAGTCAGAGTCCAAACGCGACAAGTTCGAAAAACGCGGTCAGCTGCTGCCACGCGAGCGGGTGGCCCGTCTGCTGGACCGCGGTACGCCGTTTCTGGAGATCAGCCGCCTGGCCGGCCTGAACATGCACGATGACGACGGCAAGAAGTCGGTGATGGGTGGTGGCTCCATCGTCGGTATTGGCGTGGTCGCCGGCAAGCGCTGCATCATTTCGGCCAATGACAGCGCAGTCAAGGGCGGCACCGTCGCGCCCATGGGTCTGAAAAAGGGGCTGCGTGTGCAGCAGATCGCCCAGGAGAACAAGCTGCCCCTGATCTCGCTGGTGGAGAGCGGCGGCGCCAACCTGATGTACCAGGCCGAGATCTTCATCGATGGTGGCCGCACCTTCGCCAACCAGGCCCGCATGTCGGCGCAGGGCCTGCCGCAGATCGCCGTGGTGCACGGCTCCAGTACGGCCGGTGGTGCCTACCTGCCGGGCCTGTCCGACTACGTGATCCTGGTGCGCGGGCGCTCCAGCATCTACCTGGCCGGGCCACCCTTGGTCAAGGCCGCCATTGGTGAGGATTGCACCGATGACGAACTCGGCGGCGCCGAAACCCATGCCCAGATCACCGGCCTGGGCGAGTACCTGACCGAGGACGACGCCCATGCCATCGCCATGGCGCGCGAGGTCATGGACAAGCTGCGCTGGGATACGGCACCGCCCGCGCCGCCGTGCGCCGAACCGCTGTTTGACGAGCAGGAGTTGATGGGCATCGTCCCCGCCGATGAGCGTGAGCCCTATGACGTGCGCGAGGTCATTGCCCGCTTGGTCGACGGCTCGGACTTTCTGGAGTTCAAGTCCGAATACGCCCCGGAGATGATGTGTGGCCACGCCCGGGTGCAGGGCCATCTGGTGGGCATCCTGGGCAACAACGGGCCGATTCAGCCCACCGGTTCCACCAAGGCCGCGCAGTTCATCCAGCTCTGCGACCAGAGCGGCACGCCCTTGGTCTTCCTGCAGAACACCACCGGCTACATGGTGGGCTCTGCCGCCGAGCGCAGTGGTGCCATCAAACACGGCAGCAAGATGATCCAGGCCGTGGCCAATGCACGGGTTCCCAAATTCACCTTTGTGATTGGCGGCTCGTACGGCGCCGGCAACTACGGCATGTGCGGGCGCGGCTTTGACCCCCGGTTCATCTTTGCCTGGCCGACTGCGCGCACGGCGGTCATGGGCGGAGCGCAGGCGGCCAAGGTCATGGACATCGTCAACCGCGCCAAGATCGAACGCAGTGGCATGGAGGCCAATGAGGAGGCGCTCAAGGCCATGTCGGATGGATTGCGCCTGCGTCTGGACAAGGAATCCACCGCTCTGTTTGGCACGGCCCGCCTGTGGGACGACGGCATCATCGACCCGCGTGACACGCGCCGCATCCTGGGGCTGTGTCTGGCCCTGGCACTTGAAGCCGAACAGCGCACGTTGCGCCCCAACACCTTTGGCGTCGCCCGCATGTAACCCCAACCAGAACGTATCCACCATGAAATTCACCCCCGAGCACGAGCAGATTGCTGACACCGTCCGCAAGTTTGTTGCCAACGAAATCAACCCCCACTTGCCCGAGTGGGAAAAGGCCGGCATCTTCCCGGCGCACGCTCTCTTCAAGAAGATGGGCGACCTGGGCCTGTTGGGCATCAAGTACCCCACGGAATTTGGCGGCATGGGGCTGGACTTCAGCTACTCCATGGTCATGGCAGAAGCTTTGGGTGAATGCAACGCCGGCGGCGTGCCCATGGCGATTGGCGTGCAGACGGATATGTGTACGCCGGCACTTGCACGCTTCGGCAGCGACGCTCTGCGCCAGGAGTTTCTGGCCCCCGCCATTGCTGGCGACATGGTGGGCTGCGTGGGCGTCAGCGAGGTGGGCGGCGGCTCGGACGTGGCTGCGCTCAGGACCACGGCGCGCAAGGATGGTGACGACTACATCATCAACGGCTCCAAGATGTGGATCACCAATGGCATGCAGGCCGACTGGTGCTGCCTGCTGGCCAACACCTCCGAAGGACAGGCGCACAAGAACAAGTCCATGATCATCGTGCCGCTGAACAGCCCGGGTGTCACGCGCCAGAAGATTGAGAAGATCGGCATGCACTCCAGCGACACGGCCCAACTCTTTTTCGACAATGTGCGTGTTCCGAAAAAGAACCTGATCGGCCAGGAGGGCATGGGCTTCATGTTGCAGATGCTGCAGTTCCAGGAAGAGCGGCTGTACGGCGCAGCCGGTTGCCTGCGCTCGCTGGACCGCCTCATCGACCAGACCATTGACTACACGCGCCAACGCCAGACCTTTGGCAAGCCCATCCTGCACAACCAGGTGGTGCACTTCCGCTTGGCCGAACTGCGCACCGAGGTCGAGGCCCTGCGCGCACTGACCTACCACGCGGTCGAGTCCTACGTGGGCGGCAAGGACGTGACCAAGCTGGCGTCGATGGCCAAGCTGAAAGCGGGGCGCCTGTCGCGCGAAGTGGCCGACAGTTGCCTGCAGTACTGGGGCGGCATGGGCTTCACGGCCGACAACCCGATTGCACAGTCCTACCGCGATGGACGGTTGATCTCGATTGGCGGCGGCGCCGACGAGATCATGCTGGGCATCATCTGCAAGCTCGAAGGCACGCTGCCGGGTAAAGCCTAATGGCAAATGCTATGAATTTGGAAGCACTCCGTATAGAACGGACGAGGGCTACCCTGCATATTTGGCTCAACCGGCCGGACGCACGCAATGCCATGTCGTTGCAGATGGTGGCCGAGCTGCGCCAGGTGCTGGCAGACGCCGAGGCCAGTGCTGGCACAGCCGAAGCGGTTCGCGCCGTGGTGTTGCGCGGCACCGGCGGGCATTTCTGTGCCGGAGCCGATCTGAAGGACATGGCCGGTGCCCGCATGCGTGCCATACAGGCTGCCGGCACCGGCGCCCCAGACCCGATTGCCGAGGTGAATGCCGCGTTTGGTGAACTCTGCGTGGCTTATGCCCGCACACCACTGGCCGTGGTGGCCGTGCTGGAAGGCACGGTCATGGGCGGTGGCTTCGGCCTGGCCTGTGTGGCCGATGTGGCCATTGCCAGCGACACCGCCAACTTTCGTCTGCCGGAGACATCGCTGGGCGTCGTTCCGGCGCAGATCGCACCGTTCCTGGTGGAGCGCCTGGGCTACTCGCAGGCCAAGCGCCTGGCAGTCACCGGTGGCCGGCTGGACGCGGCTGCCGCGCTGCGCATCGGGCTGGTTCATGCCCTGGTGAACGCGGACCAACTCCAGACCGAATTGGACACCGTGCTGGCCGATATCCTGGCCTGCGCGCCCGGCGCTCTGGCCGCCACCAAGGCGCTGATGGCCCGTGCGCGCCTGCAGGCACCGCAGGATTTGATTCAGCACGCCGCAACCATCTTCTCCCAAGCCGCCCAGGGCCCCGAGGGCCTGGAGGGCATGACCGCCTTCATCCAGAAGCGCAAACCACAGTGGGCCTTGTCATGACGTTTTCCAAGATATTGATTGCCAACCGCGGAGAGATTGCCTGCCGTGTGATTCGCACAGCGCGCGATCTCGGTTACCAGACGGTGGCCGTGTTCAGCGATGCCGATCGCAACGCGCCCCATGTGTCGCTGGCCGACGAGGCGGTGCACATTGGCGCTTCGCCAGCGGCCGAGTCCTATCTTCGGTTCGACGCCATTCTGGAAGCCGCCCGCAAGACCGGCGCCGATGCCGTGCACCCCGGTTATGGCTTCCTCAGCGAGAACGCGGCCTTTGCGCAGGCCTGTGTCGATGCGGGACTGGTTTTCATCGGCCCGCCGGCGAGCGCCATCGAGGCCATGGGCGACAAGGCGCTGGCCAAGCGCCGCATGCTCGACGCGGGCGTGCCCTGTGCGCCTGGTTACCTGGGTGCCGATCAGAGCGATGCAGTCCTGATGACCGAGGCCGAGAAGCTGGGTTATCCGTTGCTGGTCAAGGCCGTGGCCGGCGGCGGAGGGCGTGGCATGCGGCTGGTGCGCCATGAATCTGAATTGCAGCAGGGTATTGACGGCGCGCGGCGCGAAGCAACCAGCGCCTTTGGTGACGGCACGCTGATGCTGGAGCGCCTGATTGACAACGGCCGCCACATCGAGATCCAGGTCTTTGCCGATGCGCATGGCAATGCGGTCTACCTGGGCGAGCGCGACTGCACCGCCCAGCGCCGCCGCCAAAAGGTGATTGAGGAAGCGCCATCACCGGTGGTCACGCCCGCCATGCGTGAGGCCATGGGCAAGGACGCCGTGGCCGCTGCGCTGGCCGTGGGCTACCGCGGTGCGGGCACGGTCGAATTCATCGTGGATGACAAGCTGCGCCACTACTTTCTGGAGATGAACACCCGCCTGCAGGTGGAGCACCCGGTGACCGAGTGCATCACCGGCTACGACTTGGTGGAGTGGCAGCTGCGGGTGGCCGCCGGAGAACCACTGCCCGCACGGCAGTCCGACATCACATTGACCGGTCACGCCATCGAAGCGCGGCTGTATGTGGAAGACCCGTATGCCGGCTTCGCACCGCAGACCGGCACAGTGCTGTGGTGGCAACCCGAACGGGCGCTGTCCGCCGGTGTGCGGATTGACGCCGGCATTGCTCAGGGTAGCGCCATCTCACCGTATTACGACCCGATGGTGGCGAAGGTCATTGTCCATGGCCGCGACCGCGATGACGCCATCCGCCGCCTGCGCGCGGCGCTGACCAATACGCCGCTACTGGGTCTCAGGAACAACGGCCGCTTCCTGAGTGATTTGGTGGACCACCCGGCGTTTCGCAAGGCCGAAATGACCACCACGTTGATCGACCAATGGCAGGAGCGGGGCGAGCCTCTGCTGCAGGAAGTCGCACCGTTTGATGCCGTCTGGCAGGTCGCAGCCATGGCATTGGCCATGCGCGGGCTGGAGGACTGGCGGGGCCACAACTGGCGCTCGGACAGTGTGGCGGCGTTTGATGTGCGCCTGCAGTGTGGCGAGCAAATGCGCAGCCTGCGGGTTCGGCCCGACCGCCTGGGGGGGGTAGCCATTGACATGGATGGTGCACGCATTGCTGCCACGGTGCTGGACTTTGTCGAGGGTACGTTGCGCTATGCAGTCGACGGCGTGGTACGAACGGCCATCGCGGTGCTGGATGGTGCCAGAGTGCATCTGGCCTTGCAGGGCCACAGCTTTGTGGTGTCCGAGGTGTCCGCGTTCCCCGACGCCGATGCACGCAAGGATGCGAGCAAGGCGCGCTCACCGGTGGCGGGCAAGGTCACCCAGGTGGTTGTCGCAGCGGGTGATGCGGTGCAGCCCGGGCAACAACTGGTCTGCGTGGAGGCCATGAAGATGGAGATGTGGCTGTGCGCCGAAGCCGCCGGTGTGGTGCAGGCGGTGCATGCCAAGGCAGGCGATCAGGTTGAATCGGGCGCGCTTCTGGTGGAATTGGAAATCTAAAGGATACAAAATGGAAAAAGCCATACTGACTTGCGCGCTGACCGGCGTGCTGACCAACCCCAAGCAGCACCCGGTGCCGGTGACCCCGGCCCAGATGGCGGCCGAGGCGCGTGATGCCTTCAATGCGGGCGCGTCCGTGATGCACGTGCATGTGCGCAACCAGGAAGAGGGCATGGGCCATTTGCCGTCCTGGGATCCGGATGTCATGGAGTCCGTCATCAACGCCATCCGCGAAGCCTGCCCCGGCGTCATCATCAACCTGACCACTGGCGTGGTGGGCAAGGACATTTCGGGACCGCTGGCCTGCATTCGGCGGGTGAAGCCCGAGATTGCGGCCTGCAATGCCGGCAGCCTGAACTACCTCAAGATCAAGGAAGACGGCCAGTGGGCCTGGCCGCCCATGGTGTTCGACAACCCGGTGGCCAAGGTGCAGCAGTTTCTGGATGTGATGGCCGAGTGCGGCACGCATCCGGAGTTCGAGTGCTTTGATGTCGGCATCGTCCGCTCGGTGGGGATGTTTATCAAGGCTGGCATGCTCAAGCCCGGGATGGGGCACCCCGAGTACAACCTGGTAATGGGTGTGGCCTCGGGCATGCCCTGCGACGCCAACCTGCTGGCGCTTTTGCCGCAGTGGATGGCGCCTGACAGCGTGTGGCAGGCCACGCTGATCGGCCGTGCCGAAATCTGGCCGGTGCACCAGAAGACCGCCGACCTGGGCGGCATGCTGCGAACCGGTCTGGAGGACACCTTCTACCTGCCCAATGGCGAGCGTGCCGGGGGCAACGGTGCCTTGATCGCTGCATTGGCCCAGTGCGCCCGCAACGCCGGGCGTGAAATAGCCTCCCCGCAAGAAGCGCGTACGATGTTGGGCCTTTGATGTTTACAAAGCCCAAAAAGCTGTGCTATACTTGATAGCTTAGCGGCTGTAGCTCAGCTGGATAGAGTACTTGGCTACGAACCAAGGGGTCGTGGGTTCGATTCCTGCCAGCCGCACCAAATGGATAGCCCTGAAACAGCAATGTTTCAGGGCTTTTTCATTTCTACGCTACCTTCACCTGGGGGACTTTTGGGGGAGTGGCCTCCCCAAAATCCCCCGCTTGCTCACGTTTCAGCATCGCCAGGCTCTTGTTCCAGCGGCCGGCGTCGTCTTTGACACGCTCCAGCGCCTGGTGCAGTTCTACGATCTGCGCCACGCTGTAATGCCGAGTCATGGACTTGGTGCTGTGCCATAGGATGTCAGAGATCGTGCCTTCCGGCACGCCGCCTTCGCGCAAGCGCATGCCAACGGTGTGGCGCAGGTCGTGAACATGCAAATCGCCCAGGCCTGCTGCAGCTCTAGCCCGCTGCCAGGCCGTGTTGTTCATGGTCCCGATGCGTCGGTAGGGCATCGTTGGCGCCAAGTGCTTGTTCTTCACCCGCTCACGTCGGTAGACGAACACGAACTCGGGATGCTGGCCACGAACTGCCTCGATCACCGATTGCGCCACGCTGTTGCAGACCAGCACGCGGGAGCGCTTGCGGCCTTTCACATGCCGGCGTGGAACCTCAAAGACCGATATGCCCAGCTCGGGGATCTTGATCTCCCACTCCCACCGGAGGCTGCACACCACATCGTCACGCACGCCCGTATTCAGGGTGAACAGGGACATGCGAGCAAGGTGGTCCGGCAACATTGGCATCAGCTTGCGCTGCTCGCCCCAGGTGATGGGGCGAGGTTCGCGCTGGTGACCTGTCAGCGGCAGCATGGTGATCTTTGGTGCCTGCTCAAGCCACGTCTTTCCGCGCTCGCCCCGCCAGCTTGTGGCCGCCAGGTTGAGGATCCGGCGCACCACGCCCAAGGCCAGGTTGATGGTCTTGTGCGCCCGCCCTTCGGCAAGGCGTGCGGTCTGAAACGGTGCTAGCGTTCCGTCGTGCACCTGGTGTAGCTCAAGCGTACCGATGTATGGCATGACACTTTCAAGCATGTAGATCTCCGTTTCCAGAGATGCCTTCTGCTCATGGAGGCTGACATAGTGCGCCGCTGCCTGGTTGAACGTGTACGAGACACGCTCACCATGCACCAGCACCTCGCGTTGGCACGCGAGCTGAGTGATCAGCCAGCGTTCCGCTTCGTCAAAGCTCTCGAAGCCGCGCTGGCGAAATCGAGTGCCAAGCTTCCACTTGTCAACCTGCCAGAGCCCGTTTGTGTCGGGGTAGATTCCCCGCGTGTTTTGGCCCATGTGTGAACTCCTTTCGTGTGTATGGGCCGCTCGTTCCTGGCGCCATTGTGCGCTGTCGGCGCCGGGGCAGCTGAATCGTTGGCTGCGGCACGGTGGCCAGCGGCGGCCCGCTTGAACTCGTCAAACAGCCTGTCGAGATCCTGCCGGTCGAAGAGAACACAGGCGCCCTGACGAATGGCGACCAGGCGCGGGCGCCAGACGGCATCGAATGTGCGGCGCTTGACGCCGACATATTCCATGGCCTGTTTGTGGGTAAGGCCGCGTTTTGCCGGTGTCATACTGCGCCTTTCAACCACAGGGAGCACTGATGAAATCCGATACCTTCTATCGCGGCATCACGTACGAGGTCACCATCAAGAACGCGGAGGACGGCCAATGGGTTTGGACGACCAATGTCGTCGTCAATGGAAAGGAGTTTTCGGAGCATGGCATTGCTTCCAAGGAGACTTTTGCCCGAGGCTCTGCGCGGATTTCTGCAGAAAAGCGGATCGATGAACAAATACCAAAATGACCGAGTCATGCGTCTCGATGCCATGAAGCAAGGAACGCCACATGATGGGGCCGCTGAAGAGGATGGGGCGGCAATTCATGCTTCCACGCGGTCCTGCTGCACACTCAGCGCGACAGCCACCGGCTGCACCCACACAGGCTGGGCTGACAGCATGAACGTCTCGCCGGCACGGGCCAGTAGGATCGTCTGCCCCATGACAGTACCAATGGCCTTTGCCGCTTTGCGCGGAACGGCGTTGCCGATTCCCTCCCTCCAGCGCTGATCGTTCTGGCCATCGAGCACAAAGGCCTCTCCACGTCCACCGGGTCCGGCTGGGGAAAACCATTCTTCTGGATCAATCAAGGACTGCAACGCGGCCAGCTCCAGCGTCGTGAATGGGCGGTGCCATGTCCCGTCGAGCGACTCAATCCTGCAGGCCAACTTGTCGGCCGGCGCCGGCATCATGGCAGCCATGGACCAGGCCGGGCTGGCGCAGCGCGGATCAGCCACGCTCCAGCGGCCGTTGTCCTGGCACGCCGAAGCACTCACCGCGCCGCTTGGGCTGTTCCACGGAACCACACCATAGTGTCCACCGGTCAGATAGGCATCACCCTGGCCGCGCTGAATACCGGGTCGAGGATCTGCGACTGCAAAAGCACCCTGTCCGGTGGTGCTGCCGGAGATCACAGTGCCGGCCGCGTCGCTGTAGCGCGTTACAGCATATTTCCCGTAGCAAGGCCCCTCCCGGCGCGGATCCGCAACCGCCTGGCCAGACCCGTGTGCGCTGGTCACCGCCTGCGCGGACCGATCCCAAGCGACGATGCGGAACTCGTTGTTGCACTTTGGCGTGCCATGGTGGCGTGGATCCGCAACGCTATATGTCCCCTGCAGCGGCCCCTGCTGGCCCGCCACGGTGCCCGTTGGCTCGTCCCAGCGGCGCACTCCCAAGGCCTGGCCATCGCGCCATTTCGCCGACGGGTCAAAGCGCGGATCCGCAATGCTGAAATTGCCGTTGGTCGGGAGGCCTCGGCTGGTCACCGTGCCCATGTGCCCATCCCAATGGTTCACGCCCAGCACCCCGCTGTGCATGGCCGGTGCAATCAGGTAGTCACGCAGATTCCCGTCGGTGACCGCCAGCTTGTTGAGGCTTCTCCAGTCGCTTCCCGCCTCGACAAATGCCAGGCGCACCCACGTTTTCCACATCAGCTCGGGAACGCGATGCATCGGCCCGCCCAGCGGGTCCCCGGGCAGCGGCATATGGCGCAGCACGTCGCCAACGGCATGCAGCCGGCGCTTCGGTGGCTCGTACAGGAACGGTGGCACCTTTGTAGCGTGGCGGGCTACAAGCAAGAACCGCTTGCGGCTCTGTGCCAGACCATCCCCGAGCTCACCGCAATCGTGGGTTGTCTCACTGACCGCATATCCATAGTGCCGCAGCACACCCACGATCTGGTCCAGCAAGTGGCGGCCGCGGCTGGCGATGCGTGGCACGTTTTCAAAGATGAAAAGACCTGGCGGGTTGTCGGCAAAGGCCTCCATCGTCAGCCACACGCCGCGCAACGTGAGCTCGTTCAGTGCCTGGTACTTCGCCGTCACGCTCAGCTGCGCACTCAGCAGGCCCGAGAACCCCTTGCAAGGCATGGACGTGAACACGATGTCGGGGAAATGACCGTGCGCAGCTTGGCGCAGATCCTCGCCCGTGACCTCGCGCCAGCCCGGCGCCGGCAGGTGACCATGAAATGCCTGGTATTGGCCCAGGGTGAACAGATCCTTGCAGGCCTGCTTAACCCCGGTCAGCAGCTCGAAATCGCGGCAAGCGTGGGCGTCCACATCCACACCGCCCACACACACCATCTTGCCGGCCATTCCGGGAATAGACGGATCCGCGTCATTGAACCCTGCAGCACCGCTGCCCAGGCCACCACACACGTGAAAGTGGGTCACTGTTTCCAGGCGACTCATTGCAAAGCCTCCACGCATTCAACTGCGGCATTGGCCAGGGCTTGCAGCGACCCATCGTTCAAGATGTCCGCATCGGCCTTGATCCGGTGGTGTTGCTCACTCACGTGCGTTGCGGTTTCCTCTGGCAGTCGGGCCAGTTGCGGCCGGTGAACCCGCACCACCTTGGCGCCAAGGCGGCGCAGCACAGTTTCCTCTACCGGGTCGCGCAGGTCAGTTACGACAAATCGACTCAATCCCCAGGCCACCTGTTGGTCGATCCAGCGCTCGACGATGCGGGCGTAGTAGTCGGGGATATAGCGCCGCTGGTAGGACGCCCAGCGTTGCAGTATCCAGCGTGGGCTGCGCGGCTCGGTCAGGCTCTCTCTACCGTCCACACACCAGAGAATGAACCCCTTTGCGCTGCACATACCGACAGCCAGGGCGGGCAGGGGCCATTCCTTGGTGGTGCGGTCGGTCAGCATGCGGGCGTCGATGCGCCAGGCTTCTGACACCTCACGGCGCAGGGCATCCGCAAAAGCTATCCGTAGGAAGCCCTGCTGGGGGGCCAGCACGTCGCCGACCGTGTCTTTGCCGGCGCCTGGGTAGCCCGTCAGGGCGATGATCAAGGGGGACAGGTGAGTTCTCATACTTGGTTCGTTTGGTTGGTTGAAGAAAATCAGTCGTCGTCGCGCTCGCCCGAGGCGGCGCGCTTCTGGTCGAAGCGGGGTGGAAGTGCAGGGCGCAATGGCGCCGGTGACGAGCGCGCGGGATGCTGGTGAGCCATTGGCCCGGGTGCTGCGCAGACATGCTGGGCTTCCAGCGTGATCAGCTTCTTCCGCACTGGGTCAGTGATCACCTGGTCAAAGTCAGCGGGCCAGTGGCGCAGTCCCTGGCGCCTGCGCATGTTCTCCCAGGCCGCGAGCAGCGCCGCCTGTGTGACGACGGCGTTCACGCCCGCCTCCACGCGGTCATATCCATGTAGGCAGCGCCCGGACCGCACGCCTCGGACGACGCACGCACCACGTGGACCGGCCGCAGGCCGTGGATCTCACGCACAGCCGGGCAGTAGCAATGCAGAACACCCTGTATTGGCGCGCTGTACATGCACAAGGTGCAGCCCCGCAGTGGCGGAACAATGGCCTCCAGCGCCTGGCGCATTGCAACCACGGTCATGAAGCGCCCCTGCCACAGCGCGCCGGCAGTGCAACAACCGTCGATGCCGTCTCTTGCAGTGGCAGCAGCTCCTGCTGCCCTGCCAATGCCTGTTGCTCGGCCAGCTTGATCTGGCGGGTGACGCGTGCGAAGGTCTTTCGGATGTCCGTCTCCGCGGCGCGCCGGTACCGGAAATTCTTGTCAAAGAGACTCTGTGACGGGTGGGTGACCTTGATAGGCATAGCTGTACCTCCTTAGTTCTTGCGGGCGGATTGGGGGCGCTCAAAGACCCAGCAGTGCACGGTCTTTGGTGATTCGATGTCGTCGGAGCGGTTCTTGATGGCGCTGTTCACCGACTTCACATCCAGGAAGCGGCGGGTCTTGCTGGTGCGCAATACCTTCTTCAGCTCCGACAGCACGGGAATCTGCTGCCGGTGGGCTGCAGCGAGTTCCACAAACTCATTCAGGTTGACCGCAATCTCGGTATTGCTCCGAGCGTGGTTCAGCATCGGCCGACCGTCAGGAACCTTGGTCACTGGGTTGCGGTCGATGCCGTCCAAGAAATCAAACGCTTCCCAGAACTCCTGCACCAGCGGGTGGTCCGCATTGATGGCCTGCTGCCGCTCCCGCGCCATCGCCACCAGTTGTGTGCGCACCTGGTCAAACTGTTCATCGGTGACTTTCACCACAGTGCGTAGCGCGGCAGCCACGCTCAGTAGCTGGGCATGGTTCTTGGCGATACGCGGCTTGTGGATTCCATCCTGGGCCAGCAGGAACTGGATGTTCTTGTCGGTCTGCTCGGTGACGATCTTCATCACCTCGGCCTCGCGGCGCAGGCATGCCACGATGAACCCGCTCACCTTCTGGATCTCGACCTTTTCCAGCGTCTTGGCGCTCTCGTAGCTGGCCGGCGTGAACCCCTTGGTGTCGAAGGTCATGTGGCAGATCCGCTCCATGATGGCCTGCGACGCCTGCACCTGCGCGTTCTGCGATATCACGATGGACGCGCGGAACGGCGGGTCGTATGTCTCGTTGCCGCCCGTCTTCACCCCCGTGGTGCGGATGCTGTTGCCGTTGTAGGCGTCCTTGAGCTCGTCCCAATCGAACGAGCGCACATGGGCCGTATTCCCGGTCTTGGTCTCCCGGTCCGACTCAATCAGCACGATGGGCAGGTTGGACACCTGGGTGAACGTGCGCAACCGCCCTGCAGCGGTGGACTTGCTGGGGTCAAAGCCCTCGTAGTCCCGCCCGAACAGCTTCCAGAGGAACTGGATCAACGTCGTTTTCCCAGAGCCCGGTTCCCCCACGATCTCAAGGAATGGGAACGACTGGTGTTCACTGCGGATCTGCTCGGCAAACAAGCTGCCAAACCAATAGGCCATAGCGATGTAGCCCTTGGCCCCAAAGGTGACCCACAGGTGCTGCAGCCACCCCCGCTCGTACTCTTCGCGGTTGGTGTTTACCGCCAGCGATATGGACTTCTGTAGCGTCTTGATCGACAGCTTCTCAAAGTCGAAATAGTCTTCGGCGTTGGCCTCGAAAATCTGGCCGTCGCGCACCGCCACCTTGCCCAGGATGTAGGTCTTGTGCGTAGCGCTGTAGCCGATGAAATCCACCGTCTGCACGATCTTGATGTTGTCCAACTGGCGCTGCATGATCCGCTCAAGCTGCAGGCTGTTGCCGCTAAAGATCGCGCCCGCCGCCATGTGCAGCAGTTGCTTTTTGAACTCGCTGGCAGTGGTGAGCTGCCCGGCCGTAAACGTGCCCTTGATGTCCCCACCATCGTGCGGGAACGCCACGCGGAAGTAGTACCAGGCCTCTCCGGTAACCTCGTGGCGCTGGTAATACAGCGCCTGCGGCTTGCAGTTGGCAATCGGCTGCAGCAGCCCAGACTCCAGCAGCGCCTTGTCCCGGATCGCCTCATCATCCATGGGCTTCTCTTGGCCCTCCGCTATCGCCTTCTCAATGCGCTCCTGTGCCTTGCCAAAGCGCTCCAGATCCAGCCGGAACCAAAACAGCCTGTTGCTGTGGTCGAAGTCGAAGTCAGTGCGCCCCGTGTGCTTGTAGATCAGCAGCGCCTTCTCCTGTGCCGTGGCGGCTATCAGCAGGGAACCCTGGTACCGGTATTCCTTGACATCCTCGTCGGTCAGGCGACCCCGCTGGTGCATGTCATTCCAGTCCAGCTTGGCTTTGCCGCGCTGGGGGATCTGCGCCGCATGGCACTCCCATCCGGCCTCCCGGGCGCGCTTCACATGCTTCTCGGTGAAAGACCGACCGGCCTTGTCGCCGTCCAGCGCCCACACCAGCTCGGGCGCGGGCACCGTGCCCCCTTGGTGGGCCAGCAGCGCCTGCAGCTCGGCCAGGGCGTGCTCTGGGTAGTTATTGCAGCTCAGCAGCCCCACAGCCCATATGCCCGCATGCAGCAGCGCAATGGTGTCAAAGATGCCCTCCACCAGCCACAGTTCCGTGGGCGGCTTGGGGTGGCCCTGCGGCGCGGTGGGGCCAAGGTCGGAAAACGACAGACCAGGCGGTGCCCACCACCAGCCGGCGTAGGTCCCGCCAAACTTGAAATTGGCCTTCTTCTTGCCGAAGCGTGCAGGGCGGTCGATGATCCGCTCCCACCACGTCTCCGCCACCGCAAACCGAACAGTGGAGCTGCCGGCGCCCCGGCCCTGGTCGGCGCGTGGGTCGTAATACTGTTCCTGCGTGTAGGTTCCCTTGATCAACGCCAGGTCAAACCCCCGCGCCGTCTGCAGGTAGGCGTCCGCCGCCGCGTGCGGGTTCTGCTGTTCCACGGGCTTCAGCTTTTCCGGCTCCTGAAACCGATCTGTCCAGGACTCGAACAGATCCGGGTAGAGCTCCTTCGCGTGTGCCTCGTAGCCGCAGTTGTTCAGCCGCTCGCAGCGCACCACCCAGGGCGTTACTGCATAGGTCCACAGCGTCTTCTTGTTGCAGTTCGGGCACACGCCCTGCTGCAAATAATGCTTGCTGCCCTTCTTCGACTCCTTGAACCCAAAGTCGGCGACTAGCTCTTTGGCAACATCTTCCAGTAGGTCAGACATTCAGCTACAGCCCCCGAAGCGCGATGCAAGACATGGCGCGGGCCACGCCGAATAGCTGCTCAGCCCAGTCCATGGCAGCCTTGTTATTGCGCGCCGTCAGACGCAGGCAATGACGGTGGCCGTGTTCGTCAAAGTGGGTGACCTTGAATGTCATGACTCGCTCCACGGTTCATAGAAAGTGAATTCGTCGTACTCGCTCTCCGACATTGGCTGCAGGTCGGCAAATGTCCGGCCCAACAGTTCCTTGTCACAACGGGTGCAGAAGTACAGGCACTTGGGGTGAAAGACCGGCGTGTCGTAGTGGTGCCCCTTGAACCGGCACACCACCGCCGAGAGCGCGCCGTTGCGGGCCTGCCACAGCAAACGCACGATGAAGCCAATGGCTTTCAACAGGAAGGTCATTTGAGTGGCCCCCATCCGTTCGCCTCAAAGTGGCCCAGCAACTGCGAAAACGCACTGCGCACAGCCGCCCTCTCAGTTACATCCGCGTTTGGTGTTAGGAGCGCCAGGGCAACTTCTTCAAGCCCTTGCATAGACTTACACACGTGCATCAGGCCGTACGCCTCTGCGTTCGAAAGGAACAAGGGACTCTCTGGGCCGTTTGGATGCACCACCGGGTGGCGGAATGGCTCACTCATGACGCACCGCCATCTGTCTGGATGGACCACTCACCGTCTTTGCACTTTGCCTGGAGCCCGATGGCGAGTGCATTCCAGTAATGTTGGTGTCCCTGGTGGGTGTACAGCTCAGGTGGCGTAGTGCCGAGCCAACGGCGGATGATTTCGCGTCCCACGGCCTCGGCCAGACGACCTGCTTCCACATCGCTAATGGGCGCTGGGTTGGCCTGGGCGATATGCCACAACTGGGACAGATAGGCATCGGTGAAGCCGTTGAGGGCGTCGGTGTCGATCTCAAAGGTGATGGTGGTCTTCATGCCGCTATCCCCTTTGTCTTGGCCTTCGAGGCAAGTGCCACCGCCACTTCACGCGCCCGCTTTGCTGCTGCCTGCAGGCTTGCTGCCAGCGCATCAGCGCAGTCGGGGGAGATGTCAAGCGTCACAGTGATCGGATGAGGCAGCGCATCGCATGTGGCGCTGGCCAGCAGAGTCACGATTGGCGCAGTGGTGGGGCTTTTTCCAGTCGGCCGGTGGTAGGAATAGACATTCAGGCTCGACGTGGCTCCGAACGAGAAAGCCTTGCAGCTGGTCCCCAATTTGATGGGCCATACCGTGTTGCCGTGCCCCTCCCAGTGGTTGCCATGGGTGTCTGTCAGGCGTCGTTTTGGCATGAAAACTCCTTTTTTAGGGTGAGCGAATCCCGCAGTGCCTCCAAACAGGCACTGCAGAGCAGTGAAAAGTTGGGAACCGAGAGGCTCGACCTATCCAGGCCGTGGGTCGGATTCGAAGAGATCCAGCGTGGACGGCTTGATCTGGGTTGGCGTGTAGTCCGCCGTCGGCATGGCAGTCAGTTGGTGGCTCAGCACGCCCCTGCGCATGTGGCTCGACATTGGAATGATGACCCGTGGGTTTGGAACTGCACTGGGTGACAGCGTGCGGTTGATCGTTGTCACCGCGCTAAAGGTATGGCCGCACTCAAAGTTACGGCAGATCCAGAACGATTCGCGGCTCGTGTTGGTGATCTCAACGCTTGAGCGCGTGAAAGCCCAACTGTTGCAATGCGGACAGCGCATCTTCATCGTGTCACCTCGCTTGGGCGGTTCACCAGGTACAGCGCCCGGCCACGCCCGGTAGCCTGGCGCACAGCGCGCCGCAGGCGCGTCTTGATAAGCCACTCAGCGGCATCCTGGGGGGTTGCCATGCCGCGCGCAGCTTGCACGCGCTCAAGCAGCTTGTGGTCCTCGTCGCTCAGGATGATGGTGTGCTCTGGCATGGTTTTTTACGTCCGACGTTTGTCAGCTCGTGAGGTCCTTTTCGTGGCCTTGGCTTAGTTGGATGCCTGCTGCAAACTTGCTGCATGGGCCAAAGAAATAACCTGCTGTGCTTCACGCACAACCAAGTCTCTAATCAACGTGGACAACTGCTCACCCTGGTAGTTGGCCAGGGCCTCCAGCAGCTTGTGCTCGTAGTCATCAAGGCGCATGGTCAGCTTGTGGGTACGCACGCGCTTCGGATCTGGATACATAGCGTCAACCTCTTGAGAGTCAGGTGGCGGAATGGGATGAACGGTCCTGCTCGTAGGCAGCAAGGCCGCGGAGAAACATCACCCGACACACAGATGCCATCGAGCGGTCATCTTGCTTTGCTATGTCCGTCACCTTTGAATACTCGTTTGGCATGAGCCGCATGGGGATGGGCTTGCTGGTAACAACGCCATTGGGTGCGCGACGTGGCTGTTTGAGTGGTTTCGACATGGATGCGGGTTATGCTTGTGGAACAGAAAATTACACAGTTGACGAAAGATAGCACGGAAATCCGTGCATTGCAACAAATGAATGCAGAAATCCGTGTGCAAATTGGGCGCCGCCTATGTGAGGAGCGGGATCGGCTAGCCCTAACACAGGCCGAATTGGCGGAAAAAGGTGACGCCAAGTCGCGCACGCTGCAGGATTGGGAACGAGGTATTGCAGCGCCAAGTTCGGAATTTTTGGCGCGGGTGAGTCCTCTGGGACTTGACGTGTTCTACGTCCTTACCGGGGAACGCATGTCGGTGTGGTTTGAGAAGGACCCACTTAGGCGTGCGGTGTTGAACAGCTTCGATCAGTGTTCGCCCGATAAAAGAATAGAGGCCGTGCAACACATGGCCCTGCTGGCGGCCGGTGTAGCGCAGACCCCAAGCGGTAGCGCGCCCACATCGAATGTCACGAAAGCGAAAGTTAGTAAGTCAATCTTCGGCTTTGCCGGCAACGTCGTTGGAAAAAAATAAAGACGTTTGATTTATTGACACAGGGAGGGCGCTTGATGCGCGTAGGAAGAGGTGAAAAAACAAAGCAGTCACCAGTGAACATTGTCCAAGCAAAGGTAGAGCACAGCCTGCTATGCCTGGCGGTCGGACAGGTCACACTCAATCTGACGGTGACCATTCACGGTGAAGATATCAACTGGTATCAGTCACTCAAGCGCTGGGCGTTTTGCATAGTCCTGGCTGCATGTGTGCTGCCTGTTCCAGTAGTGGCCAGTTGCCTAAACACATAATTTTTGGAGGAAATCAAAATGGCACGGTGGACAGAGACTGCAGATGATGCGCGAAGGATTGCTAGGGTGGTTCGGGAAATGCCGCTTTCCGGCATAGTGTCAGTAACGCTCCTCAATGGAACGCGGATTGATGGAGTTCTACGCAAGGTTAGCGTTGGCAACAACGCTGGTGAAGGCGGATGGCGCTACTACGGAGAGTGCGAGGTTGAAACCAAAGATCGCAAAGTCTTCGCTATCGACTTCATCGACGTTGAACTGGCGATCGATGCATGGAACGCGACAACGGTCGCGGAGTATGAGCGTTTGGGCCTTATTTCCATTGTCAAATAACCACTGGGGGCGACTGTGGCCACGGCTATTACTTCTTCTGGAATCGGTCAGTTTGACATTTTTGCGAGTGGACCACTATGACAGATCTAAATGCAGAGTTCCTAGGTGGCCCATTGGCTGGACAGCGCCGAGCCCCTATTTCCGAAGATGAGTTGTTCACGCTCGGTTATAGGTCCCACTTGGTGTCCTGGCCCATTGGACCTGAATTGAACGCATGCTTCGCGGTCCCTACGGAGTGGACGCCGGCACAGGCGCATGAGGCCGTAATGGCGAAATACGGACGGAATGCTCAAGGGAAGCCTGATTGACCGGGCAACGGATTCCGCTGACCAAATAAGCGAGCATTTATGTCGAAACGCCTTTTCTTCATTTTGACTCTCTCCGTCTGCATGGCGGGATCCACGTTGGCACAGGAGCCAATACTCCATTGGACAGTTGAGAGAGTCAACACCATTGGCACGCCAAGACAGTACACGCAGAGCAGTTTTTCTGGAACACAGCGGCAGATACAGATACTTTGTGATCAAGCTATGGCCGCAAAGATGCAATGGCCGGATACCTATGCAGTGCGCGTCACGGTTCGACCGACAAACGCAAGTCCAACTGATCAAAGGATGCGCTCAGCAGACATCACTTGCGAGGAAATTCGAGCGAATTCCAATGCTCTGTCAGCACATATCCCAAGGCCACAAGGCCCGAAGCCGGTTACGCGCGCGACTATAAATCTTTGGGATTGACCCCACCGAAGAAGCTGCCGTGACGAACTCTGACTACATTGCCATTGCATCGGCGGCAATTGCCTTACTCGCACTTTTCTCAACCGGCTGGCAGGCATGGATTGCCCGTCACCACAATCGTCTAAGTGTCAAGCCGCTACTGTCTTGGTCCTCAAATCTGGCGCAGACGCCGAACGGGTTTGAAGTCACCGTCCTGCTCTCAAACAATGGCCTTGGACCGGCAATTGTTACCGAACGGTACTTCACTCTCGATGGCCTTCACTTCCTCCATCCTGCAGGTCCGGTGTCTGCCATTGATGCACTGGCTGGGAAGATATTGCCAGAAGAGTGGCGCTGTCAGGTCGTAGCACACGGGTTGCCTGGAACGCACACGGCAATCTTGCCAGGTGCCTCGTTCGTCATCGCACGCTTGTTGTTCGATAGCGCCGTGTATGACCATCAGCTAGAACTGAATAAGAGGTTCGAGCGAGTTGGATTCGTCGTGGGCTACAAAGATCTTTACGAGCGCCGCGATATCTTCAAGACCGGTTGATCTCACTGGTCAACCCCCTCGTTAACGTCGCTCACCTGCGGAGTCTGATCATCCGGCGCATCGCGCGTCTCCATTTCCATGCGGGTGGTCAGGCCACCATCGGCAAGCGTGTGTGTCAGTTTCACCAGTAGCCACGGCGTGTTATCGATTTCGTCCTTGAATCCGGTCACGGTGACCGGCGTCTGTGGCATCAGCTCCGTTTTGCCCAGTGCCAGGGTGAGCTCAAACGTGGCCTTGCCACGGGTCACCCGCTGCTGCTCAGCGCGCGCCGCTGCCAGGGCGTCTGCCTCGCTGCCATAGGTGTCCTTCAGGCGCTTTTCGTTCTCTTCGGTGCCCACCAGCACACTGCGCTTTGTGGCGCGCGCCGCGTCGTGCCAATAGGCCCGCACGCCGCTGTAGCTGTGGCGGTCGGCCGTGTGGTAGCGGTGTTGGTCGCCATCCTTGCGCGAGATCACTATGGTGTCCAGTTCCTCCCCGGTGCTGGTCACTGTGCCATTGATTGGCAGGAATACGAGCCGCCCCTTCTTGACGGTGCTCACCGCATCGTGCTGCTTTGCCAGGCGGGTCAGGAAGTGCAGGTCGCTCTCGTGCGTCTGGTCAATGTGCGCGATCCGTACGCTGGCCAGCTTGTCGTCCACGCGGGGGACCAACTGGTGGCGGGCCGCGATTTGGGACACGATGGCGCCGATGGTCGTATCGTGCCAACTGTGCTCGGTGCGGGTGCGCAACTGGCGGCGCATCTCGGCAGATCTGGCGCGTATGCAAATCTGGTCCGGCGCACCGATGTGCTCGATCTCATCCACCTCGAACAGACCCTTATCCACCATCCCATCGCCAAGCCAGCCAAGCTGCAGGGCGATCTCGGCACCCTTTGGCGGGAGCTGCAGCCTGCCGTCCGTGTCGTCCAGCTCAATGTCCAACTGGTCGGCCTCGTCGCCACGGGATTCCGTCAGCGTAAGGCGGATCAGGCGTGCCTCAACATGCGGCGTGATGTTGCGACCATCCACCACCAGCGCATAGCTTGGTTCCGCGTACACCTTGTCGGTGTAGACCGTCATAGCCACCACTCCCAGTAGTCGTCGATGGGTCCTGGGTCAACACCGCCACCGCCATCGGCCTGGTCGTCATCCACGCGGGCCAGTGTCATGTCGAATTCAATTCGACGGGCCACGCCGTCCTCCGTGTGGTGCGACCCGGCCTCGCTCAGTGACTCAATGACCCAGGCCCCGAACACCTCGCCCGTGCCGTCCACCAGAGACCAGGCCTTGCCCTGGTCCCCCATCTCTCGCAGTTCGTCCAATGCGCTCTTGCGGCCGGCAAATTCTGGCGCCAGCAAACCGCACAGCGTGATGGTGTCTTCGCCAGGGCCGAGCGACTGCCGCGCCGGCCTCGCACCGACGCGCGAGTTGCTCGGGTGTCTCCATGCGGTTTGCCGCTTGAAGTCGTTGTAAGCCAGCGTTGGCAGGCTAAAAATGAATTGCCCCAAAGCCATCATCATGGTGCGGATCCAGTTCAGTCAATATCGCCGAGGGACGACAGCACGCGCGACCGGCCAGCGCGCTCACGCCGGTCTAGTTCGGCGGACACGGCGCGCGCCAGGGCCTGCACGTCCATGCCCGGCGCTGCGTTGATGGTGATGTTGTAGCTGGCCCCACCTTGGGCGGCCGGTTGCGCCCCCTGCATGGGTGCAGACAGTGGAGGGCGGCTGTCCATGCGCAGGGCGGTCTCGTCGGCCATTGCGGGCATGGCAGCAGTCGCGGCTGTCGCCATGGCCAGGGCCGCATTGCGCACGGCCCCCTGGCCCCCGGTGATGCCCAGTGCGGCACCCTCGCTGATCCAGCCGCCATATTCCATGAACACACGGCTCGGGCTGGCAATGCCCAGCTTTTCCCGAAACCACGCGCCCACGGCGTCAGCGGCGCCGACCACGGCCTCGCGCACAGCGGTCAACCGGCTCGTGATCCCGTTCACCAGCCCAGACATCAGGTCGGCCCCAGCGCTGAAGAACCTGTCTTTAAGGGTCACCAGGTCCTGCCACAACGCCTGTGCCCCTGCGGACGCGCTGGCCCACCAGGCGGATGCGGCCGTGGACAACTGGGTCCATATCGCCATCAGCCCGCCCTTGATCCCGTCCCAGTTCCGCCAGATCAGGTATGCAGCGGTTGCGATCAGGGCGAGCGCAATGCCCAACGGGGTCATCAGCAAAAAGCGCCCCAGGATCAGGATCCCGCGCCCCACGCTGGCCAGGATGGGCAGCAGGAAGGCGAATACCCGGCCTGCAGCGTAGCCGGCGCGGTACAGCAGACCCATGCCGGTGCTGACCGCACCGGCGGCAGCCTGGGTACCCAGCAGGCCAATTGCAAGGCGCGAGAACACAAACCGCAGCAGCATGATCTTGCCGGCGACCAACGCCACCGGAATTAAAAGCGTACCCAGTACCGCCACCAGCGCTGCACCACCAATGGCCAGCTTCATCACCCAGCCAACCAGCACAGGATTGGCCTGTACCCAATTCCCGAAACGCTCAATGAGAGGGTTAACGACCGTTAGTAGGCTTACCAGGGCAGGCGCCAGCGACTCGCCTACCACTGCGCTCAGATTGAAGGCGCGGTTCTTGGTCATCTGCCACTGCGCGGACAGTGTGGCGTTGCGAGCAGCAGCCTCCCGTGCCATGGAGCCCTTGGCCTCGCCACCGTTGGCCAGCTTGCGCTGGCGTATCAGCTCTTCGGGCTTGTCCACCAGCTTGGCCAAGGTGTCGCTGTGCTCCATGCCAACCAGCTCGACCATCACCCCAATCCGCTTGGACTCTGGTAGCTTGCCAATGGCCTCGATCACCTTTGAAAGCGTCGCGGTCGCGTCAGTTGACATGCCGGATTGAACGGCATCGGTGGACAGACCAAGCTCCTGCATCGCTGACTTGAATTTTTTGGTTCCCTTGGTTGCTGCGGCAAACTTTTGAACGATGGCGTTGGCCGCCGTGCTTGCCGACTCAGCGCGCTCGCCCAGCGTCAGCAGTGTGGAGCCCAGGGCTGCGGCGTCTTGGGCACGCATGGCGACGGTGGACACCACACCCGAAGTGCGATTCAGAAAGTCAATGATGTCCGCGCCCTTGCTGATGGCGTTGTCATCCAGGTAGTTGATCGAGTCTGCCAAGCCTCGAATGTCAGTCAGCGGAATCTTGAAGTTCTTCGCCACCTTGCCCATGGACTCGGTTATCTGATCAGGGACGGCATCAAAGGCCGTCGCCATTTGCGATGCCAGCAGCGTGAATTCCTTGAGCTTGTCGGTCGGCACCTCCATGCGGGCTGAGGCCGTCATCATCTCGGTAATCTGGGTGGTGGCCAGCGGGATCTGGCCGCTCAAGGCGCGCACGTCGCGCTCGGCCTGTCGGTACACCTCGGTCAGTTTGCCCATTTCATTGCGCGCGCCAGGCACTTGACGCGCGATGCCCAGCATGGCGTCTTCGTGCTTTGAAAAATCCCGCACCGGCCCCATGCCCGCTTGGACGCCTCGTTGGCCAACAGCCTGCATCGCATAGCCGGCGCCAACGGCCATGCCGACGTGCATCATGTCTGAGGCGTGTTTGGCTTTGAGTGCGGCCAACTTTTCGTGCTGTTGGGCCAGGCTCTTGAGTTTGCCCTTCTGAGCATCTATGGCCCCATTGGCTGCGGCAATTTCGCTCTTGAGGCGGGCTTGCGCGGTGCTCAAGTTGCCCACCACCCCCATGCTGCTGAGCGCTGATCGCAGCTGCACCAGCTTGCTGCGCTGTTGGTCCAGCGCCGCAGCTTGCTTGAGAACGGCTTTCTCCTGAGTGCGTATTTGCTCCGTTGTGGCTGTGCCACTGCGGCGCGCACTTTCAAGCAGTGCGCTATTCACCTTGAGCTGATTGGAGCTTTTAGCGAACGCGGCCTGTTGCCTCTGTAGGTTGTCCAGCGCCCCTTGCTGACCGTTGAGTTCTTTGAGTCTGTCGCGCGCCGCTTTTAGGGCGTTGGCAGCATCACGGCTTCCGGCGCCAATGTGTTTCAGGGGGGCTAGTACACGCTCGGCCAGTTCCAGCACCACGCGAAGGCGCATGTTTTCAGCCATGACGGACTCCGGCAGGGCCGGTAGGCGGCGTCAGTGCGCGGTGCGGAGCAAGGTGGTGTTGTCTGCCTCGGCCAGTAGAGACTTGATCTCGGCCAATTCGGCGGACCGCTGCAGCGCACGGTTGGCGTCCAACCACAGCACCGCCAGGTAGACCGGTAGCAGCGCTACGCCCAGCACCACGACGGAAATCGCAGCGATCAGAAGGACGGTGAGAACGGTGAGCATGGTTCATTGTTGCACACAACTAGTTATTCTTGTGGTTCGTGGCGCAGGCGGGCCTGCTCCCGCCACTCCATCAATTCGGTCAAGGTAAAGCTGTCCATGTCGGACGGCGTCCAGTGGAAGGTGATGGCCAGGTCGGCCATCGCGTCCTCTACTCGCCTTGGAATTCCGCCATTTGCGCCTTCGTCAGCAAAAAATTGACCACCTCGCCGCCCAGGTTCACCAGGTCGGCTGGCTCCAGGTTGTCAATGTCATGCCGGTGCAGCATGGGCGTTGTGATGCGTGGCAGCAAGGCCTGCAGGGCGTCCACCTTCATCTGCAGCAGCTCGGCCAGCGACAGGCCCCGCAGCTCTCCCGCGCGGGGCTTGCGTACGGTGACGGACGTGATAGTGGTGTCGCCGCGCTTGATGGGGTTTTCAAGCTGTACCACGCGGGCGTTTGCGTCCGCCGTGGCGGTCTTGTTGGATTCGTCTGCTGCACCAGCTGCAGCGCCAGATTTTGCGTTCATTGGTGTGGTCTTTCTCTAAGGGGTGATGGGTGGTCGGTCGGGTCGTGGGCTCAAATTCCCAGTGCTGCACGCACCTGGGCCAGTCGGTCAATGCCGTCCACCACTTCGATCATGTTGACGGCGTCGATCTCGATCAGGGTCTGTCCGTCCATGGACAGCTTGTAGTAGCTGATGGTGCTCTTGATCTTGATCGCCGTGTTGTCACCAGGCTTGGCGGCGCCCGGGTCGATCTCGCTATGCCGGCCACGCACAATGACTTCCAGCGAGTTGACCGTTTCGGAGTCGTCGGCCTGCAGAGCGCCGGCAAAGCGCAGCAGCACAGCGTCGTGCCGCACGGCGCCCCACTGGGCAAACAGGCTCTTCATGTAGCCTGCCGCCGTCCAGTCCATCTCGATGGCCTCCATGCCGAAGTCCAGCTTCACGGGGGCATTCATGCCGCCGGAGCGGTAGTCTTCCATCTTGCGGCTCAGCTTTGGTAGGTTGACTTCCGGCACCTCTCCCATATACGAAACGCCGTCAGAGAACAGCACAAAGTTCTTCAATTTGCGAGGCAATCCCATGTCTTACTCCTGTTGATTGGTGGGGTTGGTGGTTTACTGGCCGGTGCCCACGCGCAGGGCGAAGTCGGCGAAATAGCGGTCGGTGATGCGCTGGCGGAATCCCAGATCCTCCAGCGGCGGGACCGGTGTGTAGTCGTAGTCAATCGTCAGCTTGCCCGTCTTGAGGGTCGCCGCGGTGTTGATCTCTTCGTCGTACCAGGCCGATCCGTCCAGGATGTAGCCGGCCGATTTGAGCTCGCGGAACTTGGCGTTGATGCCTTCCAGGATGTCCTTGACCAGGCTCGGATGCAGAGGCTTGTCCACTGCCCAGAAATGCCCATCAGCCATGGTGTCGGCCAGCACGTGCGCGGTGCGCGTGGCGCTTTCAAAGGCGAACAGTGGATCCGTGCTGCAGGTGCGCGAGCCCCAGAACCGGTGGCCCTGCGACTGGATCAGCGTGGTAACCCCAGCCTGGTTGAGCAGACCGGCGTCGGTGTCGGGGCTTTGCAGATCCCAATAGACGTCCTTGCTCAGCCCCAGCACGCCGTTGATCGGCACGTTCGACAGCGTCTTGTGCCAGCCAAACTCCTGGTCAATGCGGGCGCGCAAGCCCAGGGCGTAGGCTGTAGCCGGCGCTTCCACAATGCCGGCCGAGTTCACGTCAAAGCGCTTCCAGTTGGGCCAGATCATCATCAGTTCACGCGCGCCGAAGTGGTCACGGTAGGTGGTGGCTTCGCTCACGTCAACGCCGTGAGCCGCGCCGTAGACAAACGAGCGCAGCTTTTGTGCGACCGACACCAGTGCATCGGTCACCGCCTGGCTGTCCAGGCCAGGCGCACCCAGGATGCGCGGCTTCACGCCCAACTGGGCCTGTGCAGCCAGCAGGGCCTGCATGCCGGTGTAGGCGCCGTTCACCATGGTGCCAATGACCTTGGCGTCCTGGTCGGCCTGTTTTTCTACATCGGTCAGGCCATCGCCTTCGGCCACCCGCACGATCACGAGCACGGGGCGCGACTGTTCCTTGATCGCGGCCAGGCTGGCGGCCATGGTGCCCTGTACACCGGCCTTGTTGATGGCGGTGTCGATCTTGGTCACCAGCACCGCTTTGTTCAGCGGGAACATGGTTGCATCGGCATCGGGTGCCGTCGCAATGATCCCGATGATGGCCGTCGAGATGATGCGGATCGGCTGCAGCCCGTCGTTGATTTCAGAGACGCGCACGCCGTGGTGGTAGGGGGTCAGGGTAGCCATTTGTCAGATCTCCAGTTGTAAAGAGGTGGGGAAAGGGGTGGGGAAGTTGGTCACGTGCAGCGTGCAGGGGTCAAAGCGCCATGGGTCCGCATAACCGCCCGCAGCAGCAGCAGCCTCGCTACAAGTCCAGCGCAAGGCCTGCTGGGGAATGACCCATGCCAGAAATCCCAGGATCAGTTGCCAGTCGTACCGCTCGCCCTCGTGGGCACGAAACCACTGTGCGGCTGTGATGGGGCAGCGCCGGTAGGCAATCACGTCCCAGTGGTCCGGGTTGAGCAGGATGCGTTTGAACCGCACGCCGCCCATACAGCCTGCGCGCCGGGGTGAATGGGCAGGCAGGCGCTCAGCCGCCACGCTGGATGCACACCAGAGCGCGCCGTCCACCGGATCGCAACTGCCATCGGGCATCAGGTGGTCAACGCCGTCTCCGGGTTGGAACACCACTTCGCTGTGGCTGTAGATTCCGCGCAGGCGCAGCCGTATGGCTCGGTTGGCCAGGCCTTGCAGGCCCGGGCGTATGGTCTTGTAGGAGGCGATCAGCATGGGGTTACACCTGCAAGCCTTTGATGTGCCGTTCTTGCTCGGTCGTGGGCGTGTTCAGAATCACGTCGCGCTTCTCAGCCGTCATTGGGCCGCTACCAGGCCACACGGCATTGGCTGTCGGCTGTTGGGTAGCAATCAGCACGTTAATCATCCCGGCAATGCGTGGGTCTTTCAGGTCGAAGTACTTGCGGCCTTCAACCATGCCGACCACGCCTTTGCACGCGTCGTGGGTGCTCGAATAGATCGCCATGGCATCCATGCCCAGGCGGTCCTTGAAAGGACCAACGTCGATCCACCAAATACGTGGATCCGGGGTCTGCACGGTCAGTACGGCTTCAAACTGTCCGGTTGCTTCGTTGTGGAGTTTTCCAATCAGCGACTCATCCATCGCTGGGATGGCGATCATGTGGGGCGCTTCGATGGATGAGTGCACCTGGGTCACCGACACCACCATACGATTGGCATCGATTTGGGCGTATAAGTATTCGTTCATTTGAAATCAATCACTTCCCAGCTCGACTCCAGCATGAAAGTGTTGCCGTTGGTATCCCAGCCATATGACGTGAGACGTAAGGTTGTCGCGTTGAGTATTGAGAGTTGGCGTGTCCACTGCGTTGCGCTCGTGATTTGCCCAACTGTCAAGAGGTTTGCCATGGTTTTAGCTGGATCAATCGGAGCGATGGTGATGTCCAACGTCCCGCCTTGACCAGCGACCGGTGTCGATTTGCCGCGCTGCACGGACTTGACGGCACCGCCGGCGCCCAGGAGTGCGCTCATGCTGGTTCCCATTTAGGCAAGCCTCCAATCGTTGATGGTTTGAAAGTATTTGAAGTTGTAGGGACCAGGGAGGTCGAGCGTCACGAAATCCGATCCCATGACGGTCGTTCCGTTGCCGGGTGCATAGATCCGGTTATCCAGGCGTCCGTTGGTGACAACAATGCCGAACAGATCACCGTCGGCAGACGGAACGGGCGCAGCCTTGTAAATCACGTTTGCGTACCGCCACACGTTGGTCATGTTCAGACCGCCGGCATCGTCTCCGTACATGTGGCCGGAACTGTCATCCACGTAGCCGATGGGCAGGCGCCCGGAAATCTCGCGCCACTGTGTAGACCAAGTGCCGTTGAGCATTTGGCGCATGAACACAAACCCGGCCAGGTCTGACAGGCCAAAGGCGAGCTGGGTGATCCATTGGTCACTGCGCACGAGCTGAAACACCATGAAGAACCCCGCACTGCCCATGGGAGCGTGCAGTAGGTTGGAGCCCATGAAGATCTGCGTGCGCGCGGGAGCGAGGTCCAGGTCAGCAATGCCAACAGGCAGCGCTTCCGCGCCAAAGCCGTACTGTCCCAATCCTAGGGCACCAATGTCCGCAGCCGTGAGGTCCACGGAAGGCCCTGGCTTGCCATTGACCACGCCCACCTTGTTCTGCTGCAGGCCGTTGACGGTCACACTCAGGTTGTTGATGCCCTGTTGCAAGGCGTTCACGGCCATGTTCAGGTCGGAGTCCAGGGCCTTGCTCTGCAGCTGGGTAACGATGTCGCCCAGCAGTGAATCCACCGACTGGAGGGCATGGCGCAGCCGCAGCACATCGTCTTCAAGCTTGTTCTGTGGGTGCGGCAACTGGAGCTGCGCGCCCGGTGTGCGTTCGTCAATGACTGGTATAGACATGGCTGCTCACACCCATCACAAGACCACTGCGCGCAGGTTGCGCACTTCCGGGCGCGCACTGTGGCTACCGTCGAGGGTTACGCGCAGGCGCAGGCGGTCGGCTGTGTAGTTCTCCAGCTCGTAGGTCAGCTCGAAGACGCCAGCGGTTTGCGGACTGCTGCTCAGATACGGCACTTCCACCCACTGGGCGCCGGCAGCGTCCGACTGCACGTGGATATGCACCGCGCTACCGGCCGGCAAGGTGATGTCGTTTACAACACGCACGCGCACCACGCCACCAGCGGTGAGCATCGGGCTGACGTAGTCGCCAGTCGGCTGGATGGACGCGGCCACCAGTTGGATGCCCGGCTCCAGCATGGCCGCCAAGCTGGCATCTCCACGCAGCTTGGCTTGCACCTGCACGGCGCCCGTGTAGCGGTGTGGCAGCGTGGCGACCTGGCCAGGTGCCACCTCGACCGGTGGAGTTCCCGCCAGCGTCAACACAAACGACCCCGAAGAAGCCACGGACGGCTGGTGCACAAAGGCCTGCACCATCAGGTCAGTGGCATCTACCACCTGGACGGTTCCGAGGTCGATGATGCGTTGCGCCTCGGTGTACTCAGCCACCATCAGTTCAAACGTCAGGTCTCGGTCCTGGTGGGCGGTCCATGTCATGGCGTTGGCGCTCGAAAGCAGCACGCCAACTTGGTAAGGCTGACTGGTGACCCAGCGTGCCGAGTGCAGGTCAAACTGACCCAGCTCGGCAATCGCCAGAGAGGTGACCGCGTCATCGCACAGGACCACCAGGGCGTATTCGCGGCCGGCGTCAATGACGACAGGTGACCAGGATGCCAGGGTCGGTGTCCCATCGACGACGATGTCGGCTGGCTGTATCCGCGTCTCCGACAGAACGCGCTGGGTTGGGAACCCGTTGTCGGCTTCGCGGAGCTGCACCAGGATTTGCGAGGTGCCCTTCGCCATGAACCACAGCTTCACACCGGTGGACTGGCGTGGGGCCGGCACCGTGAAGGTTTGTGCAAGTGGATCGCGTGCCATGACGAACTGGCGGACGACCAGCACCTGCTGAAGCTCGCGTTCTACCAGCGTTCCCTGGCCGGTGAACAGCGCGCTGCCATAGCTGCCACCGCTCCCGCGAAACTCCACCGTGTGGGTCCCGGCTGGTACATTGGCCGGCACATCCACGGTGCCGACAATCTTTCCCTGGGCATTGCCAACGAGGGTCCCACCAGCCAGCGGCTGGGCGGCGACTGCGATGCCACCAAAGGTGGCGCTGCTGAGCTGCTCACCCGGCCCGAAGTCAAGCTCAAACTCCACCGGGATCTGGCGCAGGAACTCGATGTCGCTGCTCTTTTCCGAAAGGAGCTTTTCCTCGATGTGGCTGTCTCCGGTCCAGACCGCCTGGGTGGTTGGGCTGGCCCACTGCGTGTACGTGTCTGTCCACCGGTCAACTGCAGGCTTGAGAACAACGGCACGTGGCAGCGGCTCAAACGCCATGTACGGATTGACCAACATGCTGCCCGTGCGCATTGGCTGCGACACCTCGGGCTTGTGGGTGTAGGCAGGAACCTGGCGCGTGGTGATGTTGAGGCCGATCTGGTGCAGCGTTATGACCATTGGCAGGCGAAGGGCACCGGCAATGATGGCGCCAGTCTGCGAAATGCCGGCATCGCGCATTTCGTTGTTCAGCAACGGGTCGGCAAAGATGCCCTTCTTGATGCCTGAGTGACGGCCGGAAATGTCCACTGCCAAGCGCAGCTCGGCCAGATCCTGGCGCGTGAAGTCCAGCATCGTGCGGTAGGCTGCCAGATCCGGCATGGGCACCATGCGCACGCCGTCTGGCACCACCCTGCGTGAACCGTCCCAGGTCTGGTACACCGAAGCGATGGACAGCGTGCCCTGCGGAACTGCCGGCGCAACCGGCGACCATTGTGCGGAGACTCCACGGATCCAGGCAAGATCGCCCTCAGAACTGATGCACAGGCGGTCGATGCGGCGCAGTGCGTGGTTGTAGCTCACGGTAATGAGTGAACCAACTACGGCGCCTTGCACGTCGAATCCCAGCGTGTCCACATTGCTTGGTTCGACCACGTGGACGTACTGGTAGGTCACTTCATAGGTACTGCCGGGCGCCGGCTCCTGACCAGTGATGCCCCAGTCAACCTGACCTGCTGTGAGCTTGTAATCGGCTGGGTTGTTGAAGGTTGTTCCGCCTTGCGTGACCAGTTCCAGAGCGAGTACGCTGTTGTCGGGCAGTGGGTCGGCAGCGCCTGTGAAGCCACCGTGCACCACTTGCACGGTGCGCCTTGACACGATACGCACTTCTGGCACGCCGACCATGGGCCAACGGTCAAAGGCGATACGTTGCATGCCTTCAGTGGTGCTCTGGTGTGGCTCCGAGTCCACCCACAGCAGGTCGGGGGCGGCGTTGTAGACGATGCGACGTGCCGACGACTGCTCCAGTGCATAGCCGCTAACGCGCGCCGCACCTTCGGCCAATGTGTAAACCTGCTCCCCGCTGACCAGGTCAGGCCCCTGCAGGAGACTCAAGCCGCGCACGATGTAGCTGCCGCCAGCACTATCGACGTCGTAGCGTGCCAGTGCCCGCGTAACTGCATCGAGGTTGGGCGGCGGCTCCTTTGGGCGAACCCAGCCGTCTTCGACCGTCCAGATGGGGTAGAAATCACCCGACTGGCCATCCCCTCGGTAGCCCCAGGCCACGTCGAAGCGTTCGCGGCCGGCGCCGGGCTTGTTGTAGCTGGGCGTGCCAACGGCTGGGTTGAACAGAACGGGATCTTCAAGTTCGGTCACCAGGACCCGCGTGACGTACACGCCGACATAGACAACGCCGACGGTCGGGATGTTCAGTGCGCCTGTTGGCACCCCACGTACTGCACCGTCGATGTAGACAGCTCCGCTCTCGCACAGGGTGGCGCCGGTTGTTGCGTTGACCACGATGCCGGCCTGGCGAATGATCCCGCCTTCTTTGAACAGCACGTCGCCGATGCCGCGCACCCGATGGTGAAACTCGCTCTGCATCCAATTGAGCTCGCGGGACTGCAATACACGGTCCGCGCGAAATTGCACGCGGTGATAGCCCTTGGAGGGGTCAAACCCGTCATAGATCTGGTTGGTTTGGGTCATGGCGTTTAGAAGGGCAGAACGTATTCAAAGGTCTGACGCACGGCGCCATTGCGCGTGAAGTGCGGAATGCGGTCCATCGTGTAGAAGCGGCCAGGGCTGGCAATTTCAGCCGGCGTGAAGTAGCGTTGCCCCGCAGGGAGCCCAGCGACAGGCTGGGAGCCGATAAACACACCGAGTTCGCGCAAGGTCTCGCCCACCGCGTCCTCGAAATTGAAAACCGTGCGGATGTAGACCCACTGGGTTGGACCGGCTACCACCGTGTAGCGGTCGCCGCTGGGGAGCTCGATCTCGCCGGCATTGTTGGGTTCGGCATAACCGACGAAAGTGACCAGGCGCCGACCTACCTCGTCCACCAAAGTGGTTGCGTTTGTCGGCTCGGGCTCGGGCGTAATGTCCCATGCGGGATCGCCACGGCCCCATGCCAGGTGGATAGGCTGTGACGCTACGGCCACGGCCAGCGCGATCCGGCCATCATCTTGCAAAACTGCCATTTTTAGGTGCTCTCCGTCTGCTTGAGTTCAATGAACAGGGGTCTCCACCGGGTGCTGGACCAGGTGCCCGTCCAGTCGGTGGACGTGGGTAGGGCCAGAGGGGCGGTTGTGCCGTATTGGTCATGACGGCCCAGCCCGCCGCCCTGCGCTGCCTGGTTGCTGGTCTCGATGCGGGCTATGCCACCAACGCCGTATGGGGTTCCACGCTGGGGCGCCGTGGTGGTGGATCGGTAAACCTCTCCAAGGCCCCCAAAGGCATCGACCATGATTCGGGAGTCGAGACGCCAGGCGTCAAGAACCGGCCTGTCGTCATAGACCGTCTTGGCGCAGTAACTATGGGTGTGCAGGCCGGGGGTGACAGTTGCCATGGAACGGGGGACCGTGCATCCATGGGTTACGCCGAAGCTGGCCTTTACGGGGGCATCGTCCAAGACGGAAACCCAGACGCCCGAGTCGTCATCCAGTTGACCGGAGTCCAGCGCAGGGCCGGCGTCTAGGCGGATGGGCCGTGCGTCGTAGCCCCAGAAGACGCGATAGAAGTACACATGGGCAGGCACCGAGGCACGCACCACGTGCGCGATGTCAGCGATCTCTTCTGCATTGGCAACCCGGCCCAGATCGATGTGCAGGAAGGCGTCGTCTTCCTCGATCTGGACGTCGGGGAACCCTATCCATGTCAAGGCGCGTTTTACGCTGGCGGCGCTGCCGCGCTCGAACAGCCATGGCAGGCCAGCGGAGATCAGGTCATCAATGCTCGGAAAGTAGGGTGCAAAGATGCCCAACTGCCATTCCGCTGCCAGCCAGGGCTTGAATGCCTGCGGCGTGCCCTGGCTTGGCGGTGTGAAGGCGTCCGCCAGCGCATCCCATTGGGGCATGGTCTCGTCAACCGCGCGCTCCAGCGCAGTGGACTGGGGCGGCAGGATGTGGCGGCGTGGTGCGAGGGTCGCGTTCATTGCAGGCCCTCGTCCACGATGGTGACCAGGCCGGCCACCGGGTATTCATCTCCCGCCATGGCGGTGAGTTCCGAAGGGGCGGTGGGATCCGGATACGTCACACTGGCAACGCCTTCGACATGCAGGCGAGTCGTTATCCACGAGCGCGGTACTGCGCGGCCCAGGCGGGCATAGCCTGACAGCGCGGTCGGGAGCGAGGCCTGGAGCTGGGCCGCGAGGTTGACCGGGGCGCCGGCCTCGCGGCGGATATGCGCCGTGACGTTGATCGCCTTGGGCTGCGCCAGCGCAACGCTGACTGGAACGCCCAGCGGGCGGGCGTCATCGGCATTCAGAGCGGCGAGGACGGCAGGCAGCGTGAGCGAGGCCTGGGCCACATCCACCAGCCAGAGCAGCACCTGCACGCGGCCGGGCTCCGGTTGGACGGCAATGGCATCGTGCACATTGGCGGACGTGGACATGGCCACCAGCTCGTAGTGGTCTCGGGTGCCGTTTCCGGCCAGCGCAGCAACGCGTAGCTGGATACGCTTGCGAAAGCGTTCATCGCTTTCACCAATCATGCGCCCCAGACCATAGAACGCGCCCTTGTGGTCGAGATCGGCGCCGGTGGCATAGGCCAACAGGTAGGCACGGGCGGCATCATTCACCCGCGCCCGGTAGAGCAGTTCCCGGTAGGCGTGGGCCTCGACCAGCTTGACGAGTGGCTCGGACTCCAGATCGATCACAGACTCGGCCGCAGGGTAGCGGGCTAGCAGATCTGACCGATGCCGTTGAAAGATGGTTTCATAGTCCAGCAGCTCGACGACGCTGGGCGGTGGCAACTTGGTGAGGTCCTGGGTCATCATGCGCCAGCTCCTTGTCGGAGGACCACCGGCACCTGCAGCATGAGCGGCTGTGGCGTGCGGGAGTCGGCCAGGTTCACACACTCCAGCGTGATGTCTGCCCGGCCAGCGCGCTCGCGTGCGATGCGGATGCGGGTTAGGCGCATGCGTGGCTCCCATCGCATGAGTGAGCTTGCTACGGCCGCAAACAAGCGAATCTGGGTGACCTGGTTGTCAGGGTGATCGATCAGCTCAGGGACCAGGCTGCCATAGCTTCGCCGCATGACGCGGCTTCCGATGGGCGTGGTCAGGATGTCACCCACGCTCTGTCGGATGTGCTCCTTGTCAACAATGGAGAGGCCATTAGTACGATTCACAGGGGCCTCCCTGTAGAGGCGTTCCCTACCGTGACGCCACCGTGTTGGTGCTTGACGAGGCTGATGCCGCCCGCGATCACGTCGGGTGCCGCGGTGGCGCCTGCGGCGTCCACCTTGAGAGTTCCGCCATTGGACGACAGCACGATGGCATTGCGTGTGATCTCAAGGACGGAGGTTCCGACTCGCAGGGTGATGCCCTGGTCGCAATAGATGTCCAGGCGGCTGGTGTCGCTGTCGTGCTCCATGAAGTCCGTAGGGCTCCAGTCCGTACGGCAGATATTCGGGTTGTCGCTGTTCTGCGGCATGGCGTCGCTGTACATCCCGCACAGCGCCACCGCGTTGAGCAGGTCGCCGCCAGGGCACAGCAACAGGCACTGCTCGCCCGGCACCGGTGGCCACCAGTGGTTGCGCTGTTGTCCTCCAGCGCGCAGTACCCACCAGGGAATCCAGTTGCTCACCAGTCCGCCGGTCTTCACGCGGCAGCGCGCTGGCGCCGCATGACGGACTGAATGGACAACGCCTGCGCGCACCATGTTCTCCATACGGCGCAGGATTTCAAACGGAGATTCGGGTTGTGCGATGGGTTTGTCCACGCCAACGATGGTGCCCGCGCGCGCGCGGAAACGCACGTTCTACCCGCTGTAGTTCGGGCAATGACAGCGGGTTTTCGGAGGGTCAGGTCCTTGCGGACAGGTGGGCCACCAAGAGGTCCCGGATTCCTTCAATCTGGGCATCGGTGATGCCCAGCAGCTCCCGGGATGGATACCGATAGTTTGGGCCTCCAGGTTCGACCTTGTCTTCAAGCCCGAAGTGGTGCACGCGGGCGATGCGCTCGGCGCGGCCAGCGAATGCCACGATGGCCTCGCTGGGAGTAGCCCGCGCTTGCAGGTATTTGGCTGTGCGCAACTTGATGAACATGTCCTGGCTGCGGCGCTCCCGGCGTATCCGCCCCTGGGCGTCTCGCAGCTTGTTCTTGCGTTTCTTCCACGCCGTGCCGTCGGGTGCCTGCTGGGCTCGCATGGTGGCCGTGTTCGCCGCGCGCAGATCGCGCGCGATGGTGCGTGCCAGGTTTCGGCGTTCCGTTTCGCTCAGCCGCTCCAGCAGGGGCGCGACCCAGTCTTCCAGCCGATTCAAATCATCCATGGGTCAAGTCAGCGTGGACCCTGGTCCCACTCGGCCAGCAGTTCATCGCGGATCCATAGCGACCAATGCTCGCGCTGCAGGATCTGGCTTGGGTGCGTGGGCTCGCCAACGTGGTGTACGTTCAGTCCACCAGGTGTGCCGTCGCGTGGGCGCACCAGGACGCGCTCGGTTAGGTCCACTTCCAGTTGCAGGTCTACCGTCTTGTCGGTCAGGTATTCCACATCAAAGCGGATGGCGTCGGCGCGTTTTTTTTCGTTGTCCAACAGCTCGGGCTGGTTGACGGCGATCCATGCCAGTAGCGGGACGATGACGGCATCCGCATGGCCGGCGTAGTCCAGCAAGATGATTTGCAGTGTGTAGGCGTACTCAAAGGACAGACTTCCGGTGCCGGTGCAGATGGCGCGCCCGCCGCGTGCAATGACCACCAGCTTCTCCGGGTCGCGCTTCAAATCGGGAAGCGCTTTGGTCAGATGGTCCCGCAGGCTACCGGGCTTGAGCATTGTCTATTCCGTTGTAGCGGTCTTTGACGGTGTTGTAGGCGTCGATGCACTTGTTGAGCTGCCGGATGGCGTCGTCACCGTCGTCGGCGATGGCTGCAAGATCAATTCCAGCCTGGGGCGCAAGTTCGGCTCTCGTTTCTGGCCGAGTTGCGGATCCAGTGGCGGTATCTGCGCCCGCGGTGGTTGAACAGTGCGCACCGCTACTGACGACAGGGATTGACAGCCGGACAGCGCCAGAGCGCACATCAGCAGCAAAGCGATCACGCTTTTTGCGTTCATCTTCCATTTCCTTCCTGTGGGTTTTGGCCTGGTCGGCCAGATCGTTGCGGGCTTGGGCCTCCGTATCGCGCTCACGCTGTGTGGCCGTGGCCAGGGCTTCCAGGTGGTCAGCGTTGATGCCTTCTTCGCGTGCCGTGGCGGCGGCCTCGGCTGCCTTGGTGCCTCGGCTCCAGCCAACCTCGTGCGCACCAATGACTGAACCAAGGAAGATGAGGACGGCAATGGCCGCCACGGCGAAGTCGGTCTTCATTGGGCCTCCATGCATTTGGCGTGGGTCTTGAGGCGGTCGGTCCAGATCCCGCCACACACTCGATTGGGCTTGCTGCAGTCGATGCCGCGGAACATCTTCCATTCGAGGATCTGAGCGCATGCGCCTGGGTAGTCCTGCTGGTTGAGGCGCTTGACCAGAGTGCTGTTGCAGAACGCAGTGGGGCCGATGTTGTAGGCGTGATGGGTGTAAAGGTCGTATTCAGCCTGGTGCAGTGGCACGCGCACGCACCGTTTGATGGCACCTTCGTACTGTTGCGCATCTTGCAATGCGCGCACAGCGGCCTTTACGGGTGTGGTGGTGTCACCCAGGCGCACGCCGCCAGTGGTTCCGAATCCAAGCGTAGGAACATCGCCCTTGGTCGGGATGATGGCCGTCGCGGTGTAGTTCTCGCGCTCCAAGATTCCAACGAATCCAGCTGCGCTCAGCATCAATGCCGCGATGGGGATGCGTAGCGTGCGAATGTCCATCATTCCGCCTTGACTTCCTGGCCGTTCGTGGCGGCCTTGTGCCAGCGCCAGAGCAGCCAGCCGATCTGCAGCACCACGTAGATGATCGTTGCGGCGGTCAGGGTGTCGCCCATCGTCCAGCCAGATGTATGCAGGGCGGTAACCATGGCTACCGGTGGAGAAGCCTTGGCGCCTTCCTGCGCGATGTCTTTCAAAACGTCCTTGGTCATTGTCAGTCCCAGAGCTGAATGGTTTGTCGAGGTTTGGAGATAGGGGTTGTGGGGAGTGAAACCACAGTTCCGGCTGGCAACTGGGCTCCGATGGCCGCAAGACCAGGGTTCATGGACAGCGCAGCTTCGACCACGTCATGCGTGCGGCCAAGGCAGCGCCAGCAGATCTGGTCAAGTGTTTCACGGTCATTGGCAACGGCTTGCATCAGATCAGCTCCACGGTGGTCCTGCGGATGCCCAGTAGGTCCGAGATGGCCCAGCGCATGGCGCGGCGGTGTTCGTCCGCCTTGGCCTCGATGCGGGCCTTGATGCGGTCGCTTTTGCCCTCGCTGTGCGGGGTTGTGTCGATGTCGCGGTAGGCCTCGGACAGTTCGGCCTGCACGCATGCGTAGACCGCGCGGTGGTAGCGGGTGACTTGCACGCTGCCTCCGTCCAGAAGCCGGCACGGCACCTCGGCCAGGGACGCATAGCCTTCTGCGAGGCGCGCCAGTCGATAGGCGTCGAGCTCAAGATTTACGCTGTCCAGCGCGTGTAGCAGTGCGTGCTTGAGCCGGTCAGGCGTGACGGTTCCATCGAGTCGGCACGATTGGCGCAGTGCGTCCGGATCGACCTGTGGAAACCATGGGTCGTTTTCGACCGGCAGTTCTGTGCCGGTCACGGGCGGGTTGGCAGTGGCAATGAAGCTCATGTCTAGAACGGGATTTCATCCGGTTTGGGCCGCATGTCGATGCGCTGCAGGGCGTCGACACGGCACGCGCACACGGTGCCCAGGACGATGAAGGTGCGGCCAGGGTTCTCGCGTGCCAGGCGCTCGGACTCCGCGATGGCGGCTTCTTGTGTGCTGTGCCGGAAGGCGGGCGGTCTCCCCGATGGGTTCCAGACCATCCAGAAGGGTGCATCGGTGATGGGCATGATCGCTTGATGGCTGGGTGTTAGGTCGGCGGTGGTCCGGTGCCAGCCCTTGTAGTCGCGCGGTTGCTTGACTGTGGGGATGGCACCGGAGCCGCCGGGGTGCGGGGTACGCTCAGTCGGTGCCGGGCGGGGCCTTGAGGCGCCGCTCTAGGCGTTCCATGTCTTTTTTGACGCCCACCTTGTCGAACAGCTCATGGGCGCGTGCCAAGTTGGTCATCGCCATGGTGGCGACGGGCAAAGGCAGCGCAGTAATGTCCGGTTCGGTGGTTGCGGTCTTGCCGATCAGGGCATAACCGATGGCCTTGTGCAGCTTGGCGCGGGCCTGGTCGGGGGCATCGTGGTCATTGGTCATTGCCAATACTTGGCCCAACACCTGCAGGGCTTCGTCTCCCACCAATTTGCCAGCCAGGGCCGCAGTGCTGGTTTCATCAATCAGCAGGGTGGCAATGTCGCGGTTGTACTGGTCAGGCAGGGGGAGCTTGTGTTCCAGCGCGTAGGCGCCAAGTTCCAGACCGCGCTCGAAGTTTCCAACGTCCAGGTGCCAGACCATGACGCTGGTAAGCACCTTGTCCTCGCCGCCCTGCCCGCCGGCCAGGGCGCCGGCCAGGTAGTCGTCATACACGGGCAGGAATGCCCGTTTGGCTTCGATCTTGCGCTCGATGGACTGGATGCCCTTCAAGACCTGGCGATGCTCATAGAGCTGCGCGAGCATCAGCTCGTAGGCGCTGCCCTTGACTTCACCTCCAGGTGCTGCCTCGGCGGCGGCTTGCGCGGCCAGGATGCGCATCTGGTGGCGGCGTGCGGGGGATGTCATGTCGGTTTGCTCCGCTCAGTCTCAGGGCAGGATGGAGATGTTTTCGACCATCGCCGCCAGGCCGTAGTTTTCAACCACATAGGCGTCGTTCGAGGATTCGTAGTTCTCGATGCGGTCGCGCTTGGGGTTGTCCTCAATCCGGCGGCGGCGCGCGCCTTCCTGCCAGTAGATCGACAGGTTGTCGAAAGTGGTGATCAGCAGCGTGTTGTCGGGGAAGTAGGGCACCGTGGCGGCCTGCAGGCCACCCACGCGCTTCTGGCTGATGACAATGTCAGCGGCCAGGGTCTCTGTAGGTGCCTGGGATACATTGACCAGCGGAAAATACTTGTCATCCATCAGATTGCGGCCGAGCATGCAGACGAGGTTCGGGTCTTCTTGGAACCACGGGTCCAGCAAGCGGATGGCATCGAACACCACGGCGTCGAGGTTCTTGTAGTCGGTGCCGGCGCCCGGGCCGACCTTGACGACGCCAGACGCGGGAACAACCTCGTGCAATACGCGCGCCGGTGCATCGGTGCGCAGGTGGTGCAGCCAGCCCTTGTTCACGTCCTGCAGCATGGGGTTCGCGACCAGATTGGTATCGGGAGCCACGCTGGTGCCGTGGAAGCCGATCACCATGCGGTCGAGGGCTTGGCGGGCAATGATCATGTCCCGCACGCGGATCTGGAAGTCCTTGAACTTGGCCCAGGAGTCCAGGGTAGCGTACTTGATGTGCGTGTCGAAGTTGGTCTTCTCGCACTTGTACTCGTTGCTGTCCAGCGTGTGCAGATCGCGTGTTTGTCGGTCAGCGTTGGCGGTGTTGGTTCGGCTGGCGACCGGGCCGGAGATGCCGAGCCCGAGCTTTTCGCCCGTTTGATCAACTACGGGAACGATGTTGATCTTGCTCAGGAACGCACTGGATTCCTGGATCTTGGTTTCGAGCGTCTGCTGCACGGTTGGCGACACGGTGAAGGTCGCCGTGGCGCTGGCGATGGCGTTGAGTTGGCATTGACGTGCCAACATGTCGTTATAGGCGGTGCGGGTATCGTTGCGCATGTGATGGATGCTCCGGGGTGGTTTGGAAAGTGGTTTGATCAGGTGGGAGGGGGGATGGATCAGCAGTCGGTCTGCTCGATGCCCTTCCCGCCAGTGGCCGCAGGGCGCGTGGTGTGGTTGCCGGCCGTGGTGGCTTCCAGCTTCTTCACCAGATCGGCATGTGCGGTCTGCAGTGTCTTGAACTCCGAAGCCAGGGTCGCGTGCTCTTTCCGCAAAGCGGTCAGTTGGTCCGCTTGCTCACCTGCCAGCTCGCAGAACTGCTCGAACGCGGCCATCACATCGGCGAAGCGGGAATCATCTGCCTTGCCCTTACCTTTGAGTTTGTCGGTCAAGGATTTGAGGCCGCTGGAGAATTTGGCCGCGATGCTGTCCACGTCCGCCACTTCCTCGAACTGGATGTCGGCCTCAATGGCTTCGCTGAACAAAGCTGCCGGATCGCTCTTGCGGCCAGCAAATGGGCTGGCATCTGGCTTTTGCTGCGCGAACGACAGCACTTCGGTGCCCAGGCTGGCGGGGCTGTCGGTAACAGCCAGTCCGGTCAGGTAGGCCTCACCGGTGTCCGAGAACTTGGGGTTGACCTCGATGCTGGTGTAAATCTTCTGCTTTGCCTTGGTCATGGTGACCAGGTCGGGCAGCGGTTCGATTTGTGCGAAGAGAGCCAGCTTCTTCTGTCCTTTGATGTCCACCTTTTCAGCCTTGAGGGCTAGAACGTCGCCGTAGGCCTTGAACAGCCCGTCCGGCGCGATGCCCCGGTAGTGTTCGAGCCAGACGCGGGCGCCGTAGGTTTCACGGTTGAAGTTCTTCGCCATCTGCTCAATCCATGTTGCATCGATGTTGCGACCGTCCGTGGTTGCGCCTTCGACGGCTACGCGAAAAAACTTGGATTTGGTTGTCATGGTGTGCGGCTTTTTCAGTAAAGTTGAAAGTAGCCGCCATCGTCGGGCCGTCGCGCGATGGGTTCAATGTCTTCTTGCAGTAAGAGCGCCATCTACATCAAGAGACCGGTGCGCTGGGGGAGCATTGCAGCCTAACCTCGCCGCATGACCGCCACCCCGACCACACAACCGCCGACCGTTCCCGCCCAGGGCATGGATGCGGACAAGCGCAGGGCGGCGCGCCATCTCTACTGGCAGGGCTGGCGGATTTCTTCCATTGCAGAGTACATCGCTGAACCCAGATCCACCGTGCAGGGTTGGAAGGATGCCGAGGAATGGGACAAGGCGCAACCGGTCCAGCGCGTGGAAGCTGCGCTGGAGACCCGCCTGGTCCAGCTGGTGATGAAGGACCAAAAGACAGGCGGGGACTTCAAGGAAATCGACCTGCTGGGTCGCCAGATCGAGCGTCTGGCTCGGGTCAGCAAGTACCAGTCCACGGGCAAGGAAGCCGACCTGAATCCCGCCATTGAGCGGCGCAATGACAAGCCGAAGAAGAAGCCCTCGCGCAACCACTTTGACGAGGAGATGCACGAGAAGCTGCTCGACGTGTTCCGGGACTCTCTGTTCGAGTACCAGAAGGCCTGGTTCCGCAATGGCTACGAACGCACCCGGATGATCCTCAAGTCGCGCCAGATCGGTGCGACCTGGTACTTTGCCCGCGAGGCCCTGGCCGATGCCATTGAGACCGGGCGCAACCAGATCTTCCTGTCAGCGTCCAAGGCGCAGGCCCACATCTTCAAGCAATACATCATCCAGTTTGCCAACGAGGCCTGCGGGGTGGAGCTGTCGGGCGATCCCATCGTGCTGAGCAATGGCGCCCACATCTACTTTCTCGGCACGAATGCGCTGACCGCCCAGGGCTACCACGGCAACTTCTACTTTGACGAGTTCTTCTGGACACGAAAATTCGAGGAGCTGAACAAGGTCGCATCGGGCATGTCGATGCACAAGCATTGGAGAAAAACCTACTTCAGCACGCCCAGCAGCATCCAGCACCAGGCGTATGCGCTGTGGAGCGGTGACCGCTTCAACAAGCGCCGGCCTAAGAACGAGCGCATCGCGTTGGATCTGTCGCATGACCGCCTGGCCGGTGGGTTCACAGGTGAAGACAAGATCTGGAGACAGATCGTCAACATCATCGACGCCGAGCGCGGCGGCTGCAACCTGTTCGACATCGATGAACTGCGGATGGAGTACAGCGCCGACGAGTTCGAGAACTTGCTGATGTGCGGTTTCATGGATGACACCTACAGCGTGTTCCCCCTTGGCGAGCTGCAAAAGTGCATGGTGGATTCCTGGGAGCTGTGGGACGACGTCAAGCCCTTCCTGCAGCGCCCGTATGGCTACCGTCCGGTCTGGGTCGGCTATGACCCATCCCACACCGGCGACACGGCCGGCTGCGTGGTGTTGGCGCCACCGACGACGCCCGGCGGGAAATTTCGCGTGCTGGAGAAGCACCAGTGGCGCGGCCTGGACTTCGAGGCGCAGGCCGAAGCGATCAGGAAGATCACCGAGCGGTTCAACGTGGCCTTCATCGGCATCGACACGACCGGCCTGGGCCAAGGCGTCTACCAGCTGGTGAAGAAGTTCTTCCCGGCCGCGCGCGCCTACCAGTATTCGGTGGACGTGAAGACGCGGCTCGTGCTGAAAGCCAAGTCGGTGATCAGCAAGGGGCGCCTTGAGTTCGACGCCGGCTCCGTGGACCTGGCTCAGGCCTTCATGGCGATCAAGAAGAACCTTACGCCCAGCGGGCGCCAGGCCACCTACGACGCCGGCCGCAACGATGAAACCGGCCACGCGGATCTGGCGTGGGCCTGCATGCACGCAATGGACAACGAACCGCTGGAAGGGGATATCCCCGCCAATCGATCAATCATGGAGATGTCTTGATGGAGACGAACGAAATTACACCGGTCGATGCCGGTGCAACCAATCCCGCCCGCATGGAGGCATTCACTTTCGGGGATCCGGTACCGGTGATGGATTCCCGCGAGCTGCTGGACTATGTGGAGTCCTGGCTGAACGGTAAATGGTACGAGCCGCCAGTGAGCTGGGAGGGGCTGTCGCGGTCGTTCCGTTCCAGCACGCACCACAGCAGCGCGCTCTACTTCAAGCGCAACATCCTGGTCAGCACCTTCATCCCGCACAAGCTGCTGGACCGCGCCACCTTCAGCCGATTTGCGCTGGACTTCCTGACCTTTGGCAACGCCTATCTGGAGCGCACGCCCAACATGCTGGGCGCAAACATGGGCCTGCGGCACTGCCTGGCAAAGTACACGCGACGGGGTGCGGATCTGGACGCCTACTTCTTCGTGCGCGGCTGGAAGGACGAACACGAGTTCAAGAAGGGCAGCATCTTCCACCTGATGGAGGCAGACATAAACCAGGAGATTTACGGCCTGCCGGAGTACCTCGCCACGTTGCAGGCGGCATGGCTGAACGAGTCGGCAACGTTGTTCCGGCGCCGCTACTACAACAACGGCAGCCATGCCGGCTTCATCATGTACATCAGCGACCCGGCGCAGCAGCAGGACGATATCGACCAGATCCGGGAGGCGCTGAAGAACAGCAAGGGGCCGGGGAATTTCCGCAACCTGTTCATGTACAGCCCCAACGGCAAAAAAGACGGCATCCAGATCATCCCGGTGAGCGAAGTCGCGGCAAAGGACGATTTCATCAACATCAAGAACACGAGCCGCGATGATGTACTTGCCGCCCACCGCATCCCACCCCAGTTGATGGGCATCGTTCCCGGTAATACGGGCGGATTTGGCGCCATCCTGCCCGCCGCCAAGGTGTTCGCGCGAAACGAGATCGAGCCCCTGCAGGCCAGCTTTAGGGCGCTGAATGACTGGTTGGGGCAGGAGGTTGTGACATTCACACCCTACGTGGTCGAGGACGTCCCGGCCGACTCGGGAGATGCTCTCAAATAAATAGCAGAAAGCCCAAACTAAATGAGGGCTAGCGACTGAAATTGAAAAAAGACAGGGCGAATGCGAGGGGTGCGTCAACACCCCAAGCAAGCGCCTCCGCCGTGATTGCGCACGGCATTGACCGATGACCCTGCCACCTCGCGAGGCAAGGGCATTATCGAAGATGCCAGACATGCAAGAAGTGAGATGTGGAAATTGCCGCAGAAAGCTGGCCATGGCCGACTTTGTGCGACTCGAAATCAAGTGCTCCCGTTGTGGGATCTTGAACCTTATGAGGGCCGAGAGCCCCACACCAGAGCGCCACCGAGCGTCATCAACCGAAGTGAAACACGATGACGACAAAGAAAGTACGGGCAGGTCAATCAACCCCTCAAGCCATGCCCATGGTCCCCTGGGTCGGCGGAAAACGTCGGCTGGCGCCGCAGATCCTGCCGCTGTTCCCTGAACACACGTGCTACGTGGAGCCATTTTGCGGGGCCGCGGCGCTGTTCTTTATGAAGGAACCTGCCAAGGTTGAGGTACTCAACGACATCAACGGTGAGCTGGTGAGCCTCTACCGGGTGGTACAGCACCATCTGGATGAGTTCATCAGGCAATTCCGTTGGGCCTTGGCCAGCCGTGAAATTTATGGATGGCTCGGTGCTACTCCACCCGAAACTCTGACGGAGATACAGAGGGCCGCGCGCTTCTTCTACATGATGAAGTGCGGCTTCGGCGGGAAGGTTGAAAGCCAAACATTTGGCACAGCTACAACCGCGAAGGCGCGCCTCAATCTGCTACGGTTGGAGGAGGATCTGAGTGCAGTGCACCTGCGGCTGCACCAGGTGTGCATTGAACGGCTGCCCTGGGCCGAGTGCATCAGGCGATACGACCGCCCCCACACACTCTTCTACCTTGACCCGCCGTACTTTGGCACGGAGGGCTATGGCGTTGACTTTGGCCTGGATCAATACGATCAAATGGCCGAAACGATGGCGACGATGAAGGGCAGGGCGGTGGTCAGCGTCAATGACATTCCACAGATGCGCCAGGCCTTCGCCAAGTTCCCATCGAAGCGACTGACGATCAGCTACACCGTTGGCACTTCAGGTGGTGCTCGGGATCCCAAGGGAGAACTCTTGATAACCAACTTCAAGCAGCCCTAGCGCCACGCGGTGGTCGGTCTGCGGCCACCGCCCCCGGCCATGGCACCGGTCCATGGTCCCGCCCCGCCCTCCGGCACGAGGCCGAGCAGGGCATCGCGCAATCACCCCTCAAAAAAGAAACCGCCGAGCCTATTCGGCAGGGCGGTTTGACAACCATCAATGATGGCCCGGCTCAGGGAGGCGAAGCCGAGGGGCTGACGCCCGGCAGCGACTATACCAGCCGGCACTTGTCTCCCGTTTCCATAGGCCATAGGTGCGTCCGACATGCGACGGGTGCTCAACCCATTGCACCACTGTCCCACGCACGCCCACGGCCCCGCTACGCCCTGCGGTGTGCCCGCGCGAGGGCCTACCACCCCACCTGCCGGGACAGCCCAGCCAGACGGTCCAGCGCGCGGTCGAGACCCCGCCCCGCCTGCCCGCTTGATAGGCCTCTTTTGACGGACCTGCCGACCCTGGACGCCTCTAGGCCTGGTGCGGGCTCGCGCGGGGTTTTCACGGCCCGTTCCGTGACGGCATTTGCCGGGATTTTGAGTGATGGGGCGGGCGGCGACCGTTGACTCCAGCCTGTGACGTCAGGTGCCAAATCCTGCAAGGGTTCGGGAAAAACCTGATTTTCTAATCTGGATAGGCAAACAGGCCCGGAACCCGCATGGATACAAGCTTTTTGGTGATTAGGTTCATTTCTAATTTAGCCTAACACCGACCCTGATTTTTTGCTAAGTGATTGATTTTTAAGACCTTTTCTTATTGACGAAATCAGAGTGTGAAGACCTAACAGAATTAGGTTTAGGTTAGAAAAATATCAGGTTTGTATGAACGACTGAAACCCGCATGGATACTAGCTTTGCTGTGCTTTTGTCGTTCACATTAGGAAAATCAGGCTTTTCCCGAACCCCCACCGGAATTTTGAAAGACCAGTTTCTCGCGCGCGCTATGACGCGTGTACGCGCGTTGTAGGAGTCCCAAGGGCCTTCAGCCCACTCGATCAGATTGTGGTGATTTGGGGCAGCCGGCTCGACCGTTTTAGGGCTGCATTGTGTTTTCCGCTCTTACTGCTTAGACTAGATCAATGGACGGGAACCCTGGATAGGGCCGTCCTAGGGCCGTGAGAAAGCCCGCTGCCATCACTCAGGTGGCTTAAGGTGACTCGGCATGTGGCATCCAAGCGTGGTACGCCTGGACAAGCAGTGTAGGGAGGCCGAAAACCCTGCTGGAAGCCATCCTAGGTAGGTCGACAGCTAGTGCCCGGCAAGGCACGATAAATATGCCAACCCTCAACAGTTGGTGGGCCCACTGACAAGTTCATAGGTTTTTGCCATGATCAAAATCAGTGTGCAGTTCGGGAAATTGAAGATCGCGTTGTCGCTTCCGGTGACAGCTATTCTGACGTTGCTCGTTATTCTGCTTTAGAAGTAAGGGCCGGGGGCAACCCCGGCCCCGAACCTGACGGTGCTGTGGCTGCTGCTGGTTTTTTCCCCTTGCCGTTGAAGGCCGCCCATTCTGTGTGTAGACACTCCAACTTTCGGGCCAGCGCCTGTAGCGGTTGGTTCCTATTCAGGAGAAGCGCCAGTTCTGGGGAGGTTGGATTTCGTTCTGCCATTGACGCAATCTTTGCCGGTATGCCAGTACGGAGTAGCATTTCGGTTGGCAATGGCATTTGTTCGATTAGCACCGCCATGAGCGTGTCGATCTCCGCCAGCTCGCTAGTGGAGTACGAATCGAGTTGGCGTGGGTTGTCGGGATAGCGCCCGTGGTAGTGATCTGCCAGACGCGTCAGGGTGTCTCTATATGGCTGCAGATCCACGACACCGAGAGCTTGCACGGCGTCAGCAAGGTCGAGCATTTTGTGTGAATAGCCTCGTGGTGCTGTGGCTGGCGACTTGAGGCGGATCATCGCTTTCAAGTGCTTCTCGACAGCAGTTGCGCCCAGCGCCAATCCAGCGAAGGCGCCATGCAATAGACAGCATCGGCAGCCAATATAGTCGTCGGTCCCGCTTATCAGAAGTTCCAGTGCGAGCCTGTTGTCAACTGCAAATGCATCTCTCTGGCTCTTGTCTAGGGAGAAGACTGGATTGGAAGTAGGAATGCTCATCAAAGCATTTTGCGCTACCTGGAACTGATGGGGGACTCTTGGGGGAGTGGACTCTTAGAATCAGTACAAGACAGTGCAATATCTGTTGGAACGAACGGCACCGATCCCCTATGAATCAACAACTTACGAGCGGCTGCAAAACTACGAACCAAGGGGTCGTGGGTTCGATTCCTGCCAGCCGCACCAAATGGATAGCCCTGAAACAGCAATGTTTCAGGGCTTTTTCATTTCCTGATCCGCTGTTATGGTTGACCCATGAGCAAGGCATTTACCAAAGAGTCGGACAGTGCGGACGACGATGACGATCCGCAACTGCCCCCCATCCCCGGCGGTGGCAAGAATTACATGACGCCACAAGGCTACGCCGCGTTGCGGGGCGAGCTGCTCGACCTGATCGACAACGAGCGCCCCAAGATCGTGGAAGTGGTGCACTGGGCGGCCAGCAATGGCGACCGTTCCGAAAACGGTGACTACCTGTACGGCAAGAAGCGCCTGCGCGAGATTGATCGCCGCATCCGGTTCCTGACCAAGCGCATGGAGATTGCCGAGATCGCCAACCCGTCGATGCACTACGGCAACGACCAGATCTTTTTCGGTGCCACAGTCACTTACGCGGATGAGTCCGGGCAGGAACGCACGGTGACGATCACCGGCATTGACGAGGCCAACAGTGCGGCGGGCGAGGTGAGCTGGATCTCGCCCATCGCCCGCACGCTGCTGAAGGCCCACTGCGGCGATGTGCTCAAGCTGGTGATGCCGGGCAAGGTGGAAGAAATCGAGGTGCTGGAGGTCCGCTACCCCGCTCCCCAGCAAGACTAGGTTGGTGCTGCCACCTTGCGCCGCTCGGCGCGCATGACCGACGCCGTGCGGTTGAGGTTGCGCAGAGCGATGGCCAGATGGGCGGCGTCCCGCACGCCGATCACAAAGCGGAACTCCACGTCATCCTGCGCAGCCTCATGCCCCATGTCGATGTGAACGATGTCGGCTTCGGCAGCGGCCAGTGCGGCAGCCACTTTGGCCAATACGCCCTTTCCATTCTTGGCGGTGACAACCACGCCGGTCTCAAAGACCCGCACCGGTTCGTCGGACCATTCCACCGTGATGAAGCGCTCCGCGTCCTTGTGCTGCAGTTTTTTGGCGATTGGGCAGTCGTGGATGTGCACCACCAGGCCCTCGCCGCGCCCCAGGTAGCCAACGATGTCGTCGCCCGGTATCGGGCGGCAGCAACGGGCAAATTGCACCGATGCGTTTTCGCTACCGTCCAGCGTGATGGAGCCCTGCGAGGTGGATTCGTGCGCGGTGAAGCGTTCGCGGGTCAGCAGCAGCGCATCCGGCTTTTGGCCGCTGTCTGCCAGCAGATGCACCAGTCGTTTGGCCACAATGTGGGCGATGCGCTTGCCCAGACCAATGTCGGTCAGTAGCTCGTGACGGCTCTTGCTGCCGGTAAAGCGCAGCAACTTCTCCCAAATGGGGTCAAAGGCTGGGTCCCGTTCCGGGAAGCGGTCAATGCCCTCGGCACGCAGGGCCTGGGTCAGCAGTTTTTCGCCCAGTTCTTCGGACTCGGTGTGTGCCAGTGTCTTGAGGTGGTGGCGGATTTTGGAGCGGGCACGCCCGGTGCGCACAAAACCCAGCCAGGCCGGATTCGGTGTGGCCGCCGCTTCGGTAATGACTTCGACTACATCTCCACTCTTGAGCTCGGTGCGCAGAGGCACCTGCTCGCCGTTGATCCGGGCCGACACGGTACGGTCCCCCACGTTGCTGTGGATGGCGTAAGCAAAGTCCACCACGGTGGCGCCGCGCGGCATGGCCATGATCTGGCTCTTGGGCGTGAACACATAGACGGCGTCGGGGAACAGATCGACCTTGACGTGGTCCCAGAACTCGGCGGCGTCGCGGGTCTCGTCCTGGATGTCGAGCAGGGACTGCAGCCACTTGGTGCCCAGCCGTTCGGAGGACACTTCGTCCGGCGCATTGACCTTGTACAGCCAGTGCGCGGCTACACCGGATTCGGCCACCACATTCATGGCCTCGGTGCGCATCTGGAACTCCACGCTCACGCCCGAAGGCCCCACCAGCGTGGTGTGCAGCGACTGGTAGCCATTGAGCTTGGCGATGGCGATGTGGTCCTTGAACTTGCCCGGCAGGGGCTTGTACAACTGGTGCAGCACGCCCAGGGCCGTATAGCAGTCGATGACGGTCGGCACGATGACCCGAAAGCCATAGATGTCCGTTACCTGGGCAAAGCTCAGGTGCTTGCTGTCCATCTTCTTGTAAATGGAGTACAGCGTTTTTTCCCGCCCGGCAATGCGCGCGTTGATTCCCGCCGACGCCAGGGATGCTTCGACTTCTTTTTGCACCTTCTGGATCAGGTCTCGGCGCCGGCTGCGGGCCTTGGCCACAGCCTTGGACAGGGTCGCATAGCGCCAGGGCCGCAGATGGCGAAACGAGAGATCCTGCAACTCCCGGTAGGTCTGGTTCAACCCCAGGCGGTGGGCAATGGGAGCGTAGATGTCCAGCGTCTCCGATGCAATACGGCCCCACTTGGAGCGGGGCACATCGCCCAGCGTGCGCATGTTGTGGGAGCGGTCGGCCAACTTGATCAGGATGACGCGCACATCACGCGCCATGGCCAGCAGCATCTTGCGAAACGACTCGGCCTGGTTTTCTTCGCGCGTGTTGAACTGCAGCTTGTCCAGCTTGGTCAGGCCGTCCACCAACTCGGCCACCGGTGAGCCAAAGCGCTCAATCAGTTCCACTTTGGTGACCCCGCAATCTTCCAGTGCATCGTGCAGCAGCGCGGCCATCAGCGCCTGGGCGTCTATCTTCCATTCGGCGCATTGAGCCGCCACGGCAATCGGATGGGTGATGTAAGGCTCGCCGTTGTTGCGCAACTGTCCCAGATGGGCCTCATCGGCAAAGCGGTAGGCCTGGCGGACCTTTTCCAGGTCCTCCGGGGTCAGGTAGTCCAGTTTGGAGGTCAGCGCCGCGAAGCTTGCGGCTGCGGCATTCACGGCCGCGGGATGCGGTGTTGCGTCCTGCGGCCCGTTGGCGGCAGGGGCGTCTTTGCGAGGTGTTGGTTGGACGGCGATACCCATGGCTCAAATGTAGCGCGCTGTCAAAAATTTGGACGCGAAGGGCCAAAAAAGGTCAAAAAAAAGCACCGCAAGCGGTGCTTTCAGCAAATGGGGCCGATCAGAGCGGAACCTTCTTCAGCATCTCCAGACCGATCTTGCCTGCAGCGATTTCACGCAGCGCAGTCACACCGGCCTTGTTCTTGCTCTCGATCTTGGGGGTGTGGCCCTGGTTCAGCATGCGGGCGCGGTAGGTTGCAGCCAGCACCAGTTGAAAACGATTGGGGATCTGCAACAGGCAGTCTTCTACAGTAATACGGGCCATGGAGTTCTCCGAAAGACTAGGGGATGTGCAATGCTTTGAATGTTTCGGCTCGGGCACGACGCTGTGCTGCAAATTTGAGCCGCTGGGAGTGAACAATGGCTTTCAGATCGAAAAGCGCACGGTCAAACAACTCGTTGATTATAACGAAGTCGAATTTATCTGCCTGGGCGACCTCAACGGCCGCGTTTTTCATGCGCACATCGATGACCTCGGGGGCATCCTCGCCACGACGCTCCAGCCGGGAGCGCAACTCTTCCCAGCTGGGCGGCAGGATGAAGATGGAAATGGCGTTGGCAAAGATTTTCTTGACCTGGATCGCGCCCTGGTAGTCGATCTCCAGGATCACGTCCGCGCCCTGGGCCATGCGTTCCTCAATGGCCTTGCGGGATGTTCCGTAGCGATGGTTGTGCACATGGGCCCACTCCAGAAAGCCGTTGGCCCCGACCATGGCGTCGAACTCCTGCTCCGACACGAAGAAGTATTCGCGGCCATGCTTTTCCTGGCCGCGTGGCGCACGCGTGGTGTGCGAGACCGAGGGCTGCACGTGTGAATCGAGTTCAAGCAGAGCCTTGACCAGGCTGGATTTGCCGGCCCCGCTGGGGGCGGCGACGACAAAAAGGTTTCCGGGGTAGTCCATAGATCGGCTCTAGGCGGTTTGGAGAGCGCCTATTCTATGTTCTGCACCTGCTCGCGCATTTGTTCGATCAGTACCTTCATGTCCACCGAGATGTGGGTCAGTTCCAGCGCAGCCGACTTGGAGCCCAGGGTATTGGCCTCACGGTGTAACTCCTGTATCAAAAAGTCCAGCCGTTTGCCGATCTCGCCGCCCTTGGTGATCAGGCGTTCCAGTTCGTCCAGGTGGGAACTGAGTCGGGTGATTTCTTCCGCGACGTCGATGCGGATGGCAAAGGCGGTGGCCTCGGTCAGTGCGCGGTCCTGCGCGGCTTCCGGCAGCGTGGTTCCATCGGTCAGGGCCATGGCCTCTTTCCAGCGGGTCAGGAAGCGCTGGCGGTTCTGCTCCACCAGTTGGGGAATCAGGGGGACGGCCTGTTGGGCCAGGGTACGCAACTGGGTGATGTGATCCAGCAGCATGGTGGACAGGCGGGCACCCTCGCGCTGACGTGCCGCCAGCAAGGCCTGCAGGGCCCTGTCGGCCAGTGGCATGACCAGGCTGCTCCAGTCGTGTTGACCGGTCTGCTCGGCGGCTGAAATCCGGATGACATCCGCCACGCTCAACGGCGCTGCGGTGGGCAACCAGGCCTTGACACTGTCCTGCACGGCATTGAGGCGTTGCAGCAAGCGGGCCGATGGGTCCGATACCCCACTGGCAGCGTGGTTTTCGATGGAGGCGCGAACCTCGACCTTGCCGCGCTTGAGGCGGCCGACCAGCAGATCACGCAGAGTTGGCTCGAACTGACGCAGATCTTCTGGCAAACGAAAGGAGAGGTCCAGAAAGCGGCTGTTGACCGACCGGATCTCCAGACCGAGCTGGCCGGCAGGGGTCTTGGCGTCGGTGCCTGGGGTGGTCGTGCCGGTGCTTTCCTGGACACTGGCATAACCTGTCATGCTGTAAACTGCCATCGCGTAATCTCGGTTCGTGAAACGACCCAGAGAATAACCCGGTTCAGACGGATCAGACGAGCGTTCAACTCTTAATTTATGTCGAAGGTCAAGCCAGCTCCCCTACCTCCGGATACGACCATTGGTGGCTATCGCATCATCCGCAAGGTGGCCGCTGGAGGCTTTGGATTGGTGTATCTGGCGCTGGATCCTGACGGACAACAGGTGGCGGTCAAGGAGTACTTGCCATCTTCACTGGCAACACGTGCCCCCGGAGAGTTGCTTCCGCAGGTGCAGCCCGAAAAGCTGTCGCTGTACCGGTTGGGTCTGAAGAGCTTCTTTGAAGAAGGCCGCTCGCTGGCACAGATTTCCCACCCGTCGGTGGTCAGCGTGCTGAACTTCTTCCGCGAGAACGAAACCGTCTACATGGTCATGAACTACCTGGAGGGCGCCGCCCTGCAGGACTTCATTGTGACTGCCCGCGATCTGAAGCAGAGCAAGGTATTCCGCGAGTCCACCATCCGCTCGCTGTTCGACGAGATCCTGCGTGGACTGCGCATCGTGCACCAGCACAAGATGCTGCACCTGGACATCAAGCCGGCCAATATCTTCATCACCGATGACAACCGCTCGGTGCTGATCGACTTTGGTGCCGCGCGCGAGGTGCTGAGCAAGGAAGGCAACTTCATCCGCCCCATGTACACGCCCGGTTTTGCCGCGCCCGAAATGTACCGGCGCGATGCTTCCATGGGGCCCTGGACCGACATCTATGCCATTGGCGCCTGCATCTACGCCTGCATGCAGGGCTACCCGCCCAACGAGGCACCGCAGCGCCTGGAAAAGGATCGCATCGCCGTGGCGCTGGCCAGGTTGCGCGGCGTCTACTCCGACAACCTGATCGAGGTCGTGGAGTGGTGCATGTCGCTGGACCCACTGTCCCGGCCGCAATCGGTTTTTGCCTTGCAGAAGGAGCTGAGTCGGGAAGGTGAGCGCCGCTACACCAAACTCAGCGTCGGTGAAAAGGTACGTATGCAGTTCGACACCATCGTGTCGGATGCCAAGAAGAGTGTGCTTGGTCCCATCAACGCCGGAGGCAAGCCACGATGAAGTTTTCCGTATTCCAGATCAGCCGCAAGGGCGGGCGCGACAAGAACGAAGACCGCATGGGGTATTGCTACACCAAGGCGTCGGGCCTCTTTCTGCTGGCCGATGGAATGGGGGGCCACCCCGAGGGTGAAGTCGCGGCCCAGATCGTGCTGCAAACCATTTCTGCGCTGTACCAGAAGGACGCCAAGCCGGAAATCGACGACGTTGCTGCTTTTTTCAACATGGCCATCATGGCAGCGCACCGCCAGATCCTGCGCTATGCCGCCGAGAAACACCTGATGGACACACCGCGCACCACGCTGGTGGCCGCGATTGTGCAAAACGGTGTCGCGCACTGGGTGCACTGTGGCGACTCGCGCCTGTATTTCGTACGCCATGGCGAACTGCTGGCCCGCACCCGTGATCACTCCTACATCGAGCAGCGCCAGGATGCCAACCCCGATGTGCCGCTGCCGGCCAATTTCAACCGCAACGTGCTCTACACCTGCCTCGGTTCCCCGACCAAGCCGGTGTTTGAAGTAACCGGCCCGGTCCCCCTGCAGCAGGGTGACAAGATTCTGCTGTGCTCGGACGGCCTATGGGGCAGTCTGGACGATGCTGAAATCGTGCTGCAACTCGGTCAGAAGCAGGTGGGCTCCGCCGTGCCGGAACTGGTCGAGCGCGCGCTGCTCAAGGCCGGCTCCCACAGCGACAACGTGACCGTGATCGCCATGGAGTGGGAGACCCCGGACAGCTTCGAGTCCACCCGTGGCACCATTTCGACCGACAACATTGATGACGGCGTGTTCGCTTCCACGGTGCAGGCCGGCTGGCTGGACTCCGGGGTGGATGATCTGGACGATGCCGCCATCGAGCGCTCCATTGCCGAGATCAACGAAGCCATCCGCCGCTCGGCATCCCGCAAGGGTTGATTTTTCAGAAAGTTCCATGACAGAATTTGTCCGCACCCCGGCACGTGCTGCCGACCAACTGCGCCCCGTGCGCATCACCCGCGGCTATACCGTGCACGCCGAGGGCTCGGTCCTGATCGAGTTTGGCGGAACCAAAGTCCTGTGCACCGCGTCGGTCGAAGAGAAGGTTCCACCGCACAAGCGCGGCAGCGGCGAGGGCTGGGTCACCGCCGAGTACGGCATGCTGCCCCGCGCCACCCACACCCGCAGCGACCGTGAGGCCGCGCGCGGCAAGCAGAGCGGGCGCACGCAGGAAATCCAGCGGCTGATCGGCCGCTCCATGCGCGCCGTGTTTGACTTGAAGAAACTCGGCGAACGCACCATCCAGCTCGATTGCGATGTGCTGCAGGCCGACGGTGGTACCCGCACCGCCGCCATCACCGGCGCCTTTGTCGCCGCCCAGGATGCCGTCAAAGGTCTGCTGGCCGCCGGCAAGATCACCGAGTCGCCCATCACCGCGCAGGTGGCCGCCATCTCGGTGGGCATTGTGCAGGGCACGCCACTGCTGGATCTGGAATACACCGAAGACTCGGCCTGCGATACCGACATGAATGTGGTGATGACCGGTGCCGGCCATTTCGTCGAGGTGCAGGGCACAGCCGAAGGCGCAGCGTTCTCACGCGTCGAGATGGACAAGTTGCTGACGCTGGCCGAAAAAGGCATCACCGAACTGATGGCGCTGCAATTGCAGTCGCTATCAAAATAGTAGCTGATAACGTATATTCCACGAGGGCTATTGCCAAAAATTGCCTAAAAGCTCTGGGGCCAGAGCAGATCGCTGACGCGCGGGGTCTGACCCGCAAAATTATGAAAATTGTTCTCGCCTCCAACAACCAGGGCAAGCTGGCCGAACTGCAGGCCATGTTGACTCCATTGGGCTGCACGTTGATTCCCCAGGGCACGCTGGGCGTGCCGGAAGCACCCGAGCCGCACCGCACCTTTGTCGAGAACGCGCTGGCCAAGGCGCGCAATGCCGCGCACCACACGGGCCTGCCGGCTCTGGCGGATGACGCCGGCCTGTGCGTGGATGCCTTTGGCGGCCTGCCGGGGGTGGACACCGCGTACTACGCAACCCAGTTTGGCTACGAGAAGGGCGACACCAACAATGTGCGTGCACTGCTGGAGCAGATGCGCGACGTCGACAATCGCCGTGCCGCTCTGGTCAGCACCCTGGTGGCGGTTCGCTCGGCCGATGACCCCGAGCCGCTGATTGCCGTGGGCCGGGTGGTGGGTGAGATTGCGCGCGAACCAGTTGGCAGCAATGGCTTTGGTTTCGACCCGGTGATGTGGATTCCGCAGTTTGGCCAGACCTTTGCCCAATTGCCGATCGAGGTGAAGAACGCCAACAGCCACCGCGGCAAATCCGCCAAGGCCATCGCGGCGTTGATCCGCGAGCACTGGCTGGACATGGCCGCCGCCGGCTAAGCGACATGATCCCCATTGTTCCGTCGGGCGCAGCAACTGCCGGCTCCGAGCCCGTGGTGCAGCGCGACATCACGCACTACATGCGCCCTGGCACTCTGCAACTGGCGGCGCTGCCGCCCTTGTCGCTCTATGTGCATATCCCGTGGTGTCTGAAGAAGTGTCCGTATTGCGATTTCAACTCGCACGAGAGACCAGGCGGTGAACTGCCCGAGCAGCGCTATGTGGACGCGCTGGTGGCCGATCTGGAGGCTGCGCTGCCGCTGATCTGGGGCCGCAGCATCCACAGCATCTTCATCGGTGGTGGCACACCCAGCCTGTTTGCGCCGGCCACCATCGACCGCCTGCTGGGTGATATCCGCGCCCGCCTGCGCCTGGAGGCCAACTGCGAGATCACGCTGGAGGCCAACCCCGGCACCTTCGAGAAGGATCGCTTCAAGGCCTACCACGACGCAGGTGTCACGCGCCTGTCCATCGGCGTGCAGAGCTTCAACGACGATCATCTAAAGGCCCTGGGCCGCGTGCACGACCGTGCCCAGGCACTGGCGGCGGTGGAGGAGGCGGCGAAGTCGTTCGACACCTTCAACCTGGACATCATGTACGCGCTGCCGGGACAGTCCATGGAGCAGGTGGGGCAGGACATTGCCACCGCGCTGCAGTTTGCCCCGCCGCACATCTCCATCTACCACCTGACGATCGAGCCCAACACCTACTTCGCCAAATTTCCGCCAGTGATTCCCGAGGACGACACGGCCTATGCCATGCTGGACCACATCACCGAACTCACCGGTGTGGCCGGGCTGGACCGCTACGAAGTGTCCGCCTATGCCAGGCAGAACCACCGGTGCAAGCACAACCTGAACTACTGGCAGTTTGGCGACTATCTGGGCATTGGCGCCGGGTCCCACAGCAAGCTCAGTTTTGCCCACCGTGTGGTGCGCCAGGTGCGCTTTCGCGAGCCGCGCCGGTACATGGACCAGGCGCTGGCCGGTCGGGCGTTGTCGCAGGAAGACGAGGTGGCACGCAGCGAGCTGCCGTTTGAATTCATGCTCAATGCCCTGCGCCTGCGCTATGGCTTTGGATTGCGCGATTTCTCCGAGCGCACCGGTCTGGCACTGACCGCCATCGAAGCGGCGCTGCAGGAAGCCGAGCGAAAAGGCCTGCTGGAACGTGACTTTGCCCGTGTCCGGCCCACGCAACGCGGTTTTGATTTCCTGAGTGACTTGCAGTCGCTTTTCCTGTAAGAATAGCCCCCACGCTCCGCCGCTTCGCGGGTCGCTGCCCTCCAAAGGGGTTCATTTGCCTTGGGGCGGCCCGGCGGCAGATTGCCATCACATTGCGGCGAGCCAACAGGAGTTGCACCATGTTCTCGGTATACGGCAAGGCAGGGCGTGTTTTCAGGGGTTCCATGGAGGAGCTGCGCCAGGTCGGGCCGATTGCCCGTGCCACCCGTTCCAACGTCGTGACGCCAGTGGGCCTGGACCCGCAGGATCAGAATCCCTCCCGCTTCAACGAATTGATGGCGCAGGCGCCGGCGCCCAGCGACACTGCGCACCGCACCGCCCTGGCCGCCTACGCGCAGACCGGCAACCCATCCATGCCGCGCCACCCGCTGACCCGGGTGGATGCCGTCATGAGCAAGTCGGTGACCACGGTCCCGGAATCAGCAACGGTGGATCAGGCCTGGCAGGTGCTGGCACACAACCGTCTGGGACAGGCGCCGGTGGTCACCTCGGGCGGCACCCTGGTGGGGCTGATTTCCCGCGCCGACCTGATGCGCCCTGACCGCCTGCCGGGGCCGGACAGCCACGCGCTGGCCTGGCGTGCGCTGCTGATGCAGCCGGTGGTGGAACTGATGTGGACGCCGGTACCGAGCGTGTCGCCCGACACTGACATTCGCCGTGTGGCCCGCGTGCTGCTGGATACCGGCCTGCCCGGTTTGCCCGTGGTGGATGACGATGGCAAGGTCACCGGTTTCGTGTCGCGCTCGGACATCCTGCGCGCCGTGGTGGCCGATCCTCCGCTGGACCTGTGGACGTGAACGCTACTGGATGCAGGTTTTGCCGATAAACCGGGTGCAGGGCCTGTTGACAGGCGCAATGACCGGGGCAACTGGCATGTTCAAGGGCCCGGGCTGCTTGAATCCCGGCGCGTTGTTCAAAGGGTTGGCAATGTTGCCTGGGTTGAAGGGTGCAGGCCCTTTGGGGTTGCCTGGCATGTTGGCCGGTCCGGCCCCCCGATTCGGGGCAAACGGGGTTTGTGCCGGGTTGGACAGTGTTGCAGGCCCGGCGTTGCCGGTTGATGCAAAGTTGACCTGCCTGGGCGTCAGTGCACCAATGGCGTTGCCGTTGGCCACGCTGCCAGATCCGACCAAAAGGCGCTGATAGCTGCCTGGCGCTGCGCCGCTGGCCGCCGGCTTGCCGTCACCCCTGACAACGGCAGACTCCAGATCACCCCCTTTGAGTTGGACGGTGGTTGCGCCGGACTGCAGCGTGATGCTGGAAGTCTTTCTGGGGTCCATCAACTCGGCGCCAATGACCCGCACCGTGCCCTGGACCAGGGACACCACGGGCGCACGGTTGTCCGCATCGACCGTGGCCCGGTCCAGGCGCAACTCCGACTCCGGCCGCACGCCGATCAGGCTGCCATCGGATAGCACCACTTGAGAGATTGACCCTGCGGGCGTTACCAGGCGTTCGCCGGTTTGCAGTACGTCGCCCTTGACGGCGGCGCGCGTGGCGCCGTTTTCACCGACGATCTGCGTGCCTTGCTGGGCAAAGAGCAGGGTCCCGGCGGGCTCGGCCAAGGCGCTGCCGGCAAGACCCATGGCCAGCAGGGAGCAGGGTCCAATCCAATAGGCTTTCATTCTGGTTCTCCGGGAATAAGGGGGCTACTTTGGCAGCGTCGTGACCGATTTCTGCAAGGGGGTGGTCACGTTCTGAATGATGGCGGCCCTTTTCTGCTCAGGCGTCAATACAGGGGCAGTGTTGACGTCAGGGGCGGTCGGGTTGACCGGATTGGTGATGGGCGTCGGGCCTGCTTGCGGCGCGGGGTTTGCGGGGGCCGGGTTTGCCGGCGCGGGGGCGGTTGCCGCGTCTTTGCGTGCTGCCAGGGATGGGCGCAATAGAGCGCCAGCGCCAGCCGCGGCGCGTTTGCTGCCATCACCCTTGCCGCCCTCGGCGCCGTCCTTTCTGGCTTCGCGGGCGTCGGCCTTGAGTTCGAGTTTGTAGAAATCGGGAATCTTCAGCAGCACTTGCGGTGGCGTGTCGATGGCCTGGGGCGCAAAGCCCACATCACCGGCCTTCAGTGACTGAACACCGTTCTTGTTGCGAATGAAGGTCTCGCCTTCATTGACTTTGTCATACAGGCCGGGTGCGCCCAGGGACGGCAAGCCGGGCGTGTCCAGAACCAGCATGGGTTCGTGGTCTGTGCCGCGTATGCCAATGGTGGCCGTTGCGCTGCGGATCTGGTAGGCATCGGGATTGGTGCGCCCGATCAGGCCGGTGATCGAGCGAAAGCCCCCGCGCAGCAGGGAAACCAGAAAACTGGAGTTGCTGGCGTCCTTTTCATCGTGCACAAAGCGGTCGATAACCATGGCGGTGCCGGGGCGCACGGACATGTAGCCCCCATCGTGCAAGCGCATCTGCACCAGTGCAGTGTCGTTGGTGACCACCTTGTCGCCGGAGAACAGCTCTGCACCCTTTGCCAGTGGACGCTCGCGCCCCTGCGGATCGGTCGCCGTGGCCACGCCAGAGACCGACATGACCCGTGCTGCGCTTTGCTGCGCCAAGGCCCTATCGGTATGACCGAGCAGTGCGGCCGCGACCATCAGGCTGACGCGCCACCACGTGTGGGACTTGCAGCGCTTGGGGGCAGTTGCTTGCATGGGAACTCCGTCTAGAAATCAAACCGCATGTTCACCGACCAGTCGTTCTTGTCGTAGGTGTACAGCTCGGCGTTGCTGTTGTTGCGGATGGCGCTGAACTGGGGCCGCACCGAAAGCCCCTTGCCGACCGACCAGGTCATGCCCATGGTCAGGTCGTACAGGGTTTCCTCGCGGGAAACCAGGTACAGGCTGTTGGTGCTGTCGTAGCGGGAAATGGTCGCTCCGGTGGAGGCGTAGGCGCCCATCTTGTCGGCAAAGCTCTTCTGGATGAAGAGCCGCGGACCATAAAAGCGCCGGTCGCCGTCGTCGCGGCCACCCACGGCCTTTTCAACGCCGATGGCCCCCGACAGGCTGAACACCGTGCTGCCGTCACCCAGTGAGGTCAGCCACCCCGCCGACAGCGCTGTGGTCTGCGTGTCCTGGCTGGCGTAGCTGTTCAACTGGTAGCGGGCATCATTGAAACTTGCACCCAGGGAGAATTGGTTCTGGTTGTTCAGCGCCAGGCGCCAGTCCAGGCTGGCTCCCGTGGTGCCTCTCAGGCGGGATTGGTTCAGGTAGTACTGTCCGGTGTTCAGCCCGGTTCGCAGCAGCCAGGCACCGCCCGCGTAACTCACACCGATACGGCCATCCAGCGTGGCGTAGCCGGAGTCGTTGTACATCTGGTAGGCGCGGCCGCGGTAGTCGCCGCCACCATAGAGGCTCCATTGGTCGGTTAACCGGTGGTTGACCTCGCCGCCAACGCCCACAGTGCCATAGTTGTCCTCGGTCTTTCTGCCGGAGGGAGGCGCTGGCGCATACAGACCAAAGGACGGAATATGGACAGCCGACAGGGCGGTGGCACTGCCGATGTTGGTGTCGGCGCCGACTCCCACCTCGACATAACCCGAGCCCGTGGTGCGCTGGTTCTGGGTGCGCGCCTCGGCCGCTCGCGCATACTGTTCCACGGCACTGCGCAGGTCCGGTGGCAGGTTCTGGATGGCCAGCACCGATTCAAACTCGATCTTTGCGCGGCCATAGTCGCCCAGGGCCAGGTAGGCGCGCCCCATGTCGGCCCGCACGCCAATGAAGTTCGGGGCCACGGCCAGAATGCGCTCATAGACAAAGCTGGCTTTGCTGGGCCGGTTGCTCTCCAGGGCGGCGGTGCCTAGCAGGTAGTCATAAACCTGGTCGCCGGCACCGCTGAGTTCCAGTGGCTCCAGCAGCAGATAGGCCTCCTCGGAGCGGCCGGACTTGAGCAGGCCCTCGGCCTTTTCGAGCACGGCCAAATCAACATCCGCCCAAACCAGTGGCGCGGCCAGGGCCAGGCAGATGCCAATGGCACGCTTGCTGTTGCGTGCGAGCCGTTGCTGAAGCAGATACGCCATTCCCGGTTTCCTTTCACATTACGCCGGTCACGTCCAAGGCCGGTGTGCTGGCTGTGGCAAGTATAGAAAGGCAAGGGTGCAATGTGACGGTAGTTTTGGGTCTCTTGCAAACCTGCGCATGCATCAGTGCCTCTGGTTTTCGAGTCGCCCCTGAAGGGCATCCCGCTCAAGGCACTGCGGTATCGATATTACTATGAAATAAATAGCAATAGCGCTTGCATTTACGAGGGCCAGCGCCCGCCGCTGCAGCGTTCGATGCCGGCCAGGTCGCGCCGCGACTGCGCACTGGCAAAGCCCGCCTGGGTGAGCAGGGTGCGCACGGCGGCGGCCTGGTCGTAGCCATGCTCCAGCAGCAGCCAGCCGCCGCCGCGCAAACGCGCTGGTGCCTGGCGGACGATGGTGCGGATGTCGTCCAGCCCATCGGCCCCACTGGCCAGTGCCGACAGGGGTTCGTGGGTCAACGCGGCCAGGTGGTGGTCGCCGGATGCGATGTAGGGTGGGTTGGAGACGATGGCGTCAAACAGGCCCGGCACGCCGTCCAGCCAGCTACCCTGTACCCATGCCACGTCCAGCTTCAGGCGCTGGGCATTGGCGCGGGCGACGGCCAGGGCGTCGGTGCTGAAGTCCACGGCGCTGACCTGCAGGTCGGGCCGCGCATGTTTCAGTGCCAGTGCGATGGCGCCACTGCCGGTGCCCAGGTCCACCACCTGCCCGCCCGCCACGGGCGATAGCACTTCCAGCGCCCACTCCACCAGGGTTTCGGTGTCCGGCCGGGGCACCAGCACGCGCAAATCCACGGCGAAATCCAGGCCGTAGAAGGCCTTGTGCCCGGTGATGTAGGCCAGCGGCTCGCCGTGGGCGCGGCGGCGCACGTTGTTTTGCAGCGCGGCGTAGGCGGAGTCTGGCAGTGCGTCGGTGTCGTGCGCCAGCAGCCAGGCGCGCTCGTGCTCGGAACGCCCCAAGGCGTGCAGTACCAGCATGTGCGCATCCAGCCGGTCCAGACCCTGGGCTTGCGCCCACGTCAGCGCCTGGGCGATGGTGGAGGGCGTTTGCGGGGTTCCCATTTGCTATGAAATTTGTAGCTTTAGGTGCAGTATTGACGAGGGCTAGATGCCAAAAAGGCTCTAAACCATTCCCAGCTCGAGCGCCGCCAGTTGCTCGGCCGCCTCATAGGCCTGCAGGGCCTGCACCACGTCGTCCAGATCGCCTTCCATGATCTGCAACAGCTTGTACAGCGTCAGGTTGATGCGGTGGTCGGTCAGGCGGCCCTGCGGGAAGTTGTAGGTGCGGATGCGGTCGCTGCGGTCGCCGCTGCCGACCAGGCTCTTGCGTTCTGCGGCATCCTTGGCGGCGCGCTCGCTGCGCTCCTTTTCGTGGATGCGGGCGGTCAGCACTTTCAGCGCCTGGGCCTTGTTGCTGTGCTGGCTGCGCCCATCCTGGCATTCGGCGACGATGCCGGTGGGGATGTGGGTGATGCGAACGGCCGAGTCGGTCTTGTTGATGTGCTGGCCACCAGCGCCGCTGGCGCGGTAGGTGTCGATGCGCAGGTCCGACGGGTTGATCTTGATGGCTTCGGCCTCGTCCTGCTCGGCCAGCACGGCGATCGTGCAGGCGCTGGTATGGATGCGGCCCTGGGTTTCGGTGGCGGGCACGCGTTGCACGCGGTGGCCGCCAGACTCGAACTTGAGTGCGCCATAGGCACCGGTGCCATTGTGAAAGCCCTCCATGCGCACCACCACTTCCTTGTAGCCACCCAGTTCGCTGGGCGACTCGCTGACAATTTCGGTCTTCCAGCCGCAGCGGTCGGCATAACGCATGTACATGCGCAGCAGGTCGCCGGCGAACAGCGCCGACTCGTCGCCACCCGTGCCGGCGCGGATTTCGACAAACGCGGGGCGCGCGTCGTCCGGGTCCTTGGGCAGCAGCATGCGCTGCAGTTCGGTTTCCAGCTCCGCCAGTTCGGCGGTGGCGTTCTCGATTTCCTCTTCGGCCATCTCCGCCATGTCCGGGTCGCTCTTCATCTCCTGGGCGCCGGCCAGGTCGGCCTCGCGCTGCTGGTAGCGCGCCCAGCGGGTGGCCACGGCGGCCACATCGGTGTGCTCGCGCGAGAGTTTGAGGAACTGATCCATGTCCTTCATGATGTCCTCGCGGGACAGCAGGAACTCCAGCTCGGCCTGGCGGTCGGTGTAGCGGGCCAGTTGTTGACGGAAAAAGGCTTTCATGGGCGCGGACAGAGTGGACGGAAACGGGGAACGGAACACGGGCGGCGGACGGCCCGCACAGGAGGGGCGGCGAGCGCCGCTAACGACTGGTGTTGCGCAGGAAGAAGTGCGAGATGGCGTGGCTGGCACGTTCGCGGGCCTGGGCGTCGCCCGCGTGCAACTCGGCCATGGCGCCGTGCAGCATTTTCTGGGTCAAACCCTTGGACAGGGCTTCCAGCACCGCATCCACCGGCTCGCCCTTGGCCAGCAGCTTGCGGGCACGGGCCAGCTCGGCGGCGCGCCAGGCGTCGGCCTGGGCGTTGAGCTGCTGGATCAGCGGCACGGCACTGCGCTGGTCGATCCAGTGCATGAAGCTCTGCACGCCGGCATCCACAATGGCCTCGGCCTGGGCCACGGCGGCCTGGCGGCTGGCCTGGGCGGTCTGCACCACGGTGGCCAGGTCGTCCACGGTGTACAGGTACACGTCTTCCAGCGATTTGACTTCAATCTCGATGTCACGCGGCACGGCCAGATCGACCATGAACATGGGGCGGTGGCGGCGCTTCTTGACGGCGCGCTCCACGGCACCCAGGCCGATGATGGGCAGCGTGCTGGCGGTGCAGCTGATGACGGCGTCAAACTCGTGCAGCCGGTCAGGCACTTCGGCCAGGCGCATGACCTCGCCGCCAAAGCGGCTGGCCAGCTTTTCGCCGCGCTCCAGTGTGCGGTTGGCAATGACCAGGGTCTTGGGGTTCCTGGCGGCAAAGTGCGTGGCGCACAGCTCGATCATTTCGCCAGCGCCCACGAACAGCACCTTGACCTTGCTCAGGTCCTCAAACAGGTTGCCGGCCAGGCGCACGGCGGCGGCGGCCATGCTGATGGAGTGCGCGCCGATCTCGGTGGAGGTGCGGACCTCCTTGGCGACGGCGAACGAGCGCTGGAACAATTGCGACAGCGTGGTGCCCAGGGCGCCGGCGGCATCGGCAGCGCGCACGGCGTCCTTCAACTGGCCCAGGATCTGCGGCTCGCCCAGCACCATGGAGTCCAGTCCGCTGGCGACGCGGAAGGCGTGGCGCGCGGCCAGGCCGTCCTGCAGCGCGTAGGTGTGGGAACGCAGTGCATCGGGCGAAATGCCGGCCGAGTTGGCCAACCAGCCCAGCGTGGGCTCCAGTTCGGTTTGTTCGCCAGCGCAGTAGATTTCGGTGCGGTTGCAGGTGGAGACGATGGCCGCCTCGGGCATGCGGTTGAGCGACTGGCGCAGGCCGTGCAGGTGGGGCGCGATCTGGTCCATGGCGAACGCAAACCGGCCGCGCACGTCCAGTGGCGCGGTGGTGTGGTTGATGCCTAATGTCCAGACTGCCATGTGATTCTTGGTGTGCACCGGATGGGTGCGAGCGTCCCGGCTGCAATTGATTTAAGTCCAATTATAAAATCGCCGTCACCTGAACCAACCCAAAGGCCCTGCAGGGCCAGCCAAATGGCTCCTCTGGACCAACTCTATCATCTGGCCAATTTCCTGGCGCCCGCCATTGCCTTGGGTTGCGTGCTGGCTTTTGCCGGTCCTCTTGTGAATAAAAAAAGCCCCTTAGCCCTCGGATTCATTGAGCAGGCAGCTATCAATTCAATAGCTGGCGCGGTGGCGCTGGGGCTGGGGCTGTGGTTCTTTGGCCGCGACGGCAAGATGGCCAGCTACGCTGCCCTGGTGGTCTTTGCGGCCACCAGCCAGTGGGCCGGCGGGCGCGGCTGGCGCTAATTCGGGTTGAACAGGTCCACCCGGTCGGTGATGATGCCGTCCGTTCCCAGGGCGATCAGGCGCTCGGCGGCCCATTCATCGTTGACGGTGTAGCTCAGTGTACGAAAGCCGCCACTCTGGGCCTGGGTGACGCTGCTGCGGTCCCACAGGGCGTGATTGCAGACGATGGCCTGGCAGTCCAGCATCAGGGCGGTTTCCAGCCAGCCGGACCACAGCGTGTCCAGCAGCAGGCCGCGCGGCAGTTCGGGCTGGGCCTCCATGGCGCCACGCAGGGCCTCGGGCTCGAAGGACGTCAGCAGGGGGGGCACCGCTCGCCCGGCCCACAAGCGCGCGGCCTCGCGGGCCACGACCTCGCCGGTGTGCCGGGCCGTGCCCGGGGTTGGCTTGATCTCGATGTTCAGAAAGTGGCCGTTGTGGATGCAGAAGGCTGCAATGGCGTCCAGGGTCGGCAGGGGCTCGCCGGCAAACGCGCGGCTGTGCCAGCCGCCGGCATCCAGTTGTGCCAGTACTCCCCAGGGGTGGTCGCCGCCGACCGCGCTGTTGCCGGCACCCAGCTTGCCCCGGGCGTTGGTGGTGCGCTGTAGCGTGGCGTCGTGCATGAGAAAGGGCACGCCGTCGGCGCTGAGTTTCACGTCGCATTCAAACATGCGGTAGCCATAGCTGGCGCCGAGCCGGAACGCGGCCAGCGTGTTTTCAGGCGCCAGCTTGCCGGCGCCCCGGTGCGCCACCCAGCGCGGATAGGGCCAATCACTCATATCCGTTTTCCGGTACCTGCATCAAAGTGGTGGATGCGGTCTGGTCGTGGTGTTGCATGGATGGTGGCGCCCAGCGTCGGAACGGCGTGGGACTCCTCGGTGCGGATGATGACCAGCTCGTCGGTCGCGCTGTGCGCCCAGCGGCCGTAGACCAGGCGCTCGGCACCCAGCATTTCCACGGCTTCCACCTGCAGCGCCCAGCCGGTGGGCGTGATGTCCAGGTGTTCGGGGCGGATACCGGTGATGATGCCGGGCTTGGCATCGGGCGCGTCTTTCAGCAGGTTCATCGGTGGCGAGCCGATGAAGCTGGCCACAAAGGTGGAGGCCGGGCGGGTGTAGACCTCTTCAGGCGTGCCAAACTGTTCCATGACGCCGCCATTCATGACGATCATGCGCTGGGCCAGCGTCATCGCCTCCACCTGGTCGTGGGTGACGAACAGGCTGGTGATGCCCAGTTCGCGGTGCAGCTTCTGGATTTCGAGCCGGGTCTGGGCGCGCAGCTTGGCGTCCAGGTTGGACAGCGGCTCGTCAAACAAAAATACCTGGGGCTGGCGCACGATGGCGCGGCCCATGGCCACGCGCTGGCGCTGGCCGCCGGATAGTTCGCGCGGCTTGCGCTCTAAAAAGGGGCCAATTTCCAGAATCTTGGCGGCCTTGTCCACGCGTGCGCGGATCTCGTCCAGTGGCACCTTGGCAATTTTCAGACCGTAGGCCATGTTGTCGAACACGCTCATGTGCGGGTAGAGGGCGTAGTTCTGGAACACCATGGCGATGTCGCGGTCGCTGGGTTCCACATCGTTGACCACCTTGCCGTTGATGGCGATCTCGCCGCCGGTGATCTCTTCCAGCCCGGCGACCATGCGCAGGAGCGTGGACTTGCCGCAACCCGAGGGGCCGACGATGACAATGAACTCGCCATGTGCAATGTCCGCGTTGACGCCGTGGATGACGGGAACCGCCTTGGGCCCAGTGCCATAGCGTTTGACGACGTTTTTGAGGGAAATAGATGCCATATCAGTCTTTGTCAGTCACTTCTCGGAGTCCACCAAACCCTTGATGAACCAGCGCTGCATGAAGACCACCACCACCGCCGGTGGCAGCATGGCCAGGATGGCGGTGGCCATCACGATGTTCCACTCGTTGCCGGAGTCTCCGCCTGCAATCATGCGCTTGATGCCGACCACCACCGGGTACATGTCTTCGCTGGTGGTGGCCAGCAGCGGCCACAGGTACTGGTTCCAGCCGTAGATGAACTGGATCACGAACAGGGCGGCAATCGACGTTCTGGACAGCGGCAGCAAAATGTCCTTGAAGAAGCGCATGGGTCCGGCGCCGTCCATGCGCGCGGCTTCCAGCAATTCATCGGGCACCGTCAGGAAGAACTGGCGAAACAGAAAGGTGGCGGTGGCCGACGCAATCAGCGGCACCGTCAGCCCGGCGTAGGTGTTGAGCATGCCCAAGTCGGATACCACCTGGTAGGTCGGGCCGATGCGCACCTCCACCGGCAGCATCAGGGTAATGAAGATGGCCCAGAAGAACAGGGAACGAAACGGAAACTGGAAGTAGACCAGCGCAAATGCCGACAGCAGGGAAATGCTGATCTTGCCAAAGGTGATGACCAGCGCCGTGACCAGGCTGATCCACATCATGCGTGCCACCGGCGCGTTGGAGCCGGCGCCGCCACCCTGGCCAGTGAGTGCCGCGGCATAGTTGTCCCACAGGTGGGCGCCCGGCAGCAGCGGCATGGGCGCCTGCAAGATGTCCTGCGCGGTGTGGGTCGATGCCACAAACGCCAGGTACAGCGGAAAGACCACGATCAGCAGGCCCAGCACCATGACGGCATGGGCCAGCAGATCCAGCCAGGGGCGGCGTTCAACCATCTAGTACTGCACCTTCTTTTCGATGTAACGGAACTGGAACACCGTCATTGCGATGACGACCAGCATCAAGATGACGGATTGCGCCGCCGCGCCGCCCATGTCGCCGCCCTTGAAGCCGTCCTGGTAGACCTTGTAGACCAATATGACTGTATCGCGCCCGGGGCCACCGTGCGTGGTGGCATCGATGATGGCGAAGGTGTCGAAAAAGGCATACACCATGTTGATGACGAGCAGGAAGAACGTGGTGGGCGACAGCAGTGGGAACTGGATCGTCCAGAAACGCCGCCACGGGCGTGCACCATCCATCGCGGCCGCTTCGATCAACGATTTGGGAATGGACTGCATGCCGGCCAGGAAGAACAGGAAGTTGTAGGAAATCTGCTTCCACACCGCGGCGGTGACGATCAGAGCCATCGCGTGTCCGGAGTCCAGCAAATGGTTCCACTCAAAACCCAGGGAGTGGCTGAGCATGTAGGACACTACGCCGATAGAGGGCGAGAACATGAAGACCCACAGGACACCCGCCACCGCGGGCGCCACGGCATAGGGGACGATCAGCAGGGTGCGGTACGCCAGTGCGCCGCGGATGATGCGGTCGGCAAAGACCGCCAGCACCAGCGACAGGGCAATGCCCAGCACCGCCACCAGGATGGAAAACACGGCCGTCGTCTTGAACGACTCCAGGTAGGCCGAGTCCGACAACAGGGTCTTGAAGTTGTCCAGTCCGACCCAGGTGACGCTCAACCCGAAAGCATCCTGCTCCTGCAGGGACTGCAGCAGGGCTTGTCCCGCAGGCCAGAAGAAAAACACGCCAACGATCGCCAGCTGTGGGGCCAGAAGCAGCCAGGGGAGCCAGGTTGACCGGAAAAATGCGCGTTTTTCGACTGCCATGGGTTCTGTCCCGACGCGCTTAGCGGTTGGCCTTTTCGAACTTTTCCAGTTGTTCGTTGCCGCGCTTCATCGCGGTCTCCAGCGCTTCCTTGGGGGTCTTCTTGCCAGACCAGATGGTCTCGGTTTCCTCGTCGATGATGGTTCGGATCTGCACAAAATTACCCAGGCGGATGCCGCGTGACTTGTCGGTCGTCTTGCGGATCATCTGGGACACGGCCACGTCGGTTCCGGGCTTCTCCTTGTAGAAGCCTGATTTCTCGGTGAGCTGGTAAGCCGCCATGGTGATGGGCAGGTAGCCGGTGCGCTTGTGGCTGGCCGACTGGATTTCGGGGCTGGAGAGGTACTTGAAGAAGTCCGCAACGCCCTTGTATTCAGCCGGCTTCTTGCCGGACATGACCCACAGGCTGGCGCCGCCAATGATGGTGTTCTGAGGTGCGCCTTCCACATCGGGGTAGTAGGGTAGCGGAGCCAAGCCGTAGCCAAACTTGGCACCCTTGCTGACGTCGGCATACGAACCTGCCGAGCCGGTCATCATGGCGCACTCACCGGACACAAAGGATGGCACCGCTACGCTGGCGCGACCCTTGTAGACAAACAAGCCCTGTTTGGACATGTTGGCCAGGTTGTCAAAGTGGCGCAGGTGCAATGGCGAATTGAAGGCCAGGCGCGCGCTGGTGCCGCCAAAGCCGTTGTTCTGGGTGGCAAAAAGCGTGTTGTGCCAGGTGGAGAAGCTTTCCAGGTGCACCCAGCTCACCCAGCTGGAGGTGTAGGGACACTTGTGGCCGGATGCCTTCAGTTTGGCCGCCGCCAGCGTGACCTCGGGCCAGGTGCTGGGTGCCTTGTTGGGGTCCAGGCCGGCGGCCTTGAAGGCGTCCTTGTTGTAATAGAAGATGGTGGTCGAGCTGTTGAACGGGAACGACATCATTTCGCCGCTGGGTGCGGTGTAGTAGCCGGCCACCGCAGGCACATAGGCCTTGGGGTCAAACGGGACCCCCGCCTGTTTCATCACCTCACCCACGGGCTTGATCGCACCCTTGGCCGCCATCATGGTGGCGGTCCCCACCTCGAAGACTTGCAGGATGTGCGGTGCATTGCCGGCGCGGAAGGCGGCCATGGCCGTAGTCATCGACTCATCGTAATTGCCCTTGAAGGTGGGAACGATTCGGTAGTCTTTCTGGCTGTCGTTGTAGCCCTTGGCCAGGTCATTGACCCATTCGTTGAGCCCCCCCGTCATGGAGTGCCACCACTGGATTTCGGTTTGCGCCTGGGCGCTAAAAGAGAGTGCAGTTCCGAGCGCCAATGTGGCGATTTTCAGTTTCATGGGAGTTCCTTTGGGTACGTACAAACGCGCAAGGGTATGAATGTTTTGTGACAGTCTGATTAAAACTGATCGGATGGTGCCCGGTGCTCGGTAATTTCCATTAGAGGCGCTGCCCCAGTGGAGTTTGCCACTCCCGAGGGTAGGTGATTGCTGCACTGCGGTAATATCTTCCTCCCGCCCACAGCGGTCTTCCAGGCTGCCAAGACTGCAAACTACTGTCCGATGAACGCTCCCACCTCGCTCCAACACCTCCTGTCAGCGCCCGGCCAGCAGCCGCATGTGCATGAACGTATCCGCGAAATCCCGTACAACTACACCTCCTTTTCTGACCGGGAAATCGTGATCCGTTTGTTGGGGGAGCGGGCCTGGGGCCTGCTCAACCAGTTGCGCGGCGAACGCCGCACCGGTCGTTCTGCCCGCATGCTCTACGAGGTGCTGGGCGACATCTGGGTGGTGCAGCGCAACCCCTATCTGCAGGACGACCTGCTGGACAACCCGCGCCGCCGCGGGCTGCTGGTCGATGCCCTGCAGCACCGCCTGCACGAGGTGGAAAAGCGCCGCACCCCCGACACGGATCCCGAGCGCGATGCCATGGTGGGCGAGCTGCTGGTGGCAGCCCGCGCCGCCGTTGCGGCCTTTGACACCGGCTGGGTGGACATGAGCGCCCTGCGCAAGAAGACGCAGCGGGCACTGCTCAAGCTCACCGCCAAGGACAACATCAAGTTCGACGGTCTCTCGCGCGTCTCGCACGTGACCGATGCCACCGACTGGCGCGTGGAATACCCGTTCGTGGTGCTGACGCCGGACTCCGAGGAAGAAATGGCCGGCCTGGTCAAGGGCTGTATTGAACTGGGTCTGACCATCATCCCGCGTGGGGGCGGCACTGGCTATACCGGCGGCGCCATTCCGCTGACCTGGAAATCGGCCGTCATCAACACCGAAAAGCTCGAAGCCATGACCGAGGTCGAGCTGCGCACGCTGCCCGGCATGGACCGGGAAGTGGCCACCATCTGGACCGAAGCCGGTGTGGTGACGCAGCGCGTGGCCGATGCGGCCGAGCGCGGCGGCTACGTGTTTGCCGTGGACCCCACGTCCGCCGAGGCGTCCTGCATTGGCGGCAACATCGCCATGAATGCCGGTGGCAAGAAGGCCGTGCTGTGGGGCACGGCGCTGGACAACCTGGCCAGCTGGCGCATGGTCACGCCCCAGGCCGAATGGCTGGAGGTAACCCGCGTCAACCACAACATGGGCAAGATCCATGACGCCGAGGTTGCCAGCTTCGAACTGCAGTACTTCAAGGCCGACGGCAAGACCAAACTGCGCAGCGAGCGTCTGGACATCCCCGGCAGGTCCTTCCGCAAGGAAGGCCTGGGCAAGGACGTGACTGACAAATTCCTGAGTGGCCTGCCCGGCATCCAGAAGGAGGGCTGCGACGGCCTGATCACCAGCGCGCGCTGGGTGGTGCACAAGATGCCCAAGAACACCCGCACGGTGTGCCTGGAGTTCTTCGGCAACGCCAAAGACGCCGTGCCCAGCATCGTCGAGATCATCGACTTCATGTTTGCCGAGCAGAAGCGCAGCGGCGTGGTACTGGCTGGCCTGGAGCACCTGGACGACCGCTATCTAAAGGCGGTGGGCTACACCACCAAGTCCAAACGCGGCGTGCTGCCCAAGATGGCCCTGTTTGGCGACATTGCCGGTGACGACGCCGATGCCGTGGCCCGCGCCACCTCGGAAGTGGTGCGCATTGCCAACTCGCGCAGCGGCGAGGGCTTCATCGCCATCAGCCCCGAGGCGCGCAAGAAATTCTGGCTGGACCGCAAGAAGACGGCTGCCATATCGCGCCACACCAACGCCTTCAAGATCAATGAAGACGTGGTGATTCCGCTGCCGCGCATGGCCGAGTACACCGATGGCATTGAGCGTATCAATATCGAGCTGAGCCTCACCAACAAGTTGGCCCTGTGCGACGCACTGACCGAGTTCTTTGAGTCCGGCAACCTGCCCCTGAGCAAGGGTGGCGACGCCAATGACATCCCGGCGGCCGAACTGCTGGAAGACCGGGTGGCCCAGGCATTGGCACTGATCGCCGAGGTGCGCGCCCAGTGGCAGGGCTGGCTGGTCGGCGTGGAAGGCCTGTTTGCCCAGTTGCAGGACCATTCCCTGCGCGCCAGCTGGAAAACACAGCTGCGTGCGCCGTTGCAAGGGATCTTCACCGGTGCCGCCTTTGAGGCCATTCTGGGGGAATGCACGGCCATCCACCAGCGAATCCTCAAGGGTCGGGTCTGGGTGGCACTGCACATGCACGCCGGCGACGGCAATGTGCACACCAACATCCCCGTCAACAGCGATGACTACGAGATGCTGCAGGCCGCCCACGGTGCGGTCAAACGCATCATGGCGCTGGCGCGTTCGCTGGACGGCGTGATCTCGGGCGAGCACGGCATTGGCATCACCAAGCTGGAGTTCCTGAGCGACGAGGAGCTGCGTCCATTCACCGAATACAAAGCCAAGGTTGACCCCGATGGGCGCTTCAACAAGGGCAAATTGCTACGAAATAAGGAGCAAACTACTCAGTATCCACGAGGGTTGGATGCAGATTTGACCAACGCCTATACCCCCAGCTTCGGTCTGATGGGCCACGAGTCGCTGATCATGCAACAGAGCGACATCGGCGCCATTGCCGATTCGGTCAAGGACTGCCTGCGCTGCGGCAAGTGCAAGCCGGTGTGCTCCACCCACGTGCCGCGCGCCAACCTGCTGTATAGCCCGCGCAACAAGATCCTGGCCACCTCGCTGCTGGTCGAGGCTTTCCTGTACGAGGAGCAGACGCGCCGCGGCATCTCCATCAAGCACTGGGAAGAGTTCGAGGACGTAGCCGACCACTGCACGGTCTGCCACAAGTGCCTGTCGCCCTGCCCGGTGAAGATTGACTTTGGCGATGTGTCCATGAACATGCGCAACCTGTTGCGCAAGATGGGCAAGAAGAGCTGGCGCCCCATGGCGGCGTTCCAGGCCTGGTTCATCGGCACGCAGAGCGTGGGCGGCATCCAGTTCGGCCATGCGCTGACCAACCTCAGCTTCAAGGGCCAGCGGCTGGGCAACCGCCTGATGTCCCTGATGGCACGCAAGCAGACCAACGCGCCGCCGGCCACCGTTGGCAAGCCGCCGATCAAGGAACAGGTCATTCACTTCATCAACAAGAAGATGCCGGGCGGCCTGCCCAAGAAGACCTCGCGCGCCTTGATGGACATCGAGGACCCGGATTACGTGCCCATCATCCGCAATCCCCAGACGACGACGGCCGAAACCGAGGCGGTGTTCTACTTCCCTGGCTGTGGCTCCGAGCGCCTGTTCAGCCAGGTGGGGCTGGCCACCCAGGCCATGCTGTGGCACGCCGGTGTGCAGACCGTGTTGCCGCCAGGCTACCTGTGCTGTGGCTACCCGCAGCGTGGTAGCGGCCAGTTCGACAAGGCCGAGAAGATGATCACCGACAACCGGGTGCTGTTCCACCGCGTGGCCAACACGCTGAACTACCTGGACATCAAGACGGTGGTGGTGAGCTGCGGCACCTGCTACGACCAGCTGCAGGGCTACAAGTTCGAGGAAATATTTCCGGGCAGCCGCATCATCGACATCCACGAATACCTGCTGGAAAAAGGCATCACGCTGCCGGCCGGCCAGGGTGGCTTCCTGTACCACGAGCCCTGTCACAACCCCATGAAACTGGGCGATTCCATGAAGACCGTCAAGGCCCTGGTGGGTGACAAGGTGCTCAAGAGTGACCGCTGCTGCGGCGAGAGTGGCGGCCTTGCGGTCACCCGCCCGGATGTGTCGACCCAGGTGCGCTTTCGCAAGGAAGAGGAAATCCGCAAGGGCGAGGCCCAGTTGCGCACCACCGGCGCCGTGGATGCCACCCAGAACGTGAAGATCCTGACCTCCTGCCCGAGTTGCCTGATGGGCCTGAACCGCTACCAAGACGATCTTAAGACAGGCCTGCTGGAGGCGGACTACATCGTGGTCGAAATGGCCAACCAGATCCTGGGCAAGGACTGGATGCCGCAATATGTGGCTACCGTCAACGCCGGGGGCATTGAACGGGTGCTGGTCTGAAACCACTGCATTTTTATAAGGATGGAGACACCATGGCAGGATTGACATCAGGCGCTCCGACGCCCCAGGAACTGACCGTGCACAGCCAGTCACGCGTGCTGGAGGTGTCGTTTTCGGACGGCGCGCGCTTTCGCATTCCGTTCGAGCTGATGCGCATCTACTCGCCCTCGGCCGAGGTGCAGGGCCATGGCCCAGGCCAGGAAGTCCTGCAGACCGGCAAGCGCGACGTCACGCTGGACGCGCTGGACCCGGTGGGCAACTACGCCGTGCAGCCCCGCTTTTCGGACGGCCATGATTCCGGCATCTTCTCCTGGGACTACCTGTATTTCCTGGGCGACCAGCAGGACCGTCTGTGGCAGGACTATGCCGACCGGCTGAAGGCCGCCAACACCGACCGCGACGCACCCATGGCCGTCAAGGCCAGCACCGGTTGCGCCAGCCACTAAAGTGGTTTGCTATTAAGTTTGTAGCACTCTGCGTACTGTTTGCGAGGGCTGGCAACTATTTTTATCGGGTAAAATCCGCGCCATGAGTACCACCCATTTTGGCTTCCAGTCGGTCGACGAAACAGAAAAAGCCCGCCATGTGCGCGGCGTGTTTGACTCCGTCGCCCCCAAATACGACCTGATGAACGACCTGATGTCCATGGGCTTGCACCGGGCGTGGAAGGCGTACACCGTAATGGTGGCCAACCTGCAGGAAGGCGACAAGGCCCTGGACATTGCCGGCGGCACCGGGGACTTGGCACTGGCGTTTTCCAAACGAGTCGGCAAGACCGGCCAGGTGGTGCATACCGACATCAACGAGGCCATGCTACGCACCGGCCGCAACCGCCTGCTGGATGCGGGCGTAGCCCTGCCCACCATGGTGTGCGATGCCGAGAAGTTGCCCTTCCCTGACAACCACTTCGACCTGGTCAGCGTCGCCTTTGGCCTGCGCAACATGACCCACAAGGATGTGGCGCTGGCCGAGATGAACCGCGTGCTCAAGCCCGGTGGCAAGCTGCTGGTGCTGGAGTTCTCCAAGGTGGCTGCGCCGCTGGAGAAGGTCTACGACTGGTATTCGTTCAAGATCCTGCCGCAACTGGGCAAGCTGGTGGCGGGCGATGACTCCAGCTACCGGTATCTGGCCGAGTCCATCCGCATGCATCCCGGACAGGATGAGCTAAAGGCCATGATGCACAAAGGGGGCTTTGGTCATGTGGACTACCACAACATGACTGGCGGGGTGGTGGCATTGCATGTTGGAATCAAGTGCTGAGGCTTGTGAAAACGGTTGAACGCCTCATGTGCGGTATTCCTATGGAGTTGTTATGAAAATCTGGACTGTTGTATTGACTGTTGCCTTGGCCCTGGCGGGTTTCAACGCGGAAGCCGCAAGGCGCTTGGGAGGTGGCAAGTCGGTTGGCAAGCAATCCTCCAATGTGACCCAGCAGGCGGCACCCGCTGCCCCGGCTGCGCCCGCGCAGGGCATGACCAACGCAGCAGCGCCCAAGCCGGCACCGGCAGCAGCGCCTGCCGCTGCGCCCAAGCGCCCGTGGGGCGCCATGCTGGGTGGTCTGGCTGCCGGCCTGGGGCTTGCCTGGCTGGCCAGTTCTTTGGGCATGGGTGAAGGCATGGGACAAGTCCTGATGTTCGCGCTGCTCGCAATGGCGGTGGTCATGGGTATCGGCTGGTTCATGCGCCGCCGTGCCGCGTCCGCAGCGCCCCAGTCCCCGTTCGCCTTCCAGGGCGCCGGTGGCAACGTGCCGGTGACTGATGCCAAGCCCTACCGCCCGGAGAACGTGGGTAACGATGCCTCCGCCCGCCCTTGGGAGCGCAGCAGCATGGCTTTTGAAGCGTCCAATCCTCCCGCCGGCGGTGGCTCCATCATCGGTTCGGCCCTCAAGGGTTCGCAGAACTGGGGCATTCCCGCCGGTTTTGACACCGAGGGTTTCCTGACGGCGGCCAAGACCAATTTCGTGACCCTGCAGGTGGCCTGGGACAAGTCCGACATCCCGGCCCTGCGCGCCATGATGACCGACACCATGCTGACTGAAATCCAGACCCAGTTGGCCGAGCGCGAGTCGCATCCCGATGGTGGCTCCAACCGCACCGATGTGGTCATGTTGGAAGCCCGCCTGCTGGGCATCGAGGAAACCGCCGACGAGTACCTGGCCAGCGTGGAGTTCTCCGGCATGATCCGCGAAGAACCCTCCGCCGGCCCCAGCCCGTTCCGCGAAGTCTGGAATATGACCAAGCCCGTCAACGGCAGCCGTGGCTGGCTGGTGGCCGGAGTACAAGCCCTGCAATAGACGAGGGTGGTTCTTTTCACTGGGATAATGGGGACTATGGCAACACAGTCCCCTTTTTCATTGTTGGAGAACCTTCTCCAGAATTTCAATGTGCCCCTGGAGCCGCCAGCTTGGGCGATTGACGAAACCCATAGGCGCATGGTCCTGCTGCTCAACCATGTGTTGATGCAGGAGCCCCAGGCCATGGAGCGGCTGGTGCGGCAGAAAGGCCGCGTCGTGCGCATGCAATGGCGCACCATGACCTTCAAGGTGCTGGTCACACCGGCCGGTCTGTTGGATGTGGCAGCACCGGATGCGCAAGCCGATCTGTCCCTTGTCATTACCGAAGAATCGCCCCTGGCGATTGCCCAGGAGCTGTTGCAGGGCGGCAAGCCCGCCGTTCGCATTGAGGGTGATGTGCAACTGGCTGCTGAAGTGAGCTGGCTGATCGACCATGTGCGCTGGGACCTGGAAGAAGACCTGGCCCGGTTGATGGGTGATGCGCCGGCCCATGCGCTGGTGCAAGCCGGGCGCACGATGGCGCAGGCGGTGCAGCAATTCGTGGGTCGTGGCGCGCACAGCGGTTCGGATGGACCCGCCGCATGAGGCGCCTGTACCGTAGTTTTTTCATTGCCTGGGTGGTCTTTCGCTACGGCCTGGATGAGCTGGTCCTGAGCAGTTTCGACAACCCCTGGCTGCAACGCCTGACACGGGTGTTAACGCTGGGCCGCACGTTGACCGCACCGCGCGGACAGCGTCTGCGCGAGGCGCTGGAACGCCTGGGTCCGATCTTTGTGAAATTTGGGCAAGTGCTGTCCACCCGCCGCGATCTGCTGCCGGTGGACATTGCCGATGAGCTGGCCAGGCTGCAGGATCAGGTTCCGCCGTTTGATTCCGATGTGGCCATTGCCATCATCGAGCGGGAGCTGCGCAAGCCGGTTGGCGACATCTTTGTCTCGTTCGAGCGCCAACCGGTGGCCAGTGCCTCCATTGCCCAGGTGCACTTTGCCGTGCTGCGGGACCGCAACGGCCAGCAGCGCGAAGTGGCGGTCAAGGTCCTGCGCCCGGGCATGCACGTGGCCATCGAGAAAGACCTGCGCCTGCTGCACATGATGGCCTCCTGGGTGGAAAGCCTGTCTGCCGATGGCAGGCGCCTGCGCCCGCGCGAGGTGGTGGCTGAGTTTGACAAGTATCTGCACGATGAGCTGGACCTGGTGCGCGAAGCGGCCAATGCCGCCCAGTTGCGCCGCAACATGGAGAGCCTGCAACTGGTGCTGGTGCCCGAAATCCTGTGGGACTACTGCACCACCGAGGTGATGGTGATGGAACGCATGTACGGCGTTCCGGTCAGCCAGGTGGAGCGGTTACGCGAAGCCGGCGTGGATATCCCGAAGCTGGCGCGTGACGGCGTCACGATCTTTTTCACCCAGGTGTTCCGCGATGGCTTTTTCCATGCCGACATGCACCCGGGCAATATCCAGGTCAGTATCGACCCGAAAACCTTTGGCCGTTACATCTCGCTGGACTTCGGCATCGTCGGCACGCTCACCGAGTCCGACAAGGACTACCTGGCGCAGAACTTCACGGCGTTTTTCCGGCGCGACTATAAACGCGTGGCAGAGCTGCATATCGAGTCTGGCTGGGTGCCACGCACGACCCGGGTGGATGAGCTGGAGGCCGGTATCCGGGCCGTGTGCGAGCCCTATTTTGACCGCCCCCTGAAGGAAATTTCCCTGGGAATGTTGCTGATGCGTTTGTTCCAGACGTCCCGGCGCTTCCAGGTAGAAATCCAGCCCCAGCTGGTGCTGCTGCAGAAGACCCTGCTCAATATTGAAGGACTGGGGCGCCAACTGGACCCGGATCTGGACCTGTGGGCCACCGCCAAGCCTTTCCTGGAACAGTGGATGCTGGGGCAAGTGGGGCCGCAAAAGTTGATGGAACAACTCGCGGCGCAGGCACCACATTACGCCAAGCTGCTGCCTGAACTGCCCGGTTTGCTGCACAGTTTCCTGCGCAACGGTCGAAGCGACTCCGGCGCGGCGCTGGAGAGCCTGCTGGCCGAACAGAAGCGCACGAACCGGCTGCTGCAGGGTCTGGTTTATGCCCTGGTTGGCTTTGCCCTGGGCATGGTGGTGATGCAATTCGTGATCCGCGTCAGGCTGTTTTGACCGGCACCCTATAATTGAAGGCTTTGCAACTCGACGCCAGAGCTTTCATTCATGCCTATATACGCCTATAAATGCGAGTCCTGCGGGTTTGCCAAGGACGTATTGCAGAAAATGTCCGACGCGCCGCTGGACGTTTGTCCGTCCTGCTCCCAGCCGACCTTCAGGAAGCAGCTCACCGCTGCCGGCTTTCAACTCAAGGGTACCGGCTGGTACGCCACCGACTTCAAGGGCGGCGGCGGTACATCGGTGCCAGCCACGGCCCCGTCCGAATCCGCTGCTCCGGCAGCTGATTCCGGGGCAGGTGCATCCAAGTCGGATGCAGCGCCAGCAGCGGCCACAACTCCGCCTGCGGCTTCGGGTAGCTGATCCGTTTTCTCCCGTACATAGGAACGAACGTGCCCTTCAAAAAATACATGCTGACCGGCCTGATGGTCTGGCTGCCACTGGCCATCACCATCTGGGTGCTGTCGTGGCTGGTCAACTCGCTGGATGGCGTGCTGGGAGGCGTTTTGTCGGGACTGGCAGCGATCACCCCGCAGAGTCTGGCACCCCTGTTCGAGCGTTTGCGTGCCATTCCGGGGTTGGGTGTGCTGATCGTGGCCGGATTCATGCTAATTACCGGAGCGTTGGTTTCCAACGTGGCGGGACGGTGGTGGCTGCAGCAGTGGGATCGGCTGTTCACCAACATTCCTATCGTCAAATCCATTTACAACAGCGTCAAGAAGGTCTCGGACACGCTGTTCTCCAGCAATGGCAACGCGTTTCGCACGGCCCTCCTGGTGCAATATCCTCGCGCCGGCAGCTGGACCATTGCCTTCCAGACCGGCACGCCCAGCGGTGAGGTGGCGTCCCACCTCGGCGATGACTTTGTCAGCGTGTACGTGCCGACAACGCCCAATCCCACCAGTGGTTTCTTTCTGATGCTGCCTCGTGCGGATGTGATTGAGCTGAACATGAGTGTGGACCAGGCGTTGACCTATGTGATTTCCATGGGGTCCGTGCCGCCGTCCGTTCACGTACCTCCGACTCCAATCCCTAAATAACCCATTTACGAAACCCGCTGTCCACAAGGCAGCGTATTGAAAGCAAGCGATGGCCATGCGTTCTCATTACTGCGGTCTGGTGACCGAAGCCCAAATGGGCGAAACCGTTTCCCTGTGCGGCTGGGTCAACCGTCGCCGCGACCACGGCGGCGTGATCTTTGTTGACCTGCGCGACCGTGAAGGGTATGTGCAGGTGGTGTGCGACCCGGATCGCGCCGAGATGTTTGCAGTGGCCGAAGGCCTGCGCAACGAATTCTGCGTCCAGGTCAAGGGCCTGGTACGTGCCCGTCCTGAAGGCACGGTCAACGAGAACCTCAAGAGCGGCAAGATCGAGGTGCTGTGCCACGAACTGGTGGTGCTCAATCCGTCGGTAACTCCCCCGTTCCAGCTGGACGACGACAACCTGTCGGAAACCACCCGCCTGACACACCGCGTGTTGGACCTGCGCCGCCCCTACATGCAAAACAACCTGATGTTGCGCTACCGCGTGTCCATGGAAGTGCGCAAGTTCCTCGACGCCAATGGCTTCGTGGATATCGAAACCCCCATGCTGACCAAGTCCACGCCCGAAGGCGCGCGCGACTACCTGGTGCCTAGCCGTGTGCACGATGGCCATTTCTTTGCGCTGCCACAATCGCCCCAGCTGTTCAAGCAGTTGCTGATGGTGGCCGGCTTTGACCGCTATTACCAGATCACCAAGTGTTTCCGCGACGAAGACCTGCGCGCCGACCGCCAGCCGGAGTTCACCCAGATCGATATCGAGACATCCTTCCTCAGCGAAGAGGAGATCCGTGCCATGTTCCAGGGCATGATCACAACCGTCTTCAAGAACACCATCAACGTCGACCTAGGCGAGTTCCCGGTAATGACCTATGCCGAAGCCATGCACCTGTATGGATCCGACAAGCCCGACCTGCGCGTCAACCTGCAGTTTGCCGAGGTCACCGACGTGATGGCCGATGTGGACTTCAAGGTGTTCTCCGGTGCAGCGACCATGAAAAATGGTCGCGTGGTTGCGCTGCGCGTGCCGGGTGGCTCGGTCGAGGGCGGAGGCATCAGCCGCGGCGAAATCGATGCCTACACCGAGTTCGTCAAGATCTACGGCGCCAAGGGCCTGGCCTATATCCGCGTCAACGACCTGTCCAAGGGGCGCGATGGTCTTCAAAGCCCCATCGTCAAGAACATCCACGACACGGCACTCAATGCCGTGTTGGAGCGCACCGGTGCGCAGAATGGCGACCTGATTTTCTTTGGTGCCGACAAGGCCAAGATCGTCAACGACGCCATCGGCGCCCTGCGGATCAAGATCGGCCACAGTGAATTCGGCAAGAAGAACGGCCTGTTCACCGGCGGCTGGCGCCCGATGTGGGTGGTGGACTTCCCGATGTTCGAGTACGACGATGAAGCCCAGCGTTACACCGCAACCCACCATCCCTTTACCGCACCGAAGGACGGTCACGAAGACTGGATGGTCACCGCGCCGGAGAAGTGCATCTCCAAGGGCTATGACATGGTGCTCAATGGTTGGGAAATGGGTGGTGGCTCCGTGCGTATCCACCGAGCCGATGTGCAGCAGAAGGTGTTCGACGCGCTGAAGATCACGCCCGAAGAAGCCCAGCTCAAGTTCGGCTTCTTGCTGGACGCCCTGCAGTACGGTGCGCCGCCCCACGGTGGCCTGGCCTTCGGCCTGGACCGCATCGTGACGCTGATGACCGGTGCCGAGTCCATCCGCGACGTGATCGCCTTCCCCAAGACCCAGCGCGCCCAGTGTCTGCTGACCCAGGCACCGAGCCCGGTGGACGAAAAGCAGTTGCGCGAACTGCACATCCGCCTGCGTACGCCAGAGGCCGCCAAGGCCGTCTGACGGTCGCCTTGGTGCACAATGAAAGGGCGCTATTGCAGCGCCCTTTTTTATGCCCAAACCTTTCAAGATTCCCCAGTCCGTGCTGGTGGTCATCTACACCCCGGCACTGGACGTGCTGCTGATCCGGCGTGCGGATGGCCAGGAGATGGGGGCGGAGTATTGGCAATCGGTTACCGGCAGCAAGGATTCCCTGGAAGAGCCCTGGGCGCACACCGCTCAGCGTGAGGTCCAGGAAGAAACCGGCATTGACTGCTCTGCGTGTGCGGCCCAGCAGGCTGTTCTGGTGGACTGGCAGCTGGAGAACGTCTATGGCATCTATCCCCAGTGGCTGCACCGCTATGCCCCTGGGGTGACCCTGAACACCGAACACCTGTTTGGGTTGCAGGTGGCGGCGGGCTGCGCCGTTCGACTCAATCCGCGGGAGCACACGGCATACCAGTGGCTTCCGTACCGACAGGCTGCAGACGCCTGTTTCTCGCCTTCCAACGCGGAGGCGATTCTGCAATTGCCCCGCATGGCTGCGTTGGCAGCAATTCAACTGGAGAGTGTGGCATGAGCATGGTTCGGGTGGCCACCTACAACATCCACAAGGGTGTGCAAGGCATTGGCCCGGCGCGGCGGCTGGAGATCCACAACCTGGGTCACGCGGTGGAACAGTTGGACGCTGACATTGTCTGCCTGCAGGAGGTGCGCAAGGTCCACCGCCGGGAGGCGGAGTACTTTCCCCACTGGCCGGAGCAGCCGCAGGCCGACTTCCTGGCACCTGAGGGATACACCGCCATTTACCAGACCAACGCCCACACCCGCCACGGCGAGCATGGCAACGCGATGCTGTCGCGCTGGCCGGTCGTTTCGCACCAGCACGAGGACATGTCGGACCATCGGTTTGAGCAGCGTGGCCTGCTGCATGCCGAGGTGCTGGTGCACAACCGGGCGGTGCATGTGCTGGTGGTGCACCTGGGCCTGATCAAGGCTAGCCGAGCACGCCAGTTGGCCCAGATCCAGCGTTTCATTGCGCGTGAAATACCTCCGTTGGCGCCTTTGGTGGTTGCGGGTGATTTCAACGACTGGGGCACCCTGGTGCAAAACATGCTGGGTGCGGTCGGCCTGGATGCCTTTGGCCAGGAGCGCAAGGCCACGTTCCCCTCGCGCCTGCCAGTGGTGCAGCTGGACCATGTCTATGCCAGGGGTATGCAGCCGCTGGGCCTGCACGTGCCGCGTGGGCGCATCTGGGGCCGCATGTCGGACCATCTGCCGCTGATTGCGGAGTTTGACTTGCCGGCGGGCCCGATTTGACTGCAAACCCATTGAGTGGCGGCCACCACCTGCAGTTGCTGCAGGGCGGTGCGGATTTTTTTCCGGCGCTGCTGGCTGCCATCGATGCTGCAACGGATGAGGTGCGGCTGGAAACCTATATCTTCCATTTTGATGCCAGTGGCGAGCGTGTTGCCGTCGCGCTGGAGCGCGCAGCGCAGCGTGGTGTGGCGGTGTACCTGGTCATGGACGGGATTGGCACGCCGATGGTGCCGGCACAGTGGATTCTGCGGTTTGAACAGGCTGGGGTGCGCTGGCACCGGTTCTCGCCGCTGGGGCACTGGGGCTTGTTGATTCCGGTGGGCTGGCGGCGCCTGCATCGCAAGTTGTGCGTGGTGGACACGCATGTGGCCTTTTGTGGGGGCATCAATATTCTGGATGACCATGTTGACCCCAGCTATGGGGCACTGGAGTCGCCCCGCTATGACTTTGCCGTGCGGGTGACGGGGCCGCTGGTTGCCGTCGCGCAGCGGACCATGGTTCAGTTCTGGGGGCGTTTGCAGTTCACGCGGCAACTGGAGAATCTGAAATTTGGTGGTGCGCGCCAGACCTGGAAGGACGCCGCGTTGTCGGCCTGGGGGCCAGGTGCGGCAGCGACGGATCGCCCGGCGCTGGGGCGCGGCGGTGTGAGCGCGGCCCTGGTGCTGCGCGACAACGTGCGCAACCGCAACCGCATCGAGCGCGCCTACCGCAAGGCGATTGCCGGTGCCCGCCATGAGGTGCTGATTGCCAGTGCCTACTTCCTGCCCGGTGGCAAGCTGCGCCGGGCGCTGATCCATGCTGCGCGCCGGGGGGTGCGGGTGCGCCTGCTGCTGCAGGGGCGCTACGAGTATTTCATGCAGTACCACGGCGCCAGGCCGGTATTTGGCGTGCTGCTGGCGGCGGGTGTCGAGATCCACGAGTATTCTGCCGGCTTCCTGCATGCCAAGGTGGCGGTGGTGGACAGCCGCTGGGCCACGGTGGGATCCAGCAACCTGGACCCTTTGAGTCTGTTGCTGGCGCGGGAGGCCAATGTCGTGGTGGAGGACGTGCCGTTTGCACGCGCACTGCGCGCCAGTCTGCTCACGGCCATGCAGACCCAGGGTGTGCAGCTGGATGCCGGGACCTACGCGGCGCGCCCATTGCGCCAGCGCTTTCTGGACCGGCTGGCCTTCGGGGTGATGCGCCTCCTGTTGTTTCTGGCTGGTCGTCGCTATTGATTTGATAGCGCGTCACGCAATTGACACGAGGGCTGGTAGCCAAAAACCTTACTAGGCAAAGGCTGGTAGTATTCTTGGATGTTAATGAAGAATCAGAGCACCATGAATCCAGCGGATGAAGATCAGGGAACACCGGTTTCCGTCAAGATTCGGGAGCGCCTGCTGGCTGCCCGCAAACGTTTCCATGCCAATGACAATATCGCCGAGTTTGTGACTCCGGCCGAGCTGGAGCTGTTGCTCGATGAGGTCGAGGCCAAGATGCAGGGTGTGTTGGACAGTCTGGTGATTGACACCGCCAACGACCACAACACCGACAACACCGCCCGCCGCGTGGCCAAGATGTATGTGCAGGAAGTGTTCCGGGGCCGCTATGTGCAAGGCCCCAACATCACCGAATTCCCCAACGTGGGCCACCTCAACGAGCTGATGATCGTGGGGCCTATCACCGTGCGCAGCGCCTGCAGCCACCATTTCTGCCCGGTCATCGGCAAGATCTGGATCGGGGTCATGCCCAATGAACACACCAACGTGATCGGCCTGTCCAAGTACGCTCGCCTTGCCGAGTGGATCATGGGCCGCCCGCAGATTCAGGAAGAGGCCGTGGTGCAGCTGGCCGACCTGATCCAAGAAAAGACCCAGCCCGATGGCCTGGCCATCGTCATGGAGGCCAGCCACTACTGCATGGCCTGGCGCGGCGTGAAGGACATGGACAGCAAGATGATCAACTCGGTCATGCGCGGCGTGTTCCTCAAGGACCCCAATCTGCGCCGCGAATTCCTGTCCCTCATCCCCCGGAAAGGCTAAGCCATGTTGGTTCGTCTGTTGTATGCCAGCCGCGCGGTGGACCCCAGCCCCGAGGCCATCGAAACCATTCTGGCCAAGTCCCGCCAGTACAACCCGACCTGCGGCATCACCGGCATCCTGTGCTACGGCGGCGGTATCTTCCTGCAGGCCATTGAGGGTGGCCGCATGGCGGTGAGCGAGCTGTATGGCCATATCCAGAAGGACGTCCGGCACAAGGACGTGGTGCTGCTGCACTACGAGGAAATTTTCGAGCGCCGTTTCGGCGGTTGGACTATGGGCCAGGTGAACATGTCCAAGATCAATCACAGCATCCTGCTCAAATATGCCGAGAAACCTGAACTTGACCCCTACTCGGTATCGGGTCAGGTGTCGTTGGCCCTGCTCGAAGAGCTGATGGCCACCGCGTCCATCATCGGCCGCGTCTGATCTCGGGAGCATGCCCGCATCGGCACTTGCGCTGGTCGTACTCGCCGGTCTGATCCACGCTTGCTGGAATATCGCCGCCAAGAAGGCCGGCGGCGATGTGCGTTTCTCGTTCTTCACCTCGGTGGTCATGATGGTGGTATGGGCTCCCATCGGCCTGTGGCTGGGTTGGCAGCAGGTGCCTGCTTGGGGCGCTTTGGAGTGGTCTTTGATCGCCGCCAGCGGTGTGATTCACACCGTGTATTTCGTCGTGTTGCTGCGCGGCTACCGCAAGGCAGACCTCACGGTGGTCTACCCGCTGGCGCGTGGCTCGGGGCCGTTGCTGTCGTCCCTGGTGGCGATCCTGTTCCTGGGGGAGCAGATTTCCGCCTTGGGGGCCGGCGGTGTTCTCGCTGTGGTGGCCGGGGTGTTCCTGATTGCCGGAGGCCCTGGATTGTTCCGCCAGACCCACGATGCCGAGAAACGCAAGCGCATCCACAAGGGCATGCTGTATGGCCTGCTGACCGGGGTCTTCATTGCCAGCTACACCGTGGTGGATGGCTACGCGGTCAAGGTGGTGCTGGTGTCACCCATTCTGGTCGATTATTTCGGCAATTTTGTGCGTCTGGCTTTTCTGCTGCCCAGCGTGTTGCGCGATCCTGTGCAGGCGCGCAGCCTGTGGCGGGTGCAGTGGAAGTATGCGGCCGTGGTGGGCACCATCAGCCCGGTTTCCTATGTGCTGGTGCTGTACGCCATGCAGGTCGCACCGCTGAGCCATGTGGCACCGGCGCGTGAGGTCTCCATGTTGTTTGCCGCGCTGCTGGGTGGGCAGTTGCTGGGGGAGGGAGATCGTCTTGTGCGGTTCCTGGGCGCGGCCTGCATTGGCGTCGGGGTCATGGCATTGGCCTTGGGGTGATGGATGACGGTGCATCTGCTCGGTTGTGACTTCTCCAGCAGCCCCACGCTGCGCAAACCCATCGTGGTGGCCTGGGGCCATCTGCGTGGCAGTGTGGTCGTACTGGAGCGTCTGGAAGCGTTGCCTTCTCTGTCGGCCTTTGAGCAGTGGCTGGCGCAGCCGCGAGCCTGGGTCTGCGGCTTTGATATGCCATTCGGTTTGCCGCGGGAGTTGGTGCAAGCCCTGGATTGGCCGCTCGATTGGGAGGCCTGCCTGCGCCACTACGCTGACCTGAGTCGTGACGACATCCGTGCTATGTTTGCCGCCTTTTGCGACGCACGTCCAGTGGGCGGCAAGTTTGCGCACCGCGCCTGTGACATTCCGGCCGGGTCGAGCCCATCGATGAAATGGGTAAATCCACCGGTGGCCTTCATGCTCCATGCGGGTGTTCCCCGGCTGCTGGATGCCGGGGTTGCATTGCCCGGACTTCACCCGCACGGTGTCACAGGCGCTGGCAGAGTGCAAAAGGTCGCGCTGGAGGCGTATCCAGGTCTGCTGGCGCGCGAGTTGCTGGGACGGCGCAGCTACAAGAGTGATGACCGGGCCAAGCAGACAACCGAGCGCCTGATTGCACGCAAGGACCTTGTGACCGGCTTGGAAACCGGGCAAACGCGGCTGGGTCTGCGCCTGAAGCTGACCCATTCCCAGCGGGATGCCCTGGTGGATGATGCCTCGGGGGATTCGCTGGACGCCGTGTTGTGCCTGATGCAGGCGGCCTGGGGGCAACAGCGGCACACCCAGGGCGATGCGTGGTATGGGCTTCCGCCCGATCTGGACCCTCTGGAGGGCTGGATTCTGACCGCTTGAGCGTGCGCTCTCAGCGGTTGGGTGAAATCACGCTGCTTTCGAGCTTGAGCGCCAGTTGCGAGATGGCCATGGCGGCCGGGCAGCTGGGTGTTGCCTGCATCAACAACTGGCGGCGCATGACAGCCTGACGCACCGAAAGATCGGCTGGAATATCGCCCATGTGCACCAGCTTGACTGGGCGCGCGGGGTCGGTGGCAACAAAACGGTCCAGAACCTGTTGCAGCTGCACCGTGATGGCCCGGCCATCGCCCAGTCGCGCGGTCTGGTTGATCACCATGCGGATGGTCTGGCGTTTTTGCTGGCCCACCAGCACCTTGATGGTGGCGTAGGCATCGGTCAACGAAGTGGGCTCGGGCGTGGCAACGACCAGCACCTCGGAGGCCAGTGACACGGCAAACAGCACGACATCGGATATGCCGGCACCGGTGTCCAGCAACACCACGTCGTAATGCGGCGTCAGGCCGTTCATGATGCGCAGGAAGTCGTCACGCACCTCAGGCGTCAGGCGGGAATACTCCACCATGCCAGAGCCTGCCAGCAGGACGGAAAACCCGCCCGGAGCCCGGATGATGGCTTCTTCGAGCTTGGCCTTGCCAGTGAACACATCGTGCAGGGTGATCTTGGGGTACAGGTTCAGTACCACGTCAAGGTTTGCCAAGCCCAAGTCGGCGTCCAGAACCAGGACCCGCAGGCCCAGTTTGGCCAGCGCGGCCGCCAGATTGGCGGATACAAAGGTCTTGCCAACGCCGCCCTTGCCGCTGGTCACGGCCACCACCTTGCCAATGGGCTTGAGCGGAACCGAGGCGACCGCTTCGGTGGATGCGGGGGGATTCACTACGTCAGACATCAATTGACCCTCTGTGCGGCACCCAGGGCCGACGCGCCGGGCACTTCGCCGGTAACACTTTCAATCCAGGCGGGTTCGCCCAGCGCAAGATGTCCAAACAGGAGATTCTTTTCCTCGGCGCTCACATAAATTTCCTGTGGATGGTCCAGACATACCCGGTTGCGGCCCTCAGACTTGGCCCGGTACAACTGCAGGTCGGCGCGCTCCGTCCACAAGGAGGCGGTGGATCGAACCCACTCGGGCGCGTAGGCACCACCCACACTGGCGGTCACTTTGATTGTCAGACTGGGGGAAATGGAAATAACCAAAGACTCCACTGCGGCACGGATACGTTCGGCGACCGTGGCTCCAAACGAGGTATGGCAATTGGGCAGGACAACGGCAAACTCTTCGCCGCCATAGCGGGCCACGGTGTCCATGGGACGCACACACTTGGCAATGGCCCGGGCAATGGCCTGCAGCACCTGGTCACCCACCTGGTGTCCATAGGTGTCATTGACTCGCTTGAAATGGTCCACATCGAGCATGAGCAATAGAGCGGGGTCGCCCGAACGCGCAACCCCGTCGATGGTGCGTTCCTGCACTGCACAGAAATGGCGACGATTGCCCAAACCAGTCAATGGGTCCTTGAGCGACAACTCGCACAGGCCGTCAATGACACCCTGCAGGTAGCCGGCGGGCGACTCCTGCGGAGATGGCAGCGCTACCAGCATGCTGTGGTCCAGCAAGGCGCATGCATCGTCCAATTGCAGTTGCTGCAAGGCAATGGGAGAACTGGTAGTTTGGGTCGCCACGGGAGGTGTCAAAGTTTGCGTTCAAGCATAACAGGAACTGGGGTCATGGTGGCACCGAACGCCGCCGGACACGCCAACATTTGGCTTGGAAATACCGGCTATTTTCTTCGCCTAGATCTGGGAGCCGGGTGCCTGTCCTTGCACATTTGTGACGGAAGCCAGGCTGGCAATCGCATCGGCATCGGTGCGGTAGAGCTTCAGGAGGGGGCTGGCGTGCATTTGCCCGGCACGGGCCAGCACCTGTTCGACCGGGAGCTTCATCCCGCTGATGTGCAGCGTGACGCCCTGCGCAGCCAGGGATGTCCGTAGTGCGGAAAAAACCTCCACGCCGGTGGCATCAATCCGGTTGATGGGTTGTGCGAACAGGCACACGTGGCGCGTCTGCGGATGGGCCAGCAGGTACTCTGAAACGTTCCGCTCAAAACTGCTTGCGGCTGCAAAATCCAGTTCGGCATCCATGCGTAGCGCATACATGTCGTCTGCCAGCGGTGGGAGTTTCCACAGATGGCGGTCCCGCAGGCTGCCATCCGGGTGCAGCCCGACTTCGATGATACGGGGGTGCAGACGCTGGTGCAGGAAGGCAATCAGGCTCACCATCACGCCTGCCAGGACCCCCCAGTAAATGCGTGGCGCCGTGACCAGGGTCACCACAAATGTCACGCCCATGGTGAGGGCCTCCACGCGCAGCACCCGCCAGAGGCTGACAAAGCGGCCAGGCTGGAAGAGGCTGCTGACGGCGGCCACCACCACCGCCGCCAGCACGGGCGATGGCACGTAATACAGCGTCGGTGTGAGCCACAGCAGTACGACCAGGACCATCAGCACCGTCACCAGGGTGGCCCAGCCGGTTTGGGCGCCGGCATACAGGTTGATAGCCGAGCGCGAGAAGGATGAACTGGTGGGAAACCCTCCGGTGAGGCCGGATGCCAGTTTGGCCAGCCCCTGGGCGATCAGGTCCTGGTTGTCATTCCAGGGTTTACGCACACTCTGGTTCTCCACCTTGGCACTGGACGCAGTTTCCAGAAAACTTACCAGGGTGATGACCATGGCCGGCACCAGCAGCCCAGCCAGGGCGCCCCAGGCCGGTATGCCGGGCCAGTAGAACCCGGGCAGGCCGGAGGGCAGGAGCCCCACGATGGCGCCACCGTGCGCCGCATACCCGCTGAGATAACTGATGGCGCCGGCACCAACCACGACGAGCATCACCACTGGAAAACGTGGGGCCACCTTCCGACCAACCACCAGCAGGGCCAGGCTTCCCAGGCCGAAGGCTGCCGTTGCGGCATCCAGACGGGGCGCATCCAGCAGACTGGCCCAACTGCCTTCCAGGCCGATGAGCGATGGCAACTGCGAGAGGATGATCAGGACGGTGGCGGCCTGTGTGAATCCCGACAGCACCGGAGCACTCACCAGGTTCAGTATCCAGGCGAATCGCCAGCCTCCCAATGCCAGCTGCATCAGGCCGCTCAGCAGTGCCAGCCACACGGCCAGGCTCACCCACTGGGGGCTGCCGGGTTCGGCAAGGCCCGACAGGGAGGCCATTACCAGCAGGCTGGTTAGCGCGGTGGGCCCAACCGAGAGGCGGGGCGAAGCACTCCATAGAACCGCCACCAGCGCTGGCAGGAAGGCGGCATAGATGCCCGTGACCAGGGGCATGCCGGCCAGCGCGGCGTAGGCCACCGATTGGGGCACGATGATCAGTGATACGGTCAACCCGGCCAAAATCTCCCCGCGCATCAGTTTTGCATCAGGGCGTGGCCACGCCAGAAACGGAAGCCAGCGGGCCAGTGTGGCGCGGCCCTGCGCTTCGCTCATGGGTGCGCCGTGCCGCAGATCGGGCACTGCGGGTTGCGTGGCAGGCGGATGTCGGACCAGGTCATGTCACGCCCATCCAGCATCAGCAGCCGTCCCACCGCCGGGGCGCCCGCACCACTGATCAGTTTCAGGGCTTCGGCAGCCTGCATGCTGCCGATGATGCCGACCAAAGGCGCAAACACCCCCATGGTGGCGCAACGTGTTTCTTCAAAAGCGGTGTCTGGCGGGAACACACAGGCGTAGCACGGAGAGTTGTCCTGCCTGGGGTCGTAGACCGCGAGTTGGCCGTCAAAACGGATGGCTGCGCCGGAAACCAGGGGTATGCCATGGCGCACGCAGGCTGCATTCAGGGCCTGGCGGGTCGCGAAGTTGTCGCTGCAGTCCAGTACCACATCCGCGTCGGCGGCCAGGGTGTCGAGCCGCTGCGCATCGGCGCGTTCGGCCAGGGTCGTGATCTGGAGTTCCGGGTTGATGGCCAGCAAGGCCTGGCGTGCGGACTCCACCTTGGGCTGACCCACCCGGGCCTCGGTGTGGGCAATCTGGCGCTGCAGGTTGGTCAGGTCCACGGTGTCGTGGTCCACCAGGGTCAGGTGACCCACTCCGGCCGTTGCCAGGTACAACGCGGCGGGCGAACCCAGTCCGCCAACCCCAATCACCAGCACCCGGGCCTGAAGGATCCGCTCCTGTCCCTCGACACCCACCTCATTGAGAAGGATGTGGCGCGAATACCGCAGCAGTTGCGAGTCATCCATGGCGGTCTTGCCGTCGGGTCTAGTTGTCTTTGGGCTCTTCCTTGCGCTCCACCAGGGTTTTGCTGACCAGGACCGGGCGGCCCTTGAGCTGGTTCAATGCCTGGGTGAGCTGGAAGTCCTTTTCGGATCCGAATTCGGGCGGGCGGCGTTCGGCGGCGGGCTTGCGGGATTCCTCTTCCAGGCGTTTGAGGGCCTCATCCCGCGCCTTTTCGCGGGCGGCGTCCTTGACTTCCTCGCCCTGACCGCTGGCCAGGTGCTTGCCCAGGTCGGCCTCCCGCATGCGCAGCGCGGCATAGGGGCTGCCCTCCTCGGTGTCGTCGATCATCACGTCCGGCACGATGCCTTTGGCCTGAATCGACTTGCCACTGGGCGTGTAATAGCGCGAGGTGGTGATCTTCAGACCGGTATCCGGTCCCAATGGGCGGAAGGTCTGCACCGAGCCCTTGCCAAAGGTCTGGCTACCCATCAGGGTGGCGCGTTTGTGGTCCTGCAGGGCGCCCGCCACGATCTCGCTGGCCGAGGCAGATCCTTCATTGACCAATACAACCAGCGGAACCTTCTTCAGGCCGGCCGGCATTTTCTTCAACGGATCGGTGCCGTCGCGGCCCAGGTAGTCCCGCACCGTGGCCTTCAGCACCTGCTTGCTCTCGGCCGTCTGCCCGTTGGTTGAGACGACGGTCACGCCTTCCGGCAGAAAGGTGGCCGACACCGCCACGGCGGCGTTCAGCAGACCGCCCGGGTCGTTGCGCAGGTCCAGAACCAAGCCCTTGATGTTGGGGTCCTGCTTGTAGATTTCGTCGAGCTTGCGGGCAAAGTCTTCAACCGTGCGTTCCTGGAACTGGCTGACGCGTACCCAGGCATAGCCGGGCTCCAGCAGCTTGCCGCGCACCGATTGCTGCTTGATCTCTTCGCGGATGATGGTTACCGGAAAGGTGCGGTTCTCATCCTTGCGGAATATGGTCAACACCACCTTGGTGTTGGGTTCGCCGCGCATGCGCTTGACGGCCTCGTTCAGGGTCAGTCCCTTGACGGCAGTTTCATCCACCCGGGTGATCAGGTCATTGGTCTTGAGGCCGGCCCGAAAGGCGGGCGAGCCTTCAATGGGGGACACCACCTTGACCAGTCCGTCTTCCTGGGTGATCTCGATGCCCACGCCGACAAAGCGGCCGGAGGTGCCTTCCTTGAATTCCTTGAACGACTTCTTGTCAAAGTACTGGGAATGCGGGTCCAGGCTGGACACCATGCCGGCAATGGCTTCGGTGATCAGTTTCTTCTCATCCACGGGCTCGACATAGTCGCTCTTGACCATGCCGAAGACTGCCGCCAGCTGTTGCAGTTCCTCCAGTGGCAGCGGCGCCAGCGTGTTGCGCGCAACCGTCTGGAGCGAAACCGTGGTCAACGCTCCGGCCATGACGCCCAGTCCAATCCAGCCCGCAATTTTCAGTTTTTGACCCATAAGTATTCCAGTGCCACTTCAATATACACCTTGGAGGGCTCGTCCAGCCGTGAGTTCCGTCGTTCGCGCGCGCAGGGTCGATAAATGCAGGGGGAAGCCGGTTCAGTAGCGGCGTTCAGGCCTTGCCTTGGGAGGCCACGGCTGCGGCTGCCTTGGCTGCCGCTTCGGCGTCACCCAGGTAGTAGTGGCGGATGGGCTTGAGGTTTTCATCCAGCTCATAGACCAGTGGGATTCCGTTGGGAATGTTCACGCCAACGATCTCGTCGTCTGCAATGTTGTCCAGGTATTTCACCAGGGCTCGGATGGAGTTGCCGTGGGCGGCCACCACGATGCGCTTGCCGGCCTTGATGGCAGGCGCCATGGATTCGTTCCAGAACGGGAGCACACGTGCCACAGTGTCCTTCAGGCACTCGGTCAGTGGTACGTCGCTGGGAGTCAGGTCGGCGTAGCGGCGGTCACCGCGTTCGCTGCGGGCGTCGGTGGGTTCCAGCGCGGGCGGGGGTGTGTCGTAGCTGCGGCGCCAGACCAGCACCTGGGCGTCGCCATACTGCTTGGCCATGTCGGCCTTGTTCAGGCCCTGCAAGGCACCATAGTGGCGCTCGTTCAGACGCCAGCTCTTGACCACCGGCAGCCAGGTGCAGTCCATCTCATCCAGGGCGTACCACAGGGTGTGGATGGCGCGCTTGAGCACGCTGGTGTAGGCCAGGTCGAAGGCATAGCCTTCGGCTTTGAGCAGCTTGCCGGCGGACATGGCCTGGGAGACGCCGGTGGGGGTCAGGTCCACGTCGGTCCAGCCAGTGAAACGGTTTTCGAGATTCCAGGTGGATTCGCCGTGGCGAATGAGAACGATTTTGTACATGGGTGGGAAGGGATAGGGGTTAGCGGGGGCTTGCTCTGCAGCAAAACACCCGCCATTCTAAAATGGCAGACTCTATGCGTGGAAACTAACAAGGAATAAAGTGAAGTTCATTCTCGATAACTGGATGTTGATTGCCATTGCGGTGGCCTCGGGCTCGATGCTGCTGTTGCCCGTGATTCAGGGGGCCGCCACGGCGGGCCTAGACCCAGCTGGAGCGGTCCAACTGATCAACCGCGAAAAAGCCGTGGTGGTTGACGTGTGCGAGCCCAACGAGTTTGCTGCCGGCCACGTTGGCGGCGCGAAAAATCTGCCGCTCGGGGAACTGGAAGCCAAACTGGCTGGCGTGGTCAAGAACAAGTCCCTTCCGCTAATTCTGGTGTGCCAGTCTGGCGCGCGTTCTGGACGCGCCGTGGCCATTGCCAAGAAGCTGGGCTATGAGCAGGCGCAGTCCCTGGGTGGTGGTCTGGCGGCCTGGAAGGCGGCCAGCCTGCCAGTTGAGAAGGGTTGATGCCATGCAACCCGTGAAGATGTACACCACGGCAGTCTGCCCCTATTGCGTGCAGGCCAAGCGCATCCTGCACGCCAAGGGCGTGGAAACCATTCAAGAGATCCGGGTCGACAGCCAACCACAGGAGCGCATTGCCATGATGGAGCTGACCGGGCGGCGCACGGTGCCGCAGATCTTCATTGGTTCCACCCACGTCGGCGGCTGTGACGACCTGATGGCGCTGGACAGCCAGGGCGGTTTGCTGCCCCTGCTCAACGCGGCGTAAATGCCCGCGCCGGAAGTGCTTGCCGGCCTGACATAATTCGCGTTCAACGAAATTCCCGTTTTGCGCCCACCCGGAGCTTTTCGGGTGGGCATTGTTTTACTTAGAAAGACTGTTGTATGTCAGACCAGACCCCCGTTTTCCAGATTCAGCGCGTCTACCTGAAGGAGTCGTCGCTCGAACAACCCAACTCGCCCGCCATCCTGCTGGAACAGGAACAACCCAGCGTGGACATCCAGTTGGGTGTGGAAGCGGCTCCCGTGGCCGATGGCGTGTATGAAGTCAGCGTGACCGCCACCGTGCACACCAAGATCAAGGACAAGACCGTATTCCTGGTTGAAGCCAAGCAAGCCGGCATCTTTGAAATCCGCAATGTGCCGGAAGACCAGATGGGCCAGATCATGGGCATCGCCTGCCCGCAGATCGTCTACCCCTACCTGCGCGGCAACGTGGCCGATCTGGTGCAACGCGCCGGTTTCCCGCCCGTGCACCTGACGGAAATCAACTTCCAGTCCATGTACGAGCAGCAACAGCAGGCTCGCGCCGCTGGCACCCCCGAAGGCGCTCTGCCCCAATAAGTTTTGGGCTAAATCGCCCTCTAGCCCTCGTGGATAGTGCGTAAGTTGCTATGAAAATCGTAGTAATCGGGGGCGGTGCCTGGGGTACGGCCGTGGCCATCAGCGCCAGCCGCAACCCCCTGGCGCGGCATGACGTCACCCTGTGGGTGCGTGATGCGGTACAGGGATTGGCCATGCAGCAGAGCCGGGAAAACCAGCGCTATCTGCCCGGCGCGTCCCTGCCCCCCAGCCTGCTGATCAGCACCCAGACCCTGCCCGAGTTGCTGGCCAATCTGGTGCACCGCGATCTGGTGATCGTGGCCTCGCCCATGGCCGGCCTGCGGGGTCTTCTCTCGCTGATGCGCGACTGCAGCGCCGCCGTGGCCTGGTTGTGCAAGGGGTTCGAAGCCGGTATTGGAGTCGAGCCCGGCCTGATGGGCCACGAAATCCAATACCAGGTGGCCCCAAACCTGCGGGCCGGCGTGCTCAGCGGCCCCAGCTTCGCGCAAGAAGTGGCTCTCGGCCAGCCCACCGCCCTGGTGGCAGCCAGTGCGCACCCGGATGTGCGTGACGCGCTGGTGGAGGCCTTCCACAGCCCGACCCTGCGCGTGTATGCCAATGATGACGTGGTCGGTGTCGAGGTCGGCGGCGCGGTCAAGAATGTGCTGGCGATTGCCACCGGCTTGTGTGACGGCTTGCAACTGGGCCTCAACGCCCGAGCCGCACTGATCACGCGTGGTCTGGCGGAAATGACGCGCCTGGGTGTGGCCTTGGGTGCCAAGGCCGAGACCTTCATGGGACTCAGCGGCTTGGGCGATCTGGTGCTGACCGCGACTGGCGACCTGTCCCGCAACCGCCGCGTCGGCATGGCCATGGCGCAGGGCAAAACCCTGCAGCAGGCCATTGAGGCACTGGGGCATGTGGCAGAGGGCGTCTACAGTGCTCGCACCGTGGTGCAACGGGCACAGACCCTGGGTGTGGCCATGCCGATTGCCCAGGGCGTGGTGGACCTGCTGGATGGCCGTTTGCGGGCCACCGAGGCGGTGGCCGCGCTGATGGGGCGCGAGCCGACCATCGAAGGGGTCTGAAGTAGTTGGCCCCCTCGGCTTTGCGGTTCAGCCCTTGGCGACCCGCGCGGCGATGTGGGCCAGCGCTTCCTCGACTTGGTCCACCAGGATCAGGCACAACTCGCCCTTGGTCAGTTTGTCCATGGCCGTGTCGATGGCCAGAAACTCGCCCTTGATCTCGCTGGACTGCGTGGTGCGCCGTGCATTGATCAGGCCCTGGCGCAGCAAGGCAATCACCTCGCCATCCTGGCGACCGCGCTGGCACTGGTCTTCGTAGAGGATGACCTCGTCGAAGGCATCGCCCAGGATTTCTGTCTGCTGGCGGATGTCCTGGTCGCGCCGGTCACCGGCACCGCTGATGACCACCGAGCGGCGCGTGGCGGGCATGGCTTCCACGGCCTGCACCAGGGCCAGCATGGCATCCGGGTTGTGCCCGTAGTCGGCGATCACCGTGGCTCCGCGGTACTTGAACAGGTTGAATCGGCCCTGCGCGTTGTTGAGGTCGTTGGAGAAATTGCCTAAACCTCGGCGGATGGTGTCCCAGTCCAGGCCCAGCGCCCAGGCTGCGGCTACCGATGCCATGACGTTCTCCACCTGGAACGGGATCATGCCGCCCATGGTTAGAGGAATGTCGGCCAAGGCCATGGTCTGCTGGAAGTCGCCCTTGCTGGCGACGATGTGGCCGTTTTCCACATACACCACGGCCTGACCCTGGGCGCGGTGCGTGGCCATGACGGGGTGGAATTTATCGACCGCGAAGAAGGTGACCGAGCCGCGGCACTTGGCGGCCATGGCCGCCACGGTGGGATCGGTGGCATTGAGCACGGCCACGCCGGTGGACGACACGTTTTGCACAATGACCCGCTTGAGCACCGCCAGGTCCTGCACCGTGGTGATGTAGTTCAACCCCAGGTGGTCGCCACTGCCGACGTTGGTTACGACCGCCACGTCACAGCGGTCAAAGGCCAGGCCCTCGCGCAGCACACCGCCACGTGCGGTTTCCAGCACGGCGGCGTCCACATCCGGGTGCAGCAACACGCTCTTGGCGCTCTTGGGGCCGCTGCAGTCGCCGGTGTCGATGCACTGGCCGCCGACATAGACACCGTCGGTATTGGTCATGCCCACGCACAGGCCGTTTTGCGTCAGCAGGTGGGAAATCAGGCGCACCGTGGTGGTCTTGCCGTTGGTGCCGGTCACTGCCACGATTGGGATGCGTCCGTTCTCGCCGTTCTTGAACATGCTGGAGATGATGGCCTCGCCTACGGCGCGGCCCTTGCCAAATGAGGGGCTCAGGTGCATGCGCAGGCCTGGCGCGGCATTCACTTCGACAATGCCGCCGCCCACTTCCTCAATTGGGCGCAGGATGCTGTCGGCCACCAGGTCCACGCCACAGATGTCCAGTCCCACCATGTGGGCAGCGGCCACGGCGCGGGCCGCCACATCCGGATGCACATCGTCCGTGACGTCGGTGGCAGAACCGCCGGTGGACAGGTTGGCGTTGTTGCGCAGGTTGACACGCTGCCCCTTGGCCGGGATGTCATCGGCCTTGAAGCCCTGGTTGGCGAGGCAGACGTGGGCAATGTCGTCAATGCGGATCTTGGTCAGTGAGGTGGAGTGACCGGAGCCGCGGCGCGGGTCCAGGTTGACCTGGGCCACCAGCTCGGCAATCGTGTGCTCGCCGTCACCCACCACCTTGGGAGGATCGCGCCGGGCTGCTGCAACCAGCTTGTTTCCCACCACCAGCAGGCGGAAATCGTTGCCGGGCATGTAGCGTTCCACCAGAATGTCGTCGCGAAATTCAGTCGCAGTGGCGTAGGCCTTGAGCAGGTGTTCCTTGGTCGTGATGTTGACCGTGACACCCTTGCCCTGGTTGCCGTCGAGTGGCTTGACCACGACGGGCAGGCCGATCTCGCAGGCAGCCTTCCAGGCATCTTCCGGGTCAGTCACCGAGCGGCCCTGGGGTACAGGTACGCCAGCTGCGGCCAGCAGTTTCTTGGTCAGCTCCTTGTCCTGGGCGATGGATTCGGCAATGGCGCTGGTGATGTCCATTTCGGCGGCCTGGATGCGGCGCTGTTTGCTGCCCCAGCCAAAACGAACCATGCTGCCTTCGGTCATCCGGCTGAAAGGGATGTTGCGAGCCACCGCGGCATCCACGATGCAGCCGGTGCTTGGCCCCAGGCGCACATCTTCATCCAGGTCCCTCAGCTGCTCCAACGCGCCGGCCAGGTCGAAAGGGGTGTTGTCCATTGCCGATTGACACAGTGCTTGGGCCAGATCCAGTGCCAGGCGGCCAACGGCCTCTTCGCTGTATTCGACCACCAACTGGTACACATCGGCGTCCACAGTGGGCGTGGTGCAGCTGAAAGTGACCGGGCAGCCGGCCTGGGCCTGCAACCCCAGCGCCGCCAGTTCCAGCACATGAACCATGGGTATGGAGTCGTCATGGCCGGTGGGCTGGAGTTGACCGATTTCGGGAAAGCGTGCGCGCACGCGCGACTCAAAGCCGTCGATCTTGCCGATCGAACGCTCAACATCATTGCAGGACACGATGGCTTGTATGGCCGTGTGGTGGCTCCACAGGTTGGGGCCGCGCAGGGCCCGGATACGAGTGACTTCCATGGTCGTCCTAGTCAGTTGAGGACAGAGCTAAAGGTCTGTCCCGCAAAGTTATCAATAAGGGGTTTTTTTGGGGTTGGATTCGAAGGTGCGCAGGCCGGCACCAATCAATTCCGGGGGTATGTTCAGTGCCCAGGCTGCGGCCACAGCGGCCATCACCATTTCAGGCTGAGAGGCCTTGGCGGGTTTCAATGAGGACAGCGGCAACATCGCAATGTCCTGCGGTCCGTGGGACAGCACGATCTGGTCGTCACGCACGTAGACCACACGCTCGCCGGCATCGCGGTGCCTGGACATGACTGGCGATTTCGGGTCCATGCCGTAGAAGATGACTGCGCCGTCGCACAGTTCGGCCATTTCCACCACCTGGGGGTCGGCGGAGTTCAGCACGGCGGTGCCGGTGGGCAGAATGACGTCGACCTGGGTACGTGTGACCTTGTACGTCTGCTCCGCGTCCAGGATGTCGAATTCGGCCAGTTCTTCCTGCCAGCCCACATCGGTGACCACACCGACCAAGCATTTGTCATACGCCAGGCCTTCGGCCAGGATGGTCTTGCTGCCGTTTTCAAACACGGCCGCCTGCACCGAGCGGTTGATCAGCAGGCGCTGGCCCGCATCCCAGTGGGCGCAATCCCGGGCGTCCACTTGGCGGCCGTCCAGATACAGGCCCTCGCTGCAGGCCAGACCCACGTGTTTGCCACTGATGTGCGCCAGCCATGCAATCATGCGGGCAATGCGACCGGTCTTCTGGGTGCCGGTAATGCCGACGATGGGGATGCGCCCGTCTCGGTCCGACTTGAACAGGTGCTCTATGATGGCCTTGCCCACCGGGCGGCCCTCGCCCTTGGCGGGCTTGATGTGGGCCAGCAGGCCCGGGCTGGCGTTGACCTCGATGACGGCACCCTGCTGGGCCGACATGGGCTTGCTGGCATCTTCCAGCACCATGTCGATGCCCGCAATGTCCAGGCCCACCACGCGCGCGGCCAGCGCGGCCGTGGCGGCCACGGTGGGGTGCACACGGTCGGTGATGTCATGCGCCACGTTGCCGTTTTGCTGGATCAGAACTTTTTGCCCATTGGGCGGAACGCTCTCCGGCGTCAGGTTCACGCGCTGCAGCTCCAGCAGGATTTCCTTGCTCTCGCTGGGTACCACCACGTTGAGGGGAAACTCTTCCGTGCGGCCGCGCCGCGGATCGACGTTGTTGATCTGGCTCCAGCAGAGCTGATCGATCGTTGAAACGCCGTCGCCGGTAATCCACAGCGTTTCGCCACAGGCGGCAGCAACCACCTGCTTGCCAACCACCAGCAGGCGGTGTTCGTCGCCGCGAATGTACTTCTCGACGATGACGCTGCTGCTGCCATTGCCGCGCTCCACGGCGACGGCGTAGGCTGCCTTAATCTCGTCTTCCAGCGACAGGTTCAGCGACACGCCGCGTCCGTGGTTGCCGTTGTAGGGCTTGAGCACCACCGGCACACCGACATCCTGCGCGGCCTCCCAGGCGGCTTCCGCGCTGCGCACCATCTGCCCTTCGGGAATGGGCACGCCGCAGGCTTTTAGCAGGGACTTGGTCAGATCCTTGTCGCTGGCAATCTCTTCGGCGATGGCCGATGTCTGATCGGTCTCTGCCGTCCAGATGCGGCGCTGGTTGATGCCGTAGCCCAGTTGCACCAAGTTGCCTTCGGTCAGGCGAATGGAGGGAATCTTGCGGTCGGTGGCGGCATCCACAATGTGGGCCGTGCTCGGTCCCAGGCACAGGTCATCGACCCGGCCCTGCAGGACGGCAACGGTGGCTGCCACGTCGTAAGGGGTGTTGTTGACGGCGGCCACTACCAGATCGCGGGCGGCGACCAGGGCCTCGCGTCCCACTTGCTCCTGGCGGGTGCGAAAGGCAATCTTGTAGACGCCGCGCTTGGCGGTGGATCGCGCCTTGCCGAAGCCTGTCTTCATTCCCGCCAGGTTTTGCAGTTCCAGCGTGACGTGTTCCACGATATGGGCGGCATAAGTGCCTTCCTGAACCCGCTGCAAAAAACCACCCCGCACGCCCGGGCTACAGTGGTGTTCAATCAGGCTGGGCAGGAGCGTGGTGAGGCGCTCATAGAAACCGGGAATGGTGTTGGAGGGAAAATCCTCCAGCTCCCCAATGTCGACCCAGGCTTCTATCACGGGCCGGTAGGTCCAGATATTGGGGCCGCGCAGGTGTGTCACCCGGAGAATGTCGATCTTTTTTGGGTCCGTCATGGCTGCATGTGGGTTGGGCAGTCCACCGATGTGGGGCTGGCCGCGTTATGTATTCTCGCTCACCCGATACCTTCTGGGGCCGGGCGTTCTGGGTTTCAACTGAGTATCGTAAAGTATGAAGCTAGCCGCAATCGGCTTGCGCCAGGCTTGTGTGCCAAAGTAATCGAAAAATCGTCTGTATCAAATGACCCCTGCTGTATCCGTTGAGTCGCCCCTGCCTGGCGAACTTTCTGCCCGCTGGCGCGGCGATGTGCAATCACAACTCACTGCACAGGAGAACGTTCTGGCGGCGCTGGAGGTTGACCTCGACACCCGATTGCATTTTGTCCGGGGGCTGGTGGTGGTCACCAACCAACGCCTGCTCAGCCGGGCCGGCGGCGAGACCGACTGGCAGGAATGGTCGTTTCGCGAGGGTCTGGAGCTTCGCCACCACGACCACGCCGGTGTCGGCCACCTGAGTCTGGTGGATGCCAGCGGCCTGCTGGCCACCTGGCGCTTCACGCTGGGCCAGAATCTGCATGCCATTCGGCTGGTGGACCAGTTTCATGCACAGATGGACAACCAGGTGCATGGCAAGCCGCTGGTGCAGGCCCTACACAACGTCTGCCCCAGCTGCAAGGCGCCGCTGGATCCGGATCAGGAAGACTGCCCGATCTGCACCAAGGTGGTCCACACCCCACCGTCCACCTGGACGCTGTTCCGCCTGTGGCGCTTTGCCACGCCCTACCGGGGGCAACTTTTGCTGGGTTTCATCCTGATGCTGTTGGGCACTGCGGCCCACCAGGTTCCGCCCTACCTGACGGCACCGCTGGTCGACAAGGTGCTGATTCCCATGCAAAACGGGCAAACGGTGGAGCCCGGCACGATTGCGTTTTACCTGTCCGCGTTGCTGGGCGCAGGCTTGCTGGCCTGGGTCCTGAGCTGGGGCAAGACCTATGTTCTGGCGTTGGTATCGGAGCGCATTGCCGCGGATTTGCGCACTACCACCTATGAGCATCTGCTTCGGTTGTCCCTGGAGTACTTTGGCGGCAAGCGCACGGGGGACCTGTTGTCGCGGGTCGGCAGCGAGAGTGATCGCATCGCGGTCTACCTGTCGCTGCACCTGACCGACTTCGCCAGTGATGTGATCATGATTGTGATGACTGCGGTCATCCTGTTCACCATGGACCCCTATCTGGCCATGATCACCCTGGTGCCGTTGCCTTTTATCGGCTGGATGATCCACTTTGTGCGCTACCGGTTGCAGACGGGTTTTGAAAAGATCGACCGCGTGTGGGGCGAAGTGACCAATGTGCTGGCCGACACCATTCCCGGTATCCGTGTGGTCAAGGCTTTTGCGCAGGAGCACCGTGAAGCCAAACGCTTTCGCGACGCCAACCAGCACAATCTGCTGGTCAACGACCGCATCAACAAGATCTGGTCCCTGTTCTCACCCAGCGTTTCCCTGCTCACCGAAGTCGGGCTGCTGGTGGTGTGGGCGTTTGGCATCTGGCAGGTGTCCAAGGGCACCATTACCGTTGGCATGCTGCTGATGGCGATTGCCTACATCGGCCGCTTTTATGGACGCCTGGATTCAATGAGCCGCATCGTGTCGGTCACGCAAAAGTCCGCCTCTGCCGCCAAGCGCATCTTCGACATTCTGGACCATGTCTCCAGCGTGCCCGAGCCCGCCAATCCGGTACATGTGGGCAAGGTACAGGGACGTATCGAGGTGTCCAACGTGGGATTCCGCTATGGCAATCGCGAAGTCAACCGGGGCATCAACCTGTCCATCGCACCGGGCGAGATGATTGGCTTGGTGGGGCACAGCGGTTCCGGCAAGAGCACCTTGGTGAACCTGATTTGTCGTTTCTATGACGTGTCCGAAGGCTCCATCAAGGTCGATGGCGTGGACATCCGTTCCTATGCCATCTCCGACTACCGCCAGAACATTGGCCTGGTGCTGCAGGAGCCCTTCCTGTTTTTTGGAACGATTGCTGAGAATCTCGCCTATGGCAAGCCCGACGCAACCCGCGAAGAAATCATCGCCGCCGCCCGTGCGGCGCACGCGCACGAATTCATCCTGCGCCTGCCGCAGGGCTATGACTCCATGGTGGGTGAGCGCGGCCAGGGCCTGTCGGGTGGTGAACGCCAGCGCATCTCCATCGCCCGTGCCCTGCTGATCGACCCGCGCATCCTGATCCTGGACGAGGCCACCTCGTCGGTGGACTCCGAGACCGAAAAGGAAATCCAGAAGGCGCTGGAAAACCTGGTAAAGGGTCGCACCACCATTGCCATTGCCCACCGCCTGTCTACCCTGCACCGCGCCGACCGACTGGTGGTGCTGGACCGTGGCAAGGTGGTGGAGGAGGGCCCGCACGATGTGCTGATGGCCAGAGAAGGCGCCTACTTCAACCTGTACCAGGCACAGGCCCGCAATATGGACGTTGATATGGATGCCTCGCAATGAGTAGCGCACAAAATTTGGTGAACACCGGTGGATGGACACTGCAACGCGACCCGTTTGGCAAACTCGTTCTGACCACCGCCGAGGGCGAACGCTATACCGGGGTCATGCCGGTGCGGGCTTTTCCCATCCAGTCGCCGGAAGTCGGCATTGCGCTGGTGAATCTGGATGGCAAGGAGGTCACCTGGATCGAGCAACTGGAAGCGGTGCACGAGCCAGCCCAGACCCTGATCCGGGAAGAATTGGCCTCGCGTGAATTCGTGCCGGTGATCAGCCAGATCGTTGCCGTTACCAGCTTCTCCACGCCCTGCACCTGGTCGGTTGCCACCGACCGGGGGGAAACGGAATTTGTGTTGCGTGGCGATGAGGACATTCGCCGCATCGGCTCAGCGGGCAGCCTGTTGGTGGCAGATTCACACGGCATCCATTACCTGATCCGCGACCACCTGGCGCTGGACGCACGCAGCCGCAAAATCCTGGATCGATTCTTGTAAGCTGCCGGTTCGGGGTCGCCTATTTGCAAACCCAGTCGGTGGGCGGAACCCATTTGCAGTTGGACATGAGCCCGGACGGGCGAGGGCCTTCCGGGGCCTTGGGCAATGGCGCCTGGACTACCGGCGGCGCAATGACGGTGGTCGTCGTCAGCTCGCGCAGGATGCCGCCGCCCGCCACACTGCCTTCGGTCCTGCCTTTGCCCTGGATGCGGGCAATGCAATCCGCCTTGTCATCACCCTGGTGAGCCTCACAGCGTAACAACGCGTTCCGCTCGAACTCCGCTGATTGCCGGATTTCATTCATCTTGCCGCGCTTGATCTCAGCCAGCGCATTTCGGGCCTCTCTCTGGCAAATGGCCTTGTTCTCAACCGGTTTCGCCACGGCGCAGGCGGCAATCTCCTGCTTGTACCTCGCGCGCGCCGCAGCCAGGTCATTGGGGGTTTGGGCGAACGACTGGGCAGCTAACAGGGTTGTCAGAAGGGTCAGGGTTTTGATTGAGTGGGGCATAGAGGGCAGTCCGGTTGTTGGGGTGTGGCCGATTCTGCCAGTCTGCCAGAAGATTGCGATTCATTTAACGGGGTTTGCAGGCAGCGCCGTTGAAACAGCTGGCTTGTAGGGGGATTTGAGGGGCATTTCAGGGAGCAGAGCCGGTTTCATGAAGTGGTTCTTAGCCAAAATAAACGCCAGCCCTCGTGGAATGGATGCATTGAGCTATTAAAAATATAGCAAATAGAGGCAGCCCAGCGCCTCTCACCGCTCACACCTCCAGGTTATCAATCAACCTGGTAGCTCCCAACCGCGCCGCAGCCAGCACCACCATGGCGTCGCCGGGGTGGGGGGCTTGCAGGTCGGCCTGGCGGCGCACGGCGACGTAGTCGGGGCGCCAGCCGGCATGGCTGAGTGTCTGCATGGCCTGGGATTCCAGTCGGGCAATGTCGGCCGCGCCCAGTGTGGCGTTGGCGCGCAGAGCCTCGGCCACGGTCTTGAGCGTGGCGCTGAGTTGCACGGCCTGCTCGCGCTCGGCCGGGCTCAGGTAGCCATTGCGCGAGGACAGCGCCAGGCCGTCTTCGCTGCGCTGGGTTTCGCCGCCCACGATATTGATGGGCATGGCGAACTGCTTGACCATGTTGCGGATCACCATCAGCTGCTGGTAGTCCTTCTTGCCGAACAGTGCGGTGCGCGCCTGCGTCAGCGACAGCAGCTTCAACACCACGGTGCACACGCCGATGAAGAAGCCGGGGCGGAAGTGGCCTTCCAGGATGTCTGCCAGCTCGGTCGGAGGGTGCACCTTGAAGCTCTGGGGCTGGGGATACATCTCGGTCTCTTTGGGGGCAAAGACCAGGTCGCAACCGGCGGCTTCCAGTTGCTCGCAGTCGGCATCCAGCGTGCGCGGATAGGTGTCAAAGTCTTCGTGCGGTGCAAACTGCAGGCGGTTCACAAAGATGGTGGACACGGTCACGTCGCCCAGCGGCTTGGCCTGGCGCACCAGCGCCAGGTGGCCGGCGTGCAGGTTGCCCATGGTCGGAACCACGGCAGGGTGGCGGTAGGCGTTGAGTTCCTCGCGCAGCTCGGAGATGGTGTGGATGATTTTCATAGACGTATGGATGGAGGGATTTTCGCCAGGGATACCACGGAACCGGCTTTGCCGGGCCGTAGGTATCGCCCCCTTGAGGGGGAGGCGCCGCAGGCGCTTCGGGGGGGAGCCGTGTTCACCAGGCGTGGATGGTGTCGTCGGGGAAACTGCCGTTCTTGACGGCGGCAATGTAGGCCTCGAATGCACCGCGGATGCTGGTGGCGTCGTCCATGAAGTTGCGCACAAACTTGGGGTTCTTGCCCAGGTTCAGGCCCAGCATGTCGTGCATCACCAGCACCTGGCCGGCCGTGCCCTTGCCGGCACCAATGCCGATGGTGGCGCAGTGCACCAGTTCGTTGGTCAGCTCGGCCGATAGGGGCGCCGGCACCATCTCCAGCACCAGCATGGAGGCACCCGCTTCCTGCAGCTCGTGCGCATGGCGTTTGAGCGTTTCGGCGCCAGCCTGTGACTTGCCCTGCACTCGGTAGCCGCCCAGCGCGTGCACGGTTTGCGGGGTCAGGCCCAGGTGGGCGCAGACGGGAATGCCGCGCTCGACGAGAAAACGCACGGTCTCGGTGGTCCAGCCACCACCCTCCAATTTGATCATGTGGGCGCCGGCCTGCATCAGCACCGACGCGTTGCGAATCGCCTGTTCCTTGGATTCCTGGTAGGAGCCAAACGGCAGGTCGCTGATCAGCCAGGCCGTGCCCTGGGCCCGACGCAGACCGCGTGCCACCATTTCGGTGTGGTAGCGCATGTGCTCCAGCGATACGCCCACGGTGGTGTGCAGGCCCTGGCTGACCATGCCCAGGGAGTCTCCGACCAGAATACTGTCGATGCCGGCGGCATCGGCCACGGCGGCAAAGGTGGCGTCGTAGGCGGTGATCATGGTGATCTTCTCGCCACGGGTGCGCATCTCCAGGATGCGCGGCAGGCTGATGGGCTTGCGGCTGGGCATGGGGGACGCCGGAGGCAGTGTGCCGTACGGGGTGGCGTGCAGGGCTGCTGCGTTGCTGTCGGTTGGCTGTGTCATGGTACGAACTCCAATTACAGGGTTTTGGGCGAAGCCGGGCGAATACTAACCGTATCGCCGTCAGCGCGGGTTGGGGGTGTGTCAGGTGGGGGAATAGGCCAGGCGCACGTAGATGGGTGCAAAGGCTTCGGCCTGGGTGATTTCGATCAGGGTTTCCTTGGCCAGCTCCAGGAGTGCGATAAATGTCACGACCAGCACCGGTGCACCGCTGGCCGGGTCGAACAGGTCTTCAAAGCCGACAAAGCGCTGCCCCTGCAGGCGCTTGAGCACCATGCCCATGTGTTCGCGCACCGACAACTCCTCACGCGTGATCTTGTGGTGCTGGACCAGCTTGGCGCGCTTCAGAATGTCGCGCCAGGCTTCCTGCAGATCGACCAGGTGCACGTCGGGAAAGCGCGGTGCCAGGGACTGCTCGATGGTGATCTCGGCCTTCAGGAAGTCGCGGCCAAACTGCGGCAGCGCGTTCAGGCGGGCGGCGGCCAGCTTCATCTGCTCGTATTCAATCAGGCGGCGCACCAGCTCGGCGCGCGGGTCTTCCGCTTCCTGGCCTTCGGCCACCTTCTTGGGCGGCAGCAGCATGCGCGACTTGATCTCGATCAGCATGGCCGCCATCAGCAGGTATTCGGCGGCCAGTTCCAGATTGCGCTTGCGGATCTGGTCCACATACACCATGTACTGGCGCGTCACGGCCGCCATGGGGATGTCCAGGATGTTGAAGTTCTGCTTGCGGATCAGGTACAGCAACAGGTCCAGCGGGCCTTCAAAAGCTTCGAGGAACACCTCCAGCGCGTCCGGCGGGATGTACAGGTCCTGCGGCATGGCGAACAGCGGTTCACCATACAGGCGGGCCACGGCCACATGGTCCACCACATCCGGCATGGCCGAAGGGATGGGCGTGCTGGGGCCGGGCTGATCCACGGGGGTGGAGGATTGCGTCATGGCAATGCTATCGAAACAATAGCTTCCCGCGCAATACTGGCGAGGGCTAGAGCCAGATTGGGCTCTTACTTGTTATTGGTCTGGTAGACGTAGGGCTTTTGCGCAACCTTGGCGCTGCGAAAACCCTTCCAGGCATCGCGGTCCACGATCTTGTTCCACAGAAGGGCGAGGCCGGTGCGCTGTTCGGCTGCCAAGGCCGGCTTGGTTTCCTTGAGCTGCTCAATGAACAGGGTGGTGTCGGACTTGTAGTCGGGGCGGCGAAATAAGTTCATGGGGTACCTCTGGCGCGTATTTTAGCCGTCTAACGTCGGCATTTTGGGCCGGATTGATGGGTGTAGTATTGGACGATCTCCCGCAGCAATTGACCCCTCTAAGGACTCATGCACAGTTTCGCTCATCCTGCCACATGGCTGCATCTGGATTGGGTGCTGGTGGTGGTACTGGTTTGGCTGCTGATCGGTGCTGCTGGGGTGATGGCGCTGCGGCGCTTCCGCTTTGTTGCCACGGTGCTGTTTCCGCTGGGGGCCTTCTTTTCGATTGTGTTGATGGCCGTGGCGTTGAGCGCAGCCTTTGCAGACCCCGAGGTGGCGGTGCTGCCGCTGGGTCTGCCCCAACTCCCGTTCCATTTGCGGCTGGACAGCCTCTCAAGCTTTTTCCTGTTGCTGATTGGTGGCGTTTCTGCCGGTGTGTCCACCTTTGCCGCAGGTTACTTCCGCAAGGGCGAGGGCACCCCACCGGGCCTGATTTGCCTCGAATACCACGTGTTCCTGGCCAGCATTGCGCTGGTGGTTCTGGCCGACGATGCCTATGTATTCATGGTGGTCTGGGAGACGATGGCGTTTTCCTCGTTCTTCCTGGTCATGGCCAACCACCGCATTCCCGAAATTCGCCGCGCCGGTTACCTGTACATGCTGGTCGCGCACATCGGCGCCCTGGGCATTCTGCTGTGCTTTGGCCTTTTGCAGGCCAATACCGGTGACTACACCTTTGCCAATATGCGGGCCCAGCACCTGACACCGTTCTGGGGATCCGTGGCCTTCTGCCTGGCCGTGTTCGGCTTTGGCGCCAAGGCCGGATTGTTGCCGCTGCATGCCTGGCTGCCGGAGGCGCACCCAGCGGCGCCGTCGCCGTTCTCGGCGTTGATGAGCGGCGTCATGCTCAAGATCGCGCTGTATGGCATTTTGCGGGTGGGGTTTGACCTGCTGCAGACCCGCATCTGGTGGTGGGGCGTGTTGCTGATGGCGGTGGGGCTGGCCAGCGCCCTGTTCGGCGTCGTGTTCTCCACGGTGCAGGTCGAGATGAAGCGCCTGCTGGCCTATTCGTCGATCGAGAACATTGGCCTGATCTGCGCCGGCCTGGGCCTGTCCATGCTATTCGCGTCCTACGGCATGCAGGCGTATTCCGCACTGGCGCTGACTGCGGCGCTGTACCACACCATCAGCCACGCCTTCTTCAAGAGCCTGCTGTTTTGCAGCACCGGCGCCGTGTTGCATGCCACCGGCGAGCGCAGCCTGGGCAAGCTCGGCGGGCTGATGCGCTTCATGCCCTGGGTGGCCTGGCCCACGTTGATCGGCGTGCTGTCCTGCGCCGGCCTGCCACCCTTTGGTGGCTTTGTGGCCGAGTGGCTGTTGCTGCAGAGTTTTCTGTTCACCACCGGGCTGCCCAGTTCCTTTCTGGACATGCTGGTACCCGTCATGGCCGCGATGATTGCGCTGATTGCGGCGCTGTCGGGCTACACCATGGTCAAGTATTTTGGCGTGATCTTTTTGGGTCAGCCGCGTGACGAGAAGCTGGCGAGCGCGCACGACGCCGGGCTGTGGGAGCGCCTGGGCATGCTGTGGCTGGGGGTGGGCTGTGTGGCGCTGGGGCTGTTTCCCAACCAGGTGATTGCGGTCATGGATCCGGTGACCCGGTCACTGGTGCAGGCCGGCCTGGCCCACACCGTGGCGGACAGCGGCTGGCTGCTGGTGCCGGTGCACATGGACCGCGCCAGCTATGCGCCGGCCATCTTCCTGCTTGGCGTCTTGACCACGTTCGGTTTGACCTTTCTGCTGGTGCGCAAGCTCTACCATGGTCGCATGCGCCGCGTGTCGCCGTGGGACTGTGGCCACCCCTGGCAGACCGCCCGCATGCAGGACTCGGCCGAAGGCTTTGGCCAGCCCATTCGGCAGATCTTTGAGCCGTTCTTCCGCATCCACCGGCATCTGCCCACTGCCTTTGATGCCCAGCCCAGCTACAAGGTGCAGGTGGAAGACCCGCTGTGGTACTGGCTGTACCTGCCGCTGGTGCGGCTGGTGGAGTGGGTGTCCCGGCTGGTGGGGCTGTTGCAGCAGGGGCGCATTGCGGTGTACCTGATGTACAGCTTTGTGACGCTGATCGTGGTCTTGCTGGTGGTGAAGCGATGAGCGCGCGCCGGGCCGTTCCCATGCAAGCTCGCACCGCAGTGCGTAGCACGGAGGCAGCACCATGAGTGCCATGGGTGTGCTGTCCCAACTGCTGGCGCTGGTCACGGCCCTGCTGCTGGCGCCGCTGCTCACCGGCTGGGTCAACCAGTGGCGCCACTGGCTGCAGAACAAGTCGGCACCGGGCGTGTTGCAGCCCTACCGCATGCTGCACAAGCTGTTCAAGAAAGAGTCTCTGGTGGCGGAGCACGCCTCGCAGTTGTTCCGCATGGCGCCCTATGTCAAATTTGGCTGCATGCTGCTGGCCTGCGCCATCATTCCAACGCTGTCCACCGACCTGCCCCTGTCGCCCGCGGCGGATGCGATTGCGCTGGTGGGGCTGTTTGCGCTGGCACGGGTGTTCATCTCCCTGGCCGCCATGGATATTGGCACCGCGTTTGGCAGCCTGGGGGCCCGGCGCGAAATGCTGGTGGGATTCCTGGCCGAGCCGGCCCTGCTGATGGTGCTGTTCTGCGCGTCGATGATCACGCGCTCGACCTCGCTGACCGTCATCGTGGAAACCCTGGCCAACCGCGAGTTGGCCATCTACCCCAGCATGCTGCTGGCCGGCGTGGCCTTCACGATGGTGTCGCTGGCCGAGAACGCGCGCGTGCCGGTGGACAACCCGGACACCCACCTGGAGCTGACCATGATCCACGAGGCGCTGATCCTGGAGTACTCGGCCCGCCACCTGGCCCTGCTGGAATGGGCCGCCAGCCTGAAGCTGTTTGCCTACTCCTGCATCGGCCTGGCGCTGTTCTTCCCGTGGGGCGTGGCCGAGGCTGGCACACCGCTGGCCATGCTGCTGGCGCTGCCGGTGCTGGTCTTCAAGCTGGCGCTGGGTGGCATGGCGATGGCGTTGATCGAAACCGCCAGCGCCAAGATGCGCATCTTCCGCGTGCCGGAGTTCCTGGGCACGGCCTTCTTGCTGGCGGTGATTGGCCTGCTGGTGAACGTATTGCTGGGGGTGGGATGAACGCATTTGCCCCCCAGTTCATCAACCTGTTCGCAACGTTGATCCTGTTGCTGTCGTTTGCGATGATTTCGCAGCGGCGCATCGTCTCACTGATCAACCTGTTTGCCATCCAGGGCGCGGCCCTGGTGGCTGCCTCGTTCCTGTTGGGTTATGTGACGCATCAGCCGGACCTGTATGTGTCCGGCGCGCTGACCCTGGTGCTCAAGGTCATCTTCATTCCGTGGATGCTGCACCGCCTGATCCGCAAACTCAATGTGCGCTGGGACGTGGAGACGCTGCTGAACATTCCCACCACCATGCTGGTGGGCATTGCGCTGGTGATTTTTTCCTTCAGCCTGGCCCTGCCGGTGTCGCGCCTGTCGGATTCGATTGCGGGGGGCTCGCTGGGTATCGCACTGGCCTGTGTGCTGCTGTCCTTCATGATGATGATCACGCGTTCCAAGGCCGTGCCCCAGGTCATCGGCTTTTTGTCCATGGAAAACGGCCTGATCTTCGCCGCGACCACGGTGACCAACGGCATGCCGATGATCGTGGAGTTTGGCATTGCGCTGGACGTGCTGGTGGGGGTGCTGATCCTGGGCGTGTTCATGTTCCAGATCCGCGAGAAGTTCGACAGCCTGGACATCCACAACCTGGAAACGCTGAAGGACGATCAGGAATGAACGCGTTGGCCTTCGTCCTTGGGATTCCGTTACTGGGCAGCCTGGCGCTGGCGTTCACGGGGCACCGACCCTGGGCGCGCGATGTGAATGTGGCCTTCAGCTTCGCTACCTTTGTGGCGGCCTGCTTCCTCACCGCCCACACGATTGCGGTTGGCCCCGAGACGCTGTGGGCACAGCAGTTTTTCATCGACCCGTTGAACGTCTTCCTGGTGACGCTGACGACCTTCGTCAGCCTGACCACGGCCATTTTTTCGCGCCCCTACATGCGTGTGGAGCAGGACCACGGCAAGATGACTCCGCCGCGCATGCGGCTCTACCACAGCATGTACCAGCTGTTTGGTTTCACCATGCTGCTGGGCTTCACGACCAACAACCTGGGCATTGTCTGGGTGGCCATGGAGGCCGCCACGCTGACCACGGTTCTGCTGGTCAGCGTGTACCGCACCTCGGCCAGCCTGGAGGCGGCATGGAAGTATTTCATCCTGTGCGGTGTCGGCATTGCGCAGGCGCTCTTTGGCACCATCCTGCTGTACATGGCGGCCGACAAGGTGCTGGGTGCGGAGCATGCCACGCTGCTGTGGACCAGCCTCAACGAGGTCAAGGGCCAGCTTGACCCGACCATCATCACGCTGGCCTTTGTCTTCCTGCTGATCGGCTATGGCACCAAGGTCGGCCTGGTGCCATTGCACAGCTGGCTGCCCGATGCGCACGCCGAAGGCCCCACGCCGGTGTCGGCCGTGCTCTCGGGCCTGCTGCTCAATGTGGCCATGTACGCGGTCTTGCGCTGCAAGGTGCTGACTGACGGCGCCCTGGGCAACCAGATGGCCGGGCAGCTGATGATGGGCTTTGGCCTGCTGTCGGTCACGGTGGCGGCGTTTTTCCTATCGCGGCAAAAGGATGTGAAGCGCATGTTCTCCTACTCGTCCATCGAGCACATGGGCCTGATCACCTTTGCCTTTGGCATGGGCTCGCCACTGGCCAACTTTGCCGGCCTGTTGCACATGACCGTGCACTCGTTGGTCAAGTCGGCGATCTTCTTCACCGTGGGTCACGCCACGCAAAAGGCCGGCACCCAGGTCATGAGCGAAATCCGTGGCCTGATCAAGGTCAACCCCACGGTGGGTTGGGGCCTGATGCTGGGCGTGATGGCCATCCTGGGCATGCCGCCGTTTGGCGTGTTTGCCAGCGAATTCCTGATCCTGACCACTGCCATGCGGGAGCAGCCGTGGGCCGCACCGTTCCTGTTCCTGGCGCTGGGTGTGGCGTTTGCGTCCATCCTGGCGCGGGTGTTGCCCATGGTGTTTGGCGACACCACGCTCAAACCGCTGGCCCATCCCCCGGCGCTGTTGCCGGTGTTTGTGCATCTGGTGCTGGCCCTGGTACTGGGCCTGTATATACCGCCGTACCTGAATGGCTGGTACGTGCAGGCCGCTGCAATGTTGGGTGGGTGACGCGATGAAAATACCGGGTCTGGAAGTGGAGTTCAGTGTGGTGCCGGCACCGGTGCCGATCTGGCATGCGCAGGTGACCGCACAGGAATGGAGTGCCGCTGCCGGTCTGGTGCGCGAGCGCGGCGGCCGCCTGCTGGCGCTGTGGGCGGGCAGCCCAGTGGATCAAAATGCTATTGAATCAGTAGCTGCTTACCAAGTAACGGCGAGGGCTAGCGACGTATTTGTTTCTTATGTTGTGCTGGAAGGCTTGTTCTGGCTGGCGTTGCCGCTGGACACCTCTGGCGGCCGGCCGGAGTACCCCGACCTGTCCACCATCTTTCCCGTGGCGGGGCGCATGCAGCGTGCGGCGGCGGACCTGTCAGGCATCCATGCCCGCGGCGCCACGGACCAACGCCCCTGGCTGAACCACGGTGCCTGGGCCCCGGACCACCATCCGCTGTTGCAGGATTCACAGGCACTGCCGCCGATCGCGCCAGGCCCTTTGGTGGACTACCCGTTTGTGCGGGTGGAGGGCGATGGCGTGCACGAGATCGCCGTTGGCCCGGTGCATGCCGGCATCATCGAGCCCGGCCATTTCCGCTTCTCGGTGGTCGGGGAAAAAATCCTGCGCCTGGAAGAGCGCCTGGGCTACACCCACAAGGGCATCGAGCAACGCATGACGCAGCTGGCGCCGCTGCAGGCCTACCGCCTGGCCGGGCGCGTGTCGGGTGACTCGACCGTGGCCTATGCCTGGGCGTATTGCATGGCGCTGGAGTCCGCCACGCAGACCACGATCCCGCCGCGCGCGGCCTGGCTGCGCGCGCTCCTGCTGGAGCGCGAGCGGGTGGCCAACCACCTGGGTGACCTGGGTGCGCTGGGCAACGACGCGGCCTTTGCCTTTGCCCTGGCGCAGTTCTCGCGCTTGCGGGAAGACTGGCTGCGCCGTTCCAAGGACGCCTTTGGCCACCGGCTGATGATGGATTGCATCGTTCCCGGTGGCGTGGGCGTGGACCTGGAGCCCGCGCAGATCGCTCCCATGCTGCGCCAGTGCGATGCCGTGGAAATCGAGGTCCAGCGCTTGTCGGGCATCTTTGAGGAACACGCAGGACTGCAGGACCGTTTCCTGACCACCGGCCGCGTCACCCCGGCGCTGGCGTCGCGGCTGGGCCTGACCGGCCTGGCGGGACGCGCCAGCAGCCAGGCCTGGGACCTGCGCTGCGACCATCCGTATGTGCCGTACTCCGATCTGCGCGTGGCCATGGCCATCCGCCAGAACGGGGATGTGGCGGCCCGGGTGGCCGTGCGGCTGGACGAGGTAATGGAGTCGTTGCGGCTGATCCGGGAGATGGTCACGCACGTGCCGAGTGGCGCGCTGTGCAGTGACGTGGTATTGGGCGAGCCGGCATCCAGGGGCGCCGGCTGGGTCGAGGGCTGGCGTGGCGAACTGTTTGTGGCACTGGAACTGGCCGGCTCCGACCAAGGTCACCGCATCCTGCGCTGCCATCTGCATGATCCGTCGTGGCAGAACTGGCCGGTGCTGGAGCACGCGGTCATGGGCAATATCGTGGCGGACTTTCCGCTGATCAACAAGTCGTTCAATCTCAGCTATTCGGGGCAAGATCTATGATCTGGAAGGTCGTCCACCAGATTGCCAGGGTCGGCATCCGCACCGAGCCGGCGCCCGACATTGGCGCGGATGCTCAGGCGGAGGTTTCGCGCATCCAGCAGGAACTGCTGGACATCCTGGGCCAGGCCCTGTGCATCCGCGAGGTCGATGCGGGCTCCTGCAATGGTTGCGAACTCGAAATCAATGCGCTGGGCAACCCGTACTACAACCTCGAAGGCCTGGGCATCCGCTTTGTCGCCAGCCCGCGCCATGCGGACCTGTTGCTGGTCACCGGCCCGGTGTCACGCAACATGGAAATGGCACTCAAGCGCACCTATGAGGCCACGCCGGAGCCCAAGTTGGTGGTGGCGGTGGGTGATTGCGCCTGCGATGGGGGTGTGTTTGGCGAGAGTTACGCCAGCTGCGGCCAAGTGGCCAATGTCATCCCGGTTGATGTGGTGGTGAGTGGCTGTCCACCCGAACCGGTGGCGATCTTGCGCGGCATCCTGATGGCGGTGCGCCGGCGCATCCCCGCCGGCGGAAAAACCTAGGAGCTGCCGCCAGTCGGGCCGGACGCAAAGCGCCCATTGCGCACGTCGTCCATCAGCGGCCCCAGCGTCACGAGCATCAGCAGGATCGCCAGCGGCACGGTGGCCACATAGCCATAGGTTTTGAAGCCAAAGGCGCCGGCCACAGCGCCGCCGAAGAAGCTGCTCACCAGCAGGCCGTGGATGCGCAGCTTGCGCCGGTTGGCCACCACCTTGTTGGGGAAGTCGGAGCGGTTGAAATAGAACACCTTGCCCAGTTCGATGCCCAGATCGGTGATCAGCCCCGTGACGTGGGTGGTGCGGATCTCGGCCTGTGACACCTTGGTGATGACTGCGTTTTGCAGACCCATGATGAAGCACAGCAGCATCACGGTGATGGGTACAAACAAGTCGGCAAAGTGGTTGATGGCGGTGCCGAAGATGCCAAACACCAACAGCAACCCCGCCTCCACCAGCAGGGGGCGGGCAAAGGCGCTGCGCATCTGCCGGCGCTGGCTCCAGTTCACCATCCATGCGGTGGTCATCGAGCCCAGAATGAAGGACACCAGCAGCGCCACGCTGGCCAGCGCCAGCTGCACCTTGCCCAGCACCAGGTCGTCGGCCACCGAGGACAGGATGCCTGACATGTGCGAGGTGTACTGCCCCACCGCCAGAAAGCCGCCCGCGTTGGTGGCGCCCGCAATGCCGCACAGCGTGCAGCCCAGGCGCAAATTGGTCTGGGCGCTGCGGTGGGTGTCGGCCCACCAGTGGATGCGGTGGCTCACGGCGGTCTTTAGTGGATGCGCATGCCGAGTTGTGCGCCGGACCAGGGGTTGAGGATGTAGATGCCGGGGTTGGCCTTTTCATCACCATGGCTGGCCGCCAGGACCATGCCTTCCGAGACCCCAAACTTCATCTTGCGCGGCGCCAGGTTGGCCACCAGCACGGTGAGTTTGCCCACCAGGTCTTCCGGCTTGTAGGCGCTGGCGATGCCGCTGAACACATTGCGCATCCGGGGCTGCCCGGCTTCGTCCTTCTCGCCGGCGTCCAGGGTCAGGCGCAGCAGCTTGGTGGAGCCTTCGACCGCTTCACAGTTGACGATGGACGCGATGCGCAGATCAACCTTGGCAAAGTCGTCGATGCTGATGGTGGGTGCCAGTGCCTCGCCGCCGGGATGCGAAGTTGCTACAGATTCAGTAGCGGCTTGTGCTGCAACGGCGAGGGCTGGAGCCTCAAACAATGCTTCGAGCTGTTTGGGATCGACGCGCTGCATCAGGTGCTGGTATTCGCCGATGGCATGTCCCGCCGGTAGCCCGCCATTGGCCTTGCCAAAGGACAGCGGCCCACTGTTCAGGAAGGTCTCCACGTTGGCGGCCAGTGCCGGCAGCACGGGTTTGAGGTAGATGGTCAGCAGGCGGAAGGCCTCGATGCAGACGGTGCAGACGTCATGCAGGCGCGCTTCCATGCCTTCCTTCTTGGCCAGCTCCCAGGGCTTGTTGGCGTCCACATAGGCGTTGACCTTGTCGGCCAGCAGCATGACCTCGCGCAGCGCCTTGGCGAACTCGCGCGATTCGTACAGCGCGGCAATCGTGTCCTGGCCTTCGCGCAGGGTGTCCAGCAGGCCGGCGCCGTCGGGCGACACGGCACCCAGCTTGCCGCCAAAGCGCTTGCTGATGAAGCCGGCCGCGCGCGACGCGATGTTGACGTATTTGCCGATCAGGTCGCTGTTGACCCGGGCCATGAAGTCTTCGGGGCTGAATTCGATGTCCTCGTTGCGCGGCGTCAGCTTGGTGGCCAGGTAGTAGCGCAGCCACTCGGGGTTCATCCCCAGGCTCAGGTACTTGAGCGGGTTCAGGCCGGTGCCGCGGCTCTTGCTCATCTTCTCGCCGCTGTTGATCGTGAGGAATCCGTGCACAAACACCGCGTTGGGCGTCTTGCGGCCGCTGAAGTGCAGCATGGCCGGCCAGAACAGGGTGTGGAAGGTGATGATGTCCTTGCCGATGAAGTGGTACTGCTCGGTCGCCGGGTCAGCCATGAAGGCCGCGTAGGCGGCTGCACCCTTGGCGGCATCGCCTTCGATCTTGGCAAAACGGTTCTGCAGCGAGGCCAGGTAGCCAATCGGTGCGTCCAGCCAGACGTAGAAATATTTGCCCGGTGCATCGGGAATCTCGATGCCGAAGTAGGGCGCGTCACGGGAAATGTCCCAGTCGCCCATCTTGGGCTTGCCGTCTTCGCCGGGCTCGATCCACTCGGCGATCTTGTTCAGCACCTCGGGCTGCACCGCGCCGCTTTGCGTCCACTGGTCCAGGAAGGCCAGGCAGCGTGGGTCGGATAGCTTGAAGAAGAAGTGTTCCGAGGTGCGCAGCACCGGTGTGGCGCCGCTGAGGGCCGAATAGGGGTTGATCAGCTCGGTGGGGGAGTAGACGGCGCCGCAGACCTCGCAGTTGTCGCCGTACTGGTCCTTGGCGTGGCACTTGGGGCATTCACCCTTGATGAAGCGGTCCGGCAGGAACATGTTCTTGTCGGGGTCGAAGAATTGCTCGATGGTGCGGGTATCGATCAGGCTGTTCTTCTTCAGGTCCCGGTAAATGTCCTGGGCCAGCTGGTGGTTCTCGGCACCATCCGTGGAGTGCCAGTTGTCAAAGCTGATGTGAAAGCCGTCCAGGTACTGCTTGCGCCCGGCTGCGATGTCGGCCACGAACTGTTGCGGTGTCTTGCCGGCCTTTTCGGCGGCGATCATGATGGGCGCGCCGTGGGCGTCATCCGCACACACGAAGTGCACCGCGCTGCCATGCATGCGCTGGAACCGAACCCAGATGTCCGCCTGGATGTACTCCATCATGTGCCCGATGTGGAACGGGGCGTTGGCGTAGGGCAGGGCGGTGGTGACGAAGAGTTGGCGTGGCATCAGGATTCGGCTTTCAAGGGACAGCCTGTGATTTTAGTCGCCCCCCTGGTCGAGCGCCGGATCAGGTGGCTTGGCTGTTCTGCTCCGTGTCCCCCGCCCTGCGGGCTCCTCCTTGACCTGCGCAGAACAGCCAAGCCGCCTGATCCTCGGGTGGGGGCTCCTGGAAAGCAGAAATCACCGCAGCCGCAGTGGATCCTGCCGGCGGTCGATCAGCACCGGGCGGGTGTCCTCGCCCAGCAGGCACACCGCTTTGGGATCGGTCCAGCCAAAGAAGGCACAAACCTCGGCGCGCTGGCGCTGGGTGTCGGCATAGCCCAGGGTCATCAGCTCGCGGGTGTAGCCGGACTCAAACAACAGGTAGCTGGCCAGGGCGGAGCCCTTGACGTCGGCCTGGCGCGATGACACCCCCACGCCGCCCAGCATGGTGCGCACGCCGCGGGGCAGGGCATCAATGTGTTTGGACGCCACCACGTCCAGGCGCTGGCTGGGGGAAATGACCAGCAGTTCCAGCGGCCGCAGTGCGCTGGCCTTGCGGGCCTCCTCGGGCACCAGTTTGATCGTCTGATTGATGCGCCGCGCGCGCTCCACATCCACGGCCAGGGCATCCAGGAAGATGTTGGACAGCGCGTGGCCGGCAATCTGGGCGATGGATGGATAGGCGCTGCTGCGGGGCAGGCTGGCGTCCTCCTTGGGCTCGTGCATGCGCCCGGCGCCCACCACCAGAATGCGCTCGGCACCGAGGTGGATGGCCGGTGAGCAGGGTGCCGACTGGCGCATGGAGCCGTCGCCAAAGTATTCGTCGCGGCCATTGATGTGCAACTGCGTGGCCGGGAAGACAAACGGAATCGCGCTGGAGGCCAACAGGTGGGCATGGGTGATCTTGTCGCGTACCGATTGGCGCTGGCTTCGGATCCAGGGCTGCAGGCGCTTGTCGGCCTCGAAAAACGTCACGTGTTCGCCCGAGCTGTAGCTCGACGCGGTGACCGCCAGCGCCTGCATGTGGCCGGTGCGGATGAGTTCGGGCAGACGGTCCAGCGGCACCAGGCGGTTCAGCAGTTCGGCCAGCGGCGCGTTGTCCAGCAGGGAGCGCGGCTTGACGCGGCGCCATTTGGCCAGAATCCAGCCCAGCGACAGCAGCGTGAGCCACTTGGCCCCGGAGCGCACCATGTCCAGATGGCCGGCGCGGTACACCTGGTCGGCGTGGAAGTCGCGCCAGGTGCCGGCGATCATGCGCACCGTGGCGTCAAAGTCGTCGGAGCCACAGGCCAGGGCCGCCGCGTTGATGGCGCCAGCCGAGGTGCCGGTGATGATGGGAAACGGGTTGGCCTGGGCGCCGGCGCCGCATTCGAGCCGGATGTCGGCAATCGCCTCCAGCACCCCCACCTGGTAGGCTGCCCGGGCCCCACCGCCGGTGAGCAAAAGGCCGGCGGGACGGGGGGTGGTAAGGGCGTCGGACATGCAGCCATTATGGGATGCGGCGAGCGCCCTTCAGCGCGCTGTCGGCATGAACGAGACGGGGGTTAACCCGTATTTGCCGTGCCGGTCCATGGCATTGCCGGCAAAGACCGCACCGCGAGTTGGGTTCGCTAGACTATGCCCATCTTCAGGAGAATGCGAATGACTGTGACAGTGCAAGCGATCAACGACGCCATCAAGGCCGTGATCGACCCGAATACCGGCAAGGATTTTGTCTCGACCAAGGCCGTCAAGAACATGGCGGTTGCGGGTGGCGACGTGGCCTTTGACGTGGAACTGGGCTACCCCGCCAAGAGCCAGATCGCCGATCTGCGCAAGGCGTTGATTGCCGCCGCCAAGGGTGTGGCCGGCGTAAGCAATGTGTCGGTCAACGTGACCTCCCACATCGTGGCCCATGCCGTGCAGCGCGGCGTGCAACTGCTGCCGGGCGTGAAGAACGTGGTGGCTGTGGCCTCCGGCAAGGGTGGCGTGGGCAAGAGCACCACCGCCGTGAACCTGGCCCTGGCCCTGGCCGCCGAGGGGGCCAAGGTCGGCCTGCTGGACGCCGACATCTACGGCCCCAGCCTGCCGATGATGATGGGCATCGAAGGCCGCCCCGAGTCCGCCGACGGCAAGACCATGGAGCCGCTGGAGAACTACGGCGTGCAGGTCATGTCCATTGGCTTCCTGGTGGCGCAGGACGAGGCCATGATCTGGCGTGGCCCCATGGCCACCCAGGCGCTGGAGCAACTGCTGCGACAGACCAACTGGCAGAACCTGGACTACCTGGTGGTGGACATGCCCCCCGGCACCGGTGACATTCAGCTCACGCTGTCCCAGCGCGTGCCCATGACCGGCGCGGTCATCGTTACCACGCCGCAGGACATTGCGTTGCTGGACGCCAAGAAGGGCATCAAGATGTTCGAGAAGGTCGGCGTGCCCATCCTGGGCATCGTCGAAAACATGGCTGTGCACGTGTGCAGCAACTGCGGTCACGTGGAGCACATCTTCGGCGCCGAGGGCGGCAAGAAGATGGCCGCCGAATACAGCATGGACTACCTGGGTGCCCTGCCACTGAACATGCAGATCCGCCTGCAGGCCGACTCCGGCCGCCCCACCGTGGTGGCCGACCCGGATGGCGAGATCGCCGGCATCTACAAGGCCGTGGCGCGCCAGGTGGCGGTGTCGATTGCCGCACGCAACAAGGACTTCTCCAGCAAGTTCCCGACCATCACCATCAGCAAGACCACCTGACAGGCATCCCATGGCCACCGAGCGCCCTTCCATCGAAGTCGCCGTCATCCTGCGCAAGGAGCGCATTGAGGGCGCCATGAGCCGCTGGCAAACCTGGCGCTGGGTGCTCGACGATGTCGTGCCGCAGGAGGCCGGCTTTGGCAGCGAGCCCCGTTTGCTCTATCAAAACGATAGCGGTGAACGCTGGCTGCACGGGGGCTACCGGGTCGAATTGTTTGAAGACGATGGTGAGGGCTACCAGCTCAATGCCACCACCCCGACACCCGGCTGGTTCGTGCTGTGGCGCATGGAGGACGAGGCCACGGTGGCGGAAGAACCCATTGCCCGCCCGGTGGTGGTGAGCCTGAGCTACGTTGATGCCAGCCGCTGGCTGGACGCACAGGAAACCGTGGAGCAGGTGCCGGCACCCGCCCATGTCGTGGACTGGCTCAAGGCCTTTATCGCCGAGCACTACCAGCCCGAGGTCAAGCGGCCCAAGCGGCCCGAAAGTTTCAAATCACTGACCGACCGCTTTGGCAACCCCGTGTCCATCACCACCGAGAAGAAGCAGGGGCCAGGCGATGGCAGTGGTGCGGGCAAGAAGCGCCGGCCCGAGGGCTTGGCCCCCAGCGGTGACGGCGCCCACGGTGGCGGCAAGCAGCATGGCTGAGGGTTTCCTGGGCCGCTGGTCGCAGCGCAAGGTCGATGCCCGCCAGGGCAAGCCGCTGGCGGAACCCGAAGTGGTGGCTGCGCCTGCGACCACGCCCGTGGTTCCAGCGCCGGTGCCGGCGCCCGTGTCCCCAGCGCCAACCAAAGCCGCAGACGCCAAGACCGAAGTACCGGCGCCCACCCTGGAGGACGTGCAGGCCCTGGGCCGCGAATCCGACTACACCCCCTTTGTGGCGCGCAACGTGGACCCGGCGGTGCGCAACGCGGCCATGAAAAAACTGTTCACCGACCCGCACTACAACGTGATGGATCGGCTGGACACCTACATTGACGACTACTCCCAGCCGGACCCCTTGCCGGCTTCCATGCTGCGCAAAATGGCCAGCGCCCAGTTCTTGAAGCTGCTGGATGAAGAAGAAGCGAGACCCAACGACCATGCCGACACTGATTTGCGACTGCAACAAGACCATGCCCCTGGCCGCCAAGACGCTGGGGACGGCACTCAATGAAAATCTGACCCTGCACACCACGCTGTGCCGCCGCGAGGCCGGCGCCTTTCAGCAGGCCCTGGCCGCAGGCGAGGACGTGGTGGTGGCCTGCACCCAGGAAAGCCGCCTGTTCCAGGAAATTGCCGCCCAGACCGAGGGCGCCCAAGGTGTGCCTATCCGCTTTGTGAACATCCGCGAAACCGGCGGCTGGAGCAAGGACGCCGCCCAGGCTGCGCCGAAGCAGGCCGCCCTGCTGGCACTGGCCCGCCTGCCCGCACCCGAGCCGGTGGCCACGGTGGACTACCAGAGTGCCGGCCGGGTGCTGGTCATCGGTGCGCTGGATGCGGCCGAGCGTGCCGCCGCGCTGCTGGGTGACACGCTGGACGTGATCCTGTTCAGCACCGGGGCCGGTGCGGACGGCGGCGCGCAGGAGCGGCGCTATCCGGTTCTCACCGGTACCATCGCGCGCCTGACCGGCTGGCTGGGTGCCTTCGAGCTGCAATGGGCGCAGAACAACGCGATTGACCTGGACCTGTGCACCCGCTGCAATGCCTGCCTGGTAGCCTGCCCCGAGGGTGCCATCGGTTTCGACTACCAGATTGACAGCGCCCTGTGCAAGTCCCACCGGGCCTGCGTCAAGGCCTGCGGTGCGGCTGGCGCCATCAACTTCGACCGCCAGCCCGAATCGCACCGTGAGACCTTTGACCTGGTGCTGGACCTGCGCGCCACGCCGGCCTTCACCCAGCACGCACTGCCGCAGGGCTATTTCTTTGCCGGCCAGGCCGCCGTGCCCGGCCGAGTGGACCTGATGCAAGCCGTGCTGCAGTTGCGTGGCCTGGTCGGTGCGTTCGAGAAGCCGCGCTTTTTCAGTTACAAGCAAAAACTCTGTGCCCACAGCCGCAACGAAAAGACCGGTTGCAGTGCCTGCATCGACGTGTGTTCCGCATCTGCCATCAGCAGCGAGTCCGGGCGCCAGGCCATCAAGGTCAACCCCAACCTGTGCGTGGGCTGCGGTGCGTGCACCACGGTGTGCCCCAGCGGCGCGCTGGGCTTTGCCTATCCCGCAGCCAGCGAGCAGGGCGTGCGTCTCAAGACGCTGCTGGGTACCTACGCCCGTGCCGGTGGCAAGGATGCGGCCATCCTGTTCCACAGCCAGGAGGCCGGCACGCGCCTGGTCAACGACCTGGGCCGCGCCGCCCGGCTGGACCCATCCACCCACGGCGTGCCGGCCCGCGTGCTGCCGCTCCCGATGTGGCACACCGCATCCGTCGGGCTGGACCTGTGGCTCACGGCCATTGCCTATGGCGCGTCGCAGGTCTGGGTGCTGATGACCGGCGAGGAAGCGCCGGACTATGTGACGGCGGTGCAGGCGCAGATGGACGTGGCCCAGGCCATCCTCAGCGGCCTGGGTTACCAGGGCACGCACCTGCGTTTGCTGCACGCCCGTGATGCACGCGACCTGGCCGCGCTGGATACCCAGTTGCAGGTGCCCCCGGCGCAAACCGTGGGCCACGCCGCCGGCTTCGCCGTGCAGGCCGACAAGCGTGCCACGCTCGAATTGGCGCTGGACCATCTGATCGCACAGGCCGCCTCCCGCCCCGAGGTGATTGCCCTGCCGGCCGGCGCCTCGCCGCTGGGTGCGGTGGCGCTGGACAAGGATGCCTGCACCCTGTGCCTGAGCTGCGTCAACGCCTGCCCGGCCGGCGCCCTGCAGGACAACCAGCTGTCACCGCAACTGAAATTCATCGAGAAGAACTGCGTGCAGTGTGGCCTGTGCGTCAAGACCTGCCCCGAGAAGGCGCTGGCCCTGGTGCCGCAGTTGCGCCTGTCCGCGCAGCGCAAGGAGGCGGTGGTCATCAACGAGATGCAGCCCTATGTCTGCATTCGCTGCAGCAAGCCCTTTGGCACGCTCAAGGCCATCGAAGGCATGCTCAGCAAGCTGGCGGGGCACGCCATGTTCCAGGGGGCGGCGGCCGACCGCCTGAAGATGTGCGGTGACTGCCGCGTCATCGACATCTACTCGGCCGACAATGAGGTCAAGATCCAGGACATCCGCTGAGCACGCCACCATGACACCACACGAACCCCTGACCGCATCCGCCCTTGACGAAGAGATGGCGCGCGCCGAACTGTATGGCCTGCTGGCCACGCTGTACTACGCACCGCCCGAGCCTGAATGGATGGCCCAGATGCGCGTGGCCGCCACCGATGCGCCCACCGAAGGCGGCTTTCTGGAAGAGCCCTGGCGTGCCCTGGTGGGTGCGGCGCGCGAGGCCAGCGATGCGGACATTGCCGCCGAATACACCACACTGTTTGGCGGCGTCGGCAAGCCCGAGGTCTACCTGTTTGGCTCCTACTACCTGAGCGGTTTCCTCAACGAGAAGCCGCTGGCCGCACTGCGTGGCGATTTGGCCGAGCTGGGCCTGTCGCGCGACGAGGCGATGTTCGAGACCGAAGACCACATGGCCTACCTGTGCGAGGTCATGCGCTACCTGATCGCCGGGGATGATGTGGCGGTGTCCAACCTGACGCGCCAGCAGGCCTTCTTCTCGGTGCATCTGCAACCCTGGGTGCTGCGCATGTGCGATGCGCTTCAGGCCCACCCCCAGGCCCGCTTCTATGCGGCCCTGGCCGCGCTCACCCGGGCCTTCATGGCCGTGGAGGCGCAGGGCTTTGACATGCTCGATTGAGCGGAATGACTTTGAGTCATTTAGGCCTCTAGCCCTCGTGGAATAAGGCTAAATAGCTATCGAATTGATAGCTTAACTGGCTGTGCCGGATGGACGCGGCCGCGCGCGCGGAGCCCTGGGCTTCTTCTCGCTGGCGCCGGTGCCGGTGCCAGCCGCTGCCCGTGCACTCGGCAGCGTGGCCTTCTCCACCTCATCCAGGCACAGCAGGGTGTCCACATAGGTCATGAAATGGTTCAGGTAGCCGGGGGCGATGTCCCGCATCAAGGCCAGCGAGCGCAGCACCACCATGTGCGAATTGATAGGCCCGGCGTTCTTGGGTGCCTGGTTCAGCGCGTGGGTGACCTGCCGGTCCGCACTGAGCCGGGACCAGGTGCCCCGGAAATACCGCACGGATTTGAGCTCGGTGCGTGCGCCCGGCGGCTCGGTGACCGGGGCGCCCCCGTGGTCCGGGATGTGCTGCGCCAGGTGCTGGACCAGTGCGTGCAGCGGGCCGGGGCTGGCCGCCGGCGCGGCGCAAGTGCCATTGGTGGCGCTCTGTTTCTGTTCCAACTGCTGGGTGTAGGCAGCCAGCGCCCGTTCCAGCTTGCCGTCCAGAATGTGCCGGGCCGTTCCCTGCTGGGTTTGGGCACGGCGCAGCAGCGCCTCCAGGTAGTGCAGACCGACAGGGTCAAAGCGGTCCACGCCCTGGCTTCGCAAGGCGAGGATCTGTGCGGCAGTGTCGCTCGGCGCGGATTCAGTCATGGGTTTGTGTGTCGGAACGGCCGGCCTTCGGCACGGGCGACATCTCCACCCGCCGGTTCTGGGCACGCCCCTTTTCGTCGCGGTTGGGCGCGATCGGCTGCTCGGAGCCAAAGGCGGCGGCAAACACCAGGGAGGCCGGCATGCCCTCTTCGATCAGCGTGCGGGTGACGGTGAGGGCACGCTGGGCAGACAGCTCCCAGTTGTCCTCGAACTGGCTGTTGCCCTCGCGGATCGAGCGATCGTCGGTAAAGCCGCTGACCATCAGCATTTCGTCACGCGCGGCCAGATAGGAACGCAGAGGTGTCACCAGGCTCAGCAGGAGCTTGCGGCCATCGGGCTGCAACTGGTCGGAATTCAGGGAAAACAGCAGGCGCCCGCTGATGCCGATGCGGCCGTTGTTCAGGGTGATGCGACCCGACGCCAGGGGGCCCGCCAGAGCCTTTTCCAGGGTGGCGCGGCGCTGTTCTTCCACCTGGCGCTTCTTGACCTCGGCTTCCAGGTGACCCGCCAGTTCCAGGTGGGCCACCAGCACGCCGACCAGCAGTAGCACGAAGGCCCCCAGCAGGCCGGACATCAGGTCGCCAAAGACGGCCCAGACCGGAGCCGACTGTTCTGCGGCTGCGTCGCTGTCGTCGATCATCCCGCGACCTCGGCAGCCAGGCGAGCCGGTTTGCCCGAGAGGCGGTGCAGCTCACCGACGATTTCCTTCTGGGACATGATGCTCAGGTCGATGACCTCGCGCGCCTGCGCCACGTAGTAGGCCAGTTGCTCGTCACTGCGGACCATGGATTTGTCCAGCGCGCCTTCAATGCGCTGCAGGCTGGTGATCAGCTTGTCGTTGGCATCGCTGAACGCCTGCACGGCAAAGCCCAGGGTTTCGCCCAGCGCCGACACCTCCACCGCGCTGCTGGTCACCTGGGCGGCAATGTCGGCCAGCTTGGCGGCTTCGGCATCCACCTGTTCTGCGAACTGGCTGCCGGCTGTGCCCAGCGCCACCGCAGAGGAGGCGACCATGCTGTCAATTACCGCGCGCTGCTCCACCGATGCATGGTTGATGGCATCGAGCAGGGCGCTGAGGGTTTCCATGATGCGGGCGCGCTCTTCCAGCAGGGCGTTGTCGCGCGCCACACTGCTGGAGACTTCCTGGCGCAGCTTGCCAATCACCTCGGCTGCGGCACGGGGTGCCTCGGAGGCGGTTTGAATCAGGCGGGTGATCGGGTCTTCCAGCGCGGTGCCCAGGGTGCTCAGGTGCTGCGTGACGGCCGCCTGCAGTTCCCCCAGCCGCTCGACAGCGGCCTGGCCGCGCACGGTCTCTTCGTCCCGCAGCGCGCCCAGTTCGGTGCGCAGCATGCTGACGAGCTGGTCCATGCGCGCGTCCTGCTGTGTGGACCAGGCCGACTCCGCAGCCATGCGCGACTGCGCCAGTGCTTCGGAGCTGGCCAGCAGCCGGGCCATTTCCGCCAGCGTGTGGGCGGCACTGGTGCGTGACTGCTCGGTGATCTCCTGTGCCGTGCGGGTCAGCGTGTCGCAGATGGCCTGTTGCTGGGACAGGGTCTGCTCACCGGACGTCTGCCACTCCCGCGTGATGGCTGCCAGCATGGTGTCCAGCTGGCTCTTCCATGCCTGCAGGCGCTGGCTGTCGCCGGACGCCTGGCTGGCCTGCTGCGCGGCATGGCTTTCGGATAAGCGTTCGGACATGCCCTGCAACTGCTGCCCGGTGGTGGCCACCAGGCGTTCATGCAGCGCCTTGGATTCCTGCGAAATTCCGGCCATGGCGGCTTCGATGACGGGCCGGATGCTCTCGCCGGCGGCTCGGGCCCCTTCGGTCAGGCTGGTGCGCAGCGATTGGTCGACCGAGTGGGCCAGTTCGGTGTAGACGCCCTTCACATCCTGGTGAAAGCTTTGCTGGTTGCTCAGCAGTGCGGTGCTGAGCTGCTGGTGCATGCCTTCCACCCGGGCCATCAGGGCGTGCAGCTGGTCCACGACTGCGGGCAGCGCCTGCGACTGCAGTTGCAGGGCCTGGTAGGCTTGCCGGCGCTGGTGTGTCAGCGAGAAGCCGCGCAGCACGGTGGCAATCCGGGTGTCCAGCCGATGCACGGCCACCATGCGGTCGCGCCGGCTTATGGCCGACATCAGGCCCAGCATGGCCGATGTGGCGACACCGGCCACGGAGGTACCAAAGGCCAGGCCCAGGCCTTTGATCGGCGCGGCAAATGCCGAGCGGATGGCCTGCAGATCGGTGGTGCCCTCCAGCGCAAACACCGCGCCATTGAGGGTGACGACCATGCCCAGGAAGGTGCCCAGCATGCCCAGCATGACCAGCAAGCCGACCAGGTAGGGCGTGAGCATGGGACCGGGCAGGCCGACGCGCTCGCCTTCGATGCGCAGGCGCACGGCGTTCTGCAGGGACGGGTGCACGCCGGCGAGCCAGGGCTCCAGATCGGACAGTGCGGGTGGGATCGCCGACAGCGCGTTGCTGAGCGTGGTGCTGGCCTGGCGGAAGCGGTGCAGCTCCAGCGCGCCAAAGGCGTAGACCGCGCCAATGATCAGCGTCATCAGCAGTGCCAGGGCGTTGGAGCCCAAGAATCCAAAGGCAACCCAGCCCACTGCCAGCGCACCCAGCAGGAATGCACCGGAAAAGATGTGTCGATTCATATGTGTTGTGATTTCTCGTGATGGAGTGCGTCCAGCAGACCCATGGACGGCTGCAGACGCAGGTCCAGTTCCGCCAGGAGTACCGACTGGAGTTCGCCGCAGAAGCGTGCGAGCCAGGCCCCGGGTTTCATCCACAGTTCCACGCTGTCGGCCAGCTGGCGGTCGGCGAGGGTCTGTTGGTGGGCCTGGAGCAATTGTTGGAAGCGCTTTTCGAGCAGTGAGGGCACGGTTGACAGCAAACGGGCCTCGCGCTCGCAGAGGATGGTGTCAAAGGCGCCGTCCAGCGCGGCCAGTTGCCGCAGCGTGGGTGAAACCTGGGCCACGGCGTCCCGCACCCGGGCACGCAGGGCGCCCACCTTGGTTTCCAGATCCCGCTGGATGGCCTGGTGGTAGCGGCGATAGGGTGCATAGGCGCGCGCCTCTTCGACCGAAGCGCCCACTGCGGGCGTGGGCAGCGCCAGGCGCGCAGCGCCTGGTGTTCCACTGGTCGCAATGGCTGATTCCAGGGCGGCGCGTGCCCGGGCGAATTCTTGGGCAATGGACGCTGCCACCCCTGATGGAGCGCCGGACTTGGCTTGATTGGAACTGGCAACGGGTGCATTGTGGACAGACGAGAGGGTGATGGCCCCCTTGAAGTCCACCCACAGGCCCAATTGCTCGGCAAAGGCGTTGCCCGGCTCGGCCGCGCCCAAAGCACCCATGCCCGCAAGGGTGCGGGTGAGTCGTGAACTGTGGAAATGGGTACGCGTCAGCGGTCGCGTCATAGACAGGGAAACAGGAGAATTGGGGTGGCGGCCCCATTCAGGGGCTGCGTCCAACAATCGTTGGATCGCAATCGCCGCAGCGTGTCAACTTCGCAGGAAGTTGCGCGGATTTTACCCGCAGATTGCCGCGTCGGGCGCCGTCTGCGCCTTTGGGGAGATGGCTCCAGTCGCATGCGTGCGCTCGAACCGTTGAACTTCTTCCAGGGGGTAGCGCACGGATCCTGCAATCTTCACATAGCGCGGGCCGGCACCGACGGCGGCAGACAGGCTGATCACCGTCTCGGAACGCCCCCAACGCTGTGCCAGTTCGTGTCCCGTGAGCAGTGTGGAGAGGGTTGTGTGCATGGTCTCGTGTGGTGTTTTTGTTCGCTGGGTGATTGTTGTCCACACCCAGTCATCCGAAGGCACGATGTATGGCCGGTTATCCGTCTATTTCTGCCTTCGACTGGGGCTCCTCGGCGTCACACGGCAGCCACACACCAAACACCGCACCGGGTGCATCCTCGCCGGCCTGGGTCCGGTTGTGGGCCCGAATGGAACCGCCATAGCGCTCCACCAGCCCGAGGCTGATCCACAGGCCCAGGCCATTGCCGTCATTCTTGGTGGTGAAGAATGGGGTGAACAGGCGTTCGCGGGCGGCGTCGGTGAGGCCGGCACCGGTGTCGCAGACCTCCATCAGAACGCCGGCACGGCCAGTGGCGTCGGCTTCATCGCAGGTGCGCAGCGTCAGCGTGCCACCATCGGGCATGGCCTGAATGGCGTTGATCATCAGGTTGATCAGCACCTGTTGCAGTTCCTGGCGGTTGATGGACACGGGGCTTTCGGCCCGCAGTTCGCGCAGCACGGTGATGTGGGTGCGCGCCAGCAGGTGCTCCACCAGCACCAGCGAGCTGGTCAGGGCGGCATTCGCATCCACCGCATCCACATAGCCGGCATAGTCGTTGGGCCGGGCGTACTGCAATAGCTGGGTCACGATCAGGCGCATGCGGTCCACCTGCTGGTCCATCAGCTGCAGCTCGGCACGGACGGGTTTGGCATGCTCGCCCAGCAGCTCACGCACCAGGTCCAGGTTGCCCTGGATCACGGCGATGGGGTTGTTGATCTCGTGCGCCACGCTGGCGGTGAGCTGGCCGATGGCGGCCAGCTTCTCGGACTTGACCAGTTGCGCCTGGGCCAGTTGCAGGGTCTGGTTGCTCTGCGACAGTTCGCGCGTGCGCTCAGCCACCTTGGCGTCCAGCTCCTCACCCCAGCGCTGCAGGGTGCGGGTCTTGTCGTCGATGACGTCCAGCAGCTCATCCAGGTGGTTGGCCAGGGCGCCCAGTTCGTCGCGCGCCGCCACCGGTCCCACGCGGGCGGCGCTCTCGCCGTACTCCACCTTCTGCATGGTGCGGTTCATGGCCTCGACCGGCCGGAAGATGCTGCGCGCCCAGCGCAGCGAGAACCAGGCCGCCAGCACCATGGCGGCGGCAAAGATGGCACCGATGACGGCCAGGATGCCGTACTTGGTCATGCGAAACGGCGTCTCCAGAAAACCCACATACAGCATGCCCACGCGCTGCCCGTCGCCGTCCACCAGCGGTTCGTAGCCGGACACATACCAGTCGTTGACGACAAACGCGCGGTCCAGCCAGGTTTCCCCGCGGCCCAGCACTGCGTCATGCACGGCGCGCGACACCCGGGTGCCAATGGCGCGCTGCTGCTGGAACAGGCGCACATTGGTGGTGATGCGCACATCGTCCATGAACAGCGTGGCTGTGCCCATGCTGCCCAGTGGCAGCGATCCTTCGGGGTAGACGATGGCGTTGATGTGGTCGATGAGTCCGAGGTTCTGGTTCAGCAACACACCGGCACGCAGCCAGGCAACGGTAGTTCCCTGTGCGTTCAGCACCGGTGCAGTGGACAGCATGACCAGTGCGCGGTCTTCGCGGGTGCGGGTGGTGGGCGTGGCGCTTTCGGTGGGAATCAGGGCGATGTCCAGGCGTGGCACCAGATGGGGTGCCAGCGCCAGCAGTTCACCCGGGTCCATGCGCTGCACACTGGCGTGTGGGGGGAGGGTGGCATCCGGCAGGGACCATGCGGAATGGCGGGGGCTGGCAAGTCCCGCATCGTCCCAACTCGCGCTCAGCAAGCGGCCGTCCGGCGCATAGAGGTTCACGAAATCAAAGCCCAGGCGCTGCTGGGCCTGGGTGAGTTGGGTCTTGACGGCACCCGGGCTGCGGGACTCCAGCGCCAGGTGCAGGGCGTGCGAGCCCGCCACCGACTGCGCGCCGGAGCCGACTTCGTGGAGCACCTGATCAAAGTAGCCGTGGGCCACGGCCAGGTCGCTGCGCACCTTGGTGATCAGCAGGCGGTCAAAAGTGGAATTGCCCCACAGCACCAGTGCACCCACCAGCAGTGGCAGCACCACCAGCAGCGGCAGCAGTGCCAGGGCCATCAGCTTGTGGCGCACCGACAAATCGTGCCAGCGCCGCTGCCCTGCTGGCTGGGGTGTCATGCGCTGGCCCACTCGGCGCAGCGGCGTTCCAGCGTGCGCCGGGAAATGCCCAGCAGTTCGGCGGCGCGGGTCTTGTCGCCCCGCACCGAATCCAGCACCGACTGGATGTGCTGCTTCTCCAGCATCTGCAGATTGGTCGCGGCCGGTGTGGCTCCCTGCGCGGCAACCGGTGCTGCGCCGTACAGGGCCGATACGTTGAGTTCGCCCAGGATCAGCGAGCGTTCCACCAGGTTGCGCAGCTCGCGGGCGTTGCCGGGCCAGGGGTACTGCATCAGGTAGTCCATCTGAGCGGGGGTGATGTCCAGTGGCTCCACCCCCATGCCAGGCGCCAGGTGGGTCATGAAGTGCCGCACCAGTTCAGGAATGTCCTCCTTGTGTTCGCGCAAAGGCGCCAGCGCCAGGTCCACCACTTGCAGGCGGTAGTACAGGTCCTTGCGGAAGCGTCCCTCTGCCACCTCGTGCGACAGGCTGCGGTTGGTGGCCGCGATGATGCGCACATTCACCGGGATCAGTTGCGCGCTGCCCACCGGGCGGATGCGCAGGTCTTCCACCGCACGCAGCAGGGATGCCTGCAAAGGCAAGGCGAGTTCGGCCACCTCGTCAAGGAAAAGGGTTCCGCCCTGGGCGTAGTAGAACAGCCCGTCGCGGGCGCTGGTGGCTCCGGTGAAGGCGCCCTTGGCGTGGCCGTACAGCGTGCTTTCCATCAGCTCCGGCGACATGGCCGCGCAGTTGACGGGAACAAACGGTCCGGACGCGCGTGGGCTGAGTGCGTGCAGCGCCCGTGCAACCAGCTCCTTGCCGGTCCCGGATTCACCCTGCAGCAGCACGTTGCTGTCCACGGCGGCAACCCGCGGCAGCGAATCACGCAAGGCACGCATCGCGGCTGAACTGCCGATCAGGCCGCTGGTGTCTCCGGTCCGCCAGGACAGGGTGTGTTTGAGAACGTAGTTTTCGCGTTGCAGGCGTGTGGCCTCGAAGCAATGCTTGATGGCATTGAGGATCTGCGGCACGCGAAACGGCTTGAGGATGAAGTCCGACGCGCCGGCCCGCAGAGCCTCGATGGCGGTGTCCAGATCGGCGAAGGCCGTGATCAAAACCACATGACCGCGGTAGCCGCCCTCGCGCAGGGTCTTGAGCCAGTTCAACCCGCTTTGTCCGGGCAGTGAAATATCCAGAATGACCAGGTCCACATGCTGCGCCTGCACAAACTCGGCGCCTTCTTCGGCGCTGCCGGCGCTCATCACACTGCGGCAACGCGGCACCAGGGTCTTGACCAGGAAGTTGCGCATGCCGGGTTCGTCATCCACGATCAGAATGGACCAGTCGGGCCAGCCTTCCAGGGGGCGGGAGAGGGCGCCGTCGGGCGTTTGGGATGCGGGGGAAGGGAGCATGGTGCGGCCAAATTCTACCGATGGGCCCGAGTAATTTAGTCGGGTAAAAATATTTATGGCCCCCTATGGCAACCCCGTTGGGGGATGGTGCGGCGGCCATCGCCCGCCATCCCGAGCGCCGGCTTGCGACAAATTGTCGCAAGGACCTGGACAGACTGGCGCAACCCCGCCGCATGCGTGGGTCCATGGAGGCCGTTGCGGGGCTGCCTCTCCTCTGTGTGCGGCGCGCGTCGATGCGAATGGACGTCTGTGGCATGGATTCTGCTGGGATTCTTGCGGCCCGCTTACGCGCCGAAAAAGCCAGTCAGCGTTGTGCGGGGCGTCGGGCTCCCGGCCGCTTCTCCTGAAGGGTTTGCCCACTTGTTGTTTTGCCGGCTTGTTGCTAGATTCAGACCTGAAACGCTATGCAGATCGCTGCATAAGAGAATTACATCAGGAGACTGCTCATGTCCTCATCGCCTTCCAGACTGTCCCGACGAACGCTGTTTGCCGGGGCTGGCACCATGGGTGCCGTGGCCGCCACGGTTGGCCTGTTGCCCACAGCCCAGACTGTGGTCCAGACACCTGCCGTGCCCAAGGTCATGCCCGAACGTGGGGGCGGCTATGCGCTGTCCGAGCACGTCAAACAGTACTACAAGACCACCCGCGTCTGATTGCGCATTCCCCCGTCTTTCGGAGACATCCATGTTGTTAACCAAGAAATCTGACGTGTCGGGCGTAAGCCCCCGCTCGCCGTTTGTGCACAGCCTGCGCCGCGGCCTGGCGCAAGCCCTGCCCACCATGGACCGGCGCGCCTTTCTGCGCCGCTCGGGCCTGGGTGTTGGTGTCGGGCTGGCTGCATCGCAGCTGACACTGGTCAAGAAGGCGCAGGCCTCGGCGGCGGGTGCCGCAGCCGTTGGCGCCGGCAAGATCGAAGTCAAGCGCACGGTGTGCACCCACTGCTCGGTGGGCTGCGCGGTGGACGCGGTGGTGGAAAACGGAGTCTGGGTGCGTCAGGAACCGGTGTTCGATTCGCCCATCAACCTCGGTGCGCACTGCGCCAAGGGTGCGGCCCTGCGCGAGCACGGTCATGGCGAGTACCGTCTGCGCTACCCCATGAAACTGGTCAACGGCAAGTACCAGCGCATCAGCTGGGACACGGCGCTGACCGAGATCACGGCGCGATTGCAGGAACTCAAGAAGGCCAGCGGGCCGGACTCCATCTACTGGATTGGGTCGAGCAAGCACAATAACGAGCAGGCCTACCTGCTGCGCAAGTTCGTCAGCTTCTGGGGCAGCAACAACTGCGACCACCAGGCGCGCATCTGCCACTCCACCACGGTGGCTGGCGTTGCCAACACCTGGGGCTATGGTGCGATGACCAATTCGTACAACGACATGCAGAACAGCAAGTGCGCGATGTACATCGGTTCGAACGCCGCGGAAGCGCACCCGGTCAGCATGTTGCACATGCTGCATGCCAAGGAAACCGGCACCAAGATGATTGTGGTGGACCCGCGTTTCACCCGTACCGCCGCCAAGGCCGACGAGTATGTGCGCATTCGCTCCGGCTCCGATATTCCCTTTCTGTTCGGTGTGCTCTACCACGTGTTCAAGAACAACTGGGAAGACAAGCAGTACATCAACGACCGCGTCTTTGGCATGGACAAGGTCAAGGAAGAAGTGTTGGCCAAGTGGACTCCGGACAAGGTGGAGGAGGCCTGCGGCGTCAAGGAAGAGCAGGTCTTCAAGGTCGCCAAGATGATGAGCGACAACCGCCCCAGCACGCTGGTGTGGTGCATGGGCCAGACCCAGCACACCATTGGCAACGCCATGGTGCGGGCTTCGTGCATCCTGCAACTGGCGCTGGGCAATGTGGGCAAGAGTGGTGGTGGCACCAACATCTTCCGCGGTCACGACAACGTGCAGGGCGCCACCGACGTCGGTCCCAACCCCGATTCGCTGCCCGGCTATTACGGCATTGTCGAAGGCTCGTGGAAGCATTTCGCCAAGGTCTGGGGTGTGGACTTCGAGTGGATCAAGAAACAGTTCTCGTCGCCCGCCATGATGAGCAAGCCCGGCATCACGGTGTCGCGCTGGATCGATGGTGTGCTGGAAAAGAACGAGCTGATTGACCAGGACTCCAACCTGCGTGGTGTGTTCTATTGGGGCCATTCCCCCAACTCGCAAACGCGTGGTCTGGAGATGAAACGCGCGATGGACAAGCTGGACCTGCTGGTCGTGGTCGATCCCTATCCGTCCGCCACCGCCGCCATGGCGGCCATGCCCGGCAAGCCCGAGGACCTTAATCCCAACCGGGCGGTCTACCTGCTGCCGGCGGCCACGCAGTTCGAGACCAGTGGCTCCTGCACCGCGTCCAACCGCTCCCTGCAGTGGCGTGACAAGGTGATCGAGCCGCTGTGGGAGAGCCGCAGCGACCACATGATCATGCAGCAGTTTGCCGACCGCCTGGGCTTTGGCAAGGAACTGAGCAAGAACTACAAGATGCAGAAGGTCAAGGGGCTGGACGAGCCAGTGCCCGAAGACATCCTGCGCGAAATCAACCGGGGCGTCTGGACCATTGGCTACACCGGCCAAACGCCCGAGCGCCTGAAGGCCCACATGCGCAACATGCAGGCCTTTGACGTGAAAACACTCAAGTGCGTTGGCAAGGTGGTGGACAAGGAAACCGGCTACGACATGAGCGGTGATTATTTCGGCCTGCCCTGGCCCTGCTATGGCACGGCTGAGCTCAAGCACCCGGGAACCCCCAACCTGTACGACACCTCCAAACACATGATGGATGGTGGCGGCAACTTCCGCGCCAACTTTGGTGTGGAGCGCGAAGGCAAGAGCCTGCTGTCTGAAGATGGCTCGCATTCTCTGGGTGCCGACATCACCACCGGTTACCCCGAGTTTGACCATGTGCTGCTCAAGAAGCTGGGCTGGTGGGATGACCTGACCGATGCCGAGAAGGCCGCGGCCGAAGGCAAGAACTGGAAGACCGATTTGTCCGGCGGCATCCAGCGCGTGGTGTTGAAGGTCCATGGCTGCCACCCGTTTGGCAACGCCAAGGCACGCGCCGTGGTTTGGAACTTCCCCGATCCTATTCCGCAGCACCGCGAACCGCTATATGGCACCCGGCCCGACCTGGTGGCCAAGTACCCCACGCACGACGACAAGAAGGCCTTCTGGCGCCTGCCCACGCTGTACAAAACGGTTCAGCAGAAGAACCTTGCCGACAAGGTGCACGAGAAGTTCCCGTTCATCATGACCTCGGGGCGTCTGACCGAGTACGAGGGCGGCGGCGAGGAAACCCGCTCCAACCCCTGGCTGGCCGAGTTGCAGCAGGAGATGTTCATCGAGATCAATCCCAAGGCAGCGGCCGAAAAGGGCATTCGCAATGGCGAGCGTGCCTGGGTCAGCACACCGACCGGTGCGCGTCTGAATGTGCAGGCGCTTGTCACGGAGCGCGTCGGGCCGGACACGGTGTTCATGCCGTTCCACTTCTCCGGCCGCTGGCAGGGAGCGGACATGCTGGCCTATTACCCAGCCGGTGCCCACCCGGTGGTGCGTGGCGAGGCCATCAACACCGCGACGACCTATGGTTACGACAGCGTCACCATGATGCAAGAGACCAAGACGACCGTCTGCAACATCGAAAAAGCCTGAGGAGTAACACATGGCAAGAATGAAATTTGTATGTGACTCCGAGCGCTGCATCGAGTGCAACGGCTGCGTCACTGCCTGCAAGAACGAGAACGAGGTGCCCTGGGGTGTGAACCGCCGCCGCGTGGTGACGCTCAATGATGGCGTGCCCGGCGAGAAGTCCATCTCGGTGGCCTGCATGCATTGCAGCGATGCACCCTGCATGGCCGTGTGCCCGGTCAATTGCTTCTACCGCACCGACGAAGGTGTGGTGCTGCATGACAAGGATGTCTGCATTGGCTGTGGCTATTGCTCCTATGCCTGTCCGTTTGGTGCCCCGCAGTTTCCGTCGCAGGGCGCCTTTGGCGTGCGCGGCAAGATGGACAAGTGCACCTTCTGCGCGGGTGGCCCGGAGGAAAACGGCAGCCAGGCCGAGTTCGAAAAGTATGGCCGCAACCGCCTGGCAGAAGGCAAGCTGCCGGCCTGTGCCGAGATGTGCTCCACCAAGGCTCTCTTGGCTGGTGATGGGGACGTGGTGGCCGAGATCTTCCGCACCCGCGTGGTTCAGCGCGGCAAGGGTGCCGAGGTCTGGGGCTGGGGAACGGCTTACGGCACACAGGAGCGCAAGCAGGAACAACACCAGGAACGCGCACGTGAAGGAGCCAAGCCATGAACCGCATTGCTTTGGTACTCATCGCTATCGGAATGCTGGCCGCATGCGGCGAAAAGCCGCAGACCGCAGGGGTTCCCAAGTCGGATTCACCGGCCTATGCCGGCACGGGCAGCGGCTTCACCGCGCCAGGCTGGAAGGCGGGTGACAAGACGGCCTGGGAGCAACAGTTGAAAGCCCGTCAGCTGAATAGCCAGAACGACTATTCCCGCATGAAATAAGGGGACCATCACCATGCTGCGCCTCCTATTCGCAATGCTGCTCACGTTGGGCATGTCGGGTCTCGCGGGTGCCCAGCCTGCGCCGGCTGCGCCGACCGGTGCGATTCAAAGCGCCAACATCATGGATGTCCAGCCGGAGGCCAGTGCCCAGCCGGGCTATGCATCCCAGACCAACGGTGAACGTGGCAAGGTTCAGCCTGGCAACAACGCACCCATGTGGCGCCAGGTTGGCAGCGGGGTGACCGGCACCAGCAGCCTGCCCAAGAGCGAAGCGCCTGAGGCCGGCAACCTGATCCAGCCCTTTGTGCAATACCCGGGCTCGCGGCTGACCAATGCAGGTGAAGCCTGGCGCGAGGTTCGCAACAACTGGCTGATTCCCTATGGCGGCTCGTTCATCCTGATCGTGCTCGGCGCCATTGCCGTGTTTTACTGGCGGGTGGGCACCATCAAGCTGCATGACCAACCCACTGGCCGTCTGATTGAGCGCTTCACGCCGTTTGAGCGTTCGGCCCACATGTTCAATGCGGCCGCTTTCAGCATCCTGGCCATTTCCGGGCTGGTCATGGCGTTTGGCAAATTTTTCATCCTGCCCATCGTGGGAACCACGATTTTTGGCTGGCTGGCCTATGCGCTCAAGAATGCCCACAACTTTGCGGGTCCGCTGTTTGCCGTTTCGCTGGTGGTGGTGATCATCACCTTCGTGCGGGACAACCTGCCGGCCAAGGGCGACCTGAACTGGCTGCTCAAGGGCGGCGGCATGCTGTCCGGGCATGAGATCAAGTCCGGCCGCTTCAACGCCGGCGAGAAGGTGGTGTTCTGGGCGGGCGTGTTTGTGCTGGGTCTGGTGGTCGTCGCATCCGGGCTGGTCATGGACAAAGTGGTTCCCGGCCTGACCTATGAGCGCAGCACCATGCAGATCGCGCATATGGTGCACTCCGTGTCCAACATCCTGATGGTGGTGCTCTTCATGGGGCACATCTATCTGGGAACCATCGGAACCGAGGGTGCATTCCAGGGCATGCAGACCGGCTATGTTGACGAGACCTGGGCCCGGGAACACCACGAGCTTTGGTATGACGACGTCAAGTCCGGCAAGATTCCCGCCCAGCGCAGCGCCAGCGGGGCGACCGGTGTGCCGGTGTCCACCGTACAAACCTAATTCCACGCAGAGGAACGCATGAAATCAATCAGTATTTGTGTAGCCGCCCTGGCGCTGGCGGGGGCCGCGTTTGCCAAGCTCCCGGCACCCAGCGACGAAGCCAAGGCCAAGGCGGCCGAAGCCGCCGCCAAGACTGCCCATGCGGGCAAGGTCGAGGCGTACTTGTTGTGCAAGGCGCAAGACCGGGTGGCAGCCCGCACCAACAAGGCCGCCAAGCCTGCCGGCAAGGATGCCAAGGGCGCGGCGGTACCGGCATCCACCTGCGTAGACCCCGGCGCATTTGTGTATGCGCCGGCCACAGCAGCTTCGGCTCCCGCCGCCGTGCCGGTGGCCGCCGCTAGCTCGGCCAAGAAATAGTTCATGCCATTGCACCGACTCCCCCGTTTGACCCAGGCCCAGGCGCCGCTGACCCGTGAGGTCACGGTGGTCAACGAGTGGGGCGAGGAAGTCAGCAGCACCATTCCCTGTGAACGCGCGCTGACCGTGTATGTGGACAAGCGCGAACTGGTCACGCTGATGACGCTGGGCGGCCATCCGGAGCTGCTGGTGCTGGGCTATCTGCGCAACCAGCGGCTGGTGCAGTCGGTGCATGACATTGAGTCCATCACCGTGGACTGGGAAGTCGGCGCCGCTGCCGTCAAGACCCGAAACGGCATTGAGCGGATTGAAGAGCGCACCGCCAAGCGTGTGGTCACCACCGGCTGCGGCCAGGGCAGTGTGTTTGGCGGCATCATGGACGATGTGGACCGTATCGTGCTGGCACCGTCCACGCTGCTGCAGGAACAGCTGTACGGCATCGTCAACGCCATCCGCGTGCAGGACAGCATCTACAAGGCCGCCGGTTCCGTGCACGGCTGCGCGCTGTTTCGGGGTGACACCATGCAGGTCTTTATCGAGGACGTGGGGCGCCACAATGCCATTGATTCCATTGCCGGCTGGATGTGGATGCACGGTGTGGATGGCGCCGACAAGGTGCTCTACACCACCGGCCGGCTGACCAGCGAGATGGTCATCAAGTCGGCGCAGATGGGGATTTCCATCGCCGTGTCGCGCAGCGGCATTACCGAGATGGGGCTGGCCGTGGCCCAGCGTGTGGGACTGTGCGCCATTGGCCGCGCCACCCACAAGCGTTTTCTCTGCTACAGCGCGTTTGAGCGTCTGCAACTGCAGCCTGAGCTGGCCGGTGCGCGGCTGCGCGCAGTAGCCTGATTTCTGCGCGTTGCATACGCGTAAAACCGGCGGGATACACTAAGTGCCCTCCGCCCATGTCTTCGTTATCCCCATTGCAGCCCAAGGCACACGTCAAGCCATTTATCTATGAGACCTTGACGAGCAAGGCCATGTTCTTTTCCTCACATGATGTGCAGAGTCGCATGCATTTGCTGCGCCCCGATGAGCTGCAGTTTGAGTACACCAGGATCATGATGGGCTTTCTGCTGCACAACCCAGAGCCCCGCCGGATTGCGATGATTGGCCTGGGGGGCGGGTCGCTGGCCAAGTATTGCCACCGCTATCTGCCGCAGTCCGATATCACGGTCATTGAGATCAATCCGCATGTCATCGCGCAGCGGGAAAACTTCGCAGTGCCGTGCGACGATCCCCGATTCCGGGTTGTACTGGCCGATGCCGCAGAGTTCGTGCGCGTCAGCGATCAGCGCTTTGATGTGGTGCTTGCGGACGGCTTTGATATCGATGGCCTGCCCGAGGCCCTGAGCTCCCCGCAGTTCTATGAAGACTGTTACAACATCCTGAACCCTAGCGGTATGTTTGTGGCCAACCTGCATGGTTGCAACCAGCTGTTTGAGGTGTATGCGGACCGAATTCAGACGGGCTTTCGCGGTTCGCTGTTGTTGGTCAATGACCCGGGTGCCACCAACCGTCTGGCATTTTCAGTGAAAGATGATGAGCACGCCCTGCACAAGCTGGCAGGCATCCGGCGTCCGCCAGCTTTTGACGAGCAGGCCTGGAAAGACATAGTGCCCAGCCTGGCGCGGGTGTTTCTGGCGTCCCGGCAATTGGCGCGCAGCACCGCCCGTGTAGCGGCAATGGGCTGAAACCCTGTGGGCCCGTTTGCGCCAGCTTGACATTGTTTGCAGGTGTGTGGGCGCCGAATGCAGCCGGGCGCAGACCGGCTGCGCAGGAAACCCCATGCTGCGCGGGGTGCCTGTGGATACGCTAAGGTAGCGCCATGACGATTTCATTCTGGACTCTGGGCTGGCGCACCCTGTGGCGCGATGTGCGCTCTGGCGACCTGCGCCTGCTGATCGTGGCGGTCACATTGGCAGTGGCGGCGCTCACGGCCGTGGGCTTCTTCGCCGACCGGCTCAAGGGTGGTCTGGCACGCGATGCCCGCCAGTTGCTGGGCGGCGATGCCGTGGTCTCCAGCGACAACCCGACACCGCCTTCCATCCGGGCAAAAGCCAGGGAGCTGGGCCTGAGCGTGGTCTCCACTCTGGGCTTTCCGACGATGGCGCGCGCCACCGATGCCAAAGGCGGAGCGGCCAAGCTGGTCGCTCTGAAGGTGGTGGAGCCGGGCTACCCCTTGCGCGGCGCCTTGCGTGTGGCCAGCACGCCGGAGACGCCGGATGCGCCCACCCGCGCCATTCCGGCACGCGGCCAGGCCTGGGTGGATGCTGCACTGCTGGAGGCGCTGGGCATCGGCATGGGTGACACCCTGTTGCTGGGAGAGTCGCACCTGACCGTCGCCAGCATCATTGCCGTGGAGCCAGACCGGGGCGCCGGCTTCATGAATTTCGCGCCAAGGGTCATGATCAATGCGCAGGATATCGATGCCACCGGGCTGATCCAGCCCGCCAGCCGCATCACCTACCGCATGGCTGTGGCCGGTAACGAGAAGCCGGTGCAGGAGTTCGTGCTCTGGGCCGACACCCAGGTCAAGTTAGGCAACGCCAATGGCCTGCGTGGTGTGCGGGTGGAGTCCCTGCAGAGCGGTCGCCCCGAGATGAGCCAGACGCTGGACCGCGCCGACAAGTTCCTGAGCCTGGTGGCCCTGCTGGCGGCCTTGCTCAGCGCCGTGGCCGTGGCGCTGTCGGCCCGCGCCTTTGCCGCCAAGCACCTGGACGACTGCGCCATGCTGCGTGTGCTGGGCCTGAGCCAGCGCACCATTGCCGCCAGTTACGCCTTCGAGTTCGGTCTGGTGGGGGCCTTTGCCAGTGCCTTGGGCGTGCTGCTGGGCTACTGCGTGCACTACCTGTTTGTGCTGCTGCTCGCCGGGTTGGTGGATGCGGCGCTGCCGGCATCCACCCTGTGGCCGGTGCTGTTGGGCATGGGCATGGGCCTGACCCTGCTGTTTGCCTTTGGCCTGCCGCCGGTTTTGCAGCTGGCGCAGGTGCCGCCGTTGCGGGTCATTCGCCGCGATGTGGGCAACCTCAAGCCCACATCGCTGGGCGTGTTGGCGGTGGGCGTGCTGGGCTTTGCCGCGCTGCTGCTGGCAGCCAGCAGTGATCTCAAGCTGGGCTTGATTGCCGTGGGCGGCTTTGCGGGTGCGGTGGCAGTGTTTGCCGCGCTGAGCTGGGTGGCGGTCAAGCTGCTGCGCCTGGGCGTCAACGAGACCACGGCGCCGCGCTGGCTGGTGCTGGCCACGCGCCAGATGTCGGCCCGCCCGGCCTACGCCGTGGTGCAGATCAGCGCGCTGGCGGTGGGTCTGCTGGCTCTGGTGCTGCTGGTGCTGCTACGCACCGACCTGATCAGCAGCTGGCGCCGTGCCACGCCGCCGGATGCGCCCAACCGCTTTGTCATCAACGTGATGCCCGAGCAATCGCAGGCCTTTCAGGACATGCTCAAGGCTGCGGGTGTCAGCAAGTTCGACTGGTACCCCATGATCCGCGGCCGCCTGGTGGCCGTGAATGGCCGCACCGTCACCCCCGACGACTTTGTGGAAGACCGTGCCAAGCGTCTGGTGGACCGTGAGTTCAATGTGTCCTTCAACCCCACCTTGCCGCAGCAGAACGAGGTCGTGGGCGGGCAGTGGAGGGCCGAGGAGGCAGATGCCATCAGCGTGGAAGAGGGTATCGCCAAGACCCTGAACCTGAAGCTGGGCGATGTGTTGCGTTTTGACATGGGCGGCATGCAGAGCGAGTCGCGCATCACCTCGCTGCGCAAGGTGGACTGGGGCTCCATGCGGGCGAACTTCTTCGTCATGTACCCGGTGAGCCGCATGGACAACGTGCCGGCCACCTACATGGGCGCCTTCAAGGCGCCGGGGACCAAGGGCTTTGACAATGCGCTGGTGCGCCAATTTCCCAACGTGACCAATGTGGACATGACAACCACCATCGCCCAGGTGCAGCGCGTGCTGGAGCAGGTGATCAGCGCGGTGGAGTTCCTGTTTGGCTTCACGCTGGCTGCAGGCCTGGTGGTGCTGTTTGCTGCCGTGACCGCCACGCGCGAGGAGCGCGCCCGCGAATACGCCATCATGCGTGCCGTTGGTGCCCGCGGCAGCCTGCTGCGCCAGGTGCAGCGCGCCGAATTGGCGGGGGTAGGCATGTTGGCAGGGTTCCTCGCATCGGTGGTGGCGGCCGTGGTGGGCTGGGCGCTTGCGCGCTATGTGTTCGAGTTCGAGTGGACGGTCTCGCTGTGGGTGCCCCTGCTGGGCGCCTTGGCCGGCGCGGCGCTGGCGCTGGCGGCCGGCTGGTGGGGCCTGCGCGATGTGCTGCGCCGTCCGGTGGTGGAGACGCTGCGCCAGGCGGCCACCTGAGAATGCTATTGTTTTAGTAGCTGATTAGGCTTATTCCACGAGGGCTAGTGGTCGATTTGACCAAAAAACATTCCGTCACTTGCCGTGCTTTTGCCCCAGCTTGCGGTACACCGTGGCGCGGCTGATGCCCAGGGCCTGCGCGGCCTGGGCGACGTTGCCGCGGGCCTGCTCCACGGCCTTGCGGATCAGCTCGGCTTCAATGTCCTTCAATGGGCGCTGGCCATGACCCACTGGGCCCGGGGTGGCTTGCACGGAGTGGGCTTCGTGGTCCCGTGCCACCGGCAGCGCCTGCAGGCGCAGGCCGGTCCATAGCGGGATTTCCAGCACGCTGTCGTGGTGCAGGGCCGCATCAAACAGCAGCTCGAACGCGATGCCAAAGACCTCGCTGGCGTGCACCGCCGGCTGGGCCTGGCTGCGTGCGGCCAGTTGCGGCACCATCTGGCGGGCAATCGGGTTGGCGGCGGTGATCCATCCATCGGCATCCAGGCAGACCATGCCGTCGGCGTCGCTGCCCAGGCTGTTGCCGGGCCAGTTCAGGCGCACCATCAGGCGGTGGGATTGGGCCAGCACCAGGGCGTTTTCGATCTTGGTGGCGGTCTGGGTGACCAGGTGCTTGAGTTCGGGGCGCTCCACCGCGTCGATGCCGGTCAGGTCCAGCATGCCCACGCAGGCACCGTCCGGGCCCAGCAGCGGGGCGCCGGCGCAACTGTAGACCGTGGTGTTGGCGTAAAAGTGTTCTCCCTGGTGCAACCACACGGGTTGCTGCTCAGACAGGGCCATGCCAATGGCGGTGGTGCCCACGGCGCGCTCGGACAGGTCAGTCCCGATGCGCGTGATCAGGTCGGCGCGCGGGTCGGAGCGGTCAATGGCGCCACTGGTGTCCACCACCACGCCGTCGCGGTTGGTCAGGATGGCGAAGTAACGTGTGTTGACGATGGCGCGGCCCAGCGTTTCCAGAATCGGGCGGGCGGTTTGCACCAGGCGTTGATTGGCTTCCTGTGTGCGCAGTGTTTGTTGATGGGAAACCCGGTCAAAGAGGACCGGGCGCTGGGGCTCCAGACCGAGGTGCAGACAGCGCTGCCAGGAGCGCTCCACCCAGGGCGCCACGCAGCCGGCCGGCACGGCGCTGTGTTCCTCCAGCGCGGCGTGGCGCGCCTGTGCAATGGCCGCGCTGCGGGTGGTTGGCTCGGCCGGTGGGGCAAACGGTGCGGGGCTGCGCATGGTGGTGTCATTCTCGTGCACCTCTTGAAATCGTGCACTGTTTCAATTTGAGAATTTCCTTGGAAACCCTGCCTGATCCTAGGGTTAATCCTAGGGTTGCCCGCCGGGGATGCGCCAACAATCCCTATGTACTTCAATTCATAGGAATGGCATTGCATAGCTTGCGTGCCGCCACCCCAAGGAGAGTCGCATGCAAAAGATGTTGCACATCAACGCGGACAAATGCACGGGCTGTATGCAGTGCGAAATGGCCTGCGCGTTCGAAAACTACGGCACCTTCGCCACCGCCAAGTCGCGCATCAAGGTCTTTGACTTTCACCACACTGGCAAGAAGGTTCCCTACACCTGCACCCAATGCGACGAGGCCTGGTGCCTGCATGCCTGCCCGGTGGAGGCCATCACGGTGGACAAGGCCACTGGCGCCAAGGTGGTGAACGAGTCCACCTGCGTGGGCTGCAAGGTCTGCACCATCGCCTGCCCGTTTGGCACCATCAATTACGTCGAAGAGACCGGCAAGGTGCAGAAGTGCGACCTGTGCGAAGGCTCTCCGGCCTGTGCGGAAGCATGCCCGACCGGCGCCATCACCTTCATCGATGCCAATTGGACCGGCCTGGGCAAGATGGCCCAGTGGGCCGACAAGCTCGGCAACCAAACAACCGCCGCATAAGGAGCACGAACATGTCTTGGGCTGGAAAAATACTGCGCGTCAACCTGACGGCTGGCACCGTCAAATCGGAACCCCTCAACATGGACTGGGCGCGTGACTATGTCGGTTCGCGCGGTCTGGGCACCAAATACCTGGTCGAAGAAGTGGCCGCCACGGTCGACCCGCTGTCGGCCGAGAACAAGATCATCTGGGCCACCGGACCGTTGACCGGCACCATGGCCTCCACCGGTGGACGCTACACCGTCATCACCAAGGGGCCGCTCACCGGCGCCATTGCCTGCTCGAACTCGGGCGGTTATTGGGGTGCCGAGTTCAAGATGGCCGGTTGGGACATGGTCATCTTCGAGGGCAAATCGCCCAAGCCGGTGTATCTGTATGTCAACGACGACGTGGCAGAACTGCGCGACGCCACCCACCTGTGGGGCAAGAGCGTGTGGGAGACCGAGGCGACCCTCAAGACCAGCCTGCAGGACCCGCTGACCCGCATCTCCAGCATCGGCAAAGCCGGTGAAAACGGCGTGCTGTTTGCCGCCGTAGTCAACGATCTGCACCGCGCGGCGGGCCGCTCCGGTGTTGGCGCCGTCATGGGCAGCAAGAACCTCAAGGCGATTGCCGTGCGCGGCACCAAGGGCGTGGGCAATATCCGTGACCCCAAGGCATTCATGACTGCCGTGAAAGCCGCCAAAAAGGTGCTGGCCGAGAACGGCGTCACCGGCACCGGCCTGCCCGCCATGGGCACCCAGGTGCTGATGAGCGTCATCAACGAGGTAGGCGCCCTGCCCACCCGCAACCACCGAGACAACCAGTTTGAAGGCGCCAAGGACATCGGTGCCGAGGCCATGGCCACACCGCGCAAGACCGACGGCAAGAAGCACCTGGTCACCAACCAGGCCTGCTTTGGCTGCACCATTGCCTGCGGGCGCATCAGCAAGATGGACGAGACCCACTTCACCATCGAGAACAAGCCGCAGTACCGTGGCGCCAATGGCGGCCTGGAGTACGAGGCGGCCTGGGCGCTGGGCGCTGCCAATGGCGTGAACGACCTGGAGGCGCTGCAATACGCCAACCTGTTGTGCAACGAGGAAGGCATCGACCCCATCAGCTTTGGCGCCACCGTGGGTGCCGTCATGGAACTGTATGAGATGGGCGTGCTCACCAAGGAGCAGATCGGCATCGACGCCAAGTTCGGCTCGGCGCAGACGCTGGCCTTCCTGGCTGAAGAGACCGTTAACGGTCGCGGCTTTGGCAAGGAAATCGGCCAGGGTTCCAAGCGGCTGACCGCCAAGTACGGCCACCCCGAGTTGTCCATGTCATCCAAGGGCCAGGAGTTTCCGGCCTACGATGGCCGCGCCATCCAGGGCATTGGTCTGGCCTATGCCACGTCCAATCGCGGAGGCTGCCACCTGCGCGGGTACACCATCGCATCCGAAGTGCTGGGCATTCCGGTCAAGACCGATCCGCTGGAGAGTGAAGGCAAGCCCGATCTGGTCAAGGCCTTCCAGGATGCGACGGCCGCATTTGATTCCAGCGGCCTGTGCATCTTCACCACCTTCGCCTGGGGCCTGCAGGACCTGGCTCCGCAAATGCAGGGTGCCTGCGGTGAGCAGTACACCATTGAGGAACTGGCCAAGATTGGCGAGCGCATCTGGAACATGGAGCGCGAGTTCAACAACCGCGCCGGCTTCACCCACAAGGACGACAGCCTGCCCGCACGCCTGACCACTCCGGAAGGCGCCTGCAAGACCGGCCCGGCCAAGGGCAAGTTCAACGAGCTGGCCACGATGCTGCCCAAGTACTACGCCGCCCGCGGCTGGGATTCTGAGGGCCGCCCAACCGCCGCCACCAAGGCGCGTCTGGGCCTGTAGAGAAAGCCTGACCGGAAACAACGAAACAGCGGTCTTCAATGACCGCTTTTTTCTGGAGACTCCCATGACCCACCACCTCATTCTCGGTGCCGGCCCGGCCGGCGTCATTGCCGCCGAAACCATCCGCAAGCACGCGCCCCAGGACCGCATCACCATCGTCGGCGACGAGCCCGAACCAGCGTACTCGCGCATGGCGATTCCCTACCTGCTGATGGGCAATATCGGCGAACAAGGGACCTACCTGCGCAAGAGTCCCTCGCACTTTGCCGACCTCCAGATCCACCAGGTCGGCGCCCTTGTGAAATCGGTGCAAACGGATGCCAAGACCGTATCGCTTCACAACGGAGACGTGATCGCCTATGACACCCTGCTGGTGGCCACCGGCTCGCACCCGGTGCACCCTCCCATCCCCGGCATTGACAGCGAGGGAGTGGAAACCTGCTGGACGCTGGCCGATGCACGTGCCATTGCCGCACGTGCCACCAAGGGTGCACGCGTGCTGCAACTGGGTGCCGGCTTTATCGGCTGCATCATCATGGAAGCGCTGGCCGCACGCGGCGTGCAACTCAGTGTGGTGGAGATGGGTGACCGCATGGTGCCGCGCATGATGGGCCCCACCGCTGGCGGCATGATCCGCGACTGGTGCGAGGCCAAGGGCGTGCAGGTGTTCACCGGTACCAAGGTTGAAAGTATCACTGCTGGACAGCCGCTCAAGGTGAAGCTGTCCAACGGCCAGACGGTGGAGGCCGATCTGGTCATCAGCGCAGCCGGTGTGCGTCCGGCAATTGGCTTTTTGCAGGACTCCGGCATCCGGTGCCTGCTGGGTGTGCTGACAGACGAGCATCTGCAGACCAATGTGCCTGGCGTCTATGCGGCGGGCGACTGTGCCGAGGCCTTTGACAAGGTATCCGGCAAGACCATCGTCAGCGCCATCCAGCCGAACGCGGCCGAACAGGCGCGCGTGGCGGCGATGAACATGGTGGCCTTTGCCCGTGGCCGCAAGCCCACGTCCAATCTCAAGGGCGTCACGCAGATCAATGTGCTGGACACACTGGGCCTGATATCGGCCAGTTTTGGCGACTGGCAGGGCCGCCCTGGTGGCGAGCATGTGGAGTGGACCGATGCCAAGGCCGGACGCCATCTGAGCCTGCAGTTCCAGGGCGATGTGCTCGTGGGCTGCAACAGCGTGGGTTGGACCGAGCATGTGGGTGTGATGCGCGGTCTGGTCGAAGGCCAGGTTCATCTGGGTGCCTGGAAGGAGACTCTCAAGAAGGATCCCACCAAGCTGATGGAGGCCTACCTGGCCAGCGCCCAGGCGCAGGGTCAATGGGCTGGCGCGCAGGACGAACGGCGACGATAGAACCCGACATGAAGATCACGCTCAAGCTGTTTGCCTCGCTCACCGACTACCTGCCGGCCACTTCGAAGTACACCAATATCGTCGAGCTGGAGGTAACAGACGGCGCCACCATCACGGAGGTGACCGAGCCTTACCACCTGCCCGAGAAGCTGGTGCATCTGGTGCTGGTGAATGGCCGCTACATCGCGCCCGAGCAGCGTGCCAGCCAGGTGCTGGTGGACGGCGATGTGCTGGCCATCTGGCCGCCCATTGCGGGTGGTTGATGCAATCCTCTTACCCCGAGCGCTTTGAGCGTGACATGGCCTGTACCGAGGCCGACTGGCTGCGCTGGCTGCCCGGCGCCGTGGGCGATCTCCACTGGAAGCTGCAGGAACATTCCGCCGGCGTGCGCATTGGCGATGGCGCCCTGGGCCTGAAGTGGCAGGTGGGTGAGCCGCGTGTCATCGCCCTGGTGCGCATGCCGCGTCTGCTGGTGAGCTTTCGCTTTGCCGGCGTGGATGAGGCGCAGCGGCTGGCCTTCATGCAGCGATTTGATCTGTATATGCAGCGCGGCGGGGGATGAACCATGGCCCTGCCGCGAGGCGGGGCGGCAGGAGCGGCACTTGCACGCCCGCCCAAACTGGACTAAAAGTCCCCTTTTGGCGATTCATTGCGTGTGAACCGTGAACGATTCCAACAAGGCATTGACCCCTGCTCAAAATCTGGCACTGCTTGCCAGTGGGCTGGAGCGTTTGCGCGACGCCCTGGTCTTGCTGTCCCTGGCCCTGCAGGACTACCAATTTGATAGGGACGCCGCCTCACAGGCAGCGGCCCAGACCGAGACGCACGCGTTGTTGGATCGTGCCAGGTTACCCTGAGTGCCGATCCCCCGCACAGCCTTCGGGGTTCATTGATGTAACACAAAGTTCAATATACCCCGTGTAGTATATTGGCGGGGTTGAGGGTGGTGCCAAAAGGCACGCCAATTCCCATATTGAAAGGACATCCATGAGCACGTTTGACCACACCGGTCTGATCAAGGACATCAATGCCAATTTGGCTCCCCTGCGCAAGGCGCAGCCGGAGGCCCTGCAGGCATTCGGACAACTGGCCGCCGCCGCCATGAAGGAAGGCGCTGTCAGCGCGAAGCACAAGGAATTGATTGCCCTGGCCATAGGCATCACCCAGCATTGCTCGGGCTGCATCGGCTTTCACGTCAAGGCCCTGCACAAGCTGCAGTGCACCCGCGCCGAGCTGGAGGAAATGCTCAGCGTGTGTGTATACATGGGCGGTGGCCCGGCGCTGATGTACACCGCCGAGGCCATCAAGGCTTGGGACAGCATGGCCCCGGCACCGCAATGAAAGCCATCCACATGAACCGCCGCTCGGTCCTTGCCGTCCTGGGCCTAGGCACCCTGGCGCTGACGGGCCACAGCCAGACTGCGGCCGACGCCGATTCCGTGACACTGGACGTTGCCCGTTCGGAAGTGGAGGGCGGCCGCGCCACACTGTTTGATGTGCGCGAACCCCAGGAACACGCCGAAGGTGTCGCACAGGGTGCCCACCTGCTGCCCATGCGTCAATTGGCGGCCCGCCTGTCGGAGATCCCCAATGATCGCAAGCATCCGGTGCTGCTGATCTGCCGCACCCAGAACCGCTCCAGCGCTACCCTCAAGTTCCTGCGCGAGAAGGGCTACACCAATGTGCGCTTTGTGCAGGGTGGCATGAGCGAATGGATGCGCCGCGGCTGGCCGCTGGTGCGTCCCTGATCCACGGCACCTATACACCGGCTCCTGTGCGCCCTACACTGGCGCGCGCTGCACCCCGCAGCACACCCAGGAGCCTGCATGAACACTCTCGCATCCACCGCCACGGCGGGCCCGGCATGGGCCCAGGGCCTGCGCCGCTTCACCACCTGGGTGTCGCAGGACTGTGGTGGCGGACCGCGCCCCTGGAAGCTGGCCTGGGTGGTCAATTTCCAGAAGTGCGGCACCTTTTTCTTTCTGGGCGCACTGATGGCCTGGTATGGCAACACCTCGGTGGCCGCCTGGGTCTATCTGGCCCTGCACGGCACCTATGGCCTGGTGTGGCTGCTCAAGGACCTGGCCTTCCCAGACCCCAATTGGCAAAAGCGTGTGACGCTGCTGGGTGGCATCAACGCGTTTCTGTTCGTGCTGGGGCCGTATTGGGCCTTTGGCTGGCTACTGATTTCAGGCACGGTGCGCCCGGTCTACCCGCTGCCGGACTACGCCTGGTTTGCCCTGTGCATCACGTTGTGCATGTTTGGCTCGGTGCTGATGATTGCAGCCGACGCGCAGAAATATTTCACGCTGCGTCTGCAGCGCGGGCTGATCACCGATGGCGTGCATACCTATGTGCGCCACCCCAACTACGCCGGTGAGATGCTGCTCTACGCCAGCTTTGCCATGTTGGTGTGGCACTGGTTTCCGGTGGTGGTGCTGGCCTGGGTCTGGCTGTGCGTCTTTGCGCCCAACATGGCCATGAAGGAAGCCAGCATGTCGCGCTACCCGCAGTGGGCAGCTTACAAACAGCGGACCTGGTGGCTGGTTCCCCTGGTGTTCTGAGCACGTCTTGCTGCACCGCAGTAAGATCGAACCCAATACAACGGATTGGGAGGCGGTCAGATGGGTTTGCAATGGCGTGAGCAGTTGAGTGTGGGCAATGATCTGATCGACAACGATCATCGGCATCTGATCGGCATCATCGACAAGGCCAACGACAGCCTGCAGGCGATGAGCCGGGCCGGCCTGCTGGCAGCACTGGACCAGCTTTACAAATACTCCAAGGTGCACTTTTCGCTGGAAGAAAAAATAGCCGAGGCCGTGGGATTTCCCGATGTGAAGCAACTCCACACATCCCACGACGATTTATTGCAGAACCTGGGTCGGCTCGCCGAGGAAATTGGCGAACAGTGGGATGCCCCTGCCGCCGAGCACTTTGGCAAATTCCTGCGCGATTGGCTGATCAACCATGTCATCAAGGAAGACATGCTGCTCAAGCCCTATCTGAAAAAGTTCTCTCCGCGCTTCGATCCCCGGGCCTAGACCATCGCACTGGCCACGCAGTTGCGTCCGCGCTGTTTGGCCAGATACAGTCCCTGGTCGGCACTTTTCATCAGGTCTTCAATGCCGGTCATGCCGGGGGCGCGAGCGGCAACCCCGACGCTGATGCTGGCATGCCAGTGACCGTCACCCACCGCGACTTTCAGTTCGGCCACTTCCCGGCGGATCTTCTCGCCCAATCGGAGAGCGCCTTCCAGAGGTGTGCCCACGCAGATGACCAGAAACTCGTCGCCGCCCAGGCGGCAGACCATGTCGTCGGTACGCACCGCATGCCGCAGTTGCGCCGACAGAGCGCGCAGCACGGCGTCTCCTGCGTCGTGGCCGTGCGTGTCGTTGACGCCCTTGAAGCCATCGGCATCGATCATCATGCAGGCCAGCGCCGAGTTGCTGCGCTGCGCAAGCTCCCATTCGTGCGCGAAGCTGCGCATGGCATGGCGCCGGTTGGGCAGGCCGGTCAGCAGGTCGGTGTTGGCCAGGTCTTCAAGCCGCTGGTTGGCCTCGGTCAGCGCCTGTGTGCGTTCGGCTACCCGGGCCTCCAGGCTGGCGTTCAGGCGCACCAGTTCACGGTTGCGCTCGGAAACCTGCTGAAACAGGGCGTTCAGCGCGGACAGCAGAGTGTCCGTTGCCGGATCGCTGCTGTGTGTATCAGCGAGATACGCGGCCGCCGGGCTGGCGCCGGCCTGGATGGCAGCGATCTGCTTGGCCATGGCTTGGTCCGAGCCCAGAATGTGGTACGCCAGCCAATGCGTCAGGAACTCCAGCAGGGCGCGGGCCGCACCGGTGTTGCCGGCGGTCACGCTGCCATGCAGGCGGGTGACTTCCTCCATGAAGCTGTGGTGGCTGTGCTGGTGGCGTTCCACATAACGTGCATCGAGGTGCAGGCTTGCCATCATGGCTTCTTCCTCGGTGAAGTGGTAGTGTGCATAGGCTGCCAGCTCGCCAAACACGGCTTCCATCTCCCGTGCCGACGCACCGTCCTCGCGCATGACCAGTTCACCAAACCGGTTGATCACCTCGACCAGGCGATGGTGCTGCTCGTCCACCTCGGTCAGGCCGGTCAGAAAGCAGGGGTTCCATTGAAAGGCATCCATTGCGGCGGCTCCCGTTCTTCTATTGTGTTTTGGCTTGTGCGCGGACCTTCTGCCGTGGAAAACTCCACCAGGGTAGTACGGACCGCAGTGACAGCACCTCACCACAGTGTGCGGGCGAGTGGCCGACGATGGTCGCCAGGCGCTGCTGCCACTCGGCATTTTGCAGCACGCCGCGCAGGGCGACGATGGCCGGATCGTCCAGGGCTGACTTAAGACAAACAAGATGGTAGTTTTCCTGCACCAGCGGCACAAAATCCAGGCCCTGGGTACGCGCTGCCGCCTCGATGCCAATACCCACGTCGGCTGCACCGGCGGCAATCGCATGGGCCACGGCGGTGTGCGATGGCTCGGTGTGCTCAAAGCCGTTGAAGTCAGTGCCCGTCAGGCCCTGTTGCGCCAGCAGTTCGTCGATGACCACCCGGGTGCCGGTGCCCAGCGCACGGTTGATGAAGCGGGCCCGATGCGTGGACACATCCCGCAGGCTGTGCAACTGCAACGGGTTGCCGCTCGCCACCATCAGCCCCTGTGTGCGCTCTGCGAAACCGATGATCTTGTGCAGGCCGGGTTGCAGCAGCGGCTTGTAGACGCGTTCAAGCAGGGAGCCGGGTGCCGGGTGCTGCAGCGTGTGAAAGCCGGCCATGACGCAGCGGCCTTCGTTCAGGCCCCGTATGGCATCCACGCTGCCGCAAAAGCGGATGTCCAGATGCACCTGGGCCGGTCCCAGTGCCTCCTCGCGCAGTGCGGCCAGCGCGTCGTCGTGACTGGCGTACAGCGTGACCACATGGGCGTTGGCGTCAAACGCTACGGCAAAGGCGCGCTCCAGGTCCGCACGCAAGGCTTCGATTTGTGGCGCCAGTCGCGCCTGGGCCTGGCGCTCGGCCCACATCAGCTTGGCTCCGAACTCGGTCAGGCGGGCGGACTGGCCCTTCTCCCACACGATCAGCTCGTTGCCCAGTTCCTGTTCCCAGCGCTTGAGTTCGCCCCACACGTGGCGATAGGACAGGCCCAGCGCGCGCGCGCCGGCCGAGATCGAACCCTGGCTGGAGACGGCCTGCAACAGGTCCATCAAGGGGTTGCGCACCTGGGCCGGGCTGCTGTCGCGCGACAGGGTGTAGTGGAACTGGAGCCTATGCATGGCGTTTCATATCGCTGGAGATTGTGTCGATGGATACGATACCCCAAGCATGACCAGTCTCTCCGAAAGCGCATTGACAGCGCTGCAACTCATCGTCACCCCGGATCCCACCCTGCTGGCCATTGTGGTCCGTTCCCTGTCCGTCAGCGCCACCGCCTGCGCCATTGCCTGCGCCCTGGGCCTGTTGCTCGGCTCCTGGCTGGGCGTGGCGCGCTTTCCCGGGCGCACCGCGGTGCTGGCGGTGCTCAACACCTTTCTCGCCGTGCCCTCGGTCGTCGTCGGGCTGGTGGTGTATCTGCTGCTGTCACGCTCCGGGCCGCTGGGTTTTCTGGGCTGGCTGTTCTCGTTCAAGGCCATGGTGCTGGCCCAGGCCCTGCTGGTGCTACCGGTCGTCATGGCACTCACGCGCCAGGCAGTGGAAGATGCCGAGGACTCCCACGGTGAGCAGTTGCGTTCGCTGGGCGCGGGGCCGCTGGTGCGCAGCCTGTTGCTCGCCTGGGACGAACGCTATGCGCTGCTGACGGTGGTGATTGCCTCGTTTGGCCGCGCTGTGTCGGAGGTGGGTGCGGTGATGATCGTTGGCGGCAACATCGACGGCTTCACCCGTGTCATGACCACCGCCATCGCGTTGGAGACCAGTAAGGGTGATTTGCCGCTGGCGCTGGGCCTGGGCCTGGTGCTGCTGGGTGTGGTGTTGCTGCTCAATGTGCTGATCACGGCGCTGCGCCATTGGCGCGAGCAGGCCGAAGGCGGCGCGCTGCGTGTTGCCACCGTGGAGGCCGCACCATGACCCAGGTCTTTGGGCTGACGCAGGCCAGTGTGCACTTTGGCCGTGCCAGCAGCGGCGTGCGCGCACTGGCTGAGGTGAATGTGACGGTGCACGCCGGTGAGCGCATTGCGCTGGTGGGGGCCAATGGTAGCGGCAAGAGCACGCTGCTGCGCCTGCTGCACGGCCTCACCCTGCCCACGGGCGGCCAGGTGCAGCGCAACCCGCAGATGCAGCAGGCCATGCTGTTCCAGCGCCCGCACCTGATGCGCATGCCGGTGTTGGGCAACGTGATGCTGGGCCTGTGGCTGCGCGGTGTGCCCTGGCGTGATGCCAGGCCGCGCGCGCGCACTGCGCTGGGC
>JBAQDE010000020.1:0-137933 GCA_049294595.1 Rhodoferax sp. | reverse complement strand
GGTGGCGCGCGGTGCCACTTCCACCCAGTTCCAGCCCTCCAAGCGAATGGAATCCGCCACGGCGGCAAGCTTGTCCCGCGCGAGGGTATCCAGCAAGGCCGAATCCGTCAGGTAAACGCCTTGCTGTGCGTCCGAGAACAGATCACGCCGCACACCGCCGCCCGCCACCTCGTAGGCCTCGATACCCACCAGACGCGCCAGCGCATCGCGGCTGGCATCGATCTCCTCATGGGTCAAATGCTCCCGCAAGGCCTGAGGGCTGCGTTGCCATTGCGGGGCGTCATAGAACGCCGCTTCCTGTGCAGCGTGGTCATCGGTGATCGCCAGCGCCATCAACTGGTCCAGTGTGACGGCATCAGAGCGGTAATCCTCCAGAAGACGCGGCGAGACATTGGCCAGTTTCAAACGCCGCTGCACCACCAAGGGCGTGACCCCGAAATCCGCCGCAATGTCTTCGACCGGTCGCCCCTCGGCCACCAGTGACGCGAAAGCTTCGAACTGGTCAGCCGGGTGCATGGCTTCGCGCTGCACGTTTTCTGTCAGGCTGGCCGTGCGGGCCGATGCATCGGCCACCAGCAGGCAAGGCACTTGATAGTCCTTGGCGATGCGTCGGCGCTTTGCCAGCAGCTTGAGCGCCGCCAGACGACGCCCACCCGCCACGACTTCGTAGTGCTGGCCGTCGACGGAAACCACGACGGTGAGGTTTTGCAGCAGGCCCACGCGCAGGATGCTGGCGGCCAATTCGGGAATGGAGGCGCGTCGGCTCTTGCGCACGTTGCGCATGGAGGGACGCGAACGCAATTGCGTCAACGGCACAAGGCGCATGTCCTGTGCAGGCATGGCAGCCTGCAAGGCCTGCGTTTCTTCAAGGGTAGCGGTATTCATGGTGATAGCTCCTGTCCCTGGAGGGACGTTAATAACAAAGAGAAATAAGAAACAAGACTTCGATGTCGATTCACGTTGTTGGTGTCTGCATGCACTGCCCTCCTGTGGTTTCCAAAACCAACCGGATTCCAAGATTCGGAGCCCGGTGTGGCTTCGGTGGGTTCGGCGCAATGACCTGGGCGGGTCGCCATAACCGTCATGCGTCGCCGTCTTTCCTGAGTTCATCGCCCGCGAAGAACCGGGCCAGCGGGGACTGGCTGTCAAGGAACAAGCGCAGGGGTGGTGCGGCCCGCAGCCGCAGGCGAGGACACGGCCCTGCGCGCCTTGACGACCAGGCACCGCGGGCTACGGTCGCGGGATCAGTGATGAAGGAGGGATAAGACGGATGAGCGACCTACGGCCAAAGATCAACAGGGATGCGACGGACCCACGCCGCGCGGCGAGCGCCCCTGCGTGTGCCTGCCAACAGGGACACGCCTGGTTGGAGGTGGGCCAAGCGCATCGCGCGAAATGAGCATGAAGAACTGGCCGATCAGGCAACGCCTGTTCGGCTGCATTGCAGGGGCGCCAAACGGAGTGCGGCGGGGATGGGCTGACCAGCCGATCCCCTAGAGGGCAAGCGCAGCGGGCAGTTCCGCAGGGCCACAGGAATCGACATCAGATGCAGCAAAAAAACACCGTCCCCGTAGTCAGCGGGAACGGCGCACTGGATGCTTACATCAAGCGATCAATCTGACGCCGGTGCCACCATCGTCTGAAGCTGCTCAATCACGCCGGGCTCGACGAAGACGCAGGCCTGATCGGCTGTGATCGGTACGTTGAACATGGCGGCGAACACGTCGCGTTTCAGGTGAGCCAGTCGGCCTGTTCGATAGGCTTGTCCCGGTTTCAAACGATCAGCGCCTGAAGCCTTGCCACTGCGCTGTGGGTCGCATTCGACCAGTGCGACAAAGCCGTCATCGGACAGCTTCTGGTGTTCGGCGCACAGGCCCCAGCCTGTCGTCGTGTGGCGCTCCAGACTTGCTCGCAGGCGCTTGTCGAGCAGAATGCTGCCGGTGTCATAGGCGATGCCGCAGACCAGGCAGGCGTGTTGTTCCAGCGAAACGTGTGATTTGTCGTTCATGATTGCTCTCCGGTTACTCGGGCGGAATTGCCCGGAACCGACGCCAGCACGGCGCAGCGCAAGCAGTCAGGGGTCACAGACGGCCACGGGCCGCAAGCGCCAGAGGCGCGTAGCCCTTGACGGCGAGCACGCCGTGGTACGGTAAAGGGACACAGCAAGACCACCCAACCCACCTTCAACGAAGGCACGCATTGGCAAGCGCAGCGCGCAGGCCAAGAACGAAGTAGAGGCCGGAGGCGTCAGGGATCAAAGCCGCATGGCCGCGACTCGGTACGAGGCGTGGGGCAACGCCCGCGAGCCCGACGGCGGTACGCCGGGATGCACAGACTGTTGTCATATGCAACAACCTTGTCCAAGGGCCCCTCCCGACTACCTAATAACCCCCATCAAAGGAATCGTTTTGTTACCATTAATAAAAAGTGAGCAGAAATGACTTTGGCATCAGGGGGATGCGACCGACGCAAGCCAATCAAAATTGGTGCAAGCTTGAATCCCTTCATGTCACGTCTGACTGCTCGTTCGAAGAACAATCGACATAGGGGCTAGAGCATGGGAGAGGCTTCCACCGACCAGTATTCCGCCGGAGAGCAGGGGCTGGGATACATCTATCAGCCTCGCTTCGCACTGCTTAGGCTCTTGCAGTTGCCGGAGAGCACATCGGTTTTAATTGAAAAAGACGATGATCTTGACTTCATCGATAAGGATGGCGTCAAAACACTTGCCTCGCTCAAGCACAAGGGAGTCGGTGATCGTCTGACGGATCTGTCGACGGACTTCTGGAAGTCGGTCCGAATCTGGCTGGCCCGCTATAACCGTGATGGGCGCAGCGAGGCGAGTCTCCGCTTCTTCCTGTTTTCGACGGGCACTGTTTCAAATACCTCGTTCTTGCGACGCTTCCTGCCTGAACCGCCGGCAGAAGATGAAGATGCCGTGTCGTTGTCTCAGCTTGCCGCCGATGCTCTTGCCAAGTCAGAATCGAAGCTCATTGGTGAAATCGCCGTCGAGTTCCATAAACTCAACGATGATGAAAAGGATGATTTTCTTTCGCGCATCGTGATATTTGATGGCGGACCGCGCATTGAGGATGTGCCTTCAATCATCAAAGACCAGCACATGCGCAGCATCCGGCGCGAAAACCGAGACGCCATCTTCGAGCGTCTCGAAGGTTGGTGGAATGACACCATCGTCAACCTATTAGTCGGCAAGCGCGCAGACGCCATCGTCGGCTACGAGATTTCGGACAAGCTTTCCGCATTTTCGGAGGAGTACAAGTCCGACAACCTCCCAATCACATTCAGAGGGAAGGTTCCCGCTGGAGAAATCGATGCAGACAACGACCCGCGACTTTTCGTTGTGCAACTGCGAGAAATTGGCATTGCCTCGAACCGCATTCGCAACGCCATCCTGGATTACTACCGAGCGTTCGAGCAACGGTCCTCCTGGGCTCGCCAAAACCTTCTGGTTTCGGGAGAAATGGAGGAGTATGAAGACCGCCTTGTTGATGAGTGGAGCCGCTACCGAGATGTGGTCTTCGAGGAACTTGATACGGAAAGTGCCGATTCAGTTCTTTTGGAAGCAGGCAAAGCGCTGTATCAATGGGCTGACCTAGAAAGTGGCAACAGCAGCACTCTTCGCATTCGGGAGCGTGTGACCGAACCCTATGTTGTGCGTGGCGGATTTCATATTCTTGCGAACAACCGACCGCTTCCCAGGATTTATTGGCACCCTCGTTTCCTTAGCCGTGTCGGCCAATTGTTGGGGGCGGCGGAATGAAAAGATGGGATCAACGGCCATTCGAAGTTAAGAATCTTTTCAATCCCGCATTCTGCGGCCTGGTGCTATTCAGGGCATTGCAAGGCTATGAGGAGGAGAACCCGGACGGCATGCCGTTCTCTCTTGCGCTGCTGGTGTTACCGCTGTGTTTGCAGAAAGACTCTCGCGAAGTGATCGCGGGCAGTTCTCGCAGCTATCTTCTGAAAATCGTCGAAAAAAACCCTCAATTGCTGGTTGGCTTCGCCGACCGCGCCAGCGACCTGTTGCCATTTGCGCTCGAAGCTTTCGGCGTGCTGATGGAACGAGGATGTTTTGTCGTGTCGCACGATGGCCGGTTGAAGACCGTGCCGAATCGCGTTCGGAAATCTGTGACAGGGACCGATGAATCCATCGCCTGCCAGCGCGTCGCACGCATTGTTGGAAAAGAATTTGCCCGCATCGCAGACCGCGTGACGGTGTACACGACCTTTGGAATTCGCCCATGAAAATCAAATCGATTCATATCTACAGTCACGACGGGCAACGCCGGGATCTTCAGTTCAAGGTGGATGGCCTGAACGTCATCACCGGTCGTTCCTCCACTGGGAAATCAGCGCTCTCCGAGATCATTGAGTACTGTATGGGGCGTTCAACCTTCAATGTCCCGGAAGGCATCATTCGGGACAAGGTGGCGTGGTTCGCTGTGATCTATCAGTTCGCCCAGGAACAGGTACTAATCGCAAAACCCACACCAACCGCTGGCGGCACAAGCTGCAGTACCGCCATGCAGCGAAGGGGGAGTCAACTGGCAGCCCCTGACTTTAAGGAATTGGCGGCCAACACCGACGACGATGCGGTGGTTGCGCTGCTGTCGCGGCTGCTCGGCATCCCGGAGAACCGTACCGATGTTGCGATAGAGCACAGCCGGGAAAGCTATGACGCGAACGTCAAGCACTCGTACTACTACTTATTCCAGAAGCAAGGCATCGTTGCCAACAAGGATCAACTTTTCTATCGTCAGAATGAAGCGTTTCAGCCACAGGCGATCCGCGACACATTGCCGATCCTTCTTGGCATTTCTTCCAATGACCGGTACGAGCTGGAAGCCAAACTGCGCGCGGCGCAGCGAGAGCTGAAACTCAACGCCAAGCTCCTCGAACAGGCTCGGGACGCCATCGATACATCCCAGCAGAAGGGAATTGGCCTTTTCTCGGAAGCCAAGACGGTTGGCATCATTGCGCTGGAGAATCAACAGGCTGGGCCGGATGGCGTGATCGACGCCTTGCGTACTACCCTGCAATGGAAGCCGGCCACGGTTCCCGACGACGACGGTCAAAGAATATCTCGGCTCGAAGAAGAGATTAGCCAACTACGCAAGGATCGGCGAGAGGTCCAATCCAGGGTTGATGCTGCCCGCCAGTTCTCCAGGCGGGCTGGTGGTTTTGAAAGTGAAGCGCTGGAGCAAAAAGATCGACTCGCGTCCATCAAGGCGCTTCCCAAGAACCCTGAGACCGGTGAATGGCAGTGGCCATTTTGCGAAGCAAATCTGGCTCTGGAGTCCCCCATTGCACAAGTGCTCCTCAAAGAACTGGCAACACTCGACGAAGAAATGAGCATTGTCGCGGGTCAACGCCCCAAATTGGAGGCGTACCTTGCCGAGCAGGATGACAAGGTGCGCGAGGTCGTGGACGCGATAAAGAACAAGGAGGCGGAGTTGTCTGCTGCGATCGCGGCCAACGAAGTTATCGCACAAATGGGGACGCGCAACAATGCGGCGGCACGGGTTGTTGGCCGCATCAGTTTGTTCCTGGAAAATCTCATTCCCAATGCGGAGTTGGCGTCACGCGAAGCAGAGCATCGGCGCCTGAAGTTCAAGGTTGATGAACTGGAGAAGAAAGTCGGTGCTGACGACAGCCACGAACGACTAACTTCGATTCTGAACAACATCTCGGCACAGGTGTCACGGTACATCCAGACCTTCGAGGCGGAGTTCAGCGCCTTCCCCGCACGGCTTGATCTCAACCATCTCACCATCGTTTTTGATCGCCCGGATCGTCCGGTTCCCATGAGCCGTACGGGCGGTGGCGAAAATCATCTGGCCTACCACCTCTCGGCGTTATTGGCACTGCATCTTTTCGCCTCAAGGAATAACTGCCCGATTCCTCAATTCTTGCTTATCGACCAGCCAACCCAAGTCTATTTCCCTTCGGAAAAGGTCTACCAAGAAGCGGATGGAACTGTCCAGAAAACGGAGGCGGACGCCGACTTAGCAGCGGTCCGCCGACTGTTCGAGTTACTGCTGAATTTCACGAAGAAGGATGTCCCTGGTTTCCAACTCATCGTGACAGAACATGCCAATCTTCGGGACCAGTGGTTCCAAGATTCCTTGGTTGAGCAGCCCTGGACCAAACCGCCAGCGCTGGTGCCGGAAGATTGGCCCTTGATGTCGAAGCATACTTCTTGATCAGAAGTGCTGGATGAAGAGCCATGACGATTCGACGTACTCGCGCACCGTCCACGCGCTCCAACGTTCAGCACTGGCGATCTGTGCGCAGTAGTCCCGCTGGAGCGGGTCTTCCAGCGGAATAAGCACGATGAAGTGAGTCCCACTCAATTGTCGTATCAGTGATACGACAATCAGCTCATCTTGGAAGATGACGGCGAATTGCACCATGCGGCGCAGGTTCTTGAATGAGAAACTGCCACCGTACTCCTTCGTCAACTGCACCGCCAGCCTGAGCAGAACTTTCGCCCATGTTCCACCCGCCTCCTCGCCCCTCCAAGACTTGCGTGTGGATGCGCTGGTCGATGCGCCAGTAGAGCAACATCAGTTTGCTATTCATCTCTGCGCGGCCAGCGAAGGGCGCAGGCCCGGATCTGAAAGCCGGGCTGGAGGCGTCAGCCGAGCGGAGCGAGGGAACGATGGGAACCCGAATGGGGCGAGACGCTCCAGGCGGCTCGCCGCAAAGCACAACAGCGTCCCAGGCCGTGATTCACGGCCGGGGACGCTCTTTTTCAGGATTTGGAGCTATTGAAATCCACTCAAACACCCTCACTTCTCCAACGGCACTCGCCATTCACATAATAAGGTAGGGAAATGACAGATTTTTGCATCACGGCTGTCAGGTACAACCAAGAACGCAGCCATATCGAATTCGTTCGTGTAAAAGAAGAAAAGCCCGGAGAAATCGGGCCGAACCGAACTGTGCCGCGTGCGTTCGTCGCCGATCTCATTCGCCTCGGCAAAGTGACATTCCAGACAAGGACGAAAACCCCTGAGGGGAAATGGAAGACAGGTGCGCAAGTGCACCTCATTGACGACATCTACCTGACAACCAACAAAAACAGCACCGAACGGGATAACCTCGAAAACTTGCCCGAGTTCTAATGAAATAGACCAATCTTCTTCGCCTGAAAGCACTCTGGTGATGTACGTAGATCTAGGTGCCCTATAACGTCTCATTTACTTTGTTAGGCATCAATCCGTCCAGCCAGTCGCGCTTCGCGTGTATCGCGGTACTCAAAGGCTTCTCGGCGCTGAATGACAAGTCACGTTCAATCGGCAGGCCTAGCTTGAATGGGCTGGCAGGCTACTCTTACGAACGAATCTTCTGGCTCAAATAGTGAAAGATCGTTCGGACGGCATTGACAACCAATTCGCCCTCAGCCCGCTCAACAATATTCTCGTTGGGGTGGGCGACACTTCCATGGTTACGGAGGGTGTTAAGTGCATCGAGTACAGATGCAAATGATCCCAATATTCTCCCGATCTCACTGTCATGCTCACCCAACGATTGCAACGCAGGGTGTTGAGCACGAAGCGCCTTGTACGCCTGGGTGAGAGTTGCACTTTCTGGGACCGCGATCGCACCGTCCTGGCAAGCCGACTTCAGATACCCATGCATGGCTGTATGAAGGCGATCGATCGCACTTGGAGCCCCAGATGTGAGAAGCAAGTGGTCGGCATCTGCTAGAGCGCGGCGCACGACCTCTGATGCAGAGACGGTTGGCAGCACAGCAGGAACATGCCCCGCCTGGTAGCCCAGTTCAATCAGCTTGGCTGGTTGTTCCCGTTCAAGATTCGGGCGAACCTTGAGGTGGTCAATGACGGCAACCAAGGCTCGAATGTCGTTGCTCGCAAAATGCTCAAGCACCTGGAAGACACAGCTACCGTAGTCGTCATCCCCGAATCCCAGGCTTCGGAGCAGCCGTGCGTGCCCACGGATGTAGTCATGGAACCCTGTTAGGTAGCCAAGCTCATGCCAATCCGTCGAATTGAATTCGGCCAAGATGGCGCGCTGCATCGCAAGCATGAGAGGGCCACGCCATGCGGAATCCTCCAACAGTTCATGGTTCATTCCTATCCCTTCAAATTAGCATTTTGACTGAGCATAGCTGCGATGGCAGCCTAGACTTTCTCCGCACGCACCTAAGAGTCATCCTGTCGCCTTGTTGGCGGCCATCGACACTGGGTACCACCGGTTGTATCCATGCACGGGGCCATATCAAGTGGCCACAACTACGGTAAGACAAATGAAGATCCAGCAACGAAAAGCACCGCAACAAGAGAGCGATGGAGTGGCTAGCTGACCGACTGATGTGTCCAATACGGTTGTCCGCGCAGCCTTTACACGCCCCACTACGCCCAACCGCGCCCACGCAGGTTTTGCGCAAGGGGCATGGCTAGGACAATGTCCCCGTGTCGTACACGACCACTCAGCACGATGGTCCTACATGGAGGCCACCATGAGCAATCCCAGCCAGTGGGTACTGGTCAAGCGATTCGCCGGTGTCATTTGGTACAGCGAAGAATCCGCATGCCACGAGAACATGACCGAACTATGGAAAGGCAACCGCTTCATGGCTTTCGACGCGCGCGATAGCCACAAACACTATCGGCAAGGCGGCGCAGCATGACTGACGAAACGATCAACGCCGAACAGTGCGCCGAACTCCTGCACTGCACCGAACAACGGATAGAGGAACTGACCCGTAGCGGCGAGCTACCGGGGATGAAATTCGGCCGCGGCTGGATTTATGTGAAGGCCGACCTGCTGGCCTACATCGCGGATCGCGCCCGGAAGGAGGCTGAGGAGCGGCGCCAGGACCTCAATGCCAGAAAGACGGTCCCGAACCTGAATACACCGATCAGGCCACGGCGGCAGATACCCCCGCCGCTTCCGATACCGACCAAAGCCTTTGTGCAAGGTCTACTCCCCTGAAACTGGCGTACCGCTGGGCCATCACCGAACCAGGTTTCCATCCCATAATTTTGTTCAACTCTTCCAAGCGAAACATATCGCGTCCGTCTACGTCTTTCAGCTCCAGCCATCGGCACGTCGCCTCGTGTCTCAGGTCGTGCTCATGCAGACCTTCAATGTCCATGTACTCGAAAGCGATCCTAAAACGGAACGACAGCCGCTGGCTGGCACGCGTCAAGCCCTTCTTCCCCTCCTCTACCCCCTCTTCCGCCAGGAACGGAAATATCGGCGTGCCGCGTTCAAAAGGGGGCCGGCTCGCAAAGTAGGAAGACAGCGCCCTATACACCTCGGGGCGCATGGGCACATCCCGGAAAGAAATCTTTCCCCGCCACTGTTTTGTTTCCTTGACTCGAATCACCTTGTTCTCCATGTCAACCTGGCCACTGGTAAGCGTGTAGGCCTCCCTCAGCCGCAGACCGGTATTCAGGATCAACAGATACAAGGTCAACAATGCATCACCGCCCTTGAGTTCCAGGCCGCGCTCGCGATCCGGTCGCTCATAACCCGACAACACCGCAACAATCTTCTCGTGTTCCCCTGGCAGCAGGCGCCTATCGCGTGCCTCATTCACCTTCACCTCGCCGCCCTTGGCCACCACCATCTTGGCATCGACCTCGGAATAGGTCGAGTAGCCCTTGGGGAGCAGCTTCACTGGGTTGCTGATCTTCACGTTCAGGTTATGGCGCAAATACTCGTCGATGGCGCGGCTTAGAGCCTGGATGCGGTGTTTGATAGACGTGGGTGACAGATTCTTTTCCACCTTCAGGAAGCGGAGATAGCCGGTCAGCCACTTGTAGTTAGCCTCTGAAAATCGTATCGACCCCACCTCGTGCGTCAGCGTCTTGAGGGTGAGGATTTGCGTAGGCGCTGCGAAACCGCTGTCCGACCACTCGCCAAGAATGCGCAACAAGCGCACACCCTCGCCCGGGGATGTCGGGGTGGTCAGCTCTGCCGGCGGGGGGATATCCGCATGCTTCATCAGCTTCCACTGCTGTCCGTAGCCAATGGCTTCAGCCTCCGTGTCAAAGGTAAAATATTTGCGTCCGTTCGGGAGTAATGGGTGCCTCAGCCCTATTTCCCATTTCCCAGATGGCTTGAGTCGGGGTTTTGCCATGAAACGATCTCCAAGACTTGAACAAGATGGATCATCGTACAGTCTGATTGAGTTTCAGCCGCCATTTTTTGGCGTCTTTCATCATTTATCAGGCATGTTGAGGCATTTTTCCGATATTACAATGCACGTAACTTGTTGATTCATAATGATTTATGAAAATATGGAAATTAGATCAATCGGCTACAAGATTGAACTGATCCAGCGCTAGGCATTTACCTCGCGGTAGTGCTCGCGTCGGCGGGCTTCGGATACAAATTCCTCCAGCTGCGGGTCCATCGCATTGCGCGCCGCGACGATGCCCAGCACACGACCGCTATCGACCACGGGCACATGGCGGAAACGCCGCTCCTGCATGATCAGCAAGGCATGCCCGTAAGAGGTGTTCGGCGCCACGGTGGCCGGATTCGGTGTCATGACCTCGCGCAGCGCCGTGGCATGTGCATCCAGCCCCTTGGCCAGCACGCGGAAAACCGCATCGCGTTCGGTGAAGATGCCGACCAGCGCATCGCCTTCCATGACCAGCACCGCGCCCGTGTTTTTGGCCGCCATGCGTTTCGCCGCTTCGCTGACCGTGGTATCGGGTGCGAGCAGAATCAGTTTCTTGGGCTCCACCAAGCTCTTGACAGGTAGATCCAGCATAGGTCCTCCAGTTCCGGGTATATGGAGTTGATGCTAGTCATCCACCATGCAATCGCATTGCCGTAGGTCAAACTCTGGCGAATGGCCTTGCTGCAGCCAACTAGGCGCGCGCAGCCAGCCAGGCCTGCGGATCGCGCAGCGCGGCTTCAAAGCCCTCGACGAAGCGGCCCACATGCAGGCCGTCCATGAGAGCGTGGTGCACCTCCACCGACAGCGGCATCCACAGCCGGTCACCGTCGGCATCGATGCGGCCAAAGGCAATCTTGGGAATGGAATCCTGCGGCCCCCACTGGCGCGCGTTGGAATAGCTGCTGAAGTGCAGCCACGGCAGTGTGGTCATGTGCAGGGTGGCCGTTCCCTGTTCATCGGGATCAAACGGCGCGCCGCGCTGGCGGGCCTGCGCAATCGCCAACGCGCCCTGGTCCGCAAAGGTAGCAAAGCTGTGCTGGTGCTCCAGCGTCGCAAATCCGAAGGAGTCGTCCTCGCGCAGCACGGTGGTGCTGCCGTGCACCTGGGCATGCACGCGCACGCGCTCGCCCTCCAGCCGGTAGCGAAACGGCGCAATCTCGTTGGCCAGACGGATGGCGATGAAGTGGTAGGCCAGCGACAGGCTGCCCACACCGCCCTCGCGCACCGCCTGCTTGAGCCGCGCCACATCGACGCGGGTGCAGATGTTGAAGCAGGGAATGTCGAAGCTGCGGAAGAAGTCAAAGGCGGCGCGGCGCGGCCAGTCATCCAGATCGAGGTAAGTCGGGGCAGGGACTTGCATGATTTTGCTATATTTTCAGTAGCACAAAATGCATATTCTACGAGGGCTAGTGGCCTATTTCTTTATCAATGACCGGGCGGCGCGGGCGAGTTGGGTGATGCGTGCCCAGTCGCCCTGGGCCAACGCGTCAGCCGGCACCAGCCAGGAGCCGCCCACACAGACTACATTGGGCAGGGCCAGCAGTTCCGGTGCATTCTGCGGTGTCACACCGCCGGTGGGGCAGAACTGCACATCAAAGAACGGCCCACTCCAGGCCTTGAGCATCGCGGCTCCCCCGGCCTGCAAGGCGGGAAAGAACTTCAATTCCGTGAACCCATCGTCCAGCGCCATCATGATCTCGCTGCCGGTAGCCACGCCCGGCAGCAGGGCCAGACCCACGTGACGGCAAGCCTGTCCCACAGCATGGGTGTAACCGGGGCTGACGGCAAACTGCGCACCGGCCAGCGCCGCTGCCTGGGCGTCCGCGGGCGTGCGCACCGTGCCGGCACCCACCACGGCCTCGGGCACGTCGCGGGCAATCGCCTCCATGCAGGCCAGGGCCTGGGGCGTGCGCAGCGTTACCTCCAGCATGCGCACCCCACCGGCCACCAGTGCCCGCGCCATGGGCACCGCATGCGCCACGTCGTGCAGCACGATGACCGGAATGACCGGCGCATCCTGCATGACCTGCAGGGCGGTGAGCGATGGATTCAAAGCCATGTGCACGCTCCTTCTTCCGCCGTCAGTGCGTTGCGGCGCATGGCGGCAAACAGTTCGCGCCCCATGCCGACGCCGTTGGCGGCGCGCAGGGCATCGGGCATCGTGGCAAACGGACGGGCGGCCCACGCCTCGGCGTCCACCAGTACCTGCAATGTGCCGTTGACTGAGTCCAGCCGGATGCGATCCCCATCCTGCACCCTGGCCAGCGGACCACCAGCGGCCGCCTCGGGCGAGACGTGGATGGCAGCCGGCACTTTGCCGGAGGCGCCACTCATGCGGCCATCCGTCACCAGCGCCACCCTGAAGCCCTTGCCCTGCAACACGGCCAGCGGCGGTGTGAGCTTGTGCAACTCGGGCATGCCGTTGGCCTGCGGGCCCTGCCAGCGCACGACGCAAACCACGTCGTGGTTCAGTTCGTCGGCGGCGAAGGCCTGGTGCAGCGCCTCCTGCGAATCAAACACCCGACACGGTGCCTCAATGACATGGCGGTCATCGGGCACGGACGACACCTTGATCACGCTGCGGCCCAGGCTGCCGGTCAGCAGCTTCAAGCCTCCGCTGGTGCTGAAGGGACTGCTGGCGGGTCGCACCACCGACTCATCCTGGCTGGCACCGGCATCCGCCCACTGCAGACTGCCGTCGGCACGGGCCGATGGAATACCGGTGTACTCGCGCAGACCACCGCTGCGCACCGTCAGCACGTCCGGGTGCAGATAACCCGCATCCAGCAGCTCGCGGATCACAAAACCGGGGCCACCGGCGGCCTGGAACTGGTTCACATCGGCGCTGCCATTGGGGTAGACGCGGGTCAGCAGCGGCACCACGTCGGACAGGTCGGAGAAATCGTTCCAGTCGATGACGATGCCCGCCGAACGGGCCACGGCGACCCAGTGGATCAGGTGATTCGTGGAGCCACCAGTCGCCAGCAGGGCCACCATGGCATTGACGATACAACGCTCGTCCACGATGCGCCCGATGGGGGCAAAGCGCTGCGACTTCGTGACGCCCAGCACGGTGCGCACCGCCTCGCGTGTCAGTTCGGCCCGCATCTCGGCACCGGGGTTGATGAAGGCCGTGCCCGGCACATGCAGGCCCATGGCTTCAAGCAGCATCTGGTTGCTGTTGGCCGTACCGTAGAAGGTGCAGGTGCCCGGGCCGTGGTAGGCCGCTGACTCGGCCTGCAGCAGCTCGCTGCGCCCGACCAGGCCTTGCGCAGCCTGCTCACGCACCTTGGCCTTGGCGTTGTTGGACAGGCCCGAAGTCATGGGTCCGGCCGGCACAAACACCACCGGCAGGTGGCCAAAATGCAGCGCACCTATCAACAGTCCGGGCACGATCTTGTCGCACACGCCCAGCATCAGTGCCGCATCGAACACATCGTGGCTCAGCGCAATGGCTGTGCCCATGGCAATGGTGTCGCGGCTGAACAGGCTCAGCTCCATGCCGGGCGTGCCTTGCGTCACGCCATCGCACATGGCGGGCACGCCACCGGCCACTTGCGCCGTGGCGCCGTGCTGGCGGGCCTCTGTCTTGATCAGATCGGGGTAATGCTGCAGCGGCGCATGGGCCGACAGCATGTCGTTGTAGGCGGTGACGATGCCGATGTTGGGGCCTTTTTCCGCCACCACGCGCAATTGGTCGATGCCGGTTACACGGGCCTTGTCACCATCGGGCATGGCGGCAAAGGCGTGCGCCACGTTGGCGCAACCCATGCGTTCAGCCCCGGGTTTTCGTCGGGCCGCGGCATCCAGCCGCTCCAGGTAGGCGCCGCGCGTGGACGCGCTGCGCTCGGCAATGCGGCGCGTGACCGCTAGAACAACGGGGTGCACGGGTACGGAATGGGTCATGGACGGATGTAACTGGATTGCATCCGGCATAGTAACGGTGCAAGACATCTTTGTCCGGGCGGAAAGTAACCAACGGGGTACGAGTTTGCAGACCGGCCGCCACCGCTACCATCGCCAAAACCCGCCTGGAGATTCTGGATGCCTTCGCACCCCCACAGCGCCCCCCCGCCCACGACCCGCCGGAAGTTGTTGCAACTGGCTTCGGCCTGCGCCACTTCCCTGGCCCTGGCGCCACATGCCTGGAGCCAGACACGCTTTGCCAACAACCCATTCCCGTTGGGTGTGGCCAGCGGATCGCCCACACACGACTCGGTGGTGCTGTGGACGCGGCTGGTGCAAACCGGCCTCTTCGGCGGCTCCGAACTCGGTTCGCAAGCCATACCGGTGCGCTGGGAAGTGGCGCACGATGAACAGTTCAGTCGCCTGGTGCAAAGCGGCCAGACACTGGCCCCGCCGGAGCTGGCACACGCCGTGCACGTGGAACTGAATGGCCTGGACAGCGACCGCTGGTACTTCTACCGCTTTCGCGCCGGCGGAGCCGTCAGCGCCGTGGGGCGCACCCGGACCTTCCCCGCGCCCGATGCACCGGCCGCACGGCTGCGCTTGGCCTTTGCGTCCTGCCAACGCTGGGAACACGGCTACTACGGCGCCTACCGCCACATGCGTGATGAAAACCTGGATGCGGTCCTGTTCCTGGGTGACTACATCTACGAATACCCGTTGGCCGCCAACGCCGTGCGCCTTCCCAGCGGTGGCTGGGTGCTGACGCTGGACGACTACCGCGCCCGCTATGTGCTGCACAAGAGCGACGCCAATCTGCAGGCCATGCACGCCGCCTGCCCCTGGCTGGTGACCTGGGACGACCATGAGGTGCAGAACGACTACGCCGGTGTCCACCCCGGCGACAGCGGCGCGCCGGTGGCCAACTTTCTGGCGCGTCGCGCGGCCGCCTACCAGGCCTATTACGAGCACATGCCACTGCGTGCCAGCGTGCTGACGCAAGGCCTGGCCGGGTTGGCCCGGGGCGCCGAGATGCGCATCTACCACCAGGTGCCGTTTGGCACACTGGCCACGCTCTACCTGCTGGATGACCGGCAATACCGTGACCCACAGGCTTGCTCACCCGGCGGCAAGCCGGGCTCGGCCCGCATCGACCCGACGCTCTGTGCGAGCTGGAACGACCCGCAGCGCAGCCTGTTGGGCAGCGCCCAGGAGCAGTGGCTGGGGCAGGCCCTGCGCCAGGGCAGCAAGGCCTGGAACATCATCGGCCAGCAAACCCTGTTCGGCGCACGGGACTTCAAACCCGGTGCCGGGCAAACGCTGTGGAATGACGGCTGGGACGGCTACCCCGCGGCGCGCCAGCGCCTGACCGAGACCCTGCAGCACACCCAGGTGGCCAACCCGGTCCTGCTGGGCGGGGATGTGCACGAGAGCTGGGTCGGCCACATCAAGGCCGACTACGCCCTGCCCGACAGCGCCACCGTGGGCGTGGAATTCTGCGGCACCAGCATCACCTCGCGCGGAGGTGGCAACGCCAGAATGGCCGAGCGCCTGGCGGAGAACCCGCACTTTGTGTTTGCAGACGGCGAGCGCAGGGGCTACGGCGTGCTCGACGTCACCCCCAAGACCCTCACCACCACACTGCGCGTGGTGGATGATGTGACGCAAAGGGACACCCGCATCGAGACCCTGGCGCAGTTTGCCGTGGAAGCAGGAAAGACCTTGATCCATCGCATAGCGTGACAAGTGGTGCATGGATAATCTGACTGCAACAGCTTACCCATGCCAGTATTCAAAGCCCTCTACCTCCATCCCACACGCGCCCTTTGGGCGGTCATTTCGGTATTCGTTGTGTCCGTGCTGGTGGGTGCAGTCATCATCCAGAGGATGGAGCAGGAACGCATTGATGATGCCCGCGCCGCCCTGCGCGAGATCACCAATGACCGGGCCGTGGACGTGGAGCAGGCACTGGACCGCGCGCTGTCCGCCGTCTATGGCTTGGCGGCACTCGTGCAGCAGGGCCATGGCACGGTCAAGGACTTCGACGAAGTGGCCACCAAGATGCTGCCCTACTACCCGGGTGTATCGGTCCTGATCCTGGCGCCCGACGGCGTCATCAGCCACGCGATCCCCAAGGCCGGCAATGAAAAGGCCGTTGGCCTGGACCTGCTGCAAGACCCGGTCATGCGCAGCGAGACCCAGCTGGCGCGCAACACTGGCAAGCTCACCCTGGCCGGTCCACTGGAACTGCGCCAGGGCGGACTGGGGCTGGTGGCCCGCCTGCCTATCTTTCTGGAGGACTCACAAAACGTCCCCGTCTTTTGGGGTTTCACCAACGTGGTCCTGCGTTTCCCGCAGGCAGTGGAGTCCGCGCAGTTGCCCGGCCTGGCGCAGCGCGGCCTGGACTACCGGCTGTGGCGCATCAACCCGGAAGACGGCAAGGTCCAGACCATTGTGGAATCCGGTCCCGGTCCGCTCAAGCAGCCGGTGGAAAAGAGCTTTACCGTGCCCAACGGCACCTGGACACTGAGCGTGGCCCCCCGTGCCGGTTGGGGCGATCCCGTAGGGCTGTCACTGAAAGCGGTCGCCGGATTGGTCCTGTCATTGTTGCTGGCCTACCTGGCCAAGCTGCAGATGCGCAACCTGGCCAACAAGGCGCTGCTGGAGCAACAGGTGGTGGCCCGCACGGCCGAAATCCGTGCCTCCAAACTCCAGCTGGCCGCTACGCTGGATGCCATTCCCGACCTGCTGTTTGAGATGGACCTGCAGGGCCACTACATCGCATGCCATGCACCGCGCGCCAATCTGCTGGCTGCGCCCGCGTCCGCGCTGCTGGGCAAGACCGTCTCCGAGGTCATGCCCGCTGCCGCGGCCCAAACCGTCCTGGACGCACTGCAGGAAGCGCACGCCAACGAGCTGTCCAACGGCAAGCAACTGGAACTGCCGCTGCCTGGTGGCGCGCACTGGTTCGAGCTGTCGGTGGCGCGCAAGCCTGTTGGCGCGGACCAGGAACCCCGTTTCATCGTCATATCCCACGACATCACCGCGCGCAAGACGGCCGAACTGGCCCTGCAGCAAAGCGAGAACTACGCCCGCGCGATTGTGCAGACCACTCCGGCCTGCGTAAAGCTGGTGGCACCTGATGGCACGCTCCTGGCCATGAACCCGGCCGGACTGGTCATGGTGCAGGCCGATGCGGCCAGCGCCGTGGTCGGACGCAACGTGCTGGACCTCATCGCGCCGGAGCACCGTGACCGGTTTGCCGAATTCAATGCACGGGTGTGCGCGGGAGAAACCTGTTCACTGGAATTTGAAATCATTGGTCTGCGGGGCGGTCGCCGCTGGTTGCAAAGCTGGGCCACCCCGTTTGCTCCCCATCCGGGTGCCCCATGGGAACATCTGGCGGTGACCCACGACGTCACCGACAGCAAGCAGGCCCATAACAAGCTGCAGCTGGCCGCCAGCGTGTTCACCCACGCCCGTGAGGGCATCATGATCACCGACGCGAATGGCACCATCGTCGAGATCAATGACACCTTCTCCCAGATCACCGGCTACAGCCGCGAGGAGGCCCTGGGCCAGAACCCGCGCATCCTCAAATCCGGCCGCCAGCCCAGCGAGTTCTATACCGCCATGTGGAACACCTTGACCCAGACCGGAAGCTGGACCGGCGAGGTCTGGAACCGGCGCAAGAACGGGGAGCTTTACGCCCAAACCCTGACGATCAGCGCTGTGTCCGATGCCGCCGGCAAGCCCTTGCACTATGTATCCCTGTTCTCCGACATCACCCCGATGAAGGAACACCAGCGGCAACTGGAACACATTGCCCATTACGACGTGCTCACCAACCTGCCCAACCGCCTTCTGCTGGCCGACCGGCTGAAGCAGGCCATGCTGCACAGCCAGCGGCACAAGAACACACTCGCAGTGGCCTACCTCGACCTGGATGGTTTCAAGGCGGTCAATGATCGCCATGGCCACAACGTGGGCGACGACCTGCTGGCCATCCTGTCCCAGCGCATGCGCGAAGCCCTGCGCGAGGGCGACACCCTGGCCCGTATCGGGGGCGATGAATTCGTCGCCGTGCTGACCGACCTGGCCCAGGCCCGGGACTGCGAGCCACTGCTGGTGCGCCTGTTGCAGGCGGCATCCAGCCGTGTCCCGGTCACCACGCCGGCCGGGGCCATCGAGTTGCAGGTGTCCGCCAGCGCCGGCGTCACCCTGTACCCGCAGGACGATGTGGACGCGGACCTGCTGTTGCGCCATGCCGACCAGGCCATGTACCTGGCCAAGCAGTCGGGCAAGAACCGCTACCACCTCTTTGATGTGGCGCACGATACGGCGGTCAAGACGCGCAACGAAAGCCTGGACCACGTGCGCCGCGCGCTGGAGCACAACGAGTTTCTGCTGTACTACCAGCCCAAGATCAACATGCGAACCGGTGCCGTGGTGGGCGTGGAGGCGCTGATCCGCTGGCAGCATCCCGAGCGCGGTCTGCTGGCACCGGCGGCGTTTCTGTCCGTGGTGGAGGACGATGCCATCAGCATCGAAGTCGGCGAATGGGTCATCCATGCAGCGCTGGCGCAGATGCGCGCCTGGAAGACTGGTGGACTGGACCTGGCCGTCAGCGTCAACATTGGTGCGCGGCAATTGCAGAGCGAGGGCTTCGCCAACCGCCTCAAAGCCTTGTTGACCGCCTTCCCCGATGTGCCGGCACAGGACCTGCAACTGGAGGTTCTGGAAACCAGTGCGCTGCAGGACCTGGGCCATGTGGGCACCGTCATGAACACCTGCTGCAACATGGGCGTGAGCTTTGCGCTGGACGACTTTGGCACCGGCTACTCCTCGTTGACCTATCTGAAGCACCTGCCGGCCCAGACACTCAAGATAGACCAGAGTTTTGTCCGCGACATGCTGGACGACCCGAATGACCTGGCCATTGTGAATGGTGTCATCGGGCTGGCCAAGGCCTTTGACCGCGAAGTGCTGGCCGAGGGCGTGGAAACCCAAGCGCACGCGCAGTTGCTGCTGTCCATTGGCTGCGAACAGGCACAGGGTTACGGCATTGCCCGGCCCATGCCCGCCGCGCAGGTGCCAGGCTGGGTGGAGGGCTGGCGCTCCGACGCACGCTGGCTGGCCTGAAAGCCTCGCCCTATGTGCACTTGCAACATTTGGTGGCATTTGGACCCCGGATGTTGCAATTGATAGAGGGTTTACACGGGGAGGCAGGGCTAGTATCGGCTCTTCATTCACTGAAGGAGCCCCGATGTCTTTGCAACCCCCATTTTTTGGCAAGCGCCCCGCAGACCCGGTCACGAGCCGCCCCACCCACCCAACCGCGAGCGGCCAACCCGGATCCTCCGCAGCAGGCGTGGGCAGCGCCCCTTTGAACCACGCCTCGGCAGCAGCGGCACCCGCCGCTTCCCCGGCCGCCGCGCAACCGGCGGCGCTGGTGTCTGGCGCACCCATCAAAGAAGGTGGCAGCAAACTCACGGTCGGACCCAACATCAAGCTCAAGGGCGTGGAAATCACCGATTGCGACACGCTGGTGGTGGAAGGCACGGTGGAAGCGACCATGGATTCGCGCGTCATGCACATCACCGAACTGGGCGCCTTCAAGGGCTCTGCCGACATCGACTTCGCCGAAATCCACGGCGAATTCAATGGCGACCTGACGGTGCGCGAGAAGCTGGTGATCTACTCCACCGGGCGTGTCAGCGGCAAGATCCGCTATGGCAAGGTGGTGATCCAGGAAGGCGGTCAACTGATGGGCGACATCCAGTTTGATACGGCCAAGGCCGGCAAGGCAATGGGCGCTTCTATACTGCCTGCATGACCAACATTGCCGACCTTCGCAAAAGTTACGAACGCGCCGAACTCGACGAAAGCGCCTCCCACGCTGACCCCCTGCAGCAGTTTGACCAGTGGCTGAAAGAGGCCATCGCGTCCGAGGTTCCCGAACCCAATGCCATGACCGTGGCCACGGTGGCCAGCAACCTGCGGCCATCGACCCGCGTGGTGCTGATCAAGGGCTACGACGCCAACGGCATCACCTGGTTCACCAATTATGAGAGTCGCAAGGGCCAGGAGCTGGCCGGCAACCCCTTTGCCGCGCTGCAATTCCACTGGGTGGAGCTGGAACGCGTGGTGCGCATCGAAGGCCGGGTCGAGAAGGTCAGCGCCGAAGAAAGCGACGCCTACTTCCACAGCCGCCCGCTGGACTCGCGCGTCGGGGCCTGGGCCTCGCCGCAAAGCGCGGTGATTTCCGGGCGCGGCGTGCTGGTGGCCAATGCCGCCAAGTACGCCGCGCAATTCCTGCTGCAGCCGCCGCGCCCACCACACTGGGGTGGCTACCGGCTGCAACCGGACCGCTGGGAATTCTGGCAGGGCCGCAAGAGCCGCCTGCATGACCGCCTGCGCTACACGCAAGCTGCAGACGGCCAATGGCTGCGCGAGCGGTTGGCGCCCTAGAAAGCCACTTGCACCCCCACCTTCAGGCTGCGCCCGGGCAATGGTGCGCGTCCCGGCACGGTCTGCGTCAACACGGAGGTGGGTGAATAGGCCAGCACATCCCCGAGGTTGTCCGCTCGGGCAAACCACAGCAGTTCTGCCGTGCCCGCCTGCTGGCGATAGCTGAGCGAGGCATTGACCAGCGTATAAGCCTGGCTGGCCGTCTGCCCCACTGGCACCTCGGTCTGCGCCGCCGAGTGGTTGGCATCCAGCCGGGCGCTCCACGGGCCTGCGCCCCACAGCAACGAGGCACCCACGCGCAGTGGTGCAATGCGCGGCAGCGCTGCGCCGGAGCTGGTGTTGATGGCGCGCACCCAGTCGCTGCGCAACTCCAGGTCCACGGTGTGGCCAGCATCCAGCAGGCGCAGCTTGCCACCGGCCTCCAGTCCGGTGAAACGGGCGGGAACCTGGGTGTAGACATATTCCGGCAACTCCTGATCCCCCCGCAACCGGCCGGTGGCCTCCAATGACAGATAGTGCGCAAACTGGTTGACGAAGGCGCTGATGGTGAAACTGTTGGCACCGCGCTTCCATTTGGCACCCAGGTCCCAGTTGGTCGAAGACTCCAGCGTCGCATCGGGCAGGCCCACCTCATAGGCATGGGTGGCCAGGTGGGGGCCATCGGCAAACAGCTCATAGTCCTTGGGCGCCCGTTCGCTGTAGGCCAGGTTGGAGGTGATCTGCCACAGCGGTGCCGCGTTCCACAGCGCGCCCGCTGCGAGACTGCGCGGACTGAAGGAGCGGCTGGCCGGCACAAAGCGCGCCATCTGCGGATTGCCGTCCGAATCCACCTGCACCGACTCCAGGCGTGCCCCCAGGCTCAGGCGCCCCCAGCTCAGCGGCAATTCCTCAAAGGCAAAGGCGGCGGTGTGGGTGGTGCGGCTGTAGGGTGCAAACGCCTCTTCACCATCGGCGGAGAAACGCGCGCTCTCGCCCTGCAGACCCAGCACGCCCTGCCAGGCCCCCAGATTGGCGTGGCGCATGACCAGTCGCGCATCGTTGCCGCTGTTCTTGAACGTGGTGCCAGGCTCACCGCCATCGTATTCCGTGTGCTGGTAGTCGCTGTGGCTCACGCGCAGCTTGAGGCTCTGTACCCAGCCCCCCAGTTGGTCCACGTCCCACTCCAGCGCGGAACGATCGGAGCGCATGCCAATGGTTACGCCATCTTCGGCCACCGTGCCGTAGTCGGACCGGTAACTGCTGACCGACGCACCCAGGCGGCTCTGCCCCAGGAACAGCGCACCACCCCAGGCGCCACCGCGGCTGCTGGCGCCGGAGTTGCAGATGGCGTTGGCCACGGTCGGCGCGCCCGTCTTGCTGCAGGCCAGCGCAATCGGCACGGACACATCGCCCGCACTGCGGCTGAACACGTCGGCATGCAGTGCAAAGCGGTCGGTGCCGGTCTCCAGCAGCGCGGCGCCAGAACGCTCGCCGTTGCCGCTGCTGGCGTCCAGGTTCAGTTTGCCGGAGACACCCCCCTTTGCGTCAAACAGGCGTTCCTGCGGGATGCGGTTGTCGATGACATTGACCACACCCCCAACGGCGCTACCGCCGTACATCAGCGCGCCGGGGCCACGCAACACCTCGACACGTTCCATGGCGATCGGATCGCTGGGCACGGCGTGGTCGTTGCTCATGCCCGATGCGTCCACGCTGGCACCGCTGTTCTGCAGGATGCGCACGCGGTCGCCATCCAGGCCGCGGATGATGGGCCGGCTGGCATTGGGGCCAAAGTAGCTGCTGCTCACGCCGGGCGTGCCGTCCAACGTTTCGCCCAGCGTGCTGCGTGAACGCAGTAGCAGGTTGGCCCCCGAGTAGGTTTCTGCGGGCGCTATCAAATCGCTCGCGCCATTGGGGTTGCCGGTGACTGTCACCACCGGCAGGGCGCTACTGGAGCGCCCTGCGGTCCGGCCGTAGACGCACGATGCGGAGAGTGAGGCCAGCGCAATCGCTGACAAATAGTGTTTTTTCATGGAAGGTCCGTTGAATCAAAAAAAGTGCACACGCACCCGCCGGCCCTGCGGGGCCGCGGGAGACATATCAAAGCGGGGATTCAGCGAACGGAAGGAGGGCCACGTGCCTGGAACAGCGCGTGCCAACGCGCCTCGGCCAGGGCGTGGCTGGCTGCCAGCACGGCCGCCGGCAGAGCCTGCACCGCAAGGGCCGGGGCGACACCGGTCAGGGCGTCGCCATGGCTGTGCTGGTCAAAGAACTGGCAGTCTGCGTCGTACTGGTGGCCGGCAAACAGGCGCTGCAGCAGGCTGGGTGCCTGCCCCGGCTCCTGCGCAGCCATCTGCGCCACGGCGTCAGCCCGGCCGCCGTGGAAGACATCGCCGTGCACCACGCTGTGCCACAGGCCCAGGCTTTGCGCCCAGACCAGTGCCAGCACCAGCACGCAGGCCAGCGCCTGAGCTCCCAAGGGGCGGCGCTGCAACGTGGATCGGATACTGGTGTGACGCATGGGCCTAGTCTACCGGAGCGACAATGCGCCCATGCACACATCCCTTCCCTTGCGGCATTTCCTGCTGGCTCTGGCGGTTGTCGCCGTCTGGGGCACCAATTTCGTTGTCATCAAGCTGGCACTGGGCCACATGCCACCGTTGCTGTTTGCCACGCTGCGCTTTGCCATGGCCGTGTTGCCGGCCATCTTCTTCCTGCCCCGCCCCGCCGTGTCGTGGGGCAACCTGGCGGCCTATGGCCTGCTGATTGGTGTGGGCCAGTTCGGTCTGTTGTTTGTCGCCATGAATGGCCATATCTCGCCGGGGCTGGCATCGCTGGTGATCCAGGTGCAGGTGTTCTTCACCATCGGGCTGGCCATGCGCCTCTCTGGCGAACGGCTGCAGCCCGTGCAGTGGCTGGCGCTGGTGCTGGCCACGGGCGGCATTGCCACCATCGTCATGCACACAGACGGCAGCACCACCGTGCTGGGGCTGGGGCTGATCCTGCTGGCCGCCATGTCCTGGGCAGGTGGCAATATTGTCTCCCGCAAGGCCGGCCAGGTGAACATGGTCGCCTACGTGGTGTGGTCCAGCGTCTTTGCCGTGCCCCCGCTGCTGGCGCTGACCCTCGCGGTCGAAGGCTGGGATGCGGTCGCTGCCGGCCTGCAGCAGGCCGATGCCGGCACCTGGGCCGCCGTGGCCTGGCAGGCCTGGGGCAACTCGTTGTTTGGCTACGCGGCCTGGGGCTGGCTGCTGGCGCGCTATCCGGCGGCCACCATCACGCCGATGGCCTTGCTGGTGCCGCTGTTTGGCATGGGCGGCTCGGCCTTGATGCTGGGTGAGGGTCTACCGGCCTGGAAGCTGATTGCGGCGGCACTGGTCATGGGCGGCCTGGCGTTGAACCTGCTGTGGCCGCACGTGCGGGCGCGGCTGATGGCGCGCTGAGCGCTCAATCGTCGGTAACAGCCTTGAGCTGCTTGGCGCGCAGATTGTCCGGCATGCGCAGCGTGGCACGGTCCCAGCGCTCAATGCGCAGGATTTCATCCATGCAGTCCTGCAGTTGGGCGTGGGTTGCAATCGCGGCCTCGGCAATGGCGCGGTGCACGCGGCCATCGTTGTCGGGGCCGGAAATGCATCCCAACTGGTAGCGGTACAAGCGGCGCACGGTGCGTATGGTTTCGGCCAGTTGCGCAGGACAGGCGCACATGTAGATCAGGCCTTCCGAGATCACCTGCTCCAGTTCCTGATCGGAGAAGCGCTCTTCGTAGTCCATGGTCACTCTCACTTCACCGCCGATGCGTCACTGATGCGGTAGTACAGACCGTAAGGGTCGTCCTTGAGCACGGCAAACTGACCTTCGACGACGACCGGCTCCAACGTGTACTTCACCGGGGTCCTGGTCTTGACCTCGACCATGCTCTCCGGCCCACCGGGCACGCAAAAGGAGCAGGTGAGTGGCACCGAGCTGATCAGGAAGTGCTTCTGCTTCTCGCCCGGCTCCAGCGGCATCATGAAGCCCTGCACGCGCTGGCTCTTCTGGTGGAGCGCCATCACCGGCGCCGGGAAGACCGGCAGGATGCGGTTCTTCTCGACCTTGGTCTTGACATCGGTCAGCACCGACCAGGGCACCACGTCGGCGCGCTCCTGCAGCGGGGCGAATGGGCTGTTGGGGCTATGAACGCCGGCACCGGTGCCGGCGGGGACGCCACCAGCAATGGGCGAGCTCAACTGTGCGAACACGAGTGCGGGCATGACGCTAGCACTCAGGGCGGCAATCAGGGCGGTACGGCGGGTGGCGGTTTGCTTCATGGTGGCTTCCTCTAAGGGCCGATCTTAGTGTTCGTGCTTCATTCCGCAAAACTTGCCAATGGCCAAGCCCTTGCAGGCAGCCTGCAGTTCCTTGGTGCAAACCTCTTCCTTCTTGCCGGACTCCAGGCACTTGGCGGCGGCCTCATGCGCGGCTGCAATCGCCCGGTGGCGGGCGATGTCGGCCTTGGTCTCCTGATCGCCGTGGCTTTCCGCTGCTATTGAAACAGTAGCACTCAACATAATCGCCACGAGGGCTAGGACCATTTTTTTCATAAAGTCATTCCGGAAAAAGGTTTGATTGGACTTAGCGACCCTGCAGAAGTTCCAGCACGCTGACGCGGTAGGCACCCAGGGCCGGCAACAATGCGGCCCCCAAGGATACGCCCAGCGCCAGGGCCGGCACCACGGCCAGTTCGCTCGGCCAGACCATGCCGCCAATCAGCAGCGTGGAATCCAGCTTCAAGAACCAGCCCAGCGCCGCGGCAAAGCCCTGGCCCAACAGCAGACCCAGGGCGGCGGCCAGCAGGCCAAGCCAGACGGCCTCGCACAGCAGCAACGCAGCCACCTTGGCCGGGGGCGCACCCAGCATGCGCAACAGCGCCAGATCGCCCCGGCGCTCGCGCACGGCACTCCACAGGGCAATGAACACACTCAGTGCGGCAGTCAGTAGCAGCACGCCGGCGAAGGCGCGCAGCACATCGGTGCCCAGGCCCAGCATATTGAGCAGGCGGCTGATCTCCAGCGCGGGAGCGGCGGCCTGCATCTCGGTGCTGGTGTTGACAAAGCGCGGAAAACTCAGCGCCGCCATCGGGGTCTTGTACTTCACCAGGGCCATGGTGACCTCGCGCTCCTCTTCCATGGCCTTGCGGTCGTCGTCGTCCAGCGCGGTGAAGTCTTCGTGCACCTTCCACACCGACGCGGAATCGGTCAGGATCAGCCGGTCCAGCACACTGCCACTGGGCGCCAGAATGCCGACCACGGTGTAGCTGCTGTCGCCATGCGCGTGGCCGCCGGCGCCGAGACCGTGGGTGCCCACAAAGGTCTGCCCCAGCGTGGCGCCCAGTTTGGCGGCGGCAGTGGAGCCCAGCACTACCTGCATGGGCGCATCCCACAGGCGGCCCTGGACCAGCATGGCCGCGTAATGCGTGAGGTAGGCGTGCGAGGTGCCGACGATGCGGTACCCCCGGAAGTTGTCGCCCAGGCTGATCGGAATGACGCTGGCCACCATGGGGTGCTTTTCCAGCGCCTGGACCGCCTGCAACGGCACATTGCCCGGCGGCACGTCGATGTGCAGCACCCCGCTGAGGATGAGCTGCATCGGGCTGCCCTTGGCTCCCACGACCACGTCGATGCCCGCCAAGTCGCGGTCAAACGCGCGGCTGAGCTGGTGGCCCACCAGCAACAGAAAGGTGATGGACGCCAGCCCCAGGCTCAGCAGCAGCACATTCAGTGCCGCACCCAGCGGGCGTGACCACAGGTAGTGCCAGGCGAGGGCCAGGGTTTTCATGCTAGCGTTTTCATAGCGATACACGCAATAACCACGAGGGCTGGATGCCGATTTGACCATTAGTCACGGGCACAACCAGCCCTGCCACCCGGGCGTCGTGGGTGGCAATGACCAGCGTGGCGCCCTGCTGGTTGGCGGTGGACAGCAGCAGCCCCACCGCCTGGGCGGCGGACGCGTCGTCCAGACTGGCGGTAGGCTCGTCCGCCAGGATCACCCGGGGCTGCAGCAACACGGCCCGCGCCAGCGCCACGCGCTGCGCCTGCCCGCCCGAGAGCTGACCCGGCTTGCGCTGGGCCAGATCTTCCACGCCCAGGGCTTGCAGAGCGGCATGGATGCGGGAGGCGTCCTCCGACTGACCGGCCGCCCACTGCGCCATGGCCAGGTTCTGGTAGACGCTCAAGGCGGTGCTCAGGTGGAGTTTTTGCGGTAGAAAGCCGATAGCCCTCGCCCGCCATGCGTCAGCCGCTACGGATTTGAGAGCATCGAGAGTTTGGTCGGCCACCACCAAGGCACCCGCGGTGGGGGCCACCAGGGCCGCCACCAGGGCCAGCCAGGTGGACTTGCCGCAGCCCGAGGGGCCACTGAGCAGCAGCACGGCGCCTTGCGGCACCTCCACGTCCGGGAAGGCCAGCAAGGGGCCGTTGGAATACTGGTAGCGCAGGCCCTGGGTGCGGATCATGGCGGCCGGTTGAGCGAGTCAGTCGCTCGCCCGATCAGACGGCTTACTCTTGCGCGGCGCGAATCGTGTCGCGGCCGTGGTGGTCCTTGGCCTTGCCCAGTTCGGAGTCCAGCACACGGGTCAGCTTGCCCACGGCTTCGGTGAACGCGGCGGCCAACTTGTCGGCATCGGCGGTGACGGAAACGGCGGGACGGCCAGCCACTCGGGCTTCCAGGCGGCAGCGCTTGTCATTGGTACCGGATTTGCCGGCATCGACGTCGGTCAGGAAGGCTTCGACGCGGGTCACGGACTCGGCGAAACGGGCCAGACGGGTCTTGGCTTCTTCTTGGATCCACTGGGCCAGCGATTCACCGCCTTGGATGTGGTCATCGGTATGGACTTGAACTTGCATGCTTATTCTCCTGGGTTGGGGTCGCCCCAAGCATGGGGCGATTGACAAAACAACCTTCGATTAAAACACGCGCGCGCTTACTGCTCCCTGATGGCCGGGTTCGGGCGCTGCAGTTGGTGCCACATGTGCACCTTGGCGACATAGGTGCGCCCCACCATCACCGCGTCCGGTTCCACGCCAAAGCTCTCAAAGCCACAGCGTTCGTACAGGGCTTGCGCGCGGACATTGCCCTGGGTCACGGTGAGCAAGACCTGGCGCACATCGGCACGGCCACGGGCCTCCTCCAGAGCGGCCTGAACCAGCAGTTGCCCCAGCCCGGCGCGCTGGTGAGCGGGCTGCACATACATGCCGAACAGGGTGGCCTTGTGGCGGGCCTTCTCACGCGTCTCCATGGCCAACCCGACCACTCCGGCAAGCGCTCCCCGCTGGAACACGCCCAGCACGACCTCCCGGGCCTGCGGATCGGGGTTCAACCGCGCCTCCCACCACGACAGCGGCAGCGTGGCGCGCTCGGCGGTGCTGGAGGTGAAAGCATCGGGATAGGCCGTGTAGGCTTCCAGCATCAGCGCCCGGTAGGCCTGCGCATAGGGCGCAGTCAGACGCACGCAGGGTTGCAACGCGATGGCAAATTGCTGGATGGGCGTGCTCTCGGACGGAAGCACCACCATCGTCTCGAAACCGAATCCCAGCGACTGCAACAGGCGGATGGACGCCGCATTGTCGGGATTGACCACGGCCACCACGCGCTGCAGCCCGTGGTGACGGGCGTCGCTGTGGAGCACACCACGCACCGCCTCGGCCGCGTAACCCTGGGACCAGAACTCGGGCAGGAAGGCGTAGCCGATATCCACATCGGGCAGGCCATCGCGACGGATCAGGCCACACATGCCGATGGTGGCGCCGCTGTCCCGGTGCACCACCGCGCTGAGGCCAAAACCGTTGCGGCCATAGCTGGCCAGCGGGCCATTGCGCAGGTAGGTGCGCGCGTCGTCCGGGGTGCGCACGCCCTTGTCGGCGATATGGCGAATGAACGAGGGCTCGTTGAGCAGACGCACGATGAAGGGCGCGTCATCGAGTGAAAAATGGCGCACACGCAGGCGCCCGGTTTCGCACACCACTGCCATGGTTTCTCCTGTCACCTCTTGTTATTGGATCGCCTTCAGGCGAATGGGGGCCATCGTAACCGCTGCCTCCTTCACGCCGCTGGTGAGGGACATGGTGAGCGCCCGGTAAAATCGCGGGCTCTGACCGAACTGACCCCACCATGACCGATACCGCAATCACTCCTCCCGCACAACCCGGCCTGCAATCCCTGTCCAAGTCCTTTGAGCCCGCCGCGCTGGAAGCCCATTGGGGACCGGAGTGGGAAAAGCGGGGTTATGGCGTGGCCGGCTACCGGGGCACGCAGGCGCCCCAGGCAGGTCAACCCTCCTTTGCGATCCAGTTGCCACCGCCCAATGTGACCGGCACGCTGCATATGGGTCACGCGTTCAACCAGACCATCATGGACAGCCTGACGCGCTACCACCGCATGCTGGGCGCCAACACGGTCTGGATCCCCGGCACCGACCACGCCGGCATTGCCACCCAGATCGTGGTGGAGCGCCAGTTGCAGGAACAAAAAGTCAGCCGCCACGACCTGGGCCGCGAAGCCTTCGTGAAGAAGGTCTGGGAGTGGAAAGAGAAGAGTGGCAACACCATCACCACCCAGATGCGCCGCATGGGCGACAGCGTGGACTGGAGCCGCGAGTACTTCACCATGGATCCCAAGCTGTCCAAGACAGTGACGGAAACCTTTGTGCAGTTGTACGAGCAGGGCCTGATCTACCGCGGCAAGCGCCTGGTGAACTGGGACCCGGTGCTGATGAGCGCCGTCAGTGACCTGGAAGTGGAAAGCGAAGAAGAAGACGGCTCGCTGTGGCACATCCGTTACCCGTTTGCCGACGGTCCACAGATGGTCAACGGCGAGCTGGTCGAAGGCCTGGTGGTTGCCACCACCCGCCCCGAGACCATGCTGGGCGACGTGGCCGCCATGGTTCACCCCGAGGACGAGCGCTACGCCCACCTGATCGGCAAGCAGGTCACCCTGCCCCTGTGCAATCGCACCATCCCCGTGATTGCCGACGACTACGTGGACAAGGCCTTCGGCACCGGCGTGGTCAAGGTCACGCCCGCCCATGACCAGAACGACTATGCAGTAGGCCAGCGCCACAAGTTGCCCATGATCTGCGTGCTGACGCTGGACGCCAAGATCGACAGCAACGCACCTGCCGCTTATGTCGGCATGGACCGCTTTGCCGCCCGCAAACAGATCGTCAAGGACCTGGATGCGCTGGGCTTGCTGGTCGAAGTGAAAAAGCACAAGCTGATGGTTCCGCGCTGCGCCCGCACCGGCCAGGTCATCGAACCCATGCTCACCGACCAGTGGTTCGTGGCGATGAACAAGGTCAGCCCGACCGACGCCACCGGCAAATCCATTGCGCAGAAGGCCATCGACGCGGTGCAATCGGGCGAAGTGCGTTTTGTGCCCGAGAACTGGATCAACACCTACAACCAGTGGATGAACAACATCACCGACTGGTGTATCAGCCGCCAGCTGTGGTGGGGTCACCAGATTCCGGCCTGGTACGACGAAGACGGCAAGGTCTATGTGGCCCGCAACGAGGCCGAAGCACAAGCCCAGGCACCGGGCAAGACGCTCAAGCGCGACGAAGACGTGCTGGACACCTGGTACTCCTCCGCGCTGGTTCCATTCAGCACCATGGGTTGGGGCAATGACGGAACGGGCGATGCCCCTACCGACGACTACAACCTCTACCTGCCAAGCTCCGTGCTGATTACGGGCTACGACATCATCTTCTTCTGGGTCGCCCGGATGATCATGATGACCACCCACTTCACCGGACGCGTGCCGTTCAAGCATGTCTACATCCACGGCCTGGTGCGCGACGCCCAGGGCAAGAAGATGAGCAAGTCCGAGGGCAATGTGCTGGACCCGGTGGACCTGATTGATGGCATCGAACTCGGCCCCTTGCTCGCCAAGCGTTCCGAAGGTCTGCGCAAGCCCGAGACCGCACCCCAGGTGCGCAAGAACACCGAGAAGGAATTCCCCGAAGGCATTCCAGCCTTTGGCGCCGACGCGCTGCGCTTCACCTTCGCCTCGCTGGCCTCGCTGGGTCGCAGCATCAACTTTGACAGCAAGCGCTGCGAGGGCTACCGCAACTTCTGCAACAAGCTGTGGAACGCCACCCGCTTTGTGCTGATGAACTGCGAAGGCAACGACTGCGGGCTGGACGAGCACGCCGCTGACGCTTGCGAAACCGGTGGCTATCTGGAGTTCAGCGCGAGCGACCGCTGGATCGTCTCGCTGCTGCAAAAGGCCGAGGCCGAAGTCGCCCAAGGCTTTGCTGACTACCGCCTGGACAACGTCGCCAACACGATTTACGACTTTGCCTGGAACGAGTTCTGCGACTGGTATCTGGAGATTGCCAAGGTGCAGATCCAGACCGGCAATGTGTCCCAGCAGCGCGCCACCCGCCGCACGCTGATCCGCACACTGGAAACCCTGCTGCGCCTGGCCCACCCCATCACCCCCTTCATCACCGAAGAGCTGTGGCAAAAGGTGGCTCCGGTTGCGGGTCGTGCCGGCCCATCGGTGAGCATCGCCGCCTATCCCCTGAGCCAACCCGAGCGCATTGACGAAGCGGCAATTGCCCATGTCGCCAAGCTCAAACTGCTGGTGGATGCCTGCCGCAACCTGCGCGGCGAGATGAATGTGTCACCGGCTCAGCGCCTGCCACTGTTTGTGGTGGCGCAGACTGCGGAGGAAGCCACCTTCCTGAAAACCAGCGCGCCGGTTCTGCAGGCACTGGCCAAACTCAGCGAAGTGAAGTTGTTTGACCTTGAGCCTGCCTGGCAGGCCGCCGCCCAGTCAGCCCCGGTGGCCGTGGTGGGCGAGGCCCGCATCTGCCTGTACATGGAAGTGAATGTGGCCGCAGAGAAGGCTCGCCTGGCCAAGGAAGTGCTGCGCCTGGAGGATCAAATCGCCAGGGCCAACACCAAGCTGGGCAACGAGGCCTTTGTCGCCAAGGCTCCGGCGGCGGTGCTGGAACAGGAGCGCAAGCGCGTGGCCGACTTCTCGGACACGTTGACCAAAATGCGCGAGCAGCTGGCCCGTCTGGGCTGATTCTGAAACCGGCGTGAGCGCCGCCGGGCCGCCCCAAGGCGCGAGAGCCCCCTCGGGGGGCAGCGACCCGCGCAGCGGCGGAGCGTGGGGGCAACTATCGGCGCCGCAGGACGTGGACAAATTCCTCGTTCACGGTCTGCTGGTCGATCAGCTCGTTGCCGGTCTGTTTGGCAAAAGCCTGAAAGTCCCGCACCGAGCCGGGATCGGTGGCCACCACCTTCAGGGTCTGGCCCGTGTGCATCTCGGCGAGCGCCTTCTTGGCCTTCAGAATGGGCAGTGGGCAGTTCAAGCCGCGGGTGTCAATTTCTTTGTCGGTAAGCATGGCAATTCGGGACTTTAGTCGTGTTTGGGAAATTCGATGAAGGTCGGTGTGTGTCCCCGCGACTTTAACCATTCTGCCAGCGCGTAACCGGTTCCGGCCGGCCAGCACTTGACACTCTGCGGGGAATACAGACGGTAGTCCACCAGTTCAGGCGACAGCCGTACCTCACCCTGGCACACGGCATGGTAGGCAATGATGATCTGGTTCATGCGCTGAAAATCGTAGACACCAATCAGGTCCAACGAGTCGGTGCGCAGATTGGTCTCTTCCGCAATCTCGCGGGCAATGCCCTCCTGCGGCGTCTCGCCGGCCTCCATGAAACCGGTGATCAGCGCATACATTTTTCCGGGCCAGGCGGCATTGCGCGCCAGCAGAATCTGCCCCTCGTATTCGATCACTGCGGCCAGCACCGGCACCGGGTTGTTCCAGTGTGTGAAGTCACAGGCCGGGCAGCGCAGGCGCAGCTTGTCGCCGCCATCCTCGGCCTTCGTGATGAAGGCCAGCGGCGTGGCGCACTGCGGGCAGTAAGTGAAGGCGGGTTGCGTCATGCCGGGAAGACTCCGGTGGACAGGTAGCGGTCGCCCCGGTCACACACAATGAACACGATGGTGGCATCCTTTTCGCGTTGGGCAATCTCCTGTGCCACCCAGCAGGCTCCCGCGGCCGAGATACCGGCAAAAATGCCTTCTTCCCGGGCCAGGCGCCGGCACATATCCTCCGCGTCGGCCTGGCTCACGTAGACCAGCTCATCCACATTGGCCGGGTCGTAAATCTTGGGCAGGTATTCCTGTGGCCATTTGCGAATGCCCGGGATGCGGGAGCCCTCCGAGGGCTGGGCCCCGACGATGCGAATGGCCGGGTTCTTTTCCTTCAGGAAGCGCGCCACGCCGGTGATGGTGCCAGTGGTGCCCATGGCACTCACGAAGTGGGTGATGCGCCCACCCGTTTGCTCCCAGATTTCCGGCCCGGTGGTCTCGTAGTGGATGCGCGGGTTGTCGGCGTTGGCAAACTGGTCCAGCACCAGGCCCTTGCCGTCGCGCTGCATCTGCTCGGCCAGATCACGCGCGTATTCCATGCCACCACTCTTGGGCGTGAGGATCAGTTCCGCGCCAAAGGCCTTCATGGTCTGCACCCGCTCGATGGACAGGTCCTCCGGCATGATCAGCACCATGCGATAGCCCTTGATGGCCGCCGCCATGGCCAGCGCGATGCCGGTGTTGCCGGAGGTGGCCTCGATCAGCGTGTCGCCAGGCTGGATGTCGCCGCGCTCCTGCGCCCGCTGGATCATGGACAGGGCGGGCCGGTCCTTGACGGAGCCGGCAGGGTTATTGCCTTCCAGTTTGCCCAGCACCACGGTGTTCTTGACCGTGTTTTCCGCGGCGCCAATGCGCTGAAGGGCCACCAATGGGGTTTTGCCGATCGCGTCTTCAATAGTTGGGTATTTCATGCCCTTAAATGTGCCATAATTTGGGTCTTGGATTTCAGCGTCGCCCGGGTGGTGGAATTGGTAGACGCAGCGGACTCAAAATCCGCCGCCGCAAGGCGTGCCGGTTCGATTCCGGCCCCGGGCACCACAGATAAAGCCGGAAGCATGTCAGATGCTTCCGGCTTTTTTCTTGACCGCAAGCAAAAAGTGCTGCGCTACACTGTGGCTGCAACGCGCGAATGGCGCGTTTTCCGATTCACCGATATGGATGGCACTGGAAATGCCAACACCCCCTTGAAAGCCCACTCCGGGACCCAGACAACCACACGCACGGTCGGCCTGCTGCTGATCGTGACTGCACTGCTGTGCGGCTGTTCGTCCATGTTGCCCAAGGCCCGCACGGAGTCGCCCACCTTCCAGAGCTTTGATGACGCGCGCCACGCCATCGAGGCCCTGCAGCCCCAGAAAAGCAATCTGGAAACACTGTCCGAACTGGGGCTGACACCCACCCAGCAACCCAATACCGTCATCCTGACCCACGCCGACATCGTGCGCCGCGTGGTCACGGGCGGACTGCTCAGCAAGGATGACCTGGACCCCGGCATCCTGACTTGCCTCAATGCACGCGATGCCTGCCGTGGCTGGGAACTCAATGTGGCTCGCATAGCCAAGGTGCGCACTGGCGGTTTCTGGGCCGATTTCCTGAACTTCAAACGCCGCACGGAAACCACCGGCTGGCGCTTCAATGCGCTGATCCTGCTGGTCAATGACGTCGTCGTTTATCGCGGCTGGGGCGGGCAGCCGGCCGTCAACGAAGTGGAAGTCCAGACCAACCCGCTGGGTCCCTTGCAGGAAATGGGGCCATCAGCGGTAACCAATAGCCGCTAGGCTAATGGAGCCTCTACCGGTTAGGAGTCAGTTGGATCGCAGAAAGCGGGCCAGCTGCTTGCCGGCGTCGTCCATCAGGATGAGTTGATCGCGCTCCACCCGGGCCTTGCGGGTCAGTTCCAGGGCCTTGAAGAACAGGTCCTCCTGCGAGCCCGGCATGCTCAGGCAGGCGCGCCCTGTGGATGCCAGGGGTCCCAACTGCAATGTGGACAGATTGGCGCTGGAACGCCCTTTGAAGCCATTGCAGCCGCCCGTGCCGGTGACCTGGTCAGGCGTGGTCCAGCGCAGCTTGGGCTTGGGGACCTGCACCTCCGGTGCGCCTTGGATGGCAAAGGCGACCCACTCCCCCCCGACGAGCGCGGTCGATGTCAGGGGCTGATCGGCCGAGCGGGACGCGGGGCCGGGCACCGCACAGGCACTCAGCACCGTCACCAGTACCAGGGAAACCAGCTTCAAACCGGGGGTTCTCGTTGCCATGCATGTTCTCCCAAGATGAGGGCGGCACAGCAGGGCTGCGCCGTACAGGGGTTCAGTCAAAGAAACGGGCGTCGGCCCAGTGCTTGCCCGCAGCGTCCTTGGCCGACACCTGGGGTGGCGCGCCCAGGTCCGGCCAGGTGATGGCCAGGAACGGGTCGTTCCAGGCAATGCTCTGCTCATGCTCCGGGGCGTAGTACTCGGTGGTCTTGTACAAAAACTCGGCCGTTGGCGAGGTCACCACAAAGCCGTGTGCAAAACCCGGCGGCACCCAAAACTGCGCCTTGTTCTCGGCCGACAATACCGCACTGACCCACTTGCCAAAGGTCGGGGACGAACGGCGTAGATCGACCGCCACGTCAAACACCTCGCCCACCACCACCCGCACCAGCTTGCCCTGGGGTTGCTGGATCTGGTAGTGCAGGCCACGCAGCACACCCTGGGCAGACTTGGAGTGGTTGTCCTGCACGAAGCGGGTGGTCACGCCCGTGGCTTCGGCAAAGGCGCGTTCGTTGAAACTCTCGTAAAAGAAGCCCCGTGAGTCGCCAAACACCTTGGGCTCGATCAGCATCACATCGGGAATGGCGGTGCGCGTCACCTTCATGGGTGGGATCCTTCCTTGAGCAGGCCCAGCAGGTACTGGCCATAACCGTTCTTGGACAGCGGCTGCGCCAGTCGGGCGAGTTGTTCGCTGTTGATGAAGCCGTGGCGCCAGGCGATCTCTTCCAGGCAGGCGATCTTCAGCCCCTGGCGCCGTTCCAGCGTGGCGATGAACTGGCCGGCCTCCAGCAGGCTGTCGTGCGTACCGGTGTCCAGCCAGGCATAACCGCGCTGCATGATCTGCACGCTGAGCTGGTCCTTTTCCAGGTAGGCCTGGTTGACCGCGGTGATTTCCAGCTCGCCACGGGCGCTCGGTTTGACCGCCTTGGCAATGTCCACCACCTGGTTGTCGTAGAAGTACAGGCCGGTCACCGCATAGTTGCTCTGCGGCTGCACGGGCTTTTCTTCGATGCTGCGCGCTTTGCCGGCCGCGTCAAACGCCACCACGCCATAGCGCTCGGGATCGTGCACGTGGTAGGCAAACACGGTGGCGCCCTGTTTCTGCTGGTCGGCATTGCCCAGCAGGATTTGCAGATCATGGCCGTAGAAGATGTTGTCGCCCAGCACCAGCGCGCTGTCGCTGTTGCCGATGAACTGATCGCCAATGATGAAGGCCTGTGCCAGACCGTCCGGGCTGGGTTGCACCGCATATTGCAGGTTGATGCCCCACTGGCTGCCGTCGCCCAGCAACTGGGTGAAGCGGGGCGTGTCCTGCGGGGTGCTGATGATCAGGATGTCGCGCATGCCGGCCAGCATCAGGGTACTGAGCGGGTAGTAGATCATGGGCTTGTCGTATACCGGCAGGAGCTGCTTGCTCATGGCCAGCGTGGCCGGGTGCAGGCGCGTGCCGGAGCCGCCGGCCAGGATGATGCCCTTGCGGGACGATGCGGTTGTGGTGTCAGTTGCGGCCATAGTCAATCTCGTTCAACATGCGATTCACGCCGGTCTGCCATTGCGGCAAGGCCAGGCCAAAGGTGGTTTGCAGCTTGGTGGTGTCCAGCCGCGAATTGTGGGGGCGTTTCGCCGGCGTCGGAAAGGCCGAAGTGGGCACAGCTCTGATCTCTTTTGCTACGATATTGATAGCTGGCTGCGCTGATTCCGCGAGGGCTATCACGTGTTTTGCGTATGCATGCCAGGTTGTGGTGCCGCCCGCAACCAGGTTGTAGATACCGGCCAGGGCCAGATCGCCACCGCCCTGAACCGCCTTCACCTGACGAATCGCATGGGCGGTCACGTCGGCGATCAGGTCGGCGCCAGTGGGCGCGCCCATCTGGTCGTCAATCACCTGCAGCGTTTCGCGCTCCTTGGCCAGGCGCAGCATGGTCTTGGCAAAGTTGCCACCTCGGGCGGCGTAGACCCAGCTGGTCCTGAATATCAGGTGACGTTCGCAGCGCTGGACGGCCTGCTCGCCTTCCAGCTTGGTCTGTCCGTACACGCTCAAGGGGCCGGTGGCGTCGCCCTCTGTCCAGGGCTGGTCGCCGCTGCCGTCGAACACGTAGTCGGTGCTGTAGTGCACCAGCCAGGCGCCTAATGCTTGTGCTTCATCGGCCAGCACACCGGGTGCCGTTGCGTTCAGCAGCCGGGCGAATTCGGGCTCGCTCTCGGCCTTGTCCACGGCCGTGTGGGCGGCTGCATTGACGATGACGTCGGGGCGGATCGTGCGCACGGTCTTCGCCAGCGCATCCAACTGCGTGAAATCGCCACACAGTCCGCCGGGATTGGTGGCGCTGTCCTGCCCCATGACAACGAGTTCGCCCAGCGGGGCCAGGCTGCGCTGCAATTCCCAGCCGACCTGGCCATCCGTACCCAGCAGCAGTATCTTCATGCTGCGGCCGCCGCGTTGCCGTACTGCGTCTGTACCCAATCGCGGTAGGCGCCGCTCTGCACATTGACCACCCAATCCTGGTTGGACAGATACCAGGCGACGGTCTTGGCAATGCCGGTGTCAAACGACTCTGCAGGCTTCCAGCCCAGCTCGCGTTCGATCTTGCGGGCGTCAATCGCATAGCGGCGGTCATGGCCGGGGCGATCCGTGACAAAAGCGATCTGGTCTGCGTAGGGCTTGCCATCGGCGCGCGGTTGCAGCGTGTCGAGCAAGCCGCAAATGGTACGCACGATGTCCAGGTTGGCCTTTTCGTTCCAGCCACCGACGTTGTAGGTATCGCCGGGCTTGCCCGCTTCCAGTACGCGGCGAATGGCGCTGCAGTGGTCCTTGACGTACAGCCAGTCACGGATCTGCTGACCATCGCCATACACCGGCAGGGTCTTGCCGGCCAGCGCGTTGACGATGACCAGCGGAATCAGCTTTTCCGGGAAGTGGTAGGGGCCGTAGTTGTTGGAGCAGTTGGTGGTCAGCACCGGCAGGCCATAGGTGTGGTGCCAGGCGCGCACCAGGTGGTCGCTGGCGGCCTTGCTGGCGCTGTAGGGGCTGTTGGGCTCGTAAGTGTGGGACTCGGTGAACGCCGGGTCTTCCTTGCCCAGGGAGCCATAGACCTCGTCCGTGGATACGTGCAGGAACCGGAACGAGGTTTTGGCCTCTGCGGGCAAGCCGTTCCAGTAGGTGCGCACAGACTCCAACAACTGGTAGGTCCCCACAATGTTGTTCTGCACAAACTCACCAGGGCCATGGATGGAGCGGTCCACATGGGACTCGGCTGCAAAGTTCACCACCGCACGCGGCTGGTACTTGGCCAGCAACTCGGGCACCAGGATCGCATCACCGATGTCGCCCTTGACGAATATGTGGTGCGGGTTGTCCTTCAGACTGGCCAGGTTTTGCAGATTGCCGGCGTAGCTGAGTTTGTCAAGGTTGATCACAGTCTCGTTCGACTGCGCCAGCCAGTCCAGCACGTAGTTGGAACCAATGAATCCGGCGCCGCCGGTGACGAGAATGGTCATGGAGAGTTCTGTCTGAAAAGTTAATGCGAAATCATACCTGCCGGAGATTTTCGCACTGAATCAGGCCCGCTCCCCATGGCCCGGCAGTCAGGCCCGGGCGTCGCTCCAGCGCAGAGGACTCGTATCGTCTCCCCGGTACACCGTGTGCCCTGTTCGGTCCACGCAATAGTGCGGTGACACCACCATTTCGTGAAAATGCATGCCGGCTCCGATACGGGTGTATTCGAACAAGACGCTGCGCGTCACCCGCGCCCCCGCCCGCAGGTGGCTGCCATGTCCCAGCCAGGCGGGCCCCTCGATCACGCATCCCGGCTCCAACCGAACGCTGGAGCCGATGTACACCGGTCCCTGGATGCTGACCTGGTCCCAGTCAATCTGCGTATTCAAACCCACCCACACACCGGGGCGCACCTCCCGACCCGGCATGTTCATATGCGCCACCTCGCCACGCAAAACCTGCTGCAGCACCGACCAGTAGTCACTGACGCGGCCAATGTCGATCCAGTTGAACGCCCGTTTCTGCACGAAGAAGGGAACATCCTGCTCCACCAGTTTGGGGAAGAGTTGCGAGCCAATGTCAAATGTCTGGTCACTCGGAATCCTGGTGAGGGCCTCCGGCTCAAACAGGTAGATGCCGGCACTGGCCCAGGTCGAGCGAGCCTGATCCGCACTGGGCTTCTCCTGGAACGAACGGATGCGGCCATCCGCATCCGCCACCACAACGCCATAGTTGTGGACTTGGTCCCGCGGGACATCAACAGCGACTACGCTGACCACGGCACGTTTGGAGCGATGCTCCTGCAGGGCCGCACCGATATCCAGGTCGATCAGGGCATCGCCACAAACCACCAGCACGGTTTCATCGAAGAATCCGCTGAAGTCCTGGATGTGGCGCATGCCTCCGGCCGAACCCAGCGGGCGCGGCACGACCTCGCCGTGCTCGAGCGCTCCTTCGAAGGAGTAGCCGATCTCCACCCCCCAGCGTTGACCGTCGCCGAAATACTCTTCGATCTTGCGGTGGTGGTACGCCACGTTGACCATGATCTGCGTGACCCCATGGCGCGCCATATGCTCCACCAGGTATTCCATCACCGGCTTGCCCAAAATCGGCACCATGGCTTTGGGCAAATCCTTGGTCAGCGGGCGAACCCGCGTGCCCTGCCCTGCAGCCAGAATCATTCCCTTGGTCATCGTGTTTGCTCCGCCAGTCTGGAGGCGCGATCGCGCCAAGTACACACCCGTTTTGGAATGTCGCACCATTGTAGGGCCCCCAACGTGGCCCTATGCAGGCGGCCACCGGGAACCCCCGCCCGCGCCAAATCACCGACAATGACCAACCCGCCGCACGCAGCCATTTCGCAATGCACCTCCAGCCGAGTTCTACCCATCCCGACGCCCAGACGCCCCCGCTTTTTTGGTGGATTTTTGGCGCATCCATCCTGCTGGCATTGGTTCCCACCCTATGGACATCCCTGGATCTCGCAGCAGCGGGGTTGTTTATCGGTCCCGCCATCCAGTTGAGTGCCGTGGACTGGTGGTGGGTGGAGCTGATCAATCTGTACATACCTGCCGTCTTTCGTACCGTGGTTGTGCTGTCGCTGGCGGGTTGGCTGCTGGGAAGCTTCACCCGATTTGGACGTCGATGGCGTCTGCAACTGGCCTTTGTGGCCCTGGCCGGCGCGCTGGGACCTGGCCTGTTGGTCAACAGCGGGTTCAAGGACAATTGGCAACGCGCCCGACCGTATCAGGTAGAGCCTTTTGGAGGCTCACAGCAATTCACACGAGCCACGGTCATGACCGACCAATGCAACAACAACTGCTCGTTTGTCAGCGGGCATGTCGCCTGTGGGTTTTTTCTGATTTCACTCATGCTGGTGGACCGCAGGCGCCGTGTGTTTTGGGGCGTGGTGGGTGCCGGTTCCGGCCTGCTGATCGGGTTTGCGCGCATGGCCGACGGTGCGCACTGGTTCAGTGATGTTCTATGGGCCAGCCCCATCACACTGGCCTGTAGCTGGGTGGTCTGGAGGCTATTGGCCCGCCTGATCCGCACCTGACTGCGCCACCCGCGTGCGTGGCCATGCCTGCTCGGGGCGGGCGGGTCATCACACAATCTGCGTAGAATGATTTTTCGGATCGCAGTGTGTTGAACCAGCACAGGAAAACGCCATGGATTTGATATTTGCCGACGAAGAGGCTCCCCCATCGGACCTGCCGCCCCAGGTGCGCAACAAGCCATGGTGCATCCTGCTGGTCGACGACGATCCGGAGGTCCATGCCGTAACCCGACTGGCATTACGGGGATTTGAATTCCAGGGCAGCGAACTGGAGCTGCTCAGCGCCCATTCGGGACTGGCCGGACGCGAAATTTTCCACGAGCGTGATGACATCGCACTGGCTATCGTCGATGTGGTCATGGAGACCGAGCACGCCGGACTGGATCTGGTTCACTACGTGCGCAACACCCTGGAGAACCACCGCACGCGGCTGGTCATGCGCACCGGCCAGCCCGGGCAGGCGCCCGAGGACCGGGTGATCCGGGAGTACGACATTGACGACTACAAGGAAAAGACCGACCTGACGATACAGAAGCTGCGCACCCTCCTGTACAGCAAGCTGCGTGCATACCGGGACCTGTGCATCATCGAATACCAGCGCGACGGCCTCTCTCGGGTCCTTGACGCAACCGCCCTGGTGCAGAGCGCCGAATCCCTGACTGTCTTTGCATCGGCCGTTCTGGATCAATTGACATCCTTGCTGAAACTGGATCGATCGGCCTTGTACTGCATCGTCCTGCCCAATGCCATCGATGGCGGGCATGAGACCAAGACCATTGCCGCCACGGGCGACTTCGTCCAGTACAGCACCAACACCGGGTTCTCCGAACTGCCCGACGTCGTGTCGAGGCGTTTTGCAGAAGTGCTTGAGAAACGCAGCGCGCAACACTTTGACGACGCCTACGTGCTCTATACGACGGGCAAGAACGGCGGCGGCAACCTGCTGTACCTCAAGCATGCGCGCGAATTGGGTGGCATGGATCGCCAACTGCTGGAGGCCTATACACGCAGTGTTGCCATCACGTTCGAGAACGTCAACCTGCAGGATGACCTGCGCGAAACCCAGCAGGAACTGGTCTACGGCCTGGCCAATGCGCTGGAGGGCCGCAACCAGGACATGGGCGCCCACGCCAGACGGGTCGCCCTGACCTGTGAGCTGCTGGCGCGGCTGCATGGCCTGCCGGAGGCACAGATCCAGCAGATCAAGGCGGCTTCCCCCCTGCACGATATCGGCAAGGCCGGGATTCCCGATGCGATCCTGTGCAAGCCCGGCAAGCTGGATGCCCACGAGTGGGCTTTGATGCAGCAGCATGCCCAGTTCGGGCTGCACCTCCTGCAGGGCTCCCGTCGCCCCCTGATGCAAATGGGGGCAGAAATCGCCGTTTCGCACCACGAACGGTGGGATGGCACCGGCTACCCCAAAGGCCTGTCGGGCACCGACATTCCCCTAGCGGGTCGCATCACGGCGCTGGCCGATGTGTTTGACACCCTGGGATCCCGCCGCAGCTACAAGGAACCGTGGCCTGCCGACCGGGTGGTGCAAACCATTCGCGAGGGGCGTGGCACGCAATTCGACCCCACCCTGGTGGATCTGCTGCTGGGCAATCTGGACGCCTTCACCGCCCTGCGCCAGCAATTCCCGGACGTTGACCGTTAGCGCAAGCCGCTGTGCACCGTTGGGTGTATCAAACGCAGACGCAATTCCTCTTTCATCCTCCCATTGACCATGCGGCGTGACTCATTCATGAAACTCAGCAGCATGAGGGGAAGCTGTTCGTCCGCACCGTCCCTGGCAATCCGGGGAGGTCGGGGCAGGCCGTACAGATCGGCTGCCAGATCAAAATAGTCGCCCATCTTCAGGCAGCTATCGTCGTTGACGTTGTAGACCCGTTGCGCGGCCCCACGCCACAGCGCAAGACAGCAGGCGCGTGCCAGATCATCTGCGTGGATGTGGTTGGTGTAAACGTCATCCTCCTCCCGCAACACCGGGACCGCCTTGAGCAGGCGTGCGCGGGGTGTCCCTCCCTCGCGGTCAGCGGCATAGATGCCGGGAATGCGCAGGATGCTAACTCGCGTTCCTGAGGCAAGTCCCCAGAAGCGCATGCGCGCTTCGGCATCGACCCTGCGCTGGCCGCGTGCTGTCTGGGCATGGACCGTCCGAGTTTCGGCCACCCAGTCACCCGCGCAGTCGCCGTAGACACCGCTGGTGGACCCATAGACCACGCTGGCAGGACGGCTGCGCAGGCGCAGGGCCCGCACCAGCGCCAACGTACGCACATCCGTCCATCCGTTGCCCTGTGGCGGAGCCAGATGCACCACCCGCGTGGCAACTCCGGCCAGGCGGCGCAAAGTACCGGGAGTATCCAGGTTGCCCACTACGGGCGTGATCCCCTGGGAGCGCAACACCGGCGCCCGCCCGGGCGTTGATGTTAGAGCCAGGATGCGCACCCGCTGCCGCATCAGTCCTGCCACCCGCATACCGACGTCACCGCAGCCGACAATCAGGACGCGTTCACGCCGAAAACGCGAAGGCAGGGATCCAAGGGGGGTCTGGTTTGAAGGCAAAATTGGAGGTTTGTTCACTAAAAGAGTTCCGAGGATACCGACAAGATGACCACAAGCAACGCCGACGCCTCACTTTTCTCCGTTCTGGTGCAACCCAGCGGGCGCACATTCAATGTCGCCACCGGTGAGGCCATCCTGTCGGCAGGCATCCGCCAGGGCATTGGCCTGCCCTATGGATGCAAGGACGGCGCATGCGGGTCCTGCAAGTGCAAACTGCTGTCCGGCAGCGTCCAGCACGGCACCCACCAGAGCAAGGCCCTCACCCCCGAGGAGGAAGCCAGCGGTCTGGTGCTCACCTGCTGCGCCGTGCCGCAATCCGATCTGGTGCTCGAATCCCGCCAGGTAACGGAACTGGGCGCCCTGCCCATCAAGAAAATGCCGACGCGGGTCACCCGTATGGAAAAGAAGTCGCATGATGTCATGGTGCTGCAATTGCAGTTGCCCGCCAATGACAGCTTTGCATTCCGGGCCGGGCAGTATGTCGAGTTCATCCTGCGCGACGGTGCACGACGCAGCTATTCCATGGCCAATGCCCCGCATCTGGGGCCCAATATTGAACTGCACATTCGCCACATGCCGGGCGGCAAGTTCACGGACCACGTCTTTGGCGCCATGAAAGAGAAAGAAATCCTGCGCATTGAAGGCCCTTACGGCAGCTTCTTTCTGCGGGAAGACTCCGACAAGCCCATCATATTCCTGGCATCGGGCACGGGCTTTGCGCCCATCAAGGCCTTGCTCGAACACATGCAGCACAAGGGAATCAACAGGCAGGTCCGCCTGTACTGGGGCGCACGTCGTCCGGCCGATTTGTACATGGATGCATGGGTGCGGGAACAGACGCGGGCCATGCCGAACTTGATCTATGTGCCAGTGGTATCCGACGCCGCGGCCGAGGACCAATGGACCGGCCGAACCGGTTTTGTGCATCGCGCAGTGCTGGAGGACTTTCCGGACCTCAGCAAGCACCAGGTCTACGCCTGTGGTGCTCCCGTGGTCGTGGATTCGGCCCGCAGGGATTTTTCAGCAATGGCCCGTCTTGCTACCGATGATTTCTTCGCCGACTCGTTTACATCCGAAGCGGACAAGGCCCACACCTGAATCACAACGCGCCATCTACGGCGTGTTGCGTCGTGACTCAATGGTGTTACTCGCCCAGGTAGGCAGCGCGCACACGGGGGTCGGTCAGCATCTGCGCCGCATCCCCGGTCATCGTGACAATGCCGGACTCCATCACGTAACCGCGGTTGGCAATTGCCAGGGCCCGGCTGGCGTTCTGCTCCACCAGCAGGACCGTCACGCCCTGGGCATAGACATCACGAACCACTTCGAAAATCTTGTCCACCATGATGGGTGACAAGCCCATGGACGGCTCGTCCAGCAACAGCACCTTGGGTCGGCTCATCAGGGCACGCCCCATGGCCAGCATTTGCTGCTCGCCGCCCGACATGGTTCCGGCCAACTGGTCCTTGCGCTCACGCAGACGCGGGAAGATGGTGAACATCTTTTCCATATCTTCCGCAATGCCATCCTTGTCATTGCGGATGTAGGCACCCATCTGCAGGTTCTCGGTGATGGTCATGCGGGTGAACACGCCGCGGCCTTCCGGCACCATGGCCAGGCCCTGCTTGACCAGGTCCCACGGGCCCTGGCCGCGGATGCTTTTTCCCAGATATTCGATATCGCCCGCGTTGATGGGCAGTGTGCCGGTGATGGCCTTCATGGTGGTCGTCTTGCCGGCACCGTTGGAGCCAATCAGCGAGACCAGTTCACCCTCATGCACTTCAAAATCCACACCCTTGACGGCCTGAATGCCGCCGTAGGAAACCTTCAGGCCCGTAACCTTGAGCAAAGTCTTCGTTGTCATTGTCTTGTTCTCCTGAAGCCGCCTAGTGGCCGCCGGTGCCCAGATACGCTTCAATCACTTTTTCATTCTTCTGCACGTCGGCCGGTGTTCCTTCGGCAATCTGCTTGCCGTAGTCCAGCACCGTCACGCGATCACACAGGCCCATGACCAGCTTCACATCGTGTTCAATCAGCAGAATGGTGCGGTTGTCCTTGCGAATGCGGTCGATCAGTTCGCGCAGCATGACCTTCTCGGTCGCGTTCATGCCCGCAGCGGGTTCATCCAGCGCAATCAGCTGGGGGTCGGTCGCCAGGGCGCGGGCGATTTCCAGGCGGCGCTGGTCGCCATAGCTCAGCGTGCGGGCCTTGTAGGCCGCATACTTTCCAATGCCGACATAGTCCAGCAACTCCTGCGAACGGCTGGCAATGGCGGCTTCTTCGGCCTTGAAACTGGCAGTGCGAAAAACAGCCCCCATCAGGCCCGAATGGGTGCGGATGTGGCGCCCCACCATCACATTCTCCAGCGCGGTCATTTCGGCAAACAGGCGAATGTTTTGGAAGGTGCGCGCAATGCCGGCCTTGGCAACGGTATGCACTGCCGTGGGCTGGTAGGTCTTGCCGGCCAACTCGAACGAACCGCTGTCGGGGGTGTACAAACCGGTCAGGACATTGAAAAAGGTTGTCTTGCCGGCGCCATTGGGGCCAATCAGTCCATAGACCTGGCCGCGTTTGATATTGATACCCACATCGCTCAAAGCCTGCAGGCCACCAAACCGCTTGGAAACGCCGGAAACGTTCAATACTGTATCTGTCATGTTGGTTCCATTCAGCTCTTCACGTTTTGCAGGGATCTGCCGTGCTCAGGCGACGGCCACAGGCCCCGTGGGCGCAGCAGCATCACACTGATCATCGCCAACGCAATCAAAAACTGGCGCAGGATGGAGGCGTCCAGACGCCCGCCGGTTGCCTCCTGCAACGGTCCGGCCACATAACGCAGAACCTCTGGCAATGCGGACAGCAGCACGGCACCCAGGATGACACCAGGCAAATGACCGACACCGCCCAGCACCACCATCGCCACGATCATCACCGACTCCATCAAGCTGAAGGACTCGGGCGAAATGAAGCCTTGGAACGCTGCAAACATGGCGCCGGACACACCGCCAAAGGTGGCACCCATGCCGAAGGCCAGCAACTTGAGGTTGCGGGTGTTGATGCCCATGGCCTTGGCGGCAATTTCATCTTCACGAATGGCCATCCAGGCACGCCCGACACGCGACAGTTCCAGGCGGTGGCAAATCACGACGCTGACCACAACCAGCGTCAGAAACAGGTAGTAGTACAGCGAGACCGAGGCCACCTCATATCCACCGATCACCAGCTTTTTGCCCAGATCCATGCCAAAGAAATGGAAGGAATCAATCTGGCTGATACCTTTGGGACCGTTGGTGATGTTGAACGGGTGATCCAGGTTATTCATGAACACGCGGATGATTTCGCCAAAACCCAGCGTCACGATGGCCAGGTAGTCGCCGCGCAGACGCAGGGTGGGCGCACCCAGCAACACGCCAAACAGTCCCGCCACCCCGGCGGCCAACGGCAATATCACCCACAGCGGGGTGTGCAGCCCATCTGGGAACGCCGCCGCCAATGCCGGAAAGGTGTCCGTCAAATGGGGCGAAGACAACAGGCCGAACGTGTAGGCACCGATAGCGAAAAACGCGACATAGCCCAGATCAAGCAGGCCGGCGTAGCCCACCACAATATTGAGGCCCAGCGACAGCAGCACAAACAGCAGCGCCATGTCGGCAATCCGCACCCAGGCATTGCCAAAGCTCTGCAGTACCAGCGGAAGAATCAGCAAGCCCAGGGCCGCCGCCAGAAAAACAATGAGTTTTTGTTGTTGTTTCATGTGAGTGTGCTCCTCAGGCGCGATCTGCCACGCGCTCGCCCAGCAGACCCGAGGGACGCAGCGTCAGCACAATGATCAGAACAATGAACGCAAAGATGTCGGAGTAATGGCTGCCGAGCACGCCACCCGTGAGGGCGCCGATGTAACCCGCGCCAATGGACTCGATGAGACCCAGCAGAATGGCACCAACCACCGCGCCACCCAGGTTGCCAATGCCGCCAAACACCGCGGCGGTAAAGGCCTTCAGGCCCGGCAGGAAGCCCATGGCGTGCTGCGCGGTACCGTAGTTGGATGCGTACATCACCCCGGCAATGGCGGCCAGCACGGCACCAATGATGAAGGTGGCGGAAATCACGATATCGGGCTTGACCCCCATCAGACCGGCAACGCGCGGATTTTCAGAGGTGGCGCGCATGGCCCGCCCCAGCTTGGTGTAATTCACCAGCCACATCAGCACCGCCAGAGAAACGGCCGTAAAGCCCAGGATCATGACCTGGGTGGGACTGATGACTGCGCCACCAATCTCGATCGGCGTGTTCGACAACAGCGTGGGATAGGACTTGTAGTTGGGCTTCCAGATGATCATGGCCAGCGTCTGCAACAGGATGGACATGCCCATGGCCGTCAGCATGGGAGCCAGCTTGGGGCTATTGCGCAACGGACGGTAGGCAATCTTCTCAATGGCGAAGTTGAGCGATCCAGCCACCACACAGGCAATGATCAGGGCGATCAGCAGGATGATGTAGCCGGGTGTGCCTGGCATGGACTCCTGCATCAGGCCGATGATGGTCCAGCTGGTCAGGGCCCCCACCATCATCACTTCGCCGTGGGCAAAATTGATGAGGTTGATGATGCCGTACACCATCGTGTAGCCCAGCGCAATGAGCGCGTACATGCTACCCAACACCAGACCGTTGATGATCTGCTGTAACAAAATATCCATAAAGGTTCTCCGATTTTTGGCCGGCGCGTATGGCATCAATCTGATGAACAGCAATTTGACGACAAGCGGTGCGGCCTTGTGAGCTATACCTGATCTTTAGCAAAAAGCCTGCCATGATTGATCATGTGGCAGGCAAGTGTGGGGGGGATTGTAGCCAAGGGTGAGGCCGCAGCCGCGCTGGAAACACTTGGGTTTACCCCTAGCTACCGGGCTGCATCAGTGGATTGAGCGACTGGTTAGCCGGACTAATAGTGAGCGACGCTGACGGCATCTGCTGCCAAATCACGTCATCCCACCCGAACCTGCCGCCCCTGCGGCAGCATTGCGCTCTTTGAGTTGCCGCAATTTCTCTGCAATCCGGATTTCCAGCCCCCGCTCCACCGGTTGGTAGAACGCCTGCGCCGCCATTCCGTCGGGCAGGTAACGCTCGCCTGCAGCGAAGCCCCCTTCCTCATCGTGCGCATAGCGGTAGCCCTTGCCGTAGTCGAGCGACTTCATCAATTGCGTGGGGGCATTGCGCAGGTGCATGGGAACGGGGCGTGAGCCATCTTTCTTGACCAGCGCCCGCACCGCATTGAACGCGCGGTACACCGCATTGGACTTGGGTGCAACGGCCAGATAGACCACACACTGCGCCAGAGCCAGTTCGCCCTCGGGGCTCCCTAGCCGCTCATACACCTCCGCCGCATCCAGCGCCATGCGCAAGGCACGGGGGTCGGCCAGGCCGACGTCCTCATTGGCCATGCGGATCAGCCGCCGCGCCATGTAGCGTGGGTCCGCACCGCCGTCGAGCATGCGCACCAGCCAGTAGAGCGCGGCATCCGGGTCCGAGCCGCGGACCGACTTGTGCAGGGCACTGATGGTGTCGTAGAACTGGTCCCCGCCCTTGTCGTAGCGGCGCATGCGCTCGCCCAGCACCTGCACCAGCCAGGCATCCGTGACCTGCTCCAATTGCTCCTGTTGCGCGGCCATCGCCAGGGTTTCCAGCGTGTTCAGGAGGCGCCGGGCATCACCGTCGGCATAGGCAACCAATCGGTCAACCGCTACTGATTCAATAGCAGAAACACCAGATTCCACGAGGGCTGAAGCCACTATTTGCTTCAAATCATTCTCTGACAGCGGCTGCAGGACATAGACCACGGCGCGCGACAATAGCGCCGAGTTGACTTCAAACGACGGGTTCTCTGTGGTCGCCCCGATGAAGGTGAACAGGCCGCTCTCCACGTGCGACAGGAACGCATCCTGCTGGCTCTTGTTGAAGCGGTGCACCTCATCCACAAACAGGATGGTCCGCCGTCCCTGACCCAGCGCCACCTGCGCCTGTTCTACTGCATCGCGGATGTCCTTGACGCCGCCCAGCACGGCGCTGATGGCGATGAATTGCGCGTCAAACGCATGGGCCATGAGACGCGCGATCGTCGTCTTGCCCACCCCCGGAGGGCCCCACAAAATGCAGCTGTGGGGCCGGCCCGATTCAAAGGCCAGACGCAGCGCCATACCTTCCCCCAGCAGGTGCTGCTGGCCGATGACATCGGCCAGGCGCTGGGGGCGCAGACGCTCGGCCAGGGGTTGGTGGGAACTGTTGGCAATGGGAGATTTCACGACTGGACTGACCGGAGTTTTCTCCAGTTTAATCGGGCCAGCGAAATTCCACGTTAGCCGGGATTGCGGCTTCGGCGGCGCGAGATTGGGAGCTGCACCTAACTGCCCCGGCACTTGATCCAGGGCAAGCCAGCGCGTTGTGCCACACCCTACAGTCGCCCGCATGCCCGCTAGTGGGCACCAACAATATTGACGGAGACACCATGCGAGACCCCTTGCTGATTGATTCGATTGAAGCAGCGGTAGACCACGTACTGGACACCACCCCCGGTGACATCGTGCTCGGAATTCCCCTGGGCGTCGGCAAGCCCAACCCCTTTGTGAACGCGCTGTACCGGCGGATCCGGGCCAATCCGGCCCGTCGCCTGCGCATCATTACCGCCCTGTCGCTGGAGCGCCCGGTGGGCAAGAGCGAGCTGGAGCGGCACTTTCTGGCTCCGCTGGTGGAACGGGTTTTTGAAGACTATCCCGATCTGGAGTACGTCAAGGATTTGCGCGGTGGCGGTCTGCCCGCCAACATCGAGGTGTGCGAGGTCTTCATGAAAACCGGCGACTACCTGGGCAACGAAGTGGCGCAGCAAAGCTACATGTCCACCAACTACACCCACATTGCCCGCGACATGGTGTCGCAGGGCATGAACGTCATGGCGCAGGCGGTGGCGAGCCAAAAGGATGAGAGTGGCCTGCGCATCAGCCTGTCGAGCAATCCCGACGTGGTCATGGAAGTGATGGAAATGTTCCGCGCGTCCGGCAACAAATTCACCGCCGTGGGTGTGATCAACCAGCGCATGCCGTTCATGCCCAATACGGCCGAAGTAAAACCCGGCTTCTTTGACATCCTGGTCACCGACCCCGCCGGCACCCACGCCGTCTTTGCGCCACCCAACAACAAGGTCAGCATGGCCGACTACGCCATCGGACTGCATGCCTCCAGCCTGGTCACCGACGGCGGGACCCTGCAAATCGGCATCGGCTCGCTGGGCGACGCCATCGGGCAGGCGCTGATCGTGCGCGATCGGCACAGCAGCGATTACCGCCGCATTCTGGAGTCCCTGTGTCCCGACGGCCTCGCCGGCCGCGATCTCGGGCGCTTTGACAAGGGCCTCTATGGATGCTCGGAGATGTTTGTCAACGGCTTCCTCAAACTGATCGAGGCCGGCATCATCCGGCGCGAGGTGTTCAACGACGTGGTGCTGCAACAGCTCCTCAACCGGGGCACCATTGCCGATGAAACCGTGACACCGCAAACCTTGCGCGCGCTGCTGGACTCGGGGCGCGTGCGCGCACCGATCTGCGCGGAAGACCTGGCCTATCTGCAGCGCTTTGGCGTACTGCGCCCCAACGTCACACTGGATGGCGAACAGCTGGTCATGGATGACCACCGTTGCAGTTCCAACCTGCATGAGGAGCAGGCCTTTGACTTCGTGTGCCAGCACATGCTGGGCTCGCGCCTGCAGGGCGGCATCTTCATGACGGGCGGATTCTTTCTGGGGCCGCGCGACTTCTACGAGCACCTGCGCACCATGCCGGCGCACGAGCTGGCAAAAATTGACATGACGCGCATCGACTTCATCAATCAGCTGTATGGCCAGGAAGACCTGAAGCGCGCCCAGCGCCGCAACGCCCGCTTCATGAACACCACCATGATCGTGACCTTGTTGGGCGCTGCCGCCAGTGACGCGCTGGAGTCTGGCCAGGTGGTCAGCGGCGTGGGAGGGCAATACAACTTCGTTGCCATGTCGCACGCCTTGCACGACGCACGCCTGATCATGATGCTGCGCTCCACGCACGAAAACAAGGATGGCCTGAAGAGCAGCATTGTCTGGAACTATGGCCACGTCACGATCCCGCGGCACTTGCGCGACGTGATCATCACTGAATATGGCGTGGCCGAACTGCGCGGCCAGCCGGACTCGGAAGTCATCAAACGCCTGATCGCGGTGGCAGACTCCCGCTTCCAGGACGAGCTGGTCAAGCAGGCCAAGGCGCACGGCAAACTCGATACGCACTACCAGGTGCCGGAGCGCTACCGCAACAACCTGCCGCAGGCACTGGAAGAGAAACTACACCCCTGGGCGCAAGCCGGCCTGCTGCCCGATTTCCCTTTCGGCACGGATCTGACCGCCGAGGAATTGCACATCGTGCGTGCACTGAAGAAACTCAAGCACGCAACCGAACACCCGACCGAACTGCTGTCGCTCGCATTCAAGAGTTTCTGGGGTGGCAAGGACATGCCGAAGGCGTATCAGGAGCGCCTCGGACTGGCCGATGCCCACAGTTTTCGCGACACGGTGATTCGCCGGCTGCTGGCTGGCAATCTCTAGACTTACCGCCGCACGGTCCGCTCGCACCAGCAACCGGTGTGGCGGGTCGCGCTACGACGTGCGGAAATGAAAAAAGCCATCAGTCTTTCGACTGATGGCTTTCCAATTTTGGCGGAGTGGACGGGACTCGAACCCGCGACCCCCGGCGTGACAGGCCGGTATTCTAACCAACTGAACTACCACTCCTGGTAGTGGCAACTTTCGCTCTTTCGAGCCAAGAGCATCTCTTTTCAGATCTGCCGTTGCCAACTTGCGCTTCGATCATCTTGCGATGAATCTTGGCGACCCCACGGGGATTCGAACCCCGGTACTCACCGTGAAAGGGTGATGTCCTAGGCCTCTAGACGATGGGGTCAAAACCTTGGACGTATCCGTTCTCGAAAACTTTGGTGGAGGTAAGCGGGATCGAACCGCTGACCTCTTGCATGCCATGCAAGCGCTCTCCCAGCTGAGCTATACCCCCTATTGCCAAAACCTTGCATTACACAAATTTCTGACAGTTCCTTGAGGTGATTAACTTATTAATCATTCTCAATTTCCGAGCCTCAAATTATAGCGCCATTTTTCAGGCTTTGCCAAGTCTTGCAAATACTTTTTCTCTTCCGCAGATTTCCAGCACCGAATCCAGCGATGGTGTCTGCGCAGTGCCCATCACCAACACGCGCACCGGCATGGCCAGTTGCGGCATCTTCAGGCCGTGCGCGGTCAACACTTCCTTGATGGCAGCAGCAATCGATGCCTTGTCCCAATTACAGGCCGACAGCTTCTCGGCCAGCAGGGCAACAGCAGGCCGCACCGCATCGGTCACATGCTGTGCCAACTCGGCCGCATCGGGCGTCACATCACCATAGAACTTCGCGGCCCACTGGGCCAGCGCAATGGTGGTGTCGCACCGGTCCTTGAACAGGGCGCACACTTGCGGCAGGTGGTTCTCCACGACAGCGGGTTCCAGGGTAAGGCCCTGCTTCGTCAATTGCTGTGCCACCAGTGCAGCCAGTCGCTGGTTGTCAGCCTGCTTGATGTACTGCGCATTGACCCACAGCAGCTTGACCGGGTCCCACTGCGCGGGGCTCTTGTTCAGGTGCGTGCCGTCGAACCAGTCCACCAGTTGCTCGCGATTGAACAGTTCTTCGTCACCATGGCTCCAGCCCAGGCGGGCCAGGTAGTTCAGCATGGCTTCGGGCAGGTAACCGCCCTCCTCGTACGCGGTCACGCTGACGGCGCCACGGCGCTTGGAGAGCTTCTGCCCGTCGTCACCCAGGATCACCGGGCAGTGGCCGAACTGCGGCAGCGGTGCGCCCAGCGCGTTGAAGATGTTGATCTGCCATGGCGTGTTGTTGATGTGCTCGTCACCGCGGAACACATGGCTGATCTGCATGTCCCAATCGTCCACCACTACCGCAAAGTTGTAGGTGGGAATGCCATCGGTGCGGGCGATGATCAGGTCATCGATCTCGCGGTTACTGATGGTGATGGGGCCCTTGACCAGATCGTCCCAGGTCACGTCACCATCGGGCGGATTGCAGAAGCGGATCACCGGCTTCACACCCTCGGGAATGGGGGGCAAGGTCTTGCCGGGGGCCGGACGCCAACGACCGTCATACAGGGCCTTCTCGCCGCGTGCCTTCTTGGCCTCGCGCACAGCGTCCAGCTCCTCGGGCGTGCTGTAGCAGTAGTAGGCCTTGCCCTGGGCAATCAACTGGTCCAGCACTTCCTTGTAGCGGTCCAGGCGCTGCATCTGGTAGATCGGGCCTTCGTCGTATTCCAGACCGAGCCAGCGCATGGACTCCAGAATCTGGTCCACCGAATCCTGCGTGGAGCGGGCCACATCGGTGTCTTCAATGCGCAGCACAAACTTTCCGCCAAAGTGGCGGGCATAGGCCCAGGAATACAGGGCGGTACGGGCGGTGCCCAGGTGCAGAAAACCGGTGGGTGATGGGGCGATACGGGTGCGAATAGGTGCGGTCATGTCAGGGTATCCAGACCGAGCGCAATGTCGGTCTTCAAGTCTTCAATATGTTCCAGGCCGACCGCGACGCGGATCAGGCCCTGGCCAATGCCGGCGGCCTGGCGCTGGTCTTCGGTCAAGCGCCCGTGCGAGGTGCTGGCGGGATGGCTGATGGTGGTCTTCACATCACCGAGGTTGGTGGTGATGGAACACACCCGCACCGCGTCGATGGCGGCAAAGGCGTTGCGGCGCATTTCCTGCGGTGTGGCGCCATGCACGTCAAACGACAACACGGCGGCCCCCACGCCCTTGCCACTGGCCGACTGCTGGCGCATGGCCAGCGCGTGCTGCGGATGGCTGGCCAGACCGGGGTAATAGACCCGCTTGACGGCCGGATGTGACTCCAACCAGGTCGCCAGCGCCAGCGCGCGTTCGCTTTGCGCCTGCATGCGGATGCCCAGTGTCTCCATGCCCTTGAGCACAACCCAGGCATTGAACGGCGACAGCACCATGCCGGCCGTGCGGGTGATGGGCAGAAACACCTCGTCCACGTACTTGCGGTCGCAGCAGATGGCACCTGCCATGACACGGCCCTGGCCATCCAGGTACTTGGTGCCGCTGTGGATGATGAAGTCCGCACCAAAGCGCTTGGGCTGTTGCAGCGCGGGGCTGCAGAAGCAGTTGTCCACGGCCAGCAAGGCGCCGGCATTGTGGGCCACATCGGCCAGTGCCTGGATGTCGCAGATGTCGGTCAGCGGGTTGGTCGGCGTCTCGGCAAACAGCAACTTGGTGTTGGGCCGAATGGCCGCCTTCCACTCGTCCACGTTGGTCTGCGACACAAAGCTGGTGCTGATGCCAAATTTGGAAAACTCGCCGGCAAACAGGCGGATGGTGGAGCCGAACACCGACTGCGAACACACCACATGGTCACCGGTCTTGAGCAGGCCCATGCCCAACAGCAGGATGGCGGCCATGCCGGTGGAGGTGGCAATCGCCGCCTCGGTGCCTTCCATCGCGGCCAGGCGCATTTCCATGCTGCTGACCGTGGGGTTGCCGACGCGGGTGTAGGTGTAGCCGTCTTCCTCCATCGCGAAGCGGCGTGCAGCCGTCTCGGCATTGGGCTGGACAAAGCTGCTGGTCAGGAACAGCGCCTCGGAGTTTTCGCCGTACTGGCTCTTCTCCAGGGCGGCGCGCACCGCCAGCGTATCGGGGTGCAGGCCCTCGGGCAAGGTCTTGGGTGTGGTCATGGCGAAATCCCGCAATCAGTCGGCGGCAGGATTGGGCAATGCCAACCGGGAGGTGTCCTCCTGGTTTTCTTCACCGCCCACGCGGCTTTCATTCAAGCGGCTGATGTCGTCCGAGGTGATGTCACCGGTGACATAGATACCGTCAAAGCACGACGCATCAAAACCGGCGATCTTCGCGTTCAACGAGCCAATCGCCTTCTTCATGCCGTCCACGTCCTGGTAAATCAGCGCGTCGCAACCAATGATCTGGCGAATCTCTTCCACGGAACGGTTGTGCGCCACCAGCTCGCTGCTGGTGGGCATGTCGATACCGTAGACATTGGGATAACGCACGGGTGGTGCGGCGCTGGCCAGGTAGACCTTGCGGGCGCCGGCGTCGCGTGCCATTTGCACGATTTCCTTGGACGTTGTGCCGCGCACGATGGAGTCGTCCACCAGCAGCACATTGCGGCCCTTGAACTCGCTGGCAATCACATTGAGCTTCTGGCGCACGGACTTCTTGCGCACCGACTGGCCCGGCATGATGAAGGTGCGACCCACATAGCGGTTCTTCACAAAGCCCTCGCGGTAGGGCAGGCCCAGCAATTGCGCCAGTTGCGCCGCGCTGGGGCGGCTGGATTCGGGGATGGGGATGACCACATCGATCTCATTGGGCGGCACGGTGGAGATCACTCGCTTGGCCAGCGACTCACCCAGGTTCAGACGCGCCTGGTAGACGGAGATGTTGTCCATCACCGAATCCGGCCGCGCCAGGTACACGAACTCAAAAATGCAGGGGTGCAGTTGCGGTGCGTCGGCGCACTGCTGCGCGTAGACCTTGCCCTGCAAGTCAATGAAGACCGCTTCGCCCGGATCGATATTGCGCTCAAACTGGTGGCTGGTCCCTTCCAGCGCCACCGATTCACTGGCCAGCATGCGCGTGCCATCCGCTCCAACTCCCATGCACAGGGGGCGGATACCGAACGGATCACGGAAGGCCAGCAGACCATGACCAGCGATGTGGCAAATCACCGCATAGGAGCCTTTGATGCGACGGTGCACGCGCGCCACGGCGGCAAACACATCCTGCGGCTGCAAGGGCAGTCCACGGGTGGACACTTCGATCTCGTGCGCCAGCACGTTGAGCAACACTTCGGAATCACTCTCGGTGTTGATGTGGCGGTGGTCGGTGTTGAACAGCTCGGCCTTCAGCGCATGCGCGTTGGTCAGGTTGCCGTTGTGCACCAGCACGATGCCGAACGGCGCGTTGACGTAGAAGGGCTGTGCCTCTTCCTCGCTGAAGGCATTGCCTGCCGTGGGGTAGCGCACCTGGCCAAGGCCGCAGTTGCCCGGCAGCGAGCGCATGTTGCGGGTGCGAAACACGTCGCGCACCATGCCCTTGGCCTTGTGCATGAAGAACTTGCGTTCCTGCTGCGTGACGATGCCGGCGGCATCCTGGCCGCGGTGCTGCAAGAGCAGCAAGGCGTCATAGATCAGTTGATTGACGGGTGCGTTACTGACAACACCAACGATTCCGCACATAGATTGTTCTCACTTCATCAAGGTAAGTATTTTCCAAATTCTTCCGGCAGCACGGGCTTCAACCCTTGCAACACCACGGTGCTCACCTGGGCGCCAGTGGACTCCTGCCACCACCCGCCTTTGACCAGGGGCGTCATGCCGACGACCACCGTCAGCACCAGCAGGATGACCACACCCCGCACCAGACCAAACGCGGCCCCCAGCACCCGGTCTACCGGGCGCAGCCCCACGGCAGCCACCAGCTTGCGGATCACAAAGGCCAACAGGCCACCCGCAAACAGGCTCAACACAAACACCAGCACAAACCCGACGGCATAGCGCACGACCTCGGTCGCACCCGTCAGCGGCAGCCACTGTGCGGCAGTCGGCGCGAACCACTGGGCCAGCACAAAGGCCGCAATCCAGTTCAGCACCGACAGGATTTCGTACACCAGGCCGCGCCACAGGCCCACCACCAGCGAGATGCACAGCACGGCCACAAAAATCCAGTCCAGCGTGGGCATGGCGATGCCGGACTCCTAGAGCTCCAGAATGGCAGCGGGCAAGTCCAGCTTACGGATTTTTTCGGCCACCTTGTCGGCCTCAGCCTTGGATTCAAACGGTCCCACCCGCACCCGGATGCGCTTGCCTTCCTTGGGCTGCACCACCTGGGTATAGGTCTTGAGTCCGGCCTTTTCCAGCTTGACGCGGGCCTCATGCGCCTTGGCCACATCCGAATACGCACCGATCTGCACCACAAAGCGGCTACTGGCTGCAGCAGCGGTAGCACTAGCTGTAGCTGGTTTTTCTTCCGTCTTGCCTTCCAGCAGGGCGCGGGCCTTGGCGCCGTCATCGGCGCGGGGCGCTGGCTTTTCGGCCGGTTTGTCGGCGGGTTTTTCAACCGGCTTGGTTTCGGGTTTGGCTTCCGCCTTGGCGGCCGGCTTGGCCGCAGTCACCGGCGCAGGGCCTGCGACGGAGCCGGTGGACGCACGCGATGGCGCAACGGCGGGTGCTGCGGCCGGTTTGGGTGCAGGCGCAGCGGGCGCGGGAGCCACCGGCTTGCCGGCATCCGACTCCACCACGATATCGGGAGCGGGCTTGCCGACTGATGGCACGGTCAAGGGCTTGACGGTGGCCTTGTCCGGGATCTCGATAGGAATGTCGACCGCAATGGGGCGCGGCTGGCTGTCAAACAGCAAAGGAAAGCCGATCACCCCCAACAGCACCAACACCGAGGCACCGATCAGGCGGTGCCGGGCGCGGGTGCGCATGGCCTCTACGCTCTCAACTGCCGGAGCCGGGGCGGGAGTTTCATCGCCACCTTTGCGAAATTTGAAAAAGGCCATGGATTTGGTGATTCAGGAGTTCAGGTGTTTGGCATGCAAGCGGGGCACGCCCTGTGCGAGTACACCACCCACGGTGTAGAACGATCCAAAGACCACGATTCTATCAGCGGGGTCCGCCGCATCGATGGCGGCCTGCAGCGCCGCCATGGGGTCGGCATGGGTGCTGGCCGAGGTGTCCTTGCGCGTGTTCTGGGCCTGCCACTGCGCCAACAGCGCGTCGGCCTTGGCTGCGCGCCCGGTGGGCAAATCGGTGAAATACCAGCGGTCCAGCATGGGGCTGACCTTGGCCAGCATCGGCCCCAAATCCTTGTCGGCCATGGCGCCAAACACCGCGTGCGTGGTCGGAAAGAAGCCCATGGCATCCAGATTGGCTGCCAGCGCCGCCACGGAATGCGGGTTGTGGGCCACATCCAGCACCAGCGTGGGCTGCCCCGGAATGATCTGGAAGCGTCCCGGCAGCTCGACAAAGGCCAGGCCGTTGCGCACCGCCTGGGCAGTGATGGGCAGGCGCTCGCGCAGCGCAGTCAACGCCGCCAAGACGCCTGCCGCGTTGACCAGCTGGTTGGCACCGCGCAGCGCCGGATAGGCCAGGCCGCTGTAGCGTCGCCCGCGCCCGGCCCAGCCCCACTGCTGCGGGTCACCGGCCACATTGAAGTCCTGGCCCACACGCCACAGGTCGGCACCCACTTCCAGTGCATGGTCCAGCACGCTTTGCGGCGGCATGGGGTCGCTGACGATGACCGGGCGCCCGGTACGCATGATGCCGGCCTTCTCCCGGCCGATGGTTTCACGGTCGGGGCCGAGGATCTCCATGTGGTCCAGGTCGATGCTGGTGATGATGGCGCAGTCGGCATCGATGATGTTGGTGGAATCCAGCCGGCCGCCCAGGCCCACTTCCAGAATCACCACATCCAGGCCGCTGCGCATCATCACGTCGAAGATCGCCAGCATCGAGAATTCGAAATAGCTCAGCGAGATCACCTCGCCATTCTGGGTCCTGGCCCTCTCCACTGCTGCAAAACCTGCTACCAAATCCGTAGCATCCACGGAATGCCCCAGGAGGCGCAGACGTTCTTCGAAGTGCACCAGGTGTGGCGACGTGAATAAGCCGGTGCGGTAGCCCGCCTGCCCCAGGATGGACTCCAGCATGGCGCAGGTGGAGCCCTTGCCGTTGGTGCCGGCCACGGTGATCACCGGGCAGTCAAAGCGGATGGCCATGCGCTGGGCGACGGTGCGCACGCGCTCCAGGCCCATGTCAATGGTGGTGTGGTGCAGGCGCTCGCAATACGCCAGCCAGTCGTCGAGGGTGTTCAGGGTATCCATAGAGGCGCTGATTGTCGCTGACGAGCGTGATCAGGTGGGGCGCTGCATCAAGATCAGTTGGGCCGGGCGTTTTGCTCCGTGTCCCCCGCCCTTCGGGCTCCTCCTTGACCTGCGCAAAACGCCCGGCCCAACTGATCCGCCACCGCTTCAGTGCGCCTGCCAACAGCCAACAGCCACCAGCGTCTAGCAGCGGGGATGGGGTGGGCACCAAAGCGAGGTCAAGGAGGAGGCCGAAGGCCGGGGGACACGAACGGCGGTGCCTACCCCATCCCCGATGCGGGTTCAAAACCTGTCAACCCGCGAAACGATCTGTGGCAGCCAGCAACTCGGCCAGGATTCCAGGCTCATTGAACGCATGTCCTGCGTCATCCACCAAGCGGAAATCGGCCTGCGGCCAGGCCCGGTGCAGGTCCCAGGCGGTTTTGGCCGGGGTGGCCACGTCATAGCGGCCCTGCACGATGACGCCGGGAATGCCCGCCAGTTTGTGCGCATCGCGGATCAACTGGCCCTCTTCCAGCCAGCCGGCGTGGACAAAGTAATGGTTCTCGATGCGGGCAAAGGCCAGGGCGTAATCGTCCTCCTCGTGCTTGGCCTTGTTGGCGGCATCGGGCAGCATGCGGATGGTCTGGCCCTCCCATACGCTCCAGGCCTTGGCAGCAGCCAGTTGCGCAGAGCGGTCCGTGCCCACCAGGCGCTTGCGGTAGGCGGCCATCATGTCGCCGCGTTCTTCCAGCGGAATGGGTGCCAGATAGTCTTCCCACAGGTCGGGGAACAGCCAGGATGCGCCCTCCTGGTAGTACCAGAGCAGCTCTGCGCGGCGCAGCGTGAAGATGCCACGCACCACCAGCGCCGACACCACCTGCGGATGCGTCTCGGCGTAGGCCAACGCCAGTGCACTGCCCCAGGAGCCGCCGAACACCAGCCAGCGGTCTACCTTCAGCAGCTTGCGCAGGCGCTCGATGTCGGCCACCAGATGCCAGGTGGTGTTGGCCTCCAGGCTGGCATGGGGCGTGGAGCGGCCACAGCCGCGCTGGTCGAACAGCAGCACGCAGTACTTCTGTGGGTCGAACAGGCGGCGGTGATCGGCCGTGCAGCCGGAGCCCGGACCGCCATGCAGGAAGACGGCCGGCTTGCCCTGCGGGTTGCCGCACAGCTCCCAGTACAGCGTGTGCCCCTCGCCGGTGTCCAGCAGGCCGGTCTGGAAGGGCTCAATGGGCGGATACAGGCTACGGGCAACAGGGCTCACCGGAAACTCCTTCACTATGAATTTGATAGCTGTCTGCGCACTGTTGACGAGGGCTGACTGCCAATTTGAATCAAAGTTATTATGACAAAATGACCACCATGATTACCCTCTACGGCATCCCCAACTGCGACACCGTCAAGAAGGCCCGCACCTGGCTGACGGACCATGGCGTGGATTACACGTTCCACGATTTCAAGAAACAAGGCGTCCCCACCAACCTGCTGCCCGGCTGGATAGTCTCCGTGGGCCTGGACAAACTCATCAACCGCAAGGGCCCGACCTGGCGCAAACTCGACCCCGCCACCCAGGCCAGCGTGGTGGACGCCGCGTCCGCCACAGCGGTGATTCTGGCAAGCTCCAGCGTCATCAAGCGCCCACTGGTGGTGTGGGCCGATGGCGCGGTGACGGTTGGCTTCAGCGACGAACTGTTCGCGCAGCGCATCAAGCAATCACATCCGGGCTGACCGTGGCCGTGCGGTCCACCACGTGGGTGCGCGCGTTCTCCACGTGAATCCACTGGTCGCACAGGGCCAGTGAACTGGGGCGGTGCGCAATCAGCACGATGGTGGTGTTGCGCAGGTGCTTCTGGATGGCAGCACGGATCAGCGCATCGGTTTCCACGTCCACACTGGCGGTCGCCTCGTCCATCAGGACGATCCGGGCCCTGGACAGCAGCGCACGCGCCAGACAGATCAGCTGGCGCTGGCCGGCACTGATGTTGCGGCCACCCTCTTCCAGCGGCGTGGCCAGCCCCAGGGGCAGACTTTCCAGAAAGCCCGCCAATCCAATTTGCGCCAGTGCCGCCGCAATGTCGGCGTCGCTGTAGACCCCTTCCACATCGATCGACTCGCGCAGCGGCCCGAGAAAGAGCACCGGGTCCTGCGGCACATAGGCCATGGCGCGGCGCAGACGCGATGGCGGCACCTGCGCAATGTCCACCCCATCGATCAGGATCTGGCCGCCCCCCACGTGCAGCGTGCGCAACAGCGCCAGCAGGATGGTGGACTTGCCGGCTCCGGTGCGCCCCAGCAGGGCCACATGGCTGCGCGGCGCGACATCAAACGTGGCGTCCTGCACGATGACGGGCAGCTCCGGCGCATAGCGCAGGCTGGCACCGCGGAACGCGATGGCCCCTTGCTGCGGCCAGTCGGCGGGAATGGTGGCTTCGTCTGAAGCACCTTCTTCCGGCTCCAGCTCGGCCCATTGCTGGCAGCGCTCCCAGGGCACCAGCACGGTGGCCAGCGCGAAGAAGTCACGGCACAGCCGCTCGATGCGGGTCAGCAGGCCAAAGGTGAGCGCCAGCAGCAGGCCGGCCGCGCCCATACCCAACTCCGGCAGCAGCGCGTGCCCGCCGCCCAGCACCAGCGGAACCAGCAGGCACACCATGACCGCGCAGGAAATGACGGTGAGCCGCATGGACAGCCAGAACACCAGATCCCAGCGCCGCAGCTCGGTATTCAGGCTCAGCAGCGTGGCGGTTTCAAACTGCGCCAGCAGATGTCGCTCCCGCCCATACGAGCGCAGCGTGGAGTGGCCGCGCAAGGCGTCGTTGAACAGCGAAAACACCGGCGAGCGGGTGATGGAGCCCAGGCGTGCAGTCTCCCGCACCGCCGCGCCATAGAGCCGCGACACGCGGATCGACACGAAGGTGGCAACCGAAAACGGCACGATGGCCGCAGCCGCCACGCCAACAATGCCAACCGCCGCCGCCACCGCCGCGCTGACGCCCTGGGTGAAGCGGAAACCCCGGCCCGCCAGTTCCACATCCAGCTGCTGGATGTCCGCCGAGAACCGGTTCAGGATGCGCCCCGACGGCGTGGTCTCAAAGAAGCGCAGCGGTGACTGCATGACGCCGCCCAGCATGCGGTCATGCGCCTTCTGGGCCGTGTGGGCGCAGGCCTTGCGGAACCGGGCCTGGGCCACGTAGCTCACCAGCACCGTCAGCAGCGTGAGTGCCGCAAAGGCCATGAAGAAGACCGTGGGACGCATCGCATCCGCCCCGTCCATGCGCGACATCAGTACCTGCTGCGACATCGGCAGCACACTGGCGGCCAGCATCAGCGCCAGCATCGCCACGGCCCCGGCTGCAGCCCGCCCAGCCCAGTTGCTGTCACCCAGCGTCAGCAGCAGGTTCTTCCACAGCGAGCCCTGCACCCGGCCCACGGCCTGTGTCTCGGTCGTGGTGAGGACTTCTTCCTTGCCCGCGCCACCTCGGGCGTTGGCGCCGAGCTGGTGGGCCACCTGGTGCTGGTCCGAGTGGCCTTCGCGCTCAATGCGCAGAAAGTTGGCAAAGCGCGGGCTGCCCGCCAGCAGCTCAGGCAAAGTGCCAAACTGCGACGCGCCATCGGCATCCAGAAACAGGATGCGATCGAACCGCTCCAGCTGGGCCAGCCTGTGCGTCACGCAGATGCGCAGGCTGGAACGCCACTGGCCAAAGACCAGCTCATCGGCCACACGCGCCTCCGTGCCCACGTCCAGCGCCGAAAACGGATCGTCCAGGATGATGACATCGGCCGGGTGCAAGGCGGCCCGCGCCAGCGACAAGCGCTGCCGTTGCCCACCGGAGAGATTGAGCCCGCGCTCCCCGATTTCGGTATCCAGGCCGCCGGGCCACTGCGCCACGTCCTGCGACAGGTTGGCCAACTCCAGCGCGCGGTGCAGGGCTGCGTCCGGCCACTCGTCCCGCTGGCCAAACAGCGTGAGGTTGTCGCGCAGCGTGCCGCTGGCAACAAACGTCTCCTGCGGGCAATAGGCAAAGCGTGGCGTGCTGCCCCAGGTGATGCCGCCCGCAGTGGGGGAATACTCGCCCAGCAGCGTGCGCAACAGCACGGTCTTGCCAGAGCCAATCGGCCCCACGATGGCCAGGCTCTGGCCCGCATCCAGCGCAAAGGAAATGTCACGCAGGATGTCCACACCGGGCTGGACGCCAAACGCGAGTCTGGAGACGGTGAGCGCCTTGGCGCCGGCAGGCGCACGCTCTGCGGCTGCGGCGGGGGCCGCTGGCTCGTCCGCCAGCTTGAAATACTCCAGCAGGCGCCGTGCCGAGACTTCGGTCTGCGCCAGCGTGCTGGCCACATCGCTGACCACCATGAACGGAAACTCCAGCCCCTGGAAGATCAGCAGCGTGGGCAGCAGCATGGCCGCGTGTAATTCCCCACCGCGCAAGATATGGATGCCATAGGTGAAAGTGGCCACCACCAGACCGGCGCACGAAAACAGCAGCGAGGCCCGGGTTTGCAGCAGCATCACGTCGATCAGGCGGTCCACCTCCGCACTGCGCGTGCGCCGCGCCTTGGCCAGGAACAGCGAGGACCAGCCCGAGAGCTTGATCACCTTGATGGCCGAGAGGATTTGCGAGAGCAGGTCCAGCCGCTGGTCGCGCGTGCGCAGCAGTTCGCCCTGGCGCTTGGAGGTCTCGCGCACGATGATCTTGAGCAGCGGCACACTCAGCGCCATGAACGCCAGGCCCGCAATGGCAGTGGAGCCCAGGTAGCGCCACAGCAGGATGGCGGCTATGCCGATGTGCACCACCACCATCAGGCCATCGACCATGCGTTCCACACAGTGGCTCACGGCCGGCACATCGACCTGCATCAGGTTCTGCATGCTGCCCTGGGGCAGCCCGTGGCGAACACTGGGGGAGAGCCGGAACCACTTGGCTGCAAAGGCCTGCATCAGCGCGCTCTTCTGCAACAGGTGCGCGTGGGCAAACGCCTGCAGGTAGCGCTGGAAACTGACGTTGGTGAGGTAGATGACCAGCGGGAAACACAGCAGAAAGGCCAGGTGGGCCAGCTCCAGTGGTGCCGCCTTGATGGCGTCGAACCGGGTCATGAACTGCTCGATCAGCAGCGCCGGGGCGGCCGTGGCCACCGTGGCAATGGTCATGTAGATGAGCGTGCGCCAGAACTGGGGCCGGGTCGCGCGCATGACGCTGGCCACCAGCGTCCACGGCCCGCCGCTCACGTCGAGCTTGAGCTGCGCCTTGCCGTGGGTCTTTTCCATCGCTTCCAGGCGGGGCGTGATGTCCTCCACGCCCATGGAGACGTTGTCCTGCGCCAGGCGCTTGAGCTCGGGCGTCAGGTGCCGGAAGTAGTCATCGGAAAGGGATTTGAGTGCCGCAATCGGGGAGTGAAAAAGCATCGAAACGAGTATCGCATCTCCGATGAAAAGGCGCTGACAGGGCCCCGCTTTGGCAGTGCCCTAAAATTGGCGCCACTGCAACCGAGCAAACCCCATGAGCACCATCACTACCCAAATCGACAGCGTTTCCGTCACCACCAAAGCCAATGTGTACTTCGACGGCAAGTGCGTGAGCCACGGCATCACCTTTCCCGACGGCACCAAGAAATCCGTGGGCGTGATCCTGCCCGCCACGCTGACCTTCAACACCGGCGCGCCCGAGATCATGGAATGCGTGGCCGGCAGCTGCGAATACAAGCTCGATGGCAGCGATGTCTGGGTGAAGTCGTCCGAAGGCGAGCAATTCAGCGTGCCCGGCAACGCCAAGTTCCAGATCCGCGTGACCGATGGCTTTGACGCCTACCACTACATCTGCCATTTCGGTTGATCCCGCGCGCAGTTCACTCCTAATTCAATAGCAGCCCACGTAGATTCCACGAGGGCTAGAGGCCAAAAATGTCAAATACCATCCTGCAAAACATCCCCGTCGGCCAAAAGGTCGGCATCGCCTTCTCCGGCGGTCTGGACACCAGCGCCGCACTGCACTGGATGAAGAAAAAGGGCGCCCTGCCCTACGCCTACACCGCCAACCTGGGCCAGCCCGACGAGGCCGATTACGACGAAATCCCGCGCAAGGCCATGGAATACGGCGCCGAGAAGGCCCGCCTGGTGGACTGCCGCCCGCAACTGGCTGCCGAAGGCATTGCCGCGCTGCAGAGTGGCGCCTTCCACATCACCACCGCCGGCCAGACCTACTTCAACACCACCCCGCTGGGCCGCGCCGTGACCGGCACCATGCTGGTGAGCGCGATGAAGGAAGACGACGTCAACATCTGGGGCGACGGCTCCACCTTCAAGGGCAATGACATCGAGCGCTTCTACCGCTATGGCCTCTTGACCAACCCCGCGCTGAAGATCTACAAGCCCTGGCTGGACCAGCAGTTCATCGACGAACTGGGTGGCCGCGCCGAGATGAGCGCCTTTATGACCGCCAACGGCTTTGGCTACAAGATGAGCGCCGAGAAGGCCTACAGCACCGACAGCAACATGCTGGGCGCCACGCACGAGGCCAAGGACCTGGAGTTTTTGAACAGCGGCATGAAGATCGTGAACCCCATCATGGGCGTGCCGTTCTGGAAGGAAGACTTCGTGGTCAAGGCCGAAGAGGTGAGCGTGCGCTTTGAAGAAGGCCGCCCCGTCGCCCTGAACGGCGTCGAATACCCTGACCTGGTCAGCCTGATCCTGGAAGCCAACCGCATCGGTGGCCGCCACGGCCTGGGCATGAGCGACCAGATCGAGAACCGCATCATCGAAGCCAAGAGCCGCGGCATCTACGAGGCCCCGGGTCTTGCGCTGCTGTTCATCGCCTACGAGCGTCTGGTGACCGGCATCCACAACGAAGACACGATTGAGCAGTACCGCGACAACGGCCGCAAGCTGGGCCGCCTGCTGTACCAGGGCCGCTGGTTCGACAGCCAGGCCATCATGCTGCGCGAAACCGCCCAACGCTGGGTGGCCAGCGCCATCACCGGCACCGTGACCATCGAACTGCGCCGTGGGAATGACTATTCGCTGTTGAATACCGAGTCGCCGAACCTGACGTATGCGCCCGAGCGCCTCTCCATGGAAAAGGTGGAAGACGCGCCGTTCTCGCCGCTGGATCGGATTGGTCAGTTGACGATGCGCAACCTGGACATCACCGACACGCGGGCCAAGCTGGGGATCTATTCCAATGCTGGGATGCTGGAGTTGGGCAAGGGGGCTGACTTTTTGAAGCTGGGTAAGTAATCCGGTTCAAGCCTCAAAGACAAAGCCCGCCGGGTGGAAGCCCGGCGGGCTTTCTTAGTTTGGCTTACATCCCCCGACGTCGAAAGTACTCACGCATCTTCAAATAGCGGGCATCTTGGACAATGTTTGGCGCTGACTTCACAGTTTGATCGAGGCATTTTCCCAGCTCACGCGGCGCCAATTGCTGATCGGCAACCACAGCATTGAGCAGGCTCAATGCGTCCGCAGGATATCTGCTGCACAAACCGGAATCGTGCAACAGATGCACAACATAGTCCGGATGCTCAATCGGTTGCAACCAGTCTCGCACTGCAGCCAAGGCAGTCGGGAATTCACCTCGGGTGGCAATCACCATACGAGTCAAAGACTTGGCGATTCGTCGGGTGGCCAAGACGCGGGATTTTGGCCAGATCTGTTGCCAGAACGGTTGGGCGCGGTTTCTCCAATAGTCCTCGCGCTGATCAGCAGCGCCTTCCAGTGCCTGGGAGAGAGCCTGTGCTGATTCCTCCAGCCCTTCTTGTGGAAGCGCGCCAATTGCAGATCGGAATTCCTCTACGGTGTATCCCTCGGTCGGGCCCAATGCTGCGTAGGTGAGGAAGGTCGCGAATTGCTGGCGGTGCTCGCCAAGATCGGCATAGTGGGTTGCACTGTCCAGAAACTGTGACTTGAAGGCTGCCAGCAATGGCTGGTACAAGCGCGGCGACCAGAGGAAGCCTTCCCACACGGCCTTGGCTTCAACGGGATTGCTCCAGCCGAACAACGGCAGCAAGTGCTGTTCGGTCCAAGGGCGATCCACACGGAAGAATGCGATCAGCCGCGATCCCATCAGCACCCGACCGTGGCGGAATCGATCTACCTGCACATCGCACAGTGTGGTGAAGATGGGCTTCACTTCAGCAGGAAGCCGGTCGTTGTCGTTCGGGTTCTGCTTGAACCACAGATTGATCAGTGCCTGCGTGGCGTGCCCGATGGGATGATTGATCGCCGAGCCAACAGGGTCATAGGTCTCGACACCGTTTCGAATAATGCGAGAACCTGAGCCTGGTTCTAGCGGCAAGGCCAGAACACGGCGGCACAGGTCCAGCAGGATGTCCTCATGGCAGCTGATAGCCTTGGAGGCTGCATCCATCCACCAAGTCACGGCGTGATCAATTTCCAGCAGTACAGCATCCGGCATGGTCTGCACCAGCGGTGCTGCGTATCGCCAGGATCGCAAAACCATCCCTTCTTCGGCCCAGGCCTGCAGAGCTTCGCGCCATCGGCCAGCGGGCCACACTCCATCTTGTGCGAGATCACCTAACGCGAACAAACTGTGGAAGAAGCGCGAGCAGCAAACTTCGCGCCACGTGTCTTCGTAGAAAGGCCGACGCTCGGGCATCGGCTTGGTGAGCCACTGCACCAGTTCATGCCGCTTACGGGGTGCAATGTCGACATCCCTGCTGTCCTCGTAATCCGGATCACCGGTGCCGCTCATCCAGTGTGAGAACTCGTCACGCTCGTTGGTTGCCAACAGCCATTGCGGGTAGGAAGCAGATATTTCCGCCAAGCGTGCCGCCGCAGACTCACCCAAAACGAGGCCCGATGTGTTTAGCTTGGCCAGGCGCAGCCAGGCGGAGCGGGCCACCAAGTCTTGCCAACGCTCTGCATCCAAGTCGTCCCGGAACATCTCGCGCGGCGGGCCTGCCAAAATGGCCCCCTCTAGGTTTTGCTGTGCAACTCCTGCCAAATGCTGCCCCTGCAGGACCAACAGCCTGAACACCTCCCGCCCCGTATCTGTAGACCACAACCACCACGCGTCATCGGTCAACAACCAAGCCACCCAATGCTCGGGCTGGATGCAATCGTCATGGCTCGCGGCAAACAGGGCCAAACGTTTGAAGGTGGGGTAAGGCAACTCGAACCAGTTCTGCGCGATGCGTGTTGCACGCGCATTGTCATTGACACGAATCGCCAGCCAGGCATCGCGCAGCAATTCGATCAGGCTCACCCAGTCGCGGAAACCCCGGTTCTGCCAGTGGGGCGTGATGGATGGCAGATCCCAGTGCGAGCGGTCATTACGGTCGTCGGCTTCGCCCAATTCGCGCAGCAGGTCCAGTGCATCACGCAACAGCTGTTGAAAATCATCCAACAGAAGAGGTAGGGCCGACGCCCAGTGCTCGTCAGCCAAATCTCGCAGAGCGGAATTCACATGATCAGCGGCCAGCGCGAGTTCCCAGTCCACCAATTGCTTGATCCGCGCGGACTCGTCTGAGCTGCTCGAATCGTCGTCACTCCAGCGAAAAGGCTTCTTCAAGACAACCTTGGGTGCAAGCAACTCCCGTAATTCCAAACGCAAAGTGGCGGTCAGCCCTTCACGCGTAAGACGCTCTTTCCAGCGATACAAATCAAGGTCGTGCCACGGTGACCTTACTCGGCTACAGAGCAGAAGACGCCACAAGGTGCGCATCAGTGGACCAGGAATGGCCTTGGGTGCATGCAAGCGGATTTCATCGAGCTCGGATGTTTTTCCCTCGCGCTCCAGTGAGGCAAATCGATCCAACTCGTTTTCGATCAGCCACGGCAGACGGTCGTGCAACTGCCCACCGCGCTCCGCGATCCAGACGACCAGTCTAGGATCATCAAGGAAGCGAACCAGCCATCGGGCCAGATGGAACATCACGTCATCCCACTGACTACCGCTGACGCCTCCAGAAGCCAGCAGCATCGGTGGTGCGCGGTCATAGGGCGCTGGCCGTCGAATCAGGCTGAAGCGATGTTTGGTATCCACTTCGTCATGGGGTGGCACGCCAAAGCGGGGCAGATCACTGTGCCCGAAGCGCTCGTACGCGAAGGGATCCAGCAGCCAGTCCAGTGATGGAACGGGATTGAAGTCGGCGAAGCGTTTTGCCGGCATGCCCGATTTATCCGACAGAGCCCAAAGCATTCGCCCGACGAAATCGTCCTGCTGCGTGCTCTCCTGTGGACGCGTCAGTGCGTGTTTCACAACGATGGCTTCTTTGCCCTGCACGCCGTCACGGTAGGTTTCTGCCCAAGCGTGCAGGGTCTGATGCAGCGCGGAATGGTCGTAGCTGCCAGCCGGTCCGTTGTAGAGAATGGGTTTAACACCCTTCGCTTCCCATTCGATGGTTTTCCGGTGCTCCTGCCCCGGTTCACAATCACCCAATGCCCAGGCTTGCGGCGTAACTTCACCCTGCATCCGGTCGGCTGCCAGCGCATCCATCATGTAACGCAGCACAGGGTCATTGATGCTGTAGCCCACAAAGCAGACAACATAGTTGCGGAACAACTCGCTTACAAAACGGGCCGCCCAGCGCTCGGTCAGATACGCCAAGCCGAAATCACCACTGGTGACCACCAGCCTATTCAGGGTGGTATCGTCGGCCTTTTCGGGCAGCAAGCCGTGCAGATAGACCAGCCCATCCCAGCGGCTGTTTTTCGGAATTGGCAGCATCGGAGCAGCGTAGGCTTGGAACGCCTGGCCTGTGCGTTTGGCTGCCACATGAAAGATGCGGTCGAAGTTGGTGGTGACCAGCCGAAGCGCACCTTCGCGACTGCGAGCCAGACGCAACAGCGCAGCCTGCGTATCGATAGCCCCCTTGCGGCGGAGCTTCGGCTTCAGCGCCTGCGCCAGTTTGCTTCTAACAGCCAGCCGCTGACCTGGCAGGCGTCTCTCCAGCAGATCGAGCGTGGCATCGAACTGCCCGCGATCGAAGGCCTCGTACTCGATGTCCGAAAGTGTTGTGCCATTCAGCTTGTAGATTTGTTCCACCAACCCCTTGAAACCCGGCAAGCCTGCGGGATAGGAAATGCCCGCACCACAGAAAAACACCACGCGGCCTTCCTCGTGCGCCTGTAGCAGCGCATCCGGGATGTCGGGGCCATTGGATATGAACTGCATGTTTAGGTCACTATATGCATAGAGTGTGTCCCGATGAGCCTGTCATCATCCACATGAGAAATCATCCAAACAACCCTTGATGCTCGCGGCAATACTGCAACCCGCCAAAGCGCTTGGCATTGTTCCAACAAAACTTGCCTTCGGGGTAGCTGATCTTCGCACGGCAGTGGGCGCAGATGAGCTTTTTCGCCAGTGATTCGTCCGCAACTGCAGGAGGTTCGATCCTGGGCTGCGCCGCCAGCACAGGTGCGGCGGGTTTGGGCTGCATAAAGGGTGGCAAGTTCAGCAGATCTGCAGGGCGATGCTGACGCTTGAGCTTTTCACCCCACTCCTTGATGGTGTCCGGGCTGCGCACATTGAACAGTGCCTTGAAGATACCGCCCGTTCCAATGCCATCCACAAGCTTGTCATGCCATGCGGGAAACTGATCGGCCTTGATGAGAAAGCTGGTGTCAAAGGCCTTGGGGTCGGGCCGCTGGATGATGGCCTTGGGGTGCATCATGACCACGTTGTGGAACTCGGGCAGCTTGTCGGTGCGGGTGCTGATCTCCAGCCGCTCCAGCAGCTTGCCCAAGATGCGCGCGTGGCGGCGGCTTTGCTCGTAGGGGGATGGAATGCCATAGCGCTCTTTGCCATAGCGCACGGTGAATTCGCCGTGGGCGTTGATTTCCAGATCGCCTGAGTAGTTTTTGGTTTCGATCAGCACCATGTAGCCGGTGCGGTTGATGACCAGGTGGTCGATCTGTGCCACTTCGTCATCCACCTGAAACCGCAGGTCGTGCAGCAGTACGTTGTTTTGGCCATCTTTGTAGTGGCCGTCCAGGTAGAAAGCTGCGGCGCGTTCTCCCTCCATGCCCGCTTTCCAGCGGCGCAGTTCGTCGTGCAGCCAGTTTTTTTGGCGGGCGTCCAGCAGGCTGGACTTTTGCAGGTCTTCCAATAGCGCTAGGCGCTTTGCTTTATCGTCGGCTGCTTTGATCAGCATGCGCGGTCCTCCCTCTTATGCAGGGAATATAACCCCGCTTATCAGAGGACCGGGTGTTAATCAGGCCCCGCAGGCGCGCTTGCGCATGCCCTGGAGGCCGTAGTCGGCCCGCAGAAAACGCAGGTATTCCTCGGCAATGGGCTTGAGCGCAGAGGGCGTGATGCCCAAGGCCTGCAGGCCGGGCAACTGGCCGGTGGCCACGTTGTCCACTTGCATGGAATCCAGGTTGTCGCGGCTCATCAGCGGCGTGCCGGGGGCGTGCTCCATCAGCCAGGCCTGCATGCGGCCCATCCAGTCGGGCAGCGCGATGACGGGCCGGCCCTGGCCACCGTTGATGCCGCTGAGCTGCGCAGACAGTTGCACCAGCTCCTTCAAGGTAAACACCTGGGGGCCACAGGCTTCCAGAATTTGCACGGCATCTCCGGTCGGCGCGCGGGCCACGCCGCGTTCCAAACTGCGCACCACGGCAGTTGCCACATCTTCCACCCACACCGGCTGAAAGCGGGCGTTGGCACCGGCCAGCGGCATGACGGGAAACAGCTTTTGCAGGCGGGCAAACATGTTCAGGAACTGGTCTTCCGCGCCAAAGATGACGCTGGGGCGCAGGATGGTCAGCTCCAGGTCCGACTCGGCGGCGGCTCGCAGCAGCACCGCCTCGCCGCGGCCTTTGCTGCGCAGGTACTCCGATGGTGCCCCGCCCGGGCGGGCATCACTCACACCCAGCGCACTGATATGCACCAGGTGGTGCACATCCTGGGTCTGGCAGGCGCGTGCCAGCTTTTGCGGCAGCACCACATGCACCCGGTCGAACGCGGCGGCGTCACCGTGCAGGATGGCAATCAGGTTGACCACTGCGTCGTGGCCCTGCACCGCGCGGGTCAGGGCTGCCTCATCGTGCACATCCAGCTCCACCACATTGACGGCTTCCAGGTGCTGCAGATGGCGGGCATTGCTGCGTCGTCGTGTGGGCAGTGTCACATTCCAGCCCTGGCGGACCAGTTTCTCGCAGACGTGGGAGCCGACAAAGCCGGCGCCCCCCAAAACCAATGCAGTGTTTTTCATCGGCCCACTGTACGCCGATCCGCCAGCCCTGTCGCGGCGGATGGTCAAGCAGGGCCCAGTCAGTCCACCATGCTGGAGTGGCAGACCTTCTTGCCCAGGCCGTAAACGTGGCAGTGGTAACCCGGTGGGCGCGCTGTACCGCCGGTCAAGGGGTCGGCAAAGGGATCGGCATCATCACCGGCAGGTGCCGCATCCTGCGCGGTGGCGGCCTGCACGCGCTGCTGCAGGCGCGCATGGCGCACGCTGGCGCGCACATCACCGGCAGCGGCTGCGCGCCCATACCACTGCAGGGCCTCCTGCTGCTGCGCGGCGGAGCCTTGTTGCAGCGCATCGGCCAGGGCCAGCTGCGCCTCCACGTTCGACGGGGCCAACTGGCGCAGCAATTCCAGCGCCGGCTCTTCCCGGGCCGCGCCACCCACGCCATAGAGCCAGCACAAGGCCTTGGCATAGAGCTGTGGGCTCGACGGCCGGGCATCTTCGGCCAGCAAGGCGGGGCACAGGGGCCCCACCTCCAGCCGGCGGGATTGAACGTGAAAGGCAATGTCCGGGTCCAGTGCCCAGGCAGTTGCACCCCACAGCATGCCGGCGGCCAACAGGCACGAGGCGGCGCGCCCGTTCACAGGACGACCGGTTCCGGCTCCAGCAGAATGCCAAAGCGCTCGTACACGCTGGTCTGGATGGCCTTGGCCAGCGTCATGACCTCGCCCCCGGTGGCGCCATTGCCATCCACACCGGCGCCTCGGTTCACCAGCACCAGTGCCTGCTTCTCGTAGACACCGGCCTGACCGACGGACTTGCCCTTCCAGCCGCAGGAGTCGATTAGCCAGCCTGCTGCCAGTTTGACCGAGCCATCGGCCAGGTGGTAGTGCACCACCTTGGGGTCGCGGGCGATGATGTCGGCGCACTGCTCGGGGGTCACCGTGGGGTTCTTGAAGAAGCTGCCGGCATTGCCGATGACTGCCGGGTCGGGCAGTTTGGCGCGGCGGATGGCGCAGACCCAGTCAAAAAGCTGCTGCGCCGTAGGCTCTGCGCACTGGTGCTCGGCCATCTTTTTCTCGATGTCGGCGTAGCCCAGCACCGGCTTCCAGGCCTTGGGCAGGGCAAAGCGCACGCGCAGGATCAGTGCCCGGTCCTTCAGGCCCAGCGTCTGCTGCCCGCCGGTGGTCACCGTGCCGCCGTGTTTGAACACCGAATCACGGTAGCCAAAGGCACACTGGGCGGCATTGAGCGTGAACACCTGGCCGGTCTGCAGGTCGATGGCGTCCAGCGAGTCGAACCGGTCCTGCAGCTCCACACCATAGGCACCCACGTTCTGCACCGGGGAGGCGCCCACCGTGCCGGGAATCAACGCCATGTTTTCCAGCCCGGGCCAGCCCTGCTCCAGGGTCCAGGTAACAAAGTCGTGCCAGGCCTCGCCAGCACCGGCCTCCACGATGAAGGCCTTGGCGGTTTCGCCGACCAGGCGCTTGCCGGCAATCTCCACCTTCAGCACCAGGGGCTTCACGTCGCCGGTGAACACCACGTTGCTGCCCCCGCCAAGCACAAATTTGGGTTGATCGGCCCATTCGGGGTCGGCCAGCAGGGCCCGCACATCGGCCTCGCCCGTGATGCGGGCCAGCGCCTGGGCCCGCGCAACGATGCGGAAGGTGTTAAAGGGCTGGAGTGGCGTGTTTTTCTCGACTAACATGACGGGATTGTCTCACTGCGTTTTTGGGTACCCCTATGCCTTCTTTTGATACCGTTTGCGAAGCCGACCTGGTCAAGGTCAAGAACGGAGTGGAAAACAGCTCCAAGGAAATTGCCACCCGCTTTGATTTCAAGGGCACGGCGGCGGCCATCAGCCTCAAGGACAAGGAAATCACCCTCATCGGCGACGCCGAATTCCAGCTCGACCAGATCCAGGACGTGCTGCGCAACAAGCTGACCAAGCAGGAGGTCGATGTGCGCTTCCTCGATGTGGGCGACGTGCAGAAGATGGGCGGCGACAAGGTCAAGCTGGTCATCAAGGTGCGCAATGGCATCGAGACCGAGGTCTCCAAAAAAATCCAGCGCCTGATCAAGGACAGCAAGCTGAAAGTCCAGGCCGCCATCCAGGGCGATGCGGTGCGCGTCACCGGCGCCAAGCGCGACGACCTGCAGGCCGCCATGGCACTGATCCGCAAGGACATTGCCGACCTGCCCCTGAGCTTCAACAACTTCCGCGACTGATGCGCCGCGCCCTGCTTGCCCTGACCCTGGTCTGCGGCCTGGCCCCTGCGGCCATGGCACAGACCGTGGGCCTGTCGGGCATGCTGGGCGGCAAGGCGCTGTTGATTGTGGATGGCGGTGCACCCAAGACCGTGGCACCGGGCGATACCTTCAAGGGTGTCAAGGTGCTTTCCACCCAGGGCGACCAAGCCGTCATCGAGATCAACGGCAAGCAGCACACGCTGCGGGTGGGCGATGCGCCGGCCAGCGTGGGCGGTGGCGGCGGCGCCGGTGCCAGTGGCAACCGCGTCGTGCTGACTGCCGGCAATGGCGGGCATTTCTTCACGCTGGGCCAGATCAACGGCAAGTCCACCCAGATGGTGGTGGACACCGGCGCCACCTCGGTGTCCATCAGCATGAGCGAGGCCCAGCGCATGGGTATCGACTTCAAGTCCGGACAGATGATCCAGATGAGCACGGCCAACGGGGTCATCCCCGGCTGGCTGATCAAGCTCGGTTCGGTGCGCGTGGGTGATGTCTCGGTGCATGGCGTGGATGCCGTCGTGTCCTCGGGCTCCATGCCCTATGTACTGCTGGGCAACAGCTTTTTGACCCGCTTCCAGATGACCCGCGCCAACGACCAGATGGTGCTGGAAAAGCGCTACTGATGGCCACCGCAAACAGCCAGAGCGAGTTCGTTTACGAAGACCTGTTGTCTCTGTGGTCAGACCTGGAGTCCGGCCTGGGCGTGATCCTGGGCAGCCCGGACAGCACGCAGGAGTTTGCGCACCGGGTGTTGCAATACGACCGCTGGATGCAGGGCCTGCTGCAGCGCGACCCGGATGTGGGCCTGTATTTGCTGTTCCAGTTGGCCAGCAATTCGCCGGTGGGCTACAGCGCCTCGCACTCCCTGGTGTGTGCCGTGCTGTGCCACCTGATTGCCGCCGAGCTGGGCATTGCCAAACCGGAGCGCGACAGCCTGGTCCATGCGGCCCTGACCATGAACATTGCGATGACGGCCTTGCAGGACGTGCTGGCCACCCAGGTCGAAAAGCCCAGCCCGGACCAGCAGGACGCAATTCGGGCCCACGCGGTCAAGAGCGGGCTGACACTGTCCAACCTGGGGGTGACGGACGCACTGTGGCTGGACATTGTGTCCAGGCACCACGATGACGCCATCGACAAGGCGGACTTCCGGCAGGCGCCACCGGCCACCCGTCTGACCCGCATCCTCAAGGTGGTGGACCGCTACGCCGCCATGATCAGCCCGCGGATGTCGCGTGCCGGCCGCAGCGCCACGGAGTCGGCCCGCTCGATTCTGGCCAACGCCTCGATGAAGACGGACGAAATCGGCCACGCTCTGGTGCGCGCCGTGGGCCTGTGCCCACCGGGCACCTATGTGCGGCTGGACAACGACGAGCTGGCCGTGGTGCTGCGCCACAGCGACCAGCACAACCATCCGTATGTGGCCATCATCGCCACGGCCAATGGCGAGCTGGTCCACACGCCGCGCCTGCACTGCACGGCCGAGCGCAGCCCGCGGATCCGCTCGGCGCTACCCGCCTCGGCGGTGCGTGCGCGGCTGAACCACTTTCACATTCTGCAGTTGGGTGCCTACGCGGCACAGCAGACAGCGCAGTAAGCGCCGTTTCAGGCCTTTTTCTTGCCCAGCTTGGACTCGTTGCCCTTGACCAGGCGGCCGATGTTTTCGGCATGGCGCCAGATCAGGAACAGCGACATCACGGCGGTGGTCAGCACCACACTCTTGTCCATGGCCCACACCACCCCATCACCCAGGATGTAGTACAGCGGGGCAAACAGCGCAGCCAGCAGCGATGCCAGCGACGAGTAGCGGAAGAAGGCCGCAATCAGCACCCAGGTCACCAGGGTTGCCACACCCAGCACCCAGTTGATGGCCAGCAGCACGCCCAGCGCGGTGGCCACGCCCTTGCCGCCCACAAAGTGGAAGAACACCGGAAACAGATGCCCCAGGAAAGCCGCCAGCCCCACCATGGCCATGGTTCCATCGCCCAAGCCATAGGGTTGACCGAACCACTTCACCAGCATCACCGGCAGCCAGCCCTTGAACGCGTCCAGCAGCAGGGTGATGACGGCCGCAGTTTTGCTGCCGGAGCGCAGCACGTTGGTGGCACCGGGGTTCTTGCTACCAAAAGTGCGTGGGTCGTTCAGGCCCATGGCGCGGCTGACGATGACGGCAAACGAGAGTGAGCCCACCAGATACGCGGCAATGACGGCCAGCAGCGGGTAAAAAGCAACGAGGGAATCCAAAACCAGTTCTCCTGAGATTTCTTATGCGTTCAACGGGCTCAATCAGCCAACGCGCACTGTACCTGCTTTGCCGCGAGCAACTGCACGCACACCGCCGGGTCAATGCCCACCAAATAGCCGCGCCGCCCGCCATTGATCAGGATCTTGGGCAGGCTGAGGATGGTCTCCTCGATATAGACGGGCATCGCCCGGCGCGTGCCAAACGGCGAGGTGCCACCCACCAGATACCCGCTGTGCCGGTTGGCCACCTCGGGCGCGCAGGGCTCCACCGATTTGGCGCCAATCTGGCGCGCCAGGTTCTTGGTGGACACCTTGCGGTTGCCATGCATCAGCACCAGGAGCGGCTTGGCGTCCTGGTCCTGCATCACCAGCGTCTTGACGACGGTAAACGGGTCATACCCCAGCACCTGCGCGCTGTGCTGCGCGCCGCCATGCTCCAGGTATTCGTAGGGGTGCTCGGTGAATGCCACCTTATTTGCCTTGAGCATCTGGGTGGCGGGGGTTTCGGAAACGTGTTCTTTCTTGGCCATGACCGTATTGTCCATTGCGGCGAATCCACTACCGGATGGTGGCCCACACCACCTTGAACCCGTAGTTCGCCATCACATAGTCGGACATCGGCGTGCCCTCCAGGGCCTTGCCGCTCTCGTCCCGGATCACAAACCGGTAGGCAATGCTGCCCATGCGCTGCTTCCAGAAGCCATCCCCGCCGTTGACGTCTTCCACGGACTTGGGCAAGGCCCGATCTGCCGGAAGACGCCACGCCAAAGCGGTCTTGCAGTCCGGAAACTCCAGCGTGAAGGTTCGGCCCTTCACCGTGAAGCGATGCGCCGCCGGATGCGGGCCGTCTTTCCAGATGGCGGTGGGGTTGCTTCCGCGTGTGCTGAAGCGGCACTCCTCGCTCAAGCCCACGTAGTGGCAACTCTGGTTGCCACGCACGTCCATCCGCTGGTGGTCGGCAGTCTCCAGAATCAGATGGAATTGCAGTTCGACATCTTTTTCGGGCGGCACCACGTGTTTCAGCTGCGCGTTGCAATCCGCCAGCGCAGCACTGGCCGCAAGCCCGGTGCACCCGACCAGCCAGCAGGAAGCGGCCAACACCATGGCCAGAGACGCTGCGTGCATAGCCCTAGCAGCCCTTGCAACCCGAAGAGCTGTCTTTCTGGTAGCGCACCAGAATCTGCTTGACGACCTTCAACGGGAAATTGCGAATCACCGCCGGCAACCAGCCCGCGGTGGAAATCGAAAACCCGGCAGCCCACCGCGTGTAGGGCCGAAGCCAGCGGGTCTTTGCGTGAAATTGCTGTTGCTCGGGCGTCATGGGCACTCCAATGCGGGTTTGCGCGCGCATCCGGGTGGTGCAGCGACAGCCTCTGATTTTATAGACCCATCAGAGCCTGCAAGGTGCCCGCTAGAATTTGACCACTCCCCAACCACGCGAGCATTCATGCAACTGTTTCTGGATCTGTTCACCACCGACTACGGACTGGTTGCACTGGCCGTGACGGTCATCTCCCTGGGTCTGGCCGCCGGCTTTCACGCCTTCATCCGCAAGAAGATTCGCGAGTCGGAATCGCAATAAGCGTCCTTGCATGGCCGCCCGAGGGGCTCTGGGCGCATTCCCCTGTAAGAAGTGACGCTCTCCACCGACTGATGGGGAGTCCACTCCACGAGCCCCATTGCCATGCCCTTCACCCAACCACTCCGAACACTGTTCCTGTTCGCCATGCTGTGCCTGAGCTGCATGGCCCACGCCCAAGCCACCGCCGTTGCGCCGCTGTCGCTGCAGGCCCACAACCTGGGTGGCGAACGGTTTGCCGCGCCAGAGCGCCTGCGCGGCAAGGTCTCCATCGTCTTCTTCTGGTCCACCGCCTGCGCCGTGTGCCGCGACAGCCTGCCCGAGCTGCGCGCCAACCTGGCCGGCTGGCGCGACAAACCCTTTGCCCTGGTCACCGTCAATGTGGACCGCAACCCCGCGGACTGGCAAGCCTACGAACGCATCCTCGGCCAAACCCAGACCCCACCCAAGGGTCTGTATGCGCTGCGGCAGGACGCTTCTCTGCCTGCGCCGGCCAAGCTGCCATTGACTCTGCTGGTCAATGCACAGGGGCAGGTGGTTGCCCGGTATGAAGGGCGGCTGGCGCCGGAGGCGTGGGATGGGGTGGCGGATTTGCTGCTCTGAGTTTGGGGACTCTTTTGGCCTCTTTATGGAAATTGCTACAACTTTAATAGCTAATCACCCATATTTCACGAGGGCTACAGGCCAAAATGACCACAAACGACTTGGCTAGAAGCTGCTCCAGGTGGGCGGCGTGGCTTGCCTTCTCGTAAGCGGTCACTGGCAACCGTGGATCGACTGGCCGATTGTGGTGAGCACTTCGTCAAACCGAGCACCCGCCAAGGGCTGCCTGCAGTTATTCGTGACACTCCAAAGCAGCCGCTCAGAATGCATTTTCAACGCCAAAATTAACGTCAAAAGTAAGGGGCGACGAGCTCAGTGGCGCGGACTTCATGAACTGCAGCATTCCGGCGACCATTTACTTGCATTGGCTTTCGGTCGGAGCCTTCTGTTGACTGGCCACCGGAACCGAGAGGCATAGGCTTATCAGAACTATTGTGAGCTTGATTGATTGGATCATGGAAGCCTCGCCCTCAGGTTGGTGGTGGTGGGACTTGGTGCGGCCTAACGTTTGAGCTAAACGGGCGCCAACGGCAGGACGCCAAGCCTGGCCCGGTAAAAACATACAGCGTACCACCGGCCCGAGCCTGGTGGCCTGCCGTTGGTGCTCCGCTTGAATACGTCGTGTTAAGGGGGGCCATACAACTTTGCATGAATAGCAACGCAGTTTCATTGAAGACCATTTGATCTACTATAGGGAATCATCATCGAACTGCTGGCGCACACCGCAACACACCTTGTAGAACCATGATATCCATCCCGCGCATCGCCACATGCTGTGGTTTCAGCCTTCTCATGCTTTCGAACGCCTGGGGCCAAGCCACTTGCCCGCCGGCCAACTGGAGCCGCCCGGCGCTGACTCAATTGCAGGCTGCAAAGTGGGTCGTAGAGAATCCGGCACAACGCGAAACCCTTGCAATGGGGTTGTTAGCATGTCTGGCTGACCCTGATCCCGTGCTTCGCGACGGCATCGCGTTTGAAGCACTGAGTGCCTGGATGCGCCAGAAGCTACTTCCGATGGATTTGCAGCGGCGTATGTACAGTCAGCTATTGGGGCAACTGCAAAGCAACGTAGGCAGCGAAGCCGGTTTCGCTCAACCATTCGCAGCATTGACTTTGGCAGAGATTGCGCGTTCTGATGGGGCAACGCCATTTCTTACCGAGTCCGAGCGCAACGCCCTTGTCGATGCGGCCACAACCTATTTGCGAGGAGTGCGCGACTACCGTGGCTTCATCCAAGGCGAGGGCTGGCGCCACGGTGTTGCCCACGGAGCGGACCTCCTGATGCAACTCGCACGCAACCCGCTGGTTGGCAAAGAGCAATTGAAACGTATTGTGGAAGCAGTGCAGTCACAAGTAGTCCCCCACGCGAGTCACTTCTATGTCTACGGCGAAAGTGAAAGGCTTGCCAGACCTGTTTTATTTGCAGCCCGACGAGGATTGATCGAGCCGGAATGGTGGCTGCATATCATTGAGGGCATCAGCGCACCGAAACCTTTGACCAGATGGGAGCAGGCCTTCGGCACCCAGGCCGGGCTGAGTCGTTTGCACAACACAAAAGCATTTTTACTCGGGCTGTTCGCCAACGTGCGTGAAAGTCCGGATGAAGGTTTGCAGGCGGCTTTGCTGACGCCGTTACGACGGGCACTGGAGCAACTACCCTGACTCCGGATCTGCAAATAGCTGCTCATTGCTGACGACGAGGCTGTGGGTGGTCTTCTCGCTAAAGTGTTTTTCGAAAAGTTGATCAAAAAGTACGACTTACGCGGTGAGAGTTGCATCCCCGCCAGTGAGGACGACCAGCAGGCATGGGCAAGGTATATCGGCTTTCAGGCAAACTACCTGACCATTTGTATGGCCGGTTTCGCGGCAAACACGCGGTCCACGAACGCCCCCTGACCGGCGACACGCTGGACCGCCCGTAATTGACGTTCATGGCCGACTGGTTACGCCCCAAAGCGCCTCGTACTCACTGATTCAACGCCACCGGCTGGCGGACCGGGCGTCCGTTCATCGGCCCCATTCGCGGTCACCACAACGCTGGCACACCAACCAAGGTGTTGACGATTCAACGTCGGCAAACCAGAGTCGTCCGCCCGCGAGCGTGGGCCAGGGAACGGATGCCCGGTCCGCCAGCCGCGAGAGCACGCCCAACAACGCAACACAAACGCAGTTAAACAGAACCCCAACGCCGCCAGGCATCCAGCGCCACCCGGTACGTGTTCACCTGCACCGCCACCGTCTCTTCAATCCGCACCCCATAGCCCCCGGCCATCAGCAGCACAACCGGCAGGCTGCGCGCGTGGCACCAATCGAACACGCGCTGGTCGCGCGCCTGCATGCCCTGCACCGTGAGCTTCAGGCGGCCCAGGCGGTCGCCTTCGAATGCGTCGGCACCGGCCAGGTACATCACCAGGCCGGGCGTGAATCGCCTATCCAACTCGGCCAGGGCCGAGTCCAGCGCGGCCAGGTAGTCCGCATCGCCACAGCCATCGGGCAGCGCCACATCCAGGTCGCTGGCCTCCTTGCGGAACGGGAAGTTCTTGTCGCCATGCAGTGACAGCGTGAACACACTGTCGTCGCCCTGAAAGATGTGTGCCGTGCCATTGCCCTGGTGCACATCCAGGTCGATGACCGCCACGCGCAGGGGCGCAGCACCGCGCGCCTGTGTGCGGCTCCACTCAGCCTGCACCACCCGGCTGGCCACGGCCACGTCGTTGAACACGCAAAAGCCACCGCCCTTGTCGGCGTAGGCATGGTGGGTGCCGCCGGCCAGGTTGGCAGACACACCCTGCACCAGCGCAGTGCGGGCAGCGGCGACGGTGGCACCCACCGAGCGGCGCGCCCGCTCGGCCATGGCCTCGGTCCAGGGGAAACCGATCTCGCGCAGCACGGCGGCGCTGGCGGTGCCCTGGGCGATGGCGTCAATGTAGGCGGGGCTGTGTGCATAGGCCAGCTCACCGTCGCTGGCACGCGGCGCCTGGAAGAACTGCACGGCAGGCAGGTGCAGGGCCAGCTGCTCGCGCAGCAGGCGGTACTTGGCCATGGGAAAACGGTGGCCTTCGGGCAGGGGCAGGACAAACTGGTCGCTGTAAAAGGCGTGCATGGGTTGATTCTGCCTTGACCGGGCTCAAGCTTTTTGCCATCTACCGGTGCTAGGATGAATTGAACGCATGCAACCAGTTTCACCATTGCAAAGGGGAGTCCCATGAGAAAGAAAGTCGTATCCGCCGCTGAAGCCATTGCCATCCTGCGCGATGGCGACACCCTGTGCTGCGCCGGTTTTGGCAGCAACGGCGTGCCCGTGGAGTTGATCCTGGCGCTGGAGAAGCGTTTTCTGGAAACCGGAACCCCGCGCGACCTGACGCTGCTGTTTGGCGGCGGCCCCGGCGACGGTGGCACGGGTGGCGCCAACCACCTGGGGCATGAGGGGATGCTCAAGCGCGTGATTGGCGGCCACTACGGCCTGGTGCCGCAGATCGGCAAGCTGGCGCTGGCCAGCAAGGTGGAGGCCTACAACCTGCCACTGGGGGTGATCTCCCACATGTTCCGCGACACCGCCTGCGGCTTGCCGGGCACCGTATCCAAGGTGGGCCTGGGCACTTTTGTGGACCCGCGCCTGGAGGGCGGCAAGATTGGCACCAAGACCACGGAAGACCTGGTCAGCGTGATCCAGCTGGGCGGCCAGGAGCTGCTGTACTACAAGACCCAGCCGATCTCGGTGGCCTTCATCCGCGGCACCAGTGCCGACGCCGAGGGCAATATCACCATGGAGCGCGAGACGCTGACGCAGGACATGCTGGCCATTGCCACGGCCACCAAGAACAGCGGCGGTTTTGTGATTGCCCAGGTGGAGCGCATTGCCGAGCGCGGCACCCTCAACCCACGCCGGGTCAAGGTGCCGGGCATTCTGGTGGATTGCGTGGTGGTGGCATCACCCGAGAACCACCCGCAAAACCTCAATGGTGCCTACAACCCGGCCTTCTCTGCCGAAGTGCGCGTGCCGCTGGATGCGATTGAACCCATGCCGCTGGACGAGCGCAAGGTGATTGCACGGCGCGCCGCGTTCGAACTGCTGCCCAACTCGGTGGTCAACCTGGGCATCGGCATGCCCGAAGGGGTGGCCGGCGTGGCCAATGAGGAGAAAATTCTCAAATACATGACGCTGACTGCGGAGCCGGGTGTGATTGGCGGCGTGCCGGCCTCTGGCGTCAACTTTGGCGCGGCCACCAACCCCGATGCGGTGGTGGACATGAACCAGCAGTTCGACTTCTACGACGGCGGTGGCCTTGACCTGGCCTGCCTGGGCTTGGCCGAATGCGACCCGCAAGGCAGCATCAACGTCAGCCGCTTCGGCCCCAAACTGGCAGGTGCTGGTGGCTTCATCAACATCACGCAGAACAGCCGCACGGTGGTGTTCGTGGGCACCTTCACGGCCGGCGGCCTGAAAGTGAAGATCGAGGGTGGCAAGGTCCACATCCTGCAAGAGGGGCGTGCACGCAAGTTCGTCAAGCAGATCGAGCAGGTCACATTCAGCGGGCCGTATGCCGCCAGCACCGGGCAGAACGTGCTCTATGTGACCGAACGCTGCGTGTTCAAGCTGTCTCCCGGCGGGCTGGAGCTGATCGAGGTGGCACCGGGGATCGACATCGACAAAGACATCCTGGCGCAGATGGACTTCAAGCCCATCATCAACAATCCCCAGCCCATGGATGCACGCATCTTCCTGCCGGAGGCCATGCAGCTCAGCGACACGCTGCTGTCCATCAGCCTGGTGGACCGCATGCAATACGACGACAGCAAGGGCACGGCGTACTACAACTTCCAGGGTCTGCGCGTGCACAGCACCAAGGATGTGGAAGACATCCGCCATGCCGCGGAAAACCTGTGCAAGCCGATTGGCAAGAAGATTCTGGTGGTGGTCAACTACGACAACTTCCAGATCGACGAAGCGGTGGTGGACGATTACTCGGCCATGGTCAAGGAGCTGAGCGACCAGTACTACACCGATGTGTCGCGCTACACCACCAGCGCCTTCATGCGCCTGAAACTCGGCGCCGCACTGGAGAGCCGGGGCCTGGCAGCGCATATCTACGAGACCCCGCAGGAAGCTACGGAGTCGGCACGCCAATAGATTCGCAAAAAGCTATCTATTTGATAGCACAATAGGCTTATTCCACGAGGGCTGGTGGCCAATTCGACGCAAAGTCGTTTGGCTGCCAGTGGGCGTGCGCTGCGGGACGTCAGGCTTTCCCCATTGACAGCACAAACCGATGCTGCGAGAGTTTGTGGTCATAGCGGAGCAGCCGATGAACTTGCCAATCCGAATGATCGCGGCAAGCCTGATGTGCCTGGGCATGCTCTGCCACGCCGACACGTTTTCGGCGGCGGGTGACCCCTATCCCCCATTTGGCGATCCGAAAAATCCGAGTGGTGGACTGGCCATTGAAATCATCCGCGCCGCCTACAAGACGCAGGGCCATGAGATCACCATGGAGTTCGTGCCCTGGGCGCGGGCCGAGGCGGGTGTCAAGAACGGCAGCTACGACATCGTGCCCTACACCTGGCGCACCGAGGCAAGGGCCAAGGTGCTGCTGTTCAGCAGCCCCTACGCCGTTGGCAATGTGCGCTTCATCAAGCGCAAGGGTGATCCGTTTGAATTCAACGGCCTCGAGAGCCTGGGCGGAAAACGCGTCGGTACGGTCCGGGGATATGGCTATGGCGATGCCTTTGCCAACTCACCGGTCTTTGTCCGCGAAGCCAGCAATGACCTGATGACCAACATCAAGAAGCTGCTGCGCGAGCGCCTGGACCTGACGCTGGAGGACGAAATCGTGGCGCGCTCCCTGATCAGCACCGACGACCCGCAGGCCCTGGACCACATTGAATTCGTCAAGACACCGCTGTCCGTCAACCCGCTGTATGTGACGGCGGGGCTGCAAAACCCCAAGGCACCGGAAATCATCAGAGCCTTCAACAAGGGACTGGAAACCATCCGCGCCAACGGCACGCTGGAGAAGATTTTCAAGCACTACGGAATGGAAAAAGTCGTCCAGTAGCTCCAAATCGGCTACCCTCGCCGATTCCAAGGAGGAGCGATTGTGGGACCCAACACCATTCTCAAGACCTGCGCGGCGCTGCTGGCGACCGCGGCCATCCAGGCCCACGCATTCCAGATCGTCAGCGTCTCGCCCCAGGGCGAGGTGGCACGGGTCCGCCAGGTGGTGGCCAAGTTCGACGACAGCGCCGTCAACTTTGGCGACCCCAAGGCCGAGGCGCCGCTGACCTTGAGTTGCAGCGACGCCCAGGTCACCAAGGGCAATGGCCGCTGGGTCACAGACCGCAGTTGGGCCTTCGAATTCGAGAACGACCTGCCGCCCGGCGTGTCCTGCACACTGCAGGTGCGGGCCGGCTTCAAGTCGCCCAAGGGTGCCGAGCTGACCGGTGGCACCAGCTACCGATTCAACACTGGCGGGCCGTTTGTGCAAAACATCCAGCCCTATTCCGGCAACCGCATTGATGAGGAACAGTTCTTCACGCTGCGCCTGAACGGCCCTGCCACCCTGGCCAGCGTGCAGGCCAATGTGTGGTGTTCGGTCGAAGGGCTGGGCGAGCGGGTGGCGGTGCGGCTGATCGACGGCAAGGACCGCGCCGCGCTGCTCAAGTCGCAGGGGTTGGAGGCCGCAGCCGCCAGGGAGCCCCTGAGCATTCAGACACTGGCGTGCAACCGGGCCCTGAGTCCATCGGCCAAGGTGCAACTGGTGTTTGGCAAAGGCGTGAGCACTCCGGCCAGTGGCGCCAATGCAAACGGCGTGGCCAACACGGTGGAAAAACGTTTCAGCTACCAGGTGCGCGAACCTTTCGCCGCCAGCTTCAGCTGCGAGCGCGAGAACGCGCAGAGCGCCTGCCTGCCGATCCGCCCCATGCGCCTGGGCTTCAATGCGCCGGTTCCGGCCAAGCTGCTGGCCGAGATCCGCCTCAAGTCCGGCAAGGACACGTTCAAGCCCGCCACTGAGGGGGATGGCGACGCTTCCATGGTCGACGACCATGTGGTCAACAGCGTGACCTTCAAGGGCATCTTCCCCGAGCAGACCGCCTTCACGCTGGAGCTGCCCAAGGGCTTCAAGGACGCCTCGGGACGCAGCCTGCGCAATGCCGACAGCTTTCCGCTGAAGGTGTCCACCGGGCTGATGCCCCCGCTGGCCAAGTTTGCCGCCGCACCGTTCGGCGTGGTCGAGCGCTTTGCCGAACCCAACGGCGTGGCGCTGCTGCCGGTGACGCTGCGCAATGTGGAGCCCACGCTGGCCATCAAGGGACTGGACGTGGAGCAGGCCCGCAACGCAGCCAAGGCCCCAGCCGGCAAGGTCAGCACGCTGCAGCCCACCACCGATGCCGACATCATTGCCTGGTACTTCAAGGTGCAGCGCTATGACAACTTCACCGTCTCGCGCGGCACCGCCGCGCGGGACATCAAGGGCACTCTGCCCAGGTCCGTGGACGAGTTTGATCGCAACCAGGTGCAGTCGCGCATGGTGTCGCTGTTGCAGGGCCAGACCGGTGTCAAGACGCTGGAGCTGCCGCAACCCGCCAGTGGCGACCCACGCCCGTTTGAGGTGGTCGGCATTCCGCTGGGCGAAGGCTTTCATGTGGTGGAGATCACCTCGCAGAAGCTGGGCAGCAGCCTGCTGGACGAACGCTACGGCAGGGACCGCAGCATGATCGTCCGCACCTCGGCCCTGGTCACGAATCTGGGAGTGCACTTCAAGCTCGGGCGTGAGAACGCCGTGGCCTGGGTCACCACACTGGACAAGGGCGCACCGGTGGCCAACGCACAGGTGCGGGTGTCCGATTGCCGGGGCAAGGAAGTTGCCACCGCCAAGACCAACGCCCAGGGCATCGCAAACCTGAGTGGCATCTCGCCCCAGGCGCCCAGTTGCAGCGGCGAAGGCAATTACAGCCAGGCCTATTTTGTGAGCGCCCGCGCTGTGCAACCCTCGGGTGACGGCAAGGGCACGGTCAACGACATGGCCTTCACCTGGAGCGACTGGAACCGCGGCATCGAGCCCTGGCGCTTCAACCTGCCGACCAGCCGCGAGCCGCAACCGGATGAGCGTGCCCACACCATCTTCGACCGCACGCTGCTGCGCGCCGGCGAGACCGTGTCCATGAAACACATCCTGCGTAGCGAAACCAGCAAAGGCTTTGGCCTGACGGGCACCACGCCCGGCACGCTGGTTGTGACGCATGTGGGCAGCGGCCAGCAATACACGCAGCTTCTCTCCTGGCGCAAGACGGCCACGGGAGGCCAGAGTGCCGAGAGCACGTTCTCCATTCCGCCCGCAGCCAAGCTGGGTTTCTACCAGGTGGAGCTGCGCGGCACGGACTCCCGGCGCAACAGTTACTTCACCGGGCAGTTCCGCGTTGAGGAGTTCCGCCTGCCGGTGCTGGAAGGCCGCGTCACGCCGACCGAGAAGAAGGCGCTGGTGAACGTGAAGACGGTGCCGGTGGATGTGCAAATCAACTACGTCTCTGGCGGCGGTGCGGCCAACCTGCCGGTGCGGGTGTCGGCCCTGGTGCGCGCCAAATACCTGAACTATGCGGACTTTTCTGAGTTCAACTTCCAGGCACCGCGGGGCAACCGCGACAGCCGCAACGACGGCGAGGAAGAAGCCGACGCCTCGCTTGACGCACGGGTCATTGCCGACAAGTTGCCATTGACGCTGGACAAGAACGGCACCGGCAAGGTCACCGTGGACAAGGTGCCCACCAGCCGCCAGCCACAAGACCTTTTGCTGGAGGCCACCTACTCCGACCCGAATGGCGAGGTGCAGACCATCCGCAGCACGCAGACGCTGTGGCCGGCGGCGGTGGTGGCCGGCATCAAGACCGAAGGCTGGGTGTCCAGCAGCCAGGCCATCAAGTTCCAGGCCTTGGCACTAGACCTCTCCGGCAAGCCGCAGGCCGATGTGGCGCTGGAAGTGAAGGCTACGGCTCGCATCGTCACCACCACCCGCAAGCGCATGGTGGGTGGCTTCTACACCTATGACAACAAGACCACGGTCAAGGAGTTGGGCACGGTGTGCAGCGGCAAGAGCGATTCGCGTGGCCTGTTGCTGTGTGAAACCAGCCTGAACGAGGCGGGTGAGGTGGAGCTGGTGGTGACTGCTCGGGATGCCTCCGGCAACAGCATCCAGGCAGCCTCCTCGGTCTACGTGACCAAGCAGGGCGAGCTGTGGTTTGGTGGCGAGAACCACGACCGCATCGACCTGCTGCCCGAGAAGAAGAGCTACCAGCCGGGCGAGACCGCCAAGTTCCAGGTGCGCATGCCCTTCCGTTTTGCCACGGCCCTGGTGGCCGTGGAGCGCGAGGGCATCATCGAGACGGAAGTGGTGCAATTGAACGGCCAGGACCCGACCGTCAATCTGAAGATCAAGGACGGCTGGGGACCCAATGTGTATGTCAGCGTGCTGGCCCTGCGCGGCCGCCTGCGGGAGGTGCCGTGGTACAGCTTCTTCACCTGGGGCTACAAGGCGCCGCGCGAGTGGTGGACCTCGTTCTGGTACGAAGGCCGCGAGTACGTCGCCCCGACCGCGCTGGTGGATTTGAGCAAGCCGGCCTTCCGCCTCGGCGTGGCCGAGATTCGCGTGGGCACCAAGGCGCACCAACTCGATGTGAGCGTCAAGGCCGACAAGGAAAGCTACGCCGTGCGCAGCCAGGCCAAGGTGACGATCCAGGTCAAGCTGCCCAACGGCCAACCCGCGGCGAACGCGGAAGTGGCCGTGGCCGCCGTGGACCAGGCCCTGCTGGAGCTGATGCCCAACACCAGCTGGAACCTGCTGGATGCCATGCTGCAACGCCGCTCCTGGGGCGTGGAGACATCCACCGCGCAAATGGAAATCATTGGCCGCAGGCACTATGGCCGCAAGGCCGTGCCCGCCGGTGGTGGGGGTGGCAAGAGCGGCGCGCGCGAGTTGCTGGAAACCCTGTTGCTGTGGAACCCGGCGGTGAAGCTGGACGCCAATGGCCAGGCCGTGGTGATGGTGCCACTCAACGATGCGCTGACCACGTTCCGAATAGTGGCCGTGGCTGATGCCTCCACCGGCCTGTTTGGAACCGGCTCCACCAGCATCCGCGCCACGCAGGATCTGCAAATCATCAGCGGCCTGCCGCCGCTGGTGCGTGAGGACGACCAGTTCCGCGCCCAGGTCACGCTGCGCAACACCACCAAACAGGCAATGAAGGTGGAAGTGACGCCACGCGCCACGCTGCTGGACCTCAAACCGCAGACCGTGGACATCCCAGCTGGCGACGCGCGCGAGGTGGCGTGGATGGTGACAGCCCCTGCGCAACTCGCCCAGTTGCGCTCCGAGGCCATCCTGTGGGAGATCGAAGCCAAGGACACCATCACCGGAGCGCGCGATGCCTTGAAAGCGCGCCAACGCATCATCCCTGCCGTGCCGCTGACGGTGCAACAGGCCACGCTGGTGCAACTGGATGGGCCATTCACGCTGGATGTCAACGCACCGGCCGACGCCATCCCCGGCCGCGGTGGCCTGAAGATGTCGCTGCAACCCAAGCTGGCCGAGGGCCTGCCCGGCGTCAAGGACTGGTTCGCCAACTACCCCTTTGCCTGCCTGGAGCAAAAGACCAGCAAGAGCGTAGGCCTGCGCGACGGCAAGCTGTGGCAGACCGTGGCCGCGCAAATCCCCAACTACTTGGACAGCGACGGCTTGGCCAACTACTTCCCGCCACGCGATGGCGAGGCCAACCACGGCAGTGACACGCTGACGGCCTACCTGCTGTCCGCCACGCACGAGGCCGCCAGCATCAACCCCGCCTTTGCGTTGGATGACGCGGTGCGTGCGCCGATGGAGCGTGGCCTGATCGCGTTTGTGGAGGGTCGCATCCAGCGTGATTTCTGGAGCCCGCGCAAGGATCTGGACATCCGCAAGCTCGCCGCGCTGGAAGCCCTGTCGCGCTATGGCAAGGCGCAGGGCCGCATGCTGGGCTCCATCACCATTGCGCCCAACCAGTGGCCCACCCATGCGGTCATCGACTGGCTCAACATCCTGAAGCGCGTGCAGGATGTGCCGGATCGCGACAAGCGCATTCTTGATGCCAACCAGATTCTGCGCAGCCGCATCAGCTACCAGGGCACGAAGATGATCTTCAGCACCGAGCGCGACGACTACTGGTGGTGGCTGATGCAAAACGGCGACGTCAACACCGCGCGACTGATGTTGAGCGTCATGGACGACCCGGCCTGGAAGGACGACATGGGCCGCCTGGCCAACGGTTTCATCGGCCGCCAGCAGCATGGTGCCTGGCACACCACCACGGCCAATCTGTGGGGCGGATTGGCGCTGGAGAAGTTCTCTGCCAAGTTTGAGGCAGTCGCCGTGGCCGGCAGCACCAAGGCGTCGATGAGCACCGGCTCTGCGTCCGTGGAATGGAGCAAGGTCGAGCGCATCAAGTCCACCGACGCCTCCGGCGCCGCACACCAGACCACCTGGTTTGGCGCACCGGCATCACCGGGCAACCTGCGCAACAACAGCATGTTCCTGCCATGGAGCAAGACTTTGCCCAAGGACACGCTAAGCGTCACGCACCAGGGCCCCGGCAAGCCGTGGCTGACGCTGCAGTCGGTCGCCGCCATCCAGTTGAAGGAGCCCTTCAATGCGGGATACCAGATCAAAAAGACCATCACCCCCGTGGAACAGGCCAACAAGTCCCTGCCAGCCAACACCTACACGCGGGGTGACGTACTGCGCATCACGCTGGAGGTCAACGCCAGCGCCGACATGACCTGGGCCGTGATCACCGACCCGGTGCCCGGTGGCGCGACGATCCTGGGCAGCGGCCTGGGCCGTGACAGCGAGATTGCCACGCAGGGTGAGAAACAGTCAGGCTATGGCTGGGCGGCGTTCGAGGAGCGCAGCTTCGAGTCCTTCCGCAGCTACTACCAGTACCTGCCCAAGGGCGTGGTGAAGATGGAGTACACCATCCGCCTGAACAACGTCGGCGACTTTGCCCTGCCCCCTTCCCGCGTGGAGGCCATGTATGCGCCAGAGATGTTTGGCGAGGCGCCGAATGCACGGGTGAAGGTGGAGGCTTTGAGGTGAGCACAGTATTCACGTACTTCCGTGGGAGAATGAACCGCGAAATTTGTCACACAGCGGAAGGGGAATCATGAAACGACTATTCACACTGTTTTTTGCCGTGCTGGCCATGGCATCGGCGGGAGCACAAACAACCGCCTATACGCTGGCCGGCGCGACCTACAGCGCCACGGCCGGCGGCTACGCTGGCAAGACAGGAGTCTCAGGCAGTTTCTACACTGCGGCCCCGTTGGCGGCAAATTTGAGCAATGCGGCCATTGCCAGCGGAACCGGCGGGACCAATCTGGTCACGGCCTACTCGTTCAGTGACGGCGTCTACACCTACACACAATCCAACTCTTCTGTTTCCGGTGGTGATGGCGCCTACTTCTCAGTGTCCACCGATGGCACAGGTGCCATCACGAACTTTCAAATCAAGCTCACACAGCCGGTACCCGGTGTTGTTTCGTCGCAGGCCAATTTCGTGAGCCTGACACCGTCGGTTGTGGTGGCGGGATATGGCAGCTGCAGTGTGGTGACCAACAGCTCCTGCACCAACTGGACCAGTTTTGCCGCGAACAGCGCGTCCAATGGCGCTGCCACGGTTTCTTTCAGTGCTGCATCCATTCCCAGCACGCCTGCTGCACCCACAGCCGTTGGCGGTGCTGGGCAGGCTACCGTGACCTTTGTAGCTCCGGCGGCCAACGGCAGCCCGATTACCGGCTACACGGTCACATCCACTCCAGCAGGCGGCGTGGACAGCAACGCAGGAACCACCTCGCTCAGCCACACCATCACCGGGCTGACCAACGGGGTGGCTTACACCTTCAAGGTCACCGCAACCAATGCCGTAGGAAGCAGCGCGGCATCCGCTGCCTCCAACAGCGTCACACCGGTATCTGCACCAGGGCAGCCATCGGCTCCGGTGGCAGTGCCAGGCTACCTGGAAGCGACTGTGACCCTTGTTGCCGCTCCCGCCAACGGTGGCACCATCACCGGCTACACCGTGACATCCAACCCCGCCGGTGGCGTTGACAGCGGGGCCGGCACCACATCGCTGACCCGCACCATCACGGGACTGAGCAACAACACCAGCTACACCTTCACCGTCACGGCCACCAATGCCTACGGCACCAGCGCAGCGTCAAGCGCATCCAATGCGGTGACACCTTCTGCGATCCCGCCACAGCCCATCGCCATCACCGGGGTAACCAGCCTGCCCTCGATCGTGAACTTGCGCGTGGGCGACGGCCCGGCCTTCTCAGCCAACCTGGTAACCCTGCTGTCGAACACCCTGGGCCAGCAACTGCAGTTTGTGGAGCAGAACTCCACCGGCAACGTGACACTGAGCGGCTACAACGGCGGCTACCTGTCCTACATGGCACACACATTCAAATCCAGTGACAGCCGCGCCAACGGCATCTACCCCGACGGCAACGGACAGTACGGTGTTGTCATCAATGGACAATCGGTGGTGATCGCACCGTCCGTGGTTCACCTGGATCAGTTGGAGACACTGTTGGGTGGTGTGAGTGCCAAGGTCAGTGACACCGGCGTCATCACCGCCAACGTGAACAGCGTCAACTACGTGCTGCGCCCGGCTGCATTCGTGACACGGGAAACCGCCACAGGCAGCGCACGCGTTGCAATGGGCAGTGATGGTTACTACCACTTCATCGATGCCCAGGGCAACAACCAGATCCTGTACCCGGCGTTCGCCGAGTCGCAGACACTGCTGGGCGTGCTGCAGACCATGGACGCCGGCGCCACCATGAGCATCCAGCTGGACTCCACTGCAACTGCTGTGGTGGGAGGCACAACCTATACGCTGGCTCCTGATGCCTCGCTGAGCTCCGTTACCGGCCAACCCTGGTGGCAGGAAAGCAGCACACGCTACCGCTTCACCAACAAGCAGCGTACCGGCACATCGCAAGGACTGACCGTTCGCTAGCGGTTTGCGGCCCGCCAGAAAGCCCGAAGGACCTGGCCACACCCGGAGACCCGCTGTGACCAGACTCCGGGGCGTGGTGATTGTCCTCGCTGCATGGTTTTTCCATGCCACGCTGGAAGCCGCCACATTCACTGAAGTACGCTCCAGCTACCAATCGTCCGACACCCTGATCCTGGACCGCCAGGGCGTTGAGCTGCACCGCCTGCGCACCAACACCGCCGTGCGCCGTGGCCAATGGGTCGCGCTGGCCGACATCTCCCCGGCCCTGCGCACGGCGCTGGTGCTGTCGGAGGACAAGCGTTTCTACGAACACAGCGGCGTGGACTGGCAGGCCGTGAGTGCGGCCGCCTGGGCCAATCTGTGGAACAACAAGACGCGCGGCGCATCCACCATCACCATGCAACTGGCCGGGCTGCTGGACGAGGATTTGAAGCGGGGCAGCGGCGGGCGCAGCGTGGTGCAAAAGCTGGGGCAAACCGTTTCGGCGCAGATGCTGGAGCGCAGTTGGCGCAAGGACCAGATTCTGGAGGCCTACCTGAATCTGGTGCCCTTCCGGGGCGAGCTGGTCGGCATCGACGCGCTCAGCCGCACGTTGTTCGACAAGGCCGCCCACGGCCTGGACCAGCGCGAGGCCGCAGTGGCCGCCGCCTTGGTGCGCGCACCCAACGCGAGCGCGCCGCAGGTAGCGCAGCGTGCCTGCAGCGTGCTCAAGAGTCTGCAAGCCATTGGCGCGGATTGTGAGGCGCTGGACCTGTTCACCGCCGGCGCCCTTCAACGCCGCGACTACGCCGCCAGCGACGGGATTGCTCCGCACATAGCGCAGCAACTCACACGCAATGCCAAAACGTCGGCGATCCGCACCTCGCTGCACGCCCCGCTGCAACGCTTTGCCGTGCAGACCCTGCAGCAGCACCTGCGTGAATTGGCCGGCCGCCATGTGGAGGATGGCGCACTCGTCGTGCTGGACAACGCCACCGGCGAGGTGCTGGCCTGGGTCGGCTCGTCGGGCAGCCTGAGCAACGCGGCCGAGGTCGATGGCGTCACTGCGCTGCGACAACCGGGTTCCACGCTCAAGCCTTTCCTGTATGCCCAGGCCATCGCCCAGCGGCGCATCACGGCGGCGTCGCTGATCGAGGACTCGGGCACCCAGATTCAGACCACCGGCGGCCTCTACATTCCGCAGAACTACGACCACCAGTTCAAGGGCTGGGTGTCCGCCCGCACCGCACTGGGCGCGTCGCTGAATGTGCCCGCCGTGCGCACGCTGGTCATGGTGTCGCCCGACGCCTTCCACAAGCAACTGGTGCAGTTGGGCCTGCCGCTCAGGGAGACGGGCGACTACTACGGCTACAGCCTGGCGTTGGGCAGCGCCGAGGTGTCCCTGCTGAACCTGACCAACGCCTACCGCGCATTGGCCAATGGCGGGCGCACCAGCCCAACCACGCTGGTGCTGGCCACCAAGCCGGTCTGGCGCACGGCACTGGATCCGCGCGCCGCCTTCATCGTCGGCGACATCCTGAGCGACACATTAGCCCGCGCCCGCACCTTCGGCACCGACAGCATCCTGGCCACGCGTTTCTGGACGGCAGTGAAGACTGGCACCAGCAAGGACATGCGCGACAACTGGGCCGTGGGCTGGTCGCAGCGCTACACGGTGGGCGTGTGGGTGGGCAACGCCAGCGGCGCGCCGATGTGGGACGTGAGCGGCACCACGGGTGCGGCGCCCATCTGGGCCGCCGTGATGCAATTCCTGCACGCCCGGCAAACCAGCCGTGCACCCAAGGCCCCAGCCGGTGTGGTGCAGGTGCCGGTGCAGTTTGCGGGAACCGAGGCACCGCGCATGGAGTGGTTCCTGCAGGGCACGCAGCAGGCTTCGTTTGCTATTGATTCAGTAGCTACTGATGCATATTCCACGAGGGCTGGAGGCCAAAAAGTCCAAAAATCATCTGGCCAGAGTCCCCCTGCGCGCATCACCAGTCCCACCACCGGAACCATCATTGCGCTGGACCCGGACATTCCGCCCAACCGCCAGCGCGTGAGCTTCCAGGCTACAGGGACGGGCGTGCGCTGGCTGCTGGACGGCAAACCCTTTGTCAAGGGCACATCCGCACAGTGGCTACCGTGGCCGGGCCGGCACGTCGTGCAGATTACCGACGCGCAAGGCCGGGTGCTTGACGAAGTGCGGCTGGAGGTGCGCGGCGCCGGTGTCCGCCCGCGCTAACCCAGCGTGCGCCCGAAAAACCGCAGCGTCCGGTCCCACGCCTGCTGTGCCCACACCGCATCAAACTGGGTGGCAGGAATGCGACCCGGGCCGACAGCCGTCTCATTGGCAAACGCATGGTGGGCCAGGTAGCGGTGGAATTCAAAGTCCACTTTGCCCTCGCTCAGCTTGGTTTCCAGCGCATCCACCGTCTCGATCTTGAAGAACGCGTCCTGCGTGGCCCAGTGCCCCATGACGGGCACACGGATCTTGCTGGCGTCGATGTACTCCAGCGGCGGACAGCCATACCAGACGACACCGGCGTCCGCTTCGGATGACTGGCACAGCGACAGCAGCGTCAGCGCGCCGCCCATGCAAAAGCCGGTGATGCCGACCTTGGACGCACGGGCCTTCAGGTATTGCACCGCGCCCCGGATGTCCTGCGACGCGGCCTCGCCAAAGTTCAGGCCCGTCATCAAATGGTTGGCCTCTTCGGCCTCCACGGTGGACTGGCCGCGGTACAGGTCCGGCACCAGCGCCTGGTAGCCGGCTGCGGCCAGGCGATCCGCCACGCCGCGGATCTGGGCGTTCAAGCCCCACCACTCCTGGATCACGACGACGGCCGGCGCGTTGGTGCCTGCGGCGGGCACTGCGAGATAACCCTGAACCGATTGCCCATCCGGGCGCTGAAAGCTGACCATGGTTCCCATTGCTTTGTCTCCTGATGTGGGGTTTACACGCCCTCATATTACGCGGCCCGGGTGGCAGAATGAAACCATGCAATACGAACACCTACTGGTCACTACCGACGGCCCCATCACCACCGTCACCCTCAACCGCGCCGACAAACGCAATGCATTGGCCCTCAACGTGATGCGCGAGCTCACCGTAGCCCTGCGCGCCATCGCCCGCACCGACGCGCGCGGCGTGATCCTGGCAGCCAATGGCCCGGTGTTCAGCGCCGGGCACAACTTTGCCGACATGGCCGGCGCCACCCTCGAACAATCGCGCGAGTTGTTCCTGGTCTGCACCGAGATGATGAATACCCTGCAGGCACTGCCCCAGCCGGTGGTGGCCCGGGTGCACGCACTGGCCACGGCGGGTGGCTGCCAGCTGGTGGCCAGTTGCGACCTGGCGGTAGCGGCGGACACGGCCTCGTTTGCGATTCCGGGCGGCAAGGCCGGGCTGTTCTGCCACACGCCGCTGGTGGCGGTGGCGCGCAACGTCGGGCGCAAGCGCGCGCTGGAACTGGCGCTGACCGGTGACGCCATCGACGCCGCCACCGCAGCCGACTGGGGCCTGATCAACAAGGCCGTACCAGCCGACCAACTGGAGGCTGCAACTTTAGACCTGATCCAGCGCGCCACCCGCGGCAGCGCGCTGTCCAAGGCATTGGGCAAACAGGGCTTTTACCGCCAGGTGGATTTGCCGCAGGGCCAGGCCTATGACTTTGCCGTGGAGCGCATGGCCACCGCCGCGCTGCTGCCCGACGCGCAGGAAGGCATCGCCGCCTTCCTGGAAAAGCGCCAGGCCCAGTACACGCAACAGCCCGACGCCGACTGGCCGCTCTAGCCACCGGCAATCCGCTCCCAAATCCACGGCATGGACCGCGCCCACATCTGCCTCACCCGCCACGGTGAGACCGACTGGAACAAACAGGGCATCCTGCAGGGCTGGCTGGATGTGCCCATCAATGACCGAGGCCGCGAACAGGCGCATGCCATGGCCGCGCAGTTTGCAGCGACCGGCTTTTCCGCCGTGTGGTCCAGTCCGCTGGTGCGTGCGCACGAGACAGCGGCCATCATTGCCGACCGCCTGGGACTGCCCGCGCCGCAGAGCCACGAAGGACTCAAGGAGCGGCACTTCGGCGCGATCCAGGGCATTCCCAAAAGCGAACTGGCCGAGCTGAACCCGGTGCTGCTGGAGCAGATCCTGCGGCGCAACCCGGCGGCCAGCTTTGTCGGTGGTGAATCCATGGACGAGTTTGCCGACCGGCTCCTGGGCGCCTGCGCCGACATCGGAGCCGAGCACCCCGGCCAGCAGGTGCTGGTCATCACCCACGGCTGGGTGCTGGATGCGATGCTGCGCCACATAGGCAATCTGGGGCGCACCGCCGTGCTGCACGAAAAACCCAAGAATGGCGAGAGCGTCTGGGCCACGGTGCGCCAACGCGCCGTCAGCGCCCGCACCCCCTAGACAGTGTGGCCAGCGTCTTTTGACGCCTGCATTGGGTGTATAACCAAGCCCCCGATCAATAAGGAATACGCAATATGGGCGCACAGTGGAAAGCAAAAGGCAAGGAACTCGCGGCAAACGCCAGGGGCAAACTGTTTGGACGGCTGTCCAAGGACATCATGGTGGCGGCCCGCAACGGTGCCGACCCGGCCGGCAACTCCCGCCTGCGCCTGGTGCTGGAACAGGCCCGCAAGGTTTCCATGCCCAAGGACACCGTGGACCGCGCCATCAAGAAGGGCGCCGGCATCGGCAGCGAGGCCGTGCACTTTGAGCATGTCATCTACGAAGGCTTTGCCCCGCACCGCGTCGCCGTCATGGTGGAATGCCTCACCGATAACGTGAACCGCACCGCACCCGAGATGCGTGTGCTGTTCCGCAAGGGCCAGTTGGGCACCTCCGGCTCGGTTTCCTGGGACTTTGACCATGTGGGCATGATCGAAGCCGAACCCGCAGCCGCCGGTGCCGACGCGGAAGTGGCAGCCATCGAAGCCGGTGCCCAGGACTTTGAAGCCGGAGAGGAAGCCGGAACCACGCTGTTCATCACCGACGCCACCGATCTGGACCTGGTCAGCCGCGCCCTGCCCGCCCACGGCTTCACCGTGCTGTCGGCCAAGCTGGGCTACAAGCCCAAGAACCCCATCGACCCGGCCAGCCTGAGCGCGGAAGCCCTGGAAGAGGTGGAATCTTTCCTGGCCGCCATCGACGGCAACGACGACGTGCAGAACGTGTACGTCGGTTTGGGCGGATAAATCCGTCACGCGGGGCGTGCTGTGCAGACCCTGGCCTACGCCCTGTTCGCCACGCCCATCGGTCACTGCGGCATCGCCTGGAGCGCCGCCGGTCTGACCGGCGTGCAACTGCCCGAGGGTGATGCGCCCCAGACCCGCGCCCGCATGGCGCGGCGCTTTCCACAGTGCCAGGAGGGCGAGCCACCGGCCAGCGTGCGTGATGCGATGGATGCCGTGGTGGGTCTGTTGAATGGCACGCCGCCACAGCCTGCCGATCTCAGCCACATCGTGCTCGACATGGACGTCGTGTCTGCCTTCCACCAGCGCGTCTACGCGGCGGCCCGCGCGCTGCAACCGGGGCAGACGACGACCTACGGCGAGATGGCGCGCGACCTGGGCGAACCCGGCGCCGCCCGTGCCGTGGGGCAGGCGCTGGGGTCCAACCCGTTTGCCCCCATCGTGCCGTGCCACCGCATCCTGGCCGCACAGGGGCGTTCGGGCGGTTTTTCAGCCCATGGGGGTGCCGACACCAAGCTGCGCCTGCTCGAAATCGAGCGTGCCCGGATCAATGGCCCCGGCCTGTTTGATTGAGGTGTACGCCACAACCGGGTCATCGACCAAGCTCACTTCTGCGGCGACGGTGCGGCGGCCCCTGGTGTAGCGGCGCGCAGCCCGCCGAGCATGGCATGGACCAGCGCACGCGCATTGGCCACGGCACTGGGCACCTGGTCTTCCTCGACGTGCGCCAGCGCCTCAATGGCGCCGTACAGCAAGCCCAGTATCAGGCGCGCCTGCAAACGCACGTTGCCCGGGGGCAGAAAACCCTGATCCTGCAAGGCGCGCACGTTTTGCATGGTGGCGCCCAGACCGTGGCGCTCACGGATCTCGGCCCAGGCCTGCGTGCCCAGCACGGCGGGCGCATCCACCAGCCCGACGCGACGGCCCTCGGCACTCTGGCCGGCCTGCAAGAAGACGTCAATGGCGGCCATGAAGGCCTGCCAGGCATCGGCTCCGCCGACCAGCGCCTGGGCGCGCGCCTGCGCCGTCAGGGCCACCAGGCCGGCGTCCAACTCCTCGGCCACGGCGGCGAACAGGCCTTTCTTGTCGCCAAAGTGGTGGTACAGCGCGCCGGTGGTCACGCCGGCGGCCTCACACAACGCGCCCAGCGGGGTGGCGTCATACCCCAGTTGCCCAAACAGGCGCCGGCCGGCCGCGCGCAGCGCCGCCTGGGTGCTGGAGGCATTGGTCTTACGGCCATCGACCGTGGGCTTGCGGGCAGGCGCAGTGGCGGTTACTGTTGCGTCCTTGGAACCGTGTTGTCGCATAAGTGACTCAATTACATAACGTAATTATGTATTCTTCGGCTTTCCATTGTACCCACCAACCGAGGTAAACCCCTATGCTGATCGCCGCCAAAGTCCTTGCCGCCCTGGTCCTGTTCATCCATGTCTACATCTTTCTGCTGGAAACCGTGCTGTTCCAGACCCGTGGCCGCAAGGTCTTTGGGCTGAGCCAGGAACAGGCCACCACCATGGCCGCCGCGATGTCCAACCAGGGTTGCTACAACGGCTTTCTGGCCGTCGCCCTGGCCTGCGGCTTCCTGCTGCCTGATCCGGCCATGGCAAAGGCTTTTACGATCTACGGCCTGGGCTGTGTCGCGGTGGCCGGCATCTGGGGTGCGGTGACGGTGAAGATGCGCATCCTGTACGTGCAGACCGTTCCCGCGGTGCTGGCGCTGGCGGCTCTGCTGCTGGCCTAAACCACGGACAGCAGCCAGCTGCGAAACACCTGCATGGCAGGTGTGACCTCCTTGGACAACAGGCGGGTGAGCCAATACCCGCCCACATCCACTTCCAGTTTGAACGGTTGGGCCAGCCGGCCCTGGCGCAGTTCACGCTGGAACATGCCCGGTGGTGCCAGCGCCACGCCCTCGCCCACCATTGCCGCCTGCACCATGATGGCCGAGGCGTCGAACAGCGGCCCGCGCGGGGTGATCCCACTGGCGCCCGCCGCGCGCAGCCACGCCGGCCAATCGTCACTGCGGTAGGAGCGCAGCAGCGTCAGTTTGCTCAGGTCATCCGGATGGTGCAACTGGTCCAGCGCCTGGGGCGCGCACAACGGTGACAGGGGTGCGGCCATCAGGTGATCGGCCTCCACGCTGCGCCACGCGCCATCCCCAAACCGGATGGCGTAGTCCAGGCTCTCCGCAGACAGATCCACCTTGTTGTTGTGGGTCAGCAGGCGCAGTTCCACACGCGGATGCCGGGCCCGGAATTCCCCCAAGCGCTCCAGCAGGAAGCCGATGGCAAAGGTGCCAACCACGCCAATCGTCAGCACCTCCATCGGGCCGCCGGCGCGAAAGACATCGATCTGCCGCGCAATCCGGCCAAAGCTGTCGGCCACGGCCGGCGCCAGCGTGGCACCTTCATCGGTGAGCACCAGCCCGCGGGCGGTGCGCCGGAACAGGGCGCGGCCAATGTGGTCCTCCAGCGCCTTGACCTGGTGGCTGACCGCCGCCTGCGTCACACACAGTTCGTCCGCGGCACGGGTGAAGTTGAGATGCCGGGCCGCGGCATCGAAGGCACGCAGCGTGTTCAGGGAAACCCGACTCAATGGCATTCAGATCCCCAGTATTTGTATGGACTCATGCCAAAAATGATAGCTTGTGCGCTTGGCGGCGGCCAAGAAGAATGCAGCCTTCTTTCACCACAAGGTCATACCATGCCTATCACCCCCCTCACCCGGCGTCACGCCATGCTGCTGACCGGAGCCGGCCTGTTCGGCGCCTCCCAAGCCGCCCTGGCCCAACCACCCGCACCGTATGCTGCCGCGCTGGCCCTCGCTCGACTGGAACGCACGGTGGGCGGACGCCTGGGCGTTGCGATTCTGGATACCAGCACTGGCCAGATGGTGGGGCACCGGCTCGATGAACGCTTTGGCATGTGTTCCACCTTCAAGCTGCCCTTGGCGGCGGCCATCCTGCGCGAAGTGGACCAGGGCCGGCTGCGCCACGATCAATGGGTGCCCTATGGCGCAGCCGACATGATTGCCCACGCACCCATCACCCGGCAGCATCTGGCACGCGGCGGCATGACGGCCATGGACCTGGCCGAAGCCGCACAAACCACCAGCGACAACGTGGCCGCCAACTGCCTGCTCAAACTCATCGGCGGCCTCGCCGGGTTCACCGCCATCCTGCGCACGGCGGGCGACGCGACCACGCGGCTGGACCGGTTCGAGCCCCACATGAACCGGGTCACCGGCCAGGATCTGCGCGACACCACCAGTCCCGCCGCCATGGCGCGCACCACGGCCACGCTGTTGACCGGCGACTGGCTCACGCCTGCCTCACGCGAACGGCTGATTGGCTGGATGGAGGCAACCACCACCGGGGCGCGGCGGCTGCGTGCCGGGCTGCCGGCCCACTGGCGCAGCGGCGACAAGACCGGGACCGGCATGGCACCCGGAATGCACGACAAGTACAACGACATCGCCATCACCTGGCCGCCTGGCAGGGCGCCGCTGGTCATCACGGCCTTCTTTGAAACACCCCAATCCCACACCAGCATGCGCGACAAGGACCAGGCCGTGCTGGCACAGGCGGGCCGGATTGCCGCCAGCTGGAGCCAGAGGGCTTGAATGAAGCTATCAATTCAGGAGCTACAAACCCAGTATCCACGAGGGCTAGTGGCATGAATGATGACAAACTACTTGTGGGACTGGAGCTGGCGCATCAGCGCATAGGCGACGCCCCCCAGTGACAGCACGCCGATGACCAGCACCAGCCACAGCAGCACGGTGCGCACCGGCACCCCTTGCGCCAGCCAGGCCGGCGCGCCGCTGTCCAGCCCCCCTGGGGGTTGCAGCTGTACGGCTGCTACGGTGGCCACCGGCAGCTCGGCCAGCTTGGCGGGAGCCACCGAGCCCAGCAGGCTGGCATCCACCGCCGCCGAGGGCGTTTGCACACGCCCGGCCGCCAGGGTAAACGGCCCGGAGCCGGACGCCAGAAACGCCACCTGCAGTGGCGCAAACTCCAGCGTGGCCTGCAAGCCGCCCTCGGGCAGGGCCAGTCCCTTGCCGGCTTCCACCCGCAGCGAACGCACCGAGGCGCCGTGCAGCGGCGTGGCCGGGTTGCTGGCGCCGGTGCCCACGGTGTCCAGGCGGTACACCACGGACGACGCCAGCGTGCGCCACGGCTGTGCTGCATCCGCGCGACCCAGGACGCGCACGGGCAACAGCGTGTTGTTCTGTGCCGCCTGCAGGTGCAGGGCCGCGATGGGCGTGGCAAAGGGCAGCGTCCAGTTCAGGCTGGTGCCGTCCACTGTCCCCGGCGGCAACGGCGCACGCAGCAAGGCGGGCACCGTTTGTGTGGCCGCGATGCGGCCATTCAGCGAAACCACCTTCACGCCGCTCTGCCCGGCCCAGGCCAGGCGCAGATAGCGCCCCTTCACGCTCAAGGGCTGGCGCAACTCCAGCGTGGTGTTGCGGGGTGCGTCCATGCCATCAAACTGGAACACCGGGCCCTTGGTGGCCACCGCGGTCCAGTCCTTCAGGTCGGAGCTGGTGGAAACGGTCAGGGGCACCAGGGCGTTGTGCGGCAGCTCCAGGTTCAGCTGCAGCGCGTCCAGCATCTGCTGCTCGCCACGCAGATCGAACAGGGCCGCCTGCAGCGGCTGCGCGGTGGCGTCGGTCGATGCTTCGGGGGCCGCGTTGTCCCAACGCACCCACGCGTTGCTGTGGCTGCCGCCGCTGTCCACCTGAACCTGCACCGCACCGCGCACGGGTTTGCCGGCACTGGCGGCAAACAGCGGGTACGCGGGATAGGCCGGGGTTTGCACCGGTGGCGCCGCATGGCTCAGGTCTGAGCGCCCCAGCAAGGCATAGGGCACGACGGCACCGGCGGCATTGAACACGCGCAGGTCGTGCGCGCCACTGCTTTGCAGCTGCATGAGTGCCTGCACCGGCACATCGACCCGCACCAGGCTGGCACTGGCCGGCAGGGCCAGCGTGCCGCGCCAGGCAAACGCATCGGGGGCTGGCGCATCACTGGCGCCAGCCGGCAGACTGGCCAGCGCTACCGCGAATGCAATGGCCCGGAATACAACACTCATGCGGCATCCTCGTTCAGTTCGTTGTCCTCGGGCTGCCCCGCCGGCGGAATCGGTGCGAAGTAGCCCACCACCAGCATCAGCGCGCCCACCGCGATAAAGGCCACGATGCGCTCCGACCCGCCCCGGTTGGACAGGTCCACCAGGAACAGCTTGGCCACGGTCAGGCCCAGCAGCGCCGCGCCCCCCATCCAGACCGGACGCGCGTGGCGGCGGTGGGCGAACAACATCAGGCCCAACGCCAGCAGCGTCCACAGGATGGAGTAGCCGGCCTGCACCAGGAAGGAGGCATACAGGCGACCCGCCACCCAGGGCACGTCTGCATAGTGGTGCACGGCGCGCAGCCACACCGTGTTGACGGCGATAAACGCCATGCCGGACAGCAGCAATACCCAACGCGCATCGTGAATGCCTTGCGGCACATCCAGATCGCTGTCACGCACCCGGCTCAGCCACAGCGCCAGCGCGCCCAGCGCCAGCGCCACGACGATGTCGGTCGGGTTCAGCAGCGGCAGGTACGGCAGTGGCTGAGCGTTGCCGTTGGAATGCACGGCCACCAGCATCGCACCCAGTGCCACGGCCAGCACCAGAGGCACCGCGGCCCGCCACAAATAGGCCTGCGCAAACCGGTCCAGCGGCCAGCGCTGGCGCACCGCGCTGTCAGACTCATACAGCGGGCGCTGTGTCAATGCCAGCAACACCACCACGCCGGCCACCAGGAAGATCACGCTGGCCCAGGCCGTGCCCTGCAAATGCGCCTGCTGCACCACCCACACCAGCAGGTTGCCCGCCAGCAATACCAGCAGCCACACACCGCCGCTGTGTATCCACGTCCACCACGCTTGCGGTGCCATGCCGTCGAGCCGGCGCAGGGTCAGCACATGCAGCGCCAGCACCAGCGGCCAGATGACAAATCCCCAGGCTTCGAACACATGGCGCAGTTCCATCACGCCCTGCAAGGCCACCAACGCCATGATGGGCAGCGAGAACCAGGCCGGCGTGGCCGCCACGGACCACGGTTTGGCGCGCGCAGGCAACGCCCATCGATGCGCCACCCAGGCACTGGCCACCCAGGCCAGCATGTGCAGATACGACTGCTGGGCATGGCTCAAGACCGGTGCCCAATAGCCGTCGGCCGTGAAGGTTCTGCGTCCAATTTCGTGTCCCAGCGCGAACTGCCACCACAGGAAACCCACCCAGAACAGCGCGGGTGACAGGCTTTGCTCCAGCGCCGCAAACTGCTGGGCAAACAAGGCTTCGCCGTCGCGGCTCGCACAGGCCGTACGCGACCAGTGGGCAATCGCCAGCGCCGATGCGGCCAGCAGCAGCGCGCCAATGAAAGCCGGATTGGCCACTGGCCACAGCGCAGTCTGCACTTGGTCGAAGGAACGCAGGTAACTCATGGCCGCCAGCACCTGCAACACCAGCCCCGCCAGACGCGCCAGCCAGCGCCCCTGGCGTTGGCCCATCCAGTACACCGCCGCGCCCTCGGCCGCCCACACCGCGCTGGTCCAGCGGGCATCCAGTGCCAGCGGCACGGCCAAGGTCACAAAGCCCAGACCCAGGGCCGCAAAGCATTCGGCCAACCACTGGCCCACGCCCGCGTCACGCCGCTTGGCCGCCCACCAGCCCAGGCCCAGGTAGACGGCGCCCAGCGCCAGTGATGAAAACGCGCTGGCATATTCCACGTTGCGCACCAGTCCCACCTGCAGCCCGAACGCGGCCAGCGGCAGGCCAAAGATCAGCGTGGCGTCCACCGCCTGTTTGGGCTCCAGACCATGGCGTGTGGCGTACAACAGGCTGGCCAGCAGGTACAGCGCAAAGAAGGCCAACAGGAAGGGCTCGGTCGTTGCCAGGTGCTCGGGCTGGTACTTGAGCACACCCCACAGCGTGGCCACGCCAAAGGTGGCCAGAAAACCCAGCAGATTCAGCGCCCGCCAGGCGCGCATCCAGGCCACGGCGACGATGGCCACGCCCAGCAGCAGGTAGTAACTGAACAGCCCCACATGGTCGCCCTGACCGGTGGACACCAGAACCGGCGCCGCAAACGCACCGGCAAAGCCGATGAAGGCCATGGGCATGGCGTTTTGCAGCAGCGCAATCGCCGTGGAAAACGCACACACCAGACCCAGCACGACGAAGGCCGCGCCCGCCGGCAGGAACTGGTACAGGCGAAAGGCCGCAAACACGGTCAGGTACAGCACCGCCACACCGGCGCCCTGCAGCGTGAGCGCATAGGCCGTGCGCTCGCTCTGGCGCGCATGCAGCTTCCAGCCAAACACAAACAGGGCAATGCCGGCGATGCCAATGGCGGCCAGCCGCAACTCCGGCGGCAGCATGGCGTTGTCGATGGCGTACTTGGCCAGGAAGGCCAGGCCCACAAACAGCACCAGCACCCCCATGCGCACGATGGTGTTGCCACCCAGGAGCCAGTCACGAGCCTGGCCCACGGCACGGGAGACCCAATCCGCCTGCAACGCTGCCGGGAACTCGGGCATCTCTTCCGTGCGTCCCACGGGAGGCGGGGCGGCCGGCAGGGTGTCGGAGAAATCGGGCGGCTCTACCGCCAACGGGCGCTCAACCGGGACGGGCGCGACAGACTGTGTTGCAGGCGCCGCGACCGGGGGCGCTGTGACGGAAGGAGCGACCGGCGCGCTGTGCTCCGGTGGGGCGGTGGCGGCGTGCTCCGCCAGCGTCTTGAGCGCCTCGGCGCGCGCCTCCTTGCGGATCTCATTGCGCAGGGTCTTGCCGGCAAAGGCCCCCAACAGCGCACCCACTATCAAACCGAAACCGGCGTCATGCCGGTCCGCAAAGTAGCCCAGTATGGCCCCCCAGATGGCACCCCACATCACCATGCGTTGTTCTCCCTGATTGAATCGATCCATTTTCTGGACCTACCGGATCGCCCGGGGCAGTCTAGCCCATGTTGTCAAATAATTTCACGGCACGCGGGGCGGATTTCACGCCAACACGGGTTTGAGGCGGCTACCATTCCGCTCACTATCAGGAGACACCATGACCGTCATCACCAACATCGAAGACCTGCGCATCCTGGCCAAGAAGCGCGTGCCCCGCATGTTCTACGACTACGCCGATTCCGGCTCGTGGACCGAAGGCACCTACCGCGCCAATGCCGCCGACTTCCAGAAGATCAAGCTGCGCCAGCGCGTGGCCATCAACATGGACAACCGCAGCACCGCCAGCACGATGATCGGCCAGAAGGTTGCCATGCCGGTGGCACTGGCCCCGGTGGGTCTGACCGGCATGCAGCATGCCGATGGCGAAATCAAGGCGGCCAATGCGGCCAAGAAATTTGGCGTGCCGTTCACGCTGTCCACCATGAGCATCTGCTCCATCGAGGACGTGGCAGCCGGCACCGGCAACCACCCATTCTGGTTCCAGGTCTATGTGATCCGCGACCGCGGCTTCATCGAGCGCCTGATCGAACGTGCCAAGGCCGCCAACTGCTCGGCCCTGGTACTGACGCTGGACCTGCAAATCATCGGCCAGCGCCACAAGGATTTGAAGAACGGCCTCTCCGCCCCACCCAAGCCCACCCTGGCCAACCTGATCAACCTGGCCACCAAATGGCGCTGGGGCATGGGCATGCTGGGCACGCCGCGGCGCGGTTTTGGCAACATCATTGGCCACGTCGATGGCGTGACCGACCCGAGCAACCTGTCGGCCTGGACCACCCAGCAGTTTGACCCGACGCTGAACTGGGCCGATGTGGAGTGGATCAAGAAGCGCTGGGGCGGCAAGCTGATCCTGAAAGGCATCCAGGACGTGGAAGACGCTCGCCTGGCGGTGGAGAGCGGTGCCGATGCGCTGATCGTCTCCAACCATGGCGGGCGCCAGTTGGATGGTGCCGAATCCTCCATCAACGCCCTGCCGCCCATCGTGGAAGCCGTGGGCAAGCAGATTGAAGTGCATATGGATGGCGGCGTGCGCAGCGGCCAGGACGTGCTCAAGGCCGTGGCACTGGGCGCCAAGGGCGTCTACATTGGCCGGCCCTTCGTCTACGGCCTGGGGGCCATGGGCGAGGCCGGTGTCACCAAGGCACTGGAGATCATCCACAAGGAAATGGATGTCACCATGGCCCTGTGCGGCAAGACCCGCATCGAACAGATCGACAAGAGCATTCTGCTGCCTGGCAGCTACCCGACCTGAAGCTTGCCGCAACAGGCCCGAATTCCAACTGGATCAAACAAAGCGACTTCTTTTTGCGTTAGGATGAAACGGTCTGCGGCAGCTGTGTCGCAGACCGTTTTTTTATTGCCCAGCCAAGCAAAGGACCCTATCCATGAGCCCAAGCAAATTCCGTCTGGTGACCCGCAGCGACTTCGACGGTCTGGTCTGCGCGGTGCTGCTCAATGAGCTGGACCTGATCGACGACATCAAGTTCGTCCACCCCAAGGACATGCAGGACGGCAAGATCGACATCACCAGCCGCGACATCACCACCAACCTGCCCTATGTGGCGGCCGCGCACCTGGCCTTTGACCACCACGAGTCCGAGACCATCCGTAACACCGGCGAGCGCGCCAACCACATCATTTCGGCCCATGCCCCGTCAGCGGCTCGCGTGGTGTACGACTACTACGGTGGCGCCAAGGCCTTCCCGAACATCAGCAACGACATGATGGTGGCCGTGGACAAGGCCGACTCGGCCCAGTTCAGCCACGAAGAAATCCTGGAACCCACCGACTGGGTGCTGCTGAACTACCTGATGGACTCGCGCACCGGGCTGGGACGCTTCCGCGAATTCCGCGTCAGCAACTACCAGCTGATGATGGATCTCATCAAATACTGCCGCAACCACGGCATTGAAGAGATTCTGCAATTGCCAGACGTGATCGAGCGCGTGGACCTGTATTTTGACCACGCCGCTCGCGCCCGCGAACAGATCGAGCGCTGTGCCACCGTGCACAAGAACCTGGTGGTGCTGGACCTGCGCAACGAGGAAACCATCTTCGCCGCCAACCGCTTCCTGATCTACGCCCTGTTCCCCCAGTGCAACATCTCCATCCATGTGATGTGGGGTGTGCAGAAGCAGAACACCGTATTTGCCACCGGCAAGTCCATCCTGGACCGCGGCAGCAAGACCAATGTGGGCGAGCTGATGCTGCAGTACGGCGGTGGTGGCCACAACGCGGCCGGCACCTGCCAGGTCGAAAACGAGCAGGCCGATGACGTACTCGGCGCGCTGATCAACCAGATCAATTCCGATGGCTGAAGAACGACACGGTGTTTCCGGCTGGTGGCGCGCCGCCACCATTGCACTGCTGGTCCTGGCGAGCATTGCCGCCGCGGCGGGTGCCAGCATGTTCGCGCAATTCCAGGCGCAGATCGAGCACGTCCAGTCCCAGCTCAAGGCCACGGCGCAGGTCAAGTACGTCGCGGTGCTGTTCGATGACAAGCAGGCCCCCGCCATGCTGGTCACGATGAACCTGCAGGACAACGAAATGCAGATCCAGCGCCTGAACGCGGTCACCGAAGGCCGTGAAGACAGCATGCAGCTCTGGGCCCTGTCCGAAGGCGACCCGGTGCGCTCGCTGGGCGTCATTGGCAGCAAGAGCAAGACCCTGCGCCTGCCCGCGACCGAGCGCGACTTCGCCAGCGCCACCACGTTGGCCATCAGCGTCGAAGACAAGGGCGGCGCCCGTCCTGGCAATGGCCCGCGCCTGCCCTACCTGTTCAAGGGATCGGTGATCCAGAAGGCCCTGTGAGGCCGTTCCTGTGAGGCGTATCGCGCACCTGGACATGGACGCGTTCTACGCGTCGGTGGAACTGCTGCGCTACCCCCAGTTGAAGGGCCTGCCCGTCGTCATCGGCGGCGGGCGGCGCGCCATCCACGATGCGCTGGAGGCCTTGCACGCCGCCGACCTGGCCAACGCTGACCCCGCAGAACCCGAGCCCCCGTGGGACGAGGCCGCCCAGCGTGCCGCGCTCCGACGCATTCCACTGGAGGCATTCGCCCGCCTGTCCGGCTACACCGGGCGCGGCGTCATCACCACCGCCACCTATGCAGCGCGCCAGTTCGGTGTGGGCTCGGCCATGGGCCTGATGAAGGCCGCCAAGCTGTGCCCGCAGGCCATCCTGCTGCCGGTGGACTTTGAGGAATACCGCAAGTACTCGCGCCGCTTCAAGGCCATCATCACCGACATCGCCCCGCTGATGGAGGACCGCGGCGTCGACGAGGTCTACATCGACTTCACCGATGTGCCCGGTGGCCAGCGCGAGGGCGGGCGCGTGCTGGCCCGGCTGATCCAGAAGAGCATCTTCGAGGCCACCGGCCTGACCTGCTCGGTGGGTGTCGCGCCCAACAAGCTGCTGGCCAAGATGGCCAGCGAGTTCAACAAGCCCAACGGCATTGCCATCGTCCATGAGAGCGATCTGGAGACCCTGATCTGGCCGCTGGCCTGCCGCAAGATCAACGGCATCGGCCCCAAGGCCGATGAAAAGCTCAAGGGCTTTGGCATTGAAACCATTGGCCAGCTCGCCCAGCGCGACCTGGGCTGGCTGATGCAGACCTTTGGCCCCCGAACCGGTGCCTGGCTGCATGATGCCGCCCATGGACGCGACGACCGAGCGGTGGTGCTCGACAGCGAACCGGTCAGCATGAGCCGCGAGACCACGTTCGAGCGCGACCTGCACGCCGTGCGCGACAAGGCCGAGCTGGGCGCCATCTTCACCCGGCTGTGCGAGCAGGTGGCCGCCGACCTGCAGCGCAAGGGCTACACCGGCAAGACCATCGGCATCAAGCTGCGTTATGACGATTTCAAGAGCGTCACGCGCGACCTGACCATAGACCACTACACGATGGATGCGAAGGAAATCCGCCAGGCCGCCGGCCAGTGCCTCAAGCGCGTGGACCTGACACGGCGCCTGCGCCTGTTGGGCGTGCGCGTGGGCGCCTTGCGCAAGGGCTCCAGCGCCGATGCTTTGGATAAAAATTCGGCTCCAGCCCTCGCCAATACTGAACAGGGCGCTATTCATTTCATAGTAGGCAGCGACCAGTTGTTCTGAGCCTATTCAGGTCCATACCTAGGGTTTTCACTAGGTTTCTTGGATTTGCCTTGAATTTCACTTACGCAAAACTTACATTGGAATCTCCTACGGGGAGATTGCAATGATCACGTGGCTTGCACCAACGGTTTCGTTCTCCGAACTGCACCGCATCAAGCAGTGGTGCGAGGAACATGCCCTGGACCACCCTGTCGAGCACAACCTGTGGGACGCAGTGATGACCACCTGGTTCATGGGTTGGGTCGGCTGGTTGCCCACCTGGGTGCTGGACGCTTGGTGGGCCAGCGCGCCTTGCGTGCTGGGCATGCTGGCGCCCAGCCTGTACATCGGCTGGCGCACGCAGGCGCATCTGCGCAACCGCCTGCGTTGCGACTGGATCACCCTGCCCCGCGCCTAGACGGGCCGCCCTAAACCGGTTGCCGGGCGCGACACGGCCACGCGGGGGAACGGGGTTACAGTCTGCCCCCATGACTACCTCGACCCCTACCCCCACCTGCTTCGCCCTGACCGTCAGCAACCACGTCGCCCATTTGGTGCTGAACAAGCCCGAGGCGATGAACACCATGCACCCCACCTTCTGGCGCGAGCTGGACGAGGTGCTGACCCACCTGCACCGTGACGGCAGCGCCCGCGCACTGGTGATCAGCAGCACCGGCAAGCACTTCAGCGCCGGCATGGCGCTGGAAACCTTCGCCGCCAACCCGCTGGACGATCAGACCCCCGAAGGCCGCGCCGCCGTGTTGGACGTGCTGGGCGATATGCAGGTCACCTTTACCAAGCTGGAAACGCTGCGCATCCCGGTGATTGCAGCCATCCAGGGCGGTTGCATTGGCGGCGCGGTGGACATGGTCACCGCCTGCTGCATCCGCTACGCCACGCCACAGACCTTCTTCTGCATCCAGGAAATCAACATCGGCATGGTGGCCGACGTGGGCACGCTGCAACGCCTGCCCAAGCTGATCCCGCTGGCCGTGGTCAAGGAACTGGCCTACACCGGCCGTCGCCTGCCCGCCGACAAGGCCCTGCAATACGGGCTGGTCAATGCGGTGTTCGACACCGAGGAAGCCATGCTGGAAGCCGCCCTGCAGTGCGCCGCCGAGATCGCCTCCAAGCCACCGGTGGCCATCTGGGGCACCAAGCAGGCCATCCACTATGCGCGCGACCACTCGGTGGACGAATCCCTCAAGCAGATGGGCTGGCTGCAAGGCGCCATCTGGAGCAACCGCCACGTGATGGAGGCGGTCACCGCCATGAAGACCAAGCGTGCCGGCGATTTCCCGGCGCTCAAGCCCCTGCGTTCGTTCAGCGAACTCGGCTGACCCGCTCCTGCCACTGTTTCTGCGCCTCGGGGTTGCCGTTGCGGGACTGGATGTACAGGTTCAGCAGCGCAATCTCGCGGCACTGGTACTGCGGCTCCTGCTGGCACGGCACTTCGATCAAACGGATGCCGGTGTTCTCGGCCAGACAGTGGCTGTAGTAGTCCGCAAATTCACCAATGGTCGCGCAGCGCTTGCCGTCACCGCCATAGGCGCGCACCAGTTGCAGCACGTCAAACTGGCCGGTCGAGCAGTGGTAGATCGGGCCATCCCCACTCTTGCCCAGGTGGAAGATGTCGTTGCGCATGTAGACAATCGTCACCGGCAGGCCCTGCTTCTGGAAGTGGATCAGTTCATTGAGCTGGAAGTGGAAACCTCCATCCCCGGTGATCACCACGGTGCGGTCCGTTGCCGCCTTGCGCCGCACCGTCTCCGCCACCACCCGCGCATACGGCAGTGAGGTGCCCATGGCCGCATACCAGGGGTTGGCGAGCCAGTTGATCCCGGTTTGCGTGGCGCGTGGGCGCAGGCCAAAGCTGGCGAAGAAGGAGTTGCCCACTTCGGGCACAAACACCGTGCCGAAGCCCTGTTGCTCCTGCACCTGGTTGATGACGTCGACCAGCACGTGGAAGTCAAACTTGGCGCTGGCCTCCAGCACCGGTGGCTGCCGCACGGGAAGCGCGCAGGTGTAAATGGGCAAGTCCGCCGCCAACAGCCCTTGCATGATGCGAATCAGCTCCGCCTCGCGCGGCACCGTGGACTTGACCACGGTGCGGTTGGCAAAGTCGGCAATGAAGTGGGTTCCCGTATGGAAGGCGCTGGCCGTGTCCTGCGGGATGATGCTGGAACCCAGGTCCAGCACATAGTCCGCTTGCGACTCGATGTAGCCGCGCGTGGCCGGGTCGCTGAAGGCGCCGTTGTAGGTGCCCAGGCACAGCGGGTCGGTCTCGTCGACACCGCCCTTGGCAAACCAGTCGCTGACATACGGAATCTGGAAACGGTGGCAGAAGGCGTGCATCAGCTGGGTCAACTCGGGATTGCGGCGCACCTGCACACCGAAATACACCAGCGGCGCCTTGGCCTGCTGCAGCCGGCTGACGATGGTGCCCAGCACCGCTTCCAGCCCGGCAAACACCAGCTCCGGCCCCTGCAGGTGATCCAGTGCGGGCAGCGACAGGGGTTGCGTCAGCGCGAATACCAGGTTGCGCGGCACCTCGATGAACACCGGCTCGCGGTGCAGCCAGGCGTGCTTGACCAGTTCAAAGAAGCGGAAGGCCGAAATATTGGGCTGGCCCCGCGAGCGGTCACCCTGCAGGCGCTCGGCGCGGATGCCAATCGCAGCAAAGGCGTGCAGCGCGGCGTCGTACTCGGCACGCCAGCTGTTGCTGGGCTGCACCATGTGGTGGATGCCGGACTGGTGCACCTCGTCTTCACCGGGCGCACCGGAGATGAACACCACTGGCAGCCCTTCGGTCTTGGCCAAGGCCGCCGCCGTGACGCAGGGCAGCGAGCCCACGGTGTAGGTGGTCAGGCAAAAGCCGATGCCATCCATCTCGGCCTGGGCGCAGGCGCAAAATCCGGCATGCATCTCATTGCTGGACGGCTCCACCGCCAGGCCGTCCTGGTCCAGCGCGGCGATGAGGTTGGCGGCGAAGTCACCACCCACGCCATACAGCCGGTCCACACCAAAGTGCTTGATGATCTGGCGCATGGCCTGACCCAGGTTGACCATGGAGCGCTGGTAGTCGGCGCCAAAGTTCTGCTCGTAAGGGGTAATCATCGTGCGGTGCTTCTCAAGTGGGTTTTGAACCTGAAAATTATTCGCCAAAAGCCGCGCACAAGGTGGGCATTGTTTGCATTTCCAACCCCACTTGACACAAGTTTCGTGCATAAAGAGCATTTCACATGCATCGAAATGCTGCAGGCGTGGATTCAACCGCATTGCGAACCGTCCAAGCCGCGCGTCCTCCGTTCGGGGGATATACAAATGGCACGATCCGTGGTCTGATGCCAGATGGTGTCCGGTCTGGCTCGGGGGTATCTGCATGCCAAAGTTTTGCGTGATTGTCCGTAAGCGATGAAGCATCGTCGCGCGTCCACGCCTGACCTGCACCGTCTGGCCGATCCAGCAGCGCTGCGCGAAGCAGCGCTGCACACCCTCGCCATCCTGGACAGCATGCTCGATGGCGTGGTGACCATCGACCAGCATGGCGCCATCGAATCCTTCAACAAGGCGGCCAGCACCATCTTCGGTTATCAGGCGGAAGAGGTGCTGGGGCGCAGCGTGGGCATGCTCATGCCCGCATCCGAGCGCGACGAACACGATGGCCACCTGCACCGCCATGCCCTGACCGGCAGCACCCACCTGATTGACCAACCTCGCGAGATGCTGGGCCAGCGCAAGGACGGCAGCATCTTTCCGATCAGCCTGTCGGTGTCCAAGATCGCGCGCTCCGGGCGGCCGACCTTTGTCGGCGTCATCCGTGACATCACGCAGCGCCGCCAGAACGAGGAAGAAATCCAGCGCCTGGCCTTTTACGACCAGTTGACCCAGTTGCCAAACCGCCGCCTGCTGCTGGACCGCCTGCAACAGGCACTGATGAACTCGGCACGCACCGGCCAGTACGGCGCGCTGATGTTCCTGGACCTGGACTATTTCAAGCTGCTCAACGACACCCTGGGCCATGACATTGGCGACGAGCTGCTCAAACAGGTGGCCGCCCGGCTGAAGACCTGCGTGCGCGAGGGCGACACCGTGGCGCGCCTGGGCGGTGATGAATTCGTCGTGCTGCTGGAGGGCCTGAACCCGCCCATTCTGGAGAGTGCGGCCCACGCCGAAGGCGTGGCCAACAAGATCCTGACCGCACTGGGGCAACCCTACCAGCTGCGCGGTCACGGCTACGACAGCACACCCAGCATCGGCATCGTGGTCTTTTCGGGTGACCAGGAGCACACCGACAGCCTGCTCAAGAAAGCCGATATCGCCATGTACCAGGCCAAGGCGGCCGGGCGCAACACGGTGTGCTTTTTCGACCCCGCCATGCAGGCATCGGTCACGGCGCATGCCGCGCTCGAGCATGACATGCGCCGCGGCCTCGCGCACCATGAGTTCATGCTGCTGTACCAATTCCAGGTCAATGTCCATGGCCAGCCCATTGGGGCCGAAGCCCTGCTGCGCTGGAACCATGCCATCCGCGGCATGGTGCCGCCGGCCGAATTCATTGCCCTGGCCGAGGAGTCCAGCGTGGGCCCGTTGCTAGGCCAGTGGGTGCTGGAAACTGCCTGCAACCAGTTGGCATTGTGGGGCGAGCTGGAGGCCACCGCGGCCTGGACGCTGGCCATCAATGTGAGCCCCAGCCAGTTTGGCAACACCGGCTTTGTGGACCAGATTGCCCGCGCACTGCAAAAGACCGGTGCCAACCCGCACCGGCTCAAGCTGGAGCTGACCGAGCGCATGCTGATGAACGACACCGCCGACACCCGCCAGCGCATGAACGCCATCAATGCCCTGGGTGTGGGCTTCTCGCTGGACGACTTTGGTACCGGCTACTCTTCGCTGCTGCACCTGCAGCGCCTGCCGCTGGACCAGCTCAAGATCGACCAGTCCTTTGTGCGTGATGTGCTGACCCACTCCGACAACGCCGCCGTGGCCCGCTCGGTCGTGGCGCTGGGCCACAGCCTGGGCCTGACCGTGATCGCCGAGGGCGTGGAGACGGCCGAGCAGCGCAACCTGCTGGCCGCGCTGGGCTGCGATGCCTTCCAGGGTTACTTCTTTGGCCGGCCGGCACCGGCGACGGAACTCACTGGCGTGCAGTCCGGATATTGCGCGGCAATGCCAATGGATGGCTGGTGCGAAACGGATTGATGTCCAGGCCACCGCGGCGCGTGTAGCGCGCATACACCGTCAGCTTGGTCGGTTTGCAGCGCGTCCAGATGTCCATGAAGATGCGCTCCACGCACTGCTCATGGAATTCATTGTGGTTGCGAAAGCTCACCAGATACTGCAACAGACCACCCTGATCGATCTGGTCGCCGGTGTAGCTGATCTGCACGCTGCCCCAGTCGGGCTGGCCGGTCACCAGGCAGTTGCTCTTGAGCAGGTTGCTCACCAGCACTTCGGACACCGGCTGCTCGTCGGGTGTCACCGTCAGCAGCTCGGGGGCCGGTGTGTATTGGGTGCATTCAATGTCCAACCGGTCCAGGTTCAGACCGTCGAGCTCGTGCACCGGTTCCTGGTCAAACAGCTCCGGGCCCAGCACGGTCACGCCAATCGAAGCACCGGCGACATCCGCACCGCGCCACACGGCCTCGGTGATGTCGGCACGCAGGCGCGCCCTCACGGCGTCCACATCGGCAAAGCGCGTGTTGTTGAAACTGTTCAGGTACAGCTTGAAAGATTTGCTCTCGATGATGTTGCGCGTCTCACATGGAATCGTGAAGTGCGCCAGCGCCACCTGCGGCTTGCCGCGCGGTCCCAGCCAGCTCAGCTCAAACGCGCTCCACATGTCGGCGCCGAAGAACGGTGGCGCTGCGGTGATGCCGATCTCTTCACGTTTGCCGGCACGGGGAATCGGAAACAGCAGCGAGGCATCGTACTGGTCGACGTAGGCGGACGCCTTGCCGAGTTGGGACTGTTCGGGTGTATTCATGGTGTGGCGATGCTTGCCAGCGGCATGGCGCTGGACGGTGCAATATAGGCTGCCGGCGGCTCGGCCGCCTGCAGGTGCGGAATCAGCGCGTCCAGCATCTGCGACACCGGTTCGGGCGGCAGGTCGTGGCCCATGCCCTCAAAGCCGACCAGTTGTGCGCCGGCAATGCGCTTGGCCGTGTCCTCGCCGTGTGCGTAAGGCACCAGCGGATCGGCCTTGCCGTGCAGGACCAGCGTCGGGCAGGTGATGGCCGAAAGCTCGGCCGCACGCGTGCGGTCCGACACGATGGCCAGCATCTGGCGCAGGGTGCCCTGGGGGTGGAAGCTGCGCTGCACACCGAGCAGGATGCGCTCGCGCATCTCCGGCTCGGGCGTCGGATAGCCGGGGCTGCCAATCGCTGTGAACAGCTTGACGAAATGGTCCACCACCGCCTCGGGCGCACTGCTGGCCGGGCGGCTGAGCAGCACACGCGTCACGTCAGGGTGCGCCTGGGGCAGGCCCTTGGCGCCGCTGCTGCTCATGATGCTGGTCAGGCTGATGGCGCGCTGCGGCGCGGCAATGGCCACGCGCTGCGCGATCATGCCGCCCATGCTCACACCCACGATGTGCGCGCGCGCAACGCCCAAGGTGTCGAGTACGCCCAGCGCGTCGTTGGCCATGTCCTGCAGGGAATAGAGCGGCCGCACCGGCAGGCCCAGCTTGTACTTGAGACCAGCCCACAGCAGATTGGGTGTGCCCAGGTGGTCAAAGTGCTGGCTCAGGCCGATGTCGCGGTTGTCCATGCGGATGACGCGATAGCCCGCATCCACCAGTGCGTCAATGAACGGCTGCGGCCAGGCCACCAGCTGCATGCCCAGGCCCATGATCAGCAACACGGCCGGCCGGGTGTAGGCGTCCAGGTCCTGCGGGTTGATCTCCGCCGTATCCTCAACTTCGATATCGATTCCGTTTGCTCTTATTTTCATAGCTGCTTACGCTTGTTTGACGAGGGCTGTAGCCCGATTCTTAAATAGTTGGGGTCAGAGCACATCGCTTAAGCGAGTGGTCTGACCCACAAATTCTCAGGTCTTTCGGCGGAAGACGTACCGCTGCGCGCTGGACTGCGCTGCATCCCAGGCATAACCCTCGGCATCAAAGGCCCGCAAATCCTCCGGTTTGACGATTTGGTGCGTGACGGCATACCGCGCCATCAGCCCACGCGCCCGCTTGGCGAAAAAGCTGACGATCTTGTACTGGCCACTCTTGTATTCCTCGAACACACATTCAATAACCCGTGCCTTGAGCGCCTTGGTATCCACCGCCTTGAAGTATTCCTGGGAGGCCAGGTTGATGACCACCGGGCTGATGTCGCTGCGCAGGCGCTTGTTCAGATAGTCCGAAATCTGCGTGCCCCAGAACTGGTACAGATCCCGCCCCTGCGGGTTGGCCAGCCGCGTGCCCATCTCCAGCCGGTAGGGCTGCATCAGATCCAGCGGGCGCAGCACGCCGTAGAGGCCACTCAGGATGCAGACGTGGTCCTGTGCCCACGCCAGTTGCGCGTCATCGAGGCTTGCCGCATCCAGGCCGCCATACACATCCCCATCAAACGCCAGCACTGCCTGGCGCGCGTTCTTCACCGTGGCCCGCGTGGACCAGGCCTGGTAGCGCGCCACGTTGAGTGCCGACAGCTTGTCGCTGAGCGACATCAGTTCCGCAATCTGCTGTGGCGACTGGGTGCGCAGCACCGCGATCAGCGCTTGCGACTGCTTGACAAACAGCGGCGCCGTGTGCGGGTGCGGTGGGAGTGGAGATTCGTAGTCCAGGGACTTGGCGGGAGACAGGAGAAACAGCATGCAAAAGGTTCAATCAGACGAATCGGTCCCTATTATCGTAAAGCCGGCGCGGATGAACTGGGCTGGGGTCTTGCCACTCCAGCGCCGAAAGGCCCGGGAAAACGCGTTTTCGTCCGAAAAGCCCAGCCTGTCGCCCACCAAGGCCGGTGTCTGGCCACCGCGCAGGGCCTGCACCGCCAGGTCATACAACAGCGCCTCGCGCAGGCCCTTGAAGGAAATCGCCTCGGCGGCCAGCTTGCGGTTCAGGTGCCGCCCGCTCATGCCCAACTCGTCGCCAATGCGCTCCTTGCCCCAACGCGGGTGCTTGCGGATGAGCTGCTGCACCCGCGCCGACACGCTGCCCTGCGGCAGCGAGGCCAGCATGTCGTCGGCCAGCAGGCGCAGGTGGGCATGCAGGTCGCGCCCGGCCTGGATCAGGCTCAGACCCATCTCACTCTCGGCAAAAGCCACACCGCTGACCGGTTGATCAAACTGCACCGCGCAGCCCAACAGCGCCTCGTAGGCCGCCACATCCGCACGCGGTGCATGGGTGAACAGCACGGCGCGCGGTCGAAAGCGGCCACTGGTCATCCAGCGCGCCAGGCAGACCACGCAGCCCAGCGCCGCCTCGACCCGCTGCTCCACACACACGGTGTAGTCCGGCAGGTAACGCAACACCACGCCGTTGGCATCCTGTGCCACCTCAAAGCGCGCGCTGTCGCCAATGATGGGCGCGTACTCGGTCAGCACCTCCAGCGCGTCTCCCAGGGTGTCGCAGCTGAGCAGCAACATCCCAACGATGTCCAGATGCCCGGCCTGCAGGTCGGTGCCCACCGCCAGCGCGGCCAGCGGGTCGGTGGTGGACTGCGCGAACAGCGCCCAAAGATTGTCCTGCTGCGCCATGGGCACGCGCGCGCCCTGTGTCAGCGCGGCGCGCAGGGCCTCGGGCACGCGAACGCCGTGGCGCTGGGCAGCTTCCAGAATGGCCTGGGTGAAGCGGGCGGTGACGCTGTATTGGTCGGACATGGCGGCCTATTGTGCCGTGCCCAGCCCGACACGCTGGCACGGTCACCGATACCCCCGAATACCCGTTTACCGGTCGAAGTCCTGCTCGAACTGGATCAAAGGCACCGGGCGACCAAACAGATAGCCCTGGTAGGCATGGCAACCGGCGTGCTCCAGAAAGGCCTGCTGCTCGCGCGTTTCCACCCCCTCGGCAATCACGTTCAGGCCCAGCGCATCCGTCATGGCGATGATGGTCTGCACGATGGCGGCATCGTTGGGGTCGGTGGTGATGTCGCGCACAAAGCTCTGGTCGATCTTGAGCTGGTCCAGCGGGAGCCGCTTCAGGTACTGCAGGGACGAGTACCCGGTACCAAAGTCGTCCATGGAAAAGCTGATGCCGAGGAGCTTGAGTTCACGCATCTTGGCGATGGTTTCCTCCACGTTCTCCAGCACCACGCTCTCCGTCAGTTCGAGTTTCAGGTGCGAGGGCTTGGCCCCGGCGGCCACCAGTTCGCGGCGCACCTGACTCACAAAATCGGGCTGGTGAAACTGCTTGGCGCTGACATTGACGGCCAGCGTCAGTTCGCGCAGGTCTGGCAGGCCCTGCCACGCTCGCAACTGCCGGCACGCGGCCTGCAGCACCCACGAACCGATGGGGACGATCAGGTCGGTCTCCTCGGCAAGCGGAATGAACTGCGCAGGCGACACCATGCCCCGCGCTGGGTGTACCCAACGCAGCAGCACTTCCGCACCAGTGGCGCGGCCCTGGGCATTGACCTGCTTCTGGAAGTAGAGCTGCAGCTCGCCCCTGTCCACCGCCTGCCCCAGGTCGGCCACCAGACTGAGCCGCGCCTCCAGTTCGGACTGCACCTTGGGATCGAAGAAGCGAATGCTGTTGCGCCCGGCGGCCTTGGCCTGGTACATGGCCGTATCGGCGTGCTTGAGCACCGAGTCCGACGATTCACTGTTGCCCTGGAACAGCACGATGCCAATACTGGTGGTTGTCTGCACCACCACATCGCCCAGCCGGTAGGGATAGCTCAGGGCCTGGCGGAACTTCTCGGCAGCCAGCTCTGCCTGAGTAGCCGCCTCGGACGCCGCGCCACTCAGACCTTCCAGCATGGCAATGAACTCATCTCCCCCCGGTCGCGCGACGACCGCGCCGTCGGGCACGCAGGCACTCAGCCGGGCACCCACCTCGATCAGCAGGGCATCCCCCACCGCCGGGCCTTTGGTGTCATTGAGGGACTTGAAGTCGTCCAGATCGAGGAACAGTACCGCCCCGAAGTGGCGGCTGCGGGCACTGGCCACCATGGCAGCCTGCAAACTGTCACGCAGCAACTGGCGGTTGGGCAAGCCGGTCAGCGCATCGTAGTGGGCCAGGTGGTGAATTTGCGCCTGGGCGCGCTTTTGCTCCGTGATGTCGTCATACACCCCCAGCACGCCCAACTGGCGTCCTTCCTCATCGACCAGGGGAACCTTGGAGGTACGCAGCCAGATCTGCTGCCCGTCGGGCGTGGTCTGTGGTTCCTCGAAATTCAGGCGCGGGGTGCCGCTCTGCATCACGTGCAGATCGTCTTCTCGATACAGCTCCGCCTGGTCACGCCAGCCCAGTTCGGCATCACTCTTGCTAACCAGTTCATCCGGGCTGCTCAAGCCCGCGTCCTGGGCAAAGGCCCGGTTGCAGCCCAGGTAACGGGAATCCTGGTCTTTCCAGAAGATGCGCAAGGGCGCCGTTTCCAGAACCAGGCGCATCATGGCGTTCACCGAGCGTAGCTTCTGCTCCGCCAGCTTCTGATCGGTCAGATCAAAGAAATACGAAAAGGTCCGCGGCCCCTGGCTGGTCTCGATGCGCTTGGATGACACCATGACCGCAAAGCGGGTGCCGTCCTTGCGCAACCCTATCGTTTCATAGGTCGTGACAGGCTCCTCGCCACGCGCCCGCAGACGGATGCGTTCCACCAATATCGGACGCTGTTCCGGCGCAACACACTCGATCAGTTGCCGGCCACGCAATTGCGCCATGTCGTCGTAGCCAAACAGCTTCAGAAACGCCTCGTTCGCGTCGATCATGACCCCATCACTGGAAAGCCCGACCCCCATGGGACTGATCTCGATCAAGGCCTGGAACTGGCTCTCGATCTGGCTGAGTGACTGGCGCAGGTTCTCCTGCACAGCCCGGGCGGCATCCTGGCGTGCATCGTGCAGACGGCATAGCACGATGGCCTTGGAAAGTTGCGCCAACACCGGCTGCAGGATGTGCGGAAGGCTCAGCGCAGTCCCGGGCAGCTCAATCGCCAGCAGCACGATCACGCCGTTGTTCTCCAGGGGCAGCCGCAGGTAGGAGTGGTAGTGACTGCGGGTGGTGCCAATCGGTCCCACCAGGTCGCCCTGCTGTGGCACCGGGTTGCTGCTGGTGCAGACCAGTGCAGATGGCACGGCAACCGGCTTGCCAACCTGCGCAATCAACTCAAAGTCACCGACCGCTGCCGCCATGGAAACCAGTGCAGTGGGCTGCGCTGCATCGCAGGGAGGCAGATCCAGACAGATGAACCCGGCAGAGAACGAGGTGTGGTACAGCAGGCGCTGCAACGTGCGCGTAAGCAGCGGCTTGAGCTGGATCTCTCCACCGATGGTGACCGACAGGTCATACAGAACCGGCAAGATCTCCTGGTGTTGCATGGCAGCGCCCTACCAGCGCGCGGCCAGCAGTGCTGCATTGTGGAACAGCGGGTAGCCGTGCAGCGTGGAGCCACCAATCTCGCCCAGCGACAACGCACCGGCGATACGGGTGGCATGGGTGCGCGCGTCAAACTCGTGCAATTCCGCTGTAGCCTTTTCCAGCCCCAGGTGCATGCGTCGCCCAGCGCAGTAGAAAAGAAGCAGATCGGGCAAAGCACCATCGCCGTCCATCGCGCGCAAGCCGTCGGTCAGCACGTTCAGGGTCTCGTGGCTGTCCACCGTGGGGCTCTGCAGCAGCGTCAGCACGGAATTGGGGGGCACCTCGCCGACACAGAACAGCGACCCATCGGCATGCAGGGCAACCGGAATGCGCACCACCACATGGTGGTTGGCGCGCACGATGCCAAACGGAAAGTGCACGGCATGCTCGTAAAAATTCTCGGGCGTGATTTGCACGCCATACTGGTTGTGCACCAGCTCCTGGTAGACCTCGAAAGCCGGACGCCAGTCGATCTGGGCAATGCGGTTGCCCGATGTGCTGGTGGCATACACGGTCTGCTCCGGCGCGCGGTAGCCGTGTTCCAGAATGGCGCCATGGTGGTGGGGCAGCAGCATCAGCAACACACCGTTCTGTACCGTCCGCGTGGAATCGAACAGGCACGGCATGGGGGCAAATGTCTCGCTCCCAGCGTTCACGCCTGCGTAGTGCACCCGGTTGGCCAGGCGCAGGTACATCTCGTCCAGGTACGTGCCAATATTCGGAACCATCGCATCAAACACCATGAACAGCGTGGCCTCTTCGCCGCCGCCCAGGTTGCCGACCACCTGCTGGGCAATCGCATCCGATGTGCGCTGCACCCCGTCGCCGTCAACCGGCAGATCCGCATGCAAGGCATAGAACGGCATGGTGTCGAAGCGCAGCAGCCAGACCCCGTCGTTGCGGAAGATCCCGTCGTGGACCAAGGCCGGGAAGATGGCGCCGACCAATGGCACCTGAAGTTGCGCACACGTGGACTGCAAATGGGCCAATTGGTCTTTCTGTGCTTCCGGCAAGAACGCACAAACGCCCATTTCCGGAAACTGTGAACGCCATTTGGACAGCGTCTGCTCCACCAAAGGGGATCCACCACTGGGCAGAAAGCAGGTTTTTTCAACGGTAGACATGGCAGTCGCGCGCGCATGGGCGCGCAAATCGGAAATGCAAACAGCTTACGCCAGGTATCGCCTTCCAGCGTCACGCCAGCCACTCGCCGCGCCGCAATTGCCCCACAATTTCGCCTTGGCTTGACAGAGGTCAAGCGAAATGCTGACCGGCCCTGCGCAACCAGTCCGTGGCACGTCCGGCCAAACCTGTCCCGAATTGCCGCCCCCATGTCCCGCATTGCACGCGACAAGCGCAGGCCATTGCCCTAAAGTTGCCCCACAACCGAGGATGGGGACGCCTGTCAGCAGACAGGGCGCCGCAGACCTCCAAAACGAGGAGACAACCGCATGGCCCCTATTGACCAGGTACACCTGAGCTTCAACCCGCAAACCCTGACGCTGCTCAACGCCGTATTGGGATTGGTGATGTTTGGCGTCGCGCTTGAATTGCGCGTGGACGATTTCAAGACCGCCTTGCGCACGCCCAAGGCCCTGGCGCTGGGCCTGTTGGGCCACCACATCCTGTTTCCGGCCATGACCTATGTGCTGGTCTGGATTCTGAAGCCCGAGCCCAGCATCGCACTGGGCATGATCCTGGTATCTGCCTGCCCGGCCGGCCACATCTCCAACTTTCTGGTGCACCACTCGCGGGGCAACACGGCGCTGTCGGTCAGCGTGAGCGCCCTGTCCACCGTGGTGGCCCTGTTCATGACACCGCTGAACTTTGCATTCTGGGGCAACCTGCACCCCATCACCGCGGGACTGATGAAGGAAGTGGCCATGAGCCCCTGGGAGATGCTCGAAGTCATCGTCATGCTGCTGGGCGTGCCGCTGGTGCTGGGCATGTGGGTGGCCAAGCAGTTTCCGGCGTTTGCGCACAAGGTGCAAAAGCCGATGAAGATTCTGTCCTTCGTGATCCTGCTGGCCTTTATTGGCGGCGCACTGGCCGCCAACCTGAAGCATTTCCTGAACTTCATCCAACTGGTGGTGGGCGTGGTGTTTGTCCACAACCTGATGGCGCTGGTCACCGGCTACGGCCTGTCCAAGGCGATCGGCCTGCCTGAACGCGACTGCAGGGCCATCACCTTCGAGATGGGCATCCAGAACTCCGGCCTGGGGCTGATCCTGATCTTCAACTTCTTCGGTGGCCTGGGCGGCATGGCCATCGTGACCGCGTGGTGGGGCATCTGGCACATCGTGGCCGGGCTGACGCTGGCCACCTACTGGAAGAACCGCCCACCGCTGCCACTGGCGCCCTGGTCGGGGGCCGCGAAATGACGCTGGCCAACGCCCGCATCCTGATCACCGGCGGTGGTGGCTACCTGGGCCGCCAGGTGGTGGAACGGCTGGCGGCCCTGCCCGACGGTCAGCGGCCTTCAGCGATCGTCTCGCACGACCTGCGCGAACCCGCTACGCGCCTGCCGCACGTGGACCACCTGGCCTGCGACATCCGCTCACCCCAATTGGCGGATGCGTTGGGACAACGTCGCATCGACACGGTGGTGCATCTGGCGGCCATCATGCCGTCGGGCAAGGCGCAGACGCGCGACTTTGAGTACGACGTGGATGTGAACGGCACACGCAGATTGCTGGAAGCCTGCGTGCGGCACGGCGTGCAGCGCATCGTGGTCTCCAGCAGCGGCGCGGCTTATGGCTACCACGCTGACAACGCACCCTGGCTGACGGAAGACATGCCGGTACGCGGCAACGCAGTCTTCGCCTATTCCCACCACAAGCGCCTGGTCGAAGAGATGCTGGCGGACTACCGAAAGGAACACCCGGCACTGGAACAGGTGGTGCTGCGCATCGGCACCATCCTCGGCCCCACGGTACGCAACCAGATCACCGACATGTTCGAAAAGCCGCGCCTGCTGGCCATTCGCGGCTCCGACAGCCCGTTCGTGTTCATCTGGGACCAGGACGTGGTCGGCATCATCCTGCGCGCCGTGTCCGATGGCCCTGCCGGCATTTACAACGTGGCCGGAGACGGCGCGCTGACCATCGACGAGATCGCGCAGCGCCTTGGCAAGAAAACCCGGCGTTTGCCCTCGTGGTTATTGCGTGGAGCGCTATCCATTTTGAAGCCTCTGGGTCTGACGCAGTACGGCCCGGAGCAGCTGGACTTCCTGCGCTACCGCCCGGTGCTGCTCAACACCCGGCTCAAGACCGTGTTTGGCTACACACCGACCTACACCTCGGCACAAGTGTTCGACCTCTACCGCACGGCCCGTGAAAAGCAGCGGGCTGAAGCGACATGAGCCTGCGCAGTTTCGAGGACCGCTGTGTGGTCATCACCGGCGCCGCTGGCGGCCTGGGCCAGGCGCTGGTGCACGCGTTTTTGCAGGCAGGCTCCAGGGTGGTCGCCCTGGACCGCGATGCACAGGCCCTGGACGCACTGCAGCACAGCATATTCACCAACACACCCAACCAAACGCCTTCATTGCTGACAGCGGTTTGTGATGTCACACAACTGCCCTCTTGCGAAGCAGCCATGGCCCAGGCCTCGGCGCGCTTTGGCGGCATCGACGTCCTCATCAACAACGCCGGCATCGCCCACCGCAGCGCCTTTGCCGACACCCAGGTGGACGTGCTGCGCCGCGTCATGGATGTCAATTTCTTTGGCGCGGTGCACTGCACGCACGCGGCGATTGCCAGCCTGCGCCAGCGCAAGGGCTTGGTGATTGCCGTCTCCAGCGTGGCGGGCTTCTCGCCACTGATAGGCCGCACGGGTTACGCCGCCAGCAAGCACGCCCTGCACGGCTTCTTTGACAGCCTGCGCACCGAGGTGCAGGACGACGGCATGGACGTGCTCATCGTCTGCCCGTCCTTCATTGACACCGGCATCGACCGCGCCGCGCTGGGCGCCGATGGCCAACCCGCAGCGCATGCACGCACGACCACGGGCGCAACCACACAACCGGCTGAGGTAGCCGCCGCCATCCTGCTGGCCGCGCGCCAGCGTCGTCAACTGCTGCTGTTCAGCTTCACGGCCAAGGCGGCCTGGTGGCTGTCGCGCCTGTGGCCCACGCGCTATGCCGCCATCATGAAGCGGCGCCTGCAGACCGAGATTTTTCCAAGCACAACACCTTGAACGGGGAGACACCACACCATGAAAAAGACCTTTGAATTGGGCGCCGTGCTATTGGCCCTGGCGATGACTTCTGCACACGCCGCCGACTTCACCGTCAGCGGTCCTGACGGCAAGCCCCTCCCCCTGGTCATGGTGACGCGCCTGCCCCAGTCACCCGCCAAGATCGACGATGCGGACAACGGCTACGCCACCCCGGGCAAACTGCAACAGGGCACGTTTGAGCACACCCGCTTTTCCGATGCCCAGGGCCGCGTGCGCCTGCCCGACACCACACAGACGCCAGGAGGCGACTACCGGGTGCGCCTGCGCAAGCCGGGCTTCAAGGATGCGCTGATTGGCCCCGCCGATCTGGCCAAACCGGCCTTCTGGCGCATGGAGGTCGAGACCGATCCCAAGGCCCTGGCCGAGCAGCGCCCGTCCAACGCCTGGACCGCCACCCTGCTGGCCGGGCGCGACGACCTGAAGAAGGAATTCATGGCGCAGTGCGGCTTCTGCCACCAGCAGGGCTCCGCCTTCCTGCGCCGCGAGCGCAGTGCCGAGGAGTGGTCCACCACCATCCAGCGCATGGTGCGCTACGGCGCGCGCCTGTCCACCGAGGCACAGAAAGAAATGCCCGCGCTGCTGGAGGCCCACTGGAAGGACATCAACGCCCATCCCGAAAGGGTGCCGGCCGGCACGCCCTGGGTGGCGGAACTGAGCAAGGCCAGCGTCACCGAGCTGCCGATTGGCGACCGCTTCTCACAGATGCATGACTTCGTGCAGCACAGCAACGGCCTGGTTTACGTGGGCGACAACCTGCAGGACCGCCTGTACGAAATCAACACCCAGACCGGTGCCTACACCGTCTACCGCGTGCCACCGCAACCTGGCGACAACCTGGGCGGCCTGCTGGCCGGGCGCCTGCGGGACTTTCCCAAGCACGAGACCTACCAGGGCATCCACTCGCTGGTGGAGGCACCCACAGACGGCCACATTTTCATCACCCCGTCCTACCAGCGCCGTCTGATCGAGTTCGACCCCAAGACCAAGCAGTTCATCAACCACGAGATCGGCAGCGGCTTCTACCCGCACACCGTGCGCATGGACGACAAGAACCGCGTCTGGTTCACGCTGGCCCTGTCCAACCAGATCGCCATGTATGACCGCGCCGCCGACAAGTTCACCACCTACGACCTGCCGTTTCGCTCCTTCATGGAGAAGCTGACGGTGAAGATGACACCGTTCTTCTTCAAGCTGATCGGTTGGGGTATTCCGGTGGCCAACTGGGTCAAGATCGACCACGTGTCCACCGGCGTGCCGCTGCCCTACGGCATCGAGGTCACGCCCGACGGCAAGGTCTGGGTGGCACGCCTGCACACCAACGAGATCGCGTCGCTGGACCCGGCCACCGGCCAGATCACGATGATCCCCACGCCGCTGAAGAACCCACGCCGCCTGCGCGCCGACCGCGATGGCAACCTGTGGATAGGCATGTTCAGCGAATCCGCCATCCTGCGCTATGAGCCCAAGGCGGGCAAGTTCGCCAAGTTTGACCTTCCAGTGCAGCCCCTGGGCAGTGACACGCCCTACGCACTCAACGTGGACCGCAAGCGCCACCAGGTCTGGGTCAATGGCACCAACTCCGACGGTGTGCACCGGCTGGACATCGCAACGGGCCAGTGGACGCACTTCCCGCTGCCACGCAAAGCCACCTTCACGCGGGATGTGGAGTTCACCGAAGATGGTCGCGTGCTGCTGTCCAGCGCCAGCTTCCCGTCCTGGCACATTGAGGACTTCCAGCCCACGCTGATCCAGCTGAACCCCAATGGGGCTGCGCGATGATGGGTCGATTGGGGGCCTTCTTCGCCTCCTGCCTGCTGGCCTTCACCGCCGGCCACATGTTCAACTACACCGTCATCCTGTACCTGCAGGAGGCGGTGGGCTCGGACCTGCTGTCGGGCATCGGCTTTGGCCTCGCCTTTGGCAGCAGCATCGTGTTTGGCTGGTTCGCCGGCGTGGTGTGCGACCGCATGCCGCCCCACCGCGTCATCCACGGCGCACAGGCTCTGTTTCTGGTGGGCCTGGCCTGCCTGTGGTGGGCACACAGCGGCGCGGGCGAGCAGACCCGCGTGGCCTGGGTGCTGATCGGCGCCTTTTGCGGCGGCCTCGCCTGGTCCTTCGTCGGCCCTGCGCGCCTGACCACGCTGGCGCAGATGGCGCGCCCGCAGGAACTACGCCCGGCCACCATCATCTTCAACCTGCAGGTGCTGGTGGGCTTTGGCCTGGCGCCCCTGCTGATCGGCGTGGTGCGCAGCCGCGCTGGATGGGGTGCGGTCATGGGCCTGTCGGCAGCCGGTTTTTTGCTGGCATCCATCCTCATTGCCAATCTGCGCACGCAAGCCAACGCCACGCCCAGCGGTAACTCCGTGCTGGCCGATATTGGCGAGGGCTTTCGCGTGGTCGGCGCCGACCCGCTGCTCAAGCAGCTGATGCTGGCCGCCGTGCTGGGCTATGCCATGACCGGACCGCTGCAAATCCTGTTGCCCAAGCTGGCGCGCGAAATCCTGCATTTGAGCGAACTGCAGCGCGGCGCCTACCTGGGTCTGCTGGCCTTGTCGCTCATCGTCGGTGGCGTCACCGCGCTGGCGCTGGCCAAACGCGTCCACCATGGTCGCGTCATGTTCGGCGGCATCGTGGCCGGATGCCTGGTGTTTGCGTCGCTGAGCCAGATCGGCAGCGTGCCCCTCTCGGCCACGGCTCTTGCCTGCGTCGGCATTGCCGGCGGCATGGTCATCAGCCTGGTGGTCTCGGGCATTCAGGCCCAGGCACCGGCTGCGCTGCGCGGGCGGGTCATGAGCATGTATGCCATCACGTCACAGGTGGTGCCGGCATTGTCGGGGGTGGCAGCAGGCGCGCTGGTGAACGCGGTGGGAGTGACGTCGGCGATTCAGCTCTCGGGCCTGGTGCTGGCGGGCATCGTGGCGCTGGCGGCTTGGCGCATGGCGCGACTGCGGGGCTACAGCGGAAACGCATGAAGCGATTTGTGCCGGTAGCCCTCGTGGAATAAGCTTGAACAGCTACAAATTTGATAGCTACTTGCGATGAAGTCTGCGCAGACCCAGGCGTTTCACTTCAGCGCAACCAGCGCATGGTCTGATCCAGATCAGCCGGCGAGCAGATTTCCGGCCATAGCGCACACAGGCACAGCTACCATGCGCCTTTTCCCATTGGGCGCCACTGTCCTCTTGCCGCTTTTGACCATGCACATCCACACTACGCCCGCCCCCACACCATCCCGCTCCCTTGTGGTCCTTCGTCTGGGCGCCTTGCTTCTGGCGGCTACGACCGCGTTCAGCGCAGCCGGTCAGGACAACAACAGCATCAACGCAACCTTGAAGGACCAGATCGCCCGCATCCGTACGCTGTATGCCTGCTCACACTTCGCCAAGGAGGTGGCATCCGTTCAGGAAAACGAGGAGCGGCGCGCGAACCTGCAAAAGCGCGTGACCGCCTACACGGCCAAGGCCGCAGCGCGGGCCACCGCGCTGGACTCCCCACAGGACGATCCCAACACGCGCCTGGTGGATGCCCTGTCGGAGCTGGGCAAGAGTGACTTTGCAGCCTTCATGCACAAGGCCATGGCCATTGCCGACACCACCGAGCGCAATGGCAAGCTGAATGCCTTTGCCGCCCGCTGCGACCGCGAAGCCGCCGCGCAATAAGCCCGGCTAGCGGATGAAGCGCCCGTCGCGCGCGACCATGGTCAGCTCGACGAAGTGCGAGGCGTTCAGCGTGGCCTCGTTGAAGCTCACGGCATAACCGCCCAGGTCAAACTGCTTGATGCTCCAGGTGCTGTCGATGAAGCCGCTTCGCGTGGGGTTCTTGCCGGCGCGGCGCAGGGCCTCGGCAAACACACGGGCGTTGATGTAGCCCTCCAGCGCCAGGTGGGACGGCTCCATCGGCGTCTTGGATGCCTTCCACGCCGCATTGAAATCGCGCACCACGGGCAGCGCCATGTTGCCGGGCAGGGGCACGATCTGCGAAACGGTCATGCCGGTGGCATCGGCACCCATGGCCTTGACGGTGGCCGCCGCGCCCATGATGGACAGCGCATACATGGGCAGGCCCTTGCGCTGCGAACGCAGCGCGCGTGCAAACTCGATGGTGGGTTTGCCGGCCAGCCCCAGCAGCACGGCTTCGGGCTCGGCGTTGGCAATGCGGGTTGCAGCGGCTGGCGCGTCGGAGGCATTGTTTTCGACCGTGGCGGTGACGGCCGGCTCCAGCTTGTAGCGTGCCAGCGCCTGCTGGGCGGCGGTGAACACTTCCTTGCCAAAGTTGTTGTTCTGGTAGGCCACCGCAATGCGGCGGATGCCGATGGTGACGAGCTGCTGCACCAGTTGTTCGGCCTCCTCCGCATAGCTGGCGCGGATGTTGAACACATTGCGGGCATTGCGCGGGCGCACCGACAGGGCGCCGGTGAAGGGGGCGAAGAACGGTATGCCGGATTCGATCACCTGGGGCAGCATGGCCTCCACCGCCGGCGTGCCAAAGCAGTTGAACAGCGCAAAGGTGTTGCGGTCCTCCATGAAGGTGCCCACATTGGCCAGAGCGCGCTTGACGTCGTAGCCATCATCGGCCACGGTGAGTTCGATCAGCCGGCCGTTCACACCCCCCTTGGCATTGATGGCGGCAAACCCGGCCTTGGCGCCCTGGGTCATGGCCTGGCCCAGTTCGCCCAGTGGGCCGGTCAGTGCAGAAGACTGCGCAATCCGGATGGGGCCGGTGTCATCCGCAGCACGCACCGGCAGATGGGCCGCCAGCGGCAGGCTGGCCAAGGCACCCAGCAGGCGCCTGCGTGTGGGACAGCCGTGCGCGGTGGCCCGTGCAGTGGGCTCGCTGGAACGCTGGGGTGAGACGAAGGTGCTGTGCATGCTTGGTCCTCGAAGAGACGCACATCCTACGCCGCGAAATGACGTCAAATTGTCTTTACGATGACAATCTAAAAAAGATTTTTCTCTTACGATGCCCCACGCCCCCGCCGTGCCAGCAGGGCGCGCGCCATCGTATAGCGGTGGTAAGCTGATTCGACGGCGAGCAGCGGCCAGGCACAGCCAGTGGCCGCGTTTGCCAGTGAAACCACAAGAAAGCAGAAGGCACAAGACCATGCAAAACGAGACAAAACCACCGCAATCGGTTGCGCGCAAGCTGACCATTCTCTCCATTGGCATCATCGCCGGCATCCTGGTGCTGCTGGCGCTGGGCATCAGCCTGGTGTCGGGTCGCGCGGCGCGCCTGCAGGTGCAGGAATCCGTGGCCGACAAGGTGCAGGTGATCGTGCGCGCCATGGACTCCAGCGACGACGCGCAGCGCGACCTGGTCACGCGCGCCGCCAAGACCCTGCTGCAGTCGTTCGAGGCCACGATGACGCTGGACGAGGCCACCGGCGAGATGAAGAGCTATGGTGCCGCCGTCAACAACAACTTTGGCGACGTGGACACCTTCACCGGCAACACCGGCAACCTGGGCACCGTGTTCGCCAAGAAGGGCGACGACTTTGTGCGCATCACCTCGTCGATGAAAAAGCCCGATGGCGAGCGCGCGGTGGGCACCCCGCTGGAACGCGCAGACCCGGCCTACAGGGCGGCTCTGGCGGGCCAGCCCTACTCCGGGCGCGAGGTGCTGTTTGGCAAGACCTATATGTCCCACTACGAGCCGCTGAAGAATGCCGAAGGCAAGCTGATCGGCATCCTGTCGGCCAGCAGCGACCTGACAGCCTTCCAGGGGGCCTTGAGCCAGCAGGTGGCCGAGGCCCGCTTCTTCGACACCGGCGGCGTCTATGTGATTGACCCGCGCGGCAGCACCGGCGAAGCCATGTTTACGCTGCACCCCAGCGCCGCCGGCAAGAAGGTGATGGCGGTGAACCCGCAAGCCGGTGCGTTTCTGGATGCATTGGCAGCCGCCCCGGATGGCCGGGTCGACGGTGCAGCCCCCCTGCTGGACGGCGTCACGTCCGGCCGCTGGGCCCTGATGCGCAAGGCCAAGAGCGGCACCTGGGTGGTGGCCGAGGTCTCGCAGGGTGAATCCACCAGCCGCCACTGGAACAACATGATGCTGATTTGGGGCCTGATGGCCCTGGCCACCGTGGCCCTGGGTGGCGCGCTGTTTGTGGTGGTGCGCCGGACCGTGAGCCAGCCCCTGGGTGAGCTGACCACCGTGGTCAAGGCAGTGGCCGATGGCGACCTGACGCACTCCTTCAAATCCGAGCGGCAGGACGAAATCGGCGCACTGGTGCGCGAGGTCGAGGGCATGCGTGTGCGCTACCAGACGGCGCTGTCCCAGGTGCGCGAGTCGGTGGACAGCATTGGCACGGCCAGTGCCGAAATTGCCAGCGGCAACATGGACCTGAGCACGCGCACCGAGCAGACCTCCAGCAACCTGCAGCGCACTGCCTCCAGCATGGAGACACTGACCGCCACCGTGCGCCAGTCGGCAGACGCAGCCAACCAGGCCAACCGCCTGGCCGCCTCCGCTGCCGAAGTGGCCGCACGCGGCGGCGCGGTGGTGGGCCAGGTGGTGACGACGATGGACGACATCAACCACAGTTCGCGCAAGATTGCCGACATCATCAGCGTCATTGACGGCATTGCCTTCCAGACCAATATCCTGGCGCTGAATGCCGCCGTGGAAGCAGCACGTGCCGGCGAGCAAGGACGTGGCTTTGCCGTAGTGGCCAGTGAGGTGCGATCACTGGCTGGACGGTCGGCGGAAGCCGCCAAGGAGATCAAGAACCTGATCAACGCCTCGGTGGACAAGGTGACTTCCGGGACCACGCTGGTGCAGAACGCCGGCAGCACCATGAACGAAATCGTGCAGTCCGTGCAACGTGTCAGCGACATCATTGGCGAGATCAGCTCCGCTTCGGCCGAGCAGTCCGAGGGCATTGGCGAGATCAACACCGCGGTCACGCAACTGGACCAGATGACGCAGCAGAATGCCGCCCTGGTGGAAGAGTCCGCCGCCGCCGCCGACAACCTGAAGGAGCAGGCGCAGCGCCTGGCGCAAGCGGTCTCGGTGTTCCGCCTGGGCGAGAACCACAGCGGCACGCCGCTGGTCAGCTGGCAGCCTGGATCGAACGCTTGACGATGGCAGCGTAATTGCCGATGAACAGGCCCTGCAACTGGGCCTCGCTCAGGCCCCGTTGGGCCAGGTTGTCGGCCACCTCGCGCAAATCGACGTAGTTGGACAGGATGGGGCCGGGGCCGGCGCCTTCCATGTCTGTACCAAAGGCCACGTGCTCGGGGCCAATCAGGTCGCACATGCGCATCATCTCGTCGGCAAAGGTGCGCACGCCATAGACCGGGTAATGCGGATCGCGGTTGACGCGCACGGTCCACAGGCCCACCGCACCGCCACGCGCCGCAATCTTCCTGGCTTGCGCCGCGGACAGCGAACGTGCGATATAGCCCACATCCTGCCAGGTGCCGCCCTGCGTGCGTATCCACGAGTGCGACCAGACCATGGCGGCGTCCGACACGTCCAGTGCCGCATCCACCAGGGCCGGTGTGCCGTGGGCCAGGTCCACTACCAGCCCCAGGCGCCGGCACTCGGCCACCACCTGCTTGCCAAACGCCGAGAGACCACCGTGGCGTGGCTCGGCGGTCTGGTGGTCGCCGATCGGGCTCTGGATGTAGTGCACCAGTTGCAGGTGGCGCACGCCGGCCGCGTGGGCGGTGGCCAGGCGGGTGATGTCGCCTTCCAGAAAATTGGCCGCCTCGGTGGCCAGCAGCACATGCGGCGCGCCGGCCAGCGCGGCATCCACGTCGGCCGCAGTGCGGGCCATGGGAATCCCCCAGCCCTGCAGCTGCGCGGTCCGCTCCGTCAGACGCTTCTGGAAGAAGCTCCATAGCTCGCCCTCGGCCGGCGTGCTCAGTTGCCCCAGACTGCCACCCGAGCGGCCAATCCAGCGCTGGTCATCGACGATGGCCCAGGCCAGCAGCATGGTGCCGGTGTCCTGCATGTGCTTCTTCAGGTCCAGGCCGAACAGGCGCGGCAGAAACATGCCGTAGTGCGAATGCATGTCGGCCAGATACGGCGTGCGCCCCTGGGCTGGACTTTGGGCCCGCAACGGCAGGGCCAGACCGGCCAGCGCTGCACCGGCGGTGAGTACGAAGCGGCGTTTTCCCAGATCATTCATGGTCAAATCGGCCTACAGCCCTCGTGGAATATAGTCTGTTAGCTACTAATTTGATAGCTACTTCTGGCGCCGGCTACGCACCGCCTGCGCCAGATCGTCCAGCACCGGCACCACGTCGTCAAACGCCAGGCAGCCGTCGGTGATGCTCTGGCCGTAGGTCAGGGTCTGGCCGGGTTTGACGCTCTGGGCGCCGGACACCAGATGGCTCTCCAGCATGACGCCGATGATGGCGCGCTGCCCGGCCGCGATCTGCGTGGCCACGTCGTGCGCCACCTCGGGCTGGCGCTCGAAGCGCTTGCCGCTGTTGGCGTGGCTGCAATCCACCAGCACGGCATTCGGCGCGCCGGCCTTTTGCAGCAGTTCCGACGCCTGGGCAATGTGTTCGGCGCCAAAATTCGGCCCACTACGGCTGCCGCCGCGCAGCACCAGGTGGCCATGCGGGTTGCCGCTGGTGGTCAGCACGGCGGGCGCGCCTTCGTGTGTCAGTGACGGAAAACAATGCGGGTGCTGGGCCGACAGGATAGCGTCCACCGCCACCTGCAGGTCGCCGTCGGTGCGGTTCTTGAAGCCCACCGGCATGGACAGGCCCGAGGCCAGCTCGCGGTGGATCTGGCTCTCGGTGGTGCGCGCGCCAATGGCGCCCCAGGAGATCAGGTCGGCGTAGTACTGGCCCAGCGTGGTGTCCAGGAATTCGGTCGCAATCGGCAGTCCGGCCGCGGTCACGTCCAGCAGCAGCTGGCGCGCCAGGCGCAGGCCGCGGTTGATCTGGAAGCTGCCATCCAGGCCGGGATCGTTGATCAGGCCTTTCCAGCCGACCACGGTACGGGGTTTTTCAAAGTACACCCGCATCACCACCAGCAGGTCCTGCGACAGACGCGCGGCCACCGGTGCCAGCTTGTGCGCGTATTCGCGTGCCGACGCTGGGTCGTGCACCGAGCAGGGGCCGACGATGGCCAGCAGCCGGTCGTCCTGGCCCAGCACGATGCGGGCCACGCCCTGGCGGGCGCCCTGGATGAAGGCCTCGGCAGCGGGCGGCAGTGGCAATTCGTCTTCCAGAATGGCCGGGGAGATCAGGGGTCGCACGCTGCGGATGCGGACGTCGGAAGTGGATGGCATGGAACCTCGGGAAAGCACGGTGAAGGGGGAGCAAACCATTCTACGGGGCAGGCCCGGATGTGGACTATCATTCGGCGCAGCCTGGTATCCCTATCTTGTCTACTTCGCCTTCACTGCCAGCCTCTTCGTCCCTGCCACCGAGCGACAGCGCGGGTGGTGCCGGCGCGTGGGATCGGCTGGAATCCGACATCAAGGTCCTGAAGCAGCAGGCGCAGGCAACCCAGAAGGCGATCCAGCAGGTGCAAAACCGCGAGAGCACCGGCCCGCTGGAGGCCCTGCAGATCTCCCTGCCCGACCTGCCCCCGGTGGACTCCACGCTGGTTGGGGTGACGGCCGGGCTGGGCCTGACCGTGGCCCTGCTCTGGTGGTATCTGTGGATGCGCCCGCAAGCCCGTCTGCAGGAAAGCCTGGGAACGGGTGGCGGTACAGGTGATGGCCCGACCCTGCGCAAGCGCGCCAAGTCGGCCGACCCCATTGCAGCCAAGTTTGCCGCCATCCGCGCACAGCCCTCGGGGCTCGCGCCGCTGGACATTCCACATAGCGAAAACCCGGAAAGCCTGTTTGCGCGCCACGACCCGAATCTGGGCTTTGACTCCGAGGCCGCCGCCAGCGAAGTCGTGCGCGTGCGCAAGTCCCTGGCCGAGAAGCGCGAGGCCCGTTCCCTGCAACTGGAACGGGAAGAGGCCCAGAACCCGGTTCCCAGCGTGCGCGCCTGGCTGGATCAGGATGCACCCGACCCGCTGGATGGTGTGGAGGTGATGTCCGGCCCCATTCCCATCGCGCCCATCTTGGCAGCACCGCAACCTGCGGCCAGCCCGGTACCGCAGCACGGGCCCGAGGAGTTGGACATTGCGCTGGACTTCGAGCTGGAGCCGGAACCGCAACCCGCGCCACCGCCACCGCCACCGCTAGAGCCAGAGCCACCGCCAGAGCCAGAGCCAGAGCTTGTCTTCAACCCGAGTGAGCAGTCCGAAAGCACCGGCGAGCCCGACTACGCGATCACGCTGGCGTTGGCCCAGGAATCCGAGGCACTGGATCTGTGGCCCGAGGCACGCGAGCTGGCCAATGAAGTGCTGGAAAGCGGCAACGCCCAACTGCGCGTGCAGGCGCAGGCGCTGCTGCAGCGCCTGGACCAGCTGGAACACGCGCTGGCACTGGAGTCGCTGCCACCACCGGAGGAAACGCCTCCCGACATGCCGCCCGCAGCCATGCCGTGAGTGCGCAAAGCCTGCGCGCCACTCAGCGCAGGTTCAGAAAATTGAAGTCCGTCAGATGGTCCTGTGCCGTGTCCGCATCGGCGGCAGGGTCTTCTGCCTGTGGGGGTGCTGGTGGCACCCTCATCGGCCCCAGGGGGGCACCACGGGTCTCGACCTCGGCTTGCGGGTCGTATTCATCCAGCGCATCACGGGTGGGCGTGCCCCCTCGCAGATGGGAACCCGCGCGGTGGGTTGGCGTGCGCCGGCTGTCCGGTGTGTCCAGAATCATGTTGCTCTGCGCGCGGGCCGGAATGCGCACCACATCGGGGATGTAGCTGTCCGGGTCACCACTCTCGCTGGCCATGCGCATGATGCGCTTGGCCACCGTGTGGAGCAGCAGCAGGTCGCGGTAGGCCTGCAGATCAAAGTCCTGCCCATCCGAAGCCCCGGTGTGGTGGTACAGGCACTCTTCGATGTATTCGAGCACGCGTGCACCCGGCCAGAGCTTGACGATGCGCTCCATCACCTGCGGGTAGCGGTCCAGCGCGCGGCCCTCGTTGCCAAAGTCGGCAAAGTCGGGAACGCGACCGGTAAACCAGTGCTGGAACTCGGTGCGCATGAAGGTGTACTCGGGCTCGCGACCCAGTGCGTGGTAGATCTTCAGCAAATCCAGGCAGACCAGCGGACTGGACTCACCACACTGGGCGATGCGGGTGGTCAGGATGTCGATGGCCTTGTCGTGCTGCCCCAGGGACACAAAGAATTCGGCCTGGTGGCGGACGTCTTCCAGCTCCTCGGTATCGATGGAACGCAGAATCGGCGACATGCTCACGGAGAAATCGATGGTGCCGTGCGACGATCCCTGCGATGCGCCCCGTGTTGCGCTCGGCAAGGTCGGCGCCTCCAGCGTGCGCCAGGCCGATGGGGCGGCTGCAACAGGCGTTGCCCAGGGGTCATGGGCGGGTGCGGGGGCTGATGCGGGCGTCGGTGCCGGTGCACGCAAGTGTTCGTTCCAGGGTGAGTCGATCAGGTCCAGGTCAAAGTCCACCTCGGTCAGCGGGGATGCGGCTGTGGGAGGCTTGGCGCTGGCCCTTGCTGCGGGCGCTTTCACCGGCTGCTGCACCGCAGCCACCGGAGCCTGCTCTGGTGCCGCAGCCTGCGGCGCGGGCGCCACGGGTGGTTGCGCTGGCGCCGTGGCCCGACGCTTCTGCGATTTGGCCTCCACCAGTTCGGCCATCAGGCTGTCATCCGCATCCTGCCCACGTCTCCAGTCCGGCACCACCTGCACGGCATGCATGAGCTGCCACATCCAGACCAGAGCCGCCAAGGACACCACCCACAAGGCGATCAGTGTGTAGACCAGTCCATTGGCATAGCGCTCGGACTCCGCGCGCTCCACCTTGGCAGCCAGCTCGATCAGGCCTTTCTGGTTCTGGTTGGTCACGGTGTACAACGCTTTCAAGTCCTCTGCGGCGCGCTGCGCCTGGACTTCCTCGCGCAGGATCTGCTCGGGACTGGCGTTGAGCGCTCGCCACAGGGCCGCAGCCTCGGCGCGCCGGGCGCCGCCTTCCTGCGGCAGGGACAGCAACTCGTCCGTGGCGCGCAGCACCGGGTCTTTTTCAATCAGCAGGTCCAGCGGGTCGAGCTTGAGGCGTGCCTTGTTGGCCGATTTGGCCGGCTTGGGCAGGCGCACGGGTGGTGCAGCCACTGCCGGTTCCGCGGGCATGGCGGCAGGCGCGGGTTGCACCTTGCGCGGGGTGGTGGGACGG
>JBAQDE010000019.1:0-1651 GCA_049294595.1 Rhodoferax sp. | reverse complement strand
GCAGTGGACGCCGGCCAAGCTCATCGCCTGGGGCGAGCGCGTGGGCGCGGCCACCGCCGCCGTGGTGCGCTGGCAGATGGAGCACCGCCAGCATCCCGAGCAGGGTTACCGCTCCTGTCTGGGCCTCATGCGCCTGGGCCGTGAGTACGGGGCTGACCGGCTGGAGGCCGCCTGTGCGCGGGCGCAGTCGATTCGCTCACCGTCCTACAAGAGCATCGCCTCCATCCTGGGCTGCGGCCTGGACCAGCGGCCGCTGGATGCGCCGATGGCCGCACAGGCAAGCCTGCCGCTGCACGAGAACGTGCGTGGGCCGGGCTACTACCACTGACACCTCGATACAGACAAACAAAGCACCAACGACCATGCTCAACGAACAGACCTTGAACCAACTGCGTGCCCTGCGCCTGGACGGCATGGTGGCCGCCCTCAGCGACGCGGCCACCCACATCACGGCCAGCGAGCTGCCCTTTGAACAACGCCTGGCGCTGCTGGTGCAGCGCGAGGTGGACTGGCGTGACAGCAAACGCCTGGAGCGCCTGCTCAAGGCCGCCCGTTTGAAGGTCTCCAGTGCCTGCCTGGAGGACATCGACTGGCGCGTCAGCCGGAGCCTGAGCCGGGAGGTCATCACCAGCCTGGCCGGCGGGGACTGGCTGCGCCATGGCCACAACGTGCTGGTCACCGGCGCCACCGGGTGCGGCAAGACGTGGCTTGCCTGCGCACTGGGGCAGCAGGCCGCGCGCCTGGGCTTCTCGGTGCTCTACACCCGCGCGCCACGGCTGCTGCAGGAGCTGCACGTGGCCCACGGCGATGGCAGCCTGGGCAAACGGCTGGCGCAACTGGCGCGGCTGGACCTGCTCATCCTGGACGACTTCGGCATCGCGCCGATTGCCGCGCACGAGCGAAACGACCTGCTGGAGTTGCTGGACGACCGGGTGGGTACTCGCTCGACGCTCATCACCAGTCAGTTGCCGGTGACGGCCTGGCACACCTGGCTGGACGAGCCCACGCTGGCCGACGCCATCCTGGACCGCATCGTGCACGGCTCGCACAAGATCGCCCTCAAGGGCGAGTCGATGCGCAAGCTCACCAAGGCCGCCTGAGCCGGCTGCGCCGACCGCCGTTCCACGCTGATGGCGGACACTTCGGCTACGATTTGAGCGTCACTCAGGACACCCGCGCAACGTGTCCGCCATCGCCTGGAACGCTGTCCGCGATGGGAATGGAATCACTGTCCGCCATCAGTGGAATGCGCAGCCAGCCCTTTGCGCGGCGGCGGCCTTGACTTGTGAGGCCAATGCCATCTGGTCTTGTGCCTTGCGCTCGATGCCATAGCTTGTCGCTACGTTCTCCGCGGTCTCGGGCATCGAGTCGGTGCCATGCAGTTCCTCCATCAACTTGTTGACAAAGCGCCAGCCGATGGTGGTGTCATACATGGCGTTGCCGCGGGAAAATGCAGTCTCGGCCTTCGGCACAGCGAATGGAGCGCGGCTCATGCTTTCAACACCGCCAGCTATCATCAAAGTCGGGGTCTCCTCGTTTTCAGTGCAATAAGTGACGGTACGAAAAGCTAGCACTGGCGCGGAGGTGGTGTTGGTAGATCGTTGATTTCATTGACTTTCCTGTTCACTTTCAAATCTGCGATTCGTGGCGT
>JBAQDE010000018.1:0-40595 GCA_049294595.1 Rhodoferax sp. | reverse complement strand
GCTGCCCGCCAGGCACCGCCCCCGCGCCCGGCCAGCGGCTTTGATGACATGGACGACGATATTCCGTTTTGAGGTTCCGCTATGTTGACTTGCCCAGGCCCTGGGCATTGCCGCTAGCACTGTTTCGCCTGGTCACCGCCACCCTGCTCCTGTGGGGCGGACTCGCGCAAGCCGACGCCCCAGCCTATGTGCTGGAGGGGACCGAGGTGCATACCCTGCGCATGGAGTCTTCGGGACGCGACTACGACCTCTACATCAGCTTGCCGGCGAGTTACGGCAAGGGCAATCAGAGTTACCCCGTTGTCTTTGTCACCGATGCGCCGTATGCCTTTCCAGTCGTGCGCAACATTGGCAGCTTTGTCAGCCGCAATGGGGGCAATCTGTCCGAGTTCATTCTGGTCGGCCTCGGATATGCCAGGGGGGAGACCCCTGTGCAAAGCCGCAATCGCGACTACACCCCCACCGACCGCAAGAACGGCAAGGCAGCCCCAGTGGAGGGTGTCTACGGTCAAGCCGAGACCTACCGGCGGTTTGTAGTCAGTCAGGTCTTCCCCTTTATTGCTCACACTTACCGGTCCGATATGCAACGCAAGGTGTTGATTGGCCACTCCTACGGTGGGTTGTTTGGTTTGCACACCTTGTTGACTGAGCCGGGCATGTTTGACCACTATGTGCTGGGAAGCCCGTCGCTATGGTTTGGTCAGCGTCACCTGTTTGGTGTTGAAAGTGCCTATGCGGCGCGCAAACAGGATTTGCCAGCCCGTGTGTTGCTGATGACCGGCGGATACGAGACCTTGCGCCCCCAGTCGCGCAACCCGCGCTACAACCAGGAGGTGGATATGGTGGGAGACGTGCAAGCCTTTGAGAGGCAACTGAAGTCCCGCCGCTATCCGGGCCTTACGGTGCGTTCCGAAGTGGTCAACGGCGAAGACCATGCGACGGTGTACCCCATCATCGCCACCCGCGGCCTGCTGTGGGCCCTGCCGGCAAAATGAACGATGTTGCGTCATGCGGATACTGAGCCATGCACCGCCTTCTTGACAACGTCATCTGGCACACCCTGACCGGACACCACGCCGCCTACGCCAGTGGGGTGGGTGATGCACGTCGCTACGCCAGCGGCTTTTCGCCGATGCTGGGGTTTGCCGACCCCGAACGACCCCGGCTCGACAAGTTGGTGCCGTACTGTACGCCCGGCGAACACCTGTACTGCGGTGGCTGGTCAGGTCCGGCGCCGACAGGCTGGGCCATTGAGGCAGAGGCCACAATGTTCCAGATGGTCTGGCAAGGCGGCCTGCCCGACGTGGATGGGGAATTGGCACTGGTTCGGCTGCGCCCGGAGCATGCGCCGCTGGCGCTCGAGCTGGCCACGCTGACCCGTCCCGGGCCGTTTGGCCTGCGCACGCCGGAGCTGGGTGAATACTTCGGTTGCTTTGAAGGTACACGTCTGGTCGCCATGGCCGGGGAGCGGCTGCACGCCGGCGCATTCCACGAAATCAGCGGTGTATGCACCCATCCGGACTTTCAGGGCCGGGGTCTGGCACGGCGCTTGATGACGCATCTGATTCGTCGTCAGATGCAGCGCGGCGAGACGCCGTTCCTGCATGTCATGCGCGACAACGCCGGCGCCCACCAGCTCTATCAGCGCATGGGCTTTCGGGACAACCGGGAGTCCGTGGTGCGGGTCATTGTTCCGACCTGACACCAAAACGTTGGTTCAGAGCGGCTGCGCCGGGGCCAAGCGCCCGGAGCCCGCGAAGCGGCCATACAGTCGCACCGCCATGCGGTACAGCACCCGCACCAGCAGCAGCGTCAGGATCGCCTCGGCAAAGGTCTGCAGAAAGGCCAGCAGGCCATTGCGGTGCTGCAGGCGGGCGCGGAACTTGGCCACCATGCGGTCGCGTGCAATCTCGATGCTGTCGTAGAAGGTGGGCACCACCAGCAGCGTTAACAGCGTCGAGGTGATGGTGCCGCCAATGATGGCCACGGCCAGCGGCTGGTAGAACTCGCCGCCCTCACCCAGGCCGATGGCCACTGGCAGCATGCCGGCAATCAGGGCAAAGGTGGTCATCAATATGGGACGCAGGCGCACGCGGCCGGCATCCATCAGGGCTTCCTCGCGGTTCACGCCTTCGGCCTCGCGCTTGCGCGCGGCATCGAGCAGCAGGATGGCATTCTTGGCGACCAGTCCCATCAGCATGATGACGCCGATAAAGCTCATCAGGTTCAGCGTGCTGCGCGTGATCAGCAGCGCCAGCACCACGCCGATCAGTGACAACGGCAGCGACAGCATCACGGCCAGTGGTGCGGTGAAGGAGCCGAACTGCATCACCAGGATCAGGTACATCAGGCCAATGCCGGATAGCAGCGCAATCAGCATCTCGGTGAACAGTTCTTTCTGGTCCTGCCCGGCGCCTGTCAGCGACAGGCCGTAGCCAGGTGGATAGTCCAACGACTTGGCCAGCTTCATGGCATCGTCCGTGACTTCGCCGTTGGAGCGGCCTTGGGCGTTGGCCGACACCGTGATGTTGCGTTTGCCGTTGGCGTGCTCAATGCCCGACGGCCCCTTGCCCATGGTGATGGTGGCGATCTGGTCCAGTGGCACCATCAGGTTGCTGCCGGAGACGGCAATCGGCAGCCGTTCGATGTTTTCCTTGCTGACCCGGTCTTCCGGATGCAGGCGCACGGCCACGTCGCGGGTCTCGCCGGTGGGGTCTACCCAATCACCGACCTCGATGCCAGCGAAGGCCACACGCAGGGCCTGTGCAGCATCATTGGCAGAGATTCCCATGGAGTTGGCCAGGCCGCGATTGAGTTCAATCTTCAGCTCTTTCTTGGGGTCTTGCTGTGACAGGCCCACATCCACCGCTCCGGGAACCTGCCGCAGCTTGTCCATGTAAGCGCTGGTGATTTCCAGCAACTTGCGTGAGTCCGGTCCGGTGAAGTCGATCTGGATGGGCTTGCGCGCGCCGTTGTTCAGATCGTCCAGCACCACATACTCGGCACCAACGAGGGGGCGCACCTTGTCGCGCAGTTCGCTGGCAATTTCCTTGGCGCTGCGGCTGCGGGTGTGGCGCTTGCCAATGTCCACGTAGATGCGGCCGCCGCTGGCGTTGATGTTGCTGTTGGTCTCACGGGTCTCGGGAATGCTGCGGGCAATTTCCGCTGCTCGCTCCATCTTCAGCCTGGCGTATTCGACCGACGAGGAGGCCGGCGTACGTACTTCGATCATCAGGTTGCCGGAGTCGGACTTGGGCAGAAACTCCGTACCACCCTTGGTCACCTGCAATACGACAGCGCCGACCAATGATGCGACCGCGATGGCCGTCATCCAGCGCCGGTGGTGAAGGGCCCAGGCAATCACGTTGCCGTAGCGGTCGGCCTGGTGGTCGAACCAGTCATTGAAGCGTTGCAGATGGCGGCTTAAGCCCGTCTTGGGGGCGCTGTGGTAGTCCGGTGGATCACCCCAGTAGGCCGACAGCATCGGGTCCAGCGTGAAGGAAATGCCCAGGCTGACCAGCACCGAGCAGGTCACGGTCAAGGCAAAGGGACGGAACCACTCCCCCGACACGCCGGGCATGAAGGCCACCGGGATGAACACCGCGATGATCGAGAACGTGGTGGCCGCCACGGCCAGACCGATTTCTGCGGTTCCCTCCAGGGACGCTGTGCGCCGATCCGAGCCGCGTTGCATGTGGCGCACGATGTTCTCCCGCACCACGATGGCGTCATCGATCAATACGCCAATGGCCAATGACAGACCCAACAGAGTCATGAAGTTCAGCGTGAAACCGCACAGCCAAACGGCGATGAAGGCTGCAATGACTGAGGTTGGCAGGCTCAGGGCGGTGATCAGCGTGGAGCGCCAGGAGTTCAGGAAGGCGTACACCACAAATATGGTCAGGACGGCACCCAGTACCAGGGACTCGATGACGTTGTTGAGGCTGCGCTGCGCGTCCACGCCACCGTCGCGGGTGATCTCCAGCTTGGTTCCGGGGTGGTCGCGTTCGAGTTCGGTATTGATGTCCTTGACCAGTTTGCGGATCTCGGTTGCCACGCTCACGGTACTGGCATCGCGTGATCGCGTCACAAAAATGCCGACGTTGGGCTTGCCGCTGCGGATGCTGAGGCTGTCGATGTCGGCAAAGCTGTCCTTGATGGTTGCGACCTGGGCCAGGCGCACGACCTGCCCACCAAAGCGCTTGACCACAATGTTCTGAAACTCGTCCGGCGACTCGATGCGCCCGACCAGGCGGATGCTTTCCTCGTCCAGTGTGCCGCGCACCTTGCCGACCGGGGCGTTGGTGTTCTGGGCCCGCAGCGCAGACACCACCTCGCTGACGGAAACGTTGTGTTCACGCAGTTTTTCCGCGCGCAACAGCACGGACAGCTCGCGCTTCAGGGATCCGTTGATGTTGACGGTTGCCACGCCGGCAATGGCGCGCAGCTTGTCGGCCAGCACGTCCTCGGCCAGACGCGAGATCTCGGCATGGCTTTGTTGGCTGCTGGACAGCGCCATGTTCATGATGGGCTGAGCGGAAGGGTCGTAGCGGCGCAGCACCGGCTCGCGCATTTCGGTGGGCAGCTTGTAGCGCACGCTGGAAATGACGTTGCGCACCTCATCGGTGGCCTCGATCATGTTCTTCTTGAACGAGAACTGCACATCGAAGCGGGCGTTACCTTCGGTGGAGTTGGAGTACACCTCCTTCACCCCGGAGATGCTTTGCAACGACTTCTCGATGCGGTTGACGATTTCACGCTCCACGGTGTCAGGGGAAGCGCCGGGGTAGGCAATGGTCACAAACAGACCCGGTACTTCCACGTCCGGGTTCTGGTTCACCCGCAGCTTGCTCATTGCCAGAAGGCCCAGGGCCATGAGGGCAATGATCAGGACGATAGTCGCTGTGGGGCGCTTGATGCTGAAGTCGGACAGAAACATGCTTATGTTCCTTTGGCGGTCGAAGCGGAGGAAGCGGCCGCCACCGGCGGCTTGGCTCCGGCCATTTCCACGGTCTGGCCATCCTTGAAGCTGGAACTGGGGTTGCGCAGCACCACATCACCTTCCGCCAGCCCGCTGCGCACTTCAAAATTGCCAGTGCGCGGATCCCTGGCACCCAAGGCCAAGTCGACCTGGTTCAGGGTGTTGCCTTTCACGCGCCAGACAGATGCCTTGTCGCCCGAGCGGGCCACGACCGATTCAGGCAGCGTCAGCGCCTTCACGCTGTTGGCCTCAATCGTGCCCTCGGCGTAGAGGCCGGCGACGCGGGGCTGCTTGGCGTCACTGAAGCTCACCAGAACCTCCACCTGGCGCGTCACATCGTTGGCGCTGGGGTCTACGCGGGTGACTTTGCCGCGAAACGCCTGCCCGGCGTAGCCATTGATGCGAAAGTTCACGGGCTGGCCCACACTGACCTCGCTGATCTTGTCAGCCGAAACGCGGCCGGCAAAACGCATGCTGCTGGGGTCGATGACCTTCAGCAATTCCTTGCCGATCGAGGCGGTATCACCAGCCGACACCTTGCGGTCGCTGACCACGCCGTCAAAAGGGGCGCGGACGATAGTGCGTTCCAGCTGCTGGCGGGCCAGAACGGCCCGTGCATTGGAGGCCGATAGCTCGCTTTGCGCACCGTTGCGGCGCACCTCGGCATCGTCCAGTGCCTGCAGCGAAGTCATGCCCGATGCCCGCAGGGTCTTGAGGCGCTGCAGGTTGCGTTCGGCCTGATCCAGGGACTGGGTGGCATTGCGGGCATTGTCCTGTGCCGAGTTCAGGTTGTCGCGGATGGCGGTCTGATCCAGACGCACCAGGACATCACCCCGGCGGACCACGTCGCCATTTTCCTTGAGCACCTGCAGTACCACAGCCGAAACTTCTGCCCGCAGGTCGGCCTTGCGTTCGGGCTGGATGGATCCGGTGATGACCGGGCCGGACGCAAGAGCGTTTGCTTCAATGGTCAGAATGTCTTCCGCCCCTATCACCAATTTGATCGGCGCAGCCGTAGCTTCTTTCTTGTCCCCTTTTCCCGGGAATTTGTCACAGGCCGAAAGGCCTGCCGTCAGGGCAACAACGAGGAGGAGGGGGCGCAGCATAGAGAACTCTCCGAGGGAACAATCAAGGGGTTTGAACGGTAAAATGCTTGACTTGCATCAAAACATTGGCACCAAGGTCGCGATTATGGCGTCAACCCCCGCGCACCGCCAGACGGCCATTTGGGGGGCGCGGGAGCGCAAGCTTAGCCGCATTTGGCGGCTGTTGGTTTGGTTTGTGCGGTTGCCTGTGGGGCCGATGCCTTGCGTGCAACGATGACCACCGGAGCCAGTTCGATGGTGCGCAAGGATGGCGTCGCGGAGTTCTGCATACCCAGTACCACGGTGCTCAGCCAAGATGCCGAGAGGCCAACCCCCAAAATCAATGCGATGAAGTGATGGCGTCTGCTGGTAGTCATGGTGTGCTCCGTGTGGTGTATGGGCGCACTGTAGCCAAGGCTGCTTTGGGTCGCACGAGCTTTGCGACCGGCAACCGTCTGGCGTGACGGTCTGCAGATTTTTGGGGACGGGCGGTGGGCCGGCACGCCTTTTGCGACAAACGGATTAGACTGAAACCACTTACTGATCGATACATACCCCCAGGCTCATGTCCATTTTCAGAATCAACCTGCACCAGGCGATCTATTCGCTATCCGATGCATTGGACCTGGTCGGAGTGACCCATATCCACCATGGCAAGCGGGTCGCCTATATAGCCGCTGAATGCGCCAAACAGGCTGGGTGGGCATCAGACCGGCTGAATGCGCTTTTTCAGGCAGCTATCCTGCACGACTGCGGAGTGTCCAAAACGCTGGTGCACGCCAGACTGGCACAGTTTGAATGGGAAAACGAAGCCGAGCACTGCAGTCGTGGTGCAGAGCTGCTGCAGGAGTGTGACCTATTGCAGCCACTGGCGGGGCTGGTGCAATACCACCATACCCACTGGGACGAGCTCCAGACGCTGGATTTGCCGGAAAGTCTGAAGTTGTCGGCCAATTGCATTTACATGGCGGATCGTATCGATATCTCCTGCCTGACCGTGCGAGGCGCCACCGCCAACCTGCTGCTGTCAAAGGATCACATCCGAAAGCTGATCGCGGACAGGCGGGGTACCTGGTTCGCCCCGGAGCTGGTGGATGTCTTTCTGGAAGTTTCCCATTCGGAGGCGTTCTGGTTTGCGCTGGAGAATGAGCACGTATCAGGCTATGTGGCCAAATGGATGTCAGAGTCCCAAGCGCTTGACATCGACTTTCGGGCGTTGCGCAACCTAGTGCAGGTCTTTTCACGGATCGTGGATGCCAAGAGCACGTTCACCCGCGAGCATTCCGATGGCGTAGCGTGCCTGGCCCACTACCTGGGCGAGCTCATGGGGTTGTCCGAGCGGACCTGTGAAATGCTGGAGCTGGCCGGGCTGCTGCATGACCTGGGCAAGCTCCGTGTGCCCGACGAGTTGCTGGAAAAAAACGCCAAACTCACGGCAGAGGAATATGCCGACGTCAAACGCCACAGTTTCGACACCTTCAGCATTCTCAAGAACATCCATGGCCTCGAAGAGGTTGCATTGTGGGCTGGCCAGCACCACGAACGCGTGGATGGCAGTGGCTATCCCTACCAGCGCAAGCAAGGGCAAATCTCACTCGAAAGCCGGATCGTAGCGGTGGCGGACGTTTTTCAGGCACTGGCACAGACCCGCCCCTACCGGGGGCCGTTGGCACCACCGGCGATATTGGCGATATTGAAGGACGAGGCCGCTCGGGGACGACTCGATGACAATGTGGTCGCGAAAATCGAGGCCCACCTGATGGAATGCTACCGGGCCTCTCTCCCAAAATAGCAGAGGACGCAGATGAGACAAACCATTGTGGGCGCCATTGCCGCCCTGACCCTGGCCGCCGCATGCGCGCAGGATGTTGTGCAACCCAACGCCAACTTGCTGGCCGACGGAATCCCGGCCATACCCAAGGCGATTGCGGACAAGGTGTCGCTGTACACCGAGTTCCGCGGCTATGGTTTTGTGGGCTGGCATCCCTCCGAACGGTCCATGCTGGTGCGTCACCGCGAACAGGGCGCCAACATCGCCCAGATTTATTGGCTCAAGGCGCCCGGCGGCAAGCTGGAGAAGATCACGGACTTCCCGGACTATGTGTCGGCCGCGTCGTTTGCCCCCAAGCATGGCAAATATATGGTCTACAGCCGCGACATCGGCGGCAATGAGGCCACCCAGGTGTTCCGCATGGATCTGGACACCCGCCGTTCCACGCTGCTGTCCAGTCCCGATGAACGCAGCGGCTACACCTGGAACCGCGCCGGAGACCGGCTGTTGGTGGAGTCCGTGCCGCTGGACAAGACGGCCCAAGGCGGAAGCCGCGCCCAGGTGGTCACTACACTGCGACTGGTGGCCCCCCTCAAACCGGACCATTCGGTGCGGTTGGCCGAACTGCCCGGCGGTGGCTGGGGGGATTTTCGTTTCAGTCCGGATGACGCCACCATTGCGGCCCAGCAGTACCGCACACCCAATGATTCGGATGTGTTCCTGATCGACGCAAAGACCGGGGTACGCGAAAAGATTCTGCCCAAGGCGGGCAGCCCGGCCGCCGGCTACAGCGGCTTTGAATGGAGCCCCGACGGACAACGCCTGTTCCTCACGACCAACCAGGGGGGCGAGTTTTCCGAGCTGGCGGTGTACGACCGCAGGGACCAGTCACTGAAGGTGCTGTCACACCATATTCCCTGGGATATTGAGAACATTGCGCTCTCAAGCGACGGCCAGCGCCTGATGGCCGTGGCCAATGCCAGCGGGCGCGATGAAGTACACCTGTTTGATGCTGCCACGGGCCAGGAACTGGCGCGACCCGACATTCCCGCGGGGGCGCTGGGTGGCGGACAGTGGCATGAGATTCAGCGCGGCTTGCTGGCCTTTTCCCTGAATTCCCCGCAAAGCCCGGGCGATGTCTACACGCTGGATGCGACCAGTGGCAAGACCGAGCGCTGGACCACTGCCGCCTCGGCGCCGGGCGTGCAGCCCGAGGCCTTTGTCAGCCCGGAGCTGGTGCAGCTCAAGAGCTTTGATGGTCTGGGCATCAGTGGCTGGTTGTTCCTGCCGGACGCCACCAGATTTCCGGGCAAGCGCCCGCTGTTGGTGGGCTTTCATGGTGGGCCGGAGGGCCAGTCCACGGTGCGCTTCATGGGCCGCTATAACTACTTTCTCAACGAGATGGGCGTGGCTGTTTTGATGCCCAATGTGCGCGGCTCCAGGGGCTACGGTAAGACCTACCTGGACCTGGACAACGGATTCAAGCGCAAGGATTCGGTCAAGGACGGTGGGGCCTTCCTGCAGTGGGCGGGCACCCATCCGCGCCTGGATGCCAAGCGTATCGTGGTGACGGGAGGCAGCTACGGCGGCTATATGAGTCTGGCGACGGCGGTGGACTACAGCCCGTTGATCCGCGGCGCCATCGACGTCGTGGGGATCAGCCACTTCGTCACCTTCCTGAACAACACCGAGAGCTATCGCCGTGACCTGCGCCGGGTGGAGTATGGCGACGAGCGCGACCCGGACATGCGCGCTTTCCACGAGAAGATCGCACCGCTGAACAATGCGGCCGCCATCACCGTGCCGCTTTTTGTTGTGCAGGGCAAGAACGACCCGCGCGTGCCCTATACCGAGGCGCAGCAGATGGTGACCGCCGTGCGCAAGAACGGCGTGCCTGTGTGGTACCTCCTGGCCGACAACGAAGGCCACGGTTTCCGTCGCAAGGTCAATGCGGATTTCGAGTTCTATGCAACCGTGCGGTTCCTTGAAAAAACCCTGCTGGAGTAGCCCGCATGGGTAAAAACCCTAACAAATTTGTGGGTTATATTGCTCGCTCAAATCACATTGAGCGAGCCAGTGCAAGAAGAATCAGTCGCGCAAAAAACACGTTGGAGCAGGCAACTGGCGCCGTTGGGGCAAGGGTGTCTGATTTACGATTGCGGCATGGTCGACCCGGAGCAGGCCTGCATCGATGTGCTTGCCCGGTTGGGTTTGCCTGATCTCTCTGCGCTGGTCATTGCCGAGCGGGTGGAGCACAACGCCAGCGTGGGCCTGTCGCTACGCCTGCGGCCCGAGCAGGTGGCTGCATGGGCGCCCGGACTGGATACCCTGCAGTTGTCGAAGAATTTGTGTCTGGATACCACGGGTAGCGTTCAGGATTTGACGCGGGAAATTGTGGTGTCGATGCTGATGGGCCCGATTGCCTTTGAGTTTCCGAACGTCGACGAACTGGTCAGCGCGGTACGGATTCGCATCAACATCGTGCAGGCCGCGCGCAAGACAACGCTGGCCTTTCATACCAGCGAAGCCGAACGTCCGCAGGACTGCTGGACCTATGACGAAGACTGCGGATTCGTCATCCGGCCGGGGGTGTCCCTGATTCGGGCACTGGAAATGGCCACGCAGCCGGCAGTATCCGGTGCGCTGTACTCGTTTTCCTGCTACCGGGCGTCGGAGTATGTGATTCTGCTGGGGATTGCACAGGAGTTGTCGCACTGCAATCCGCCGCTGTACGCACAGTTGCAGGCCATGTGGTCCAGCCATCCGATCAAGTCCGGGAAGTTCCATGATGTGTTCCTGCACGAGCAGGGCTCCATGGATGCGCCGCTGCCTCCCAACTACTTTGTGCCAGGTGACCGCACCTGGTTTCGCAACCCGGATGAACCGTCGGCCGATGCGTCGGGCTTTGAAGGCTCGTGGGTCATGTACCTGGGCGGCGGACTGTTCAACAATTTCTGGAAGCGTAACCAGCCCTATACCCTCACAGACAAGTGTCTGGAGATCTACCACTGGCGCCACGGTCTGTACCGGGATGCGCAGGGGGATGAACGCATTGACGAAGACCGGGTTGCGCGCAGGATAGAGGCGACAATGCAGGACGCGGCTGAAGTTGCCCGGATCGTTGCGCTCATGGCCCGCTACCGCGAGCCGCGGGGCGTCTACACCGCTGCCGGGGGCTGCATCGACACAACACGCGAGTTTGCCCGCTGGGTGCACCCAGGGACCGCCGATCTGGTGTTGCCACTTTCCTGATTCCATGCACCGACGTCTGATACACATCGATGCGGCCAAGGTGGTCGCGTCCAACCTCATTGTTCTGCACCACTTCACCGTCTACGGCCCCTTGTCCGACGCGCTGGACCTGGCGGCGCCCAGGCTGACCGATTGGTTCTTCGAGTACGCACGCATGGCCGTGCAGGTGTTTCTGGTGATTGGCGGCTACTTTGCCGCCAGCTCGCTGGCTGCGCATGGCTATTTTCAGCGCGGTGCACCCTGGCACCACATCGCCCGACGGTTTGTGCGGCTGGTGCTTCCGCTGGGCGCAGCCCTGTTGCTCACCATCGCCAGCAGCACCCTGACTCGCCTGTGGTTGCCGGCCGACTTTGTGCCGACCGCGCCGAGCGTCGGGCAACTGCTGGCCCACGCCACCTTGACCTACGATATTCTGGGCATTGAACCCCTGTCGGTCGGTATCTGGTACGTCGCTATCGACTTCCAGCTCTTTGCGTTGATGACAATCCTGTTGTGGATGGGCGGCAGGCGGGCACAGTGGCTGGTTGCCGCATTGGGGGTGGCTTCGTTGTTCCATTTCAATCGCCAGACCGATGCCGATGTCTGGGCCCTGTATTTTTTTGGCTCCTACGCGATGGGGGCTTTCGCGTGGTGGGCAGGACATTCCCGCCATGCGGGCAAGCTGTTGTGGTCCCTGGCCGGCGTGGGGGTCGCCGCGTTGGCCTGGGACTTCCGTGAGCGCATTGCCTTGGCGCTGGCTGTGGCGATCTGGCTCGGCATTGCCAGACGCCGCCAGGCGATGGAAGCCACCGCATCCGCATCACGGCCGAGGTTGGCCCAATGGATCAGAACGGGCGCGCGTAGCTCGTACGCGCTCTTTCTGGTCCATTTCTCCGTCCTGCTGCTGGCCAATTTGCTGTGGGCGCAGTCCGGATGGGTATCCAGCCTGGCGCTGGGACTGGTGACGCTGGGCGCATGGATGACCTGCACCGTGCTGGCCATCGTGTTTGAGCGCTATGTGGAACGACCGCTCTCCGCTATCAGGGTCTGAGCAGATCATTTAGAGGCATTTTTGCCGTTAGCCCTCGTGAGTAATCGTTTGGTTGCTACAAAATAAGGAGCGTCATAGGCGGCCGGCAACTGCGTTAAACCAGCCCGCCAGCCGTTGCGAGCAGATACCCGACCAGGCAGGAGGTGCCTACCCCAATCAGGCCGGGCACGATGAAGCTGTGGTTGATCACGTACTTGCCGATATGCGTGGTGCCCGAGCGGTCGAACTGGATGGCGGCGAGGTCACTGGGGTAGGTCGGAAGGATGTAGTAGCCGTAGGACGCCGCCGCAAACGCCACGATGTAGCCGGGTGGCACGCCAATGGCCAGGCCCACCGGCACCATGGCGCTGATGGCCGCGGCCTGCGAGTTGACCAGCTTGGAGACCAGCAGCAGCGCTATGGCATAGGTCCAGGGTTGGGTCTTGACCAGTTCGGTCAGCGTTGCCTTGAGTATGGGCAGGTGCGCCTCAAACACCGTGTCGGCCATCCAGGCAATGCCAAATACGGCCACCACGGCAATCATGCCGGCACGAAACACATCGGTCTTGCCGATGGTACTGGGGTCGGTCTTGGTGAACACGATCATCAGCGCGCCGGCCAGCAGCATGAACATCTGGATCGTCAGCACCATGGACAGTGGTTTGCCATTGATCAGCGGTCGGAGGGACTGGACCGCACCCAGGATCGCCACCACGACGATGGAGGCGATGAAGATCCACATGGCGGTCCATTGGTCGCGGGAGAGCACTTTGCCCATCAGCGTGGCGCTTTCCCCGTAGACGATCTGGCGCTGCTCGGGGTCGGATATGCGTTTCTGGAAGTCCACGTCGTCTGCCAGGTCCTTGCCGCGGAACCAGCTGAAGATGCCGATCATCAGCACACCGGCCAGTGTGGACGGGATGGTGATGGATAGCACCTGGATGAAGTCGATGACATGGCCATCCACCGGCACCTTGGCCAGGAAGGCCACCAGCGACACCACGGCCACCGACACCGGGCTGGCCAGAATACCCATTTGACTGGCTACCGATGATGCCGCCATCGGCCGCTCGGGCCGGATGTCGTTCTTGATGGCGATGTCGTAGATGATGGGCAGCATGGTGTAGACCACATGGCCGGTGCCGCACAAAATGGTCAGCAGGCAGGTGGTGAACGGCGCCAGGATGGAAACGTATTTGGGATTGCGGCGCAGGATCTTTTCAGCGCCCAGCAGCAGCACTTCCAGACCGCCGGATGCCTGCAGCGTGGCGGACGCGGCCACCACGGCGATGATGGTCAGCATCACATCGACCGGTGGTTTGCCCGGAGGCAGCTTGAAGGCAAAGACCATGATCACGATGCCAATGCCGCCCAGCAACCCCAGTGCCACGCCACCCTTGCGTGCGCCGTAGAACAGGCAGACCAGAATGATGGCAACTTGCAAGAGAATGTCCATGGTGAACTCCTTCAATAAGATTCCACTCTAGTCCTAATAAGGGTAAACCCTAAATTAGTTCTGCTTCTACTTGATTCAGGTCAATTGATTGATATGCCATGTCCGCCAGCCACCCCGATATCGTCCTGTGCACCCTGAACGCCAAGTACATCCATGCCGCGCTGGGGCTGCGCTACCTGCTGGCCAATATGGGGGATCTGGCGAGCCGCACGGTGTTGCGCGAATTCACCATCCACCGCCAACCGCAGGAACTGGCGGACGAGCTGCTGGCCCTGCAGCCTCGCATCATCGGCCTGGGGGTCTACATCTGGAACGTGACCGAAACCACCGCGCTGGTGCGGCTGCTCAAACAGGCACGCCCGGATGTGAAGATCGTGCTGGGTGGTCCCGAGGTCAGCCACGAGTGGGAGTCGCAGGAGATCGTGCAACGAGCCGATCACCTCATCACCGGCTGGGGTGACTTCAGTTTCCCCGCGCTGTGCCAGTCCCTGTTGCACGGCCCGCGCCCGCTGATGAAGGTGATCGTTGGCGTGCAACCCGATCTGGCCGACATCGCTCTGCCCTATGACCAGTACACCGATGCCGATCTGGCGCACCGTCTGCTGTATGTGGAGGCCTCACGCGGCTGCCCGTTCAGCTGCGAGTTCTGCCTGAGTTCGCTGGACAAGACAGCGCGGGCGTTTCCGCTGGACGCATTCCTGGTCGCGATGGACGCTCTGTACCAGCGCGGCGCGCGCAACTTCAAGTTTGTGGACCGCACCTTCAACCTCAAGGTGGACACCTCGGTGCGCATCCTGCAGTTTTTTCTGGAGCGCCTGAGCGATGACCTGTTCCTGCACTTCGAGGTGATCCCCGACCACTTGCCGGCACGCCTGAAGGAAATGCTGGCGCAGTTCCCGCCCGGCGTCCTGCAACTGGAGGTGGGCATACAGACCTTCGACGCGGAGGTGCAGCAGCGCATCTCGCGCCGCCAGGACAATGACACGACCGCTGCCAATCTGGCCTGGCTGGTGCAGCACACCCATGCCCACCTGCACACCGACCTGATCTTTGGTCTGCCGGGGGAGACGCTGCAGAGGTTTGCTGCAGGCTTTGACCGCTTGCACGCGCTGCGTCCGCATGAAATCCAACTGGGGTTGCTCAAGCGCCTGCGCGGCACGCCGATTGCACGCCACACCCAGGCCTGGGGCATGCACTACGCCGCTGTGCCGCCCTACACCGTGCTCCAGACCAGCGCCGTGGATGCGACCACCGTGCAGCGCTTCACGCGCCTGGCACGTTACTGGGATCTGGTCGCCAACTCCGGGCGCTTCACCGCCACGCTGGGCCTGCTGCTGCAAGGTCCCTCGGCCTTTGCGGCGTTCCTGGCCTGGAGCGACTGGCTGTGGCAGACCACAGGAAAGACCCACGGCCTCACGCCCGAAAACCTGGTGGACGCGCTGTTTGCCTATCTCACCACCCAGCGGGATGTGCCGCCAGACCATGCGCGTTCCTCGCTGCTGGCCGACTATGTAGCCAGTGGTGCGCGTGCCATGCCGCAATGTCTGCACGGTGTATTGCCCCGCCGGCCGGCACTGACACGCCCCCGGGTGCGTGCGCAGCGCCAGGACCGCCACGTGCAACTGTCCGCAGACGCTGCACCCCTGGTTATCACGGCTTGACCGGTTTGGGAGTGGCACCGATACTCGCGGCCATGTCGATGCTCCCTGACGAATCCGCTCCACCACCTGTGCCGACCGCCATTCCTGCGTACCTGACGGCAACGTTGCCCGATCTGGATGCGTGGACGCGCTACTTTCGTGACGCCGAGATGCCGATCCGGTCGAGCACTGCCCTGGCACTGGAGCGTTTGCGCGTCGAGCAGGAAACCGTCGATGCCCATATGCTGACTGATGTGATCCAGGGCGATCCGTTCATGACGGTCAAGTTGCTTGCACACGCCGCACGCCTGCGCCGCCCAGGCAAGGACACCGATACCGAAACCATCACCAGCACCCTGGTTCTGATGGGGATTGCGCCTTTTTTTCGTGCGTTTGGGCCCCAGCCGACCATCAAGGACTGGTTGCACGACCAGCCTCGGGCGCTGGACGGCTTGCGCCACCTGATGCAGCGTGCCTACCGGGCCTCGCGTTTTGCCCTGGGCTTTGCCGTCCATCGGGGCGATCCCGATGTGGAGTTGATCCAGCTGGCGGCGTTTTTGTATGATTTTCCGGAGATGCTGATGTGGTGCCACGCGCCCACCCTGCAACAGCGCATCCGCGATGCCCAGCGCGCCGACCCGACCCTTCGCAGCACCACCATCCAGCGTGAAGTGCTCAAGATGGAGCTGGACGATCTACGCCAAAACCTGCTCAAGTTGTGGCACATGCCGGAGCTGCTGGTCCGCATCTCGGACAACCGGCATACCGACCTGCCGATTGTGCGCAATGTGGTGCTGGCCCAGCGGCTGGCGCGCCACACCATGCAGGGTTGGGACAACGCCGCCGTGCCAGACGACATCAACGACATTGCCGAACTGCTTCACTGCACGCCGCGCGTGGCGCTGGCTTACGTCCACAAGATCGAATAGCCGGCCTGTTGGCTGGCGCAGCCGTTAGTCAGGTTAGCGCACCAACTGGTTGAGTTGGATGATGGGTAGCAGCACTGCTAGCACGATCAACATGACCACCAGCCCCATGGCCACGATCAGCAGCGGCTCCAGCAAAGTGGCCAGTTGCAAGGCGCGGCGTTGCACCTCGGTGCCGAGCTGCTTGGCGGCGCGCTCCAGCATGACCGGCAACTGGCCAGTCTGCTCACCCAGCCGGGCGAACATGGACAGGAGGCCAGGGAAGCGTTTTTTCTGTGCCAGGGCCGAGGCCAGTGGCGCACCCTCTCGCACCAGAACCAGCGCGTCCAGTGCGTCGGTGCGCATGGCCCGGTTGGACACGGTATCGGCCGCGGCCTGCAGGGCCTTCAGAATCGGCACGCCGGCCGCGGCCAGCATGGCCAGCGTGCTGGCAAAGCGCGCGGCGTTGTACCCGCGGGACAGCTTGCCCAGCACCGGCAGCGTCAACCACATGGCATCGAAGCGTTCACGAAGTACAGGTCTAGCCCACGCCAATCGTGCGCAGACAGCTACTAAAACGATAGCAAGCAGCAGCAGCCAACCCTGGTTGCGGACAAAGTTGCCCAGGCCCAGCATGATCACCGTCAGCAGGGGCAGGGCGCGCTTGCTGCCGGCAAACACCTCGGCCACCTGGGGCACCACGTAGCCCAGCAGGAACATCACGATGACGATGGCCACCAGGGTCACGATGGCCGGGTACAGCGCCGCGCCGATCAACTGGGACTTGAGCGCCTGCCCCTGCTCCAGGTCATCCGCCAGGCGCTCCAGCACCAGTCCCAGATTGCCGCTGTGTTCACCCGCACCCACCACCGCGCAGTAGGTGTTGCTGAATTCCCGGGGATGCTGGGCCAGTGCCGTGGCAAAGGCGGTTCCACCGTTGACCTCGGCGCGCAGGGCGGCTACCAGATGGCGCTGGCGCTCGTCATCCGATTCCTCGGACAGCGAGGTCAGCGCCCGCTCCAGCGGCAGGCCGGAGGCCACGAGGCCGGCGATCTGGCGCGTCCAAATCGCCAGGGCCGTGGCGTTGAATACGCGTGAGTTCCACAACGTGGTGCCGCGTTGGCCGGTGGCAGGGTCACTGCTCGCGCCCGCCGCAATCGGTTCCACCAGCATGGGCACCAGGGATTGGCCACGCAGCATGCCGCGCGCCGCCTTGGCGGTGTCGGCTTCGATGACGCCCTTGCGGGTGCTTCCATCGGCGTCCAGGGCTTCAAATGCGTATGCGGGCATGGGACGATGTTATCCGCTGATCCTGTCCAGTCCTTCGGCAGAAAAAATGTGTCAGCGTGTGGAACTGGCGCAACAGTTTGTGATCCCCGGCCATCACTAGGGATAACCCTTGATTCAAATCAACCAGTATTTTTCTTGAAGGAGTTCAATGCGCCTTGGGAATGTCCCCAGCATTTAATTATTTCGCCCATATGAAAAAGCAAATCATCGCCGCCGCCGTTTTGTGCTCCTTGGTGTCTGGAGCCGCTTTTGCCGCAGACCAATCTGAAGGTCCCTGGATGGTGCGTGCCCGCGCCGTCAGCCTGAACAGCGCCAACACTGACAGCACCGGTCTGGGTCTGTCCATCAACAACAAGTGGATTCCCGAAGTGGACATCAGCTACTTCTACAGCAAGAACATTGCCGTGGAACTGATCCTGACCGTGCCCCAGTCGCACACACTGACCTCCACCGCCCTGGGCAAGGACATCGGCACTGTCGAACACCTGCCCCCAACGCTGCTGGTCCAATACCACTTTGATGGCAATGGTGGCGCCAAGCCTTATATCGGCGCTGGTATCAACTACACCCGCTTCACCAAGACCGACATCCTGGGCGGCGCAGCCACTTTGAACAAGGACAGCTGGGGCGGCGCTCTGCAAGTGGGCGTGGACATTCCCCTGTCCAAAGGCATGTACCTGAACTTCGATCTGAAGAAGGTCTACATCAAGTCTGACGTGTATGTTGGCACAGCCAACGCTGGCGACTTCAAGGTTGACCCCGTTCTGTTCGGTATCGGCCTGGGCTGGCGCTTCTAAGTAGTCGCCTCCGTTTCTCAAGGGTTCTCAAAACGAAGCCCTGTCGCGCATTGCGCGGCAGGGCTTTTTCCATTTCTGGCGTCCGGTCTACTACCCGCGTTTTTTACGTCATCCGGGTTTCCCACCATGACACCTGTGAGACACCGCACTACCATTCGGCAAATCGCACGACCGTGCTTTTTTGATTCGAACTGGTTGATACAAGCAACCGGTAAAGGGTCATCCCGCGACAGCGCCCCCACCCAAGAGGTCGCACTGCCTTTTCAGACGGATTCCTTTCAACCCTTGGGGCCTGTGGCCCGACTGGAGACTACCTTGAAGAAAATCGTGATGACCTGGCTGGGTGCCTGCATGCTGGCCCTGGCGTTGTTCCCGGCAACTGCCTCTGCGGCAGGCTATACCCAGACCAAATACCCCATCGTGCTGGTGCACGGCCTGTTTGGGTTTGACAACATTGGTCCGGTGGACTATTGGTATGGCATTCCTTCGGCGCTGCGCGCCGACGGTGCCAAGGTTTATGTGGCCCAGGTGTCGGCTGCCAATAGCTCCGAAGTGCGCGGCGAGCAACTGCTCACCCAAGTCAAGCAAATCCTGGCCGCCACCGGCGCGGCCAAGGTCAATCTGATCGGCCACAGCCATGGTGGCCCCACCATCCGCTATGTGGCCTCGGTGCGGCCGGACCTGGTCGCATCGGCCACCTCGGTCGGTGGTGTGAACAAGGGCTCCTCGGTAGCTGACGTGCTGCTGGGCGTGGCACCTCCCGGATCGTTGTCGAACACCGTGATCGTGTCGGTGACCAACGGCCTGGCTACGGTCATCAACTTTCTGTCGGGTGGATCGGGCCTAAACCAGAATTCCCTGGCCGCGGCCCAGTCGCTGAGCACAGCCGGTTCACTGAAATTCAATGCAGCACATCCAGCAGGCGTGCCTACTACGGCGTGCGGTGAAGGTGCGTACACGGCACGTGGCGTGTACTACTTCTCCTGGAGTGGCGCCAAGTCCTACACCAACGTGTTCGACATCATGGACCCGGCTCTGGCCCTGACCTCTCTGGCCTTTGGCGGCGCCAAGAACGATGGCCTGGTGGCCAGTTGCTCCACCCACCTGGGCCGCGTCATCCGCGACGACTACGCCATGAACCACATGGACGAAGTCAACCAGACGGTGGGCTTGGTCAACCTGTTTGAAACCAACCCGGTGACCCTGTACCGCCAGCACGCCAACCGTCTGCGCGGCCTGGGCCTCTGAGGCTGTCCATGGAACGCAGCATTGCCCGCGCTGGCTTGGGGCTGCTGGCCCTGGTCCTGACCGGCGCAGGGCTGTTCCTCTGGCAAAGAGGGGACTCCCGGGATACGGTCACGCTGTCCCCGGCGGCACAGGTCGGCAAGCCGGCACCCTTTGCCCGCTCGCTGCAGGACACCATCCCCGATGGTGATCTGCAAGCCTTGCAGGCGGCGAGTGTGGCCGGTGCACCCGGTGGTCTGGCCTATGGCGAGCTGCGGCGCATGTTCGACTACTACCTGAGTACCGTCGGTGAGCAAACCATCGAGGCGATCACCGCCCACATCCGCGGTGAGTTGCAACGCAGCCTCTCGCCCGCCCAGGCGCAGAAGGCACAGCGCCTGCTGGGCCTGTACATCGAATTCAAGCGTGAACTGGTGGAGTTGGATGGCAAACCGGAACTTGCCGGCAGTGGCGTGGCCGCCATTCGCCGGCGCATGCTGGCCATGCAGGACCTGCGCGCACGCTACTTCAGTCACGACGAAACGCAGGGCATGTTTGGTCTTGAAGACGCCTACGACATGGATGCCGTGGCGCGGCTGGAGATCAGCCAGGACCCAACCCTGAGCACACAACAGAAGCAGCAGCGGCTGGCTGTGCTGGATGCATCCCTGCCCGCCGCCTTGCGCAACGAACGCGATGCCACGCATGTGGTGGTACGCGTGGAGCAGCAGGCGCAGGAGCTGCGTGCCAAGGGCGCCAGCGAAGACGACATCTACCGCATGCGCGCCAAGGAATTTGACCCGCAGGCTGCCGCGCGCCTGGCGGATGTCGACCGGGAAGAGGCCGCCTGGAAAAGCAGGATTGCCCAGTATCTGGACGAGCGCGCACGGCTGCTGAAGGCCGGCACCACGGACTCCGAGCGTCAGGCCAGCGTGGCCCAGTTGCAGCAAAGCCTGTTCAGCGAGGCAGAGCGCCCCCGGCTGGTGGCCTACGAATAGTTCTGGATGGGGATCCGGTAGCGTTTAGTGCGCCAAGCGCTTGCCGTGCGGGAGGCTGGCCAGGCGAGCGTACAGGCTGCGACAGTAGCCGGTGATCTGCAGGCACTTGTTGATCTCATCGACTGGCAGCGGGCCGGACACCACCACGATGTCGTTGGCGCTGTCGATGGCGCCGGCAGCGCGCAGGCGGCGGCGTGTGTTGCTGGCCCAGGAGTGGATGCGCGAAGGGTTGCCGTGCTCATGCAGCTTGCCGGTGCGGGCATCAAAGGCAATGGCCACCGTGTCCGTCAGCAGGCGCAAGCGGTGTTCGCCCGTAACCTTGCTGGGCGGTGTGCTCAGGTCATACAGGTGGTAGTTGCCTTGTTTAAGCTGGTATTGCAGTGCCATAAGTCTTCCTTGATGGAACCTATTCTGGTTTGCGCGCGGCAAAAATAAAGTGAGAGAAAGGCGTGAAATTGCAAGCAATTGTGATTTGCACAGCCAGGATGCAGGCCATGCGCTCAATCCCTGGTGACACGGACCAGCTCCTCGCGTGAGGTGATGCCGTCCCGCACCAGCCGCTCGCCATCGTCGCGCATCAGCGTCATGCCACCGGCCAGGGCCGCCGCGCGGATGTCGGCCTCGGATGCCTGGTGGTGGATTTGTGCGCGGATCGCGTCGTTGGTCACCAGCAACTCAAACACGCCCGTGCGTCCCTGGTAGCCGGTGTGGCCGCACTCGGTGCAGCCGGTTCCATGGCAGTGCACGCAGAGCTTGCGCAACAGCCGCTGTGCCAGCACACCCAGCAGGGATGAACTCAGCAGGAAGGGCTCGATGCCCATGTCGGTCAGGCGTGTCACCGCGCTGGCGGCGTCATTGGTGTGCAGCGTGGCCAGCACCAGGTGGCCGGTGAGCGACGCCTGGATGGCGATTTGTGCGGTTTCAAAGTCGCGGATCTCGCCAATCATGATCACGTCCGGGTCCTGGCGCAAGATGGCGCGCAGGGCCTTGGCGAAGTCCAGGTCGATCTTGGCGTTGACCTGGGTCTGGCCTACGCCGGCCAGCTCATACTCGATCGGGTCTTCCACCGTCATGATGTTCTGGCGGCGCGTGTCCAACTTTTGCAGCGCGGCATACAGCGTGGTGGTCTTGCCGGAACCGGTCGGACCTGTCACCAGGATGATGCCATGGGGCTGGGCCACCAGGTGCTCAAAACGCTGCAGCACGTCGCCCTGCATGCCGACGGATTCCAGGCTCAGCTTGCCGCCACTCTTGTCCAGCAGACGCAATACGGCGCGCTCGCCATGCGCGCTGGGCAGGGTGCTGACGCGCACGTCCACTCCACGGGTGCCGATGCGCAGGCTGATGCGACCGTCCTGTGGCAGGCGTTTCTCGGCAATGTCCAGGTCGGCCATGATCTTCAGCCGGGAGATCAGTGCACCGTGCAGGGCGCGGTTGGGCTGCACTACGTCGCGCAATGACCCGTCCACGCGGAAGCGCACGCTGGAGTGGCGCTCAAAGGGTTCGATGTGGATGTCACTGGCCCCATCACGTGCGGCCTGGGTTAGCAGCGCATTGAGCATGCGGATGATGGGGGCGTCGTCTGACGTCTCCAGCAAATCCTCAATAGCGGGCAGGGCCTGCATCATGCGCGAGAGGTCCACGTCAGCCTCCACCTCGCTGATCACGGTGGCGGCGCTGGATTCGCTTTGCGCGTAGGCGGCACTGATGCGCTGGCTCAGGTCCTCCGTGCTGGCGGTCTGCACGCGGGCCACGCCGAACTTGCGCATGACTTCACCCACGGCGCTGGTACTGCGTTCGCTGTCCAGAGCATGCAGCCACAGGGTCAACTGGCCGTCTTCGTCTTCCAGCAGCAACTGCTGGCTGCGGGCAAAGGCGTAGGGCAGGGGGTATTGCAGGGGCGCAGCCATGGTGCTTAGGGCTGCGCCTTGGCAGTGGGAGCCGCCGGTAGCACCGGAGCCGCATTGACCGGAACCGCAACACTGGACTGTGGCTGGGCACCCTGTTGGGTGGCGCGCATCAGTTCGTAGCGGTCCAGCGTCAGGGCGTCGGTGGCGCTGGAGTCGCGCAGAACCACGGGGCGCAGGAACACCATCAGGTTGGTCTTCTTGCGGCTGCGCGTCTCGCTCTTGAACAGGTTGCCGAACAGCGGCACATCGCCGAGGCCGGGTACCTTCTCTACGTTACCACCGTACTCGTCGGACAGCAGGCCGCCCAGTACGACGATGGAGCCGTCATTGACCAGTACATTGGACTCGATGGAGCGCTTGTTGGTTGTGGGTCCGTTGGGATCTTTCAGCGTGGAGGCCTGCACGTTGGAAACTTCCTGGAAGATGGTCAGCTTGACGGTGCCGTTTTCGCTGATTTGCGGCTTCACGCGCAGGGTCAGGCCCACATCCTTGCGCTCAATGGTCTGAAACGGGTTGACGGTGCCTGCGGATGCGCCAGTGTTCGTGAACTGTCCGGTGACGAACGGCACGTTCTGGCCGATGACGATCTTGGCCTCCTCGTTGTCCAGCGTCAGCAGGTTGGGTGTGGACAGGATGTTGCCATCTCCATTGCTCTGCAGGTAGCGCGCCAGAAAGCCCAGCACATAGATGCCATTGACCTTGTTGGCCACGGCCAGGTTGCCGCCGGTGGCAAGCGAGGCCCCGCCGCTCACCGCCTTGGTGGCCAGATCGATGATATTGGTGCCACCGATTTTGAAGTTGGTGCCCAAAATACCCACGTTGGAGTCGCCGTTCTGCCCCAGCGCGCCCTGCCACTGGATGCCGAACTCGGCGGCCTTGTCGGCATTCACTTCGGCAATCAGGCTTTCCACATAGACCTGGGCGCGGCGGGCGTCGAGCTTGTCGATGACGGCGCGCAACTGGCGGTATTGCGGCTCGGGCGCGGTGATGATCAAGGAGTTGGTGGAGGCATCTGCCTGGATTTGCCCGCCGGTAGAGGATTGGCTGGTCGCAGTGGCGCTGGACATGGCTCCCGCGGTGGTGGCCGGTGTGGTGCTGGCGGTACTGGCGGCGGCGGGGCTGCGGGCTTCACCCGAAAGCGCGGCGCGCAGGGTGGCGGCCAGCTTGGTGGCCTCGGCATTCTTCAGGTAGACCACATAGATATTGCCGCTGGCGCTTTGCGAACCCGGCTGGTCCAGTCGGCTGATCAGCGACCGGGCCAGCGCCATGCGGGCCGGATTGGCGGCGCGCAGGATCAGGGTGTTGGAACGGGGCTCGGCCACCAGCGTTGTCTTGAAGGAACCGTCGGCCTGGCCGCCTGGTGCCACGGTCACGCCACCGCCCGACTCCAGCAGGCGCAGCACCAGCGGCGCCAGATCGACCGCGATGGCGTGCTGCAGCGATATCACCTCGACATCGGTGGCGTTGGACACGTCCATGGCCGCGATGATCTGTGCAATGCGGCGCAGGTTGTCACCATAGTCGGTGATGACCAGCGAGTTGTTGCCGGGGTTGACGTTGATGGTGTTGTTGGGGCTGATCAGCGGGCGCAGGATGGGCAGCAGGTTGTTGGCATTCTCGAAGTTGAGTTTGAAAATCTGGGTGCTGATCTGGTTGCCGGCCACCAGGGCGCCATCGAATACCGCGCCGCCCTGCAGCTTGGCATCCGCCTCGGGCACGATCTTGTCCAAGCCGGCGGCGTCCACCACGGTATAGCCCTGCAGGCGCAGCATGGCCAGGAACTGGCTGTAGGCAACCGCGGGGCTGACTGGCTTGTCGGTGGTCAGCGTGATGGTGCCCTTGACGCGCGGGTCCACCACCACGTTGCGCCCGGTCAGCGTGGCCATGGTGCGGGCCACGGCCTCGATCTCGGCGTTGGTGAAGTTCAGCGTGATCGGTTCGCCGCGCTTGCTCACGCTGCTTGCAGCCGCAGCGGGTGTCGCCTGCGCCCATGCATTCAGGCAAAACAGGCTCGTAGCCCCCGTCAACAGGGCGTAGACTGCTATCGAAACAATAGTCGACTTGGGATGTTGCTGGATGGGTGTTTTCATGTTGCGAGAGTGCATGGTTAGCCCACGGTGATGATGGAGCGCGCACCGTCGCGTCGCCCCACGATGTTCAGAAGATTCGACAAGGCCTCGACCCGCTCGGGCGCGGCGCTGGCCACGCCATTGAAACGCAGGCGCTGACCCAGCCATTCACCCCGGCCGCTGAGTTGCAGGCTGCCATCCAGCGTGGAGAGCTGCAGGCTGGGTGCCGGGCCGCCCTGCAGCTGGATGCGGTAGCTGCCCATGGGAGACAGCGTGGACAGGCGCGAGGTGACGCCCAAGGCGTCAAGCTGCAACTGCCCGGACAGGCTCAATTGCCCATGTGCCCAGTCCAGTTCCAGGCCTTGGGTGCGGGCCTCCAGTTGGCCCTGCAACTGGATGGTGTTCCACGGTGTGCCCAGGCCGCTCAGCAGTCCGGCCGGCCATTGGGACTGGCTGTCCGCCAGCAATAGGTGCGCCCGTCCGAGGCCGCTGGCCGTGGCCCGGAGTTGCACGGCTTGTTGCATGCAGCATTCGGCCTGAATCGCGATGGACAGACCCGGCCAGACGGGGCGTATGCGCCAGTGGACCCGCCCGGGCAGGGCCACGCCCGCACCGCTGCCGGCGCCGCCGGTGAGCACCATGCGGGAGGAGCCGTCCCAGATGCTGCCCCGTGTCTCGGATAGGCTCACCCGCTCTGCACTGGCCTGGTGCACGGCCGTTGCCAGCCAGCGTGCCGGTGCGAACACCACGACCGCCAGCAGCAGGCCCACCGTGGCGCCGCCCATGGCCCAGCGCCAGGGTGCAGCGGGTGGGGATGAACCGTAGGGACCCGCCATGTCGATCACCGCTGGGGCAAGCCCATGACCAGCACGCCCGACCAGGTGACCCCGGTCGGTGTGGCAAAGCGATTGAGCCGCGCCTCCAGCGGGGTGGCACGGGCGTTAAGGCGGGCCTGTGCCAGCCACTGCGCCAGTGCATCGGCGCTGGTGGCCTGCAGGGTCACGGTGGCGCGCTCGGCGTTGACGCTGATCTGGGCGCTCGCGCCCAGGGTCTGCTTGGTGGCCTGGTTCAGTGCGCGCACCGCATCGGCATAGGACAGGGGGGCCTGCTGTTGCAGCGCTTTGGCCTGCGCCTGCATCGACTGCATGTGCTGGAGCTGCGCATCCAGCGCCTGGGCTTGTGCCGCGGCCGTACGCAGGGTGCGCAGCGACGGCGCCAGCAGCAACTGCCACAGCAGCGCCACCAGGATCACGCTGGCTGCCAGCGTCAGCAGATTGCGTTCACGCGGCGCCAATTGCACCCAGCGCGCCTGCAGGGCATTCAGGGGGGGCGTATCGGCACGGCCGGTGGACGACTTCATGGGCTGCGCTCCGGGGTGATGACCAGGCTGTCGCCGCGCATCCGGGCGGTGTAACCGTGGGTCTGCAGCCGGGTCGCAAGCTGGGCGACGTCGGCATCGGGGATAGGGGGAACTTTCAGGCGCAATTCACCTGCTATGAATTCGATAGCTTCCGGAGTAATGTTTTCGAGGGCTAGCGTGCCAAAAAGCCCCAACATGGTTTCCATGTCGAGGCTGGAGGCGGTGCCGCTCTGGCGCTGCAGGTCGGCCAGCGCGCGCGCCATCTGTACCGGTGCATCCACCACCACGCGCACATCGGGGAAGGTGCTGGTCAGCACCTCGCGGATGACCGTGCGTTTGGCGCTGAGCGCAGCTTGTTCTTTCCAGGCCCAGGCCTGCAGGCCGACCAGGTTGACCACGACCAGGGCGATGGCCGACCAGCGCGCCGGTTTCCAATGCGGGGCGCGCCACAGGCTGGCCCCCAGGGTTGCAAGTTGTTTGCGCGTGCGGGCTTGCCGGGTGCGCAGGAATTCAAACTGCGCCAGATCCCAGGCCGACTGGGCCGCTGCCAGCGCACGCTGCGGTGCGGTTTGCAGTCGCACCGGTGTCTTGAACAGGTGCTCGGCCAGTTCGGCCACGCCGGGTTCGGCCACGGCATCGATAGTGGCTTCGCCATGCGTCAGCAGAGTCACGGTCGCGGGGGCCAGTGGCATCACGGATACCCCCAGGGACGTGGCGCACAGCATGCGGGCCTGGTCCGGTGTGCCCACCGCCCAGACGCTTGACGTGCCGCTGGCACCAGGCTCCACTTCGGGCACGATGCGCGCCGCCGGTCGGCCGGTCTGCTCCAGGGCCTGCATCCAAGCCTGCAGCCAGGCCCGGTTGCAGGCGGTTACCCAGACCGGTGCATCGGCTTTGGCCTGCGGCTGCAGCGCAAAGTGCAGTTGGTCGGTTTCGTCCAGCAGGCGGTCTTCCAGCAACCCGTCCAGCACCGCACGCAGTCGGGTCGCGCCGCCGTCCTGGAACAGGCCGCGATCCAGCGTTCCCTTGGGTAACTCCAGTTGGTGCCAGGACAGCTGCTCCGCCGGGACCACGGCGACGATTTCGCTGTCAGGCGCATCGGGCAGCAGGGACAGTGGCGTCTCCACGTGGCGGATCAACGTGCCGGTGTCGTCACCCAGCACCGCCATGCAGGTTGCGCTGGCAGTTGGCAGGCCAATGGGGAGGGTGATGGTCAGCGTGGGCATGCGGTTTTTTTGAGCAGGCTCATTGTAGGGGCGCGCCCTGGGCGCCGAGAGCGCCGCGGTCCCGCCACAGGGTCTTTACATTCAGGCCCTCGCGCTGCACCACGGAGCGCTCTTCCACAATGGTCTGGTCCATGCGCAGGCGACCCTGGACCTCGAAGAACTGGGAGTTGACGCCGTGCTGCTGGTCGTTGAGTTCCGTGGCGATATCCGGGATCAGCTTGCCAGCCTCGGCCAGTGACCGAAAGTGCGCGGTCTGGCGGCTACTGGCCAGGCGCTGCGCCTGTGCCATATCCAGCCCGGGGATGCAGGCGTACAACACCACCACACTGGCGGTGTTGAGGTTGACCGGGGTGCGCACCGGCAGCAGGGTGATGGACGAGGACAGCAGGGTCAGGCTGCGTGCCGACAGGCCCAGCCAGCGCAACTGCGCCACGCGCTGGGGCAGCAGTGGTGCATAGCCTGCTGCGTTGCCGTTGGCAGGGTTGGTCTGGGCCAGTCGCAGGTTCTCGGCCAGTGTTGCCAGTTCGGCCCGGGGCAGGCCCAGCTGTTCAAACAGCTTGGCAAAGGCACGCAGTGCGTGCTCGGACACCTTGCCGTTCTCCACCAGGTTCATCACATTCAGGCGGCCTTGCAGGTCGTTGACGCGTCCGGACAGAAAGACCTGGGAGCTGGGGTCAATGCCGTCCGCATTGTTGCCCCTGTCGGCGGCCAGAAAGGTGGAAAGCCGGGCCTCTTCCAATGGCACGGCCCAGGGCTCACCCAAGTGGTCGGCGCCACCGGAGCGGGCATCCTCGCGCAGGATCAGGCGGGCCCAGTCCAATGCTCCGGTCAGCACCCACAGCGATTGGCTGCGGCCCCGCTCGGCCGCTTCGACCTCAATGCTGCGCCACTGCTGCCACAGCGCGGCGGCGGCCAGGCTGGCCACCAGGGTGACGGTCAGCATGGCGGTGAGCAGGGCCGCCCCGCGTGTGCCCTGCCTCATGACTTGCCTCCGCCCAGGGACAGGCGTACCCAGTCGCGGGTCAGCGTGCCTTTCACGGCGCCATCCGCGGGTAGGGTCAGCACCAGACGAACGCCGTCGGGCAGGGTCAGGTCCGGGCCGGCAGGCTTTTCACCACTGGGGCGGGGTGGCGGCACAGCGTCGCTGGACAGGGGGTTGGTCCAGGCGTCGGAGCGGTAGTAAAACACCTTCCACTGGTCCAGCGTGCTGACGCGCACCTCGGAGGCCTTCTCGGCGTCGCCCGGGTTCTGCGCCCAGCGTGCGGCCACTGCCCACGCGGTTTGCAGCTCGGCGCGGGTCACCACCGGCGCGGACTGCCAGCGCAGCCACTGGCCGGCACCGTCCACATTGCGGCGGGTCCAGGCCACGACCAGCAGCCCTTCGCCGGGTGACACCGAACTGCGCCGCGTGATGCGCAGGGCGCGGCCATCCCAGTCCAGAGCCGGGGTGTTGGGCAATTGGACCAGCGCATCCAGGTCGGCGGTCCACTGCCCGAGCCCGGCCTGCAGGCGCAGAACCTGGTCGGCGCGCTGCTGCAACTGGGCCTGGGTGCGTGTCATGCCGTCGATGCCGCGCCAGCTCAAGCCCGCCATCAGCGCCATGACGCCGATGGCGACCAGCAGTTCGACCAGCGTGAAACCACGGTTTTTGAAAAGGCGGCTCATCAATACCGCCCCACGACCGTTGACAGGGTCAGCAGCGGCTGGGCGCGGTCCGTCACCTGGGCCTCGGTGCGCATGAAGTTGGGGTTGGGCGTGGGGCGTACCGACAGGGTTACGTCCAGGCTGCGTCCGCCCTGCTCGCAGGTGCTGGTGTTGTCTCCAATGGGCGGCATCTGCCGGGACAGCCGCACCGCCACGAGCGCATTCTCCGCGCACAACTGGGCCAGCAGCAGGTCGGACTGGCGCTCGGCATTGCGCGTCAGGGCGCCGGTGGAGCGTGCGCCGGCGGCCAGCGCCACCGCCACAATGCCCAAGGCAACCAGAACCTCGACCAGGGTGAAGCCCCGCGTTTTTTGCAGCCCGTGCTTATGTTGGCTCATGGCGGGCTGGTGCCGCTATCGGCCAGCACCGCAAAGGGGCCTACGCCGTCGGTGGCTATGGTCAGGCTGCGGGTAGGGTCGGTGTGGGAGACGAGGCGTATGCGCTGTGGCCCGATGATGGGTTCGGGGCCGAGTACCACGGTGGTAGGTTGTGCCGTGCCGACGTCCTGGCCCAGCCATTGGGTCGGCAACGCAGTCCCGGAAATGCCTTCAAAGGCGAAGCCAGCCGGTGTCGTGTGCCAGCGCATGGCATTGGCCGTCATGCGGGACTGGGCGCGGGCCGATTCCAGCAGGGCTGAGAGCCGCTGGGCCTCGCGCTCCAGCTGGGTCTGCGACGAGTCGCGCAAGGCCAAGCCGACACCCGCAGTTGCCAAGGCCATGATGGCCACGACAACCAGCAATTCCAGCAGGGTGAACCCTTTTATGGGGCTAACCTTAGTCCCAGCTGCCGATGTCCGCATTCTTGCCCTCGCCACCGGGCTGTCCGTCGGCACCGAAAGACAGCACGTCCACCTCGCTGCGCACACCGGGGTTGAGGTACTGGTAGGGGCGGCCCCAGGGATCGTTGGGCAGCTTGTCCAGGTAATGCTTCCAGTTGGATGGAACTGGCCCTTCCGTAGGTTTGGTCAACAGCGCCTGCAGGCCCTGCGCGGCGGTGGGGTAGCGCTGGTTGTCCAGCTTGTAGAGCTTCAGAGCCTGCATCAGGTTGTTGACGTCGGTCTTGGCCGCGGTGGCGCGGGCGTCATCGGCGCGGTCCAGCACATTGGGAACAATCAGGGCGGCCAGCACGCCAATGATCACCAGCACCACCATCAGTTCAATGAGGGTGAAGCCCATGGTGCGGCGGCGTGGTGCGGATGGTTCCCGGTGCAGGGCGTGTGCGGGTGTGGATGTCATGGTCGTGTCAATCATAATCTCGCTATGCAAACAAACGCTTTTCCCCTCTTGCGGGTCAGGGCAGCCACATTTTTCCTGGCGGCACTGGCGGCTCTTAGCGCCAGCTACTGGGTGCTCAAGAGCATGCGGGGCCACAGTGTATCGGCCACGGCTGCGGTGCCAAACACCAACCCGGCTGCGATGGACCCCCAGGCCCTGGCACGTACGCTGGGGGGAGGGCAGGCGGCCCTGACGGCGGCACCGGGTGCGGTATCGGCCTCTGTGCGTGCACCCTATGTGCTGGTTGGCGTGCTGGCCGACAGTGCCAAGGGCGGAGCGGCCCTGATTTCGGTGGATGGCAAACCCGCCAAACCCTTTCGCGTCGGTGCAACGGTGGATGGCAACCTGGTGCTGCAGTCCGTCAACGGTCGGCATGCCGTGCTGGCGGAAAGCGTGCAGGGAGCGGCACAGATCACGCTGGAAATGCCCGCACTCAGCAAGTGATGGCGCTCAACAAAAAGACCAACGCCGGGCCAGTAGCCTCCTCGGACGGACGATTCCCCGCACTGGATCTGTTGCGCGGTGGAGCAGTCTTGTGGATGACTGCCTTCCACTTTGCGTTTGACCTGAACCACTTTGGCTACATCCAGCAGGACTTCTACCGCGGCCCGCTGTGGACAGTACAGCGCACCTGCATCCTGAGCCTGTTCCTGTTCTGTGCGGGTTTTGGCCAGGCCATGGCCGTGCAGGCCGGCCAGAACTGGGGGCGTTTCTGGCGTCGTTGGCTGCAGATTGCCGGTTGTGCCGTGGCGGTCAGCGTTGGCTCGGCGCTGATGTTTCCCAACAGCTGGATTTATTTTGGTGTGCTGCATGGCATGGCCGTGATGCTGATTCTGTGCCGGTTGACGGCCGGATGGGGCGCGTGGCTGTGGTTGATCGGCCTGGTCGCTCTGGCCGTGGGCTGGTGGGCAGCGCCAATCCAGGCAATGCTGCCGTTTTCTGCCGCATGGGATGCCAAGGCTCTGAACTGGGTCGGCCTGATCAGCCACAAACCGGTCACGGAAGATTACGTGCCACTTTTCCCTTGGTTGGGTGTGATGTGGTGGGGCATGGCGGCGGGGCGGCTGGCGCAATCCCGGGGCTGGATTGCGCGGCTTGAAATCAATGCCAACCAGCCGGTTACGGCGACTCTGGTGTGGACGGGTCGCTGGAGCCTGAGCTGGTACATGTTGCACCAGCCGCTGCTGATTGGAGCGCTGTCCCTGATCGGGCTCCTGCGCTAGGCTGGAGCCTTCCAATCTGGGCAATTAGTAGGTGCGGCCCTTGGTGACAGATTCGCGAGTGATCTTCCAGGTGCCTTGCACATTCTCCCAGGTCAGGGTTTTCTGAACCTTGTCCTGGTAACTGGCCGAGCCATACTCTTGGGCAAACGCGACTTCGGCGGACTTGCCATCGCAGCGCAAGGTATCCAACTTGCCAATCGAGATGCGAATGCCTTCTTGCTTGCTGATACGGGTCTTGCGCATGGCCTCCCATTCTTTGCGATCAGCGCCCTTTGCTGGCACGAAGTTGGCGGAATAGGCGGCCAGGTAGCGGGTGACGTCTTGGCGGTTCCATGCATCGAGCCAGCCATCGACCATACCGGGTAGTTGCCCGCAAGCGGCTATGGCAGGTGCAGGGGTGGGTGTCGCGACCACGACAGGTGCAGGTGCTGCGGCGGGCTTGACGGGATCGGCCGGCAGGCTTGCTGGCCGCGAGTTGAAAGTGCGGTCCAGCGCCGGCGTGGAGGGGATCTGGCTGCTGCATTGCATCAGTTCGTCATCGTCCTCGGTATTGCCAGAGGCAGTGGGTGTTTCCTGCGAGAGCGTCTGCAGTTTCAGGGCCCCCAGCAATGAGCCAGAGGTTGCCAGCACGCGGAATGACGAAAGTTGCAGGTCATACTCGGCGTTGGCCAGTGCGCGGCGGGCCTGATAGAGCTCGTTCTCGGTGTCCAGCAGGTCCAGCAGGGAGCGCTGGCCGATATCAAACTGTTGTTGGTAGGCCTGGCGGGCTTTGGAGGTGGAGAGTTCGTGCTGGCTGAGCAGCTTGATCTGTGCCGTCAGGCGTTGGGAATCGTTGTACGCGATTTCACCAGTCTGCCAGACGTCGCGGCAGGCCTTGTCTCGTAAATCGAAGGCGCTGCCGAGCTTTGCCACATACTGATTGACGCGGGCCTTGTCGGCCCCACCTCGGTACAGGTTGTAGCTAAGTACCACTTCCAGCGCGGTGTCGCGGTAGTCACCAGTTACACCGCTCTGGTTGGTTTCATAGCTCTGGCGGGCGCGCAGTTCTACGGTGGGCGCATAGGCGGATCTGCGCACATTGCCATCAGAGCGGTAGCTTCGGATCGCGGCCACCGCAGACAGGAAGTCCGGGTTGGTGCGCACGGCGTCAGTCAGAAAGCTGGTGCCTGGTTTGAGGTGTCCGGCCATGGACTCAACTGGAGTCAATTCCTGGGACGGCACTTCTCCAATCAGCCGCTGGTAGCGGGCCGACACATCGTGCAAGTTGCTGACTTCCGTGAGCCAGTTGGATTCGGCCAGTGCCATCCGTCCGGCGGCTTGTTCAAGGTCCACCTTGCGACCAACACCCGCGGTAACTTTCTGGCTCAAGCGGTCATGCACTTCCTGGTGGGTCGTGAAGTTGTCGGCAGCCAATTGGACGAGTTCACGGTAACGCAATACGTCCAGATAGGTTCGGGACACTTCCAATCCGGTCTGGTTGCTGGCCGATAGCAAATCAAAATAGGCAGCTTGCTGGGCATAGCTCAGACGCCGGGTTTCATGCAGTGTTGAAAAACCGTCAAACAGGGTCTGCCGCAACTGGAGCGTTGCACGGTTGCCGTTGTAGCCCAGGGTGGAGGCTAGAGCCGGAGTCTTGGTCTCGTAGGAGCCTCCGGCCACTTCGAGATCAATACGGGGAAACCATCCGCCCTGTGCAACCTGGCGTTCAGCTTTGGCAGCCTCCAAATTGTGGAAGCGGAGCTTGATCTCGGGGTTTTGCAGGACGGCGCGTTCAACAGCTCCCTTTAATGTGGTGGGTGACGGCTCTGCCATCGCAGCGTGGCTGAAACTGGTAGTCGCAAAGAGCACTGCGCAACTGATGGCGGTTAGCTTGGTCATATCTGGTGTGTTTCTTTCTATACTTTTCCTGCGGTCAGAGCGGCAACTCGTGGCTGCGGACTGTGCTACTGTTCGACGGGTATGGATAGTGTCGGATTCTCGTGGAAAATCTTGACACATTGGCGCCTCTGTTGTACCGGAAACTCAAAAATATGGAGCATATGTGAAAAAATGCACGGAATATTTCGGTCCGGGGGGAGCGACTTGCGCACTGCGTATGAGCGCAGTGGCACTGTTGGATGTCGCTGTTCCATTGTCATAACCAGTTTGCGCACTTTTGCCGATGACTGTGCTTCCATCCCGTGCGAACAGAGCCAAGCTCGGGTGGGTAGTTTTGGTGTGCATCTGGGGCTTGTGGTTGGGTCAGGCAGCCTATGGCAGTGCTGACTTTGAACGCCTGCTGGCCACCTTCTCGCAGCGTTGGGGCAGCGGGGTCACTGCACGGTTCAATGCATGGCAGGCCATGCTGGCCGATATCCGCAGCGGGGCGCCGGACGCGCAACGCCTCAAGCGCATCAACGATTTTTTCAACCGGCAGATCGCCTTTGGTGAAGATGCGGCGATCTGGAATCAGGGCGACTATTGGGCCACTCCGCTGGAAACGCTGGGCCGTGGTGCAGGTGATTGTGAGGACTTCGCCATCGCAAAATATTTTTCCTTGCGAGAGGTGGGAGTCGCGCCGGAGAAGTTGCGCCTGATCTATGTACGGGCCAAGATCGGGTCATCCGACAGCGTGGCATCCCAAGCACATATGGTGCTGGCTTATTACTCACAGCCAGAGGCGGAGCCGCTCGTTTTGGATAACCTGGTCAGTGAGATTCGTCCGGCTTCACGCCGCCCCGACCTGGTTCCGGTATTCAGTTTCAATAGTGAAGGGGTTTTTACCGGCGTATCCGGTAGAGAGTCCACACCCGCCGCCGGAAATGGGCGGCTATCGCGCTGGGAAGATCTCTTGAAGCGTGCACGCGCTGAGGGTTTCGAATGACCCCTCAGCCCCAATAAGGAAGCATAAAAATGTCCATGTTTCGCCAACTGTGGCTCGCCATCATTGCCAGTACGCTGATGGCCCTTGCAGGCAGTCTGCTGGTTTCCATGCTCAGTGCACGGGCGTATCTGGAGTCGCAGCTGTCCATCAAGAACACTGACAACGCCACGGCGCTCGCGCTTTCACTGAGCCAGAGCAACCCAGATGAGGTGACGATCGAGCTCGTCGTGGCCTCGCTGTTCGACGGCGGGCATTATGAACTGGTGCGAGTGACGGACCCACAGGGCAAGACCATGTCGGAACGCGTGGAATCGGCGGTGGATCTGGGTGCTCCGGGGTGGTTTGCGCAGCTTCTGCCCATCCGCGCGCAGCCGGGGCAAGCCCAGATTTCCAGTGGCTGGAAGCAATTCGGGACGGTGACCCTGATCAGCCAAAGCCGCTTTGCCTACGCAGCTCTGTGGAAAAGTGCGCAGGAAATGGGGCTGGCCCTGGCCCTGGCCGGACTGGCGGGTGGTTACATGAGCACACTGGTGTTGCGCCGCCTGCGTCGGCCGCTGGATGCTGTAATTGAGCAAGCACAGGCCATCACCGAGCGGCGCTTTGTGACGATGCAGGAGCCTGGTGTGCCGGAGCTGAAGAAACTGGCGCAGGCCATGAACGTAACGGTGGCGCGGCTCAAAGCCATGTTTGAGGATGAAGCGAAACGCCTGGAAGGGGTACGCCGCGAAGCGAATTGTGATGCACTGACCGGCCTTGCCAATCGCAGCAACTTCATGGCACGCCTGCGGGACACCGTACAGGCGGAGCAATCGACCGGTGGCGCCGTTTTCATTGCAAGGCTGGCGAACCTGGCGGCTGTGAACCAGTCATTGGGCCGAAAAGATACTGACGAACTCCTGCAGGCGTTCAGCCGTGGGTTAGTGTCCGTCGCGCAACGTTTTCCAGATGCACTGGCCGCGCGACTCAACGGGGCGGACTTTGCCATGCTGGTGCCGGCACTGTCGTCGCCGCAAGAGATTGCCGAACAGTTGTTCCAGGTGCTCACCAGCGAGGCATCTGCCTATTTGCCGGATCGCCCCAGCACCTGGCTGGCATGTGGCCACTTTCCTCCCGGTGTGGAAACCGCGACGATACTGGCACAGGTGGATTTGGCCCTCGCGGCCGTAGAGGCGCAGGGGCCGAGTGGGTTCAAGGTCATCAGCCTGCATGTGGCGGAAGATAACCCGAAGAGCACGGAAGAGTGGTCGCATTTGATTCATCGTGCACTGGATCAGAAGTGGGTGCGCTTGGTGTCCTTTCCCGTCATGTCACTGGACGGGAAGCTGGTGCATAGAGAGTGCCCGCTGCGGTTGATGTTTGATGAGCGGGGTGAGTGGCAGCCGGCTGGCAAGTTCCTGCCGGTGGCGGAACGGTTGAAGTTGACCCCGCAACTGGACCTGGCGGCCGTTGCCCTGGGACTCGATGAGCTGGAGGCTAAGCCCCAGCTCCCTGGTTTGGCAATCAATCTGTCCGCCAGTTCCATCTACCTGCCGGAGTTCCGCGTCAATTTGCAGAAGTTGCTCAAGCGGCGCCTGGGCACGCAGCGCTTGTGGCTAGAGGTGGCCGAGTCGGGTGCGCTTGCGCATTTTGAGGCGTTCAAGGCGCTGTGCACGGACTTGCGGGGAGTCGGCTGCAAGCTGGGACTGGAGCATTTTGGCCGCCAGTTCAGCGAGATTGGGCGCCTGCATGACCTGGGTCTGGATTACCTGAAAGTCGATGGCAGTTTTGTGCGCGGTTTGGATGGCAATGCCGGCAATCAGGCGTTCCTGAAGGGCTTGTCCACCATTGCCCATAGCATCGGACTACAGGTGATTGCTGAAGGCGTGACCAGTGAGACCGACCTGAGGGCGCTGACACTGGTCGGCTTCGACGGAGCAACCGGGCCCGCAGTGAACGAGCCCGGTTGATAGGCACTGCCACCGCAATTACGGCGTGGGCGTGCCACCTGCCTTCAGCAAGTCTGCAGCAATCGTGACACTGACAGAGCCCGACGCCGTGCCGCCATGGCCATCACTGATGGTGTAGCTGAATGATGCATCGCCAACGTAGTCCTTGGTCGGCGTAAACACCACATTGCCACCTACCAAGGCTACCGTTCCATGGGTTGCATCCAGCACCGAGTCGATGGTCAGCGGATCGCCATTCGGGTCGCTGTCGTTGCTGAGTAAGGTAGACGGCGCAATGGTGATGGGGTTGTTGGCAGTGCCAGAGACCGCGTCTGCGGCGGCAACCGGCGCAGCGTTGACATTCACATCGACGGTGGCTGTTGAGGTCCCGCCCTGACCATCGCTGATCGTGTAGCTGAAAGATGCCGCACCGGTGTAACCGGCTGTTGGTGTGAATACCACATCGGATCCGACCATTGCGACACTGCCGTGGTTGGCGTCCTGGACCGAGAACAGTGTCAGCGGGTCGCCATCCACATCGCTGTCGTTGATCAGCAAGGTTGTGGACGGCAGGGTCACAGGCGAACCTGTCATGGTGGATGCCGTGTCGTGTACTGCGACCGGTGCGTCGTTGACCGGTGTGACCGAGATGCTCAGCGTTGAGGTGTCGTTGTTCGAGCCGTCGGTCATCGTGTAGGTTACGACCGGCACTGCGCCGTTGTAGTTGGCTGCTGGCACGAAGGTAAATGTCCCATCCGCATCAATCAACAGGGTGCCAACGCCTGCCAGGGTGGCGGTTTCGCCGGCCTTGAAGATGGTGGTGTTGCCATCAATCTGGAAGTTCACCACGCTGATGGGTCCGTTGCTGCTGGTTGTTCCGGTGAGTACGCTACCCGTGAGCGTTGAGTCCTCTTTGACCTTGACCACTTCGTTGAGATCGCTGAAACCAGCAGCCAGAGTGGGGGCGGTGCTGCTATCGGACGTCACCATCATCGGGGCCGCCAACGGTGCAGCAAGCGGTGCGTTGTCAACGATGGTGGCAACGCCCACGCCGTCCAGTATGGTCGCGTTGCTGGATGCGTTGGACAGATTGACGGTGAAGTTCTCGTTGCCCTCCACTGCCGGATCATTGACGATGGCGACGGTAACTGTTTTGCTGGTTTCTCCGGGAGCGAATGTCAGAGTCGTGAGCGCGGCCGCTGTGTAGTCCGAGCCGGCGGTTGCCGTGCCGTTAGCTGTGGCGTATTGCACTGTCACGTTTCCGCTGGCTACCTGCGACAGCGATACCGTGAATGTTGCGGTGCCTGCGCCTTCGTTGACCGTGACATCGTTGATCGAAATGCGAGGCTCGTTGTCCACTATGGTGGCCACGCCAACTGCGTCCACAATGGTGGCATTGGTCGAAGCATTGCTCAGATTCACGTTGAACATCTCGTTGGACTCCACCGTGGTGTCATTGGCAATGTTGACGGTGACGGTTTTGGTTGTCTCCCCTGGGGCAAAGGTCAGGGTGGTGAGAGCCCTTGCCGTGTAGTCCGAGCCGGCTGTCGCAGTGCCATTGCTGGTGCTGTACTGGACCGTGACGTTCGACGCAGCAGAGTCGGACAGAGACACCGTGAAGGTCGCCGTGCCAGCCGCTTCATTGACCGTCACGTCGTTGATGGAGATTCTGGCTTCGTTGTCCACGATGGTGGCGACACCCTGGTTGTCGGCAATGGTGGCATTCACCGCGCCGCTCAGGTTGACATTGAAGGTTTCATTACCCTCCACCGTCGCGTCTTCCCGCACGTTGACAGAAATTGTCTTAGTGGTTTCTCCGGGAAGGAAGGTCACGGTGCCCGAGCGGGCCTGGTAATCATTGCCACCGGTGGTGGCTGTGCCGTTGCTGGTGGCGTAGTTCACCGTAACGGTATTGGCCGACGCTTGCGATAGTGACACGGTGAATGTTGCATTGCCCTGGCTTTCGTTGACCGACACGTTGTCGATCGTGATGCTGGGGTTGAAGCTGCCGGTTTCGGCAATCGTCCCCGTGCCGGTGACCCCGTCAATGGTCAATGGCAGGGTCTCTGGCCCTTCCACGCCTCCGGCATTCAACGTGGGAATCGTGACCGTGAAGCTGATGACGCCCGCTGGCACCGTCAGAGTGGTTCCACTCAGGGTTACGCCATTGCTGAAAGAAACCACGCCATGGTCCGAGGCCGATGCCTTGCCGGCGCCGCCGGCGTCATTCAGGTTGTAGGTGAATGTCGTGGGCGCGCCAGTCATGATGTCCAGGTTCACGGTGTAGACCAGGCTGGTGGATGTGGACGCTGTGGATTCGAGTACCGTCGGACTGCTGATGGTGCTGACGTGTGGCGGTATGGTGGCGATTGCCAGCGGAGGATTCACATCAATCGTCAGTGTCGAACTGGCGCTGTCGCCGTCCGCGTCCAGCACCGTGTAAGAAATATTCTCCTGCTGGGCCACGGTAATGGTTGGCGCTGCCGTGTAGGTGTAATCACCCGTATCCAGATCGACCACAAACTTGCCACCCTTGAGGGTGGTGACAGTCAGGGTATTGCCTGCGGTGTCGAAGACGCCACGGTTTGTGCCGGTTACCGTAACGCCGCCCGCACCACTGTTGGCCTTGGGATCAAAGGTGTAGACACTGCCATCAATGCTCAGCGTCTGCAGGAAGCCACTATCCGCGCCAAAGCCGACCGAGGCGCCCAGACCGCCGCCAATGACGTTGCCTGCTGTGGGTGCAACCACACTGTCTCGCAGAATGGGTGGCAGTTGGGTGATGTCTGACACCACAACGCCATTGGTGTTGGTGTTGGTGAGCCCGTCGTAGGCAATCGGGTCCAGTGCGGCTTGCGTGGCACCCGTGCCCATGCCGAAGGAGAAGCTCTTGACGTCGTTGGTGTTCAGGAAGTTGGTCCAAGTGGTTTCCGCTGCCGGATCAATCTGGCTGGTGCCTGGATTGGGCTGCCCGTCGGACAGGAAATAGGACACATTCTGGGCGCCGACCAGTTTGCCGCTGTCGTTGAACGCGCTTTGCGCGGTGGATATGCTGGCATCGTAATTGGTGCTGCCGTTGGCGGACAGGCCGTTGACGATGGACTTGGCCGTGGCCACATCCACCCAACTGCTGCCCTGCTCCGCAGCCGTGGTTGAGAATGTGACGATGCGTACGCGCACGTCGCCCAGATTGTCATAACCATCCAGCAAACCGTTGACAGACTCTTTCATCAGTTGCAGTCGGGTCTTGCCGCCACCGCCATCGGTGGTGGTCATGGAGCCGGAAACATCCAGGGTCAGCAGGATGTTGGTGTTGACGTTGGGCAGAGTCACGGAGGCTGTAGTTTGTGTTGCAGACGGTGCGTCGTCTTCGACACTAATGGTCAAAGTCGACGTGCTGCTGGCGGTGCCGTCCGAGACCGTTACGGTGACCGGAATGGATTGCAGGTTTTCACCGCCACCGGTGGGATGGTCAATGGGTTTGAGCAACGTGGTGGTGTAGGCCCCCGTGTTGTCGATGGTGACCGTCATCACCGTCTGTCCTGCCGCGCTGCCCGTCAGCGTCTGGTTGGCGTTGGTCAGTGCCCATGTGACAGGGTTGCCGTTGGATGTAAGGTTGACCGCAGGGGCTCCCAGCGTGACCGTGACCGTGTTGTCCGGGTCGGACACGGTGAACTGGCCCGTGCTGGTGGTTGCGTTGGTGTTGTCGGACGGCGTGCCGCCCGCATCGGCGATGCCGTTGGTCAGACCTTCTTCCGAAACGGTGCTGGTTTGACCTGCACTGATGGTGGGAAGGTCATTGGTGCCCGTCACCGTGATGGTCAAGGTGGTGGTGTTGGAGACCATGCCACCGGGGTCCCTCACGGTATACGTGAAGATGTCATTGGCTGTGGCCCCACTGGCCAGCGAATCGGCCGCTGGCTGGTCGGCCACGTAGGTGTAGCTGCCGTCGGCATTCAGCGTCAAATGGCCATAGGTTCCGGTGAGGGATGTGCCCACGCCAGAACCTTGGGTGACTGCACCGGTCCCGGAGGTTGCACCACTGACCAGCAGCGATGCGGTGGTGTTGTCGGTATCCGTGTCCATGCCTGCGCCGCTATTGCTCTGAATGACGCCGTTGCTGGCGGACACGGTAAGGGTCGCGTCTTCATTGACGGCGCCCACGTCCGTCCTGGCCACTGGCGCGTCATTGACAGGCGTGACGCTGAGCGTCAGCGTGGAAGTGGATGTCGTGGTGCCGTCGGAGATGGTGTAGTTGGCAACCGGAACCGGGCCACTGTAGTTGGCTGCCGGTGTGAAGGTGTAGGTGCCGTTGGTGTTGATCACCAGAGTGCCCACGCCAGACAGAGTTGCTGTGGAACCCGCAGTGTAGGTGGTGCCGCTCACAACAAACTGCGAGACCGTCAGACTGGCCCCCGTGTCGGCATCGGTGTCGTTGCTTAGCACGTTTCCGCTGATGGGTGTGTCTTCAGGTGTGGTTCCCACATCGGCCATGGCTACCGGAGCGTCGCTGGCCCCGGTGACGGTCATGGTCACGGTGGTGGTGGAGAAGTCGCCGTCGGAGTCACGCAGGGTGTAGCTGAAGACGTCGTTGCGGCTGTCGCCCACGTTCAGGGCCTGGGCAGCGGCGTTG
>JBAQDE010000017.1:0-109643 GCA_049294595.1 Rhodoferax sp. | reverse complement strand
GCTCCGGCCAAGGCACCGGCAGCAGCGGCCCCCAAGCCGGCGCCGGTCCGCGCTGCAGCAACCGCAGCCGCGTCGGCGGATGACGAGTGGGAGACCTTTTAAGCCAGCCGCCGTTCAGCGGATGCGCGGCAACGCCTGCATCTGCTCCGGCGTCGTGAAATAGGCCGCCGTGGCACCCGCCCGCGCCCTGCCCTGCGCCAGCTCATGGCGCGCCACGGTGCGCAAGTGCACCTCGTCCGGCCCGTCCATCAAGTGCAGGGCCCGGCCCCAGGTCCAGAAGAAGGCCAGCGGGGTGTCCGGCGACAGGCCCATGGCGCCAAAGACCTGCATGGCGCGGTCCACCACACGGGACTGCAAGCGCGCGGCCACCACCTTGATGGCGGCAACCTGGGCGCGCAGCGCAGCGGGTTCGACCACGCCCGATGGCTGGTCCAGCATCCACGCCACTTGCAACACCAAGAGGCGGGCCTGGTCGATCTCCATGCGGGACTCGGCAATCCAGTCCTGCACATTGGAAAAGTCCGATAAATACTTGCCAAAGGCCTGGCGCTCCAGCGTGCGCTCGGTGGCCAGTTCCAGGGCCAGCTCGCACTGGCCGATGGCGCGCATACAGTGGTGCACGCGCCCCGGCCCCAGGCGCGCCTGCGCCATCGCAAAACCGGCACCCCACTCGCCCAGCAAATGGTCGGCGTGGACGCGCACATCTCTCAGCACGATTTCGCAATGGCCTTCGGGTGAATGGTGGTGTACCACGGGAATGTTGCGCACCACCTGCACGCCGGGCGTGTCCAGGGGGACCAGCACCATGCTGTGCTGGTGGTGGACGCTGGCGTCTGCGGCGTCATCCCCGTCCGCCGCATTGCGGCACATGACGATCAGCAGCTTGCACTGCGGATGGGCCACGCCGGTGATGAACCATTTGCGGCCATTGAGAACCAGTTGGTCGCCATCGCGGCGCACCGTGGTCTGCAAATTGGTGGGGTCGCTGGAGGCCACATCGGGCTCGGACATCGCAAAGGCAGAGCGGATACCGCCGTTCATCAACGGCTCCAGCCACCGCGTGCGTTGCTGCGCATTGGCAAAACGGTGCAGCAACTCCATGTTGCCGGTGTCGGGCGCGCTGCAGTTGAAGACCTCGGGTGCCCAGTGCAGGCGGCCCATGACCTCGGCCAGCGGGGCGTAGTCCAGGTTGGAGAGACGCGTGCCGGGCTCGCCTTCGCGCAACGTGGGCAGGAACAGGTTCCACAGGCCCTCTTCGCGAGCCAGGGTCTTCAGGTCGTCCAGAAATGGCGGGGGGTAGACACCCGCCTGCACCGAGGCATGCCAGGCCGGGTTGTAGGGCAGCACATAGCGCTGCATGAAGGCATCAAGACGCTGGCGCAGGTCCTGCGCGCGGGGTGAGTGTGCAAAGTCCATGGGGCGATTGTCCCCGGCGCCGCAAGCCGATGTCAGAACACAGGTGACAGCGCCTTGGGATCAGCGCGGGACGAAGAAAGTGGATTTCTCGCGCGCCACACGTTTGCCGCCATCCTCCAGCGCCTTGACTTCAAACACGATGGGGTTGGAGCGACCCTGGATGGCCTCCGATTCACCCGGCGGCAGGGTCAGGCGCACCGGCAGCGCACCGATGCCGGTCGGTTCCACGCGCAGGTGCGTCGGCGTGGCAATCGTCAGGCCAGGCAGACCGGACACGCTCACCGTGTACTCCTGGGCGCGCTCCGTGCCATTCATGACCTGCAGGCGGTAGACGTTCTCGATGTAGCCCTGATCGACCACCCGCGCCTGGGCGCCACGGTCCTTGAGGATGTCCACGGAGAAGCCCTTGCGCATGGAAATGGTGCCGACAAACACCGAGGCGGTGACCAGCAGCAAAGCGCCATAAATCAGCACCCGGGGGCGGACGACGCGGCCCACCATCTGGCGTGCGTTCAGATGCTGCTCGATGCCCGCACCCGAGGAATAGCGGATCAAACCCTTGGCGTAGCCCATCTTGTCCATCACGTCATCGCAGACATCGATACAGGCAGCGCAGGCGATGCACTCGTTCTGCAGGCCGTTGCGGATATCGATGCCGGTGGGACAGACCTGCACACACAGCGTGCAGTCGATGCAGTCGCCCAGGCCCAGCGCCTTGGGGTCGGCCGAACGGGAGCGCGAGCCGCGCGACTCGCCGCGCTCGGCGTCGTAGGCGATGACCAGCGAGTCCATGTCGATCAGCGCGCTCTGGAAACGGGCATAGGGACACATGAACTTGCAAATCTGCTCACGCATGTAGCCGGCGTTGCCATAGGTGGCGCCGGCATAGAACAGCACCCAGAACCACTCCCAGGGCGAGAACGACCACTGCACCAGCTCGGTGGCCAATTGGCGAATCGGCGTGAAGTAACCGACGAAGCTGAAACCGGTGACCAGCGCAAAGCCAATCCAGGCGAATTGCTTGCCGCCCTTGCGCAGCAGCTTGTTCACGCTCCAGGGCGCGGCGTCCAGGCGCATGCGCGCCATGCGGTCGCCCTCGATGCGCCGCTCGAACCACATGAAGATTTCGGTGTAGACCGTCTGCGGACAGGCATAGCCGCACCACAGGCGCCCGGCCACGGCGGTGAAGAAGAACAGCGCCAACGCGGCGATGACCAGCAAGGCTGCCAGATAGATCAGGTCCTGCGGGTGCAGCACCAGGTTGAAGATGAAGAAGCGCCGCTCGTTCAGGTCAAACAGCACCGCCGCGCGGCCGTTCCACTGCACCCAGGGCATGCCGTAGAAGACGATTTGCGTGACCCAGACCATGATCCAGCGCCAATTGGCAAACCAGCCCTTGACCGAGCGCGGGTAGATGCGGACCTGTTTCTCGTAGGCTCCCATGAAGCCGCCGTCTGCGGCCACGGCCTGGATGGGAATGACTTTTTGGGGGGGAGGAGGCGCTTGGGTCATGGAATGCAGTCGGTGGTGGCCGGCCACCAATTGAACAGGTAAATTCCATGTATCTTAAGGGCTTGGGGTTTTCCCTGCATCGGACGGGCGATTGACCCCACATGGCGTACGACCTTGCGCATGCCGCTGGCGCCACTGCAAAGCTGCGTCGCTGCTAGGATCGGGTCGCCGATCCCGGCCTGCCTACGAGAATCCCCATGCCCGCTAGCAACGACCAAGACCCCGGTGTCATCGAGAATCGCGCCCTGCTGCCCCTGATGGTGGTGGTAACCCTGGCGCTGGGCTGGATCTTGCAGCCGTTCTACGGCGCCATCCTGTGGGGCGCCATCATTGCGATGCTGTTCATGCCGGTGTACCGGCGTTTCTTGGTGCGATTCAAATCGCTGCGCACGTTGGCGGCCCTGCTGACGCTGGCGCTGATCCTGGTGGTGCTGATTCTTCCGTTTGCCTTGCTGACCGCCGCGCTGGCCCAGGAGGTGGCCCAGTTTTACCATCTGGTGCAGTCGGGCGAAGTGAATCCCACGCGTTACTTTCGCGGTGTGTTCAATGCCTTGCCAGACTGGTTGACGGCCTTGCTGGACCGCTTCGGCCTGGTCAACTTTTCGGCTTTGCAACGACGGATCTCGGCTGCTTTGGCTCAGGGCAGCCAGTATCTCGCCACGCAGGCACTGGGTATTGGGCAGTTGACGGTTGAGTTTGTCACCAGCCTGTTCGTCACCCTGTATCTGGCATTCTTCCTGATACGCGATGGCGAGGGTTTGGCGCGTGCCCTGCGGAATGCGGTGCCGCTGGCCCCTGAGCACAAAAGGGAGTTGATGAGCCAGTTCACCACCGTGATCCGCGCCACGGTCAAAGGCAATTTGCTGGTGGCGGTTATCCAGGGCGCACTGGGCGGCCTGGCGTTCTGGGCGCTGGGCGTCGGTGGCGCCTTGCTCTGGGCAGTGCTGATGGCGTTTTTGTCGCTATTGCCTGCCATTGGCGCCGGCCTGGTATGGGTGCCGGTGGCGCTCTACTTTTTCGTGACCGGAGACACCTGGCAAGGCCTTGCGCTATGCGCCTGGGGCGTGCTGGTCATCGGCTTGATCGACAACCTGCTGCGGCCCATCCTGGTGGGAAAAGACACCCGCATGCCCGACTACGTGGTGATGATCACCACGCTGGGCGGTATGGTGGTGTTTGGCATCAACGGCTTTGTCATCGGCCCGGCGATTGCAGCGATGTTCATGGCGGTGTGGCACATCTACGCGATCACGCGTCGGGATGACACCTTGCCGTGACCACAAAAATACTACGCTTTTTATAGCAGCGTAGTCATGTTTCACGAGGGCTATACGCCGATTTGACTCACAAGCCCAACGTCGCAAAGATGCCATCCATGCGCTGCTGCACGTCGGCATCCATGGTGATGGTGCGGCCCCACTCGCGCTGGGTCTCGCCGGGCCATTTGTTGGTGGCGTCCAGCCCCATCTTGCTGCCCAGGCCACTGACCGGGGAGGCGAAGTCCAGGTAGTCGATGGGCGTGTTCTCCACCATCATGGTGTCGCGCACCGGATCGACGCGGGTGGTCAAGGCCCAGATGACCTCCTTCCAGTCGCGCACGTTGACATCGTCGTCCACCACCACGATGAACTTGGTGTACATGAACTGGCGCAGGTGGCTCCACACGCCCATCATCACGCGCCGCGCGTGGCCGGGGTAGGCCTTTTTGATCTGCACCAGCGCCATGCGGTAACTGCAACCCTCGGGCGGTAAATAGAAATCGGTGATCTCGGGGAACTGACGCTGCAACAGCGGCACAAACAGCTCATTCAGCGCCATGCCCAGCACCGCCGGCTCGTCGGGCGGCTTGCCGGTGTAGGTCGAGTGGTAAATCGGGTCCTTGCGCATCGTGATGCGGTCTATGGTGAACACCGGGAATGTGGCCTGCTCGTTGTAGTAGCCGGTGTGGTCGCCATACGGGCCTTCCAGTGCATGCTGGTAGCCGCTGGGCTGGGTGGCATCGGGGTAGATGTGGCCTTCCAGCACGATCTCGGCACTGGCTGGCACGCGCAGTTCGCTGCCCAGGGCTTTGACCAGCTCGGTGCGGCCGCCGCGCAGCAGGCCGGCAAACTGGTACTCGGAGAGGCTGTCGGGCACCGGCGTGACCGCGCCCAGAATCGTGGCCGGGTCGGCGCCGATGGCCACCACCACCGGGTACGGCTGGCCGGGGTTTTTGATGCCGTGCTCACGAAAGTCCAGCGCGCCGCCGCGGTGCGCCAGCCAGCGCATGATGACCTGGTTGCGGTTGAGCACCTGCTGGCGGTAGATGCCCAGGTTCTGCCTTGGCTTGTTAGGGCCCTGGGTGATGACCAGGCCCCAGGTGATCAGCGGTGCCACGTCGCCCGGCCAGCAGTGCTGGATGGGCAGGCGGGCCAAGTCCACGTCGTTGCCCTCCCACACCACCTCCTGGCAGGGGGCCGAGCGCAGTTCCTTGGGCGCCATGTTCCACAGCGTCTTGAGCAGGCTGCGCATTCCCACCATTTCTTTGAAGCCCTTGGGCGCCTCGGGTTCCTTTAGCGATGCCAATAGCTCACCAAATGGACGCAGCCCTTTCAACTCCGCCACGCCCATGGCACGGGCCACACGCTCGGGTGTGCCAAACAGATTGCCCAACACCGGCATGCTGTGGCCACTGACGTTTTCAAACAGGATGGCCGGGCCGTTGGCCCGCAGCACGCGGTCACACAGGGAGGTCATGTCCAGGTACGGTGATACCGGCTCAGCAATGCGGCGCAGCTCACCCGACGCCTCGAGCTGGGCCATGAAGTCGCGCAGATCGTGATAGCTCATTCTTCTTCGTTTCCATTCCAGCGCGCGGCCAGCGTGTGCGGAACATCCAGCAGATCAAGGGCACGTGCCACGCTGAAGTTCACGATGTCGTCCACGCTTTGCGGGCGCAGGTAGAAGGCCGGCATCGGCGGGCAGATGATGGCACCGGCTTCCGTCACGCTGACCATGTTGCGCAGGTGGATCAGGCTCAGCGGCGACTCGCGCACCATCAGCACCAGGCGTCGGCGCTCCTTAAGCAGCACATCGGCGGCACGCGTGATCAGGTTGTCCGACAGTCCATGCGCAATCGCCGCCAGCGTGCGCATGGAGCATGGCGCCACCACCATGCCGCTGCACTGGAAGGAGCCGCTGGCGATGCTCGCGCCGATGTTGGCTATGTCGTGCACGTGGTCGGCCAAGGCTTCAATGTCGGCGCGCTCCAGGCCGTGTTCCTCCTGCACATTGCGCCAGCCGGCGCCGGACACCACCAGGTGGGACTCGATGCCCGGCGTGTCGCGCAGCACCTGGAGCAGGCGCACGCCATACACGGCGCCGCTGGCACCGGAAATGGCCACAATGACGCGCCGCGTTGCGTTGGATGGGGTGGGATTCATAAGGGAGCGGCTGCCAGATCGTCCAGCACCAGCTGCAGGACCGTAGCAGCCTGTTCGGGATCAAAGTCTTCGTGCTGGCGTTTCTTGACGCCGTACTGTTGCAGCTGGTAGTGGCGTTGGGCCGTGAGGCCATGGCGCGCCAGTGTGCTGGCAACGCAGACCAATGGGCAACCGTCCAGTGCCAGGATGGGGCGGCCGGATTGTGCGATTTTCAATAGGTGGGGCACATCCCCGCCGACGCCGGCGATGCAGGACATCTCGGCCACGCCGCTGCGGTCCAGCCGCAGGGCAACCTGGTTGGCCAACTGTGCGGCACTGGAGCAGCCCGAGCAGGAATACACCAGCGGCCGGTTGGCTCCCGCACCACTCACATCGGGCCTCCATGGCCCGTGTGGGGCGTGTGCGAGTGGCGGCCGCGGGGCAGGAAGCGGGCCAGCACCTTGTCAGGGGTCCATTGTTTCAAATCGAGCACGGGCAGCTCCAGCGCGTCAATGGCGTTTTTGACGACCAGGCCCAGTTCGGTGTCGCCTTCCATGGACAGGCGGCGGTTGAAGAACAGCGTGTCCGGGTCTTCCTGGCGCTGCGCCAGGCGCAAGAAGTCTTGTGCATTGGCGCTGATGGTCAGATCGGTTGTGTCCTGCTTCTTGGAGGCGATGAAGCGCACCCCGGTGCAGGTGAAGTCAAAGGTCAAGCGGGCGTCGGTCACGTGGATGCGCAACTTCTTGCCCAGCAGGTATTGGCGTACATCGGCCGGCAGTTGCTGCGCCAGCACGCGGTTGAGCGCAGCCACCAGCAGGAAGGAGCCGGGATAGGCCGGCAGACGCGACAGCACCGAGCCGACCGGGTCGGGCAACACAAAGGCAGGAGAGGATGGGTTCATGGCGGTTTGGACCTCAGGCAACAAACATCAAGACGGTAAAAAAGTGGCAACTGCTGCCACCCAGAACAAACACATGCCACACACCGTGGCCGTGGCGGATGCGCTGATCGGCCACGTAAAAAATGATGCCCACGGTGTACAGCGCACCACCGGCCACCAGCCAGGCAAACCCCAGCGGCGTGAGCGCCTCCCACAGCGGCGTGACCGCCACCAGGGCCAGCCAGCCCATCAGCAGGTAGATGACCAGCGACAGCACGCGCGCGCCCTTGGCAAACCAGATCTCCTGCAGGATGCCGACCACGGCCAGCGTCCACACCGCGCCCAGCAGGGACCAACCCCAGGGCCCACGCAGCGACACCAGCGCAAACGGCGTGTAGCTGCCGGCGATCAAGAGGTAAATGGAGCAGTGGTCAAACTTCTGCAGGATGGTCTTGGCCCGGCCGCGCACGCTGTGGTACAGCGTGCTGGCCACATACAGCGCGACCAGCATGGCGCCATAGATGCTGAAGCTGACGATCTTCCACGGATCACCCAGGCGCGCGGCGGTCACGATCAGCAGCCCCGAACCCAGCACGGCCAAGGCGGCGCCAACCAGGTGACTGATGCTGTTGAAGCGCTCGCCGTAGTACATCAGCTCAGTCTAACTCCGCCAGGGCCGCACTGGCTACCTTGTCCAGACCGGGCTGACCATGCCAGTAGCCGTTGCAACTCTCGGCCGGCATCAGCGGCTGCAGGCGCGCCAGTGCGTCCTGCGGACTCAAGGTGCGTTGACGGGCGGCGTCAAACACGGCGACGATCTCGGCCATGTTCTGCGACTGCGGGCTCAGGCGCACCACATCCACGCCCAAGTCCTGCATGTCGTCCAGCGCGTCGACCAGGTTGTAAACCTTGGCCGACTGGGTTTGTGTGCCATTCAGCACCAGAAAGCTCTCATGCTCGCGGGTCTTGAGCAGCAGACCATCCGGGTGGTCCAGGCAGCTGAAGCGGCAATCGTCCTTGGGCAGGTTGCGGTGGCGCGCCGTGAAGCAGCGTGCCGAAAACGCCAGCGGCATGCGGCCATAGGCAAATACCTCGGTCTGCAGACCGGCGGGACGACCGGCCTGGATGACGGCCAGATCGGCGCGCTTCATTTCCAGCGGAATGACCCATCGATTGGCGCCCAGCCCGGCCATCCACTGCAAGGTGGGCAGGTTGTAGATGTTGAGGTGGGGGCCGGCCACAAACGGCACCTTGCCGGTCAGGCATTGCACGGCCCCCATGTCGTTGGCCTCGACTGAATAGTCGCCATTGCCAGTGATCTTGTGCATGGTTCCGACTTCGGCACCGGACTCCAGCAGCACCTGCGTGGACAGCACCACTTCCTTGCCGGCATCCTTGAGCATCTGGGCCACGTCCAGCCAGTCGGACAGGCGCAGTTCGTGGCGGCGCGAGCAGACGGCTTCGCCCAGGTAAACGATGTCCACCGGCGTGCGGCTGACGGCTTCGTAGAAATTGAAGACAACTTCACGCTGCCAGTAGTACAGCAGCGGTCCGAGAGAGATTTTCATGGGTTTCACTTCCAGGGGCGATGGTAGGCGCCCAGCGTATGTTGTTGGCCTTCGGCGACCTGGTCCAGAGAACTCATCCAGACGGGCTTGGGCGCGTAGCGGTGCGGGTTGTTCAGGCAGTGGTCAATCGCCTCACGCCACACCTTGGTGACCTGGGCCACGTAGGCAGGGCTGCGCTGGCGGCCTTCGATCTTGATCGCCTTCACGCCCATCTTGTGCAGCTGCGGCAGCAGCTCCAGTGTGTTCAGGCTGGTGGGTTCTTCAATGGCGTAGTAGTTTTCGTCGGTGCCCACATCGAAGCGACCCTTGCACAGCGTGGGGTAGCCGGCGTTCTCGCCGGGTGCGTAGCGGTCGATCAGCACGCCATTGAGGCGCGACTCGCGGCCCTGCGGTGTCTCCTGCCAGCGCACGGCCTTGGGCGGGGAGCACACGCCGTGCGTGTTGGGCGATTCGCCGGTGACATAGCTGGACAGCGCACAGCGCCCTTCCACCATCACGCACAGGCTGCCAAAGCCGAAAACCTCGATCTCCACCGGGGTCTTTTCAATGACCTGCTGCACTTGCGTGAGCGACAACACGCGCGGCAACACGGCACGCACCACGCCAAACTGCTCGCGGTAGAAGTTGATGGCGTCGAAATTGGTGGCAGAGCCCTGGACGGACAGGTGCAGGCGCAGCTTGGGGTGATGCGTGGCAGCGTATTGCATCAGGCCGGGGTCGGCCAGGATCACGGCGTCCACGCCCAGGTCCACCGCCTTGTCCACCGCGCTTTGCCACAACTGGGGGTTGGCGGCCTGCGGGTAGGTGTTGAGCGCCATGAAGACCTTGCAGCCCCGCGCATGGGCGTAGGCGATGCCGTTGGCAATGGCTGCTTCGTCAAAGTTCAGGCCGGCAAAGTTGCGGGCATTGGTGGCGTCGCGCAGGCCGAGGTAGACACAACTGGCACCGTTGTCCACGGCGGCCTTCAGGGCTGGCAAACTACCCGCCGGGCAGACCAGTTCCATGGGGGATGGTGGCGCCGCGGTAGCAGCGCTGGATAGAGAGGATTGCATGCGATTGGAGTCTTTGTCGCGAGCGTCACAATGAGGTTTTCGCGGTGGGGCGAACAATACGCCCGCGCCTGTGGCGGGATGTTGATCCTGGTCAACGAAGGGTCACAATGCCATACAAAATCAGTCGGACAATAAAACCGGGGGCCAAGGGACCAGCCGTGCTTCGATTTCAGCGATTCATCGCTCCGTTCGGCATCCCGTCGGCCCGCGCTTGACCGGCCACAGGGGCCTACGGTACACTAATAACCATTGAGTCATTAACAACATGCTGCCCTCCTCTTGCCCCATTTGTGAGATTGCCGCCACCGTGCGCGCCAAGCGCGAGCGCCGCAAGGACGCGCGCCCCGGAGAACTGCTGGCGGCTGCGCTGGAGCTGTTTGTCGAAAAAGGCTTTGCCGCGACCCGGGCCGAGGAAGTGGCCAAACGGGCGGGCGTATCCAAGGGCACCCTGTTCCTGTATTTCTCCAGCAAGGAGGAGTTGTTCAAGGCCGTGGTGCGGGAGAACATTTCCGGCCGCTTTGACGAGTGGAATGCCGAAATGGACAGCTTTGAGGGCAGCTCGGCCGAACTGCTGCGCTACAGCATCCACGCCTGGTGGGAGCGCATTGGCTCGACCAAGGCATCGGGTATCACCAAGCTGATGATGAGCGAGGCCGGCAACTTCCCCGAACTGGCGGCTTTCTACCAGCACGAAGTCATCCAACCCGGCAACGATTTGCTGCGCCGCGTGCTGCAGCGCGGGGTGGACCGCGGGGAGTTCCGCCCCATCGACCTGCAATACGGTGTCTACACCATGCTGGCACCGATGCTGTTTCTGGCCACCTGGCAACACTCGCTGGGAACCTGCGCCGGCACCACGGAAATCGATCCCGAGAAATACATCCAGGTGCAGGTCGATACCCTGCTGCACGGCATCACCCAGGAACAACCCGCCCCATGACGACGCCGCCAGAGCATTGCCTTAAGAATGACCTGGCGCAATGGGCGTGGCAGGCAATTGGCCGTAAAGAAGCAGCGGACCAGTAAAATTGTCTACAATCGGCCAACATACCCCATGGAGTATATGAATATGAACATCGAAACCGCCCGTTTCAACATGATCGAGCAGCAAATCCGCCCTTGGAACGTGCTGGACGCGTCGGTGCTGGAGTTGCTATCCATCGTTAAGCGTGAAGATTTCGTACCCGCCTCCCACAAAGGCCTGGCCTTTGGCGACCTGGAAATCCCGCTGCTAGGCTCCGGCGAAGAAGCCCTGGCCAAGGGCGAGTGCATGCTGGAGCCGCGTCTGGAAGCCCGCATGCTGCAAGACCTGGCCGTGCAACCCCACGAGACCGTGCTCGAAATCGGCACCGGCTCCGGCTACACCGCCGCCCTGCTGGGCAAGAAGGCCCAACGCGTGGTCACGCTGGAAATCAATCCCGAGCTGGTGGCTACCGCCCGCGAGAACCTGCGCAACGCTGGCATCCAGAATGTGGAAGTGCGCCAGGGCGACGGCTCCAAGATCACCGCCGCCGACGGCAGCTTTGATGCCATCCAGCTCAGCGGCTCGGTCACCGAAGTGCCAGCCAGCCTGCTCAAGTTGCTCAAGCCGGGCGGCCGCCTGGCGGCCATCGTCGGTGACGACCCGGTGATGCGCTGCACCGTCGTCACCAAGACCGGCGACTCCGAGTACCGCACCGTGCAAACCTGGGACACCGTGGCCCCGCGCCTGCAAAACTTCCCCGAGCCCTCGCGCTTCAAGTTCTGACACCCCGACAGGAAAGACACCCATGCTCGAACAAGTCCGCCCCCGTGATCTCGACCAGTGGCTCGCCAGCGCGCGCGCCACAGGAACGCCCGTGGTGCTGGATGTGCGCGAGCCGCATGAACTGCAGATGGCCAGCGTCAAGGCGGACGGTTTTACGCTGCTGACCATTCCCATGGGGGTTCTTCCGGTGCGCCTGTCCGAGCTGGACCCGGCGCAACCCATTGCCTGCCTGTGCCACCATGGTGGACGCAGCATGCAGGTGGCCCAGTTTCTCGTGGGCCGGGGCTTTGAACACGTTGCCAATATTGCAGGGGGCATCAATGCCTGGTCTGCCGAACGCGATCCCGCGATTCCACGCTATTGATTTCCCCGCGCCCCCGCATTTCCACGAGCCTGAGAGACACCACCATGACCCGTCAAAACCGCCGCTTCGCCTTTCGCCTGCTACCCCTGATGTTTGCCATGGGCGCGACCCTGTCGGTATCGGCGCAGGCGCAGAGCCTGGTCGACCTGTACACCGCCGCCCAGGGCTATGACGCCGCCTACCAGGCTGCCAAGTCGCAGTTCGACGCCACTGTGGCCAAGGCCGACCAGTCCAAGGCCGCCATCCTGCCGGCAGCGGGACTGGCCATCTCCGGCACCAGCAGCAACCAGGAAGTGTTGCCCACGCCAGCGCGCTCCTACGCCACGCAGACCGCCACGCTGAGCGCGTCGCAGCCGCTGTACCGCCCGGCCAACTGGGCCAGCTACGAGCAGGGCAAGAAGTCGCTGGACCTGGCCCAGGCCCAGCTGCAACAGGCCGAACAGGACTTGATCGTGCGCGTCAGCCAAGCCTACTTCGACGTGCTGGCCTCCACCGACACCCTGGCCTTTGTGAAGAGCCAGAAGACTGCGGTGGCCGAACAACTGGCCTCGGCCAAACGCAACTTTGAAGTCGGCACCTCCACCATCACCGATTCACGCGAAGCCCAGGCCCGCTACGACCTGGTGATCGCCCAGGAGCTGGCCGCCGAGAACGATCTGCTGGTCAAGTCCCTGGCCCTGAACCAGCTGGTGGGCCAGCCCAATGTGAAACCCAAGCCCCTGAAGGCACCGGTCGTTCTGACCCCCGTGGTGCCGGCCGATGTGAACCAGTGGGTGGAACAGTCGCAAACCCTGCACCCCGGCGTCCAGCAGGCCGATGTCGCGCTGGAAGTGGCCCGCCTGGAAACCCAGAAGGCCTACGCCGGACACAAGCCCACGCTGGACCTGGTGGGCAGCTACTCGGCCATTAACAACAATGGCTCCTCCACATCCGCCGGTGACAGCCGTGTCAACGTCGGCACCATCGGCCTGAACTTCAACCTGCCGCTGTTTGCCGGTTTCTCCACCCAGAACCGCATCAAGGAAACCCTGGCCCTGGAAGACAAGGCCCGCGCCGACCTGGACTCCGCCAAGCGCAACGTGGCACAGGGCACCCGCACCGCCTACTTTGGCGTGCTGTCCGGCCAGGCCCAGGTGAATGCGCTGCAAGCCGCCGAGGCCTCCAGCCAGAGCGCGCTGGAAGCCAACCAGTTGGGCTACCAGGTGGGTGTGCGCATCAACATCGACGTGCTCAATTCCCAAAGCCAGTTGTTCGACACCAAGGCCAAACTGGCCAAGGCCCGTTACGACGTGCTGGTGGGTGGCCTGAAGCTGCGCCAGGCAGCCGGCACCCTGAAGGCCGACGATCTGCAGCCCATCAACAGCCAGTTGGCTCCGTAAACCGGTCATGACGGTTGTTGCAGCAAATGCCTTCGCAGTAAAGCGGCAATTACTCAGGGTTTAGCGGGGGCTCCCCCAAGCTCGGAGGGAGCAAAGGCGCGCCGGGCGAGGTCTGCCACGTTGCGCCCTCGGGTGCGATCGGCTTCGGAAATCTTGTCGGTGAATGATTCTGGAAACTCGATAACGTGCGAAAAACTCGTCGTTGAAATCCCTTTTATATTGGGGCCGTCGTACTTAAACCCCTTCGGCAAGAACGAAATCACGAACTTGGACACATTGTTTTGCTTGATGCCGGGGTTTTCAAAGAAACCGGCGGAGCCTTCGAAGGCGTAGTAGTCAATACCTTCAAAGATGCCACCAAAATGAGTTTGCTCGAACAGGGAAACGATGGGCCAGGCGACCTTGCCATCCTTGATACCTTCAATGCCGACTTGATGTCCGTCGAAATGGGGTTTAAGCGCGGGTTCTGGCTTGCGTCTCGTCTGCTCCCGCAAGAACTCCCATTGCCTTGGCGCGTTTCCAATCAGCTTTGCGCTGGGCAGGATACTGCTCTGGTAATACCGTCCCTCATGCGCCTTTGGCAACTTCACATCACTCTTGATGTACACGTCAAAGCGCAGAACGACTTCCCTTGAACACACATTGGGATTGCCGCCAAAGCCGCAGTTCTCGTCGTCGCCTTTGCTCAGAAGCCGAAACGCGACTGCCTCGGCTCCCTTCAGTTCGGCACTGACAAACTCGGGCGGCATGCAGTACTTTTGCGCGAAAGCCGGGGTCACCACCCACAGCCAGGGGTCCTTGGCGTAGCGTGCCTTGCCGGGGCGCGGGCCGCTGTACCAACCGCCTTCGCAGTTCTGGTATTTGGCCTTGACCTCGGAGTCGGTCAGCAGGCGCTGTTCCTGGGCAGGCTTTTCTTGCGCGCTGACCGGTGCTGTGACCGTGAAGAGAATCGCAGCGCTTGCGAGGCATGCTGTGGCGACAGTACTTACCGCGCGCCGGCAAAACAGTTTTATCGTTTGAGTTGCGACCGTAGGTGCGAAGTGTGCTGCAACTGTGTTGGCTGGATAGCTCATGATCGGCTCTCAGAGAGTTCGATCTGGATACTTGCCGCACAGGGCTTGAACCCATATTCGATTCGCATGAGTCCCGCGTATTTGCCGGTATGTGGACCGCTGAACACATGCACCTGATAGCCAAACCATTGCCCGCCAAGTTTCGTCAGGTCCTGTGAAGTCGGGCGGTATGGCGCTGAGCGAACACTTGCGGGTCGGAAAAGATAGCCGGGCTGGTTCTCAAAAGCCTTTTGCAGGTCAACTGGTGTGACACAAAAATTGGTTCCATCGACACCAGAGATCGACATTCTTCTTTTATTGGAAGTCAGCATCCCCCCCGGAGTGACTACCCGCGTTCCGTATACGCCCAATGTCTTGCTCTCGAATTGAAACTGAGTAAACGTCTGATCCTTGACAACAGAGAAGGTAGATACAAAGACGTTACCGTTCGAAAAAGGACTGCGCTCGATTCTCGATGGCGGCAGCGCCGCCCCTAACCACGCATTCACATATGCCACCCAGTCATCCGACTCCGCTGATACATAGTCCTTAATACCCTGCAACAACAGACTCACACGGGCTTCGTGCTCGGGTGTGCGGTCTGGCACGTACTTCGGGTTGGGATAGCTCTGGGTCGTCCAGGCGTGATCCAGATCAGAGCAGGCCTCAAAGTAGGCAGAGTCTCGCGTCAAGTCTGGAAGCTGAGATACCTCGATCCATGGCACCTTGGTGTCAGGCGTAACGGGCGAGCATTGCAGACGACTAGGGATCGTATTCACACGCACCGAACTATCGTTGCGCGGCGTGATCGGTTCTGCGTGCGTACTACACGCCCCGATCAGCAGGCTCAAAGCCCCTGCGGTCAAACCCCATACGGGGATATCGAAAACAGAAACTCTCTGCATGCTTCCTTCCCCCAGACATCTAGCCGACCGGTGTCTACCCGGCGATGGCGAGGAGTTTCCTGACCGCCTCGGCCGTGCGCTGCGCAGCCCCCGTGTGCGCCTGCCCCAGGCTCAGGGCCGCTTCGCGGGCGCGCTGCAGGTCCGCAGGCGACTGCAGCAGGGCCAGGCAACGGTCCACGGCCTGCGCCATGTCCTGCACCTCTTCGGCGGCACCGGCGGCCAGTGCCAGTTCTGCTGCCTGCGCAAAGTTGAAGGTGTGCGGCCCCATTACCACCGGGCATCCGCAAGCGGCCGCTTCAATCAGGTTCTGGCCACCCAGGGCTTCAAAACTGCCGCCCAACAGGGCCAGGTCCGAGAGCCCGAAGTACAGCGCCATTTCTCCCAGCGAATCCCCCAGCCAGATGTCGGCGGCCTCCGGGCCATCGGTCCAGCTACTGCGCCGCGACACGCTGAAACCCTGCTCCTGGCACAGCTGCGCCACCGCATCAAAGCGCTGCGGGTGGCGCGGCACGATCAGCCACTGCACGGCAGACGCTATGCTTTTAGTAGCTGACTGCTTAGTATTGACGAGGGCTGGAGCCATTTTTTTATTCAAGACCTCCAGCAGCCGGGCCTCTTCGCCCTCACGCGAGCTGGCAAACACCAGCACCGGGCGCGTCAGCATGCGCCGCCATGCGGCACCGCGCGCCAGCTGGGCGGCATCGGGCGTGGCATCGAACTTGAAGTTGCCAGTCACCCCCAGCACCCGGGCTCCGGCCTGGCGCAGGCGGTCTGCATCGTCTTCGGATTGGGTCCAGACCGCTCGCAACCCCTGGTAGGCCGGCCGCGCCAGCCACGCCAGCCGTCGCGTCTGGCGCAGGGACTTTTCGCTCAGGCGCGCATTGACCAGGCACAGCGGCATGTTCGCCGCAGCGCACTCGGCCACCATGTTCGGCCAGACCTCGGTTTCCACCAGCAGGCCCACGCGGGGCTGGAAATGCGCCAGAAAACGCCGCACCGCACCCGGTGTGTCCCAGGGCTGCCAGACCTGCACATCGCCCGGCTGCAGCAGGGTCTGGCCCTGCGTGCGCCCGGTGGCCGTGCCATGGGTCAGCAACAGGCGCATACCCGGCAGGGTCTCCCGCAGACGGCTGATCAATGCCTGCGCGGCGCGCGTCTCGCCCAGCGACACGGCATGCACCCAGACATAGAAGTCGCTGCTGCCCGCCAGCGCGTTTGCAGCCGGCGGAACGTCCGCACCATAGCGACCAAACCGTTCGGCTACCCGCTCACCATAAACTGGCTCGGCCTGCGCACGCCGGCGCAATCGCAGGCGCGTGACCGGTTGCAGTAGCCACATCAGTACGGAATACAGGGCGCGCATCATCGGCACAGCACCGGGGTATCCAGTTGTTCCCAGGCGCGCCAGACGGCGTCCACATCCGGGCTTGGCGTGGCAAACACGCTGACCTGCTGCGCGGCCTTGCCATCCTGGCTCGCTTCGGGGCCGGTGCGCCAGGCGGTATCGAAGTTGTAGATCTGCACATGTGGCAGGCCCAGGGCCACGGCGATGTGGCTCAGGCCGCTGTCCACGCCAATCACCCCGGCACAGTGCGCCATGGTGTCGGTCAGTGCGTCCAGCCCCATGGAAGGCCAGACCCAGGCGTCGTCCAGTTGGGCGGCGATGGCTTCGCTGGTCGCCTTCTCGGCCGGTGTGCCATGCGCCAGCGCCACGGAAAAGCCGGCGTGGTTCAGTCGCTGGCCCAACTCCACCCACGACGCCTGCGGCCACTGCTTGTCGGCCCGTGACGTGCCATGCACCAGCGCCACCTGGGGCTTGCGCACTGCGAAGCCATTGCCGTTGTGGCGGGGCGACACCGGCGCATGCGCCGCCAGCGTGCCGGCCACCAGCCCAAAGCGTGCCGGCCCGGTCACTTGATAGCCAAACACCGCCGCACACAACAGGCGTGAACGCTGCACCGCGTGCACATGCGGCTCCAGGGTTATCGCCTCGTCGGCCACCCAGCGCGTGGGAGCCTCGTAGCCCGAGCCCTCAGTCTGATTCGCCATGGCAAAACGGCGACCATCGTTTGACGTGCGGGCCAGCCAGGCCACCAACGCGGACTTGGTCAGGCCCTGCAGATCGATGACGGCGTCATAGGCCTGGGCATGCAAAGCGGCCTTGAAGGCGCGCCACTCTGCACGGGTGTGCGCGGCAAACGGCGACTTGCGCCAGCGCCGCAGCTCACAGGGAATCACCTGGCCCACGCCCTCACAGCGCGTGACCAGCGGCGCAAACGCGCGCTCCACCACCCAATCGATCTGCACACCGGGCAGTTCGGCGCGCAGGTCCTGCACGGCCGGCATGGCATGCACCACATCGCCCAGGGACGACAGCTTGACGATCAAGACTTTGGGAGGCACAGCCTTCAATGCGCGGCCTCGGCAAAGCTGGCATCGGGCTTGACCGAGCGCAGCAGGGCCAGCATGTCATCCTGGATGCGATGCAAGGCTTCGGGTGTATGCCCTTCAAATCGCAGCACCAGCACCGGCGTGGTGTTGGAGGCGCGGATCAGGCCAAAGCCATCCGGCCAATCGACGCGCACACCGTCAATCGTGTTGATCGTCGCCGGAGCCGCAAACGCGGCCTTTGCAACCAGTTGCTCCACCAGTGCGTGGGGTTCGCCTTCCTTGCACTGCACATTGAGTTCGGGCGTGGAGAAGCTGGTCGGCAGCGCGTCGAGCATGGCGCTGGCGTCCACCACGCGGCTGACGATCTCCAGCAGACGGCAACCCGCATAGGTACCGTCGTCAAAGCCGTACCAGCGCTCCTTGAAGAAGATGTGGCCGCTCATCTCGCCACCCAGCGGCGAGCCAATCTCGCGCATCTTGGCCTTGATCAGCGAATGGCCGGTCTTGAACATCAGCGGCACGCCGCCGGCCGCCGTGATGGCGGGCGCCACGCGCTGCGAGCACTTCACGTCAAAAATGATGGTGCCGCCGGGCACGCGCGTCAGCACGTCGCGGGCGAACAGCATCATCTGGCGGTCCGGGTAGATGTTGTTGCCGCCCTTGGTGACGATGCCCAGGCGGTCGCCGTCGCCGTCAAAGGCCAGGCCCAGCTCGGCGTCGCCGGTCTTCAGCGCGGCAATCAGGTCCTTCAGGTTCTCGGGCTTGCTCGGATCCGGGTGGTGGTTGGGGAAGTTGCCATCCACTTCGCTGTACAACTCGATCACCTCGCAGCCAATGGCGCGCAGGATGTCCGGTGCCGAAGCGCCGGCCACGCCGTTGCCACAGTCCACGACGATCTTGATTGGGCGGGCCAACTTGATGTCGCCTACGATGCGCGCGCGGTAGGCCTCAATCACATTGGCGTTCTGGCGCGAGCCGCCGGCCTGCAGCGACCATGTCTCGTTCTGCATCATGTTGCGCAAGGACTGGATGTCGTCCCCATAAATCGCGCGCCCGGCCAGCACCATCTTGAAGCCGTTGTAATCCTTGGGGTTGTGGCTGCCCGTGACCTGGATGCCGCTGGCGCACAGCGTGCTGGCCGCGAAATACAGCATAGGGGTGGTCACCATGCCGACGTCGATGACCGTGATGCCGGCTTCCTGCAGGCCGGTCATCAGCGCCTCGGCCAAATCCGGGCCGCTCAGACGACCATCGCGGCCCACGGCCACCGTGGTCTGCCCCTCAGCCAGCGCCACCGTGCCAAACGCCCGCCCCAGGCCGCGGGCGACGTCGGGGTTGATAGTGGACGGCACCACGCCGCGGATGTCATAGGCCTTGAAGATGCTGGAGGAGAGTTGCATGCCGTTTTCCCTGTGCGAATGGTCGGTGGCAAGGGCAGGATTGCTGCGCCTTGCCTGAGCTTGGGATTGTAGGCGCCGAGCCCCACACCAACGCAGGCGGGGCGCATGCCGGGGCTCATAAACCTGAGGTTTCGAAATCGCCCCCCTGCAAGCACCGTGTCTGTTTATTCGATCCCGTAAAGCTGTCCTAGCCTGTCACGCAGATTGAGAGTAGCTGATCGAGCTCGTAGTTGAATTGCGTCTTCATGCCAGAGAAAAGCGGGAGTGACGCATATGTAGTGATGTATGTACTCCAATGCTCCTATCAAGCACCTAAACAGATGCGCACGCTCGATTGACCACGACTTGACATTGAAATGAACAAATTCATCTCTGAGCTCATCAAGCGATTCAAGTACTCGAACTAGATCGCTGTCTTGCAGAGCAATTGCACCCGGGTACAGGTTCGCTTGAGTGATGGTCTTATTGATTAGCCGGCCAAAGTTGTCCATGTGCGGTTCGACCGGGCCCGACGGCGAAGCAGGGGCGGCTAGCATTCGTCGCATCGTGTCAGGCTTTTGTACAAGAAAGCCGTTGCCGCCTTCCAGCGCCAGTGCAGCCGTGCTTTGCACTGCTGAATGAAATGCATATACGACCCACTTCCAGTAGCGATCATCCGTCGAGGCTTTCACCAGAAATTCCAGAGCCAATTCAAGAGTGGAAACTAGGTCGTTTGACGTATCGGTGCGAATGTAATATTCCATGTAGTTTTGAATATAGGTCCTCTTCACGAACAATTCGAGATGCGTGAAGGGTCAATGCAGACAGAGCCACAAGAGAGCCGCAAAGAGCCGTCCACCCACATGTCCGAAAACGGCCACTTCGCGCCACACCGCTGCGTATCATTGGCCCTATGTCCCCTGCAGCCACCACGCCCAACCCCATGACGACGCCGGCCGCCAGCGATGCCTGCTATCTGGCGCTGAAGGCGCGGGATGCGCGCTTTGACGGGCGCTTCTTCACGGGGGTGACGTCCACCGGCATCTACTGCCGCCCGGTTTGCCGGGTGCGCACGCCGCGGCGGGAGAACTGCCTGTTCTTTGCGCTGGCGGCGCAGGCCGAACTGGCCGGCTTTCGGCCCTGCCTGCGTTGCCGCCCGGAGCTGGCGCCAGCCACAGCGGGCGATGCCACCGTGCCGTGGTCGACACAGGATGCGTCCTTCATCCTGGCCCAACAGGCGGCCAAGCTGCTCGACGAGCCGGCGCTGTGGAGTGGCGATGACGACGGCACGCCCAGCATGGCCGATGTGGCGGCGCGCCTGGGCGTGAGCGAGCGCCACCTGCGCCGCATCTTCGAGACACATTGGGGCGTGTCCCCCCTGCAATACCTGCAGACACGCCGCCTATTGATGGCCAAGCGCCTGCTGACCGATACCCAACTGCCGGTGGCGCAGATAGCGGGCTTGAGCGGCTTTGCCAGCGTGCGCCGCTTCAACGCCAGCTTTGTACAGCATTACCGGCTACAGCCCCGCCAGTTGCGCGCCAGCCGCGAGCCGGTAGACGGTCAGGCGGCATCCGAGGCCATCGTGCTCAAGGCTTCCTACCGCCCGCCGTATGACGTGGCCGCCATGCTGGGCTTCTTCGCCACGCGCCAGATCGAAGGCGTGGAAGTGGCCGACCTGGCTCAGCACACACTGGCACGCACGCTGGCTCTGAACGTGGGCAAGCGCACGCTGCAAGGCTGGGTACGCCTGCAATTTGTGCCGGACACCTGCAACGTGATCCTGCACATCAGCCCCAGTCTGGGCGACGCCCTGCCCCAGGTGCTGGCCCGCGCGCGCGCGCTGCTGGACCTGGACGCCGACCCGCTGGCCATCAACGCCGCGCTGCAAAACGACTTCCCCGGCTTTGACGGCCTGCGCGTGCCCGGTTGCCTGGACGGTTTTGAGCTGGGGGTGCGCGCCATCCTGGGCCAGCAGATCACGGTCAAGGCAGCGCGCACGTTGGGTGCCCGCCTGGCGGAGCGCTATGGCAGCGACCTGGCCACGCCGGTGGAGGGCCTGCGGCGCCTGTTCCCGACCCCGCAGGCGCTGGCCCTGGCCAGCGGCGAGGAGCTGGGCCAGATGGGCATCGTGCGCCAGCGCCAGCGCGCCATCCAGGCGCTGGCCCAGGCCGTGCTGGATGGCGGTGTGCACCTCCAACCAGGCGCCGACATTCCCCAGACACTGGCGACCCTGCAAGCCCTGCCCGGGATTGGCCCTTGGACGGCGCAGTACATTGCGATGCGCGCCCTGCGCTGGCCGGATGCCTTTGTGGCAGGCGACGTGGCCCTGCACAACGCGCTGGGCGTGCGCGCGGCCGCCAACCCGCAGCGCGCGGCGGAGGAGGCATCCCAGCGCTGGAAACCCTGGCGCAGCTACGCCGTGGTGCGCGCCTGGGCCAGCCTGGCGACACCGACCGGCACCTGATATTAGCTTCATATTTGATAGCAAACCAATGATATTCCACGAGGGCTGGAGGCCTGAATGACCATAAACCATTTCCCCAAACCGGCACGCTGTGCCCTGGCCAGCCCCTGGGGCCCCATGACGCTGGCCGCTACCGACACGGCGCTGGTCTGGACCGGCTTTGACGGCCAGAAGCACGAAGCCGACACCAGCGCCTGGCCCGTGTCGCGCGACAACGCCGTGCTGCGCCAGACGGCAGAACAGTTGCAACAGTACTTTGCCGGCGAGCGCACCGTGTTTGACCTGCCGCTGGACCTGGGCGTTGGCACGGCGTTCCAGCGGCAGGTATGGCAGAGCCTGCTGGGCATTGCCTCGGGTACCACCAGTACATATGGCGCCATTGGACAGGCCATAGGGAAACCCAAGGCGGTGCGCGCCGTGGGCGCCGCCGTGGGGCGCAACCCGATCAGCATCATCGTGCCCTGCCACCGGGTGGTGGGCAGCGACGGCTCGCTGACCGGCTATGCCGGCGGCGTGGAACGGAAGCAGGCCTTGCTGCAACTGGAGGGCGCGCTATGAGCAGCACCTCTGCAACATCCGCCGTGCCGGCGGCACCATCGACCGCCTGGAAGCTGGACTTTATGCTGTTGGCCGCGATCTGGGGTGCATCCTTTTTGTTCATGCGCACGGCCGTTGTGGAGTTGGGCGCCATCCCCACAGCCGGGCTGCGGGTGGCGATTGCCTCGCTGTTTCTGCTGCCACTGCTGCTGGCGCGCGGACTGGGGACGCTGCTCCGCCAAAACTGGAAACAGGTGTTGGTGATTGGCACGCTGAACTCGGGCGTTCCCTTTGTGTGCTTCAGCTTCGCGCTGCTGTCCATCTCCACCGGGCTGTCATCCATCCTCAACGCCACGACGCCGCTGTTTGGCGCGTTGATCGCGTGGCTGTGGCTCAAAGACAAGCCCAATGGCTCGCGCATCCTGGGACTGGTGATCGGCTTTGTCGGCGTAGCGCTGCTGGCCTGGGACAAGGCCAGCTTCAAGCCCGATGCATCGGGCACATCCAGCGGCTGGGCGGTGCTGGCCTGCCTGCTGGCGACGCTGTGCTATGGGCTTTCGGCCAGTTTCACCAAGCGCTACATGGCCGGGCTGCCCTCGCTGGTGTCGGCCACCGGCAGCCAGTTGGGCGCGACTATCGGGCTGCTGCCACTGACCTGGTGGTTCTGGCCGCAACAGAGCGTTTCACTGAACGCCTGGCTGGCCGTCATCGCCCTAGGCGTGCTGTGCTCGGGCGTGGCCTACATCCTGTACTTCCGCATCATCGAGCGGGCCGGACCGTCGCGGGCACTGGCGGTGACCTTCGCGATTCCGGTGTTTGCCGTGCTCTACGGCGTGGTGCTGCTGGGCGAGGTGGTCACGCCGTGGATGGTGGGCTGCGGCCTGGTCATCGTGGCGGGCACGGCGCTGTCCACGGGGCTGCTCACGCTGGGCCGCAAGTAACGGCTCCGGCTGCGCAGGGCTGCACCGTGCAGGAAGGGTTTGCGCGTCTTTTGTGGGTCAAACTTCACGCGTATAGTGCGATGGGAAGGCTCCCAAGAGACCAGTGAACACCAACCGAACACGAGTGAGAGGCAGACACCATGCGCATTTCCGGCTGGCTATGTTGCGTCGCGCTGCTGGCTGCCTTGCCCTGTGCCGCAGACACTGCCGCCGCCAGGCGTTGGATCGAGCAGGAGTTCCAGCCCTCCAGCCTTTCTCGTGAGCAACAGCAGAAGGAGTTGCAGTGGTTCATCGATGCGGCCAAACGCCTGCAGGCCCAGGGCGTGCAATCGATCCGCGTGGTGTCGGAAAAGATCGACACCCATGCCTATGAAGCCAACACCCTGGCCAAGGCGTTCCAGGAGATCACCGGCATTGCCGTGCAGCAGGATGTGATTCCCGAAGGCGAGCTGGTCGACAAGCTCTACGCCGCCATGAAGACCAACCAGCACACCTACGACGGCTGGATTTCGGACTCGGACCTGATTGGCACGCACTACCGGTTCGGCGCCGTGGTGCCGCTGTCCGACTATATGCAGGGCGCGGGCAAGGACTTCACCAACCCCGGACTGGACCTGGGCGACTTCATCGGCACCTCGTTCACCACCGCGCCAGACGGCAAGATGTACCAGTTGCCGGACCAGCAGTTTGCCAACCTGTACTGGTTCCGTGCCGACTGGTTTGCGCGCAAGGATTTGCAGCAGCGCTTCAAGGCGCGTTTTGGCTATGAGCTGGGCGTGCCACTGAACTGGTCAGCCTATGAGGACATAGCCAGCTTCTTCACCCACGACGTGCAGGAGCTGGACGGCAAAAGGGTCTACGGCCATATGGACTACGGCAAGCGCGACCCCTCGCTGGGCTGGCGCTTCACCGATGCCTGGATGTCCATGGCCGGTGCGGGAGACAAGGGCATTCCCAACGGCCTGCCGGTGGACGAATGGGGCATCCGCGTAGCCACCGACCAGTGCACGCCAGTGGGCGCGTCGGTGGAACGCGGTGGCGCGGCCAACTCGCCCGCGGCGGTCTTTGCACTGACCAAGTACCTGGAATGGCTGAAGAAGTTTGCACCGCCCGAGGCGGTGAACATGACCTTCACGGATGCCGGCCCGATCCCGGCGCAAGGCCAGATAGCACAGCAGATTTTCTGGTACTCCGCCTTCACGGCACCGCTGACGCAGCCGGGAACCGCAGCCGTCCATGCGGATGGCAGCCCTAGGTGGCGCATGGCGCCCTCGCCCCACGGTCCCTACTGGAAGACCGGCATGCAAAACGGCTACCAGGATGTGGGCGCGTGGACCTTCCTGACCTCCACGCCGACGGCTCAACTGGCGGCCGCCTGGTTGTATGCGCAGTTCGTCACCTCCAAGACGGTATCGCTGCGCAAATCCATCGTCGGACTGACCTTTATTCGGGAATCCGACATCAAACACGACTACTTCACCCGGAACGCCGGCCGCTACGGTGGGTTGATCGAGTTCTACCGCAGCCCGGCGCGCGTGGCGTGGACACCGACCGGCACCAACGTGCCGGACTACCCGCGCATGGCGCGCCTGTGGTGGCCGCACATATCCGACGCCATCAACGGAGCCAAGACGCCCCAGGCCGCCATGGACGGCCTGGCAATGGACATGGATGCGGTGCTGGCCGACCTGCAGCGCACCGGCATGCGCCAGTGCACGCCCCGGCTCAACCCGCGGCGCGATGCCGCGCAGCGCCTGTCCAGCAAGGGCGCGCCGTGGCAGAAGGTGGACAACGAAAAACCGCGCGGCGAGACCATCGCCTACGAACGCCTGCTGCAGGCCTGGAAAGAGGGTCGCGTGCAATGACCCTGCCCGATCTGTCCCTGACCACCCTGTCGCGCACCCGGCTGGCGCTGCTGCTGTTTGCGGTGCTGACCTCCATCACCATCGCTGCGCAAACCTGGTGGACCATTGCACAGGACCGCCAGCAGACACTGGCCTCGGAGACCACCAATGGCCTGGTGGCCGTGCGCCTGCTGGAGGAGCACGCCAGCCAGACGCTGCAGGACGCTGTGCACACCTTGGACCGGGTGGCCCGCGCGGTGCAGGCCGCCGACGTTGGAAGTGATGCCAATGCCATCCGCCGCATCGTGGCCACGCACGACATCGGCCACAGCCGCCATCTCAAGGCCCTGCAATATGTCACGCCGCAAGGCATGAGCTGGATCAGCTCGCCCGACTATCCCACGCATGCCACGCAGGCGTCCGAACGCAGCCACATCCAGTACTTGCTGGCCAATCCAGCCGACCACGACGCCCTGGTGGGCCACCCCTATGCCAGCCCCTACGACAGCCAATGGGTGATTCCGGTGGCGCGCACGCTCTACACCCCCCGGGGCCAGGCTCTGGGTGTGATTAGCGTGGACATCCGGCTGTCGTACTTCGGTACCCTGTATGCGCGGGTGGCCAAGGAAAACAAGGCCGCAGTCACCCTGCTCTCCGACGAAGGTTTCATCCTGGCACGTTCACCCTTTGAGGCGCGGTATGTGGACCGGGACGTGCGCGACGCGGTGCGCATGGTGACACTGGGCGGGTCTGCGGTGGAGGGCTCGTTCGAGGACGAGGGCTTTCTGGATGACGATGAGGGCGTCAAGCTCTACACCTACCGCAAGCTCAGCGGCTTTTCGGTGACGACCGTGTTCGCCCGCGACTCCGCCAGCGTGCTGGCGCCCTGGGAGCGGCGCACCTATGAGCGCGTGGCGCTGGCGACGTTCACGATTGCGCTGACGGTGGCGCTGACCTATTTCCTGATGTTCTATATCCGCCGCCTGCAACGCACCCAGAACTCGCTGCGTGACAGCGAGGCCAAGTTCATCGGACTGTTCCGCGAGTCCCCTGTGCCACACACGCTGGTACGCTTTGACAGCGGCCAGTTCGTGGAGGCCAATGACACCTGGCTGCACCAGTTCGGCTTCCGCCTGAAGGATGTCATAGGCCACACTGCGCTGGAGTTGGGCATCTGGGTCAACCCGCAGGAGCGGGCCGAGATGATTGCAGAGCTGGCCGAGCGTGGCGCGGTTGACAGTTTCGAAGTGCACCACCGCACCCGGGACGGCCAGGTGGTCACCGGCCTGATGTCGGGCCGCACTTTCTACACCGGGCGGGACAAGCTGATCCACTTCACGCTGGTTGACATCACGCGACAGCGCCAGGTGGAGCAGGAGATCCGCGAACTCAACCAGCAGCTGGAAGCGCGTGTACAGGCCCGCACCGAACGGCTGGAGGTGGCCAACCGCGATCTCAGTGTGGCGCTGGAGTCGGTGCGCACCATGCAGACCGAGCTGGTGCGCTCAGAGAAACTGGCGGCGCTGGGCTCGCTGGTGGCCGGTGTGGCGCACGAGCTCAACACCCCCATTGGCAACAGCGTCACCGTGGGCAGCACACTGCAGCACCAGGTGGCCGATCTGGCCCAGGCCTTTGACAGGGACGCGCTGCGCCGCTCCACGCTGCAGACTTTTCTGGACAACGCCAGTCGCGGCACCGACATCCTGATGCGCGCACTGACCCGCGCCAGTGAACTCGTTGGCAGCTTCAAACGCGTGGCGGTGGACCAGTCCAGCGACCAGCGTCGCCAGTTCGATGTGCAGACCACCCTGCGCGAGGTGTGCCTGACGCTGGAGCCCATGTACAAGAACACCACGCACCAGTTGGCACTGGACCTGCCGAACGGCGTGGAGATGGACAGCTACCCGGGCGCATTGGGCCAGCTCATCACCAATTTTGTCAGCAACGCCCTGCAACATGGCTTTGAGGGGCGCAGCCATGGCCACATGCACCTGCGCGCCACGGCCGACGGGCCGGACCGGGTCAAGCTGGTATTTACCGACGACGGGTTGGGCATGTCGGAGGACACGCGCAACCGCGTGTTCGACCCCTTCTTCACCACCAAACTGGGCCAGGGCGGATCGGGTCTGGGCATGAACATCGTCTACAACATCGTGCGCGAGGTGCTGGGTGGCAGCATTGACATTGCATCCACCCCCGGCGCAGGCACCCGCATCACCGTTGAGTTGCCGCGCCGCGCACCGCAGTCACACAGTGCCGCGCTCCAAACACAGGAACACCCCTACTTCCATGGCTGAACCGCCTACTGGCGGATCACGTCGGCACCTTGCGGTGGCTTGAACTGGAAGCTGGTTGCTTCCAGGGCGGCATTGGCCTGGAAGCCGTTGAAGCGCAGACTGGAGCGCTGGCCAAAGCTATCCAGAATCTCCAGCACCGCCAGCTCGGCCCCACGAAAGCCAACACGCACGGCCTGCAGCGAACTGTCCTTGGCCTTCGGGCTCGCGCGCACCCACTCCAGACCGTCGCTGTCGGCATCGTCGGCCAGCACAAAATCGGCCTGCAAAGCCCGCAGGTCAGCGGCCGACGCAATCAGCGCCGCCGGCGTGGAGCCCAGCGCCTGGGCCTGCTTGCGAGAGGTGACCTGGTTCAGGTCCACGTCGTACAGCCACAGCGTCTGGCCATCGGCGACGATGGTCTGTTCAAACGGCTTCTTGTAGACAAAGCGGAAACGCCCCGGGCGGGAAAACTCGAAGGTGCCACTGGAAGTCTTGGAGCGCGCAGCCTGGCCTTCCTTGGCCGGCATGGTCACCACCTGGGTGAAGTCGGATCGGCCAGTCTTCACCGTCTTGACGAATGATTCCAGGCTTTCCATGCCTCCAGCCCTCGCCGACAGGGCGCAGACAGCTATCAAAATAGGAGCGAAAATTTTCATGGTTTATCCGGTTGGGGTCCTGCACACCGTGGTCTGACCCGCAAAAACTCATTCGGTTCGGGCTGGCACCAAAATATCGCGCTGGCCGCTGGTGCTCATGGAGCTGACCAGGCCGGCCTTCTCCATGTCTTCCACCAGGCGCGCGGCGCGGTTGTAGCCGATCTTTAGGTGGCGCTGCACCAGGGAGATGCTGGCCTTGCGGTTTTTCAGCACCACCTCCACCGCCTGGTCGTACATGGGGTCTTTTTCGCCACCGCCATTGCTGCCGTCCATGCCGCTCTCACCGTCACCATCGACCGTGCCGCCTTCGAGCACGCCCTCGATGTAGTTGGGCTCGCCCTGGCTCTTGAGGTAGGTGACCACGCGGTGCACCTCGTCATCGCTGACAAAAGCGCCATGCACGCGGATGGGCAGGCCCGAGCCGCTGGCCATGTACAGCATGTCGCCCATGCCCAGCAGGGCCTCGGCGCCCATCTGGTCGAGGATGGTGCGGCTGTCGATCTTGGAGCCCACCGAGAACGCAATGCGGGTTGGAATATTGGCCTTGATCAGGCCGGTGATCACGTCCACGCTGGGGCGCTGTGTGGCCAGGATCAGATGGATGCCAGCGGCACGCGCCTTTTGCGCCAGGCGGGCAATCAGTTCCTCGATCTTCTTGCCCACCACCATCATCAGGTCGGCCAGCTCGTCGATGATGACGACGATGTGCGGCAAACGCTCCAGCGGCTCGGGCGACTCGGGCGTCAGGCTGAAGGGGTTGTAGAGGAACTCGCCACGCGCCGTGGCCTCGTCGATCTTGTGGTTGTAGCCGGCCAGGTTGCGCACGCCGACCTTGCTCAGGAGCTTGTAGCGGCGCTCCATCTCACCCACGCACCAGGTCAGGCCATAGGCGGCCTGCTTCATGTCGGTCACCACCGGTGCCAGCAGGTGCGGAATGCCTTCGTACATCGACATTTCCAGCATCTTGGGGTCGATCATCAAGAGGCGCACATCGCGGGCCTCGGCCTTGTACAGCAGGCTCAAGATCATCGCGTTGATCCCCACCGACTTGCCCGAGCCGGTGGTTCCGGCGACCAGCACGTGCGGCATCTTGGCCAGGTCGGCGACGATGGGGTTGCCCACAATATCTTTGCCCAGGCCCATGGTCAGCAGGGACTTGCTGTCGTTGTAGACCTGCGAACCCAGGATTTCGGACAGGCGAATCGATTGGCGCTTGGCGTTGGGCAATTCCAGCGCCATGTAGTTCTTGCCAGGGATAGTTTCCACCACGCGGATCGACACCAGACTCAGACTGCGCGCCAGGTCCTTGGCCAGACCGACGATCTGCGAGCCCTTGACGCCGGTGGCGGGCTCGATTTCGTAGCGGGTGATGACCGGGCCGGGCTGGGCCAGCACCACGCGCACCTCCACGCCAAAGTCCTTGAGCTTTTTCTCGATCATGCGGCTGGTCATTTCCAGCGTCTCGGGGGCCACGGTCTCCTGGCGCACCAGCGCACCGTCCAGCAGATCGACCTGGGGCAGCTTGCTGTCGGGCATCTCGGTGAACAGCGGTTTTTGCCGCTCCTTGGCCACGCGCTCGCTGCGCGGGGGCTCGGAGAACACCGGCTCCACGATCATCACCGGTTGCGGGTGGTGCTCCACCACCTCTTCGCGCTCTTCAATCAGGATTTCTTCGCGCTCGCGCATGGCCTGCTGGCCCATTTCTCGGTCTTGCGCTCGTTCGCGCTGCTTGCGGCGGGACTGGATCTGGCCGTCGACCCAGGCGCCAATGCGCTCGGCCACATGCATCCACGAAAAGCCAAACACCAGCGCAGAGCCAATCACACCCAGCGCGATGGACACCAGCCCTGAGCCGGCAAACCCCAGCCATTTCACACTGGGCGGCCCCAGCAGGTAACCCAGTGCGCCCCCGCTGTGGTCCGGCAGACGCGATTCCAGGCTGTACAGACGGGCCCACTCCAGGGACGTGCTGGCGTAGAGCAGCACGGCCAGGCCGGCCCAGAACACCCAACGCCGGGTCAGCGTGCGCCGGCCGGCGTCGCCACGCAGTCGGTTGGCCAGCAACGACAACCAGAGCCGTATGCCCACGGCCACGCACCACCAGACCGAATAGCCCAGCAGGAAATAACTGACATCGGCCACCCAGGCGCCCAGGCGTCCGGCCTTGTTGGTCAGCGGCAGACCGGTGCCCGACGTGGTCCAGGCAGCGTCCAGCGGGGAATAGGTCAACAGGGCGATCAGCCAGAGCACCAACAGCACAAATCCGGCTATCAGGGCAATCTCGCTGGCGAAGCGGCCCATGCCGGTGGGCGCCGGCTCAGACGCCGAAGGCCCGGCGTGTAGGGTATGGAGGGAATAAGTCATGTCAAAGAATCAGTCGGGGCAAGCTTACCGCAAGCTGCCCCACGGTGAAGACAGCGCGCTCAGCGCGGCAGCACCCGGCGCTCAAACACCCGCACCGTGCCGTCGTCCAGCAGGCGGATGAATCCCTGTTCGTCAAAATCCTTCATGACGCGGCTGACCATTTCGCGCGACGCGCCCACCATCTTGGCAATATCCTGGCGGGAAACCTTCTCGCGGATCAGCAAACCACCGGTGTCGTCGGGCAATGCGGAGTCCAGCAACACCTTGGCGACCCGGCCGTACACGCCCACCAGGGCCAGGGAACTGATGTTCTGGCTGGCCTTGCGCAGGCGCTGCACCAGCCCATGCATCACGGCAAACGACATGGCGGAGTTCTCACTCAAGCAACCCAAGAAACTCTCGCGCCCCAGCACCAGCACATCGACCTGCTGGTCGGCAATCACGGTGGCAGAATGGGGTTCGCTGTCGATCAGGCTCATCTCGCCCACGTAATCACCCGACTTCAGGGTGGCCAGAATCACCTCGCGGCCCTTGTTGTCGGTCATCACCACGCGGGTACGGCCAGACAGGATGATGTACAGGGAATTGGTCTTCTTGCCCTGCTCAACCAGGGTCTCGCCACGCTTGAAACGCTTCTTGGACACGGCGTCGGCCAGGGACTCGGCCTGCGTGGGTGTGAGCATCGAAAAAAGGGAAACCCGGCGAATCAAATCCAGGTTGCTCAGCATTGACATTGAATCATTCCCAGAAATACGAAGTGGCGTTTCTTACAATCGGGCTTCTATTGAAATGGCCCGCATTGACCCGAAATGTACACGGCCACGCTTGTGAATGACGCAACATAAGGTTTCCCCATGTCCGATCCCAAACACGCCAAGGTCCTGATTCTGGGCTCTGGCCCCGCCGGTTACACCGCAGCCGTCTACGCAGCGCGCGCCAACCTGAACCCGGTGCTGGTCACCGGCATGGCCCAGGGCGGCCAGCTCATGACCACCACCGAAGTGGACAACTGGCCTGCCGACGTGCACGGCGTGCAGGGCCCGGACCTGATGCAGCGCTTTCTGGAGCATGCCGAGCGTTTCAAGACCGAGATCGTGTTCGACCACATCAGCGCCGTGGACGTGTCCAAGCGCCCGTTCACCCTAACCGGTGACAGCGGAACCTATACCTGCGACTCACTGATCATTGCCACTGGCGCGTCGGCCAAATACCTGGGGCTGCCCAGCGAGACCGCCTTCATGGGCCGCGGCGTGTCGGGCTGTGCCACATGCGACGGCTTCTTCTACCGCGACCAGGTCTGCTGCGTGGTCGGTGGCGGCAACACCGCCGTGGAAGAGGCGCTGTACCTGTCCAACATTGCCAGCAAGGTGTACCTGGTGCACCGCCGCGACAAGTTCAAGGCCGAGCCCATCCTGATCGACAAGCTGATGGAAAAAGTGGCGGCCGGCAAGATCGAGCTGAAAACCTTCCGCACGCTGGACGAGGTTCTGGGCGATGCCTCCGGCGTAACCGGCATTCGGGTCAAGAGCACGACCGACGGCACCACCGAAGACATTGCGCTCACCGGCTGCTTCATCGCCATCGGCCATGCACCCAATACCGAGATCTTCCAGGGCCAGCTGGAACTGGAGAACGGCTATATCGTGACCCAGGGCGGGCTCAAAGGTTTTGCCACGCAAACCTCCGTCCCCGGCGTGTTTGCCGCCGGCGACGTGCAGGACCATGTGTACCGCCAGGCCATCACCAGCGCAGGCACGGGCTGCATGGCGGCGCTGGACGCCCAGCGTTTCCTGGAACAGGAATAACCGACCCAATCCGGAAATTCGCTATAATCCGAGGCTTTGCTGAATTCTGCCCGTGAGGGCCAGTGTTCAATGGCAAACACCGCCAAGAGATTGGCGGGGGGTTACCGCCACCCTTTTTCATTGGCGAGGTGAGGCTAGAGCGAGACCGGAGCGACCCTGTTTTCAGGCAATCCGGTCGCCAGTGATAGCCGTTTAAGAAGTATCGGAGTGTCCTCATGGCACGCGTATGTCAAGTCACGGGCAAAGGCCCCATGGTCGGGAACAATGTTTCCCACGCCAACAACAAAACCAAGCGCCGGTTCCTGCCGAACCTGCAATACCGCCGTTTCTGGGTCGAGACTGAAAACCGCTGGGTTCGCCTGCGCGTGTCCAGCGCTGCCCTGCGTCTGATCGACAAGAACGGTATTGATTCTGTGCTCGCCGATCTGCGCGCACGTGGCCAAGCTTAAGGAGTAGCACCATGGCAACCAAAGGCGGACGCGAAAAAATCAAGCTGGAATCCACAGCCGGTACTGGTCACTTCTACACGACCAGCAAGAACAAGAAAACCATGCCCGAGAAGATGTTGATCAAGAAATTTGATCCCAAGGCTCGCAAGCATGTGGACTACAAGGAAATGAAGCTTAAATAATGTTCTGGGGACAGATCTTTAGCTCTGTCCCCTCGCATCAAGCTTCCGTGAAAAAAAGGCCCGCTTCCATGCGGGCTTTTTTGTGCCCGCTCGGTACTGGTGGCTAGTGACGGGAATCCCGGGCGCGAAGGACTTCCAGCTCCGATACTTCCGGCGCCCTATTGCCCCAGGCCTGACGGATGTAGGACAGCACATCAGCCAGCTCGCGGTTGTTCAGGGTGTGCCCGAATGGGGGCATGCCATAGGGGCGCGGGTTCCCCGCCGTCACCGGCGCAAAGCTGCCGCGCACGAGCACCTGGATCAGGTTGGTGGCAGGGCCCATGGTGACAGCCCGGTTGGCGGCCAGCGCCGGATAGACGCCGGGTGCGCCCTGCCCCTGCTCCCCGTGGCACTGCGCACATTGGTGCTTGTACAGCCCGGCCCCCCGCTGCATGACCTGTGGGCTGACAGGCGGCACCATCTCTTCCGACGCCGGGGTCCGACGTAGATCCTGCAAATAGGTGGCGGTGGCCCGCAGGTCCGCGTCACTCCAGTACTGGGTGCTTGCAAACACCACCTCGGCCATGGGGCCGCTCGCAACTGCGTGTGTGGACACCCCCGTTTTCAGCAGATCCACACTGTCCGCAGCAAGCCCATCCGCTACGCCGGCCTCGCCAGTATCCAGCAGCGAAGGGGCGTACCAGCCCTGTTCCGGCATATCCCCTCCGGACAAGGGCTCGGCTGCCGCCAGGGCACCCACCGCATTGCGCGGCGAATGGCAGGCCGCACAGTGCCCCAGCCCCTGGACCAGATAGGCGCCCCGGTTCCACTGCTCCGACCGATCTGCCCGGGGCACATAGGCGGCAGGCCGGAAGAACAAGGCACGCCAGACCGCCAGGGCAGCCTGTGCGCTGTAGGGCCAGCGCAGCGCGTGGGCGCGGTTGGCCTGCTCCACGGCCGGCACCGTGCGAAGAAAGGCAAACAGGGCGTCCGAGTCCGCGCGGGTGATCCGCGTGAACTGGGGGTACGGGAAGACCGGATACAGCAATCGTCCGTCCCTGGAGCGACCGTTGTGCAACGCTAGCCAGAATTGGTCAGCATTCCAGTCGCCGATACCGGTCTTGCTGTCAGGCGTCAGATTGCCGCCATAGACCACACCAAAGGGGGTCGCGATGCCCTTGCCTCCGGCATACTCCGCCCCGCCGGATTGGGTGTGGCACGACCGGCAGTTGCCCACACGTGCTAGGTAGGCGCCCCGTTCAACCTGCTGCAGGGTCGGCTCCGCACTGTCGGGCTTGGCGGATTGCATGTCCGGCTCGTCACGCTGGTTCAATACCACCACCATACCGACCAGCACGGCCGGGACCAACACCAGCAGGCTGCCGATCCACGCGCTGGGGCGCCAGAGGCTGCGTGTCATGGCGCGTCACCCCTGCAAGCTATGCCGCTGGTCTGCCGGGTGGCAGGCGCCGGATGGCCGTTGCCAGGAACCGGCTGGGACGACAGCCAGTGGCTGACCGCGTGGATGTCATCCATGCTCAGGCGCTTGGCGACCTGTGCCATGCAGTCGGGCTCTTCGGCCTTGCGCTGGCCGGTCTTCCAGGCACCGATCTGGGCCACCACATAGTCGCGCGGCAATCCCAACAGGCCGGGTGTGGCGGGCAGGCGCCCGGTCATTGCCGCGCCGTGGCAGGCCGTGCAAGGTGGAATACCCCGTTGCACGTCCCCCTGCAAAACCAGTTGGCGGCCCCGGACCAACAGACTGGGGTCAACGCCCGCCCCCTGCGGCGGGGGATACGGCAAATCCAGCGCGCTGAAGTACTGCGCAATTTCCAGCAGGTAGGCCTCCGTCATGTTCTCCAGCAGGTAGGCCATGGCCGCGTTGTTCCGCCGCTGCGCTCGGAAGTTGCCCAGTTGCTCGAACAGATAGCCGGCCGGTTTGCCGGCAATGCGGGGGTAATAGCCCTGGTTGGTGGCGACTCCCTCCTTGCCGTGGCAGGCGGAGCAGGCCAGCACGCGTTGCGCCATGGTGTCGGGAACCCGCTGCGGGGCATTCCTAGGCGCTTGCGCCAGGGCCACCACGCACACCAGGGATGCCAGCAGCACCAGGCAGGGCTTGAAGCATGCAAATCTCATCCGCCCAGCATACCCGCTGCGGTGCGGCCCGTTCATCGGTTGTCCCACCATCCCGGTCTACCGCGGAACGTGGAAGATGGAGCGCTCCAGCGCCTGCTCGCCACCGTCGGCATCGACCAGCCCCACCGCGAACTGCACCGGCAGCTTCTGGCCGGCCAACGCTGCCGCCTCCACGGCAGGCAGGCGCACACCCACCGCCACCGTGCGTGCATCCACCGGCCCCAGCGCCAGTTCCGGTGCCTGCAGCAACTCCAGTCCGTGCGGGCCCACCACCTGGATGCGATTGCGCTGTGCCGATTCGGTCGCGTTCATGATGTGCAGACGGTAGACGTTTTCCACCGCACCATCGCCCAGCACGCGCGCCATAACACCCCGGTCGCGGATCACGTCCATGCGCACCGGGCTGCGCTGGGACAACCCGATAACCATGCCAATGACCAGCACAAGTAGGAGCGCGCCATACAGCAGCACGCGCGGGCGCAGCACCCGCTGGACCAGCGTCGAACGATCCCAGCCGACGGCCAGACCGTTCTCGGTCGAATACCGGATCAGGCCGCGTGGATAGCGCATCTGGTCCATCACGGAGTCGCACACATCAATGCAGGCCGCGCAGGCAATGCAGTTGCTTTGCAGCCCCTGGCGGATATCAATCCCGGTGGGGCACACCTGCACACACAGGTTGCAGTCGATGCAGTCGCCCAAACCCAGGGCGCGCGGGTCCGCGCTGCGTGGCCGTGACCCGCGGGATTCACCACGGGCCGCGTCATAGCCAATGACCAGCGTGTCGCGGTCCATCATGGCGCCCTGGAAGCGCGCATACGGACACATGTGCTTGCACACCTGCTCGCGCATATAGCCGGCATTGGCGTACGTGGCCAACCCGTAGAACAGGATCCAGAAGGACTCCCAAGAACCGAGCGCCAGCGCGCCCGCAGCCCCGGCCAGGGTCTGGATGGGTGTGAAATAGCCAACAAAAGTGAAGCCCGTCCACAGCGCCAGAGCCAGCCACAGCAAGTGCTTGCCGCCCTTGCGCGCCAGCTTCTCAGCCGACCACGGCAAACCGTCCAGGCGCTTGCGGGCGTGGTGGGGGCCCTCAGTGTGGTGTTCAATCCAGAGAAACAATTCGGTGTACACGGTTTGGGGGCAGGCATAGCCGCACCACAGCCGCCCGGCCACGGCGGTGAAGAAGAACAGGGCCAGCGCACACAGCATGAGCAGCACGGCGAGGTAGATCAGGTCCTGCGGATACAGGGCCAGCCCCCACAAAAAGAACCGCTGCCCCGCCAAGTCGAACAGCACGGCCTGGCGCCCGTTCCACTCCAGCCACGGCGTACCGTAGAAGACTAGCTGCGTGATCCACACCATGGCCCAGCGCCAGCTGGCAAACCAGCCGGTGACGCGTCGGACATAGATGGTGTTCTTGGCCTCCACCACAAACAGGCCGGAGGGGCCGCCCGTATCGGTTGCGGCAACGATGGGTATGAACTTTTGGGGCATGCCCGCACTGTGCCCAAACCGTCTCTGATTTGGTAGATTCAGTTTTCTGATAAAAAACCATATCAGTTTGACCAACCGCGAGTCACACGCCCCATGAAACGCTACGAGCAATACGCGCAGGAGATCACGGCACTCATCCGCAGCCGGGCCCTGCGCCCGGGAGACCGGCTGCCATCGGTCCGGCAGGCCTGCGCCAATCGCCAGATCAGCCCGTCCACCGTCTTTGAGGCCTACTACCTGCTGGAAGCCCACGGCCTGATCGAAGCCCGACCGCGTTCCGGCTACTACGTCAAGGCCCAGCCCCAGCCCGCGCAGGCCGAGCCGGCAACCGCCCTGCCCGCCCGCCAGTCGACACGGGTTGCCATCAGCGATCTGGTGTTTGACGTACTGGAGTCCACCCGCGACCTGGATGTGGTGCCGCTGGGGTCGGCCTTTCCCAGCCCGACCCTGTTTCCGCTGGACAAGCTGGCGCGCCGGCTCACGCCCGCCATGCGCCAGCGTGAGCCGAGCCGCATGGTGGAGGATCTGACCCTGGGCAACACCCGCCTGCGGCAGCAGATCGGCCTGCGCTATGGCATCGAAGGCGCCGCAGTGGACGTGAACGAAATTGTCATCACCAACGGCGCCATGGAGGCGCTGAACCTTTGCCTGCAGGCCGTCACCCAACCGGGCGACGTGGTGGCGGTGGAGTCACCCACCTTCTATTCCGCCTTGCAGGCCCTGGAGCGGCTGAACCTGCGGGCCGTCGAGGTAGCCACCCATCCCCGGGACGGCATCGACCTGGATTCGCTAGCCGACGTGCTGAAGCGCCACCCGGTCAAGGCCTGCTGGTTCATGCCCAATTTCCAGAACCCGCTGGGCTGCCTGATGCCCGACCGGCACAAGCAGGCCATGGTCGAACTGCTGGCGCAGCGCGCCATTCCCCTGATTGAAGACGATGTGTACGGCGAGCTGTACTTTGGCCTGGCCCGCCCCCTGCCCGCCAAGGCGTATGACCGCCAGGGCCTGGTCATGCACTGCAGCTCGTTCTCCAAATGCCTGGCACCGGGCTACCGGGTTGGGTGGGCAGCGGCGGGCCGGTTCGCCGCCAAGGTGCAGCGCCTCAAACTCATGACCACGCTGTCGACTGCCGTCCCCTCCCAACTCGCGCTGTCCGACTATCTGCAGGGCAGCGGCTACGACCGCCACCTGCGCCAACTGCGCCAGACACTGGCGGCGCAGCAGGCCGTGGCACTGGACGCCATCGCCCGACACTTTCCTGCTGGTACGCGCGTGACCCGGCCCGAGGGCGGGTACTTCTTGTGGATTGAATTGCCCGCGCAGGTGGATGCCTTGCAACTGCACCACCTGGCCCTGTCCCGGCGCATCAGCATGGCGCCCGGACACCTGTTCTCCGCCGACAGGCGCTTCAGCAATTGCCTGCGCCTGAACTACGGCTACCCGGGTGACGGCCGCTTTGGGGAGGCGCTGAAAACAGTCGCTGAATTGTCCAAATCCTTGCTCCGCGCAGGTATATAGTGTTTGCGAGTTGGCAACGGTTCAGATTTTCAATTCGAACAGACAGGAGGCGCATCCATGTTGCTTTCATACCTGAAATCCCTGCGCGGAAAAGTCGTTGTAGCCAGTGCAGTTCTGACGCTGATCGGCCTGCTGGTGCTATCCGCCACGAACGTGATAACCGCACGCAACCATGCACTGGATTCCCTGAGCGCCTCCACCAAAGGATTGACGCGCTCCCATGCGGATGGCGTGGCCGAATGGGTTGCGTCGCGCATGCAGGTGGTCAAATCCTTCGGCACCGCGGCCAACGAGGCCAATGTGATCAAGTACCTGGAGCAGGCCAAGATTGCAGGTGATGTGGACACCGCCTACTTCGGCTATGCGGACAAACGCACGGCGTTTTCCAGCCCCCAGAATCTTCCACCCGACTACGACCCGACATCACGCCCCTGGTACACCAAGGCCGCTGCCGCCAACGGCCCCATCATCACCGAACCCTATCTCGATGCCGGCACCAAGAAGCTGGTCATCACCATTGCCACCGCCAACCGCGATGGGGGCCAGATCAGTTCCGTGAACGCGGTGGATGTGTTCATGGATGCCGTGGTACGGAATGTGACCGCCATACGCCCGACACCGGGAAGCTACGGCTTCATAGTCTCCCGGGACGGCAAGATCATCGTGCACGAGGACGCCAAACTGCTGCTCAAGAGTGTTTCGGAAGTGTCGCCGGACATGGGCGCCGCTGACATCAACAACCTGGTCAGGGACGCCACGCTCAAGCAGTTCACCATCAAGGGCCGGCAATGGCTGCTGTACGCGGAGCCCATTCGCCACACGGACTGGTTGCTGGTGGTCGCGCTGAACCGCGACGAGGCGCTGGCCGGCATCGCGCAGATGGTGTGGTCCTCCATCCTGGGCACGCTGGCCGTGGTGGTGGTGGTGGTGCTGGTCATCGGCATGCTGGTAACCAAGGTGTTGGGCCGGCTGGTGGAACTGCGCAACGCTATGCAGGACATCGGTTCCGGCGAAGGGGACCTGACGAACCGCATCGCGGCGGGCGGTAGCGATGAGCTGGCCGCCATTGGCGCTGGCTTCAATAGCTTTGTGGAGAAAATTCACAACGTGCTGGTCCAGGTGCGCGGCAGTGCCGAAAGCGTGGCCACCTCTAGCTCCGAAATCGCCCACGGCAACAACGACCTCAGTGCGCGCACCGAACAACAGGCCAGTGCATTGCAGGAGACAGCCGCCTCCATGGAGCAACTCAGCTCCACCGTCAAGCAGAATGCCGACAGCGCCAAACAGGCCAACCAACTGGCCATGAATGCCTCCAGCGTCGCGATAAAGGGCGGCGACGTCGTCGGCCAGGTGGTGGACACCATGAAGGGCATCCACGAAGCATCCACCAAGATATCGGACATCATCAGCGTCATCGACGGCATCGCCTTCCAGACCAACATCCTGGCCTTGAACGCCGCCGTGGAAGCGGCACGCGCCGGAGAGCAGGGCCGCGGCTTTGCGGTGGTGGCCAGCGAGGTGCGGTCCCTGGCCGGACGCAGTGCCGAAGCCGCCAAGGAGATCAAGACCCTGATCAACACCAGCGTGGAGCGTGTGGCGCACGGCAGCACGCTGGTCGATCAGGCCGGCACCACCATGACGGAGGTGGTGAGCTCCATCCAGCGCGTGACCGACATCATGGGCGAGATCAGCGCGGCCAGCAACGAGCAGGCCATGGGTGTTTCGCAGGTAGGGGAGGCCGTCACCCAGATGGACCAGGCCACGCAGCAAAACGCGGCGCTGGTCGAGGAGATGGCGGCTGCGGCCAGCAGCCTCAAGAGTCAGGCGCAGGAACTGGTGCAGGTGGTATCCACCTTCAAGCTGGATACCGCGGATCGCCTGCTGCGATAGCGACGCTGCCGCGTATTACACGCGGGCTGCGCGCAGCTTGAGGGAAAAGTCCTGCAGGGCGGCAATGCCGCTGGCCTCTGCGCGCTGGCACCAGGCGTGTAGCTCCTTGGCCAGTTGCTCGCGTGACACCGAGGTGTTGAGCCACATCTGGCGCAGCTCTTCGCGCATGGTCACCATCTTGTCCAGCATCGGCGACGCCTCGCGGACCTTGGCCAGCTCGGGTGCAGCGGACGCGGGCACCATGTTCACATCGCGGTGCATCCAGCGTTTGGCTATCTTGATGGCGGTCGCATCCGCGCTACGGGCCCGCATGGCGGCCAGCTCGACACGGGCCGCCTGGCGCATGCCCTTGGCATAACGCGCCATCAGCTCATAGCGATTGGCAATCAGCGCTTCCAGGGTCTTCTCGTCCGCCACCGGGCGCACATCACCAAAGGCCGCCTTGGGCGGTGTCTTCTTGACCCGGGCCAGGCCCAGCATCTGCAGGGCGCTGATATAGACCCAGCCGATATCAAATTCGTAGGGTTTCACCGACAGCTTGGCCGATGTGGGGTAGGTATGGTGGTTGTTGTGCAACTCCTCACCGGCGATGAGGATGCCCCAGGGCGAAATGTTGGTGCTGGCATCGGGTGCCTCGAAGTTGCGATAGCCCCAGTAGTGGGCCGCCCCATTGATGATGCCGGCCGCCATGACGGGCGTCCACGCCATCTGCACCGCCCAGACAGCCAGACCAGCCGCTCCGAACAGCACCAGGTCAATGACCAGCATCAGCACCAGACCCAGCCAGGAACGGCCGGTGTAGACATGGCGCTCCATCCAGTCGGTGGGCGTGCCGTGGCCAAAGCGGGCCAGGGTTTCCTTGTTCTGGGCCTCGGCACGGTAGAGCTCGTAGCCTTGCAACAGCACGGTTTTGATGCCGTGCACATGGGGGCTGTGCGGATCTTCGGGCTGCTCGCACTTGGCGTGGTGCTTGCGGTGGATGGAGGCCCACTCCTTGGTCACCTGGCCGGTGGTCAGCCACAGCCAGAAACGGAAGAAGTGCGAAGCAATCGGGTGCAGGTCCAGCGCGCGGTGCGCCTGGTGGCGGTGCAGGAACACGGTCACGCTGATCATGGTGACATGGGTCATTGCCAGCGTGAACAGCACCATCTGCCACCACTGCAAATTCCAGGCGCCTTGGGCCAGCCAGTCCAGGGCTGCTGCAAACAGGGTCGAATCCAACATAGTCCGGTTTCTTTCTCAACGACAGTTCTATTCCTTTTCCCACACCGCGGCAAAGAAGCCGTCGGTGCCATGGCGGTGTGGCCACAGGCGCAGGTACAGGTGGCCACTCTCGCCGCCACTGCACAAGCTCATCGCCTGCTCCACCTTCAGGCCGGTCAGCACCTCGGCGGCATCCAGGGGTTTGAAGTCCGGGTTGGCCGCAGAGAACGCGTCCGCAATGGCCTCATTCTCCTGCGGCAGCACGCTGCAAGTGGCATACACCAGACGCCCGCCGGATTTCAGCATGCGTGAAGCGCTTTGCAGAATGGCCGCCTGCTTGACCGCCATCTCCTCGACGGCCTGCAGGTTTTGCCGCCATTTCAGATCCGGGTTGCGCCGCAGCGTGCCCAGCCCCGTGCAGGGCGCATCCACCAGCACACGGTCCATCTTTCCGGTCAGGCGCTTGACCCGGTCATCGCGCTCGTGCGCAATGGCCGCCGGATGCACATTGGACAAACCGCTGCGCTTGAGGCGCGACTTGAACGCGTCCAGCCGGTGGGCGGAGGTGTCAAACGCATACAGGCGACCGGTGCTGCGCATGGCCGCGCCAATGGCCAGCGTCTTGCCGCCAGCGCCGGCACAGAAGTCCACCACCATCTCGCCGCGCTTGGCATCGAGCAACATCGACAGCAGTTGAGAGCCCTCGTCCTGCACCTCGAAGTCGCCGCGCACGAAGGCTTCATTCTTGTTAAGTGCGGGCTTTCCGGCAATTCGCAAGCCCCAGGGCGAATACGGTGTGTTGACGGCCTTGATACCGGCCTGCTGCAGCTCCTTTTGCACGTCGGCGCGCTTGGCCTTGAAGGTGTTGACACGCAAGTCCAGCCCGGCGCCCTGGTTCAGGGTTTCGACCATGGGCCAGAATTCCGCGCCCAACTGGTCCTTGAGCGGCTGCACCAGCCATTCGGGCAGGTTGTGACGGTGGCGCTCCATCAGGTCATCGGGGCTGACCTTTTCGCACTGGTCCAGCCAGTTCTTTTCCTGGTCGCTCAGCGCACTGCGCAAAAAGTCGCCCGGGCCATAAAAGCCCAGAATCGCCAGACGCCGCTCCTTGGGGCCGCTGCCCGATGGCGCCAGGTGGTCAAACAACAGCTTTTTGCGCAGCACGGTGTAGACGGTTTCTGCCAGGGTGGCACGCTCGCGCGGCCCCAGGCCCCGGTTGTCGCGGAAAAAGCGCGAAACAATGGCGTCTGCCGGGTGGTCGAATTTGAGGGTGAGCCTGACCAGTTCGGCGCAGGCGTCTAGAAGAGCTTTTGGATGCATAGGGGTAGGATTGTCCCATGAGCGCTGAAAACCTTCCCCCTTTGATCACGACGCCCCCAGGCCTGTACCGCCATTACAAGGGCAATCTGTACCAGGTGCTGGACACCGTGCGCCACAGCGAAACCCTGGAACCGATGACGCTGTACCGCGCGCTCTACGGCGAACGGGGCCTGTGGGTCCGCCCGGCGGCCATGTTTGGCGAAACCGTGGTCATTGGCGGTGTGGAGCAAGCCCGCTTTGCCAAGGTGGCAGACGCCGCGACTGCGTCAGGCGGTTGATGCGGCGGATCAGCGCGGCAACGTGACCCGCGCCACCAGGCCATTGGGCGTGGCGTTGTGCAGGCTGAGCTGGCCGTGCAGGCGCCGCGCAATGTCCTGCGCAATCGACAACCCCAGACCGACACCGCCGCTGCTGCGGTTGCGTGAACCCTCCAGCCGGTAAAACGGTTGCAGCACTGCCTGCAATTCGGACTCGGCAATGCCGGGGCCAAAGTCTCGCACTTCGATGCACACCTGGTCCGGCGCATCGATGCAGCGAATCTGAGCGCCCCCGCCATAGCGCACCGCGTTGTCCACCAGGTTGCCTATGCAGCGGCGCAGCGCCGTGGCCTGCGTGCGCAGCGGTGCGCACGGCGGCTGCCCTGCAGCCGCATCCATCTGCACCGCATGGCCGGTCTCCTGGTAGTCATCCACCAGGCTGTGCAACTCCGAATCCAGGTCCAGCAGCACCGCCGGCTCCGGGTCTGCCGCGCCGCGCAGGTAGTCCAGCGTGGAGGTGATCAAGGTGTTCATCTCACCAATGTCGCGGGCAAACTGCTGGCGCTGCGTGTCGTCCTGCAGCGCCTCGGCACGCAGCGCCAAACGGGTCAGCGGCGTGCGCAGGTCATGCGACACGGCGGCAACAAAACGGTCCCGCTCGGCCAACTGGCGGCAGATCTGCGCCTGCATCTGGTTGAATACACGGGTGGCTTCCCGGCACTCGACGGTTCCCTCTTCCACCAGCGCCGGGCGGTGGATGTCCCGCCCCAGGTCGCGCGCCGCGCTGGCCAGGCGCAGCACCGGCTGCGACAGCCAGCGCGCACCCACCCAGGCGGCCAGCATCAGCGCCGACAGGCGGATGCCAATGTCCAGCCACAACCCCATGTGCAACAGGGGCGGCGGCTCGCCCTGCATGCCCGGGCCATGGTCCGGGCCGGGTGGCGGGCCCAGCACTTCAAACATCAGGGTCAGGGCCAGCACATGGCTGGCCAGCACGGCAACGAACAGCAGCAGCGCCAGGCGGCCGAACAGTGTGGGCGGAATCAGGCGCGCCACACCGATCGTCCCTGCACCGAGCGGGCATTGAACAGGTAGCCAGCACCGCGCACGGTCTTGATCATGCTGGCGGCATCCGCGTGGCGGGACAGTTTTTGGCGCAAGCGCGATACCAGCAGGTCGATGCTGCGCTCAAACGCATCCATGGAACGGCCACGGGCGCGCTCCACCAACTGGTCGCGGCCGAACACGCGCCGTGGAGCCTGCAGAAAAGTGCAGAGCAGGCGAAATTCGGCATTGGACAGCGCCACCACCAGGCCATCCGGTGCATGCAGGCGGCGCTCCTCGCGGTGCAGCTCCCAGCCATCGAAGCAGATCACGTCGCTGCGCGTGGGGTCTGGGGGGGCATCGTTCAGGGTCTGGCTGCGCCGCAACACGGTGTGGATGCGGGCGACCAGTTCGCGCGGCTCAAAGGGTTTGCCGATGTAGTCGTCGGCGCCATTCTCCAGGCCAATCACGCGGTCCAGCGGGTTGGAGCGGGCGGTGAGCATGATGATGGGCATGACCGACTGCTGGCGCACCTCGCGCGCCAGGGCCAGGCCATCGGTGCCGGGCAGCATCACGTCCAGCACCACCAGGTCAATCGCCTCCCGGGCCAGCACGCGGCGCATGGCGACCCCATCGCCGGCCGTGTGCACGGTGAAGCCGAAGGGCGTCAGGTAATCCTGCAGCAACCGGGTGATGTCCGCGTCGTCATCGACGATCAGTATCTGGGCCGAAACGTTCATGGTGCCAACGAGTGTAGGCAGCCACCCCGCAGAGTAAGCGCGGAACTGGGTGGCCTTTGCCCCGCTCATCCGGGGCTTGAAAAGCCCTGTGTGTCAGCCTTGGTACAAAGCAGACATCAGGGGTTCACCCGCGCCACCAAGAATGGACGCGTCACCTCTCGCCCACGGTCTGTTGGTGACACTTCAACCAACCCACAAACGAAAGGAACGACTATGAGCACCATCAGCGGCGTCGGCGGCTCGGGCAATGCCTGGGCCGCCGCGGCCTCAACCCAACGCGCCAACCACCAGGCCAGAATGTTTGCCAAGGTGGACAGCGACGGCAGCAGCGGCGTGGACCAGACCGAACTGGGCAGCATGCTCGACACCATCAGCCAGAAGACCGGCGCCAGCTTTGACGACACGGCCCAGGTGTTCGCTTCCATGGACACCGACAGTGACGGCAGCCTCACCAGCGACGAGCTGGACACCGGCATGAAGAGTGTGATGCCGCCGCCCCCATCCACCATGGACTTTGCCAACGCCCACCAGGGCGCTGGCGGCCCGCCACCCGGGGGGCCACCGCCGGATGCGGCGGCCGGCAGCGGTGCGTCGTCTTCCAGCAGTTCCAGCACCACCTATGACGCCCTGGACACCAACCAGGACGGCACGGTGTCACTGGCCGAGCGGCTGGCCGGCGCTACCCAAAGTGACCCGGTGCAGGAGCTGTTCAAGGCCATGGACGCCAACAGCGACGGCACGGTCAGCCAGACGGAGACGGACACCTTTGCCAAGCAGTTGTCGGACCTGGTGGCGCAGTCCACGGACAGCAGTGCGACCACCGCATCAACCGAAGCCACCGATCAGGGCTTTGATATCGCCAAGCTGGCGCAAATGCTGTACGACCAGGTGGCCGGCGGCGGCGTGTCCAGCTCCAGCCAGGGCAACACGCTCAGCGCGGTGGCCTGAGCCCGGCACAGGCTTCCCCTCTGCACGGCTACCCGCGTGGAGGGGGTTTCGGGAAATGGTTTAAAGGAAAATCAGGCCCCAGCCCTCTTCGAATAAGCTTTTATAGCTACTATTTTTGTAGCAATTCGGCAATCGCCCGGGGGTAGATCACATGCTCCTGGGTCAGCACGCGCGCCGCCAATGTGTCGGCGGTGTCGTCCGGAAGCACCGGCACCACGGCCTGCGCCAGGATGGGGCCATGGTCCAGCTCGGCCGTGACCTGGTGCACGGTCACGCCGGCAAATTGGCAACCGGCGTCAATGGCACGCTGGTGCGTGTGCAGGCCCGGAAAGGCGGGCAACAGCGAGGGGTGGATGTTCACCAGGCGCCCGGCATAGCGGTTCACAAAGCCCGGCGTGAGGATGCGCATGAAGCCGGCCAGCACCACCAGCACCGGCGCACCGGGCAGATCAAAGCGGTCAATCACTGCGGCCAGGGCCGCGTCAAACTCCTCGCGCGAGGCAAAGGCCTTGTGGTCCAGCACCTCGGTGGCAATGCCCTGTTCACGGGCGAACACCAGACCTTTGGCGTCAAGTTTGTTGCTGATCACGGCCGCCACCTGGGCGCCGAGCCGTTCGCGCCAGCCGTCGCGCTGTGCAGTCTTGACGATGGCTGCCATGTTGGAGCCGCCGCCGGAAATCAATATGACGATGTTTTTCATGTTCCGCCGAATTATCACCGTTCGGTTTATGCCGCTGTCTGCCAACAGACGGAGAAGCCCGATTCGCCGCCCCTGTGTTCGGTACCGCACAGAAAGGTGCGCGCCGTCCCACTAAGCTGGATTTGGATACAGCCGCGCACTAAGCAGCTTGCCAACATGAACAAACCGAGAGCCCTATGAATATTGACTGCACACCCCAACTTCGGCGCCTATCGCTTCTTCTCACATCCATGGCAGTACTTGCATTGGCGACTTCCACCAGCGCCTTTGCCGCCACTGCACCCGCCATGGGGACGACCAACACCTATGGCATCGTTTCCAGCACGTTCACCAACACGGCCAATCCCACGGTCATCAATGGCTCGGTCTGCTACACCACCGCACCGGTTCTGCCACCGACCACCATCACCGGTGCCACGCTGATTCCCTGCCCGGTGGCAACGGGAACGGACCAGGGCACGGCACTGGCCAACATCAATGGCCAGGCTTGCGTATCCCTGGGTGTTGGCGCAGTGGCGCTGAACACCGTCAACCTGGGCTCCGGTCTGGGCGTCTTCACACCCGGCTGCTACTCCTCGGGCGGGGCCATGTCGGTCGCAGCAGGCACGGTCACCCTGAGTGGTCCTGGGGTGTACATCTTCCGGTCAACCGGCACACTCACCACCGCCGCGGGCACCAGCGTGGCGGTCGCAGGGGGCGCCTGCGCCGCCGATGTGTTCTGGGCACCCAATGGCTCTACCTCGCTGGGTGCCAATACCAGCTTTGTCGGCAACATTCTGGACGGCGTGGCCAACGCGGTCACGATTGGAAGCACGTCCACCCTGGTCGGTCGCATCCTGTCCTATGGCGGTGTGGTCACCACCAACGCCGACACCATCACCGTGCCCACCTGCGCGCCGTTTGGCAGCGGTGCGTCAACCATTCCGACACTATCCGAGTGGGGCCTGATTCTGCTCTCCGGTCTGATTGCCATTGTGGGCTTCGTGCAGATGCGCAAACGCAATCCGGTGGCATTCCTGAATCGCCATTGACAACAGCCGTGCGGTGCACCAGTCCGGTTTGAACCATGCGGCGCTTCTTCTTCCTCTTCATCGGTGTCCAGCTGGGGCTCTTCGCCCTGGCTCAAGTGGCGCTGGTCAAGCAATACCTGGTGCTGCCCTGGACCGGCCTGCTGACCCGGGCCTGTGCGTCCATCGTTACCCAGTTTGATGCCAACGCCGCCGCCATGGGCAAGGTGCTCTGGAACCCCGCTACCGGTCAGGGCGTATCCATTGAACCGGGCTGCAACGGCGTGGAGGCCTACATCATTCTGGTAGCAGCCATTGCGGCGTTTCCAGCCACATGGCGTGATCGGCTCTGGGGTCTGGTCCTGGGTTTCGCGGCCATCCAGGGGATCAATGTCCTGCGGGTCATCAGCCTGTTCTACCTGGGGCAGTGGAGCGAGGCGGCATTCCACCTCTTCCACACCTACCTGTGGCAGGGTCTGATCATGCTGGACGTGCTGGTGTTCTGGCTGGTATGGGCCAGAAGCAGCACCCGGCGTGGTGCGCAGAGCGTGGCAGCCGGCATTCCGGGAACGGTCTGCGCATGACACGTCCCACCTCCCTGACGCGGTTCTTTGCCAGCACGGCCGTGCTGTTCCTGGTCCTCACACTGCTGTGGACACAGGTCTCGGCCTGGACCTCGTATCCTGCGGCAACGATCGCGCAACTCCTGCTCGACAGCAATGCCGAAGACTGGGTGGAATCCACCCGCAACACACCCGGCCAGCTGAAAGCAACAACCAAATTCCGCAAGGTGTTGTCCGAAACCCAGGTCTCCACACCGATTGCGATCGTGGAACCTGCGCACTACGCCTATGGCACCACCCTGTTTCTGGCATTGCTGCTGGCGTCCCGCAGTCGCAGTCTGCTCAGGCGGGGGCTCTCCGGGTATGCACTGCTGCTGATTCCCCAGGCGTTCAGCCTGGTTTTCGTGCTGCTGTACCAGATCATTCGTGAGATACCGGCTCCTTTGCTGGGCCTTGCGCCCTGGCAACTGGATGGCATCGCCATGGGGCAGCTGTTTGGCACCGTGGTTCTGCCAACCCTGGCACCTGTGGCGCTGTGGCTCTGGATGGACAGCGAGTTCCTCGCCGGCCTGGTTGCCAACAGCAGCCTCGCCAGGCATTTCCCGAGTCACGGCTACAAAGGCCCGCTCTACCCCGGCTCCACCTCCTGAAACGCCCGCCCGTGGTAGCTGTCCAGCAATAGCTGCCGCAGTTCTGCAATCAGCGGAAAGCGCGGATTGGCGCCGCTGCACTGGTCATCGAATGCCGCCTCGGCGATGCCATCGAGCCGGGCCAGGAAGTCGTCCTCCTTGACACCCGCAGCCGCAATGGAGGGGGGAATATCCAGGCGGCTCTTCAGCGTTTCGATCCATTCAATCAACAGGTGCGCACATTCGTGGTCGTGTTCGGCCTGCAGGCCCAGGTGGCGCGCGATCTCGGCATAGCGCCGCACGCCCTGTGGCCGGTCGTACTGGCTGTACGCGGTCTGCTTGGTCGGGACATCCGCCGCGTTGTAGCGGATCACATTGGGCAGCAGCAGGGCAATGGCCAGCCCGTGGGGCAGGTGAAATGCGGCACCCAGCGCGTGGGCCATGGAGTGGCAAACGCCGAGAAACGCATTGGCAAACGCCATGCCGGCAATGGTCGCCGCGTTGTGAACCTTTTCACGGGCAATGGGGCTATCGGCTCCGTGCAGATAGGCCGATGGCAGGTGTTCATGGAGCAGCTTCAGAGCCTGCAGGGCCTGGCCGTCGCTGTATTCATTGGCCATGACCGACACATAGGCTTCGATGGCGTGGGCCACCGCGTCAATGCCACCATAGGCCGTCAGCGGCTTGGGCAGGTGCATGACCAGATTGGCATCGATGATGGCCATGGTGGGGGTCAGCTGGTAATCGGCAATCGGGTACTTCACCCCGCTCACCTCGTCCGTGACCACCGCAAAAGGCGTCACCTCCGACCCGGTGCCGGACGTGGTGGGCACCGCCACCAGAATCGCCTTGCGCCCCATGTTGGGGAAGCGGAAGATGCGCTTGCGGATGTCCATGAAACGCAGCGCCAGATCGGCGAAGTGGACTTCCGGGTGCTCGTACATCACCCACATGATCTTGGCCGCATCCATGGGGGAGCCCCCGCCCAGCGCCAGAATCACATCCGGGCGGAATGCATCGGCCCTGGCAAGCCCCTTGCGCACCACCGCCAGCGTTGGGTCGGCGCTGACGTCGGCGAAGCACTCCACCTCCATGCCCTGCTGCTTGAGCAGGCGCATGACATCGTCCACGCAACCGCTCTCCAGCAGGAAGCGGTCGGTCACGATCAGGCAGCGCGCGCGACCCCCCAGATCCTCCAGGGCAAAGGGCAGGCAGCCTCGGCGGAAGTAGATGGCCTTGGGCAGCTTGTGCCACTGCATGTTCTCGGCGCGCTTGGCGATGATCTTCTTGTTGATGAGGTGTTTGGGACCCACGTTTTCGGAGATCGAGTTGCCGCCCCACGAGCCGCAGCCCAGTGTCATCGAGGGTGGCAGGTTGAAGTTGTACAGGTCGCCAATGCCGCCCTGGGACGATGGCGTGTTGATCAGGATGCGGGCCGTCTTCATCACACTGCCAAAGCGGGCCACGCGCTGCGGCTGCAGGTCCTGGTCGGTGTAGAGCACGGAGGTGTGCCCCATGCCCCCCAGGGCCACGAGTGCGCAGGCCTTGACGCAGGCCTCCTCGAAGTCGCTGGCATGGTAAAGGGCCAACAGGGGCGACAGCTTCTCGTGGGCAAAGGGCTCCGACTCCGCGATCTCGGAGACCTCGCCAATCAGCACCTGGGTATTGGGCGGCACCGCAATGCCCGCCATGTCGGCGATCCGGCATGCCGACTGGCCGACGATGGCAGCATTCAAATGCCCTTCGTGAAAGGCCAGCTTGCGCACCGCGTCGAGCGCCCCCGGTGACAGGATGTGCCCCCCGTGCTCGGCGAATCGCTGGCGAACCCGCGCATAGACACCGTCGACCACGATGACCGCCTGCTCCGAGCTGCAGACCATGCCGTTGTCAAACGTTTTGGACATCAGGATGGAGGCCACGGCGCGCTTGATGTCGGCGGTCTCGTCGATCACCACCGGTGTATTGCCGGCCCCCACGCCGATGGCAGGCTTGCCGGACGAATAGGCCGCATGCACCATGCCCGGACCACCGGTCGCCAGGATCAGGCGCACATCCGGGTGCTGCATCAGGTGGTCCGTCATGTCCTGGCCCGGGGCATCAATCCAGCCGATGATGTCCGCAGGGGCGCCTGCGGAGACGGCGGCCTGCAGCACGACACGGGCAGCCTCACAGGTCGACTTCGCCGCGCGCGGGTGGGGCGAGAAGACAATGCCGTTGCGGGTCTTCAGGCTGATCAGCGCCTTGAAGATGGTGGTCGATGTGGGGTTGGTAGTGGGCACCAGGCCGCAGATGATGCCCATGGGGTCGGCCACCGTCATGGTGCCAAAACTGTCATCCTCCGAGAGCAGGCCACAGGTCTTCTCATCCTTGTACTTGTGGTAGATGTACTCGGAGGCAAAGTGGTTCTTGATCACCTTGTCCTCCAGGATGCCCATGCCGGTCTCCTCCACCGCCAAGCGGGCCAGCGGGATGCGCGCATCGGCGGCGGCCAGCGCCGCACTGCGAAAGATCACATCCACCTGTTCCTGGGAATAGTCCGCGTACAGGCGTTGCGCGTGCTTGACGCGCAGCATCAGGGCGTCGAGCTCCTGCGTGTTGGTAATGGCGATGGGGCTTCTCCTCAAGGGGGTTGATCGAGTCGGTTTGCAATGGGTGGCGGCGCCACTTCCGTGCGCCGGGAGCCGAAGAGGTTGGCGTACACCCAGGTGAATTCCGCACCAATCAAAAAAATCTGGGCCGAGTAGTAGACCCACACCAGAATGACCACCAGCGACCCCGCGGCGCCAAAGCCGGTGGCAATCGCACTGCGGCCCACGTACAGACCGATCAGCTCCTTGCCCAGCACAAACAGCACGGCGGTGAACGCGGCTCCGATCCAGACATCCTTCCACTGGACCCGCGCGCGCGGCATGACCTTGTAGATCAGGGCAAACATGGCTGCGATCAACGCGAAGCCACCCACTGCATTGGTGACGGCGGCGACGACATACCAGCCACCAAATACCGGCACCCACCAGCGCCCGATGAATGCCAGCGCCGCACTGGCAACCAGAGATACGACGAGAAGAAAACCAATCGCCAGAATCATGCCGAACGAAAGCAGGCGTGCCCGCACCAGTGCAATCAGACCACCGGCATAACCCCTCGCGGGCACGCGCCAGATGCGATCCAGGGCGTCCTGCAGTTCACCAAATACGGTTGTGGCGCCCACGAACAGGAGGACCAGGCCCAACACGGATATGGCAACGCCTTCAACAGGCTGTTGCACGCTGACCAGCAGGTCCTGAATGGCGGCGGCACTGCGCTGCCCCATCATGGATTCGAGCTGCGCCGAGATTTCCCCCCGGGCGGCGTCTTCGCCGAACACCAGACCCGCCACGGAAATGACGATCAGCAAGAGCGGCGCCATGGAGAACACCGTGTAATAGGCCAGCGCCGCGCCCATGCTGGGTCCGTAGTCCTGAACCCAGGAGGCAGCCACCTGGCGCATCACCATCCAGCTGGACCGCCCGGCCAGCACGAACGCAGCGGTCCAACGGGCCCGGCTCCAGGGCCGGGGTTCTCGGGGGTCAGCAATCACCACAACACGCTATCAAAACAGTAGCTTAAAGTGCTTATTCGACGAGGGCTAGAGGCCGATTTGGCTATAAGTCATTTGGCCAGGGCTGTCAATTCACCACCGTCAGGTTGTCGTACACATTGCGCACACCCGGTGTGTTCCATGCCGACTGGCGTGCCAGCTCACGGTCCTGCCAGGTGTGCACGGTGCCGCTCAGAAAGATCTCGGCCCCCTTTACCTCAACGGCGATGTCGTGCGCGTCCGCCCGGGCACGGCGCCGCAGCGCCGCTTCGATGTCCGCACGGACCGCATTCAGCGAGACGGTGGGCCGGATCGCGATCTGGTCACTGACGCCCGTGACGCCCATGAGGTGGCGAACCGCCATGCTGGCCGCCTGCCGCTGGTAGTCCCACTCCACGTCGCCGCTCAGGGTAATCCAGCCCTTTTCCACCTGAACCTTGATGGCATCCACCGGCAGCACCGTGGCCCATTGCAGCACGTTCTCCGCCGTGCGGGCAATGTCCGTATCGCTGTGCTGGACGGAGCCCGGCAGACTCACCTGGATCTCCACCGCCGTGCCCCGGACACCCTGGACACGTTGGCTGGTCAACTCGGCATCCCACTTCTGCGCATAGCTGCTGACATCGCCACTCAGGGTGACGATGCCGTCCCGCACCGCCACGCCGATGCGCGAGGCGTCAATGGACGGCTCCCAATGCAGTTCCTGGATAACGTCCTGCTGCACTTGAATGTCGGTTTTCATGGGATTCCTGGGTGGTTGGAGCGATGGACCCACTGTCCGGCAACGGCGCTGTCCGATCTGTTCGCTGCCGCACGGACCCTGAAAAGCTGCGGGAACACCATCGCAACCTTGGGCCACTCTGCGGTGCCACTGCAGCAGTCGGGGAGGTCGGAGCGACAGTTGCCAGGTCAGCGTGACTTGCCCGACTTGCCCAGCACGGTGGCAAGCACCGCCAGGGCCGCGCCAGCCGCTGCGGCAATCAGCATGGACTTCACGGGCTCGTGCCGGATGTAGGCAACCGTGCGGTCACCGGCCTGGTGTGCGCTGTCGCTGGCAGCATCCATTCCGTGGCGAACCAGCGCGCTGGCCTGCTCGCCGGCGTGCTGTGTGCTGCGAATCGCGTAATCGGCCGATTGCACGGCCTGGTCAATCAAGTTGTTGGACATATCAATCGCTTTCTGGGGAGATGGTTGAAGTTCAGGATTTGCCACCGCGGGACTTGGCCTGCGCCACACAGCTTGTCTTGGCCTCTCCGGCCAGCGCATCACAACGCTCTACCTCGACTTTGTACTGCGCATCCACCTTGTCTGCGGCAGCCTCGTTGCGTGCTTCACCCACCTTCTCACGCGCAGTGCTTGTGGCCTTGTTGGTGTCCTTGCGCGCATCGGTATTGGCTTCGGTGGTCTTCAACTGCAGCTTGGCATCGGCCTTGGCTGCGGTCTCGCCCGCCTTGGCTTCCTTGATGCAGACATCCTTGGGATTGCCGGCCAGATCCTGGCACTTCTGCTTGGCCAGATCGTAGGCGGCTTCTGCCTTGGCATCGCGGACCTTGCGGTCAGCATTGGCTGAGGGCTTGTTGCGTGCATCAATCTCTGCCAGGGCGGACTTCTCGTTGCCCTTGGCTTCGACCACACAGATCTTCTTGGCATTGCCGGACAGTGAGTCACAGGCGACCTTGGCTGCCTTGTAGTCTTTTTCCACGCCGTCGCGCGCCATTTTCAGGTCAGGCTTGGTCATGGTTTGGGCATGGGCCGCAAGGCCAAAGCCCAGCACCATTGCAAAGGCCAGGCTGTTCAGGGGGTGTAGTTTCATGGTGTTCCTCGGAGGTTGCAATTGGGGTGGGATGGATTAACGTTCACCGGTGACTTCAACATCGACCCGGCGATCAGGCTGCAGGCAGGCGATCAGGGCCTTGGTGGCACTGGTTCCCTTGCAGTCGGCACTGTTGGTCACGGGCTTGCTTTCGCCATGACCCATGGCGCGGATCTTGGTCGGTTCGACTCCCGCGCCGGAGACCAGATAGGCCTTGACTGCATCGGCGCGCTCTTCGGAGAGCTTCTGGTTGTAGGCGGTAGAGCCCAGCCGGTCGGTGTGCCCTTCGACCGAGATCATGCTGAAACGTGTGCCGCGCAGCTTCCCGGCAAACTCGTTCAGGGCGGACTTGCCGTCGGCGCTGATGACAGCCTTGTCAAACGAAAACAGCGAATCCGCGGAGAACTGGACGGTTTGCAGCGGAGCCACCGGCATCGGCTGGGGGGGCGGAGGTGGAGTGACCACCATCGGCTGGGGGGGCGGAGGCGGTGCCACGTAGGCTGGCGCCTGAGCAACCACCACAGGCCTGGGCGCAGTGCGTCCAAACGGGAATACCAACGAGACGGAGAACAGGTTCACGTCGCCGTTGTTACCCAATCCATCCTTGACACGGTAGCGCTCTGCCTCTCCCCGCACCAGAACGGAAGGCGAGATCTCGTATTGCAGACCCAGTCCGACCTTCATGTTGTTGGCGCGCTGGCTGTTGTCGACCGACGCATACGCCGGCAATCCAGGACCGCTGAATGCATCACGCGTCATGGCATGCTGGACTCCCAGGCGGGCCAGTGCAGTCCACTTGGCGCTCAATGGCATGGTGCCCACCAGATCCAGATTCAGTCCCTCGACCTCGTAGCGACCGTTCATGGTGCCGCCGGGCAGCGCCGTTGAATAGGAAAACTTTCCAAGATTGAAGTAGCCGCCTTCCAGCGCGAAGTTGGGAGTCAATTGGTAGCCACCGAACAGCTTGTAGGCAGTGTCCTGTGTCTCGTTCCAGTAGGAGCTGGGAGCGTTCTGCGTGCGCAACAGGCTGTTGGTGGTGAGCCGGTCATCGATCTGGGAATGCGACTGGCCAGCCGAGAGGCCCCAGTAGTAGAACGTGTTGTCCTGCGCAAACGCAGATGCCGTCATGACAGCTCCGAGACTGGCAACGCCAAGCAATTGCAGTGGCCTGATTGATTTCATAGGTTTCTTTCGAGATGAAGTGAAGGGTGGGGACACAGAGGCGATGTTCGGACTGCGCCCACGCCCGGTCGGTGCGCCACTGCACATAGGCAAGGCACGCGCGCAGCGCTGTGGTTTCGCCGCGCCAGTGGTCGCCAGCGTAGCGGTGTTGGTGCGCCACTGCACAGACGCAAGCCGTCCAAAACACTACAACCGGGAGGTCCCTGGCACGTCGTCGCAAGTCGAACACCCCTCAAACGAAAGCTGAATATGAATACACCCCGATACCGGCTCATGTACGCCTGCATGGCAGGCGCCCTGGCATTGAGCGCCTGCAGCAGCAGCCTCAAAACGCCCGCCACCGCCGACGTGGCCGTCTCGCAGGCGGCTGTGGAGAGTGCGGTCCGCGCCGACGGAACCGAGTTTGCACCGGCGGACATGCAGGCCGCCCGTGACAAGCTGGCACTTGCCAAGAAGGCCCTCGCCGCCAAGGACTACAAGGCGGCAACCGATTACGCCACCCAGGCGCAAGCCGACGCGAAGCTCGCCCAGGCCAAGGCCGGATCGGCCAAGTCACAGGCCGTCGCAGAGACCCTGCAAGAAGACATTCGCGTGCTGCGGGTCGAACTTGACCGCGCCAGAACCCAATAAACCCACCAAGGCACCCACCATGAAAACCTACCGAAATACGACACTCGCGGCCTGCGTACTCCTGATGCTGGGGGCGTGCGCAAGCGGCCCTACATCCACCGGTCTGCTGGAGCAGACCCGCATGGACTACGCACAGGCGCAAGGAAACCCGAAGATCGCAACCTATGCCGCACTGGAAATGCAGTCAGCAACCCAGGCCATGGCCGCCGCCAACACCGCTGCCAACAAGCATGAAAGCATCGGGGAGCTCGACAAGCTGGCCTATCTGGCCAAGCAGAAGATTGCCCTGGCCAATGAAGTGGCCAGCCGCAAATCCGCAGAGTCCGACATCGCCAATTCGGCCGCCGTGCGTGACCAGGTTCGCCTGGAGCAGCGCACGCTGGAAGCCGACCAGGCCCGCATGAAGGCCCAGGATGCGCAGCGCGCGGAGCAAGCGGCACGCAGCGACGCAACGCTGGCGACGCAGCAAAAGGAACTCGCCCAGGTCGCGACGGCCGATGCGCAAAGACAAGCGGAGGAGGCACGCGCGCGCAATGCTGCGCTGGAAGAACAACTGGCGGCACTGGCCGCCAAGAAGACGGCGCGCGGACTGGTCATCACGCTGGGAGACGTTCTGTTTGGAACCGATCTTTCCCGCCTGAATGCGCAGGGCATGCAGATGGCACAACGCCTGGCCAACGTACTGCAAACCAACCCGACGCGCACCGTACTGATTGAAGGCTTCGCCGACAGCACCGGTACTGCCGAGCACAATCAGGCTCTGTCCGAGCGGCGGGCCATTGCAGTGCGCAGTGCGCTGCTGGAACTCGGCGTGGCCGGCGAGCGCGTGGCATTTCGTGGCTATGGTGAGTCCATGCCTGTTGCGGCCAACGACACCGCGCAGAACCGCCAGTTGAACCGCCGTGTGGAAATTGTTCTATCGGACGAACGCGGCGTGGTCAGCCCGCGCTAGCAGCCGACATCTGGCTTACCAAAGGGATCAGCGTGTGCCACCGCACCGACAAATCTCCTGCCAACTTCCACACTGACATCTGGCGAGAAATGTCTCGCCAGATGCCAAGGAGAGTGAGCCATGTCAAAGCGATTAATCTTCCCATGGGCGCTCATGGTTCTGGGCTGCAATGCCCTTGCACAGGCTTTGCCCAATGCCGGCAGCGAATTGCACCAGATCCCCGCCACCCCAGTTCCCAGGAATACGCAACCCCGCCTGGAGCTGAAACCACCCAGTAGCCAAACCCGTTCTGAGCCCGCGGGGACCCAGATGACGGTCCAGCAGTTGCGGATTACCGGCGCGCAGGTCTACCCCGAACAGGACCTGCTGGCACTGACCGGATTTCAACCGGGTAGTCTGCTGACGCTTCAGGAACTGCGGGGCATGGCCCAGACCATCGCAGCGCACTACCACCGCAACGGCTACTTTGCCGCCCAGGTGTTTCTGCCAGCGCAGGACATCGTGGCAGGCGTCGTCGCCATTGAAGTCATGGAAGGCCGCTACGGCAGCATCCATCTGAACAACCAGACAAATGTCGCCGATGGCCTCGCCAACGGCCTGCTGGAGGGGCTGCACAGTGGCGACGTGATCGCGGCCCAACCCCTGGAGAATCGCTTGCTGCTGCTCTCGGACCTTCCCGGCGTGACGGTTCGGTCCACACTGGTCCCTGGCTCCGCCATCGGGACATCGGACCTGAATGTGGATCTGATGCCAGGGCCAAGCGTCAGCGGCAGCATCGATGCGGACAACGCCGGCAATCGCTACACCGGTGAAAACAGGTTGGGCGCGACCATCAACCTGAATGAGCTGACGGGCCACGGCGACGTCGCCACCCTGCGCATGTTGACAACCGGGCCGGGTCTTCACTACGCGCGAGCGGCCTATCAAATGCAGTTCGGCAAGGCCCGCGCTGGCGTTGCCTACAGCAGCCTGGGCTATGTGCTGGGCCAGGAGTTCGAAAGCCTGCACGCCAACGGCACGGCACGGGTAGCCAGCGCCTTCGCCAGCTACCCACTGATCCGGTCGCGCAACCAGAACCTGCGCGTCGGTCTCAATTTCGATGCCAAGACATTTCAGGACCGGATCGATGCGACCGGTTCCGTGGCCGACAAGACCGCGGATGTCTGGACCGCCAGCCTGAGTGGCGACCACTCCGACAACCTTGGCGCTGGTGGACTGACCGCCTACTCCCTGGCCTGGAGCAGCGGCAACGTCGATCTGAAGACCCCATCAGTGTGGGCCGATGACCAGATGAGCGCGCAGTCCGGCGGGCACTTCGACAAACTGGGCTTCAGCCTCATGCGCCTGCAGAACGTGACCAACTCCCTGTCGGTCTACGCAGCGGTCAGTGGACAGGTAGCCTCCAAGAATCTGGATGTGTCGGAGAAGATGGACCTTGGTGGCATGTATGGCGTGCGAGCCTATCCGCAGGGTGAGGCGTCTGCCGATGAGGGCTACCTGGTAACACTGGAGGCGCGCCTGCGCTTGCCCGTTCTTCCAGACGACAGCTCCAGCCAGGTGCAGTTGGTGGGCTTTGTCGATGGCGGAACTGTCACGCTGAACCGAAACCCCTGGTCCACGGGACCCAACACACGAACACTGAGCGGAGCGGGCGTGGGCCTGGTCTGGTCGGACAGCAACAACTTCATGGTCCGGGTGTATTACGCACGCAAGCTGGGTAACGAGACGGCCACATCCGCGCCGGATACATCGGGACGATTCTGGATACAGGCTGTGAAGTATTTCTGATCTTAGAAAACTGGATGGACACCATGAACACAATTGACCGGTCAATCCGGAGCAACCGCAACGAAACACCTTTCGTGGTTGGCCACAACACGCAACGCCGCGCATGCGGCCGTATCACCGCACTGGGCATGGCCATGGCCATCGGCTTTGCCATGAGCGCCCATGCACTGCCAACGGGTGGCGTGGTGGCAACGGGCAGTGCCAGCATCAACAGTGGCGCAGGCAATACCGTCATCAACCAGGTGACGACGAATGCCGTGATTAACTGGCAGAGCTTCAGCATCGGCGCCGGCGAATCGGTCCGATTCGCGCAACCCGGCAGCAACTCCGTCACGCTGAATCGGGTCCTCGGGGCCGAGCCCTCATCCATCCTGGGCAATCTGAGTGCGAACGGCAACATCTTCGTCGTCAATCCGAACGGCGTTCTCTTTGGCCGGGGCGCTCAGGTCAACGTGGGAGGACTGGTAGCCTCCACACTGGACATTGCCGACAGTGATTTCATGTCGGGGCGATACAAGTTCTCTGACGCAGGCACAGGTTCGGTTGTCAACCAGGGGACGATATCGGCCGATGGTGGCTCCGTTGCGCTGCTGGGTGCCACTGTTGGCAATGACGGCGTGATATCGGCCCGGATGGGCTCGGTATCCCTTGCGGCGGGCAGCGCCATCACCCTCGATGTTGCCGGAGACGGCTTGCTCAATGTGGCGATCAGCCAGGGCGCCGTGAACGCGCTGGCCCAGAATGGTGGACTGATCCGCGCCGACGGTGGCCGCGTTCTGCTGACCGCACATTCAGCCGGAACACTGATGCAAAGCGCGGTGAACAATACCGGCGTGATTCAGGCACAAACCATTGAAAACCACAGTGGCACCATCCGGTTGATGGGGGACATGCACAACGGACGTGTTCAGGTGGGCGGCACATTGGATGCCAGCGCACCCAACACGGGCCATGGCGGATTCATTGATACATCGGCGGCACGGGTTTCCATTGCCAATGGCGCAAATATCACGACCGCTGCGGCACGCGGGACCACCGGAACCTGGCTGATTGACCCGCAGGACTTTACGGTGGGCAGTGGCGCCACGGACAACATCAGCGGGCCCACGCTCTCCGCATTGCTGGTCACCAACAGTGTGGTCATCAATACCGCCATCGGGCCGGATGCAACCGTGGCAGGAACACCCCCAGTGACCACCCTGAACACGGCAACCAACGGCAACGGCGACATCCATATCAACCAGGCCATCAGCTGGACCGCCACTCCGAGCACCACCACGCTGACACTGAACGCAGCAAGGGACGTCAACGTCAACGCGCCCATATCAGCCACCAACGGCAATTTCGTGGTCTGCTGCGGACGCGATGCCAATGTCAATGCTGCCATCACAACGGTCAATGGCAGCGTTCTGCTGAACGCCGGGCGCAACCTGAACTTGCTGGCAGCGCTGACGACCACCGATGGCAATGTATCCATGTGCGCCGCCAACGATGTGACCATCAGCGCACAAATTTCGCTCACCCGCGGCAGCAGCATTCCCAGTCAAAGTCTGAATCTCCCCCTGGGGCTGGTACTGAACGCGGGCTATGGAGGCACGGGTCCGGGAGTCGCTGGCGGCACAGTGGTGTTTACGCCATTGACACCGCCCGCTGCGGTAACGGGGCCAAACGCGCCGGTCACCATCATCTACAACCCCGTCGCCTACACCACACCGACCGACTATTTGCCCAACATGACCCTGACCGGTGGCGCGACGCTGACCCAGCGCATGCTGGTGTTTGCCTCGGTTGCCGACAAGACCTTCGACGGCACAACCAGCGCAACGCTGCTCGCCCTGAAGGGCGCTCCGACCGGGGTGACCCTGGTGGCGGGCGCCGGCAGCACGGCCAACTTTGATACGTCCGCCATTGGATCCGGCAAATCGGTGACCTCTACCGGGTACACCCTGGGTGGCGCCAATGCCAACGACTATGCACTGGCCATATCGTGCTGCGGACCTGCGGATGCCAGAACCACAGGCAATATCGTGGCGGCCGTCGTGGTACCTCCACCCGTCGTGGTACCCCCACCCGTTGTGGTACCCCCACCCGTCGTGGTACCGCCACCCGTCGTGGTACCTCCGCCCGTCGTGGTGCCCCCACCCGTCGTGGTACCCCCACCCGTCGTGGTGCCCCCACCCGTCGTGGTGCCCCCACCCGTCGTGGTCGCCCCACCGGTCTTGGTGCCGCCATCCGTCATTTCTCCGCAACCTGACATTCCGACCATCTATGTGCCGCCGACTACGGTACCGCCTGTGTCGATCGCATTGGTCGACGTACCGCCAGTGGCGCTGGTGTCCACCCCTCCGCCCATCGCGCCACCCTACACCCCGCCTCCGGTGCTGGTCATAACACCTCCACCCGTGCCGGTCGAGGAAATCTATGTGCCACCCGTTCGGCCACGCAAGCAGGACCGCAACTGACCGGCCGCATGATGGTCCCGGGTATTCCATGCCGGCACAAGACCAACTGGCCTCTCGCCATGGTGTGTGCGTTGGGAGTCGCTTCCAGTCATGCTGCGCCTCCAATTCGCCATGCGGACCTCGCAACCGAGGGGGCATCGCCGCAGGTCCGCCAGGTCGCGGAATGGATCGCCGCCTCGCGCAACAATGCGGGGTTGCCGTTTGCGATAGTTGACAAGGTTGGTGCCAGGGTCCTCGTTTTTTCCGCCGCTGGCGCACTCCGGGGATCCGCAGCGGCCTTGCTGGGTTCCGCGCGGGGAGACGGTTCGACACCCGGCATTGGGGACAAGAAATTGTCCAACATTCGTCCCGAGGAACGCACCACGCCAGCCGGCCGGTTCGAGGCAGAGATCGGGCGCAACATGCGCGGCGAGGACATTCTCTGGGTCGACTATGACGGCGCAGTCTCCCTGCACCGAGTGGTCACCGGCAATCTCAAAGAACACAGGCGGCAGCGATTGGAAACCCCTACCGCGTCGGACAATCGCATCACCTACGGGTGCATCAATGTGTCCGAGGACTTCTATTTGCGTGTCGTACGACCCACTTTTTCGGGAATGCGCGGCATCGTCTACGTGCTGCCGGAGGTTCTGTTGGTGGAAGAGGTCTTTCACTCATTCCCCGTCGACTACGCCGGTACCAAAAACCGACTCAGTGGGCAATGAACCGATCTGAACAGGCCGCGCGCAGCACAGCATGCGCGTCGGTGCGGATCAGGTCGGCGGGCTTGCTGCCATTCTCCAGCCACCGGTTGGGCTGGGCAAACCAATAGGCCATCTCCCACGATTCAAAAACCGGATTGAGGGCCATCAGTACCTCGACGATACCTGTCTGCAGCGTCATATCGGCCCGGTTGAATTGAAACAGGGGTATCCAGACCTTGGATTGCCAGTCGAAGCTGATCACGCTGCGCTTGACAATCCAGCGTGCCAGCACGGATGGCTCGTTTGCGCTTCGGGTTTTGAACTGGACAAATACCTCCTGCGCGCGTGCCAGCCCTCCACTTTGTCGGTAGGCATTCAGCATCTCCATGAACTGGCTGTCCGTGCGGCACTCCTGCGTCAGTCTTTCGTTGGGTGCATGGTCACCCAAAGGCTGGGTGACGGTCGATATGAAAGGCAGGTGGGCGGGCCCGCGTAGCGAAGCATGTTGCATGGAATCTCCTGGTAAGTCGTGTGTGCCACAGAGGTTCTCCACCGCGGATACGACTAACCCTGAAGGTACCCAGCCGGGCCAACCGGGTCTGTGTGCTCCCGAACCTTTTCTGCTCGGAAGCAATGCTGCGTGGGTGTGACAGCGCACGGACCAAGCCGACCGCCACGCCTATTCTGAGCATGGCATCGTTGTCTGGGTCGCATACCGCTGAGCGCCGGCATCCGACGATGGGATGCCCCCTGCAGCAACAGACCGAGAGAGAAGTTTCCAATGAAGACACAGCACCAGACCTTGGGATGGATTGCCGCTTCAGCCATGTGCATTGCAGCCCTGGTGGCATCGCTGTTCAGCGCCTATCGCCAGATTGAGACGGCGGCGGCGGCAACCGGCCATACCCAGCGAGTGATCAGTGGCGCCAACGGTGTTCTGTCCACCCTGAAGGATGCCGAAACAGGCCAAAGGGGCTTTCTGCTAACAGGGGACGAGAGATTCCTGGAGCCCTACCTGGACGCCAGCGGCAGTCTCAAGGCGGAGATAGACAGTCTGAGCCGCCTGACCCGGGACACCGCCGCCAACGGGCACCTGCAGGCGATTACGCCATTGGTCGATGCGAAGATGGCTGAGTTGAAGCGCCTCATCGATCTGCGCCGCAGTCGCGGATTGATCGCAGCACAGGCCGCAGTCTCCGCCGGAGCGGGCAGGCGAATCATGGACACGATTCGCACGGAGATGGATGGGTTCATTGAGCAGGAGCAAGCGCGGCACACCACACAGGAAATGGCGTTCCGCTCAACCATGCAGCGCCTCTTTGCTGTCATCGCGCTGGCAAGTCTGCTCGCGTCGCTCATGGGAATGGGGATTGCCTACCTGGTCTATCGGCAGTCCCGCCAACGCGCCAAGGAGCAGGTCTACCTCGAAACCAGACATTTGCTGGCCATCCAGCAGGCTACCAATCAGGAGCTGAAAACGGCCAATGAGACACTGCAAGTTAGTGAGGAAAGACTGGCCGTGACGCTGAACTCCATCGGCGACGGCGTCATTGCGACCGACGCGCAGGGTCGGGTCACGCTGCTGAATCCTCTGGCCGAGTCGCTCACAGGGTGGAGCCATGCCGAAGCCCTTGGGCGGCCAGTCGACGAAGTCTTTCTCATCGTCAACCAGGAAACCCGCCTTCCCGCAACCATTCCCGTCATGGAAGCGCTCAGCAGCGGAACCATTCAGGGCCTCGCCAATCACACGATTCTGATCGCACGGGGTGGCACCGAGTGCGACATTGCGGACAGTTGTGCACCGATCCGTGGTCACGACAAGCAGGTGGTGGGTGCCGTCCTGGTGTTCCGGGATGTGACAGCCGAATATGCGGTTCAAAGGAGCCTGCGAGCACAGGAGTTCTATACACGCTCCTTGATTGAGTCGAACATTGACGCAATGGTCGCAACCGATCCGTCGGGGTGCATCACCGATGTCAACCAACAGATGGTCAACCTGACAGGCTTCTCCAGGGTGGAGATGATCGGCTCACCTTTCAAGCGCTACTTCTCTGACCCTGAGCGGGCCCAGGCCGGCATTCTTCGAGTTCTGGTGGATAAACGTGTATCGGACTACGAGCTGACGACGCGCCCCAGGGTTGGGCCCGAGACCGTGGTGTCCTACAACGCCAGTGTCTTTCTTGACCGCGATGGAAACATAGAGGGCGTCTTCGCGGCAGCGCGCGACATCACCGAGCGGCGGCGGTTGGACACGTTGCTCATTGAGAAAAACACGGAACTGGAGCGCGCCCGGTCAGTTGCAGACAAGGCCAACCTCGCAAAGTCCGAGTTCCTGGCCACCATGAGCCACGAAATCCGCACGCCAATGAACGGCGTCATCGGCATGCTCGATGTACTGGAGCAGAGTAGCCTGAACGGTCCCCAGTTGGAGATGACCAACGTCATCCACGACTCGGCCTTCGCGTTGCTCACGGTGATCAACGACATCCTGGACTTCTCCAAGATCGAGGCCAACAAGCTTGAAACGGAGCTGGTCCCGATGTCCATCGGCGATACCGTCGAAAGTGCGTGTACCAATATGAATCAGTTGGCCACGAAGAAGAATGTCGAATTGACACTGTTTGTGGATCCAGCCATTCCCGCGTCCGTTCTCGGTGACCCCGGGAGAATTCGCCAGGTTCTCATCAACCTGACGAACAACGCCATCAAGTTTTCCAGCCAGCTCAATCGGGTTGGGCGCGTATCGGTCCGGGCCATCCTGTCTGAGCGCCTGGACCGCAAGTGCACAGTGGACTTTCAGGTCTGCGACAACGGCATTGGAATCGACGAGTCCACGCGAGCCCGTCTCTTCAATGCCTTCATCCAGGCAGACAATTCCATCACGCGCACATTTGGCGGGACCGGTCTGGGTCTGGCCATTTCAGGGAAGCTGGTGGAGCTCATGGGGGGCACTATTGCAGTCCAGAGTGTGCTCACACAGGGTTCCAATTTCACCGTGCGCCTGCCCTTCACCGAATCGGACGAGGCGGTGCCCCCCGTGGCAGAACCCGGTGTACTGCAAGGGCTTCATTGCCTGGTCCTGGTTGGCACAAACGGAATGGGCGAAGACATTGTTTCCTACCTCACCCATGCGAACGCGATTGTGGAACGTGCAGCCGATATGGAAGCTGCACAGCGCTGGGTCCAGGCGCATCCTGATGGCCTGTGCGTCGTCATTGTGGACGTCGCAGACTGCCAGACCACTGCCAGCGCACTGCGTCGCGTTTTCAGGGAACAACCCGGCCAGGAAAGGCACTTCGTGGTCATTGGGCGCGGAAAGCGGCGGCGGCCCCGGGTGGAGACTCTGGACGTGGTCTCCGTGGACGGCAATCTGCTCACGCGCAACGCGCTATTGCACACAGTGGCCATCGCCGCCGGCATGGACATCACACCGGCGATCGACACTCTGCAAGTTCCGGTCAAGTCCGCGCCAGCACCCACAACACGCGATGAGGCGAGGCGCGAGGGTCGTTTGATACTGGTCGCGGAAGACAACGAATACAACCAGAAGGTCATACTCCAGCAGCTGATGCTTCTGGGCCGAACGGCAGACATCGCCAACAACGGACGCGAGGCCTTGAAGCGATGGGAAAGCGGTGACTACGGCATCCTGCTCGCCGACTTGCACATGCCGGAGATGGATGGCTACGAGTTGACCACCGCCATCCGGGCCGCCGAAATCGGCGATGCCCACATCCCCATCATCGCGTTCACCGCCAACGCGCTGAAAGGCGAGGCAGAGCACTGCATTGCCATGGGCATGGACGACTACCTGAGCAAGCCAGTGCAAATGGTTCGGCTCAAGGCCATGCTGAAGAAGTGGCAACCCGTCGTGGCCTCCGGGATGATGCCGCTGGACTCCCCGGCTGCCGATGCGCCAACGATTACACATCCACCTGCAACCCAGGCGGCTGCATCTCCGTGGGTGATACCGGTTGATGTCAAGGTACTGGAGGCGTTGGTAGGCAGTGACATCACCGTGCTGTGCGAGTTCCTGCGGGACTTTCGCACCAGTTCGGCCCGGGCAGCGGGTGACTTGCGCACCGCCCATGCATCAGGACTCACCGCCACGGTTCAAGCCTTGGCGCACAAGCTGAAGTCTTCCGCGCGAGCCGTGGGAGCCTTGCGGCTGGGCGGACTATGCGCGGAACTGGAGGCCGCCGGTCAGGAGAACAATGCCGCCGGACTGAACCTGATCGAGCCCCAGTTTGAGAAGGAGTTCGCGCGGGTCGACCGCTTCTTGCTGGGATACCTGAGCATGCGCTCCGACGAGACAACTGAGACAGGGGCCTGAGCCCACTACCGCATGGACCCAAAAATGACCTCCACAGCAACACTGCCAAGTGCGAGTCTGAACAATCGAAGCACAATCAAGGTGCTGGTTCTGGATGACGAGCCATTCATGCTGCGCATGCTGGATCGCATACTGAAAAATCTCGGCTGCCGGTCGGTGATGACCTGTGAAAGCGGACTGGCCGCACTGGCACAGTTGGACTCGACCAGCGTGAGACCTGACCTGATCCTGCTGGACATCAACATGCCCAACATGGATGGTGTCGAGTTTGTTCGCCATCTGGTGGATCGCCACTACGCCGGCGCCCTCATCCTGGTCAGTGGAGAGAACGAGCGGGTTCTGCAATCCGTGGAGCGGCTGGTGCATGCCCACAAAATTGCGGTCTTTGGGCACCTGAGCAAGCCGGTGGCGCCTGATCGCCTGGCCGCATTGATCGACAAGTGGACCCCTCAGCAGAAGGAGCCTCCTAAGGTACTCAAGAGGAGCTACGCCGCGCACGAGTTGCACACGGCACTGGGCAGAGGGCAGCTGTTGAACCACTATCAGCCCAAGGTTGCGGTCCAGTCCGGTGAAGTGGTCGGTGTGGAGTCCCTGGTGCGATGGCAGCACCCCAAGGATGGCATGGTCTATCCTGATCAATTCATCGGAGCAGCAGAACAGGGAGGCCTGATTGACAAGCTGACCCGCACGGTCCTGACCAATGCCATGGCGCAAGCCAGAGCCTGGCAGGATGCAGGGCTCTCGCTGCGCGTGGCTGTCAACCTGTCCATGGAGAACCTGACTTCTCTGAACTTTCTGGACTACGTCGTCAATCTCACCACACTGGCCGGAGTGCCGCCGCAACAGATCGTTCTGGAAGTAACCGAAAGCAGCCTGATGCGCGATCAGCGAATTCCGCTGGAAATCCTGACGCGCTTGCGCCTGCACCGGTTCTGTCTGTCCATCGATGACTTCGGCACGGGAAACTCCTCCCTGTCCCAACTGCGCGACATCCCCTTTGACGAGCTCAAAATTGACCAGAGTTTTGTACACGGCGCCTGGGCCAACGAAACGCAGCGTGCCATGTTCGACGCAAGCCTGAGCCTGGCAAAGCAGCTCAAGATGGAATCGGTTGCAGAAGGGGTGGAGGATCGCGCAGACTGGAACTTCCTGCGCACCAGCGGTTGCGACACCGCGCAGGGCTACTTCATAGCCAGGCCCATGCCAGGACATGCGCTCCAGGATTGGATCGCGGATTGGGAAGCGCGACGTCCACTCCTGATCCACCCATGAATGCCCAGCACCAGGAACGTCCAGACGCCGCAATGGAGCTGGATGAGCGCTTTCAGCAAATTGTGCTCGTTGTGGATGACAGCGCGTTCGACCGCAAGGTGTTTGGCGCGGTTCTGGCAGATGAACTGTATGACCTGATACTGTCAAACGGCTGCATGGAGGCTCTGGCAGTATTGGAGAAGACCCTGCCAGACCTGATTCTGCTGGACATGGATATGCCAGAGATCGATGGGATCCAAACGCTGCAAAGACTGAAGGCCGATCTTCGCCTGGCCGGAATCCCCGTCATGATGGTTACCGGACATAGCGAGCGGGACGTCGTGCTGCGCTGCCTCAAGGCAGGTGCCATCGACTTCACGGTCAAACCGCTGGATCGGGCCAGCTTCTTGACCAAAGTGAAGAAGATTCTCGACGCTCCAGTCTGACGCCACGGCCCCTATCAGGCGGCAATGTTCGACAGCGCACGGAGCCAATCCGGTCGATTGCCCATACTTCCCCTGTGAGACGCGCCATCCTTCCGCGATAGGCAACCAGCGTCTCGGACGCCGGAGTCTGACATGAAAAACAAAGCGGGCATTGTGCGGCCCTGGAGCACTGCGACCTTCGGGGACAGTGCAGACACTTCCCCCATCGAGCTGGAGTCCCTGGGCGAGCATCTCAGCGTCTGCAGAAGCGAGCACGGGAAACTTCTTGCACTGCATTGCGCAGCCGAGTCCATGGGCGGCTTCATTGTTTCGCGGATGGTGACATCCATCGTGGCCGTTGGTTTTCTGGTCGCCATGGTACGACTGGCACTGTAGGGTATGGCGGCATCCGCTCTGCTGAGTCTGGTGCCCGGCGCATCCCCTACGTTGTGTGACATTCTGGACCCGTCGCGTGGATCGGTACAGGCGCCGATCCGGGCCGACATATTCGGCGCCCAACGATTCGGGCAGCATGGCCGCATTCTGGGAAATGCGCACCGACTCGCATCGGACAGGTCTTCAACCGCCACGTTCTTCCCCCGCCTGCGGGACAACATCCGCGCGCTGCGCCAAAGTCACCAGTACATAGGGCTGCAAGCCAGCTCGGGCTATGACATCAGCCCGGCTGCCGAGTGGCTGCTAGACAACTTTCACGTCATCGAGGCGCAGATCAAGGAAATCCACGACGGCCTGCCCCGCGGCTATTTCCGCAAACTCCCCATGCTGCAAGGCGCGCCACTGTCCGGCCTGCCCCGCATTTACGGCGTTGCATGGTCCTTTGTGGCGCACACGGACGGGGCTTTTGACGAAGAACTGCTGACCCAGTTTCTGACGGCCTACCAGGACGTGTGCGAACTCAAGCTCAGCGAGGCATGGGCATTGCCCACCACACTGCGGGTAGTCCTGGTTGAAAGCCTGCGGCGCCTGGCCGAGCGGGTAGCGACCAACAAGGCCGCCCGCGAGGTTGCCAATATCTGCTTTGATCACATTGACCAATACGATGGGGATGCACTCGACCGGCTGCAGGATCTGCTGAACCAGCGCGGGGTTGCCAATGTTTTCCTGGCCCAGATGGCGCAGCGGCTGCATGACCGCCGAGCGACGGGTGAAGATGTGGGGCTGCCCGCCGTTCAAGACTGGCTGCGCAGGGCTCTGCCTGACCTGGGCGCCATGCAGACCCAGCAGAGTGCCGCCCAGGCTGAAGACAATTTGAGTGTCAGCAACGCGGTGAATTCCCTGCGCGCCATTGGCGGCTCGGACTGGTCGGGCATCATTGCCCGCACCAATGCGCTGGTGCGGCTGATGTTGACCTCCCCGCTGTTCGCTGCAGAGGACGACGCCACGCGGGATCAGACCCTGCACGCCATCGAGAAGCTGGCCAAGCGCAGCGGCCAGGCAGAAGCCTCGGTGGGGCGCACCCTGCTGGACCTCATGCACGCGGGCTCCGGTCGGGACGGCGCATCCTCGGTCGCCCACCACTGGCTGCGCGGCAACGGACAGTCGGCACTGACGGATGCATTGGGGCTTCACACGCAATGGGGTTTTGCATGGCAGGACCTTGCCCGGCGCATGGCTTTCCCCATCTACCTGTCTGTTCTGGTGGCGGCGCTGTTCGCTGTGATCGGGTTTCTGCTGCGCCATGACCTCGCGCAGACAGGCGCGTCAGACCCGGCCTGGGTGATCGCATTGGGCCTGCTGGCGATGGTCTTCCCCGCTTCGGAGGCGGTGGTTGCGGTACTCAACCGTTTGATCTGCGAATCCATTCGACCGCAGCACCTCCCCCGGTTGGCGCTGGCGGACGGCATTCCCCTGGACCAACGGGTCATGGTGGTGATTCCCTGCATGCTGACGGACAGGGCATCCACCCGTGAGCTGGCGCACCGGCTGGAGTTGCACTACCTCGCCAATCCGGAACGTGCCGCCCAGTTTGCGCTGCTGACCGACTGGGCAGACGCGAACACACCGAACCTGCCAACCGACACCGAATTGCTGGATTGGGCCACGCAGCAGGTTGATGAACTGAATGCAAGCCACCCCCGTGAGGCCAATGACGGTGACGGCTGCCATCGCTTTCTGCTGCTGCACCGTGATCGCGTCTTCAGCGAAAGCGAACAGCGATGGATCGGCTGGGAGCGCAAGCGGGGGAAGCTGGAGCAGCTGGTGTCTGCCCTGGCGCAAAACTGCCGCAGTGTCTTTCTGGACCTGGGAGCAACCTCCCTTATCGCCAACGCAACCCGCTACATCGTCACACTGGACAGCGACACGCAACTCCCTCCGGGGCGGCTGCGCGAGCTGGTGGGGGTGGCCGCCCATCCCCATAACCATCCGCAGCTCGACAGCAGCGGCCGCATGGTGGTCAGCGGATACGGCATCCTGCAGCCACGCATCGTGACACCGTTGCCGGCGGCTCGGAGCGCCACGGCATTCCACTGGCTGTTTTCCGGCCAGTGCGGCATAGACCCCTACAGCGCGGCAAGTTCCGAGGTCTACCAGGACCTGTTCTCCGAGGGCACCTTCACCGGGAAAGGCCTGCTCCACGTGCAGGCCATGCACGCAGTGCTCTCGGGTCGTCTGGCCGACGGTCAGATCCTGAGCCACGACCTGCTGGAGGGCTCCATCGCACGCTGTGCCGCCGTCAGCGACATCACCGTGATCGAGGAAGCCCCCTTCCATGCCGATGTGGCGGCGTCCCGGGTGCATCGCTGGACCCGGGGCGACTGGCAGTTGCTGCCGGTACTGCTCACATCCTTGTTGCATCCGACGCAGTCCGGCATTCGCGCAGTCAACCTCTGGAAGATATCGGACAACCTGCGCCGCTCGCTGGTGGCGCCGATGTCCCTGGTACTGCTGGTCACCGCGCTGGCCGGAACATGGGTTTCACCCTGGTTGGCGTTGGCCCTGGTGTACGTCGCCTTTTCTGCTGGCCCCATGATGGGCGCGCTGACCGGCTTCTCGCCGGGGCGCGCCGAAATTGCCAAGCGCCACTTCTATGCACAGGCAGCGACCGATCTGCTGCGTGCGCTGCTGGGAGGCATCTGGCACATGGCGCAGCTCCTGCAACAGTCCCTGCTAAGCGTGGATGCCATCGCTCGCGCACTGTATCGAACCACGATCAGCCGACGCCAGTTGCTGCAGTGGACCACTGCTGCGACCGTGCAGTCGCGCATGCGGACAACGCTGGTTGCCGCGTTGCGAATGCACCGATCCGAACCGGTCATGGCCCTGTTGATACTGGTGGGGCTGCTGGCGTCGGGCACACCGCACCCGTTCCTCTCCACCTTGATCTGCATGGTCTGGGTTGGCTCACCCGTATGGACATGGTGGGTGAGCCGTGCCAGACCGGTGGCCACGCAGGACGCACTGTCCAGCCAGGACACCCTGTATCTGGCTGGCATTGGCCGCGATACCTGGCGACTGTTTGAGCGCTGCGTGGTTGCAGAAGAACACCATTTGCCGCCCGACAACCTGCAACTGTCCCCCCATGACATGGTGGCGCATCGCACGTCACCCACCAACATCGGTCTCTACCTGCTGAGCGCAGCCTGCGCCCGGCAGTTCGGATGGATCGGTACGCAAGACCTGCTGTCGCGCCTGGAAGCCACTTTGGGCACGCTGCTCACACTGGAACGCCATCGGGGACACTTCTTCAACTGGTATGACACCCAGACCTGCGCACCGTTGCTCCCGATGTACGTATCCACGGTGGACAGTGGCAACCTGTCTGGACATCTGCTCACCGTGGCACAGGCCTGCCTGGAGCTGGCACACGCGCCACTAGACACCACCGCCACAGATCGCGCACTGGCGGCATCACAGGCCCGCATTTCGGTTCTGCTGAAACAACGGTCTGATCTTTCCCCCGCGCTGCGCGGGGAGTTGAAATGGCTGCTGGCGGACCACCGGGCCATCCTGGGGTCCGCCAGTCGGGACACGCAGGCCCGACTGGTAACCGACGCCTTGTGTCGGCTCCGCGGTGACACCCAGGCCGGCGACCGACTGCGCAGCGTGGCACGCACTTGCACCCGCCTGGCGTGGGAGGCGGACTTCAGTTTTCTCTACCACCGCAAGCGCCATCTGTTCCACATCGGCTACCGCATGGCCGAACACCAGCGGGATGCCGGCTTCTACGATCTGCTGGCATCCGAGTCCCGACTCACCAGTCTGCTGGCCATTGCCAAGGGTGATGTGCCGGTGCGCCATTGGGCATCGCTGGGGCGGCCATTCTTCGCCGTAGGAACCCATGTGGGATTGCGCTCCTGGACCGGTTCAATGTTTGAGTACCTGATGCCCAGCCTGGTGCTTGCCGAGCCCCATGGAAGCGTCTTGTGGTCGGCCTGCGACGCTGCCCTGCGCGAACACATCGCCTTTGCCAGGAACCAGGGCGTGCCATGGGGCATGTCGGAATCGGCCTACGCCGCCAGCGACTACACACTGGCCTACCAGTACGCGCCCCAGGGGGTTCCCCGTCTGGCACTGCGCCGCACGCCGCCGGATGAGCTGGTGGTTGCCCCCTATGCCACGGCCCTCGCGCTCTTGGTATCGCCGCAGCAGGCTGTCGACAACTTCCGCACACTGGAAAGCCTGGGTGCACGCGGACGCTATGGCTTCATGGAGGCATTGGACTACACCCCGTCCCGTCGCCCCAGCGGTGCTCTCTATGCACCCGTGGACACGGTCATGGCGCACCACCAGGGCATGAGTATTGTGGCGCTGGCGAACACCTTGCTGGGTGGTCCCGCACAACGCTGGGGTATGGCCAACGCCCCCCTGGAAGCGGTGGCATCCCTGTTGCATGAGCGGGTGCCCGGCAAGGTCTCCATGCTCTACGCTCCCCGGCCCCAACCCGCATCGGTGGTGCGACAACGGCGCAGCGTGCCGGGCCAGCTGCGGGAAGTGATTCCGGGGGCCTCGGCATTGGAACCTACCCATCTGCTCTCCAACGGGCGCTATGCCGTGGCCCTGCGGGCCAACGGCGCGGGGTGGAGTCGTTGGGGGGCCATCGGCATCTCACGGCAGCGTGACGATGCGCTGCGAGACGAACTGGGCAGTTTCTTCCATGTCCGCTGGAATGGCCAGCCCACGCTGGCATCGTTGACATCCCACCCCGCGCCAGACCCGCTTGCCCACTACCGGTGCGTATTCCATGCAGACCGTGTGTGCTTTGATACGACGTGGACCGAACTGCAGGCGCAGACCACGGTCTGGGTCAGTCCCGAGGACGACATCGAGTTCCGCAAGGTGGAGCTGCGCAACCTCAGCGACCAGCCCCTGGAGATCGAACTGGTCTCGGCCTTTGAAGTCACACTGGCGGAGCGCCAGGCCGACGAGGCCCATCCCGCATTCTCCAACCTGTTTGTGCAGGCCGAATGGCTGCCCCTGCACCAGGCACTGCTGTTCGAGCGCAAGCCGCGCCTGCCAACCGAGCCCGGCGTGCAGTTGGCACACTTCCTGGCCACATCCGATCCGCGTGTGCTGGGCATTGCCGTGCAGACCGAACGGCGTCACTGGCAGGGTCGCAACCGCAGTGCGGCACGGCCGCTGGGCCAGCTCAACCCCCTGCCGTCGGCTTCGTCCGAAGGCCGCACCGTTTTGGCCACCGGGCTGGATCCGGTGTGCGCTCTGGCCGTGAAGGTCCGTCTGGCGCCGGGTGCGCGCATCCAGCTGACGTTTGCCACCGCTGTGTCGGACAGCGCGGGCACCCTGCGGGCGGTGATCGACAAGTACCGCCAAGCCAACAATGTGAAAAGAGCCTCGCTGATGTCGGCCACGCTGGCGGGCATTCGCCTGCGAGCGCTGCGCATCAGCGTGGAGAACTACGTGGCCATGCAGACCCTGACCACCGCCATCACACTGACACTGGCTCGCCCGGCGGCCCACGTTGCCAAGGCTGCCAGCACGTCGGCCGATGTGTGTGACCGCCGTCTGCTGTGGCGCTTCGGCATCTCCGGCGACAGGCCCCTGATCCTCGTGCGTTGTGGTGTGCCACAGGGCCTGGGCCTGCTGCGGGCCATGGCCCAGTCGCTGAAGCTGTGGGCGTGGGGTGGAGTGGCGTGCGATCTGGTGGTGGTGAATTCGGAGCCCGTCTCCTACCTGATGACCTTGCAGCGCGAAATTGCCGCATTGCGGGAACGCCACGTGCTGGAAACCGGAGCGCAGGCAGGCTCTGCCGCAACCTGCTTCCACCTGCTGCGTGCAGACGAACTGACAGCCGATGAACTGAGCACCCTCAAGGCCCATGCTCGGCTGCGCCTGCATGCCGATGGCCGCCCTCTGGCGCACCACGTGCACGAGTGGATTGCGCTGCATGAGAAGGCACATGCAGATCGGCTGGAGGTGGCCCGCGTGCCGTTGCCCTGCAGCGCCTGGATCGGCAGTGCAACCACGCCCCCGGTGGGCACGTTTTCCGTCGTCGATGGCGCATTTGCATTTGATGTCGGCGACAACCTGCGCCCGTCGAAACCCTGGATCAATGTGCTTTCCAACCCTGCCTTTGGCGCGCAGGTATCGGAAACCGGCAGTGGCTACACCTGGGCGGTGAACAGCCGGTTGAACCAGCTCACCGCCTGGTCCAACGACGCCGTGGGTGACCCCCCTTCGGAATGGTTTCTGCTGCAGGACACCCGCTCGCTGCAGGTCTGGAGCATCACGCCCAACGCATGGTGCCCTGACGGAATACGGCACCGGATCACACATAGCAAGGGCCGTACCACCATCCACAATCACCAGGGCCATCTCGAAGTCGCCATCTCCTGGTGTGTGGACGCAACGAAGTCGGTCAAGCAGATCGCACTGCGCCTGGTCAACCACGGTCACAAGCCCATGCACCTGCGCGTGGTAGGCATCGTCGAATGGCTGATGGGCGCCAGCCGGGCGGATCGCGCCACGGTTCGCACCGGGTTTGATGCGTCACAGTCCCCCGGCGGCCACACCATCCTGCTGTGTACCCAGCGTGAGCGCTCGGCCGGTTTTGGTGACGGCACCGCCTTCTTCAGCGTGGCAGCCCCGGCCGGCGAGTCCGGGGACTGGACCTGTGACCGGCGAGAGTTCCTGGATGCCGCGGGTCGCATGGCGTTGCCTGCGTACCTCGGGCAATCCTGCGGCGATGGCCTGGACCCGTGCGCCGCCCTGGCGACCCGTGTCTACCTGCCGGCGGGCGGATCGGCTGACCGGACATTTTTGCTCGGCTACGCCGCCAGCGCCGAAACGGCCCGCCAACTGGCCCGGGAAGCCACCCAGGTGCACCCCGACGTACGCATACAGTCCTCACAGGAGGCCTGGAACCAGCTGCTGAACGCCACCACGGTCAAGACACCCGACCCGCTGTTTGACGCCCTGGTGAACCGCTGGCTGCTATACCAGGCCGTGGGTTGCCGGTTGTGGGCCAAAGCAGGCTTCTACCAGGCCGGCGGTGCCACCGGATTTCGAGACCAGTTGCAGGATGCGATGGCGCTGGCATGGACCGCCCCCGGCGTGCTGCGCCAGCAGATTCTGCTGTGTGCATCACGCCAGTTCGTCGAGGGCGATGTGCAGCACTGGTGGCATGCACCGCTGGGCGCCGGGGTGCGAACCCACTTCTCCGACGACCTGCTGTGGCTGGCCCACGCCTGCCTGCACTATGTGCGCTGTACCGGAGACCGCACCCTACTGGACGAACGGGTGCCGTTCCTGGATGGCCCCGCCATTGCCGACGGCCGCGAAGACGCCTATTTCATTCCCCTGACCAGCGAGCAGGAGGCTTCGGTTTACGAACACGCGGCACGGGCCATTGACCGCAGTCTGCGCGTGGGCGTGCATGGACTGCCCCTGATGGGCACCGGCGACTGGAACGACGGCATGAACCGCGTCGGGCCGCAGGGACTGGGCGAATCCGTCTGGCTGGCCTGGTTCCTGTGGCAACTGGTAGACGGGTTCGCTCCCCTGGCGCGTTCCCGCGGTGAGCCCGAACGTGCGCAGCGATGGCTGGACGCGGCCGACGGCTGGAAGGCGGCACTCAACGGGCCGGCCTGGGACGGTCAATGGTTCCGGCGTGCCTTCTTTGACGACGGGCAGGCCCTGGGGTCAGCAGCGAACCCGGAGGCCCGCATCGACCTGATTGCACAGGCCTGGTCGGTGCTCAGCGGACTGGCGCCACTGCCGAAGCAGCGCATGGCGCTGGCGGCAATGGACGCGCAACTGGTGGATACCGAGCATGGTCTGATCAAGCTGCTCGATCCGCCCCTGGTCCACGCGCTCCCCAGTGCCGGCTACATCCAGGCCTATCCACCCGGTGTGCGAGAAAACGGTGGGCAGTACTCGCACGGTGCCGTCTGGGCACTCATGGCCATGGCAGCGTTGCACACGCAGGACACCCGCGCAGGTGGCGTGGGCGAGGATGCCTACCGCTACTTCACCTACCTCAGTCCCGCACACCGTTCTGCCCACCCCACCCGTGGCGCGGCCTATGGCGTGGAGCCCTACGCCATGGCGGGCGACGTCTACACACAGCCGCCCTATGTGGGGTGCGGTGGATGGAGCTGGTACACGGGTGCGGCCGCCTGGATGCACCGCGCCGCCATTGAGTCCATCTTCGGCCTTCAATTGCAGGCTGACAAGCTGGTGTTCCGGCCCTGCATTCCGGCGCACTGGGACCAGGCCGAACTGACCCTGGTGCGCGCCGGGCGAACCATGCGCTTCATTCTGGTTCGCGCCAACCGGCAGCTGGCCGCGGAAAGAGCACGCCGGTGGACGGCAACCGTATTGCCCATTGGAGAAGCCCTGGCCTGGCAATCCCTGGGAGCGCTATCCACCTTCGTAGTTCCATTGCTTCCCGGTTAGGTGCGTTAGCGCACCGACTTTCGGGTGTGTCATTTTTATAGTGGACTGGTCAGCCTTTCCTGCCTGCGAACGGCTGGGGCCGATCACGTTAACCGAAACCCGGGCAAACACTGCCCAACTACTGGAGATTCACCATGCGCATCCGCACTTCCCTCGCCATCGCCATTTCTGCCATCGCCCTGCTGACCGCAACCGGCTGTGCCGTACAACGCGGACAGGAAAGCGTTGGCAACTACATTGACGACTCCGGCATCACCACCCTGGTCAAGTCCCGTTTTGTGGAGAGCAAGCAGGTTGACGCCGCATCCATCAGCGTGGAGACCATGAAGGGCACCGTGATGCTGTCCGGCTTTGCCAAGAACGGGACCGAACGCTCCACGGCCGAGAGCATTGCCCGCGGCGTCAAGGGCGTGACTTCCGTGCGCAACGACATCATCGTCCGTCCGTAGTCTTCCAGGCCCTTTCTGTTCGCAAACGCACAGAAAGGGGCCACCCAAAGGCGCAAGCTACCAGCAACAGTCACACCTGCGTGATTGACCACTGGAGAACTGCACATGAAAAGCCGCTTTGAAACCCTTGCCCTGACTGCCGCCCTGGCCAGTCTGCTGGTCGCCTCCCTTGCCGGATGCGGAAAGACCGACGACACCGCTGCCAAGGCAGTACCGACCACCACGGTGGGCACCGACATTGATGACAGTGTGGTCACCAGCAGCGTGAAGGCCGCTCTGCTGGCAGACCCGGACGTCAAGAGCTTCGATCTGAAGGTAGAGACCCGCAAAGGCGAGGTTCTGCTCAGCGGCTTCGTGGACAGCCAGGCCCAGATGGACCGTGCCACCGCCGTCACCCACTCGGTATCCGGCGTCAAATCCATCCAGAACAACCTGATCCTCAAGGGCACCCCGACGACCGTTGGCAACAAGGTCGATGACGGCATCATCACCGGCAAGGTCAAGGCGGCGCTGCTGAGCGACCCCAACATCAAGAGCTTTGACATTGCCGTCGTGACCCGCAAGGATGAGGTGCTGCTCAGTGGCTATGTGGACAACCGCGTCCAGATGGATCGCGCGGTGGAGATTGCCCGCGGTATCGAAGGGGTGCGACTGGTCAGCAACGAGATGAGCATCAAGAAATAGCCCGTCTAGCGGTCGGTGTGGTGCACATCGGCCAGCAAGCGGTCCAGTTCCTTCTTCACTACGCCATAGCATTCGCAGGCGCGCGCCTCCAGGCCCTTGCGCTCCAGCACCGCAATGTGGCCCCGTCGGTAGCGGATATAGCCTGCATCCTGCAGCTTGCCAGCCGCCTCGGTCACACTCTCGCGGCGCACACCCAGCATGCTGGCCACCAGCTCCTGCGTCATCACCAGTTCGCGCAGGGGCACCCGGTCCATGGTCAGCAGCAACCAGCGGCACAACTGCTGCTCCACCGAGTGGTGGCGGTTGCAAACGGCTGACTGTGCCATCTGTGTCATCAACGCCTGGGCATAGCGCAGCAGCAGTTGCTGCAGCGATCCGGCCCGGTTGAATTCCTGCTGCAGAGCATGGCGTTCCAGCCGGTAGGCATGCCCTGCCGTTTGCACGACTGCGGAGCTGGACGTCGTGTCACCGCCCATGAACAGCGGAACGCCCACCACGCCCTCATTGCCCACGCCGGCCGTCTCGGCCGATGCCCCCGACTCGGTGACGTAATGCAGCGAGACGATGGAATTGGTGGGAAAGTAGGCGTGGCGCAACTGCGTGCCGGGCTCGTACAGCATGTGCCCCAGCGGCATGGCAACCAGTTCCAGCTGGCTGGCAAACCGTTCAAGGTCCGCTGCGGGCAAGGCCGCAAGCAAATGGTTTTGTTGGGGGCTGTGGAGTACGTTCATGGTGCCACCATCACTTCCACGCCAATGCCGCGGTATCCCATAAACCGGCCATTGCGACTGAACATGGGCTCACCGCTGACCCGGAACTGCTGACGCGATCCATCCGCATTGACCCGGTGGAAAGGGAAGTCCAGGAACGGCTCTCGCGCCGCAATGGTGGCGCGCAGGAGCTCCCGCTCGGTCTCGTCCCAGCAGTCCACCTGGCTCGGCGCAGGCGCACCATCCAACGCGTCTACCCGCATGCCCAGCATTTCCAGCACCGGGCCGGAGACCTTGGTGAAGTTGCCGCTCTCGTCCTGCTCCCAATACCAGTCGGACGCCAGTTCGGTCAGGCTGCGGTAGCGCGCTTCGCTTTCGCGCAGTTCGGCGGTGCGGTCTTGCACTGCCTGTTCCAGCACCTTGTTGAAATCGGCAAGCTTCTTGTACAGCAGGCGCACCTCCAGCATGTTGTGGATGCGGGTCTTCACCTCCACCAGATCAAACGGCTTGCTGACAAAGTCCTTGGCACCCGACTGCAGGGCCCGCAGCTTGTGGCCCGGTTGCGCGGTGAGCACGATGACTGGCAGGTAGTCGTCTTGCGTGCTGGTCTTGAGGGCCTCCATCACCTGGAACCCGTCCATGACGGGCATCTGCAGGTCCAGCAGGATCAGGTCGTATTGGTACTTGCGGTGCAGCCGGCACACGTCCTCGGGCTGCATCGTGGAACTGACCGATGTGTAACCGGCGCCCTGCAGCAGTTGCTCCAACAACTGCACGTTGGACTGCTGGTCGTCCACTATCAGTATCTTGGCGTTCAGAATGTCTACGGCTTGAATCATGGAATAGCTCCTTCGGAAGGACGTGCTAGGGGACCAATGGAAGCCGGCGACAGGTTGAGTTCGACCCAGAAGACACTGCCCACACCGGGCGTGCTTTCGGCGCCGATGGCGCCACCCATGAGCTCCACCAGGCGCTTGCTCAGGGCCAGGCCCACACCGGTTCCGGCCTCCGAGCGGGTCTCGCGCCCCAGGCGGTTGAAGGGTTGAAACAGACCGGCCAGCTTGGCTGCGGTCAGCCCCTCGCCACTATCGCAAACCCGTATGCGCACGCGCTGGTCGGCCACTGCAATGCAGCTGACTTCCAGTGTGCCATTCACCCGGTTGTACTGGATGGCATTGCGCAGCAGATGCAGCACGATCTGCTGCAAACGGGACCGGTCCACGGCCACCAGCATGGCGTCGCCCACGGGCTTGACGTCCATGTGGATGCCCTTTTTCTGCGCCTGCACCAGCACGGCCAGACGGCAAGCCTCCAGCACGTCGTCCAGCGCCACGGGCTCCAATACCAGCTTCAACTGGCCGGATTCGATGGACGTGAGATCGAGAATCTCGCCGATCAGGTCCAGCAGGTACCAACCCGCCCGCAGGATCTGGTCGATGCTGGATTTCTGCGCCGTGCTGGGTGGCGGAACCCCCATGTCCAGCAACTGGGCAAACCCCAGAATGGAATTCAAGGGCGAGCGCAACTCATGCGTCATGTTGGACAGGAAGTCCGACTTTGCCTGGCTGGCCCGCACTGCTGCCGCACGGGCTGCTTCCAGGTCCTGATTCTTCTGTTGCAGGGCGGCGTCCAGACGCTTGCGATCCGAGATATCGCTCAGGACCAGGCGCTCCACGGGCAGGCCCGGGGCGACCGAAACGGCCAGATCCGCCGTGGCCGTGAGGCGCATATGGGCCCAAAAGAGGGTGCCATCGCGTCGGAACATCCGCAACTCGCAGTCTTGCGGCAAGCCGGACTCAAACAGCCGCTTGCGGCAGTGGTAATAGATGTCCTGGTCGGCCTTGACGATGAAGCGGCTCACCGGTTTGTTCACCAGGTCGCTGCGCACCACATCCAGCAGGCTGGCCGCGGTGAAGTTGGCCTCCAGAATGAAGCCGTTTTCACTGACGCTGCAGTAGGCAACCGGCGCCATGTCGTACAGGTCAAAGTAGCGAATCCGCGCGGCGTCCAGTTCGCTCTGGGTTCGGCGCAGTTCCTCGTTCTGCATCTCCAGTTCAATCTGGTGCACCTGCAGTTCATGCAGGGTTTGGCGCATAGCCTCCGGCGACAGGTCACCTGGCAGGGCCAGTGCCGAGTGGGCCTGTACCGAGTCCTCGGCGCGGGCGCGCAGTGCCTGAAGCGAGTGTTCCGTCATGGTGAAGCTTTGCAGCGTTCGGTGGTGGCAATCGCATACATCTGGCCGGCGCCATTGACCAGGGCCGTTGACGTGAGCGACACCTCCAGCACGGAGCCGTCTTTGGCCAACCGCTGGGTGGCATAGGGCTCCAGCGTTTGCGCCTGGCTCAGCTGTTGCACCTTGGCCAGCGCGCTATCGCGCAGCGCGGCGGGAATGCGCTCGCGCACATTCAGCGCCAGCGCCTCTTCTTCGCTCCAGCCATACAGGCGGGTGGCACCGGCGTTCCAGGCAAGGATGCGGCCCTCCAGGTCCTGCACGGTGATGGCGTCCGTCGCATCCCGCACCACCACGGCCAGGCGCATCAGGTCGTTGGCCTTGCGCAGGGCCTCGCGGGTGCGGACGATTTCGGTGATCTCGACAAAGGTGATCACCGCGCCCTCAATCACGTTTTCCAGCGTGCGGTAGGGCAGTATGCGCATCGTGAAAAACTTGCCCTGGGTGGTCTCGACATCCACTTCCACGGGAATCAGCGTGTTGAGCACGGTCTGGGCGTCGGCCACCAGGCGGTCGTAGCCCACCAGATTGGAGACGATGTGCCCCACCGGCCTGCCCACGTCGCTCAGGATCAGGTTGATGATCAGGGTGGCGGCGGGGGTGAAGCGCAGGATGCGCAGGCTATGGTCCACGAACACGGTGCCGATGCCGGTTCCGGCCAGCAGGTTGTTCATGTCGTTATTGGCCCGCGACAGGTCGCTGACCTTGGTCTGCAGCTCGGTGTTGACCGTGGACAACTCCTCGTTGATCGACTGCAGCTCCTCCTTGGAGGTCTCCAGTTCCTCGTTGCTGGACTGCAGTTCCTCGTTGACCGACTGCATCTCCTCGTTGGAGGACTTGAGCTCTTCGTTGGTGGTTTCCAGTTCCGCATTGGCGGCGTGCAGGTATTCCTCCTTGGCCTGCAGCTCCTCATTGAGTTCGGCAATCTGGGCGCTGGCATCCCGCGCCAGACCGTCACCGGTTGAAGCCATCGGCAAGGCGGCTTCCGGGTGCGGGGGACTGGCAGACGGTGGCGCCTGTTCCAGCGTCACCAGGAAGAGGGGCGACTCCAGCGCCGCAGAACCCTGGGCAACCGGGCTCACGCTCAGGTTGACCGGCGTGAAGTGGCCATTGGTCTTGACGCGCAGGCCGGCGATGCTCACCGTCTCTTTGGAACGCACGACCTTGTGCAGCGTGGTGGTCAACTCGCGGCGCAAGCCCTCGCGGGCCATCTTCAGGACATTGCTGATGCCCGCCTCGCCCGGGTGGGGCTCCAGGTACATGCCGGAGCGGCCATGCAGGTAGAGCACATCGCCCTGGGCATTGACCAGCACCGCAACCCGGGCCACCTGTTGCAGCAGGCTTTGCTCGGTCAGTTCCCGCAGCGACACCTTGGCGGCCTGGGCGGCGCCAGGCGGCGTCGCCAGGTTGGCATCCCGGCGCGATGCGGGGGACAGAAAGCGCCCGAGGGCCACGCGTTGCGCGCCCTGAAAGTCTTCCTTGCGCTGGTACAGCTTGGCCTTGCGCTCCACCGGGGAAAACAGGTCCACCAGCTCGCCCACCGTCTCCGACGTTCCCAGGAACAGCATGCCGGCCGGCAGCAAGGCGTAGTGGAACAGCGCTATCAGCTTGCGCTGGGCGTCGGCACCCAGATAGATCAGCAGGTTGCGGCAGCTGATCAGGTCCAGCTTGGAGAAGGGCGGGTCCTTGATCAGGTCCTGTTCCGAAAACACCAGCATGTCGCGAATGCTCTTGTGCACACGGTAGGCATTGCCCCCATCCTCGGCGGTGAAGAAGCGGGCCAGGCGCTGGGGCGACACGCTGTCGGCGATGCTGGCGGGGTAGACACCCGCACGCGCCACGGCAATCGCTCGGCTGTCGATGTCGGTGGCAAAAACCTGGATGCGGTAGTTCTGCTTCAACGCCTCCAGGCGCTCCTGCAGCAGGATGGCAATCGAGTACGCCTCCTCACCCGTGGAACAACCCGCAGACCAGGCACGCACCACGCCGCCGGCCGGCTTGCCATCAAACAGCAGCGGGATGACCTGCGTCTCCAGCGCGGCAAACGCCTCGGGGTCGCGGAAGAAATTGGTGACGCCTATGAGCAGATCGCGGAACAGCGCTTCCACCTCCGGCGGGGTTTGCTGCAGATACTGCACGTAGGCGTCCAGCGAGTCCACCTGGTGCACGGCCATGCGCCGCTCGATGCGGCGAAAGATGGTGGTGGGCTTGTACTGGGAGAAGTCGTGCCCGGTCTGCGAGCGCAGCAGGATGAAGATCTTCTTGAGCGCATTCTCCGATTGGGGCAGGGCCGTCTCCACCAGGCGCGGCAGCTTGCCAAATGCGTGGCTGGTGTAGGCGATGAGCTTGGCCGGCATTTCGGCGGGCGGCATCTCGTAGTCCACACAGCCGGTGGCCAGGGCGCTGCGCGGCATGGAGTCGAATTCGCAGGAGGCAAGGTTCTGCGCCATGACCATGCCACCACCGTCCTTGATGGCGCGTACGCCCAGCGAGCCATCGCTGCCGGTGCCGGACAGGACAATGCCAATGGCTCGCTCGCGCTGGTCCTGCGCCAGGGAGCGGAACAGGTAGTCAATGGGCAGCCGGTGACCACGCGCAGCAACCGGCTCCAGCAGATGCAGGGCACCGTTCAAAAAGGCCATGTCGCGGTTGGGCGGAATGATGTAGACGCAGTTGACCTCGACCACCATGCCGTCCTGCACCTCGGCCACCTTCATGCGGGTGGTGCGCTGGATCAGCTCGGTCAGCAGGCTGCCATGGTCGGGAGCCAGGTGCTGCACCAGCACAAACGCCATGCCGGGGTCACCCTTGGCGGGCATGCCCGAGAAGAACGCAGCAAAGGCGGCCAGGCCGCCCGCGGATGCGCCCACGCCCACAATGGGGAACGCCAGGCCTGTGGATTCTTCCTGCTTCGCAGCGGTTGCCAATTCAGTCGCTCCTAAAGTAATAGCTATACAACCAATATCCACGAGGGCTAGGTGTCAATTTCATTCAAAGTCGTTTCGTCAGATGCGGTCCCGGCCAGCCGCAGCCCCTGATCCAGCGCCTTCATGAATTCGCCGATCTTGATGGGCTTGGTCAGGTAGCGGAAGAAGCCGGCCTCCAGGCCTTTCTCCACATCGCGCGGCATCGCATTGGCACTCAGGGCCAGCACCGGAATGTGGCGGGTCAGCGGGTCGTCCTGCAGCAGGCCCAGCGCCTGCAAACCGCTGATGCCGGGCAGGTTGATGTCCATCAGGATCACATCGGGCAAGCTGGCGCGGGCCAGCGCCACGCCCCGCGCACCATCTTCCGCGCGCAGCAGGCGCATGTCCGGGCGGCGCGCAATGAGCTGCGCCACCAGTTCCATGTTGGCCAGGTTGTCCTCCACATACAGCAGGGTGCGCACCTTCTGTCCATCCTGCACAGGAGCCGGCAGCAGCACCGGCTGCGCCAGCGCGTCCAGCGTGAGCGTGTGCGGGTCCGCCAACTGCAGCTCAATCCAGAATTCGCTGCCAACCCCCTCCGTGCTGTTGGCGCCAATGCTGCCGCCCATCAGCTCCACCAGGCGCTTGCTGACCACCAGCCCGATGCCGGTGCCTTCCTCGTCACTGTCCTCCTGGCCCAGCCGGTTGAAGGGCTGGAACAGCTGCGCCAGCTTGCTCTCGGACAGGCCTTCCCCGGTGTCGCGCACAGTGATGTGCATGCGGTCGGCGCCCTGTGTCTGGCAGGTCACTTCGACCGCACCGTTGAGCCGGTTGTATTTGATGGCGTTGGACAGCAGGTTGACGAACACCTGTTTCGCCCGGGTGCGGTCGGCTTCGACGAAGCACGGTCCGGAAAAGCTGGGGAAGTGCATTTCGATGCCGCGCCGGCTGGCCAGCGGCTCGATCATGGTGCGGCAGTCCAGCAGCACTTCGGGCAGGGATACGGGCTCTATCGACATCGACAGGCGGCCGGACTCGATCAGCGCCAGGTCCAGTATCTCGTTGATCAGCTCCAGCAGATACCAGCCGGCCTTCAGGATCTGGTCAATGCTGCTCTTCTGAATGGCCGACGGTGCGGGAACACTGGACTCCATCAGCTGGGCAAAGCCCAGGATGGCGTTGAGCGGCGAGCGCAGCTCATGGCTCATGTTCGACAGGAATTCACTCTTGGCCAGGTTGGCCTTGTCGGCCACCAGGCGGGCGGCCTCCAGCTCGATATTCTTGATCTGCAGGGTCTTGTCCAGCAGCGAGCGTTCAGCGTCCAGCTGCTTGCGCACCGAGTTGTCGGTGCCGATCAAGAGGTAGCCAATGATGGTGCCTGCGGCATCGCGCAGTGCGGTGACCGACACCATGGCTGGCAGGCGGGTGCCGTCCTTGCGGATGTAGGTCAGCTCGTAGATGTCTTCAATGCCGCGCGATGCCTTGAACACCAGCGCCTCAAAGCCGGGGGTGATCTCGGTCTGCAGCTCCTGGGTCAGCGCCTGGGCCCGTGCCACCAGTTCGGTGGGGTCGGACAGGTCGGCGGGGGTCACCGTGTTCATGACCTCGGCCGCCGTGTAGCCCAGCATGTGCTCGGCTCCCACGTTGAAGATCTGGATTACCCCCTGGGTGTCGGTGGCAATGCTGGAGAAATTGGCGCTGTTGAAGATGGCGTTTTGCAACGCATTGGCCTTGACCAGGGCCGCTTCCACCTGCTTGCGTGCGCTGATGTCGCGCAGGATTCCGGTGAAATAGCGTTCGCCACCCAGCAGCATCTCGCTGACCGTGATCTCCAGCGGGAAAAAACTGCCGTCCTTGCGAAAGCCCATGACCTCGCGACCCTGACCCATGGCACGCGCCTGTGCGCCGGGCTCGTAGTGCGCCAGGGAAACGCTGCCGTGGTTCTGGTCCAGCTCCGGCACCACAAAGCCAAAGCCCTTACCCTTCAGCTCATCGGCCTCGTAGCCAAACATGCGCTCAACGGCCGGGTTCACCGATTCCATGACACCCGTTTCTGCTGCCAGCGTGACGACCCCGTCTCCCACCGTATTGAGAATGGCCTGCACCCGTGCGGCGCTGTCGCGCAGGGCCTGCTGCGCGTGGTACTCGTCGGTGACGTTGCGGAACACCAGCACCGCACCGATCACCAGGCCACCGGCGTCGCGGATGGGCGCGCAACTGTCCGCAATATCAAACTCGCTGCCATCCCGGGCCACCAGCACCGTGTGGTTGGCCATGCCCTGCACGGTGCCGTTGGCCAGCACGCTGGCAACCGGAATCGTGGCACGCGCCCGAGTCGCCTTGGCCAGGATGTGGAACACCTCGTCAATGGGGCGCCCCTGGGCCTGCGCGCTGGACCAGCCGGTCAGCCCCTCGGCCACCGGGTTGAGCAGGGTGACGCAGGCGGCGGCATCGGTGGCAATCACTGCATCGCCAATGGAGTTGAGGGTGACGGTGAGCTTTTGCTCACTGGCCTGCAGCGTGCGGTTGGTCTGCTGCAGATGCGCGTTGGTGGCGGTTTGGGCTTCCAGCAGGTGCCGCGTCTCCAGGTGGACCAGATCCTTGAGCCGCTGCTGCGCGGCGCGGTAGCTGGCGTAGGCGAAATACAGGGCAAACAGGACCGCCAGCACGCCCACACCCACGATGCTGGCGAACAGCCGGCGCAGGCCGGCGTCAAACTGCGCGTTGTGCTGCGCCTGGATGTCGGTCTCGATCTGGACGAAGCTGCCCATCTCGCGGCGGATGCCCTCCATCAGGCGCTTGCCCTCATCGCTGTTGATCAGCGCCAGCGCGGCCATCACGTCGCGGCTGCGCCGCAGGGCAATGGTCTTCTCCATCTCCTGCATCTTGACGCGCACCAGGGGCGCCAGGGCCTCCACGTGCTGTTGGGCGCTCGGGTTGGAGGCCATGCGCCGCAGGGTCTCCACATGCAGTTGCATGCCATCGCGCACGTCGAGATAGGGCTGCAGATAGCTTTCGTCACCGGTCAGCGCGTAGCCCCGCTGGGCCGTCTCGGCCTCGGTCAGCGCCGACAACAGCCGGTCCCCCGCCGTGATGATGGTGCGGGAGTCCCGGCGCAGGTTGGATGCCTCCTCGATCTGGCGATAGGACCAGACGGTGAAGGCCATTCCCGTGGCCAGGAGCGCCAGCACTGCGGCGAGCCAGGCAAGGGATTTTTGGGTGGTTTTCAAGGAATGTGGGCCTTCGCATGGAGCAACTGCCTCCCCCCTTATACGCGTTTCCCCGGGCAACGAGGAATTACGCTGGCCTGAAACGCCGACGGTGGCATGGCCATCAGCGTAGTGCAGTCCCCGCCTGCGCTCTGTGCGCTGCCACACCCAGCCAGACGATTCATGACCAAATCGGCACATAGTCCTCGTGGAATATAGCCTTTCAGCTACTATTTTGATAGCTATTTCGACAGGAGCGGCCCAGTGTTAGCCGGCGAACAGACAGCGTGACCGGAAGTTTCAACAATGGAATTTCCTCCGTGGGCGCATGCCTTGCGTTTCACGGCGTGTTGGGTTGCTTTTTTGGAGATAAGCGTCATGAATACTCACAGCAGGATTTTTGCTTCACTGCCAGCCGTGTTGCTGGTGTCGGTACTGGGACTGGGCGGCTGCGCCGGTATGACCGCGCAAGAGCGCGGCACTGCCACGGGCGCGGTGCTCGGTGGCGTCACGGGCGCAGCGGTTGGGGGTGGTGTTTTGGGCACGGCTGCCGGTGCTGCGGTCGGTGGCGTGATCGGCCACGAAGTGACCAAGCCCAAGTAAGACCAACGGGTCGGCAACGCCTGGCGTTGCCGACCCGTCAGTGGGCCCACAGGGCCCGGCGTGCTACACCCTCAATGGCCGTGCGCGGCTTCTTTCACCGCATCCTTGGCGTTCTTCACGCCGGCCTTGGCATCCCCCAGCTTCTCTTCCAGCTTTCCGGACACCTGCTTGTGCAGACCCTTGGCCTGCTGTTCAGTGCTGCCGACGAGCTTGCCAGCCTCTTCCTGCACTTTGCCGACGATGTCTTTGGCGATTCCGTGGACTTGATTTTTGTTCATGGTGAAGTTCCTTGCGTAGTTGAATAGATGACCAATGAGTCCTGTTAAGACCCACGTCCCATGCTAGGCACCTGAGCCCTGCGCATCTGTGCGCTTGGGTACACAGCGGCGAATGTGGAGGGGCCATCCAGACGCGCGGGAGTGTTCGCTCGCGCACCGACACGCTCAGGCAGCGAGGTTACGTTCGGGCTGATGCTGCGTGCAGGCGCTGCGCACAGTGCAGACGCTGGAAGCATCACCACCACAACCGGAGTCCACCATGAGAAGTCAAGCCATTCTTCCCGCCGTTCTGGCAGCGTCGCTGCTGTGCGGGTCATTCTCGTTTGCCCAGGGTGATTCACCCTACCGCGATTCCAATCGCGGCAACGACCGCGGGCAACGCCACGACCAGGGTCAGCGCTACGACGAACGCGGCCGCCGCGACAACGATGGGCGCATGGGTAACCGCTACCAGCGCGACGACCGCCGCTACCGCCACGACGAGCGGGGTGCAGGACCCAACCACGCCTACTACCGCGGGGACCGCATGCCCTACCAATACCGCACCCGGCAGTATGTGGTGGAAGACTGGCGCGGCCACCGCCTGAGCGCACCGCCCCGTGGCTACCACTGGGTGCAGTCGGGCGGAGACTACATTCTGGTGGCCATTGCCACCGGCGTCATCCTGCAGCTGCTGCTGAACAACTGAGCGCTGGCGTCACAGCCAGAACTCCAGCCGCCGCGACGCCCACTCCTTGAAACGATCGGCCAGTGGGCGCTGCTCCCACTGCGCCGCGGTCACTTCCACGGACTGGCGCAAGTCTTCCTCGAATGCGGATTCCATCGCAGCACCGAAGGCACCGTCCATGACCACCGCATTCAGCTCATAGTTGTGCAGGAAGCTGCGCATGTCGATATTGGTGGATCCCACGGTGGACCACACGCGGTCAACCACCGCCGTCTTGGCATGCAGCACCGCGACCTGCAACTGGTAGACCCGGATGCCGCTGGCCAGCATGGCGGCATAGAAAGAGCGCCCTGCGTGGTAGACCACGCCGCTTTCCGCCACGCCAGGCAGGATGATCTTCACGTCCACGCCGCGCCGCGCGGCATCCGTCAGGGCCTGCAGCACCTGGGGATCCGGCACAAAGTAGGCGCAGGTGATGTGGATCGACTTCGTGGCCGCACCGATGGCCGTCACATAGGCCGCGTGGATGTCCTGATCCCCTTCGGGGGAGCTGGCCAGAATGCGCACCAGCATTTCGCCGGAGGCCGCCAGCGGCGGAAAGAAATTGCTGTCGCGCAGCGCAGGGGCCTCCTGGCCGGACCAGCTGCCCAGAAACTCCCACTGCAACGCGGCCACCGCCGGGCCCTCAATCTGCAGATGCGTGTCGCGCCAACCGATCTTGTCGCTGCCACGCGACTTGGAGCGGAACAGGGAGCTGTTGGCGTAGGTGCTGCTGATGTTCACCCCACCGGTGAAGCCCACCCGCCCGTCCACCACCAGGATCTTGCGGTGGTCCCGGTTGTTGGGAGTCCAGGCGCGTTGCAGCTTCAGGGGATTGATGGGGTTGAATGCCACCAGGTGGATGCCGGCGTCACGCATGCGGTCAAAGAAGACCTGGGGGGTCCCCACAGTGCCCACCGCGTCGTAGATGATGTTGACCTGGATGCCCGCGCGCTGGCGCTCCATCAGCAGTTCGGCAAACGCCAGGCCCACCGCGTCCTGGTCGAAGATGTAGGTTTCCAGGTTGATGTGGTCCTTGGCTGCGCCAATGGCCGCAATCATGGCCGCCATGGTTTGCGGGCCGTCATAGAGCAGGGTGATCTTGTTGCCCGCGATCAGGGGGCTGCCCGTGGCAGCCTCCTCCAGCAGTGCCAGCGCCTTGGCGTCAACATACGAATTCTTCCAGCGGCGGGCCATCAGCGCGCGGCTGGCTGGCTTGGCCATGGCCCCCTGTGCTCCGGTGACGGTTGGCATCATCCCGGGCGGCGCCGGTTCGTGCACGTCACGGACCTCGGGCAGGGCCGTGCAGGCGCTGGCCGCCATGCAGGCCAGCACCACGGCTGGGCGGCAGATAGTTCGTCTCCATGGCATGGCGCATCTTCTCCCCTGCCACTACAGAAGCGGCTGACCGCCAGCGTAGCGCGGGCGCAGTGGATCTTCTGTACGGGGGCGAACAGACGCCGTGACCACACCTGCCTATGCTGGAACTCTCAACCCATCTGGAAGGAACCCACGCCATGACCAAAAAATCCATCTACATCGAAAAGATGAAAGAGCAGCTCGATACGCTCAACGACAACATGAACAAGCTCGATGCCAAAACCGAGCAGGCCAAGGAAGATGCCCGTGACCTGTACAAGGAAGAAATGCGCAAGCTCAAGCACCAGTCCAAACTGGCGGTGGCCAAGCTGGATGAAATGAAGACTGCCAGCGAAGACGGCTGGGAAGCCATGGTCGCTGAAATGGACAAGGTGCGCGACGCGTTCACCCACTCGTTCCATTACTTCAAGTCCCAGGTCTGAAGCCTGTTGCACTGCCGGACAAGAGGGCCTCATGGTCCTCTTTCCTTTTGGGAGATCAGCTGCGGGGCTCACCCTGTGCATTGACCGTGATGGTCGGGCCCGGCGCGGCAGTCAGCTGCACGCGGTGCTCCAGGCCCCGGAAGGTGTAGGACACGTCCCAGAACGCCGGTGGTGCGCTGCTGGGCCGCTCGGAGCAGCGTTGCACGTCCCGGCTGGTTGCGGGCTGGCCGGAGTTGGCGCGCCCCACATTGGCACCAACTGCCGCGCCGGCCACTGCTCCGCCGACCGTGGCAATATCCTTGCCAACACCTCCGCCTACCTGGTGACCCAGAACGCCGCCAATCAGCGCGCCCACGACGGCGCCGCCCATATTCGCATCCCCACGGGTCGCCGGAATTTCCTCACGCTCCATCCAGCAGCGCTTCTCGGGCGGCCCCACCACGGCACGCACGGATGTGACGTTGGCTTCAAACAGCCGCTCTTCATTGCGCCTGCGGCTGTCATAGATCGTCACCGGGGCCGGGGCGAAGCGGCGGTCGTCCACGCGGGCATTCCACTCCACCGCGCGCACCGACGAGATGCGGTCGTTCATGCCCATGGCGGCCAGCGAGCCGTAGCGACCCGGGTTCAGCACCATGCACTGGCCGTTGAAGCGGCTGTTGACACAGACCTCCCAACGCTGGCCCAGCACCACCACCGAAGAGGCCCGGTCATTGAAGCCGGTGCGGGAGAAGTCCTCGACCTGCTGGTCTACCGTGACGCTGCGGCCGCCAAAGCCCTCGTTCTCGAACAAGGTGACCTGCGAGGCCAATGGCGCCGGTGCCATGCGGTCCGGTACATCGCGGCCCCGCAGGTCCACCTTCTTGACGGACGAGACACGGTCATTCAGCCCCATGGCGCTCAGCGATGGGTATTGACCCGGCTGAAGAATCATGCAGCGTCCACCAAAGCGGACGTCGTCACACACTTCCCAGCGCGCATTGCGCCCCCCGGACACGATGACCGACGAGGCCGTGTCATTGAAACCACCGCGCACCAGGTTGGGCACCTGTTGCCGGGTCGTGAACGAGCGGCCCTGGAAGTTTTCGTGTTCAAAAAAGGTGACCTGGGCAAACGCCTGGCCCACCATCACCGCAGCGACGGCGGTGAGTGCGACTCTGAATACTGGTTTCATCGATAGCTCCTGTGGGGGTGAAAGACCCGAGGCTATGCAGAGGGCGTGTGGAAGTCAGTTCGTTGGCGAACACTTGACGAGTTGGTTGCGCCGCCTGTGTGCGCCAGCACACGACGCCAACGCCGGCAAATCCGTACGCTTGCACCGATGCCGGCTGCAACACCGCGAGACCGGTTCCGAATCCGTTTTCAAAGGACAAACAATGGCCAAAGCAATGATTCTGGCGGCGGGGCAAGGCACCCGCCTGCGACCCCTGACACAAGACCGACCCAAGCCCATGGTGCCGGTGCTGGGCAAACCGCTGATGGAGTACCTGGTGGAGCATCTGGCACGCCACGGTATCCGCGAAATCATGGTGAACGTCGCCTTTCACCACCACAAAATTGAGGAGTACTTCGGTGACGGCAGCCGCTGGGGCGTGGAAATCGGATACGCCTACGAGGGCACCCGTGAGCATGGCAACATCATTCCCCGCCCCCAGGGCTCGGCCGGTGGCATGCGCAGCATTCAGGACTTTGGCGGGTTCTTTGACGAGAGCACGCTGGTGCTGTGCGGGGACGCGCTGATCGACCTGGACATCACCGCCGCTCTGGCGGAACACCGCCGGCAGGGGGCCATCGCCAGCGTCATGGCGCAGACGGTTGCCCGGGCCGATGTGCAGGCCTACGGGATCATTGGCGCCGACGCCAACGGCCGCGTACGGTCCTTCCAGGAAAAGCCCACGCCCGAAGTGGCGCACTCCACCCTGGCCAGCACCGGCATCTACATCTTCGAACCCGCGGTGCTGCGCAAGGTGCCTGCCGGCATCTTCTATGACATTGGCTCTCAACTGTTCCAGCAACTGGTGGCGCAGCAACTGCCCTTCTATGTACAGAACCGGCCCTTCAACTGGCTGGATGTGGGGCGCCTGAGTGACTACTGGTCGGTTGTGCAACGGGCCTTGAAGGGCGAGATGGTCCACATGCCCATGCCAGGACAGCAGGTTCGCCCGGGCATCTGGGTCGGACTGAACACCGCCATTGCCTGGGATGACGTGCAGATTTCGGGCCCCGTCTACGTGGGCTCCAACGTGCGCATCGAAGCCGGCGCCGTGATTGAGGGGCCAACCTGGATAGGCCATGGCAGCGTGATCCGTGCCGGCGCGCGCGTCACGCGCAGTGTCGTGTTTGACTACACACAGATTCCCGCTGGCATGCACGTCTGTGACATGGTGCTTTCCCGCACCTATGGCTTTGACCGCCATGGTGAACCGGTCTGCCAGAGTAGCGACACCAGGGCTGCGCGCTGGGGCGACAGCCGGGGCCAGGAGGTTGAACGGAAGGACCGTAGCGCGGCACTGCACGAGGAGGTCATGACCGCATAGCGCTACCGCCGGCCACGGGCCGATAATTGCGCCTCCCATCGCATCTGTTGCCCACCGTCCCACCATGTCATCCATTCCCACCACCAATCCACCGGCTTCCATCACACTGAGCGAGATAGAAGCCCGCGTGCTCGCCACGCTGATGGAGAAAGCCCGCACCGTACCCGACAGCTACCCGCTGTCCCTCAACACACTGATGCTGGGCTGCAACCAGAAGACCAGCCGCGAGCCCCTGATGAACCTGACCGAGGCGGAAATTGCCACCGCGCTGGACACGCTGATGCCGCTGAACCTGGTGCGCGAGACCAGCGGCAGCCGGGTGGCCCGCTACGAGCACAACTTCCAGCGCGGCGTGGGTGTGCCCGAGCAGTCCGCCGTGCTGCTGGGCCTGTTGATGCTGCGGGGCCCGCAGACGGCCGGCGAGTTGCGCCTGAACGCCGAGCGCTGGTACCGTTTTGCCGACATTTCCTCGGTGGAAGGTTTTCTGGACGAACTGCAGGACCGCTCTGCAGAAAAGGGCGGACCACTGGTCGTCAAGCTGCCGCGCGCGCCGGGCGCCCGCGAGCAGCGTTGGGCGCACCTGCTGTGCGGGCCGGTGGATGGGGAGGCCGCAGCCCATGCAGGCGGAGCCACGTCAGCGGGCACCAACTCCGTGGCCGGCCTGACCGAACGCGTGGCCCACCTGGAGCAGGAGCTGGCCCGGCTGCAACAAACCGTGCGCGACCTGTGCAGCGAACTGGGCGTGTCACCACCTGGACAGTCCTAATCGAACGACCGTGCTAAAAAGCGGAATGTCTACTTGGAGATTTATCGATGGACTTGGCCTTTACCCCTGAAGAGCAGCAATTTCGCGAAGACATTCGCGCCTGGGTGGCAGCAAACCTGCCAGCCGACATTTCCCACAAGGTGCACAACGCACTGGAGCTGACGCGCGACGATATGCAGCGTTGGGCCAAGATCCTTGGCACAAAGGGCTGGCTGGGCCACGGCTGGCCCAAGGAATTTGGCGGCCCCGGCTGGAACTCGGTGCAAAAGCATCTGTTTGAGGAAGAGTGCGCCCTGGCCGGTGCACCGCGCGTGGTGCCGTTTGGCCCGGTGATGGTGGCCCCGGTGATCATGGCCTTTGGCACACCCGAGCAACAGAAGCGTTTCCTGCCCGGCATTGCCGATGGTTCCGTGTGGTGGAGCCAGGGCTACAGCGAACCGGGTTCCGGCTCCGACCTGGCCTCCGTCAAGACCCGCGCCGAGCGCCAGGGCAGCAAGTACATCGTCAACGGTCAGAAGACCTGGACCACGCTGGGCCAGTATGGCGAGTGGATCTTCTGCCTGGTGCGCACCAGCACCGAAGGCAAGCCACAGACCGGCATCTCCTTCCTGCTGATCGACATGAAGTCGCCTGGCGTGACCGTGCGCCCCATCATCATGCTCGACGGTGGCCACGAGGTGAACGAAGTGTTCTTCGACAACGTCGAGGTGCCGGCCGAGAACCTGATCGGTGAAGAGAACAAGGGCTGGACCTACGCCAAGCACCTCCTCTCACACGAGCGCACCAACATCGCCGACGTGAACCGCGCCAAGCGCGAGCTGGAGCGCTTGAAGCGCATTGCCAAGCGCGAAGGCGTGTGGGAAGACACCCGCTTCCGTGACGAGATCGCCAAGCTGGAAGTGGACGTGGTGGCGCTGGAGATGATGGTGCTGCGCGTGCTGGCTGCCGAGAAGTCCGGCAAGAACTCGCTGGACATTGCGGGTCTCCTGAAGATCCGCGGCAGCGAGATCCAGCAGCGCTACTCCGAGCTGATGATGCTGGCCGCTGGCCCCTTTGCCGTGCCCCTGATCCGCGAAGCCATGGAAGCCGGCTGGCAAGGCGACTTCCCCGGCGGTGAAGTGGCCAACGCGCCGCTGGCATCCACCTACTTCAACCTGCGCAAGACCACCATCTACGGTGGTTCCAACGAAGTGCAACGCAACATCGTGTCCCAAGTGGTCTTGGGCTAAGGAGAGAGATATGGATTTTGATTTTTCTGACGACCAGGTCCAACTGGGTGATGCCGTTCGCAAGTGGGTGGACAAGGGCTACACCTTTGAGCGCCGCCGCGCTGCCGTGAAGGCTGGCGGCTTTGACCGTGCGGCCTGGAACGAACTGGCCGAGCTGGGCCTGTGCGGCCTGTATGTGCCGGAAGACGATGGCGGTCTGGGCATGGGCCCGGTCGAAGGCATGGTGGTCATGGAAGAGCTGGGACGCGGCATGGTGCTCGAACCCCTGGCGCAAAGCCTGATTGCGGGTGGCGTGCTGGCCGGCTATGCCGACGCTGCCACCAAGGCGACCTGGTTGCCAAAAATAGCCAGCGGCGAAGCATTGGTGGTGTTGGCCTACCAGGAACGCGGCGCCCGCTACCAACTCAGCGCCTGCGAAGCAAAAGCCACGCAAGCCCCCGGTGGCTATGTGTTGAACGCCACCAAGAGCGTGGTGCCTGTGGGTGACCAGGCCGACGCATTCATCGTGCCGGCCAAGATCAACAGCCAGTTGGCGCTGTTCCTGGTCGAGCGCCAGAGCGCCGGCGTGACCACCCGCGGCTACGGCACGCAGGACGGAAGCCGCGCCGCTGAGGTCGTGCTGAAGAACGCCCCTGCCACGCTGATCACCCAGGACGGCCTGACCGCACTGGAACACGCGGTGGACATTGGCATTGCCGCCACTTGCGCCGAGGCCGTGGGCGTCATGGACAAGACCATGGCCCTGACCGCCGAGTACCTGAACACGCGCAAGCAGTTCGGCGTGGCGATCAGCAGCTTCCAGGCCCTGCGCCACCGCGCGGCCGACATGAAGATGCAACTCGAACTGGCCCGCTCCATGAGCTACTACGCCAGCCTCAAGCTCAATGCACCGGCACCTGAACGCCGCGCCGCGATGGCACGCGCCAAATACCAACTGGGCCAGAGCATGCGCTTTGTCGGCCAGCAATCAGTGCAGTTGCATGGTGGCATTGGCGTGACGGACGAATACATCGGCAGCCACTATTTCAAGAAGCTCACACAGCTGGAGCTGACCTTTGGCGACAGCCTGCACCAGCTGGGCGAAGTCTCCAGCCGCATGCAGGAAACAGCCGGCGTGTTTGCCTGAGACCGAACTTCGCGCCACAGCCCAAGCCCTCCAGTGGAGGGCTTTTTTGTGGTCGGCAGTCTATTGCCCCTTCCAGATCGCACTGTAGGCCGCTTCAAAACCCAGGGCTGACTCAATGTCGGAGGTCCCCATGGCCTTGAGGAATGCATGCGTCACCAGAATGGGCCTGCTCACATAGCCACTGGGTGTCTCACCCGCAAAAGCCCGGTTGAGCTCATCGGCCAGTTGGTAGCCCTGCATCTTCAGGGGCTCGGCAACGGTTGCCAATTGCTGCGACATGCCCCAGGCGATGCGCGACAGGGCCTTGGGGGAACCGTCTCCTGCCGACACATGGAGAATGTCGCTGCGCCTGGCCTCGCGCAGCGGAAAGTTCATGGCATCAAAGTAGGCATCATTGATCGCCAGGCTGTAGGTCCAGGCGGCACCGTGGGTACCCACCAGCCGGGGGACGGCCCGCGGAATCTCCGAGCTGGTGGCGGATATCGGTAAATTCTCCACCGCCAGCACTTTGCAGCCCTTGTACCCCTGGCAGGCCTGGATGGTCTTTCTCATGGCCTCCGTCTTGGCATTGGCCACGGAAAACTGCGGATCGTTGAAGATGATCACTCCAACCTGCCGCTTCTTTTCCATGGCGTCGTGGATGACGAAATTCGCAGCGAGTCGGGCCACGTCGAGCGGATCGGTCGCCACGTTGACGAACAATTCGCGGGTCGGGCCGGGAACCTTGGCGGCATGCCAGCCCACCAGAACAATTCTTTTTGACTCGATGGCAGACAGTTGGGCTGCGAACGCGTTGGGGTCAAAACCACCAAAAACAATCGCATGGGGGTGCTCAGCAATCGCGGCCGACAGGGCATCCGACTGCTTCTCCGCACTGCCCATGCCATCCTTCAGGGCAACATTCCATCCCAGTTTCTGGGCTGCCTCCTGTAGCCCCCGGTAGACAATCCCGATCGAACCGTTTCGAAGATCGGATGCGATATACACGACGCTCTTTCCGGTTTGTGCCACCGGCCCGTCGGTAGGGCCATTCCACTTTTCCTGGGCCAACAGGCCAATCGGCGCCAGGGCGGCCCAAGCACCTACCAACACCATGCCGCGCGCAATTCGAGAAGACTTCATGGCGGAGAACTCCATGTCGCAAACCCGGCAATAGCCGTGAAGCAGCAGTATGCCCCCCTCGCCGGTCCGGCGCAATTGCGCAAACAGGGGCAGCGACGCATCCGGGCGGTGCTACGATGATTTCCACTGCAACACTCCCATCTCCAGCTCGTAAAGGACTCCCATGGCATCCGGAAAAATTTTGGTAGCGCAGGGCGGCGGCCCCACCGCTGTGATCAACCAGTCCCTGGTCGGCGTGGCGCTCGAGGCGCGGCGCTTTCGCGGCATCGAGCATGTGTATGGCGCGCGCCACGGCGTGCGCGGCATCATCAATGAGGACTTTGTCCACCTGACGCAGGAGACCAGCCACAACCTGGAGATGGTGGCCAACACCCCGTCCAGCGCGCTGGGGTCGACCCGCGACAAGCCCGATGCGGCCTACTGCCACGAGATCTTCAAGGTGCTGCAGGCCCATGAGATCGGCCACTTTTTCTACATCGGCGGCAATGATTCGTCGGACACCGTGCGCATCGTCAGCGCCGAGGCGCAAAAGGCCAACTACCCGCTGCGCTGCATCCACATTCCCAAGACCATCGACAACGACCTGGTGGGCAACGACCACACGCCGGGCTTTCCGTCGGCGGCGCGCTTTGTGGCCCAGGCGTTTGCCGGCGCCAACCTCGACAACGCGGCCCTGCCCGGCGTCTACCTGGCCGTGGTCATGGGGCGCCATGCCGGCTTTCTGACCGCGGCCTCGGCACTGGGCAAGAAGTTTGCCGATGACGGCCCGCACCTGATTTACCTGCCCGAGCGCACCTTCAACCTGGAGCAGTTTCTGGCCGACGTCAAGGCCACGTACGACCGCCTGGGACGTTGCGTGATTGCCGTGTCCGAAGGCATCCACGACGCCTCCGGCACGCCCATTGCCGCGCAACTCGCCAAGGACCTGGAGCACGACGCGCATGGCAACCTGCAGCTCAGCGGCAGTGGCGCGCTGGCCGACCTGCTGTGCGAGGAGATCAAGAGCAAGCTGGGCATCAAGCGGGTGCGCGGCGACACGCTGGGCTACCTGCAACGCTCCTTCATCGGCTGCGTTTCCGACGTGGACCAGCGCGAGGCGCGCGAGGTCGGCGAGAAGGCGGTGCAGTTTGCGATGTGGGGCGGCCGGGATGGTTCGGTGGCGATCAAGCGCACCGGCTTCTACTCGGTGGACTATGAGTTGCTGGACCTGGACGCGGTGGCCGGCAAGACGCGCGTCATGGACGATGCCTTCATCACCCCCAATGGCACGGATGTGACCGACGCCTTTCGCCTGTACCTGCGCCCGCTGCTGGGCTCGGGCATGCCGGATGCGTTCAGGCTGCGCACCAACCCGGTGGCCAAGGTGCTGCGTCCCGGCTAAGTCGTTTACAACGAAATCGGCACCCAGCCCTCGTGGAATAAGCGCAAACAGCTACTGAATTGATAGCAAATAGGGTGCCTATGCGGCCATCTTCAGTTCGCCGCCCACCATGATCTTGTCGATGGCGCGACCCACGATGGCCTCGTTGTCGAGCACGCGCATGCGGCCCAGGCGCAGCATGGCGGCCACTTCGCGCTCGGAGCGCACAAAGGCGTCAAAGCCGTCGCGGTTGGTGAACAGAAGGCGCGTGCGCATCGGGCTGACCCAGCTCAGGCGACAGCGAATGTGCGTGTCCTGCTCCAGGGACACATCAAACCACATGCCGCGCTGGAAGCCTTGCGCCTGGGCGTCAAAGGTGTCGATGGCACCAAACTGACGGGCGGCGCGGCGCTCGTCGAGTTGCTGCAGGGCTGCCTTGCCGTCCTGCTCTTCCAGCGCCGCAGAGCCGGTCTCCTGCGGTGCCGGCTGGGTCAGGCGGATCGCCAGGGTGTGGGTTGAAATCAGCCGGCGGGTGAACGTGGCACGTGGTTTGCCATTCCACTCGATGGTGTCCAGCCCCAGGTTGAGTTGGCGCACCATGTCGGGCAACACGGCCACCAGTTCGCGGCGCTGCTCGGAGGTGGTCTTGGGCTGCACCGACCAGATCAGCTGCTCCATGGTGGTCACGGCCTGGGCATGCTGGACCTCACGGGTGCTCTCGTCCATGGTGGCGCGCGCCAGCACTTCGCGCCACTGCGTGGTCAGGAACGGCAACAGGAAGGGTGCCAGCGGCTGGTCCTTGGACAGCGCCTGGATGCGCTCATGGATCAGCTCGTCGGCCTGCGACAGGGCTTGCTCCCAGGTCTCGCCCTTGTGCTCTTTCTGGGCAACGGGCTCAACCCGCGCCTGGGCCTGCTGCTCGGACTCGAACAGGAATTCGGTGAACTCGCGCAGCAGGTCAACGAACAGAGCGAGGTCGTCTTCAAATTCGGTCAGCACCCGCTGCACGGTGTGCTCGATGCGCAGGTACAGCGGGTCGTTTTCGCCCTTTTCAGGCGCCCATGCCACCGATGCACCGGCCAGGGTATCGACCAGGCGGCGCGCCGGGTGCTGATCGGAGAGGAAGAAGTCGCGGTCGATCATGGCCGCCTTGAGCACCGGAATCTGCAGGCGGCCGATGATGACCTTCATCTGCATCGGAATCGCCTGGTCGGCAAACACGAAGTCAAACACCTCGGCCAGCGCGTCCACCGTGCCCCGGTCCAGCTCGGGTGCGTGGCGAATCTCGTCGCGCTCGCGCATCTGGCGCAACACGTTGTGCTCGCCCAGATCCTGGCCCTCTTCCCACTGGGGCACGGCCCGGGCGCTGGCTCCCGCCTGCAGATTGCCCAGGTAGCCCATCAGGGCCGGGCTGGCGGCCTCGAACACCGGTCGGGTGTGGACTTCGCTGTCGTCGTCTGCATCCGACGCGCGCGCTCCTTGTGCGCCGCCGGGTGTCAACCCCAGGCGCTGCAGGAACTGGCGGGCGTGGGCGGCCACCGTGTGCGCCACCGGAGCCAGAGCGCCCCAGGCCGAACGCTGGCCACCGCCACTGTCCATGGGTGCGAAGCCGGATCGGCCAGCGGCCTCACCGCCCAGGGGAGCGGCACGCGATGTGCCGGCCTGCAGGGCACCGTCCAGTGCAGCCGGTCTTGAGGCTGCACCCAGGGGCACGTGCCCACTGGCACCCTGCCGGATGCGCAGCGCACGCTGGGCCGGCACTCCGGCCTTGATCAGTGTCTGATTCAACTCGGTATACAGGGGCGCCAGGTCCAGGAAGGACGCTGGCGTGAAAGACTCCACCAGATCCTGCGTGGCCTGCGGGTCCAGCTCGCACGCCTCCCAGGCAGCCACGAAGGCACGCAACAGCACCACGGGCTGGAATGGGTTGTCGTGAATAGACGTGGTTTCTCTGCCGAACAGCACACTCAGTCGCTGCGTCAGAGGTTCCAGCACGGTTTCATAGCGCGCACCAAAGCGCTGGGCCACCCGGTCGAGCAGCAGCACACGCTCCACCTCACCCACATCGATCAGACTCAGGCTCATGCCATGCACCGCGTCATCGGCCGCACTGGGCTTGGCCGGGCGGACTTGTTCAGGCAGGATGCTTGCCAATTCATCGGCCAGGCCGTTGGCCAGGGATTTCTGCAGCGCGCGGTTGAACTGCGCGCCATAGCGCCCCAGCAACGCGTGCGCCGAGCGCAGGTTCTGCCCCTGCCCCAAGGAGGGCCGGTCATCCACCAGCTCCATCAGGCGAGCACGCACCATCTCCACCAGCTTGGCATCGTTGCGGGTGAAGTAGGCCAGGGTCTGGGTCATCAGCGCACGCACCAATTGGACCTTCTGGCTGGGTTGCCCAGTGGCCGAGGGGCCGCTGCTGGGGTGGGAATGCTCGCGTGTCACGGGTGGTGCCTGTCGGGAAAAGGGTCTGACTCCCGAAGATTGTGGTTCATTTACCTCTTCGGTCCAGCGCCCCGCACGCCAGCAGCCGCGATTTCACGGCAAACAAGCCGCAAAAACTGTAAGGAGTTGTAAAAACAGGGGCGAATGGCCCCTGGTGCTCAGGCCAGCAGGCGCGAGGACTTGGGCACGTGGGCGATCAGGAACTCCATCTGGTCCGCCAGGATGCGGCGGTTGCGCAGGATGAAGTCTTCCCACAGGCTGGGAACATAGGGTGTGTAGAGCAGCGGCATGTGCGCCTGCTCGGGCGTGCGGTGGCTTTTGCGGTGGTTGCAGGGCCGGCACGCCGTGACCACGTTCATCCAGGTGTCCACCCCGTTCTGGGCGAAGGGAATGATGTGCTCACGGGTCAGATCGCTCTCGTGGAAGCGATTGCCGCAGTAGGCGCACACATAGCGGTCACGCTCGAACAGCTTGCCGTTCGTCAGACCGGGACGCAGGTTGAAAGGATTGATGTTGGGGACGCCCCGGGTGCCGATGATGCTGTTCACGCGGATGATGGACTGCAACCCGGTCACCGCGTTGTGCCCCCCGTGGAACACGGCCACCTCGCCGCCGGCCTCCCAGCGGACCTCGTCCGACGCATAGTAAATGACCGCCTGTTCCAGCGATATCCACGATTGCGGCAGCCCTTGGGCCGACAGTTTCAAGACTTTCAAAACACGCCTCCTGTAACGGTTACAACAACCACACACCGGAAATGCACATCTCTGCAGCCCCTGCCACCGAAGGGGTGGCGCGCTGCTGCGTCACAATATACCCTCTTTCCGTGACAAATTCGCTTCAGGGGTTGATGACCCCGGCTTGGCCTGCTATCAAAAAGATAACAAATTCATGAAAGTCTTTCGTGGTTTTCACCATCCCGGCGTGGCGCCTGCCTGTGCCTTGACCATCGGCAATTTCGATGGCGTGCACCGCGGGCACCAGGCCATGCTGGCGCTGTTGCGCGGCGAGGCGCAGCAGCGTGGGGTGCCGAGCTGCGTGCTGACCTTCGAGCCGCATCCGCGTGACTACTTTGCCGAAAAGTTCAAGAAGCCCGAACTGGCGCCCGCGCGCGTGGGAACCTTGCGCGACAAACTCGACGACCTGGCCAACTGCGGCGTCGACCAGACCGTGGTGCTGCCCTTCGACGCCCGCCTGGCGGCCCAGTCGCCGCAGACCTTTGTGGACGAAGTGCTGGTGCAGGGGCTTGGCGCACGCTATGTGCTGGTGGGCGACGACTTCCGCTTTGGCGCCCAGCGTGCCGGCGACTATGCCTTTCTGGATGCCGCCGGTGACGCGGCCGGCTTTGACGTGGCGCGCATGAACAGCTACGAGGTGCACGGCCTGCGCGTTTCCAGCTCCGCCGTGCGCGAGGCGCTGGGCCAGGGCCGCATGCAGGACACGGCGCGCCTGCTGGGGCGCCCCTACTGCATCTCCGGCCACGTGGTGCACGGCCGCAAACTCGGCCGCACGCTGGGTTTCAAGACGCTGAACCTGCGCTTTGCCCACTGGAAGCCGGCGGCCAGCGGCATCTTCGCCGTGCTGGTGCACGGGCTGTGCGACAAGCCCCTGCAGGGCGTGGCCAACCTCGGTGTGCGCCCCTCGCTGGACCCCAACGATGTGAACGGCGGGCGCGTGCTGCTGGAAACCCACTGCCTGGATTGGCCCGCCGAACTGGGTGCGGAGGGGGCCTACGGTAAAATCATCCGCGTGGAACTCCTGCACAAACTACACGACGAGCTGAAGTACGACGGTCTGGACGCCCTGACCCGGGGTATACGCCAGGACTGCGACGACGCACGCGCCTGGTTCGCTGCCCGAATTTGACAGGGCTTGCCAGACGCACCTTGCCCCGCGTCACGTCTGCCCCCACAGACACCTGCTCGCGCGTGCGGCACACACCGACTGGGCCGCGCGGCCCCACACGATTTCCTAGATTGAGCTTGCCATGACTGATTCCGCCACCCCACCCGTCGACTACCGCAGCACCCTGAACCTGCCCGACACCCCCTTCCCCATGCGCGGCGACCTGCCCAAGCGGGAACCGGCCTGGGTCAAGGACTGGAATGAACACGGCCTCTACAAAAAACTGCGGGAGCACCGCAAAGGCGCACCCCTGTTTGTCTTGCACGACGGCCCGCCCTATGCCAACGGCAAGCTGCACATCGGCCACGCGCTGAACAAGGTTCTGAAGGACATGATCGTCAAGTCCAAGCAATTGGGCGGCTTTGATGCGCAGTACATCCCCGGCTGGGACTGCCATGGCCTGCCGATCGAGAACGCCATCGAAAAACTGCATGGCCGCAACCTGAGCCGTGACGACATGCAGGCCAAGAGCCGCGCCTACGCCACCGAGCAGATCGACCAGCAACGCGAAGACTTCAAGCGCCTGGGCGTTCTGGGCGACTGGGAGCGCCCATACCGCACCATGGACCCGGCCAACGAAGGCGGCCAGATCCGCGCCTTCAAGCGCGTCATCGAGCGCGGTTTTGTTTACCGTGGCCTGAAACCCGTGTACTGGTGCTTTGATTGCGGCTCCAGCCTGGCTGAATTCGAGATCGAATACGCCGACAAGAAGAGCGACACGCTGGATGTGGCGTTTGAAGCCAATGACCCCGCTGCGCTGGCCGCCGCCTTTGGCCTGAAAGAATTGCCAGGCGCCGGCAGCACGAAAGCCTTTGTGGTGATCTGGACCACCACCGCCTGGACCATCCCCGCCAACCAGGCCCTGAACGCCCACCCAGAGCTGGAATACGCCCTGGTGGACACGCCGCGCGGCGTGCTGCTGCTGGGTGCCAGCCTGGTCGAGAAATGCCTGGAGCGCTTCAAGCTGGAAGGCAGCGTCATCGCCAAGACCACCGGTGAAAATCTGCGCGGCCTGGTGTTTCGCCATCCCCTGTATGACGTGGACAGCGGCACCAATGAATTCAGCTACAAGCGCCTCTCGCCGCTGTACCTGGCCGACTACGTCAGCGACACCGACGGCACCGGCATCGTGCACTCGGCACCGGCCTACGGTCTGGACGACTTCAACAGCTGTGTTTCCCACGGCATGGCCTATGCCGACATCCTGAACCCGGTTCAGGGCAACGGCAGCTACACCGAAGAGCTGCCCCTGTTTGGCGGCCTGAACATCTGGAAGGCCTGCCCGGTCATCCTGACAACACTGCAGGAGGCGGGTCGCCTCATGGCCACCAGCCCCATCGTCCACAGCTACCCACACTGCTGGCGCCACAAGACGCCGGTGATCTACCGGGCCGCCGCCCAGTGGTTTGTGCGCATGGATGAAGGCCCCGGCGTATTCACCAAGGACAAGGCACCCAAGACGCTGCGCCAGCTCGCCCTGGACGCCATCGAGGCCACCAACTTCTACCCGGAAAACGGCAAGGCGCGCCTGCGTGACATGATCGCCAACCGGCCCGACTGGTGCATCTCGCGCCAGCGCAGCTGGGGCGTGCCGGTGCCCTTCTTCCTGCACAAGGATTCGGGCGAGCTGCACCCCAACACCATGGCCATCCTGGACCAGGCCGCAGACATCGTGGAAAAAGGCGGCATCGAGGCTTGGAGCCGCGTGACTGCTGCCGACATCCTGGGTGCGGCAGATGCGGAGCACTACACCAAGAGCACCGACATTCTGGAAGTCTGGTTCGACTCGGGCTCGACCTTCCAGCACGTGCTGCGCGGCAGCCACAAGGACGCCTATGCCCGGCCGCCCTTCCATGCAGAAGGCCCCGAGGCCGACCTGTATTTGGAAGGCCATGATCAGCACCGCGGCTGGTTCCACAGTTCGCTGCTGCTGGGTTGCGCCCTGTACGACCGCGCACCGTACCGCGGCCTGCTGACCCACGGTTTTGCCACCGACGGCCAGGGCCGCAAGATGAGCAAGAGCCTGGGCAACACGGTGGACCCCCAGACCGTGACCAGCAAGATGGGCGCCGAAATCGTGCGCCTGTGGGTGGCCAGCACCGACTACTCCGGCGACCTGAACATCGACGACAAGATCCTGGCCCGCGTGGTGGACACCTACCGGCGCGTGCGCAACACGCTGAAGTTCCTGCTGGCCAACGTCAGCGACTTCGATCCCGTCAAGGACGCCGTGCCTGCCGACCAGTTGCTCGAGATCGACCGCTACGCGCTCTCGCGCCTGGCCCAGTTGCAAACCGACATCCTTGCGCACTACAAGGTCTATGAGTTCCACCCGGTGGTGGCCAAGCTGCAGGTCTACTGCAGCGAGGACCTGGGTGCGTTCTACCTCGACGTGCTAAAGGACCGCCTCTACACCACCGGCGCCAACTCGACAGCCCGCCGCTCGGCCCAGACCGCGCTGTGGACCATCACCCAGGCCATGCTGCGCTGGATGGCGCCGTTCCTCTCGTTCACGGCCGAAGAGGCCTGGAGCGTACTGGGCGCCGCCGGCAAAACGCCGACTGCAACCAAGGAATCGATCTTCATGGATGGCTATCTGGCGCTGGCCGAGCCGGATGTGGATTTGCTCGCCAAGTGGAGCCGCATCCGCGAGATCCGCGAAGCGGTGAACAAGGACATCGAAACCGTGCGCACCGAGGGCAAGGTAGGTTCCAGCCTGCAGGCCACCGTACAACTGACCGTACCGGCCGACGACCACGCTGTCCTGTCCAGCCTGGGCGAGGATCTGAAGTTTGTGTTCATCACGTCCGCTATTGAATTGGTAGCAGGTGATGCAGTATCTGCGAGGGTCAACGCCTCAGAAGCCGCAAAGTGCGAGCGCTGCTGGCACTACCGCGACGATGTCGGCGCAGACGCCGCCCATCCCACCCTGTGTGGCCGTTGCACCAGCAACCTGTATGGTGCAGGCGAACAAAGGGTGCACGCCTGATGGCCACCCGCATCTATCGCGGTAGCGGCGGGGGCACTGGCCTGCTGCAATGGCTGGGCCTGGCCTTCATCATCGTGCTGGTGGACCAGTTCACCAAGGTGCTGATCCTGGGCTACTACCACCTGCACGACAGCACCTATGTGACCAGCTTCTTCAACGTGGTGCGGGCCCATAACACGGGTGCGGCCTTCTCGTTCCTGGCCGATGCCTCGGGCTGGCAGCGCTGGTTCTTCACCGCCATCGGCGTCATCGCCGTGGGCGTCATCGTCTGGATGCTGCGCTCGAACCCGGGCCAGAATCTGTTCAGCTTCTCCATGGCCTGCATTCTGGGCGGTGCGGTGGGCAATGTGATCGACCGCATTGCGCACGGCTACGTGATCGACTTTCTGGATTTCCACTGGAGCTGGTTGGCTCCGGTGTTTGCCGGCGGACATTTCCCCGCCTTCAATGTCGCCGACAGCGCCATCACCATCGGCGCGGTCTGCCTGATCCTCGATGAGCTGTTGCGGGTGAGGAAGAGCTAAGTCAGAACAGGTAGCCGACGGACAAGACCTGTTCGCTCATCCAGATCGACTGGTCCGCGGAGCCCTGGTACACCGGCACACGGTTGAGCACACCATACGCAAACTTCTGCGTGAGTTCCATGTACAGGGAGTTGTAGACGCGGTAGCGCAGCCCCACCTCCACCCCGGCGGTCCAGCCATTGATTTGCCACCAATCGTCACGCCCGGTGCAGCAGATCTTCTCGCTCTTGGGGCCGACCTGGTTGGTGCGCCCCAGGATCGTGTTTTCGGCATGGGGCAACAAAATGCCTGCGCCCACGCGGCTGATGGCCTGCAGGTGGCCCGTCTTCTGCGCCGGGCCTGCAAGATGGTGCAACCACACGGCATTGACCATGATGTGGTTCAAGCCATTGTGCAGGGCGTAGTCAAAAGTCTGCGCGTCCAGCACCATCGGAGTATTGACCGGTTGGCCGTTGATGACGCCGGTCACCTGGGCCACCTGGTTGCCATTGGTGTTGTACTTGCTGTGGTCCAGCGACAGCTCGATGGCAAAGGTCTTCTCGGGATTCACGAACTTGCCCACACGCACGTTTTCCTGCGGGTCCGTCCAGTTCAACTGCGCCAACGAGCGCAGCGAGTGTTCAACGGATGCCGGAAAGTCGCTGGCGGCCACTTGGCGCACCGTGAAATCATTGCCCAGGCCGGGCTGGGATACATGGATGTCGGACGGTGCGTAATGCTGGCGGCTGTACCCCCAGGAGGCGTACCAGTTGCCCTCTTCGCGTGGAGCACGGTCCACCTTCTTCTCGGTGGCGGTGGGTGCCGCCGGCGCCGTGGCGCTGGTCTGTGCGAAGCTGGAAGGCAACAGGAAGAGGCTGGCTGCGCACAGGGCGACAGCGCGCAGGGGGAATGCAGTAGAAAGGGTCATAGGGGAGCAATTTTAGCTGCCCCGCCTGTTCTGGCCTCAGAGCGTGAGGATGGTGCATCCCGTGGTCTTGCGCGCTTCCAGGTCGCGGTGCGCCTGCTGCACGTCTTCCAGCGCATAGCGCTGGGCGATGTGGATGGCCACCTTTCCGCTGGCCACCACATCGAACAAATCATCGGCCATGGCCTGGGTGCTCTCGCGCGTGGCAATGTGGGTGAACAGCGTCTGGCGGGTCACATACAGAGAGCCCTTTGTAGCCAGGATACCGGGCGCAAACGGAGCTACGGGGCCGGAGGCCGCGCCAAAACAGGCCATCAGGCCAAACGGCGCCAGACAGTCCAGTGACTTGTCCCAGGTGTCTTTGCCCACTGAGTCGTACACCACCTTCACGCCCTTGCCACCGGTGATCTCCTTGACCCGGGTGGCAAAGTCTTCTGCTGCGTAATTGATAGCAAACTCTGCACCATTGGCGAGGGCCAGGGCACATTTTTGTTCAGAACCGGCGGTCCCGATGAGGCGCAGGCCCAGGGCCTTGGCCCACTGGCAGGCGATCAGGCCCACGCCACCGGCTGCGGCGTGGAACAGCACGAAGTCACCCGGATTCAGGCCACCCTGGGGCAGGGTCTTCTTGAGCAGGTACTGGGCCGTCAGGCCCTTGAGCATCATGGCGGCACCGGTGTCGAAATCAATCGCATCGGGCAGCTTGCACACGCATTTGGCTGGCATGACCCGCACATCGCAATAACTTCCCGGGGGCTGGCTGGCGTAGGCGGCGCGGTCGCCGATCTGCAGATGGGTGACGCCCGCGCCCACGGCCTCGACGATGCCGGAGGCTTCCATGCCCAGTTGCAGCGGCATCGCATTGGGGTACAGGCCGCTGCGCTGGTAGACATCGATGAAGTTCAGGCCCACGGCCTTGTGGCGGATGCGGATTTCGCCGGGGCCGGGGTCACCTACGCTGACCTGCACCAGCTTGAGCTGTTCGGGGCCTCCGTGTTGGTCGATCTGGATGGCGCGGGACTGGATGGTACTCACTGTGTTCTCCAATGGTGAAAGGGAAGCAAACGATGCGGTCTGTGCGCGGCAATGGTGCCACGAAATGCCCCCGTGTGCCCACCGCCGGCCATTGGCCTTGTACAGTCCAGCCATGACCCAGAAATTGACCCCCACCGCTGCCGCTCTGCTGATCATTCCGCCCATGCTGTGGGCCGGCAACGCCGTGGTGGGGCGCGTGGTCAGCCCAATGATCTCGCCGATGCTGCTGAACCTGCTGCGCTGGGCCCTGGCCTTTGTGGTGCTGCTGCCGCTGGCCGGCAGCGTGCTGCGCCGGGACAGCCCGCTGTGGCAGCAGTGGCGCCGCTTTCTGTTCATGGCGCTCCTGAGCACCAGCGGCTACAACGCCCTGCTCTATCTGGCACTCAATACCTCCACGCCCATCAACGTCACGCTGGTGGGCGCCAGCACCCCGGTGTGGATGCTGCTGATCGGGCGCTTCTTTTTCCGCCAGGCCATCACGGGCCGGCAGGTGGTGGGTGCCGCACTGTCGATTGCCGGCGTGGTGCTGGTGCTGTGCCGCGGTCAGTGGGAGCTGCTGCTGGGCCTGCACCTGGTGGCCGGCGACCTGTATGTGCTGGCGGCGAGCATGGGCTGGGCCTATTACAGCTGGATGCTGGCCCACCCCACGCCAGAGTCCGCACCGCTGCGCGCCGACTGGGCCGCCTTCCTGCTGGGCCAGGTGGTGTTTGGCCTGGCTTGGTCGCTGCTGTTTGCCGGCGTGGAATGGGCGGTGACCGATGTGCGTCTGCAATGGAGCTGGCCGCTGGCAGCCGCACTGGCCTTCATCGCCGTCGGCCCGGCCGTGATCGCCTACCGCGCCTGGGGCGCCGGCGTGACACGCGCCGGTGCGGCGGTGGCTGGCTTCTTCATCAACCTCACGCCGCTGTTCACGGCGCTGCTGTCGTCGGCTTTTCTGGGCGAGCCGCCACGGCTGTTCCATGCCCTGGCCTTTGTACTGATTGTGTCGGGCATCGTGCTGTCGTCACGCCGCTAACGAACCGCCAGCGCCAGCCCGGCAATACGATCCGCGCCGTCACCATCCGCCAGCATGCGGGACTGCGCCGCGTTCAATCTGGACGCCCGCGTGGTATCCCCAATAGCCCACTGCCACGCCTGTGCCAGAGCCTGCGCCCCGGCATCTGGGGCCAGCGTGCGTGCCAGACCCATCCGCTGCAACCGGTCGGCATTGTCCGGCTGATCATGGCAGGTGGGCACCAGCCACTGCGCGATGCCGGCCCGCAGGGCCTCGGCCGCGGTGCCGATACCGCCGTGGTGGACCACCAGCTGCACGCGCGGCAACAGGCTCTCAAACGGCGCAAAGCGGACCCGCAGCACCGAGCCAGCGGTGGGAATTGACCCGGTATCCGCCTCCACCAGGATGACCCGCGCGCCCTTGGCCAGCGCAAACGCCATCACCCGCTCGACCCAGGCCGGCCGGGCCGCCACTGCGGTGCCAGCCGTCACCACCACGATGGGGCCATCTCCGCCACGCAAAAAAGCTTCGACCTCACCCGACAGCGGACGCGGCGCTCCACTGGGCCGGGGGAATCCGGCAAACACGCCCGCCGGGGGCCAATCGGACGCCGCCGGAGCCAGCCATTCGGGGAACGCATACGCCACCCGCTGTGGTGAGTGGATCCACTGAGAAAACAGCCTCCGCTGGGGTGGCAGACCCAGTTCGGCGCGAAACGGGTTGACCTGGGCGCCGATCACCGGATCAATGCCCCAGCGCTCGGCCGCAGCGGCCAGCCCCTGCTGCAGCCATTGCGGCCAGCCGGGCGGTATCGAATGGGCCGGCCAGCGCGGCGGCCGCACCCGGGAAAACATGAGCGAGGGCGACAGGTGCACGGTGGTGTTCGCAAAACCGTCGCGCTCCTGCGCCAGCCGCGCGGCCACGGCAAACGAAGAACTGACGAGGACAGTGTCCGCTGGCTGCCACCCGCGCCGCAGTGCGGACAAGCCGCTGCGCATGGCCGCGCCGTAGTAGCGCCAGGAGGCAGCCAGGCCGTGGCGGGCGGTCCAGACGCCCGCCGCGTCGAACACCTGGGCAAAGGTGTCGTCGGCGCCGATGCTGGCAAAGGCCACACCGGTTCCATCCACCAGGCCGGCGTAGCGTTGTGGCGCCAGCAGGGTTG
>JBAQDE010000016.1:0-180032 GCA_049294595.1 Rhodoferax sp. | reverse complement strand
GTTACGCCGCGCTGGCGTTTGAGGTGCTGTCGCTCTACATCGACGACATTCCCGCGGCCGACCTGAAGGCGCTGTGCGACAAGACCTACACCGAAGCGGTGTACGGCACCGCGGCCATCGTGCCGCTGAAGCAGCTGGAAGACGGCTTCTACCTCGAAGCTTTGTCCAACGGCCCGACGCTGGCGTTCAAGGACATGGCCATGCAGTTGCTGGGCAACCTGTTCGAATATGAACTGGCCCGCCGCGGCGAAGAGTTGAACATCCTGGGTGCCACCAGCGGCGACACCGGCAGCGCGGCCGAATACGCGATGCGCGGCAAGAAGGGCGTGCGCGTCTTCATGACCAGCCCGCATGGCCGAATGAGCGCTTTTCAGCAGGCGCAGATGTTCAGCCTGATGGACGCCAACATCTACAACATCGCCGTCAAGGGCGTGTTTGACGACTGCCAGGACATGGTCAAGGCGGTCAGCAACGACCTGGAGTTCAAGCGCAAGTACCGCATTGGCACCGTCAACTCCATCAACTGGGCGCGTCTGCTGGCTCAGGTGGTGTATTACTTTGCCGGCTATATCCAGGCAACGGAATCCAACGAACAGAGGGTGTCGTTCACCGTCCCCAGCGGCAATTTCGGCAACGTCTGCGCCGGCCACGTGGCCCGCATGATGGGTCTGCCCATCGACCAGCTGGTTGTCGCCACCAACGAGAACGATGTGCTGGACGAGTTTTTCCGCACCGGTGTCTACCGCGTGCGCGGCAGTGCCGATACGCACGAGACCTCCAGCCCGTCCATGGACATCTCCAAGGCGTCCAATTTCGAGCGCTTTGTGTTTGACCTGCTGGGACGCGACGGTGCCCGCACCGCCGACCTGTTTGGCGCGCAACTGTCCAAAGCTGGGCGTTTTGACCTGAGCGGTGATGCGGCCTTTGTGCACTGCGCCGAGCGCTACGGCTTTGTCAGCGGCAAGAGCACCCACGCCGACCGCCTGGCCACGATCCGCGACTGCTGGACGCGCCATGGCGTGATGATCGACACCCACACCGCCGACGGCGTCAAGGTGGCGCTCGAAAACCGCAAGCCCGGCGTGCCCATGCTGGTGCTGGAAACCGCCTTGCCGATCAAGTTTGCCGAGACCATTGTCGAAGCCCTGGGCCGCGAGCCCGACCGGCCGGCCAAGTTTGTCGGCATCGAAGACCTGCCCAAACGCGTGCTGGTCATGGATGCCGATGTGGCCGCCATCAAGGTGCTGATTGCCGCTGAGTGCCAGACACTTTAGCGTGAAATTGGCCTTTAGCCCTCGTGAAATAAGGGCTTGTAGCTATCGTTTTTGTAGCATTTCAGGATTCCTTGCATGACTGCACCAACGCGCGCTCCGCTGTTGCCACTGGATGAGGCCCTGTCGCGGCTACTGGCTGCGGCTTTGCCGCTGGCCGGCAACGAGTCTGTGGCTGTCGGCGAGGCCGATGGCCGGGTGCTGGCTGCGGACGTGGTGTCCGCGCTGCACGTGCCGCCGCAGGACAACAGTTCCATGGACGGCTACGCCGTGCGCTGCGCCGACCTGAGCGCGCCCGGCGTGCCATTGCCGGTGTCGCAGCGCATTCCAGCCGGCTCCGCAGGCGCGCCGCTGCAGGGTGGCACGGTCGCCCGCATCTTCACCGGCGCGCCGGTGCCAGAAGGGGCCGACGCCATCGTCATGCAGGAAGATTGCACGGTGCTGGATGGGGCTGACAGCCCCCAGGTCCAGATCAACACACGTCCAACGCCAGGGCAATACATCCGCCGCGCCGGCGAGGATGTGGCCCGTGGCGATGTCGTGCTGACTCAGGGCCAACGTCTGGGGCCGGCCGAACTCGGCCTGGCCGCCAGCATCGGCATGGCGACGCTCACCGTGGCGCGCCGCCCGCGGGTTGCGCTGTTTTCCACCGGAGATGAACTGGTGATGCCCGGCACCGTGGCGCCGCAGGATATGCCGCCCGGTGCCATCTACAACTCCAACCGCTTCTTCCTCGCCGCCTTGCTGCGCCGCATGGGCTGCGTGGTCACCGATCTGGGCATCGTGCCCGATCAACGCGACGCCACCGTGCACGCGCTGCGCGATGCCGCGCAGTCCCACGACGTGATCCTGACCAGCGGCGGTGTCTCCGTGGGCGAAGAAGACCACATCAAGCCCGCCGTGCAAAGTCTGGGCACGCTGGACCATTGGCAGATCGCCATGAAGCCGGGCAAACCCTTTGCCCACGGGCGCATCGGCGAAACGCATTTCCTGGGCCTGCCGGGCAACCCGGTGTCCAGCTTCGTGACCTTTGCCGTGCTGGTGCGGCCGTTCCTGCTCCAACTGCAGTGCGCTACCCAAGTTGCTATGAAAAGCGTAGCTGCGCGAGCCGATTTCACGTGGCCCAAGCCCGATAAACGCCGCGAGTTCCTGCGCGCACGGCGCAACGCGCAGGGCGGCCTGGAGCTGTTCCCCAATCAGAGTTCCGGCGTGCTGACATCGGCCGTCTGGGGCGATGGCCTGATCGACAACCCGAGCGGCTGCGCCATCGCCGCCGGCGATACGGTGCGCTTTGTGCCGTTTTCGGAGCTGCTGGCATGAAGGTCCATATCAAATACTTTGCCTCCATCCGCGAGGCCATCGGGCAGGGCTCCGAGTCGCTGGACACGCCCGCTCCCACGCTGGCTGCACTGCGGGACGCGCTGATCGCGCGCGGTGGCGCCTATGCTGAAGTGCTGGCACGCGGCAAAGCGGTGCGCGTGGCGCTGAACCAGACGCTGTGCGACGAGTCCGCCAGCCTGGTCGAAGGGGCGGAAGTGGCCTTCTTCCCCCCCGTGACTGGCGGCTGAAGTTATTGACCGCCCAGTAGCGCCAGCAGGCGCTGCCTGGCTTCAAGCGATGCCACCGTCATCGGCGCACGCAAACCATCCCGCAACAGCCCCTGGTGCGCCAGAACGGCCTTGATCAGCGCCGGGTTGGGCTCGGCAAACACCGCATCCACCATCGGCGCCAGCGCCTGCCAGATGCCACGCGCCTGTGCCAACCGGCCTTCCCGCAAATGGGCCATCATGGCAACGAATTGCGCGGTGCACAGATGGGCACTGGCGGCAATGGCGCCCACACCGCCCAGCGCCATCGTGCCGAAAATCTGCGCGTCCTCCCCGGCCAGCACCTGCAGGCGGCCGTCGGTGATCAGCGCCTGCGTCTTGCGTGCATCGCCACCGCAGTCCTTGATGGCCTGGATATTGGGGTGGCCGGCCAGCGTCAGCAGCGTTTCCGTGGCAATGCCCACGCCGGTGCGGTAGGGAATGTCGTAGATGACCAGCGGCTGGGTAGCGGTATCGGCCAGCGTGTTGAACCACTGCAGCAGGCCGGCCTGCGACGGGCGGATGTAGTGGGGCGCCGGCATCAGCAGACCGGCAATCGGCCGCGTGCACAGCTCCCGTACCCAGGCCGAGGTCTGGCCCAGGTGGTAGCCCGACAGGCCCATAACCACCGGCAGCGTGCCAGCGGCCTTGAGAACTGTCTCCAGCACGGCCAGTTGCTCGGCTTTCTCCAGGGCAGCCGCCTCGCCGGTGGAGCCGCAGGCCACCAATCCGCGCACACCGGCAGCGGCGTAATGCTTCACCAAGGCCGCCAGCGCCGTGTGGTCCACCGCGTCATCACGGAACGGGGTTACCAGGGGAATCCACAGCCCTGAAAAGTCGAAAGAAGTTCGCATGCATCCATCCTTTTTTGCAAAGATGACCGATGGAGGAAACCGCCATCGGATGCACGCGAAAGAAACAAAAAGGGGAAGTGGGATCTTTTTGCAGTTCCGTCGCTCATCTGAGGACGGAACCACACAGCTCCGGTCAGATGAGCCTGGGTTTTTGCGGTTTGCGGGCGTTCGCCACCACGCAGTCGACACGGCGAACGGCCATGGGCGAGAGGTTGTGGTGGATTGCGGGCATGGCTTGAGTTTAGCAGCGCGGCGGTGCCACAATTCAGGCATGACATCGACCCCTGCTGCACCGCGCGTTTCCATCCAGACCCAAGACTTTGACCTGAGCCAGGTCGTGGACGCCCTGCGCGCCGGCGACCACCGGGTGGGCGCAGTGTGCACCTTTGTGGGCACGGTCCGTGACCGCAATGTGGTCAGCGCCGACCCGGCCGGTTCGGTGCAGTCCATGGAACTGGAACACTACCCCGGCATGACCGAAAAGGCCATCGAAGCCATGATCGACGAGGCGCACCGCCGATTCGACATCTTTGGCGCCCGCGTGATCCACCGCATTGGCGTGCTGCAGCCCGCCGACCAGATCGTGCTGGTGGCCGTCACCTCCGCCCACCGCGGCGAGAGTTTCAAGGCCTGCGAGTTCCTGATGGACTACCTGAAGACCCAGGCCCCGTTCTGGAAAAAGGAACAGACTGCCGCCGGTGCCCAGTGGGTAGACGCGCGCGTCAGTGACGATGAGGCACTGGCCAAGTGGGGCATTCAGGCGAAGAACGCCTGATCACGCCTATCCGCCCGCACCGGGTGCCTACAGTCTGTTGCCGCACATACGGGCGGGCAACTTCCTCGGACACTGGAGTCGGGCACATTGCCCCTGGGTTTGTGTGTTGACGAGGCGCACGAGCCCCAGTTAACCCCGGCCTTCACACCGCCGGGGATTTTTTTGTCCTTGTGTAGGCCGCCGCACAGACCTCCGGCAGGTAACTCCTTAACCTGAGCCGCTTACTTACGAAAGAAACTATGAACCGCCTGCCTTCCCTGCTGCCACTGGTCCTCGTCTTGACGCTCGCTGCCTGTGAGCGCCCTGCCGCAGTTGTCACGGTACCAGCCGCCCCCATCGTTGTGCAAAGCACGGTGCCCGGACCTGCGGGTCCACAGGGTGAGACCGGCAAGGCCGGCGCGACCGGTAACACGGGCACTACCGGTGCCGATGGCGGTACTGGTGCAACGGGTTACACCGGAGCCACCGGCAATACCGGCGGTACTGGTAAAACGGGCGCTACCGGAGACACGGGGGCAACGGGTGACACCGGCGCAACCGGCAAGCCGGGCTCTGAAACGACCATTGTGGTGGTTCCTCCGGCCCCCGTTCAATCGCGTTGAGGCGACGTGCCCACACCGCAAGACGGCCAGCGCCACGTCTGCGTCAGTTGAGGTAGGTGGGGCGGGTCGCGTCGGGGGAGAGATCAATCTCTTCCACCGCGTCCTCCACCACTTCGACCGTCGCAGCGGGTAGCAAATCGATCTGCCACCGCGACTGTTCCAGGGCGTGCTTGAGCAACTGGATCAACCCAAATACCAGGTCGGATGGCATATCCAGCTGGAACCCCCGGGATGACGCCGGCCCGGTCAGCAGTTCCCGAAAATTCATCTGCAATTGCCTGTCGGTCTTGGGTGTCAGGTTGACCTCGGTCACCAGCAAAGGAATCTCTCCAAGGGGACGGTTGGGTATGGACGGCTGCTGGTAGGGGGTGTCGAAGTCCGTGGCCTGGACGGCCTCCTGGCGCCGCAGATCTGCCAGCATTTCGCGGGTTTTGGGCCCCATGGCGGCCAGATCGACAAAGCCATCGGTCCTGGCATCCTGCGGGATGGCAAAGTGGTCGATCACCACGCGGTTGACCAGCGGCCACAGGCCCAGCGCAATCCGGCGGGTCAGCCACATTTGCACCTCTTCGCCTCCACTGGTGTTGATGGTCACCAGGATGCGATCCTGGTCCACGTGGTAACGAACGGAGAGCTGGCGTATGTCCATGCCTTGATTTTAGTCAGCACCGCTGCGTATAAAACCCCTTGAAATAGCGATGAGAAGCCCAAGGTCAGAGCCAACCGGAGGATTTTTATGCGAATCGAAAAACTGACTACCAAGTTCCAGGAAGCCCTGGGTGAAGCCCAGACCCTGGCGCTCGCCAACGACCATGCCTACATCACCCCAGCCCATGTGCTGGTGGCCATGCTGCGCCAGGACGATGGTCCCAAAGCCCTGCTGCAGCGGGCGGGCGTGAATGTACCGCAGTTGCTGACGGCGGCAGAGGCGTACATGAAGAAACAACCCCAGGTGCAGGGGCAGGAGCAGATCACGGTGGACCGTGACATGGGTGTGCTGCTGCAGGCATCCGAGAAGGAAGCCATCAAGCGCGGCGACCAGTTTGTGGCCAGTGAACTGTTCCTGCTGGCGCTGTCCGACAGCAAGGCCGAGATCGGCAACATCGCCCGCAGCAGCGGCCTGACCCGCAAGAGCCTGGAGACTGCCATCAACGCCGTGCGCGGCGGCCAGGCCGTGGACAGCGCCGATGCCGAGGACCAGCGCGAATCGCTGAAGAAATACTGCATCGACCTGACCGAACGTGCCCGCATGGGCAAGCTTGACCCGGTGATCGGCCGCGACGACGAAATCCGCCGCGCCATCCAGGTGCTGCAACGCCGCACCAAGAACAACCCGGTGCTGATCGGCGAGCCCGGTGTCGGCAAGACCGCCATCGTCGAAGGCCTGGCCCAGCGCATCGTCGCCGGCGAGGTGCCAGATTCGCTCAAGGGCAAGCGCGTGCTGAGCCTGGACATGGCCGCGCTGTTGGCCGGTGCCAAGTTCCGTGGCGAATTTGAAGAGCGCCTGAAGAATGTGCTGAAAGACCTGGCCAAGGACGAGGGCCAGACCATCGTTTTCATCGACGAGTTGCACACCATGGTCGGTGCCGGCAAGGCCGAAGGTGCCATGGATGCCGGCAACATGCTCAAGCCCGCCCTGGCGCGCGGCGAGCTGCACTGTGTGGGCGCCACCACGCTGGACGAATACCGCAAATACATTGAAAAAGACGCCGCCCTGGAGCGCCGCTTCCAGAAAATCCTGGTGGGTGAGCCGACGGTGGAGGCCACCATTGCCATCCTGCGCGGCCTGAAAGAGCGCTACGAGGTGCACCACGGCGTGGACATCACCGACCCGGCCATCGTGGCCGCGGCCGAGCTGTCCAACCGCTACATCACTGACCGCTTCCTGCCGGACAAGGCGATTGACCTGATCGATGAGGCCGCCTCCAAGATCAAGATCGAGCTGGATTCCAAGCCCGAGGTCATGGACAAGCTGGATCGCCGCCTGATCCAGTTGCAGATCGAGCGCGAAGCCGTCAAGAAGGAAAAGGACGAAGCCTCGCGCAAGCGCCTGGAGCTGATTGACGACGAGATCAAGAGCCTGCAAAAGGAAATTGCCGACCTGGACGAGATCTGGAAGGCCGAAAAGGCCACCGCCCAGGGCAGCGCCCAGGTGCGCGAAGACATCGACAAGCTGCGCCAGCAGATCGAGACGCTGACCCGCAAGGGCGATCTGGCCAAGGTGGCCGAGCTGCAATACGGCAAGCTGCCCGAGCTGGAGAAGCGCCTGAAGGAAGCCCAGGACAAGGAAGCTGGCAAGTCCAAGAACGGCGACGGCGCGGCACGCCAGTTGCTGCGCACGCAGGTCGGCGCCGAGGAGATTGCCGAGGTGGTGAGTCGTGCCACCGGCATCCCGGTGTCCAAGATGATGCAGGGCGAGCGCGACAAGCTGCTGCAGATGGAAACCAAGCTGCACGACCGCGTGGTCGGCCAGAACGAGGCCATTGCGGCCGTGGCCAACGCCATCCGCCGCTCGCGCTCGGGCCTGAGCGACCCGAACCGCCCCACGGGCAGCTTCCTGTTCCTGGGCCCCACCGGCGTCGGCAAGACCGAGCTGTGCAAGGCGCTGGCGGGCTTCCTGTTCGACAGCGAAGAGCACCTGATCCGCATCGACATGAGCGAGTTCATGGAGAAGCACTCCGTGGCCCGCCTGATCGGTGCGCCTCCGGGCTATGTGGGCTACGAGGAGGGCGGTTACCTGACCGAAGCCGTGCGCCGCAAACCCTATGCCGTGCTGCTGCTCGACGAGGTCGAGAAGGCCCACCCGGACGTGTTCAACGTGCTGCTGCAGGTGCTGGACGATGGTCGCCTGACCGACGGTCAGGGCCGCACCGTGGACTTCAAGAACACCGTCATCGTGATGACCAGCAATATTGGCAGCCAGCTTATCCAGAGCATGGTCGGCCAGGACAGCGAGGACATCAAGGATGCCGTGGTCGGCGAGCTGAAGAACCACTTCCGCCCCGAGTTCCTGAACCGCATCGACGAGACCGTGGTGTTCCATGCCCTGGATGCTGCCCACATCGCCGACATTGCCAAGATCCAGCTGCAGGTGCTGATGGCCCGCCTGGCCAAGATGGACCTGACGCTGGCGGTATCCGATGCCGCCGTGGCCGAACTGGCCAAGGTTGGCTTCGACCCGGTGTTTGGTGCACGGCCTTTGAAGCGCGCCATCCAGCAGCGCATCGAGAACCCGCTGTCCAAGCTGTTGCTGGAAGGTGCCTTTGTGCCCAAGGACACCATCCACGTGGGTGTGGACACCATCAAGGCACCGGGGCAGTTCAGCTTCACGCGCGTGGCGGTCTGACGCACCCGGGCGGCGGGGCGGCGAAGCCCTGTCGCCAGTTGGACGATCCTGGCGGCGAAGGCGCCTTAGCATGGGTGCCTTTGCCGCTTTTTCATTGGAAGTCCACCATGACCCTTGCCCGAACCACCCCCGGCGATTTTGACGACGTATCGCCCACCGCACCGCGCGCTGTTCCGGCGGGGTTCAAAGCCGTGGAGATTGGTGGTGCCTTCATCGCCGCCAATGGCCCGCTGTATGCCAAGTGGACCGGGCAGCAATTGCTGCTGGGCTTTCGGGTCGAAGAGCGCCACACCAATCCGCTCAAGATCTGCCATGGCGGCATGCTGGCTACCTTTGCCGACATGGCCATTCCCTGTGCCGCGTTCTACCAGGCCGATATGGCCTCGCGCTTCTTGCCCACCATCAGTCTGCAGGTGGACTACATGGGCCCGGCCATGCTGGGCGCCTGGGTGCAGAGCGAGGCGCAAATCCTGCGCACCACGCGCAACATGCTGTTCGGTCAGGCCCTGGTGACGGCCGACGGCGAACCCGCGATGCGGGTGAGTGGCATCTTCAAGCTCGGCCAGGTCATAGCCAACGGCGAGCGCAAAGACCCGTTCGGCGTTCTGTAACTAGCCCCACACCACCGAGCGCATGGAGATGGACGCCGACTGAAAGCCAGTGTTCATGAAGCGCGGCGTCTCGCCCACGCGCACGGCGCCGGCCGCATAGAGCAGGGGCAGGTAATGCTCATGGGTGGGGTGGGCCATTTGGGCCATGCTGCCCAGTGCCTGGAAGTTGGCTAGGGTGGCCAGGTCGCCTTTCTCGATTTGCGTCTGCACGGCGGCGTCGAACTCCTGGGCCCAGTCATAGGCCTGCATCACGCTGGCGTCCCGCCGCGCCGCGCGCAGGTTGTGCACGATGTTGCCGCTGCCCACAATCAGCACGCCGCGCTCGCGCAGGCCCTGCAGTTGCTGGCCCAGGGCGAAGTGTTCGTTTGGGGGGCGGCTGTAGTCCATGCTGAGCTGCAGCACCGGAATGCTGGCTTGCGGGAACATCGGCTTGAGCACCGACCAGGTGCCGTGGTCCAGGCCCCACACATCGGCGTCCACCCCCAGGGCGGCGCCGGTGGCGGGGGATTGCAGCTCCTGCGCCAGACTAGCGGCCACGGCCGGGGCACCGGGGGCCGGGTACTGCTGGTCAAACAGCGCCTGTGGGAAACCACCAAAGTCGTGGATGGTCTTGGGCCGGGCCATGCCGGTGATCTGCCAGCCGCCACGGGTGAGCCAGTGGGCCGAGATGCACAGGATGAGCTGGGGCTGTGCCGCACCGCGTGCCTGCAGCTCCGTGCCCAGGTTTTGCCAGCCACGCCGCCAGGGGTTGTCCTCGATGGCATTCATCGGGCTGCCGTGGCCCATGAACAGCACCGGCATGCGCGGTGAGGGTTTGAGTGATTGCAGCAGGGGGGCGGCGTCGGAGAAGGCAGTCATGAAAACTCCGGGCAGGGCGGCCAGTGCGGCCAGGGTGTGTCGGCGGTGCATGGAGAATGGAGCCGCCTGGAGCCGGTGAAGTTCCCCGGCGGGTGGTTTTCCCCAAGTGATATTTGGTCAAATTGGCGGTTAGCCCTCGTGAAATAAGCGTTAGTAGCTATTGATTTGATAGCTATTTTGGGCTGTGTGCGCAGTCGCACAGATGGCCAGTCGGTTTTTCCCTAGCCTGTGGCATCCAACCAAGGAAGCCACCATGATCAACACACGTTCCCCCGTTTTCTGCCTGTTCGCCATCCCGCTGACCCTGGCCTGCGCCATGGCCGCAGCCCAGGCCGGTCCATCGCAGGCTTCTGCCGAGGCCCAGGCCCGCTACCGCGCCGACATGGCGGTGTGTGCCAGCGGGCAGTCCAACCAGCCGGCGAGCGTCTGCCGCACCGAGGCGCGCAGCGCGCTGGCGGAAGCCCGCCGCGGTGGTTTCACTGATGCTCCCGCCGATTACGCCCGCAACGCGGTGCTGCGCTGCGAGGAGTTTCTGGGCGATGACCGCACCGCCTGCGAGGCGCGCGTGTTCAATCCTTCCCGCCTGGAGGGCAGTGTCGAAGGGGGCGGTGTGCTGCGCGAGGCGGTGACGGTGACACCGGTGAAGTGAGCGTGGGTGGCACTGCGCATGAAGCCGATCCAGCCGTCCGCAAGCCACGCGGAACGCAAGTCGCCGACCGGCATCTCCGGTTTTGACGCCATCACCGGCGGTGGCTTGCCACGCGGGCGCACCACGCTGCTGGTCGGTGGGCCGGGTTCAGGCAAGACGGTGTTTGCCTTGCAGTTTCTGGTGCACGGCGTGCAGCACGACAAGGAGCCGGGGATTTTTGTGGCGTTCGAGGAGTCGTCCCACAGCATCCTGGCCAATGCAGCCAGCTTCTGCTGGAACTTCACGGCCTCCCAGCGGAAGAAAGTCTTTTTTCTGGATGCTCAACCGCAACCGGATTTGATCCAGTCGGGCGACTTTGACTTCTGCGGCATGCTGGCCGCGCTCGAAGTGCAGGCGCAGACCATGGGTGCGCGGCGCATCGTGTTCGATGCATTGGACATCGTGCTGGCCCTGTTGCCGGACCCGCATGCCCAGCGGCGCGAGATCTACCGCCTGCACGACTGGCTGCTGGCGCGGGGGCTGACCGGCATCATTACCCTGAAGGCCGACACCGATGAAACCAATGCCATCAGCCAGCAGCCGTTTGGCTTCATGCAGTTCATGGTGGACTGCGCGGTCATCCTCAATCACAGCGTGGTGCTGGGCGTGTCGCAACGCAACTTGCGGGTGCAGAAGTTTCGCGGCTCCAGCTTTGATGAAAACGAATCCCCCTTTCTGATCGGCAACGACGGCTTCGAGGTCGCCGTGGCGCGCACCCTGAGTGGCATGGGGGTCAAGGTCTCCATGGAGCGGGTTTCCAGTGGGGTGGACCGGCTGGACACCATGCTCAGCGGCGGCTACTACCGCGGTGCCAGCGTGCTGGTGACGGGTTTTTCCGGCACGGCCAAAACCACGCTCAGCGGGGCTTTTGCACAGGCGGCCTGCCAGCGCGGTGAACGCACCCTGTTTGTCAGCTTTGACTCCGATGGCAGTGAGGTGATCCGCAACCTGGCCTCGGTGGGCATCAAGCTGGACCGTTTTGTGAAGAACGGGTCGTTGCGCATGGTGTCCGCACGCGCCATCACCGGCAGTGCCGAGTCCTACCTGGTGCGCATCAAGGCGCTGGCGCGCGAGCATCGGGCCCGCTGCCTGGTGATCGATCCGGTGTCCACCTGGTCCAAGTCCGGGACGGACCTGACCGCCCACAGCGTGGCGGAGCGGCTGATCGACTGGTCCAAGGCGGATGGCACCACCTTGCTCTGCACACGCCTGCTCGACGAGATGTCCAGCCCGGCGGAAGGCAGCTCGCCGTTGCAGATTTCCACCTTGGTGGACACCTGGATTCACCTCAACTACCTGGTACAGGCCGGCGAGCGCAACCGCGGCCTGTCCATCATCAAGTCGCGCGGTACGGCGCACTCCAACCAGGTGCGTGAGCTGATTCTGAGCGACAGCGGCGTGACGCTGGCCGACATCTACACCGCCGGTGGTGAAGTGTTGATGGGCACCCTGCGCTGGGAAAAAGAGCGGGCCGAGCGGGTCGCGGCCGAGGCAGCCGAGGTGGCCGCCAAGCTCAAGCGCGTCCGGCTCGACGCCGAGGAGGCCGAGCTGGAAGTGCGGGTCAAGTCCCTGCAAACCGAACTGGTGGCCAAGCAGATCGAAAAGGCACTGCTCCTCAGCAGCTCGAAAAGCCGTGCCGGGGACGTGTCGCGCGACCGCACCCGACTGGAGGAGTTGCGTGGGGCCGATGCCACCTCGCCCGGGGCCATCGGGAGCACGCCATGAGCCGGCCGGTCGTCTTCAGGTTCCGCCTGTATGTCGCCGACGATGCGCTCAATTCCGCCCAGGCGCAAGCCAACCTGATGGCACTGTGCCGCACCTATTTGGCGGATCGCTACGAGATCGACCTGGTGGATGTGTTCAAGGAGCCCCAGCGCGCCCTGATCGATGGCGTATTCATGACGCCCACCCTGATTCGTCTGGCCCCACTGCCGGTGCGCCGTATTGTGGGTACGCTGAGCCAGACGGACGTGGTGTTGCGTGCGCTGGATGTGGATGGCGGCACTGCATGATGGCTCCACCCGTTCCCCCGCAGGCGTTGACCGATGAGGTGCTGGCCCTGATCGAGACCTTGCATCTGACCGGCCAGCGCCTGGAGGAACTGACTTCCGGGGAGGTCGATACCGTGGCCAACCGGGCAGGCGCGCCGTTCCTCCTGCGCCACGCGCAAGACCATTTGCGCATGAGCGAGGCTGCCAAGCAGAACGCCATCCTCAACGCACTGCCGGCGCACATTGCGCTGCTGGACTCCCAGGGCCGGATCATTGTCGTGAATGCGGCCTGGCGCCGGTTTGCGCTGGCGAATGGCTTACCGGGAGGCGGGAGTGCCGTGGGCCTGAATTACCTGCAGGTTTGCGATGCGGCACACGGGAATGCATCGGATGAGGCACGGCCTGTGGCCGCCGGAATCCGCTCCGTGCTGGGGGGGCAGCTTCCGAGCTACACGCTGGAGTACCCCTGTCATTCGGCTGCGGAACAACGTTGGTTCCAGATGACGGTAACGCCGCTGTTTGAGGATCACCCCAATGGTGTCGTTGTCATGCACATGGACATCAGTGCACGCAAGGCCGCGCAGGAGAGGGTGGTCTACCTGAACCGGGTCTACGCAACGCTGAGCGGCATCAATACACTGATTGTGCGGGTGCGTGACCATGGCACGCTGTTCAGCGAGGCCTGTCGCGTAGCGGCGGGGGTGGGGGGCTTTCACATGGCGCTGATTGCCATTGCGGACCGGATCACATCCAAGGTGGTTCTGGCTGCCTCGTCAGGGGTGGATGATGCGTTCCGCGTGGTCCTGAAGGACTACTTCTTGTCGATTGACGGTGGCCGGCTTGGCAGCACCCTGCTGGAGCGGGCGATCACGCAAAAGAAGGCGGTCATCGTCAACAACCTGCTGTACAACGAGGAAGTTGTGTTCCGCCAGAAATACGCCGATTCAGGCGTCAACTCGCTGGCCATCCTGCCGCTGATCGTGGCCGGCGATGCGGTTGGCACGCTGGTTCTGTATGCCACCGAGCCGGATTTCTTTCAGGACGAGGAATTGACCCTGTTGACCGAACTGGCGGGCGATGTGGCATTTGCCATGGACCACATCGAAAAGCAGGATCGCATGGACTACCTGGCTTACTACGACGTGCTCACCGGGCTGGCGAATGAGCGACTGTTTCGTGAGCGGCTGGCGCAGTATGCGCGCAGCGCGGTGTCGGCCGGGCACGGATTGGCGGTTTTCCTGATTGACCTGGAGCGCTTCAAGAACATCAACGACAGCCTGGGCAAGGTTTCTGGCGACGAACTCCTGCGCCAGGTTGCGCAGTGGCTCACGCGCCACGCCGGAGACGCCAACCTGTTTGCGCGTCTGGGCGCCGATCATTTTGCGGCCGTGATGCCGGTGATGCGCCGCGATGGCGACCTGGTGCGCTTTCTGGAAACCAAGCTGGACGCGTTGCAGGCGCATCCGTTCAATCTGGGCGAGGCCGTTCTGCGTATCGGCATCAAGGTGGGTGCTGCCTTGCTGCCCAAGGATGGAACCGATGCCGACACCTTGTTTCGCAACGCCGAAGCTGCGCTCAAGAAGGCCAAGGCGCACGGAGACCGGTATCTGCTGTACGCCCCCCAGATGACGCAGGCCGTTGCCGGCCAGGTGGCGCTGGAGAACCAGTTGCGCCTGGCACTGGAGCGTGGCGAATTTGTGCTGCATTACCAGCCCAAGGTCAGCCTCGCAACTGGCCTGATGACCAGTGCCGAAGCCCTGATCCGGTGGAACGATCCGCGTACCGGGCTGGTGCCGCCTGGCCAGTTCATCCCGGTACTGGAGGAAACCGGCCTGATCCATGCCGTGGGGCGCTGGGCGCTGCGCCAGGCGGTGGCCGACTTCCTGCGCTGGCGTGCAGCCGGCCTGCCCGTGGTGCGGATAGCGGTCAACGTCTCGCCCCTGCAATTGCGCAATCGCGGCTTCATCGCCGAGGTCAGCCAGGTCGTGGGGGTCGATCCACATGCGGCTGCGGGGCTGGAACTGGAGATCACGGAAAGCCTGATCATGGAAGACGTGAAGCACAGCATCGCCAGTCTGCTGGCCATTCGCGCCATGGGCATCACGGTGGCCATTGATGACTTTGGCACCGGTTTTTCGTCGCTGAGCTACCTGGCCAAGTTTCCGGTGGACACGCTGAAGATTGATCGCTCTTTTGTGCTGGACATGACGGAGTCGCCGCAAGGGCTGGCGCTGGTGTCCACCATCATCAACCTGGCCCATGCCTTGAAGCTCAAGGTGGTTGCCGAAGGCGTGGACAGCGATGAGCAGCTGCGCCTGCTGCGCGTGTTGGGGTGTGACGAGATGCAGGGTTACCTGTTCAGTGAGCCGCTGCCGGCTGCGCTCTTCGAGTCCCGGTATTTGAGTGCTCTAGCCCTCGTGGAATCTGCTTAGGTTGCTACTATTTTGATAGTGTTTTGTTTTGAAAGTGACTCGGCGCCTTGCCCATCGCCTGCTTGAACATGGCACTGAACGCGCTGTCGCTGGCGTAGCCGCTGGCGGCGGCCACCTGGCTGATGGGCACGCCGCGCGCCAACTGGGGCAGGGCGTGGGCCAGCACTGCCTGCAGGCGCCACTGCTGGTAGCTCGTGCCCAGCTCGTCGCGGAACAGGCGTGCCACCGTGCGCTCGCTGGCACCCACCTGGGCTACCCACTCCTTTAGCTGCGACTTTCCGGCTGGGTCGCGCAGCACGGCTTCGCACAGGGCGCGCAGGCGCTTGTCGCCGTGCTCGGGGTGGGGCATGGGCACGCCCAGGGCCTGGGTGTCGGCCCGGCTGATTTCGTCCGCTGCCAGGGCCATGATGGCGTCATCGCGCTGGCCGGGCTGGGAGTCTTCCAGCGCGTGCACCAGTTCGCGCAGCAGCTTGCTGACCACCAGTACGCGGCAGTCCGCCCAACCGGCGGGCGTGACGGACGGGTCCAGGTCCACGGTGCGCAGTTCCGCCGTTTCCAGCACCACCACGTTGTGTTGCACCTGCGGCGGAATCCATACCGCCCGGGTGGAGGGCACGATGAAGGTCGTCTGCCGGTCGTTCTGGGTCACCATCACCTGCATCAGCCCGGTGGCACAGTAGGTGAACTGCGCCCAGGGGTGCTGGTGCGGTTCGATGTGGGCGTCCATGGCCAGTGAACGGGCCCGGCTGCGCACCGGCCGTTGCGGTGTGGGTGGGCGCTTGACCGAGTCGTCAAAGGGCACGGGGGTGAGCAGGGGCGCTTTGCGTTTCATGGGCAGGGTGGTGCGTGTCCGGCGGATTTGGCGGGTTTTCGATAATTATTGTCTTTTTGTCGTATACCGGCTGGAAGCAGCGCCCGTACCATTGTCTGCATGACTGCAACCACCCTCGACTCCACCGCTTCTGCCGTTCCCTTGCGGCAGGATGCCAGCATCATCGGCCTGGTCGGCCTGGCGCATGCCAGCTCGCACTTTGGCCACCTGCTGCTGCCGCTGTTGTTTCCGGTGTTCATGAAGGAGTTCGGGTTGAGCTATTCGGAGCTGGGCCTGCTGATGACCACCTTTTTTGTGGTGTCTGGCGTCGGCCAGGCCTGTGCCGGCTTTGTGGTGGACCGACTGGGCGCGCGGCCCCTGTTGTTTGTGGCGCTCGGCATCTTCATTGCTGCCTGCGTCTGCGCTTCGCTGGTCACCGGCTACGCCGGGCTGATCCTGGTGGCGGCGCTGGCCGGCCTGGGCAATGCCACCTTCCATCCGGTGGACTTCACCATCCTGAATCAGCGGGTCTCGGCACCCCGGTTGGGCTACGCCTTCAGCGCCCATGGTCTGACGGGTAACTTGGGCTGGGCTGCGGCGCCGGTGTTCTTTGCCGGGCTGGGCGCCACCATCGGCTGGCGCAACGCCTATGTGGCAGCTGCCGTGTTGTACACCGCCATTCTGGCGCTGCTGGTGTTCAACCGCGACAAACTCTCGACCCAGGTTGCGCACCGCGACCCGCATGCAGTGGCCAAAGGGCACGCCGAGCACGACATGGCTTTCATGAAGCTGCCGGTGGTGTGGTGGTGCTTTGGCTTCTTTTTGCTGTCCACCATGACACTGGCCGTGGTGCAGAGCTTTGCGGTGTCCATTCTCAAGGCCATGCATGGCATCAGCTTTGAGGCAGCCACCTACACCATCACCGCCTACATGCTGTGTGGCGCAGTGGGCATGTTCGTCGGCGGCTTCATCGCGGCCCGCGCCGCCAATAGCGACCGGGTGGTGGCCATGGCCATGGCTGCCGGTGCGGTGCTACTGGCCCTGTGCGGCACCGGCCTGCTGAGCGCACAGGCCACCATGGTCGTGCTGGCCATCACCGGCTTTGCCATCGGCATTGGCGGCCCGTCGCGCGACATGATGATCAAGAAGGCCACGCCCAAGGGCGCTACCGGCCGGGTTTACGGCCTGGTGTATTCGGGGCTGGACACCGGTTTTGCCATTTCACCCATTGTGTTTGGGGTATTCATGGACCGCGGCTGGTATGGCGCAACCCTGCTGGGAGCCGCGCTGGTGCTGCTTTTGAGTGTGGGCGCGGCGCTGGGCGTGGGGGTGCGAACGGTCCGGGCGTAGGGGGCCTGCGTCAAAGCTGGCATGATGGAGGGCTTTTTCGCCCGCACACTCCGACCATTCCATGACTGACACCGAGACCCTATCCGCCGAAACGGTTGAAACCCCTGTTGCGGACCCAGCTGCGGCCAAGCCTGCCGCCAAACGGAGCGCCAAGCCCGATGTTTTTCCGGTGCTGGAGAAGCTGGCGGCCCTGTACCCCAAGCTCTTTGGGGCGGAGTTCCTGCCGCTCAAGCGTGGCATTTTTCAGGATCTGCTGGATGCGCATCCCGAGGCCTTTGAGCGCGACCTGCTGAAGGCTGCACTGTCCTTTCACACCCGTTCCACCCGCTATCTGACGACGGTGGCCTCGGGCCAGCAGCGCCATGACCTGCTGGGCAACGCGGTCGAGGCCATGGCGCCCGAGCATGTGCACCACGCGCTGCTGGAAACCTTTCGCCGCCGCCAGACCCGCAGCAAGGAAGACCTGCGTCCCAAACTCGTTTCCCGCATCGTGCAGGCGCTGGAGGCATCCGGCCTGACGCCTTTGGCCTATGCCGAGCTGGTGCGTGGTCGTGACGACGCCGCCAATGCCGTGCTGGACGAGGCGCTTGTGGAGGCCGAGGCCCGCGCCGCCAAGAGCGAGGCCCTGCTGCGCGCGTATGAGGCCAGCGGCAAGACGGTGGAAGAGTTTGCCGACATGTATGGCATGGACCCCCGTGACGTGCGCCGCATGCTTGCCCGCAAACCGGCCACCGCCGCTTAACTGTCAGCAGGGGAGGAACCCGCCATGGTCGCGCCAAGCGCTGTGTTGCTGGCACGCAGCCTGGGCTTTGCCTATCCCAAGCAGCCGGCGTTGTTTACCAATTGGTCGGTGGACATCGCCCCGGGCGTGACCTGGGTCGGCGGTGACGAGAGCACGGGCAAGACCACGCTGCTGCGTCTGTTGGCGGGCGAACTGACTGCGCAGAGTGGTACGTTGCAGATCAACGGCATCTCCTGCAAGGAACAACCCCATGCCTATCGCAACCAGGTGGCTTGGGTGGACCCACGCACCCAGGCATTCGACACGGTCACGCCCCAAACCTATTGGGAAGGCCTGCGCAGGCAGCACCCGGGGTTCGCCAATGACCTGTTGTTGGACCTGATAGACGGTCTGGCGCTGGAGTCCCACCTGCCCAAGTCGCTCTACATGCTGTCCACCGGCACCAGGCGCAAGGTCTTTCTGGCCGGCGCTTTGGCCTGCGGCGCTGCCGTCACACTGCTGGATGAGCCCTTTGCCGCGCTGGACAGGGCGTCGATTGCCTTGGTGTTGGAACTGCTGCAGGAAGCGTCCGCGCATTCGAGCCGAGCATGGGTGGTGGCCGACTATGTGGCACCGCCGGGAGTGGCGCTAAATTCCGTGCTACTGGATGTCAGGCAGTGATATTGATCAAGGTGCCGATACGCTGACCTTGCGTATTGATCACCGCAGGCGCGGGTTGCGCAGTGGGCGTTGACGATGCCGCTGGCGCTGCCTTGGTGTCGAGACTGGTACTGGAAGTTTCAGCTTGGGGGGCTGCCGGTCCTGCCGCCAGAATCCCGGCGCCAAAAGACACCAGGTTTTGCCTGGCCTGGGCGGCAGTTGAATTGGCCTGATTGGCCCGGGCATCCATCGCGCGGGCCTCGGCCTCGGCGCTTTCCACTTTTTTCCATGCATCGCGCGCCTGCGCCTGCAGCGCGTTGGCGGCCTGCTGTGCCTGCTCGGCGGCGCGCCGGACCTGCGGCACAGCCGTTTGCTGGACGCTGTAGCGTGCCGCGCTGGAGGAGGATGAAATGGCAACCATGGTAGCGGTGGCGACTCAGGCCAATGGACAGGCTAGCCTTTGAACAAACTCAGTACTTGTGACGACGCCTGATTCACCTGACCAAGCGCCGAAACACCAGCCTGCCGCGACTGGCCGTTGGCCTGCATCTGTTGGTACAACTTGGTCATCTCATCAAGCTGTTCTTGGGCGCTGACGTCGGACACGGTCGACGAACGATTCGCCCATTCTTTGGAGTAGGCCTCGGCAAACTTGGCGGTAGTTGACGTGACGTCAGCGTCTTGTGCCTTTTGGGTCGTGGAGCCCAGCCGGTTCAGCAAGGCTCCGAGTCTCTGGGACGCCTGGTTGCGTTGGGATTCCGTGCTGTCAGTCGTTCCACCCTGGTTTTGCGTGTTCGCAGTCGCCTTGGTCTGCGATTCCACGGAGCCAACTTGACTGGTACTGTTTGCGTCCCCTTGCGAAAAATCTACGCCACCGGTCGAAGTGAACGTCCGAGAGTTGACTGTCGCACCAGCAGAGTATTCCTTCTTGGTATCAATAGCGACCCGCGCCGCGATGCGTTTCAAGTTTTCTTCAAGTTGGCGGACCTCATCTGCGAAGTCGATGGTGTCAGTGGTTGCGTCCTGGTCTTGCGCGTTCGAAATCGCCTTGGTTTGCGTTTGTGCGGCGAATCCGACTGTCGACACGTTTGTGTTTTCTATTTTTTGACCCGCGACTTTTTGCTTCTGCATAAAGCGCGCTTTACTTTCTTCTGACATCCGGTTTGCATCGGCCAATTGCAAACCGGTGTCGGGTCCCTGGTTCGAGAGATTGGTTGCCGCTTTTGCGCCTTGTTGCTGGCCCGTTTTCTGCAACCAGTTCGCCGAACTCAACTGTTGCAGGTTGTTCTGAATGCGCATGACGGCCCCCCTCTGGAATCAAAAATGTCGAAAATATGCCGATACATCTTCAAACTAGACGGTAGAGCAGGTGCTATTTTCGGCCTTACCCTCTGCCAAACCGTGCTTGGATGTGCCTTACAGCCACTATACGCACGGGCCCGTGCGGTGTCAAAGTGCCTGCTACAGCGAAGAGGTGACTTTCAGGGGATGCGAAGACAGCTCCATTCTTGACACACACAGATCAGAAGGGCTAGCCTTGCGTAGCAGTCGTTCTCAGTCAAATCGGTTGCTGGCCCTCGTGAAATAGGCACATTCAGCTATCAATACAGTAGCAATTTTCAAAATTACAAACAAAAAAAGGCCGGTTCGCACCGGCCTTCAACTTTTTGAGAAAACCCCTGCTGCTTACTTCATGTCCACGCCGTAGAAGGTGTGGCGGCCGAAGGGGCTGAGTTTGAAGTCCACCACTTCCTTGCGCACGGGCTTGAGCTGCACGGCGTGGGCGATGGTGAACCAGGGGGCCTGTTCCTTGAAGATGACCTGGGCTTTTTCGTAGAGCTTGGTGCGCTCGGCAGGGTTGGAGACCACCTTGGCTTTTTGCACCAGCTCTTCAAATGGCTGGTAGCAGAACTTGGCCACGTTGGAGCCATTGGTCTTGGCGGAGTCGCAGCCCAGCAGGGTGTTCAGGAAATTGTCCGGGTCGCCGTTGTCGCCGGTCCAGCCCAGCATGCCCATCTGGTGTTCACCGGCCTGCATGCGCTTGCGGTATTCGCCCCATTCAAAGCTCTTGATTTCGGCCTTGACGCCAATCTTGGCCAGGTCGGCCTGCATCAGCTCGGCAATGCGCTTGGCATTGGGGTTGTAGGGGCGCTGCACGGGCATGGCCCACAGGTCGGTGGTGAAGCCGTTGGGGTAGCCGGCGGCGGCCAGGGCCTTCTTGGCGGCTGCGGGATCGTACGCCTCGTCCTTGATGGACTTGTTGTATGACCATTGGGTGGGAGGAATCGGGTTGGTGGCGGGAATGCCGGTGGAGAGGTAGACGGCCGACACGATGGCCTTCTTGTCGATGGCCATGTTGATGGCCTTGCGCACACGCACATCGTCAAACGGCTTCTTGGTCGTGTTGTAGGCCAGGTAGCCGACGTTCAGGCCGGGCTGCTCCAACACCTGCACGTTGGCGTCCTTGCGGATGGCATCCAGGTCGGCGGGGTTGGGGTAGGGCATGACATGGCACTCACCCTTTTGCAGCTTGGCCCAGCGCACCGAGGCGTCGGGCGTGATGGAGAAGATCAGGTCATCGATCTTGGCCGGGCCTTTCCAGTATTGGGGGAACGCCTTGTAGCGGATGATGGCGTCCTTCTGGTACTGCACCAGTATGAAAGGGCCGGTGCCCAAGGGTTCCTGGTCGATTTTTTCGGGTGTGCCGGCCTTCAGCATGGCAATGGCGTATTCCTTGGACTGCACGCCGGCGAACTGCATGGCCAGGTTGGACAGGAAGGGGGCTTCGGGCTTGGTCAGCGTGATCTTGACGGTGTACTCATCGACCTTTTCGACCGACTTCAGCAGCTTGGGCATGCCCATGTCGTTGAAATAGGAGTGGTTGGAGCTGGTGACCTTGAAGTAGGGGTCATTCTCTTTCCACTGGCGCTCAATGGTGAACAGGAAGTCGTCGGCGTTGAAGTCTCGCGTGGGCTTGAAATTCTTGTTGGAGTGCCACTTCACACCCTTGCGCAGGTTGAAGGTGTATTCGAGACCGTCCTTTGAGACCGACCACTTCTCTGCCAATCCGGGCACCACCTGGGTGCCGCCGCGCTCGAACTTGACGATGTTGTCATAGATCTGCTCGGTGGCGTCAAACGAGGTGCCGGTGGTGTTGATGCTGGGGGCAAAGTTCTCGGGGCTGCCTTCGGAGCAATACACCAGAGTCTTGGCCGCAGCGGGTGTGAGCGCCAGCAGGGCGGGCAGGGCGACGGCACACAGCAGGGCAGTCTTGGTGGGGCGCAGGCGCGCACGCAAGATGGAATGGGTCATCAAGAAACTCCATAAAAGATGGGGGGCGGTCAGCACCCCCACAAACAAGTGAATCAGGCGGGTAGCCTGATCGCCGAACAGCCATGTTACGCGATGCCGCAGGCTTGTGTATTGGGGTTCTTACCCGTTGGTAGATGCCGAGGCCAGACGCTCGGCTTCAAAGCAGGCAACCGCCCGGCCATGCAGTTCCTGCAGCACGGGGCGCTCCGTGCGGCACTGTTCGGTGGCGTGAGGGCAGCGGGTGGAAAACACGCAGCCCACGGGGGGATTCAGCGGGGAGGGTAGTTCGCCCTTGAGCACCGTGCGCTTCACGGCAGGGCCACTGCCGGCAAGGCCCGGGGTGGAGCCCAGCAGCGCCTGCGTATAGGGGTGCAGGGGACGGCTGAAGATGGCGTTCTTTTCACCATGTTCCACGGTGTGACCAAGGTACATGACCAGCACGTCGTGGGCGATGTGGCGTACCACGCCCAGATCGTGCGAGATGAACAGGTAGGCCAGTCCCAGGTCGCGCTGCAGGTCGGCCAGCAGGTTCAGCACCTGGGCCTGGATGGATACATCCAGCGCAGACACGGGCTCGTCCGCGACCACCAGTGATGGATTCAGCATCAGCGCGCGTGCGATCGCAATGCGCTGGCGCTGGCCGCCAGAGAACATGTGGGGATAGCGGTCGTAATGTTCGGGGCGCAGGCCGACCAGGGCCAGCATCGCACGCGCCTTCTCGGCGCGCTGCGCGGCGTTCAGGTCGGTGTTGATCTCCAGCGGGGCTTCCAGGATCTGGCCAATGCGCTTGCGCGGGTTCAGCGAGCCATAGGGGTTCTGGAACACCAGTTGCACCTTCTGGCGCAGGGCGTGCCGGTCGTGGGCGGACGCAGTGACCACTTCCATGCCGCCGAGTTGCAGGCTGCCCTCTGACGGCGACTCGATCAGGGTCACCATCCGTGCCAGTGTGGACTTGCCGCAGCCCGATTCGCCAACGATGGCCAGCGTTTTTCCGGCCTGCACCGAGAACGACACGCCGCCAACGGCCTGCAGCAGGTCGGGCTTGCGCAGCAGACCTTTGCTGATGGGGTAGACGCGGCGCAAGTTGGTGGCACGGACGACGGGCATGTCTGCTGCCGTGGACGTATTGGCTGGGGCGCTCATGCGGCTACCTCCATGTTCTCTACCACGCCAGACGTGTTGGCAGTGTCTCCCAGCGGGTAGTGGCAGCGCACGGCGCCATCGAGCCAGGCGCGCAGGGGTGGACGGGTCTGGCACAGGCCGTCATTGGCGTAGCTGCAGCGCGGGGCGAACAGGCAGCCTTTGGGGCGGTCATACAGGCCTGGCACCATGCCGGGAATCGTGGCCAGGCGGGAGTGGCCGTCGTTGCGCTCGGGCAGGGCGGCCATCAGCGCCTCGGTATAGGGGTGTTGCGGCTGGGTAAACAGCGTGTCGGAGCCGCGCTGCTCCATGATCTGGCCGGCATACATCACGGAGACGCGCTGCGCCATTTCGCTGACCACACCCATGTTGTGGGTGATCAGCACCAGTGCCATGCCACGGTCCTTCTGCAGGCTGCGCAGCAGGTCCAGGATCTGCGCCTGAATGGTCACGTCCAGCGCGGTGGTGGGCTCGTCGGCGATCAGCAACTTGGGGTTGCAGGCAATCGCCATGGCTATCATCACGCGCTGGCTCATCCCGCCGGAGAGCTGGTGCGGGTACACGCCCAGGCGGCTTTCGGGTGCGGGGATGCCGACCTGCTCCAGCAGTTCGATGGAACGTTTGCGGGCAGCCCTTTTGTCCATGCCCATATGCAGCTTGAGCGTCTCGGCCATCTGGAAGCCCACCGTGAAGCAGGGGTTCAGGCTGGTCGTGGGATCCTGGAAGATCATGGACAGGTCTTTTCCCGTGAGACGGCGGCGCTCGCGGTCGGAGAGGGCCAACAGATCGTGGCCGTCAAAGCGCAGCTTGTCGGCCTTGACGCGGCCGGGGTAGGCGACCAGGCCCATCAGCGCCATCATGGTGACGCTCTTGCCCGAGCCGGATTCGCCCACGATGCCCAGCACCTCGCCGGTGTCCAGCGACAGGCTGACGCCATCGACCGCGTGCATGGTGCCGTTGTGCGATGGAAATTCCACCGACAGGTTTTCAATTTCTAGCAATGCCATGGTTGTGTTGCCGTGGGGTTAGCGTTTGAGCTTGGGGTCCAGCGCGTCGCGCAGGCCGTCGCCCAGCAGGTTGAAGGCTAAAACCGTGATCAGGATGGCCAGACCGGGGAAGGTCACCACCCACCAAGCGCGCAGCACGAATTCGCGTGCATCGGCCAGCATGGTGCCCCATTCGGGTGAGGGCGGCTGTGCACCCAGGCCCAGAAAGCCAAGGGCAGCCGCATCCAGGATGGCAGTGGAAATGCCCAGCGACGCCTGCACGATCAATGGCGCGGTGCAGTTGGGTAGCACCTCGCTGAACATGATGCGCCAGTGTCCGGCACCGCCCATGCGGGCCGCTGTGACATAGTCGCGCGAGGTCTCCGAAATGACGGCTGCCCGCGTGATGCGTACGTAATGCGGCAGCACCACGATGGCCACGGCCAGCATGGCATTCATCAGGCCCGGCCCCAGGATGGCGACGATGACAATGGCCAGCAACAGGCTGGGCAGGGTCAGGATGATGTCCATCATGCGCATGACAGCCACCTCGAACACGCCCCGGAAGTAACCGGCCAGCAGGCCCAGCACGGTGCCCGCCACGACCGAGATCGCCACCACGGCAATGCCAATCGTCAGCGAGAGGCGTGCTCCGTGGATCAGGCGCGACAGGATGTCTCGACCAATGGCGTCAGTGCCCAGCAGGTGCGCGCTGGAGCCGCCTGCTGCCCACGCTGGCGGGACCAGAAACACGGTGTTGTCGGTGAGGTCCGGGTTGTAGGGAGCCACCACATCGGCAAAGGCTGCCAGCAGCAATACCAACACGACGATGATCAAACCGCCTACGGCGCCCCGGCTGGCACTGAAGTAGCGCCAGAAGTCTTTCAGAGGGTGCAGCGGCGCGGCCTGGTTGGGGTTTTCAATGGCGTTGGTGCTGGTCATTTCTGGTGCCTGATGCGCGGGTTGATGATTCCATAGGCCAGGTCCACCAACAGGTTGACCGCCATGACCACGGCTCCCAGCAGCAGCATGCCGCCTTGCAGCACGGGGTAGTCGCGCCGGCTGATGGCTTCGATGAGCCACTTGCCCACGCCGGGCCAGGAGAAGATGGTTTCGGTCAGGATGGCGCCGGTGAACAGCACGCCCACCTGCAGCCCGATCACCGTGATGACGGGAATCAGGGCGTTGCGCAGTGCATGCACTGCCACGATGCGAAAGCCCGACAGCCCCTTGGCGCGCGCGGTGCGGATGTAGTCTTCACCCAGTACCTCCAGCATGGCCGAGCGCGTCATGCGTGCGATCACAGCCAGCGGATTGGTGCCCAGAACAATCATGGGGAGCACCAGGTGCGAGACCGCCGACCAGAAGGCTGCCGTGTCGTGGACCAGTAGAGTGTCGATCAGCAAGAAACCAGTGACCGGCTCAATGAAGTGTTGGACAGCGATACGGCCTGATACCGGGGTGAGGTCCAGTTGCACGGAGAACAGCAGGATCAGCAAAAGGCCCCACCAGAAGATGGGCATGGAGTAGCCGGTGAGCGAGATGCCCATCACGCCATGGTCGAGCAGGGAGTTGCGCTTGACAGCGGCGATGATGCCGGCCGGTATGCCGATCAGCAATGCAAACAGGATCGCGCACAGCGCCAGTTCGATGGTGGCCGGAAACAGCGACGTGAATTCGCTGAGGACCGAGGTCTGGGTGATGATGGACTTGCCCAGATCACCATGCAGCACCTTGGCGATGTAGATGCCGTACTGCACCAGAATCGGCTTGTCCAGCCCGTATTCCTTGAGGAGCACGGCATGGCGTTCTGCGTCAATGCCGCGTTCGCCCGCCAGGGTTTCAATGGGGTCGCCAGGGACTAGTCGGATCAGGAAAAACGCCAACAGCGTCATGCCGAAAAAAGTCGGAATGATCAGGCTCAAGCGCGTGAAGAGAAAGCGCAGCATGGGTTGGTGTGTGTGGGAGTTGAAAAAAAGGCCGGTGAAACCGGCCTTTTGGAATCGACGCTTGCGTCAATTATTTGAGGTGCTTGCCGATCAGGCCAGCCATCTCGAACATCGACACTTGCATCTTGCCGAAGATTTCCTTCAGCTTGGCGTCGGCGTTGATCATGCGCTTGTTGACGGCGTCTTGCAGCTTGTTCTTCTTGATGTATGCCCACATCTTGCTGATGACTTCGGTGCGCGGCAGGGGATTGGCGCCCACGATGGCGGCCAGTGCGGCGCTAGGTGTCAATGCCTTCATGAATGCGGCATTGGGGGTGCGTTTCTTGGCGGGGGCCTTCTTTGCAGCGACTTTCTTGGCGGCTACCTTTTTGGCGGGAGCGGCTTTCTTCGCGGGAGCAGCCTTCTTGGCTGGTGCCTTGGCGGCTACCTTCTTCGCGGGCGCTGCTGCTTTCTTAGCAGGAGCTGCCTTCTTGGCCGGTGCGGCTGCCTTAGCAGGTGCCGCTTTTTTTGCCGGAGCTTTCTTTGCAGTTGCCATGATTGATTGTCCTTCTTGAAGTTGATTAATCACCAGTAAAAAACTGCTTCTTCGCTGGTAACCCGGATGCTACTGGAGAAAAAGCGGCTTATCCAGCGGAAAAATGCTTTTTTCATTGGGAAATGTTGTTTTTTCCATTGGAGAATAGGCCCATTCATGGAAAAGGAGCGACGAGCGATGGCGATTGAGTTTGCAAGCTGCGATTTGTGCGATGTGCACAAGGACGATTCCAGTGGCGATTTTCGTGTGCTGCCTCCCATATTTCGGGACTTCGGCAAGGTCAAAAAGTTCGCGGGACCGGTGGTGACGGTCAGATGCTTTGAGGACAACACGCTGGTCAAGGCCGCGGTAGATTCCATTGGCTACACCGATACCCCCGAGGGCCGCATCGCCAAAGTGCTGGTCATCGATGGTGGAGGTTCCCTGCGCAAGGCGCTGCTCGGTGGCAACCTGGGCGCGGCCGCAGCGCGCAATGGCTGGGCCGGTGTGGTGATCGATGGCTGTGTGCGTGACACGGCCGAACTGGCCACGCAGGCGGTGGGTATTCGCGCCCTGGCCGCCATGCCCATGCCCACCGAGAAGCGTAACCAGGGCCAGGCCGACGTGGCGGTGCAGGTGCAGGGCGTGTGGGTGCGCCCCGGTGACTGGCTCTATGCCGATGAGGACGGCATCGTGGTTGCGTCTAGGGCGCTGGTGTAGTCGTTTTGCCCGAGGGCAGGGTGGCCAGCAACACTCCCACCAGGGCGATGGCAAAGGCCAGCAGCTGCTGGCCACTCAAAGTTTCCCCCAGAGCCAGCACGCCCACCAAAGCAGCCGAGACCGGCAGCATGACCGTGAATACACCGGCGCGGGCTGCGGGTATGGACTTCAAGCCCGTCATCCACAGCCACACGGTCCAGACGCTGGCGGCCAGCGCATAGAACACCAACAGCATCCATGAACCGCGGGTCACTGCACCAAAGTCGAACTGCCAGGCGGCATACAGGCCCATGGGTGTCATCAGCAGAAAGCCCCAGAGGTTGATGAGTGCCGTGATGCGCTTGGGTGACAGGGCGCCGGTCAGCTTCTTGCCTATGACGGCATAGGCCGCTTCGCACAGCACGGCGACAAATACCAGCACATTGCCCAGCACGGTATTGCTTTCAGTCAAAATGGCCTCTGGCCCTCGTGGAATATTCGCATGCAGCTCACTTTTTGATAGCGCTATCAAACCGATGCCCAGCGCGCTGCAGGCCACGGCGGCCCAGATGCGCAGACCGATGCGCTCCTTCAGGAAGATCCAGCTCATCAGCGCTACCACCGCCGGAATGGATGCCATGATCACGCCGGCGGACACGGCGCTGGTCATGCTCACGCCAAACAGCATCGTGATGGAGAACAGAAAGTTGCCCAGAAAGGACTCCAGAAACACCAGCCGTCTAGTGTTGGCGCTCATGGCCGGCTCGTGCGCCGGGCGCCTGAGCCAATGGGCAATAGCCAAACCACCGATGCCAAAGCGCAACCAGGCCAGCAGAAAAACACCCAGAGCCGCCACCAGTGGCTTCGAGAGCGCCACATAGCTGCCGACTAGCGACATGCTCAGCGCCAGGCAGCCATAGGCCAGCCAGCGGGGAGGATGGATGCCTGAGGACGCGTCGTGCGCAACGGGCGCCGTCATCCGGCCACACCCGGCAGCTTGTGGTGGCTGGCGTGCGCGTTCGCAATAGCCTGCGGTCCCAGCGAACCCAGCAGCATGCCCGCCAAGGCGGCCAGGATGCCGGCCAATTGGGCGGGGAACTCTACGCCGGCCGGTGTGGCAAGAAACAGGAGCCACGTCAGCAGCCCCAGCACAATCGAGAACAGGGCGCCCTGTGTAGTGGCACGTTTCCAGTACAAGCCGAACACCAACGGGATGAATGCGCCGACCAGCGTCACCTGGTAGGCGCCCGACACCATTTCGTAAATGGGCGTGCCCTGCATCTTGATCGCATAGGCCAGCACGGACATGCTGAAGACCAAAACGGCGATCCGCATGGTGCGCAATTCCTCCTTGTCACCCATGCGCGGTTTGAACTGGCGCCAGATGTTTTCCACAAACGTGACGCTGGGTGCCAGCAGGGTTGCAGAGGCAGTGGACTTGATGGCAGACAACAGTGCACCAAAGAACAGCACCTGCATCACAAAAGGCATCTTCTCCAACACCAGGGTGGGGAGCACCTTTTGCGGATCTTCCTTGAGCAGGACTGCTGTCTGCTCCGGCATGATGATCAGCGCGCTGGTGACCAGGAACATGGGTACAAAGGCAAACAGGATGTAGCAGATGCCGCCGATCACCGGACCCTTGGTGGCAGCGCCGACGTTATTGGCCGACATCACGCGCTGGAACACGTCCTGCTGGGGGATGGAGCCCAGCATCATGGTGATGGCCGCCGCGAAGAAGAAGACGATGTCCTTGAATGACGGTTCAGGCAGGAATTTGAACATGTCCTGGCTTACGGCCAGAGACACCACCTTGTCGGCGCCTCCAGCCATGTCGCCGGCAAACACTGCAAGGATCGCAAGTCCGCCCACCAAAATGATCATCTGGATGAAGTCGGTCACTGCCACCGACCACATGCCGCCGAACAGGGTGTAGGCCAGGATGGAGATTACGCCGATGGTCATGCCCAGGGGAATGCTGATGGCGTCCCCAGACAGCAGGTTGAACACCAGGCCCAGAGCCGTGACCTGCGCCGACACCCAACCCAGGTAGCTCAACATGATGATCAGGGAGCAAATGATCTCCACCGACCGGCCAAAGCGCTCACGGTAGTAGTCACTGATGGTCAGCAGGTTCATCTTGTACAGCTTGGCGGCGAAAAACATGCCGACCAGGATCAGGCAGGTGCCCGCGCCGAAGGGGTCTTCCACCACGCCGTTGAGGCCGCTGTTGACGAACTTGGCGGGAATGCCCAACACCGTTTCTGATCCGAACCAGGTGGCGAAGGTCGTGGTGACGATCATGACCAGCGGCAGATGCCGACCCGCAATCGCGTAGTCCGAGGTGTTCTTGACGCGTTTGGCCGCGTAGAGACCAATGGCGATGGTGATCAGCAGGTAGACGATGACCAGGGTCAGCAGCACGGCGCACTCCTTAAAAAGCTTGGCATTATCCCAACAGTTCGGAAGGGGAAAACAGGGTGATTGTCACGGTTGGTGGGTGCAGCAAGTTCAATGCCCAAGCATGGCGTGCGATGGCGCTTAGCGCGAAGGGTGTTTTTGCACCCATGGATTTTCATATCGCAATCATCTCAGTTCACATTGAGAAATGACGACTCTAACCCTTTGATTCATATAGAAAAAATTTTAGTCATATATAAGACATAAGATACAGTTTTGGTCTTATATAAGACTACAATAGAGCCCAGCTTGAATTGCAAAGCCTGCCTTCAGGCGCCGAAATTTTTTAACTACGACGGAGTGACTTCATGACTACTCAAACCCGTGAACAGCAAATCGCAGCCCTTGAAAAAGACTGGGCGACCAACCCCCGCTGGAAAGGCGTGAAGCGCGGCTATTCCGCAGCTGACGTTGTTCGTCTGCGCGGCAGCGTCCAGCCTGAATACACACTGGCCAAGCACGGCGCTGAAAAGCTGTGGGCCAAGGTGAACGGCGGCGCCAAGAAGGGTTACGTGAATGCTTTCGGTGCCATCAGCGCCGGTCAAGCCATGCAACAGGCCAAGGCAGGCCTGGAAGCTGTGTACCTGTCTGGCTGGCAAGTTGCCGCTGACGGCAACACCTCCGAGACCATGTACCCCGACCAGTCGCTGTATGCATACGACTCGGTGCCCACCATGGTTCGCCGCATCAACAATACCTTCAAGCGCGCTGACGAAATCCAGTGGGGCCGTGGTATCAACCCCGGTGACAAGGAATTCATCGACTTCTTCCTGCCCATCGTGGCCGATGCGGAAGCCGGCTTCGGCGGCGTGTTGAACGCTTTCGAACTGATGAAGAACATGATCACTGCAGGCGCAGCAGGCGTTCACTTCGAAGACCAGTTGGCTGCAGTGAAGAAGTGCGGCCACATGGGCGGCAAGGTGCTGGTTCCTACCCGCGAAGCCATCGAGAAGCTGATCGCTGCCCGCTTCGCTGCGGACACCATGGGCGTGCCCACGATCATCCTGGCTCGTACCGATGCCGAAGCTGCCAACTTGATCACCAGCGACTACGACGCGAATGACAAGCCCTTCATCACCGGTGAGCGCACCCAGGAAGGTTTCTACCGCGTCAAGAACGGCCTGGAGCAATCCATCAGCCGTGGCGTGGCTTATGCTCCCTATGCCGACTTGGTGTGGTGCGAAACCGGCGTGCCAGACATTGGCTTCGCCCGTGAATTCGCTCAGGCCGTGTTGAAAGAGTGCCCCGGCAAACTGCTGTCCTACAACTGCTCGCCTTCCTTCAACTGGAAGAAGAACCTGTCGGACTCGCAGATCGCCTCCTTCCAGGAAGACCTGTCCGCGCTGGGCTACAAGTACCAGTTCATTACCCTGGCTGGTATCCATATCAACTGGTTCAACACATTCCAGTTTGCCCACGCCTACGCCCGCGGCGAAGGGATGAAGCACTACACCGAAATGGTGCAGGAGCCCGAATTCGCTGCCCGTGACAAGGGTTACACCTTTGTGTCGCACCAGCAGGAAGTCGGTGTTGGCTACTTCGACGACGTGACCACCGTGATCCAGGGCGGTTCTTCCTCTGTGAAGGCTCTGACCGGTTCTACCGAAGAAGAGCAGTTCCACTAAGTTCTGACGAACGCCTTCTCGGCCGGGCGCCCCCTTCGGGGCCTCGGCCTTTTTTGTGCGGTTAAAATACAGGCTCCACTTTTGTATAAGAGCGAGAAAGGCAACTGGTTATGACACCGCGAACTACACCGGCGATTTGTTTCAGCGAATAAGGCCGTAGTCCGCGCGCCTTGTGCGCAGCCAGCTACCAAATTCACAGTAAAGCGCGGACCATTCCGCGCTTTTTGCTTTTCTTCACGACTCTTTTTCTGTACACGCCATGATCAAAATTACGCTTCCCGACGGCTCCCAACGTGAATTTCCCGGTCCGGTTACGGTGGCCGAGGTGGCTGCTTCCATTGGTGCCGGTCTGGCCAAGGCGGCCCTGGCTGGCAAGGTTGACGGCAAGGTCGTGGACACCAGCTACCAGATGACAGCCGACAGTGCGCTATCCATCATCACCGCCAAGGATGCCGATGGCCTGGAGGTCATCCGCCACTCGACGGCCCACTTGCTGGCGTATGCTGTCAAGGAACTCTTCCCCGATGCGCAAGTGACCATCGGACCGGTCATTGAGCACGGCTTCTTCTACGACTTTTCGTACAAGCGCCCCTTCACACCCGAAGACCTAGTAGCCATGGAGAAGAAGATGGCCGAACTGGCCGCCAAGGACGAGCCCGTGGTACGTCGCGTGCTGCCGCGGGATGAGGCCGTGGCCTATTTCAAGAGCCTGGGCGAGCACTACAAGGCCGAGATCATCGAGAGCATTCCCAGCAATGAGGATGTGTCCCTGTACCGCGAAGGCAAGTTCGAGGACCTGTGCCGCGGCCCGCACGTGCCCAGTACCGGCAAGCTCAAGCACTTCAAGTTGATGAAGCTGGCCGGCGCCTACTGGCGTGGCGACCACAAGAACGAGATGCTGCAGCGCGTCTACGGCACGGCCTGGGCCACCAAGGACGAGTTGCAACAGCATCTGACAATGCTGGAAGAGGCAGAGAAGCGTGACCACCGCAAGCTGGGCAAGGAGTTGGACCTATTCCACATCGACGACCACGCGCCTGGTCTGGTGTTCTGGCACCCCAAAGGCTGGACGCTGTGGCAAGGTGTCGAGCAGTACATGCGGCAGGTCTACCGCGACAACGGATACCAGGAGGTCAAGGGTCCGCAGATCATCGACAAGGGTCTATGGGAGAAGACGGGGCACTGGGACAAGTACCGCGAGAACATGTTCATCACGGAATCGGAGAAACGCGAATACGCGCTCAAACCGATGAACTGCCCGGGCCACATCCTGATCTTCAAGCAGGGTATCAAGAGTTACCGCGATCTGCCGCTGCGCTATGGCGAATTCGGTAACTGCCACCGCAACGAGCCTTCGGGTGGCCTGCACGGCATCATGCGCGTGCGCGGCTTCACGCAGGATGATGGCCACATCTTCTGTACCGAGGACCAGATCCTGAAGGAGTGCGTGGATTACACGGCGCTGCTGCAAAAGGTCTACGCCGACTTCGGCTTCAAGAACATTATTTACAAGGTGGCAACGCGGCCCGAGCAACGCATTGGCTCAGACGAAATCTGGGATAAAGCCGAGGCGGCGCTGATCGAAAGCCTGAATTCCTCTGGCTGCGTGTACGAAATTTCTCCAGGTGAAGGCGCCTTTTACGGTCCCAAGATTGAATACACGCTCAAGGACGCAATTGGCCGCCAATGGCAGTGCGGCACGATCCAGGTTGATTTCTCCATGCCCGAACGGCTGGACGCCGAATACGTGGGTGAAGATGGTGCCCGCCACCGCCCGGTCATGCTGCACCGGGCCATCGTCGGGAGCTTGGAGCGTTTCATCGGCATCCTGATCGAAGAGAGCGCTGGTGCCTTGCCCGCATGGCTGGCGCCAGTGCAGGTGGCAGTACTCAATATCACCGATGCGCAGGCCGAATATGCCCGTTCCGTGGCCAAAACACTGCAAAATCAAGGGCTTAGGGTGGATTTAGACCTGCGTAACGAGAAAATTACGTATAAAATACGGGAGCATTCGATGCAGAAGCTGCCGTATCTGCTTGTCGTGGGTGACAAAGAGATGGCAGCCGGTGCTGTTGCAGTGCGCGCCCGGGGTGGTCAAGACCTCGGAGCAATGTCCCTTGATGCATTCGTGCAGAAAATTTTGGGTGACATAGCAAACAAGTCCGCCGTCTAGGGTTTTTCCAAAGATCTGGTCTGTTTGAGCGCGCTGCGCGGCTGTCGCTACTTTGTGTAGCAAAGATATTGTGAAGGATTGAGCCATCGCTACTGAATTTCGTGACCGCCGTCAGCGTGAAGAACGCAAACACCGCCTGAACCGTGAAATCATGGCCCCAGAGGTTCGCCTCTCGGGTCCTGAAAACGAGCCGCTCGGTGTCGTTAGCCTGATGGAAGCCCTGCGTATGGCGGGCGAGCTGGATGTTGATCTGGTTGAAATTGCTGCCACGGCGAATCCGCCGGTCTGTCGTTTGATGGACTACGGTAAGTTCAAGTACCAGGAGCAAAAGAAAGCTGCGGAAGCGAAGGCCAAACAGACGGTCATCGAAATCAAGGAAATCAAATTCCGTCCCGGTACGGATGATGGTGACTACAACATCAAGATGCGCAATATCAAGCGATTCTTGGCCGAAGGCGACAAGTGCAAGATCACTTTGCGCTTTCGGGGGCGTGAAATCACGCATCAGGAAATCGGGATGGCTTTGCTCAACCGCATCCGCGCTGATCTGGCGGACCTGATTGTGGTGGAGCAGTTTCCCAAGCTGGAAGGGCGTCAGATGATCATGATGATCGCCCCCGGCAAGAAAAAGGCAGGTTCTCCAAAACCTGTCTCTGAAGTCGCAGCTACTGCGGCTTCTTAAAGGTGTCGGGTTGAAAGACTCGCCACACAAGTGGAGTGCCGTAAAAGGCGCCGCTTAAAAAGTGGCTCGGGGCCAACAAGGCTGGAAGTAGTTTTCAGACGCCTCACGAGCACAAGCAAGAAGGAGCATTAATATGCCCAAAATGAAGACCAAGAGCGCGGCGAAGAAACGCTTCCGCGTCCGTCCAGGTGGTACCGTCAAGCGCGGCCAAGCCTTCAAACGTCACATCTTGACCAAGAAGACCACCAAGAATAAACGCCACTTGCGCGGCTCCACTGGAGTTCATGAGACCAATATGGGTCACATGGCACAGATGCTGCCAGGCCGTGGTATTTAATTAACGACGAACAAGGAGTAATCACATGCCTCGCGTCAAACGTGGTGTAACGGCTCGCGCCCGCCATAAAAAAGTTCTGGCCCTTGCAAAAGGTTTTCGCGGTCGCCGCGGTAATGTCTTCCGCGTCGCCAAAGAAGCGGTAATGAAGGCTGGGCAATATGCCTACCGTGACCGTCGTACCAAGAAACGTGTCTTCCGTCAGTTGTGGATTGCCCGTATCAATGCGGCTGCACGTCAGTGCGGCTTGACATACAGCCAGTTCGCCAACGGTCTGAAGAAGGCCAATATCGAGATCGACCGCAAGGTTCTGTCCGATATCGCCATTCACGACATGGCCGCTTTTGCCGGTATCGTGGAGCAAGTCAAGGCCAAGCTGGCTGCTTGATTTTCGCCCTGTATGCTATCGATTCGATAGCCATCAGAGCAAATAGAACAAGGGCTAGAGCTTGAAAGAGCGCTAGCCCTTTTTCATTGACCCCAGAATATATGAACGATCTGAACGCCATCGTCGAGTCTGCCCAAGCGGCTTTTGTCCAAGCCATCACGCCTGCCGATCTGGAGAACGCCAAGGCGCTTTTCTTGGGCAAGTCCGGGCGCATCACCGAGTTGATGAAAGGCATGGCCGCCCTGAGCGTGGACGAGAAGAAGTCTCGCGGCGCCGCCATCAACCTCGCCAAGCAGGCGATTGAGGCTGCACTCACTGCGCGCCGTCAGGCCCTGGCGGATGCCGAACTGCAGGCCCAGTTGCGCGCCGAAGCGTTGGACGTAACCCTGCCGGGCCGCCAGCGCGGGCAGGGCGGTTTGCACCCGGTATCCCTGACGATGGAACGTATCGAGGCCATCTTCGGCTCCATGGGTTTCGATGTGGCCCAAGGCCCCGAGATCGAGTCCGACTGGTTCAACTTTACCGCATTGAACACGCCCGAGGATCACCCGGCGCGGTCCATGCACGACACGTTTTACGTGGAAGGCGGTTCCGAGACCGCCCCCAACCTGCTGCGCACCCACACCAGCCCCATGCAGATTCGCTACGCGGTGCAGCATGTCAAAAAATATAGCAGCAAAGCCAATGGCTGCGAGGGCCAGGGCCTGTTTTCAGGCGATATGCCCGAGATCCGCGTAATTGCACCGGGCCGCACCTACCGCGTCGACAGCGACGCAACCCATTCGCCGATGTTCCATCAGTGCGAAGGCCTGTGGGTTGGCGAGAACGTGAGCTTCAAGGATCTGAAGTTCGTTTTCACCGACTTCTGCCGCACCTTCTTCGAGAGCGACGATCTGGTGCTGCGTTTCCGCCCCAGCTTCTTCCCGTTCACCGAGCCCAGCGCCGAGATCGACATCCAGTTCCAGAGCGGCCCTCTGGCCGGGCGCTGGCTGGAAGTGGCCGGCTCCGGCCAGGTGCACCCGAATGTGATCCGCAACATGGGTCTGGACCCCGAGAAATACATCGGTTTTGCCTTTGGCATGGGCCCGGACCGCCTGACCATGCTGCGCTACGGCGTCAATGACTTGCGACTGTTCTTCGACGGCGATGTCCGTTTCCTGTCGCAGTTCCAATAAGCACACCCCGTCTCGAACCGATTAAGTACCATGCAATTTTCTGAATCCTGGTTGCGCTCGTTCTGTAACCCGTCCCTTTCCACCCAGCAATTGGCGGATACGCTGACCATGGCCGGCCTGGAGGTCGAAGACCTCAAGCCGGTGGCGCCACCGTTCAGCAAGATCGTTGTGGGTGAGATCAAGGAAGCCGTTCAGCACCCCAATGCCGACCGCCTACGGGTCTGCAAGGTCGATGTGGGACAACCTGAACTGCTGGACATCGTGTGCGGCGCGCCCAATGCCCGCGTGGGCATCCGCGTGCCCTGCGCGCTGGTCGGCGCCGAGTTGCCGCCGGGTGAAGACGGCAAGCCCTTTGTCATCAAGGTCGGCAAGCTGCGTGGCGTGGAAAGCCAGGGCATGCTGTGCTCGGCGCGCGAACTGAAGTTGTCCGAAGACCACGGTGGTCTGCTGGAACTGGCGCTGGATGCGCCCCTGGGCCAGAACATTCGCGATCACCTGAACCTGGACGACACGCTGTTCACGCTCAAGCTGACGCCCAACCTGGCGCACTGCCTGAGCGTCTATGGCGTCGCCCGTGAGGTGTCGGCCCTGACCGGCGCACCACTGCAGTCGCCCAGTTTCCCGGCTGTCGCTGTCGACAATGCCGACAAACTGGCCGTCAAGGTCAGCGCGCCCGATTTGTGCGGTCGCTTCTCCGGCCGTGTGATCCGTAATGTGAACACCAAAGCTGCTACACCCCAGTGGATGGTGGATCGCCTGGCACGTTGCGGCCAGCGCAGCGTCACAGCTTTGGTGGACATCTCCAACTATGTGATGTTTGAGTTGGGTCGCCCTTCCCACATCTTTGATCTGGACAAGATCCACGGCGGCCTGGACGTGCGCTGGGGCAAGCCCGGCGAGCAGATCAAGCTGCTCAACGGCAATACCGTGACCGTTGACGACAAGGTCGGCGTCATTGCCGATGACACCCAGGTCGAGTCCCTGGCAGGCATCATGGGGGGCGATGCCACCGCCGTGTCGGATGACACGCGCAACGTGTATGTGGAGGCCGCGTTCTGGTGGCCCAAATCCATCGCGGGACGTTCACGCCGCTTCAATTTCTCCACCGATGCCGGTCACCGTTTCGAGCGCGGCGTGGACCCGCAACTGACGGTGGAGCACATCGAGCGCCTGACCCAATTGATCATCGACATCTGTGGCATGCCGGACACCACCTGCGGCCCGATTGACGATCAGCAACCGAATATGCCGGTGCCCGCACCGGTCAGCCTGCGTGTGGCCCGCGCCAGCAAGATCATTGGCATGCCTCTGACGCAGGCCCAGTGTGCGGATGCGCTGCAACGCCTGGGCCTGGATGTCACCCAGTCCGAGGGGCTATTAAGCCTGGTGCCGCCGTCGTATCGCTTTGATTTGCAGATTGAGGAAGACCTGATCGAAGAGGTGGCCCGCATGGTGGGCTACGACAACCTGCCGCATACACCTCCGCTGGCTCCCATCACCGCCAAAATTCGCACCGAAGCGCAGCGCGGGCCGTTCGCCGTGCGCCGCTCCCTGGCCGCGCTGGGTTACCAGGAAACCATCAACTTCAGCTTTGTCGAAGAGGCTTGGGAGCATGGCCTGGCCGGTAACCCCAACCCGATCAAGCTGCTCAACCCGATTGCCAGCCAGATGAGCGTGATGCGCTCGACGCTGCTGGGCTCGCTGCTGCAGGTGCTCAAGTTCAACCAGGCGCGCAAACAGCCGCGCGTGCGCGTGTTCGAGCTGGGGCGCGTGTTCCTGCGTGATGCATCGGTCAAGAGCACCGACAGCACCGTGGAAGGGTTCAATCAGCCGATGCGTGTGGCAGGCTTGGCCAGTGGCGGTGCCGATGCCTTGCAATGGGGCCGCAAAGAGCAGGGCGTTGATTTCTTTGATGTGAAGGGTGATGTGGAGGCGCTGCTGGCGCCGCTGCAGGCGCGCTTTGTGCCGGGCAGCCACCCAGCCATGCACCCCGGTCGCTGCGCCGAAGTCTTCCTGGACGACGGCAGCATCGGCTTTGTGGGCGAACTGCACCCCCAATGGCGTCAGACCTTCGATCTGACCAATGCCCCTATCGTTTTTGAATTGGATTTGGATGCTGTGTTGCAACGCCGCGTTACTGTGTTCCAGCCGGTGGCCAAGCTCCAGCCGGTGCAGCGCGATATTGCCGTGGTGGTCGCCGATGACGTGACCCACGCTGCGCTGATGGCCGCCATCTGGGCAGCGCCCACGTCTGGTTTGCTGCGCGATGCCCAGCTGTTTGATGTGTACCGTCCCAAGCTGGCCAAGGATGCCGTGGCCGCTGAGGGTGCCGGGGACCGCAGCTTGGCGGTGCGCCTGACGCTGAACAGCGATGAAGCCACACTGTCGGAAGAGCAGATCGAAGTGGCCGTGAGGGCGGTCGTGGACGCGTTGACGGCCAAGGTGGGGGCGCGTCAGCGCGTATGAAAGGCGTAGAGGTTCGCAGCAACCAGAATCGAGGCACCATGGATTTTTCTGTTGAAAGTCTGGAAACCCCGGCGTTGACCAAAGCGCAACTGGCCGACTTGCTGTTCGAGCAGATCGGTCTGAACAAGCGCGAGTCCAAGGACATGATCGACGCCTTCTTCGACCTGATTGCTGCCAGCCTAGTCGATGGCACCGACGTCAAGATTTCCGGCTTTGGCAACTTTCAGATCCGGACCAAAGCGCCGCGTCCCGGGCGCAATCCGCGCACCGGTGAAGCCATTCCGATCCAGGCGCGCCGGGTAGTGACCTTCCACGCCAGCCACAAGCTCAAAGAGCAGATCCAGACCGAAACCTGATCGGCCCCGCCATTTTTGCAACACCCGGAAGCTATTTGCGGGTGCGCCACAATCAGGCTTTGCGCTCTGGCAAAAGTTAGAGTAACCTCTACGCTTTGCCTCGTACAGCATTGATTTCAATGGAGAAAACTCTCCCCCCCATTCCTGCCAAACGCTACTTCACCATCGGTGAGGTTGGGGATTTGTGCGGCGTCAAACCCCACGTGCTACGGTATTGGGAGCAGGAGTTCACGCAACTGCGCCCCATGAAGCGGCGTGGCAATCGCCGCTATTACCAGCACCATGAGGTGTTGATGATCCGGCGCATCCGGGATTTGCTGTACGACCAGGGCTTCACGATCAGCGGCGCACGCAACAAGATGCAGGAGTTGCTGCAAAACGAGCGCGACAAGAAGCGCAATGGCGAGGTCATGCTCGACGGGGTAGAGGTTTTGGAGGTCGACGATGCCGATCTCGAAGACTTTGAAGACATTCAGCCGCGCGAGTTGGACGATGAAAGTTCCGTACAACTGGTGCAAGTGCGCAGAGAATTATTCGAAATTCGCGAGTTACTCGCGTTTGGATGAAAGAGTGGGCTTTTACCGGGTTATAATTGAAGGCTAGATCGGTGTGTGGCGCAGCCTGGTAGCGCACTTGCATGGGGTGCAAGGGGTCGAAGGTTCGAATCCTTTCACACCGACCATTCGATAGGACAAAATGGCCTTCAAGAAGAGATTCTTGAAGGCCATTTTCATTTCTGTATCGGTATTGCCCAATTGCAGATGAATCACACGGTACGGGAAGACATTGACCATGAAACTGCGTATTGGCGAAGGATGGGACATTCATGCCCTGGTGGAGGGGCGCAAGCTGATTCTTGGCGGAGTGGAAATCCCGCACACCAAGGGTCTGCTCGGACACTCCGATGCCGATGCATTGCTGCACGCCATTACCGACGCGCTACTGGGCGCCGCTGCCCTGGGTGACATTGGCAGCCACTTTCCCGACACCGATGTGCAGTTCAAGGGAGCCGACTCTGGCGTCCTGCTTGCCGAGGCTGCACGCCGCGTACGGGCCAAGGGTTTCGAGATTGGCAATGTGGATAGCACCGTGATCGCCCAGGCGCCCAAGCTGGCGCCGCATATCACTGCCATGCGCGAGCGCATTGCCGAGGTGCTGGAGGTCGGGGTGGATCAGGTCAACGTTAAGGCCAAGACTGCCGAAAAAATGGGACCTGTGGGAGCCGGGGATGCCATGGAGGCGCGCGCCGTGGTGCTGTTGCAAGGCACATGAGATCACATCGGTGACTCCGGCAGGGTCCGGCGCGGAATGGAATCTTGGGCACAGATGGCGAGATAGATCGGCATTTTGATGGTGTGTCTGTTCGCGGGTCGGCCGATGATGGCGTGCGCCGCACAGGCGGGTTCGGTGGACGTGGTGTCTGTGAACCCGAGCGCGCTGACGGATGCGCGTGACCGAAACCAGGATACCGCAGCCAACTGGCTAATCCTGGCCGCGGGGGCAAGATACTGCTTCTGACAGGGGCTACTCCTTGTACTTGGCCACTCACCCCGGCTGGATTGAACTGAGTGCCGAAAAACATCTGCGGGGCTGGTTCTGCAACCGTTCCACTAAGAACTGACGGCACGACGCGGCATGGCCGCGCGCGTTTGGGGTGATCACTCCAGAGTGGCGGGTCTACACTCGCGCCCTTGTTCACCCACCCTTCACCCGCCATGCCCGTGTCTGCCACTGCCCATTCCCACTTGCTGCAACCTCTGAACCTGGGCTTCACCACACTGCGCAATCGCGTGATGATGGGCTCCATGCACACCGGCCTGGAGGATCGTTTCTACAACTACCCTAAGTTGGCGGCCTACTTTCGCGAGCGAGCCAAGGGCGGTGTGGGGCTGATCGTCACCGGCGGGATTTCGCCGAATCGCCAGGGTTGGCTGCTGCCCTTTGGTGGAACACTCAGTTCGATTTTTGATGTGCCCAACCACCGCAAGGTGACAAAGGCGGTGCATGAGGAGGGCGGCAAAATCCTGATGCAGATTCTTCACTCCGGGCGCTATGGGTACCAGCCGTTCGTCGTGTCGGCTTCCAGCATCAAGTCACCGATCTCGCTGTTCAAGCCCAAGGCGCTGACCGAAAACGGTATTCAGTCCACTATCAGCGCTTATGTGCGTTGCGCCAAGCTAGCGCAGAAAGCCGGCTACGACGGTGTGGAAATCATGGGCAGCGAAGGCTATTTGCTCAACCAGTTTCTGTGCGCCCGTACGAACCGGCGTACCGATCACTGGGGCGGCTCCATCGAAAACCGCATGCGCTTGGCTGTGGAAATCGTGCGCCAGACCCGCGCAGCGGTCGGGCCGAACTTCATTCTGATGTACCGCCACTCGGTGTTGGATTTGGTGGAGGGTGGCAATAGCTGGAACGAAGTGGTGCAGGTGGCCCAGGCGCTGGAGGTCGCCGGGGTTACGCTGTTCAATACAGGCATCGGCTGGCATGAGGCGCGTACGCCCACAATCGTCACGTCCGTACCGCGTGCGGCTTTTGCCAGCGTGGCGGCTCGGCTCAAACAGGCCGTCAAGGTGCCGGTGATTGCCAGCAACCGCATCAACATGCCCGACGAAGCAGAAGCCCTCATTGCCAGCGGTAGCGTGGACATGGTTTCCATGGCCCGTCCGTTCCTGGCCGATGCGAACTGGGTCAACAAGGTCGCCGCCGGCAAGGTTGATGACATCAACACCTGCATAGGCTGCAATCAGGCCTGCCTGGACCACACGTTTGCCAACAAGCGCGCCAGTTGCCTAGTCAATCCGCGGGCCGCGCACGAGACCGAGCTGGTGTACCGAAAGGCGCAGCGAGCGAAGAAGATTGCCGTAGTCGGTGCCGGCCCCGCCGGTCTGTCCGCGGCCACGGTGGCCGCCGAATGCGGCCATGCAGTCACACTGTTTGACAGCCCAGACCGCATTGGGGGCCAGTTCAACATCGCCATGCAGGTGCCTGGCAAGGAGGAGTTTGCACAGACGCTACGCTACTTTGCCAAGCGGGTGGAGGCGACCGGAGTGACTCTGTGTTTGGGCCAGCGCGTGACACGCGCGCAGCTGTTGGCACAGGGGTTTGACGAGGTGGTGCTGGCCACCGGCATCGTGCCACGCAAGCCCCGCATTCCCGGTGTGGAGCGACCCAATGTGCTGTCCTACCTGGACGTGCTCCAGCGCAAGGTGGTTCCGGGTCAGCGGGTGGCCATCATTGGCGCTGGCGGCATTGGTTTTGATGTGGCAGAGTTCCTGTTGCACGACCCGAGCGTTTCCTTGCCGGTATCCATTGATCACTGGTGTCGGGAGTGGGGCGTGGATTTGCAGGCTACGGCCAATGGTGGGCTGGTGCCGCCCGAGCCGGCACAGCCTTACCGCCAACTTTACCTGCTACAACGTAAGACGACGCGCGTGGGTGCCGGCCTGGGCAAAACCTCAGGCTGGGTGCACCGTGCCGTGTTGCAGCGCAATGGGGTGGAGATGCTGGCCGGTGTGGAATACCTGCGCATCGATGACGCCGGTCTGCACGTCACCGTCCATGGCGAGCCGCGGGTGTTGGAGGTGGACCACGTCGTCTTGTGTGCGGGCCAGGAGTCGTTGACCGAGCTGATGCCGCCCGAAGACGCAGCACCCGTGTCCGGCGCGCCGCGCTTTCACCGAATCGGCGGCGCGGCACTGGCCTCTGAATTGGACGCCAAGCGCGCCATCCGCGAAGGCGCCATGTTGGCCGCCAGCCTGTGATCAGACGCTGGTGACGCGCTTGAGCCGGATGTTGGCAGACAGGCCCCCCGAGCTGGCATTGGTCAACGAAAATGCCCCGCCCATGCGTTGCACGGTCTTGTCCACAATAGCCAGGCCCAGTCCGGCACCGTTGGCGGCTGTGCGTGCCGCCTCACCCCGGTAAAACGGTTGCGTCAGATTGGCCAGTTGTTCCTGTGCCACTCCGATGCCGTGATCGCGGATCTTGATCAACACCCATTTGTCGCGGGAAATGGCTGCAATCTGGATGCGGGCGATGCCGGTGTCGGGGGATTTTCCGTATCGCCGGGCATTTTCCAGCAAATTGGTCACAATGCGTCCCAATTCCACTTCATCGGCCAAAACCAGCAGGTTGTCTTCCAACTGGATCTTGATTCGTACATCGGGCTGGTTTTGGTAGGAGTACGTGCAGGCGTCCACCACATCGGTCAGCACAACGGGAGCCAGCTTCTCTTTCTCGGGGCGCGCATAGTCGAGAAATTTGCCGATGATGGCGTCCAACTGGGCGATGTCGGCGGCCATGTGGGCGCGGGCATCCAGGTCGGCCACACTCATTTCGGTTTCCAGGCGCAGACGGGCCAGCGGGGTGCGCAGGTCGTGCGAGATACCGGCCAGCATTACTGCACGGTCCTGTTCCACCTTGGCCAGGCGTTGCGCCATGCGGTTGAAGCCAATATTGACCTCCCGGATTTCACCCGTTGGCACGTTTTCATCCAGCCGACTGGCATCGAAGTCGCCCTCACGTACCCGGCTGGCTGCAAACGAGAGTTCTTTCAGTGGTCGGTTGATCAGACGTGCAATAAGGGCCGCGCCGGCCAGGGACAGTGCAGCCGCGACGGCCAGCCAAATGATCCAGGTCTTGCCACCGGCAGGACTGAATCGATCCTGGTCGGTGAGCAGCCAGTAATCATCGCCATCAATAGTGAACCCAATCCATAGGCCGGGCTGGGAATTGACGCTGCTGGCGATCACTGTGCCTGGACCTAGCCGCGTGGTCAGCGCCTGTGCGATCTCGTGGCTGATGGTATCGGTGGCGTAGGCGATATACCGGTCTGTGGGTTCGCGTGGAACGATGTGAACGCCCTCCTGGTCACTCATGGTCTTGAGCAACGAGGTTCGCGCAATGGCATCGGCATGGATCAGGGCTGCGCGACTCAGGTTAACCTGGGATGCAAGCTGCTGGGCTGTCTGCATGGCCCTGGGCTCAAACTCCAGGGTGCGTAGGGTTTGCAGCCAGGCCAATATGCTGCCGAGCAGCAGCAGGGCCAGAAGAAAAAACGTTCGCCAGAACAGACTTAGGCTGCTTCGCCTGCGTGGGGTCGGGTCAAGGGACTCATCCGCCAGCGCTGCCGGTGCGCTGTCATCTGAGTCCTCAAAATGGTTCGGGGTCTGGGTTTGCGTCAATTGCAAATATTTCCGGGTCAGCTGGCCTCATCGGGAACAAATACGTAGCCAACTCCCCATACCGTCTGTATGAAGCGCGGCGCAGCCGGATCTGTCTCAATCAGCTTGCGCAGGCGCGAGACCTGTACGTCCAAGCTTCGGTCAAATGGCTCAAACTCTCGTCCACGCGACAATTGGGCCAGTTTCTCCCGGGAGAGCGGAACCCGAGGATGACGGACGAGTGCCTTGAGCATGGCAAATTCACCCGTCGTCAGGGTCAGTTCACTGCCATCCTTGTGCAAGGTTCTTGCGGCCAGGTCAAAGGTAAACGCACCAAATTTGGCCACTTCGTTCTCTGTAGACGGCGCGCCAGGCACCTCCGGAGTCGGGCGTCGGCGCAGCACGGCGTGGATGCGCGCCAGTAACTCACGCGGATTGAAGGGCTTGCCCAGATAGTCATCTGCTCCGACTTCCAGTCCAACGATGCGGTCAATATCCTCCCCCTTGGCGGTCAGCATGATGATGGGGGTAAGGTCTCCGGCGCTGCGCAGGCGCCGGCAAATGGAAAGCCCGTCTTCACCGGGCATCATCAGGTCCAGCACGATCAGGTCGGCGGTTTCGCGCATCATGATGCGGGTCAGCGCCTTGCCATCTTCGGCCAATAGGACGTCAAATCCTTCCTGCGCCAGATAGCGCCGCAGCAGGTCGCGAATGCGGGTGTCATCGTCTACCACCAGGATCTTGTTGGGGCGCGGTGTCGGATTCTGCATAAGAATAGGAGAGGTGAAATATGTAACAGCCCCGATTCTGCGCGGCTTGTGAGCCGGTGCACCGGAGAATTCGGAAAAGTTGACACAATGTTACAAAAACAGGTGTGTGGTGCCCGCGATCCCTCCAACAATGGGAACTGAACGCATTTCGACTTATCCAACCACACATGTTCAAACCTCTTATCCTGTTCTGCTGCCTCGGATTCTGTGCCATGCCGGCATGGGCTCAGACAGGCGTTGTTCCCGCAGAGCAGGGGCAGGGAAGTCCCATCATTTCTGCCACGCCAGTGCTCCAAGTGCAAGAGAGGCGTCTGGCCTTGCGCGCCGCCCTGGTGTCCCAGCGCGAGGTGACCTCGCAGCAGGACAGCAAGCCTTCCGGTGAGCGCCAGTTGAACGATAGGGAGCGTGCCGAACTGCGCCAGCAACTGCGTCAACAGCGCCGCCAATAGGCCTGCTTTCACGGTGCAGGAATTGGCAACACGCGTGTCATTCCGGTGTCATACTTCGATGCCAGCGCTGGTCGATTGCGCGAAACCTTTGACGCCCGAGCATGCCCGACATTCCTGCCTTTTCCAACACCCGATCCATGCTGGCTACTGGTGCGTTGCGCGTCTCGGACACGCTGGGGCGGTTTGAACTGCGTAAGATTCTGGGGCAGGGCGCGCAGTCCACGGTCTGGCTGGCATTTGATCCCCGCCTGGAGCGGGAAGTGGCGATCAAGGTCATGCGCCCGGGCAATGGCTCTGATGCCCAAGCGATGGCTCATTGGCTGGATGAGGCACGCAGTGTGGGGCGGCTCAAACATCCGAATATTGTCCCAGTCTATGAGGCCGACATTCAGGATCAGCAGCCCTATCTGGTGTTCGAGTACATCGCCGGCAATACGCTGGCTGAGATCGTCAAACAGCGCGGGCCGATGAATCCGCACGAGGCGGTAGCCCTGATGATGGATGTACTGGATGCAATTGCCGTGGCCCACGCCGCTGGCGTTATTCACCGCGATCTGAAACCGTCCAATGTCCTGGTGGACGCTGCAGGTAGGGCGCGCGTCATGGACTTCGGTATCGCAGCGCGCATCCAGGATCGCAACCGCGCCGATCCAGTTCCACCCAATGGAGGCACAGTCGGTTACCTGTCCCCGGAGGCTGCCAACGGTGCAGCGCCAGCCCCATCCATGGATATCTTCTCCGCCGGCGTGGTGCTGGCAGAGCTGCTTATGGGCCGGCCCCTGATCGAGGAGCGTGACCCCTACCGCGCCGTCTACCGGGTTGTGCACGAGCAATTGGCGATGCCGGCCGATGTGAATCCGGATGTGGATGACGGCCTGCGCGCCATCGTAACTCGGGCGCTGGCACGTGATCCCGGGTTGCGCTTTCCCACGGTGCGCGCCTTTTTGAGTGAGCTGGAGCAATGGGCCAAACCGGACGCCACGCTGGCCCCGGCGGAGATCGGTGGTAGTAGCAGTACGCTGGATTTCTTGTTGCGCCGCATGCGGCACAAGAGCGATTTCCCGGCACTTTCGGATTCGGTGGTCCGCATCCAGAGCATGGCCACCTCGGATACCGAGAGCGTCAACAGCGTGACCAACGAGATTCTCAAGGACGTGGCACTGACCAACAAGTTGCTGCGCATGGTCAACAGCGCCCACTACGCGCACCGCGGCAGCATCAACACCGTGTCGAGGGCCGTCAATCTGGTGGGATTCAACGGCATCCGCAACATGGCCTTGAGCCTGGTGTTGCTGGAGCATATGCAGGACAAGGCCCATGCGGCGCAATTGAAAGAGGAATTTCTGCGCTGCTTGATGGCAGCCTCCATCGGTGGTGAGTTGTGTCCCGTGGCGGGTGAGGGTGAAGAAGCTTTCATTGGAGCCATGTTCCAGAATCTCGGCCGCTTGCTGGTGCAGTTCTATTTTCCCGAAGAGGCCAGTCAGATCCGCAGTCTGGTGCAGTCCCAGCGCGAGGCGCAGACGGAAACCCAAGCGTCCATCAGTGTTCTGGGTCTTAGCTTCGAAGATCTGGGTCTGGGCATAGCCAAGGCTTGGGGCTTGCCGCAAAGCATGCAGCGGTGCATGCGCAAGCCGGTGGGCGGAGTGCCATCCCGTGCGCCAATGGACGCCGGTGAGCGCATCCGCTGGATAGCCATGGCCTCCAACGAAATCGCCGATGTGCTGTTGCATTCCGAGTCGAAGGACGTGGATGCGCGCGTTCAGGCCGTGACGCGCAAATACGCACCTGCCATGGGTGTGAGTTCCAAAGATGTGCAAGGCGCCACGGTCACCGCCCGCAAGAAGCTGATAGAACTGGCCGTTGCGATGGAAATCCGGGTCAAACCGGGCTCCGCAGCCGCAAAGTTGTTGACAGTACCCGACGTGATCATCGACGACATTGCCCCGGAGCCGGAAACGGGGGGGGGGAGTGGCTTGGCTGCGTTCGAGTTGCATGCCACCAACACGGTCATCATGGATGCCGCCGGCAATGTGCCACGCACGGACCTGCGCATTGCCGAGACGCTGACCGCGGGCATCCAGGACATCACCAACGCCATGGTTGAAGACTTCAAGCTCAGCGATGTGTTGCGCATGATTCTGGAAACCATGTTCCGTGCCATGCATTTCGACCACATCATTTTCTGTATGCGCGACGCCAAGACCGAGACCATGACCGGGCGGTTTGGCCTGGGCGATGGGGTCGAAACATACGTCAAGGGCTTCAAATCGCCACTGAAGGCTGTCACACCTGACCTGTTTGCGGTCGTCTGTAACAAGGGCACCGACACCATGATCAGCGATGCCAGTGAACCGCGCCTGGCTCAGCGCCTGCCTTCGTGGTATCGCAGTGGCCTCAATGCACCCACGTTTCTGTTGCTGCCACTGTTGATCAAGGGCGCACCATTTGGGCTGATTTATGCCGACAAGAAGACACTGGGGTCGTTGGAGCTCGACGAGAAGGAGTTGTCCTTGTTGCGTACGCTGCGTAACCAGGCGGTCATGGCGTTCAAGCAGTCCAGCTAGCTGTCGGGTCTGGGCTTGTTCACTGAGAGTGCTTCCCCTCGTGATCCACGCCTATAACTGAAGCACAATCCACACCAGCCATGGGGCACAAAGGATTGACGATATGGTCGCGAACAAAAGTACTGCGGATGCGGATTCCGGCGAGCCGATCAGGGTTCAGGGGCGGATTGAATACCGTGTTGAGGGGCGGATACTGCGCACGACGGCGGTCGGTCCGTTCAACACCGAGCTGGTCGCGGCCATACCGCAGACCATTGGTGAACTGATTGGCAAACTGGTGCTGCAGGGCAAGTGGGGCCAGATCATCGTGTTTCATGGCAGCGCATTTGGCACCGATACGGCCATGCGCGAGTTTGGCGCCTATCTCCGGTCGCGCTACCGTGACGCCCAGACCAATCCCGTCACCGCGCTGGTGTTTCGGCCGGAAATAGAAGACGGACCCCGTATGGCGCCTGTGTATCTCCAGTGTTACCAGGACGCCGGCATTGAGAGCGAGGTCTTTGGGGACTACTCATCGGCCGTGCAATGGGTGCAGTCGCGTATCAGCCAGACGTCCGAGCATCTGGAGTGGAAAGACCACTATCGGATTGGCGACGCGGCCATTGACGAACAGCACCAGGAGCTTTTCAAACGTGCGGCCAACATCATCGCGGCGATATCCCATCAGGGCCAGGCCCTGGGTGTGATCCGTCTGTACCAGTACACGCGCACCCACTTCTCGCATGAGGAGGAGTTGATGCAACGCATTGGCTACCCCGGTTACGAGGCGCATTGCCAGATGCACCAGAAGCTGATTGCCAGGCTGGACGAGATTTCGCTGCGAATCTCCAGTGGCAACCTGATCAAGGCAGAGCTGGAAGAATTCATTTCCCAATGGCTGCTTGACCATATCGCCACCGAAGATACCAAGCTGGCCGCCTTCGTGAAGGCGACGCAGTAGGCCTCCAGGTCAGGCCGAATCCATCTGGCTGGACAGCTCCAGCCACCGGTCTTCCAACTGGGCCAGTTCGTCGTTGACCGTCTTCAGGCTGCGACCGATTTCGGCAATTTCCGACGGGTGCGGGTTGGTGGACAGACGACCCTCCAGGGCGGCCCCTTCACCATTCAACACGGCCATCCGGTCCTCCACATCCTGCAATTCCTTCTTGACCTTGGGGGATGTGTTGCCCTTGGCCTTGGACTTGACTGGCTCAACGGGTGCCGCGACTTTGGCAGGCGTCTTCGCTGCCTCCTTGGCTTCTTCACGCTGGCGCTTGGCCTCGTCCAACAGGTAGCGCTGGTAATCATCCAGGTCGCCATCAAACGGTTCCACACCGCCGCGCGACACCATCCAGAACTCGTCGCAGACCGCGCGCAGCAGCGCACGGTCGTGGCTGACCAGCATCACGGTGCCTTCAAACTCGTTGAGCGCCATGCTCAGCGCTTCGCGGGTGGCCAGGTCCAGGTGGTTGGTTGGCTCGTCCATCAGCAGCAGGTTGGGGCGCTGCCAGACCAGCATGCACAGCACCAGGCGTGCCTTCTCGCCACCGCTCATGCTGCCTACGGCCTGCTTGACCATGTCGCCACTGAAGTTGAAGGTGCCCAGGAAGCTCCGTAAATCCTGCTCCCGGGTCTGCTGGCCAGCGATCTTGCCGGCGGCGGTCATGTCCTTGACCAGGCGGATCATGTGCTCCAGCGGGTTGTCGGCCGGGCGCAGCACGTCCAGTTCCTGCTGGGCGAAGTAGCCAATATTCAGACCCCGGCCTTCGGTGATCTCGCCGTCCAGAATCGCCAGGTCGCGCGCAATCGTCTTGACCAGTGTGGATTTGCCCTGGCCGTTGGCGCCCAGAATGCCGATGCGCTGACCGGCCAGCACCGACTTGTTGATGTTGCGCACGATGACGGTCGGTGGCGTGCCCTCGGGCGCGTCCTCCGGTGCGGGATAGCCCACGCTGATGCCGGACATGGACAGCATGGGGTTGGGCAGGTTGGCCGGTTCCTTGAATTCGAAGGTGAAATCGGCCTCCGACAGCAGCGGCGCAATCTTCTCCATGCGGTCCAGCGCCTTGACCCGGCTTTGCGCCTGCTTGGCCTTGCTGGCCTTGGCCTTGAAGCGGGCGATGAACTTCTGCAGGTGGGCAATCTTGTCCTGCTGCTTGGCATAGGCGTTCTGTTGCAGCTCCATCTGCTCGGCACGCATGTCCTCGAACTTGCTGTAGTTGCCGCCGTAGCGCACCAGTTTGCCGGCGTCGATGTGCAGCGTGACGTTGGTCACCGCGTCCAGAAACTCGCGGTCATGGCTGATGACGACCATGGTGCCTTCGTACTTCTTCAGCCAGGCTTCCAGCCAGACCAGGGCGTCCAGGTCCAGGTGGTTGGTGGGTTCGTCCAGCAGCAGCAGGTCCGATGGGCACATCAGGGCGCGAGCCAGTTGCAGGCGCATGCGCCAGCCGCCGGAGAAGCTGTTGACCGGGTTCTCCAGTTCAGTCGTCTTGAAACCCAGACCCAGGATCAGCGCCTGGGCGCGGGCCGGCGCGTCGTGCTCTCCGGCGTCGTGCAGGGCCATGTAGGCGTGGGCCATGCGGTCGTAGTCGTCTGTGGCTTCGGCGGCGGTGACTTCCTGGCGCGCGGCCAGCAGCACGGTGTCGCCCTCAACCACGAAGTCGGTGGCGCTCTGCTCGGTCTCGGGCATGTCCTGTGCGACCTGGCCCATGCGCCATTGGGCGGGGATGAAGTATTCACCGGCATCCTCATGCAGGTTGCCGTTGAACAGTGCGAACAGGGAGGATTTGCCGGCGCCATTGCGACCCACCAGGCCGACCTTCTCGCCGGGGTTCAGGGTGACGGAAGCGCCTTCCAGCAACACCTTGGCGCCGCGGCGCAGGGTGACATTTTTGAGGGTGATCATGTTTGGTGGTCGTTAATTGTTTGAATCATCTCGAAGGATGGTGGTGGCGGGAGGATGGGGCACTGCGAAGCTCCGTGTCCCCCGGCCGTTCCGGCCTCCTCCTTTACCTGCGCTTCGCAGTGCCCCAGCCTCCCGCCTTGCGGCAGTCGCTGTTGCGCCCGAAAGAGGACATTGCGAGTGCTACATAGAAACCTGGTGGGTGGGTTGAGTGGCGCAGTGAGGTCAAGGAGGAGCCCGCACAGCGGGCGGGGGACACCAACGGAGTCATTCACCCCGCTCGCCAGGTTTCGCCCCTCGCAATAGCGTCAATAGAGCCTCACGCGTGACGACCAAAACCTGGTCATCCCCTGCACTGGTTTCCAACCACACCACTTCCAACTCTGGAAATGCGGCTTCAAAGTACGAACGCTCGTTGCCGATCTCCAGCACCAGCACGCTGCCAGGCGCCATGACGGCAGGCGCCTCGGCGAACAGGGTGCGGACAAAATCCATGCCGTCGGCTCCACCGGCCAGGGCCAGCACCGGCTCGGCTCGGTATTCGGCTGGCAACTTGGCCATGCTCTGGGCGTTGACGTAAGGTGGGTTGCACAGGATCAGGTCGAAAGGGCCGCGAGCTTGCAGATCCGGTGCGCGCAGGCCGTCAGACTCCAGCAGCGTGATGCGGTCCTGCAGCCCGTGCTTGTCTACGTTGATGCGTGCCACGGCCAGCGCATCGCTGGACAGGTCGGAGCCGGTGACGACCACGTCGGGGTAGGTCAGGGCGGCGATCACCGCCAGGCTGCCGTTGCCGGTACACAGGTCCAGCACATTGTGGGTGGATTCTTTGAGCCAGTAGTCGATGCTGCCGTCAACCATGAGCTCGGCGATCAGCGAACGTGGCACGATGACCCGCTCGTCCACATAGAAGGCCACGCCCTGCAGCCAGGCTTCCTGCGTGAGGTAGGCGGCGGGCTTGCGGGTCTGGATGCGCGCTTCCAAAAGTGTAGCAACATGCTTAATATCCACGAGGGCTACCGGCATATTTTCCTTGGAGTCACTTCCGCTGAGCGGGGTATCCAGCGGCAAGCCCAGACGCCACAGCACCAGCCAGGCAGCCTCGTCAAAGGCGTTGGTCGTGCCATGGCCAAAATTGACCTGGGCCTGTTCCAGCTTGGCGGAGCTGGATGTGATTAGTTCAATCAATGTCATGCACTGGCCTGGGCGTTCAGGTTTTCCAGCACCCGGCGGTAGATGTTCTTCAGCGGCTCGATATCGGCCACTTTCACAAACTCGTTGATCTTGTGGATGGTGGCGTTGGGCGGGCCGAACTCGATGACCTGCGGGCAGACCTGGGCGATGAAGCGCCCGTCGCTGGTGCCGCCGGTAGTGGACAACTCGGTACGGACACCGGTTTCCGCCAGGATGGCATCCTGCACGGCGTCTACCAGCGTGCCCGGTGTGGTCAGGAAGGGCAGGCCTCCCACGGTCCAGACCAGGTCGTATTCCAGCTCATGCTTTTCCAGCACCCTTGCCAGGCGCTTTTGCAGGGACTCCGGCGTGGATTCGGTGGAAAAGCGGAAGTTGAAGTCAATGACCACGGCACCCGGAATCACATTGCTGGCACCGGTACCGCCGTGGATGTTGCTGATCTGCCAGGTGGTCGGCGGGAAGAAGGCGTTGCCCTTGTCCCACTCCACGGCAACCAGTTCGGCCAGTGCAGGAGCTGCCAGATGGATGGGATTCTTGGCCAGGTGCGGGTAGGCAATGTGGCCCTGCACACCTTTGACAGTGAGCTTGCCGCTCATGGTGCCGCGCCGGCCGTTCTTGATCATGTCACCAGTGCGCTCCACCGAGGTCGGCTCGCCGACGATGCAATAGTCCAGTGTCTCGCCGCGTGCCTGCAAGGCCTTGCAGACGACCACGGTGCCGTCATTGGCCGGACCTTCCTCGTCACTGGTCAGCAGCAGGGCGATGTTGAGTGCCGGATCGGGGTTTGCCACAATGAATTCTTCAATGGCCACCACAAAGGCGGCCAACGACACCTTCATGTCGCTGCTACCTCGGCCATACAGCTTGCCGTCGCGGTGGCTGGGCGTGAATGGGGGGCTGCGCCACTCATTGAGCGGGCCGGTTGGCACGACATCGGTATGGCCGGCAAACACCAAGGTCTTGGCGGGGAGGGCGGCCGGCCGTTTTGCCCAAAGGTTGGTGACGGAAAAGTTGTCCGGCCCACTGACGATGGTCTCGCATTGGAAACCGATGGCCTGCAGTCGTTGTGCAATCAGGTCCTGACATCCGGCATCTTCAGGGGTGACCGAGGCACGGGCAATCAGTTGCTCAGCCAGGTGAAGCGTTGCGCTCATCAGTGTTTGACGTCCAGGGTAATTTCAGTGAACGACGCTTCTTCGTGTTCCTCTTGTGCAGCGACTGGCTGCGTGGCCTTGGTGAAGTCGTTTTGCAGACGCCACATCAGGTTGGTCGGCGAGTCGGCGTGGGCCAGGCCTTCCTTACGGTCGATGACGCCCTCCACGATCAGGCGGGCAATGTCGTGCTCGAACGACTGCGAGCCTTCGGCCATGGATTGCTCCATGGCTTCCTTGACGCCGGAGAAGTCGCCTTTTTCAATCAGTTCGGCAATCAGCTTGGTGTTGAGCAGAACTTCCACCGCGGGAATGCGGGTGCCGGCGGTGTTGCGCATCAGCCGCTGCGACACCACGGCCTTGAGCGCGGCGCCCAGGTCGCCCAGCATGGTCTGGCGCACTTCCACCGGGTAGAAGCTCAGAATCCGGTTCAACGCCTGGTAGCTGTTGTTGGCGTGCATGGTGGCCAGGCACAGGTGACCCGATTGCGCATAGGCCAGCGCCGCGGACATGGTTTCGCGGTCACGGATTTCGCCGATCAGGATCACATCGGGCGCCTGGCGCAGCGCGTTCTTCAAGGCGATCTGCAGGGACTTGGTGTCGGTTCCAACTTCGCGTTGGTTGATGACGGACTTCTTGTTCTTGAACAGGAACTCGACCGGGTCCTCGATCGTCAGGATGTGGCCGGACACCTGGGCATTGCGGTGGTCGATCATGGATGCCAGCGTCGTGCTCTTGCCGGCACCCGTTGCACCGACCATCAGCATCAGCCCGCGCTTTTCCATGATCAGGTCGCCCAGGATGGGTGGCAGGTACAGGTCTGCCAAGGCCGGCACATCCACGGCGATGTAGCGGAACACCGCGGCAATGCTGCCGCGCTGGCGCATGGCACTCACCCGGAACCGCCCAACACCGGCAATTGGGAAGCCCATGTTCAGCTCGCCCTCGGCGTCCAGTTCTGCCATGCGCTCGGGCGGCAGGATTTCTGCCAGCAGATTGCGCGGCGCGTCGAACGGGAGCGACTGGTTGTTGATTGGCACGCACTGGCCGTTGATCTTGATCAGTGCGGGCGAGTTGGCCGACAAATACACGTCCGACGCCTTCTTTTCGCTCATCAGGCGAAGAATGCGTTCCATTGTGCCGGGTGGGTTTGTCGTCGCCATGGTTCAGCCTCGCTAGAAAAAGGGAAAAACTCAGTCGCGCAGCAGATCGTTCAGCGAGGTCTTGGCACGGGTCTGTGCGTCCACGCGCTTGACGATGACGGCGCAGTACAGGCTGTATTTGCCATCCGCGCTGGGCAGGTTGCCCGATACCACGACGGAGCCGGATGGCACGCGGCCATAGAACACCTCGCCGGTGGCGCGGTCATAGATCTTGGTGCTCTGGCCGATGTAAACGCCCATGGAGATCACCGAGTTTTCTTCGATGATGACGCCTTCAACGATTTCCGAACGGGCGCCGATGAAGCAGTTGTCCTCAATGATGGTCGGGCCGGCTTGCATGGGTTCGAGCACACCACCAATGCCAACGCCACCGGACAGGTGCACGTTCTTGCCGATCTGGGCGCAAGAGCCGACGGTGGCCCACGCGTCCACCATGGAGCCTTCGTCCACGTAGGAGCCGATGTTGCAGTAGGAGGGCATCAGGATCACGCCCTTGGCCTGGTAACTGCCCCGCCGCGCCACGGCCGGCGGCACCACGCGCACGCCGGTGGCCTTCATTTCCTCGGCACTCAGGTTGGAGAACTTGGTGGCAACCTTGTCGTAAAAGCCCAGGCTGCCGGCTTGCATGATCTCGTTGTCCTTCAGGCGGAAGCTCAGCAGCACGGCCTTTTTGATCCACTGGTGGGTGGTCCACTGGCCCACGCCTTCGCGCGTGGCCACGCGCAGGCGACCGGCGTCGAGTTCATTGAGCACATGCTCGACGGCGTCACGCACTTCGGCAGGTGCGGCGGCTGGAGAGATGTTGGCGCGGTCGTCCCACGCGGCGTCGATAATTTGCTGGAGTTGTTGGCTCATGAACTTCTTTCTAATCAGTTGGGGACAGAGCTAAAGGTCTGTCCCACAAATTTCACATACTGGATTTGACAAACTGGACGATGCGCTCGGCGGCTTCCACGCATTCCGCGGTTTCGGCCACCAATGCCATGCGGATGCGGTTGGCACCGGGGTTGAAGCCACGGGCTTCGCGGGCCAGAAAGCTGCCGGGCAAGACCGTCACATTGTAAGTAGCGTACAGGTCACGTGCGAAATCGGTGTCGCTGCCCTTGACCCCGGCCCACAGGTAGAAACCGGCGTCGGGAAGGGCCACGTCCAGCACATCGGCCAGCAGCGGGGTCACCCTGGCAAACTTGGCACGGTATTGCTCGCGGTTGTCACGAACGTGTTCCTCGTCGTCCCAGGCGGCCATGCTGGCGGCCTGCACCACGGTGCTCATGGCACTGCCGTGGTAGGTACGGTACAGCAGGAACTGCTTGATCAGGGCCGCATCGCCAGCCACGAAACCGCTGCGCATGCCGGGCACATTGCTGCGCTTGGACAGGCTGGTGAAGGCGACCAGGTTCTTGAAGTCGGCCCGGCCCAGGCGCGCCGCGGCTTCCAGACCGCCCAGCGGTGGCTCCTCGCGGAAGTAGATTTCGCTGTAGCACTCGTCGGACGCAATGACAAAGCCATGGCGGTCGCTCAAGGAGAACAGCTTCTTCCATTCCTCCAGCGGCATCACGGCGCCGGTGGGGTTGCCGGGTGAGCACACATAGAGCAATTGGGTTTGTGCCCAAACGGTTTCGGGCACGCTATCCCAGTCCTGGGCAAAGTTGCGCGCCGGATCGGACGGCACAAAGTAGGGCTGCGCGCCGGACAGGAAGGCCGCACCTTCGTAGATTTGGTAGAACGGATTGGGGCAGACTACGGTGACCGGCTGGTCTGGTGCGGCCTGCTTGCTCGGGTCGATGACCGTCTGCGCAAACGCAAACAGGGCCTCGCGTGAGCCGTTGACTGGCAGGATCTGCGTGGCGATGTCCAGTTCCAGCCCGTAGCGGCGTTGCAGCCAGCGGCCAATCGACTGGCGCAGACCCAGAACTCCGCCGGTGGCAGGGTAGACCGACAGGCCACCCTGCGGATCGTTGATCGCATCACAGTAGGCCTGTTTGATGAGTTGCGGTGTGGCGTGGCGTGGCTCGCCGATGCCCAGGCTGATGGGGGTGTAGGCGGGGTTGGGTGTGACCGGGGCAAACAATTGCCGCAGGCGCTCGAAAGGATAGGCCTGCAGGCGGGACAGATTCGGGTTCATGGGCCGCTATTATCCCTGAGCAGTTGCTACACTGTGCGGCCGAGGTCTTGGGCCTCTCGGCATTTTCTCTGTGCGTTCAAGGAGCCATCGATGTCAACCACTTCGCCTAACAGCCAAACTTGGGTTTATCTGGACATTGCCCGGGCAGTGGAGCAAATTGGCAGCGTCGAGTCCTTGCGCAGCATGCTGCCCATGCTGCAGGAATTGCTGGAACGGGATCTGCCCCAGATTGAGCAGTTTCTGGCCGCAGGTGATGTCCGTTCCGCCAATCCGTTGTTGCACTCCCTGAAGGGCTGCATGCCTATCTTTTGCGCGCCAGCGCTGTGTGATCATCTGGCACAGGTGGAGCAATTGAGCAAAGCCGGAGGCAGTGCCGAAGTCGGCGAGGCCTATGCCCGGCTCAGTCCTAGTCTGCAGCGCCTGCAAGCCGAAGTGGTGCAGTATCTGGCCCAAGGCTGACTGGCCCGGTTGGGTGCCCGACGCTATCCGTCATTTCCGGGGCTTCTTGCGTCCTTTGGTGGTTGCGGGAGGCGCAACGGGTTTGACCTGATCACCCAGCACGCCCTTGAGGGGGCAAATTTTGAGGGCAGGGCATTTGGCGCAACCAGCCACCACGGCAATGGGACACAGGGTCATACGGTACTTTCGTCAGTAACACACAAGGGCACCCAGTATGCGCCCGCTGTACGGCGTCTGGCGGGTTGCGATTCGTAATAGACTTGGTTCACCAGCCTGAAAAGGCAGGTACGGGGCGGCGGCAGCGCCCGTTCATCGGGAGCCTGAAACGGTTGGAGTGTTGAAGTGGACATCAAAAGAGCACGGATTGTAGTTGTTGAGGACGAAAAGGTGATGAGCACCTTCATCCTCAGCACGTTGCGCCGCATTGGAATATTGGACTTGTATGCGTTTCCAGACGGCGCCGCCGCCTTGCGCGAGGTCGTCAAGCTCAAACCCGATTTGATTCTGACGGACATCCACATGCAGCCAGTCGGCGGCATCGAGTTTGTCAGGCAATTGCGGTCCCTCCCCAACAACCAGTTGAGCAATACCAAGGTCATTTTCCTGAGCGCAGATTCCAGTGCCGCAACCGTTGGTGAGGTGTTGCCCTTGGGTGTGGCGGGCTATATGGTGAAGCCGCCCACCCTGAATGCGCTGGCAGCCAAGATCGAGGCGGCGCTGCGCGATTGACCCCAATTGCCCTCATGGGGCTGTTGTGCCTGCTGCTGCGGCACCTGCACGGTATCATTGCACCACCTTGGCTACGGGGGATGTCCCGTAAAGTCCAATGAAATCAACTGCTTAGCCCAAGTTTCCTTTTTTCGTGCGTCTCAATTCCATCAAGTTATCCGGGTTCAAATCCTTTGCCGAGCCCACCAATTTCCTGTTGCCGGGTCAATTGGTGGGTGTGGTGGGGCCCAATGGCTGCGGCAAGTCCAACATCATGGATGCGGTGCGCTGGGTGCTGGGAGAGAGCAAGGCCAGTGAGTTGCGTGGCGAGTCCATGCAGGACGTGATCTTCAACGGCACCAACACCCGCAAGCCGGCCAGCCGCTCCAGCGTGGAGCTGATATTTGACAATGCGGATCACCGCGCTGGCGGCCAATGGGGGCAGTTCGGTGAAATCGCCGTCAAACGTGTGCTGACCCGTGATGGGACGTCGAGCTACTTCATCAACAACCAGCCGGTGCGCCGTCGCGATGTGCAGGATGTTTTTCTGGGCACCGGTCTGGGACCACGCGCTTACGCCATCATCGGCCAAGGCACCATCAGCCGCATCATCGAGTCCAAGCCGGAAGAGTTGCGCCTGTTTCTGGAAGAGGCCGCCGGTGTCTCCAAATACAAGGAACGCCGCCGCGAGACCGAAAACCGCCTAGCCGACACGCGTGAGAACCTGACCCGCGTCGAAGACATTCTGCGCGAACTCACCGCCAATCTGGAGAAGCTGGAAAAGCAGGCCGAGGTCGCACAAAAGTACAACGCGCTCCAGGCCGACGTCACGCTCAAGCAACACCAGCAATGGTTTCTGAAGCGCGCCGAAGCGTTGGCCGATCAGGCCAAGGTCAAGGCCGACGCCTCCAGCGCCGTCAATGCGCTGGAAAGTCGCATGGCCGATTTGCGCCATATCGAGGCCGATCTGGAAACCGTGCGCCAGGCCCACTACGCGGCAGGCGACCAGGTCAACCAGGCCCAGGGGCTGCTCTACGAAGCCAGCACCGATGTCGGTCGCCTGGAAGCCGAGATCCGTTTTGTCGTTGAAGGCCGCCAGCGCGCCGAGCAGCGTCTGCAAACCCTGCAAGAGCAGATTGGCCAATGGGCGGCCCGCAAGGAAGACGCCGAGGCCGAGATCGAGCGCTTGGCCGAATTGGCACTTTTGGGCGATGAGCAGACCGAACTGCTGTCGGCGCAGGTTGAAGAGCAGGCCCAGCAGTTGCCGGAGCTGGAAGACGCCCTGTTGGCGGCCCAAACCGCCGCCAACAACCAGCGTGGCGCGGTCATGCAGGTGCAGCAGCAGATCCAGGTGCTGGCCGCCGAGCAACGCAGTATTGAAGAACAGTTTCGCCAGGTATCGACCCGCCGTGAACGGCTGGTGGTGGACCGCAATGGACTGGCCGCACCGGATGAGGCGCGCCTGCAGGATCTGGAGCAGCAACTGGCGCAGGCGCAAGAAACGGCGGCCGTGGCCGATGCCCGCCTGCAGGAGCTGCAGGAAACGCTGCCCCAGCGCGATGAGGCACGCCGCACCCAGCAGCAAACCGTCAATAACGAGTCCGCGCGCCAGGCCGATCTTTCGGCCCGTTTGGAGGCGCTGAAGGCCCTGCAGGAAAAGGTCAAGACCGATGGCAAGCTCCAGCCCTGGCTGGCCAAGCACGGACTGGACCATTTGCAGGGTCTGTGGACCCACATCCATATTGAACAGGGCTGGGAAAACGCCCTGGAAGGTGCGCTGCGTGAGCGGCTGGCGGCACTGGAAGTGTCGCGCCTGGAACTGGTGCGCGCCTTCGCTAACGATGCGCCGCCCGCCAAGCTGGCCTTCTTTAGCCCGCCCTTGGCTGCAGCTCCGCAGCCGGTATCGACCCTGCCGCGTCTGGCTGATTTGTTGCGCATCAACGATGCCGGGCAAAAGGCCATCCTGCAGGATTGGTTGCAGGGTTGTTTTACCGCCACCAGTTTTGAAGATGCCCTGGCGCAGCGCGACAAGCTGCAACCGGGCGAAAGCATTTACGTCAAGTCCGGTCATGTGGTTACGGCCCACAGCGTGAGCTTCTATGCGCCGGACTCCGAGCAATCCGGACTGTTGGCGCGCGCCCAGGAAATCGAGAACCTGGAGAAGGAACTGCGTGCCCAGGTCATGATTGCCGACGAGGCCCGCGCCGCGTTGATCCGCGCCGAAGCCGCCTATGCCGACGCCTCGCAGCGCATGGTCAGCGTGCGCCGTGAAGCCACCGAGGCACAAACCGCCGCCCACGGCTTGCAGGTGGAAACCCTGCGCCTATCCCAGATGGCAGAGCAGGCCCGCGCCCGCAGTGCCCAGATCGATGCCGATCTGGCCGAGGTGCAGGCGCAACTGGACGATTTGCAGGAGCGCCGGGTCACCGCGGAAGGCCGGTTTGAATCCCTGGACATGCAACTGGCCGACAGCCAGGAGCGCCATGCCGAACTGGACGAGCGCGTCATCGAGGTGCAGCGCAAGCTGACCCAATGCCGCGAGCAGCAGCGCACCCTGGAGCGCCAGGCGCAAGAGGCTCAGTTTGCCCAGCGCAGCCTGCAGGCGCGCACTGCCGAGCTGGCCCGTACCGTGGACACCGCCAACCAGCAGACCGACTCGGTCCACGCCGAAGTGCAGCGCGCACGGGACGAGCTGTCCCGGTTGACTGATGCGGCCGCCCAGGCCGGCCTGCAAAACGCCTTGGCCCTGAAATTGGAGCGTGAGCAGGCCCTGGGCGCCCGCCGCAGCGAATACGACGACCTGACTGCCAAGCTGCGCGCCAGTGATGAGCGCCGCCTGCAACTGGAGCGTGAGCTGGAGCCGCTGCGCCAGCGCATCACCGAATTCCAGCTCAAGGAGCAGGCCGCGCGCCTGGGGTTTGAGCAGTACGAACAGCAGTTGCAGGATGCCCAGGCCGACCTGGAAGTGATCGAGCAGTCGATCAAGGACGGCAATGTGCGCCTCATGGGCATGCAGGGGGAGATCGACCGCCTGCACCGCGAGATCGCGGCCCTGGGCGCCGTCAACCTCGCAGCGCTGGACGAACTGGCCGCGGCGCGCGAGCGCAAGCAGTTCCTGGATGCACAGAACGCCGATCTGGCCCAGGCCATGCAAACGCTGGAGGATGCCATCCGCAAGATCGACGCCGAGACACGCGAAATGCTCTCGGGCACCTTCGACCAGGTCAATCAGCACTTCGGGCGCATGTTCCCCGAGCTGTTTGGCGGGGGCAATGCCAGGTTGGTGATCACCGGTGATGAGATTCTGGATTCGGGCGTGCAGGTCATTGCGCAGCCGCCGGGCAAGAAGAACCAGACCATTCACCTGCTATCGGGCGGCGAAAAAGCGCTGACCGCGATTGCACTGGTGTTTGCGATCTTCCAGCTGAATCCTGCACCGTTCTGCCTGCTGGACGAGGTGGATGCTCCGCTGGACGATGCCAACACCGAGCGCTATGCCAAACTCGTGCGCAGCATGAGCAAAGAAACCCAATTCCTTTTCATCAGCCACAACAAGATCGCCATGGAAATGGCGGAACAACTCATTGGCGTGACCATGCAGGAGCAAGGCGTGTCGCGCATCGTGGCGGTGGACATGGAGTCCGCCATCACCCTGGCAGAGCTGGCCTAAAACACTATGAGCAATTTACAGATTGGATTGGCAATTGCCGGCGGCGTCATACTCGCTGCCGTGGTGGCGCACGGCGCCTGGAGTTCGCGGCGCAATGCCCCGCGCCAGGCAGCACCCGAGCCCCCCAGTGAATTGCCGGCGGACTCCCTGCGGGAACCGATTTTGGGAGATGAAGAACGCGATAGCCATCCGATGAGCGTACCCAGTCCGGTGCGCCGCTCGGCCATGGATTCGCTGATTGACGTCATCGCGACGGTTGCACTGGACGGCCCCAACATGGTGGTGTCTGGCGAGGCCGCGATTGCCGCCATGCCCGCCACGCGCCGGGCCGGCAGCAAGCCCTTTGCCATTGAAGGCTACAACCTGACGACGCTCACGTGGGAAGCGCCGGTGGCGGGCCACCGGTACGGTGGCTTCCAGGCAGGGGTGCAGTTGGCCAACCGATCCGGCGCACTGAACGAGATCGAATACTCGGAGTTCGTCGTCAAGACCCAGGCCTTTGCGGACGCCATCAATGCCACGCCGGAGTTCCCTGAAATGCTGGAAGAAGTGGCCCGCGCCCGCGAGCTGGACCAGTTTGCCAGTGCGCACGATGCCCAACTCGGTTTCACGATCCGCGCGCGCAATGCATCCTGGAGTCCGGGTTATGTGCAGCAGAACGCGGCCCGTCTGGGCTTTGTCGCCGGGGTTATTCCCGGGCGCATGGTTTTGCCGGCCAGTACGGAAGGCCTGGCGCCGGTGCTGGTGCTGGGCTTTGATTCCCAAGCGGCGCTGGCGGAGGACCCGGCGCAATCGGCCATCCGCGACATTGCGCTGCATCTGGATGTGGCCCAGGTGGACCGCAATGAGCAGCCATTCGAGCGCATGCGCGAAGTGGCCACTGCTCTGGCCCAAAGCATGGACGGCGTGGTGACCGACGACAACGGCCAGTTACTCACCGCCCAGACCATGGATCAGATCGGCACCGAGTTGCAGATTCTGTACGACACGCTGGAACAGCGTGACCTGGCCGCCGGCTCGCTGCTGGCGCGACGCCTCTTTGCCTGAAGGCGGGCGGGTCCTGGCCATGGACAACACCCTCGATCTGTTTGGTCCGACCGCGACACCGCAACCGGACCTGGCGCGCGTGCAGGAGTTGCACCGCCTGCTGCACTCCTACGCCCACCAGTACTACGTGCTGGATGCACCCCAGGTGCCCGATGCCGAATACGACCGGCTGTTCCAGGAGCTGCAGGCTCTGGAGGCCAGTCACCCGGAGTGGGTCACGCCCGACTCGCCGACCCAGCGAGTGGGCGGCAAGCCGCTGGACCAGTTTGCGGCCGTGCGCCACGCTGTGCCCATGCTCAGCATCCGCACCGAGACCGACACCGAGGCCAGTGGCGCGCAAAACTTTGATGCCCGTGTGCGCAAGGAGTTGGGCCTGACGGACACCGATCCGCCGGTCGAATACGTGGCCGAACTCAAGTTCGATGGTCTGGCCATGAACTTGCGCTACGAGCATGGCGTGCTGGTGCAGGCCGCCACGCGTGGTGATGGCGAGACAGGTGAAGACGTCACGCAAAACATCCGCACCATTGGGCAGATTCCTCTCCGGCTTCCGGACAATGCGCCCCCCGTGCTGGAAGTACGCGGCGAGGTGTATATGCGCCGCGACGACTTTGAGGCGCTCAATGAGCGGCAGCGCCAGCGCATCGCCGCTGGTGAGAAGGGCGAAAAGACCTTTGTGAATCCGCGCAACGCCGCCGCTGGTGCCGTGCGCCAGCTCGACCCGGCAATCGCCGCCCAGCGCCCGTTGAGCTTTTTTGCCTATGGCCTGGGTGAGGTCACGCCGGCGGAGCAGGGCGGTCCGAGCTTTGGCACCCACTATGAGATGCTCCAGACTTTGAGGTCTTGGGGTTTTCCGGTGGCAGCCCTCGTGGATATTGCTTGCGGTGCTTCCGAATTAATAGCGTATCACCAGCGCATCGGTATCGCACGTGACCAGCTTCCCTACGACATTGACGGCGTGGTCTACAAGGTCAATAGCCTGGCCCTGCAGCTGCAGCTGGGTTTTGTCACACGCGAGCCGCGCTGGGCCGTAGCCCACAAATACCCAGCCCAGGAGCAGCTCACCACTGTGCAAGGCATCGATGTCCAGGTTGGGCGTACTGGCAAGCTCACCCCGGTGGCCAAGCTCGCGCCGGTGTTTGTTGGTGGCGTCACCGTCACCAACGCCACGCTGCACAACGAAGACGAGGCGCGTCGCAAGGATGTGCGGATTGGCGACACCGTGGTTGTGCGCCGCGCGGGCGACGTGATCCCCGAAGTGGTGTCGGTCCTGTTGGAGAAGCGGGTCGGCGATGCGCCGGCGTTCACGATGCCGCATACCTGTCCGGTGTGCGGCTCAGCCGCCGTGCGCGAAGAGGGCGAGGCCGACTACCGTTGCACCGGCGGGTTGTTTTGCAGCGCGCAGCGCAAGCAGGCCATCCTGCACTTTGCCCAGCGCCGTGCGGTGGAGGTGGAAGGCCTGGGTGACAAGCTGGTGGACCAACTGGTGGATGCCGGCATCGTCAACACCCTGCCCGATCTGTACCGGCTGGGGCTGACGGCGCTTGCGGCTCTGGATCGCATGGCCGACAAGTCCGCACAGAACCTGCTGGAGGCGCTGCAAAAGTCGAAACAAACCACGCTGCCCCGCTTTCTGTTCGGTCTGGGCATTCGCCATGTGGGTGAGGCCACTGCCAAGGGGCTGGCCCGCCACTTTGGACAACTGGACCGCATCATGGATGCCACGGTTGAGCAACTGCTGGAAGTTGCCGACGTGGGTCCCATCGTCGCCGAGAGCATTCGGACCTTCTTCGAACAGGCCCACAACCGCGAGGTGGTGGAACAGTTGCGCGCCTGCGGCTTGACCTGGGAAGAGGGCGAACCCGCGGTTCAAGCCTCCAAACCGCTGGCCGGCAAGACCTTTGTGCTGACGGGCACCTTCCCCACGCTGAGCCGCGACCAGGCCAAGGACCTGCTGGAAGCGGCCGGCGCCAAGGTGGCCGGATCTGTCAGCAAGAAGACGGACTATGTGGTGGCTGGCGCCGAGGCTGGCAGCAAGCTGGAGAAGGCTTTGGCCCTCGGCGTCTCGGTCATCGACGAAGCGACCATGAATACCCTGCTGCAGGGAAAACCGCAAGGAGAACCAGATGGCAGTGCGTGACATTCTCAAAATGGGCGACCCCCGTCTGCTGCGTGTGGCCAAGCCGGTGCCGCAGGAGGGCTTTGACTCGGATGCACTGCACCTGCTGGTCAGTGATCTGCTGGACACCATGGCGTCTGCCAACGGCGCTGGATTGGCTGCGCCGCAGATCGGTGTGGACCTGCAGGTTGTGGTGTTTGGCAGCCGCGATGCCAATCCGCGCTACCCGGATCGCCCGCTGGTACCGCCCACGGTGCTGGTCAATCCGGTCATCACGCCGTTGACGACCAGTGGCGCGGTGGCGGGCGACATGCCCGAGGAAGAGGATTGGGAGGGTTGCCTGTCGGTGCCCGGGTTGCGCGCCAAGGTGCCGCGTTGGTCGCACATCCGTTACACCGGCTTCGACCAGTATGGCGACCCGATAGACCGCACGGTGCAGGGATTTCATGCCCGGGTGGTGCAGCATGAGTGCGACCATCTCTGGGGAAAACTCTATCCGATGCGGGTGCGCGATTTTTCGCATTTTGGCTACACTGAGGTGCTATTCCCGGAACTCGCATGATGGAAATGAGCCCCGAACTGACCAAGAAGCTCGCCGCAGCAGTGGATGGCATGCCTGCCTTCCCGAAAAGCGTGCAGCGGGTGTTGGAGCTCACGCGGGATGTCAACAGCACACCCAAGGACTTGGTCGAGGTCATCGACAAGGACCCGGTGCTGACGGTCAAGATTCTGAAGGTCGTCAACTCTGCGTATTACAGCCTGCCCAAGCAGATCACCTCGGTGGGCCACGCCGTTGTCTATCTGGGTTTCAACACGATCAAGAACCTGGCGCTGAGCATTGCCGCCATCGGCATGCTGCCCAAGAGCAATGAAGCCGGTTTCGATGGACAGCAATACCTGCTGCATTCACTGGCCACGGCGGCCATCGCCAAGCAACTGGCACTGAAGGTGGATGACGCCGATCCCATGGACTGTTTCATTGCCGGCCTGTTGCACGACTTCGGCAAGGTGGTGTTGGCGCAATTCCTGCCGCACGAGTTCAAGACTGCGCTGGAAGTCAGTCAGACCCGGGGAACCTCCCTGCACCTGGCCCTGCGCGAAGTGCTGGGTGTGGACCACGCGGTGGTCGGCGCCATGCTGGTCGAAAAATGGCGATTTGCGCCCCATCTGGTGGAAACCATTCGCCACCAGTACGGCCCCGAGTTGACCGATTCGGACATGATTGCTTGCGTGTTCGGCGCCAACCAGATCAGCAAGAAGCTGAACTTTGGAGCAGCCGGCAACAGCCTGGTGGAGGAGTTTCCGCCCGCTGTGGCCAAGCGCCTGGGCGGCTCTCTGGATGCGGTCATTGCATCGTTGGGCGACCTCAATCCGCTGTTTGAAGAAGCCCAAATTTTTTCGAAAATCTGACCTGTTTTCGAATGACGGAACGTCATTCCTAGCCGCCCTCAAAGCCCATTCCAGCCTTGTTACCATCGGGTATGCCCTCCATCAAATTCCACCATCAAGTCCTGTTGTGGCTGGTGGGAGGTTTGTTGCTGGTGTGGTCCGCTGCGGTTTGGGACAGCCGACGAACGCAGGATCAGGCCCTGGAGCATGCGCGGCGTGAGACGGCCGCTTGGGCCATGACTTTTGCCAGCCAGGCCCAGTCGATTTTTGTCTACACCGACCATGCCCTGATGACCCTGCGCCAGACCTGGGTCAACCATCCTTCGGACATGGGCGACATCGTGCGCATGCATATCGAGGCGCAGAGCGGATCGATACTCCAGGTAGCGGTGATCGATGCAAGGGGCTATCTGGTCTACAGCAATCTGGGTCTGCCCAATGAGCCCGCATTTCTGGGTGACCGTGAGCATTTCAGCGTCCATCAGGCCCTGTTGCAAGACAAGTTGTTTGTCAGCCGCCCTGTCAAGGGCCGGGTTTCGGGGAAGTGGTCCATTCAACTGACGCGGCCCATTTTTGTCCAGGGCCAGTTTGCCGGGGTCATTGTCATTTCTGTTGACCCGGATTTCTTTGTCCGGTTCTACCGCGCCACCGGGTTTGGCGATACCGGTGCGGCGCGCATGATCCGCGACTCCGGGGAAATCATGGCGCGCTCCAGTGAGCAGGACAAGTACGTGGGCAAGATCATCAAGCCTTCACCGTATGCAGATCCCGGGGCGCCGCTGCAGGGAAGTTTCAGGCGCCAGGCTCAGGCTGATGGAGTGGATCGACTGTCGAGCTATTACCGGTTGCCGCAATACGGGCTGACTCTGGTTGTCGGTTCCAGTGTTGAGGAGTTGCTGGTTCCAGTGCGCAGTCAGCAACAGAAAACATTTCTCGCTGCGGGCGTGGTCAGCGTGCTGCTGATCCTGTTGGCGAGCCTGTTGATCCGCAATATGGCGCGGCAAATGAAGGCCCATCAGGCAGTTTTGGAAAGCGAAGAACGTTTCCGCATGATTTTTGACATGCTGCCGATCGGTATTTCGCTGGGAGATCAGCACGGCAGTGTGGTGGACTGCAACGCAGCTGCGCAAAGGATGTTGGGCATCAGCAAAGCAGAGTTTCTCGCGCGTGATGCGGCATGGAAGGTCTTTCGACCCGATGGTAGCCCCATGCCCCCAAGCGAATTTGCCACGGAAAGGGCGCTGACCGAGCAAAGACCGGTACTGGACGTTTCCATGGAGGTTCGCACACCGGACGGAGGAAAAGTGTGGCTTAGCGCGAATGCCACGCCGGTGCACCATCCGCGCTACGGAGTTGTAGGGGCTTTCGTCGATATCAGTGACCGGGTGCGTGCAGAGACGGAAACCCGCCAGGTGATGCAGGCCGCTGGTGAAATCATCTGGCTGAGTGACAGCGCCGGACGTTTCACGTTTGCCAATGCCGCGGCATGCGAGTTGCTCGGTTATTCACTGGTTGAAGTACTGGCGATGCGAATACCCGATCTGCTGCCAGAAGAAGACTTGGGCGATCTGCAGGCAACGGTCGATGAACTTGAAACCCAGCCCTATGTTCGGCGCGAATGGTGGTTGAAGCGCAAAGGGTGGGGTACCGTTCTGGTGGAGGTTGTCACTCAGCGTCTGGAGAAGGGGCGCTACCTCAGCATTGGTCATGAGATTGGCGAGCGAAAGCGGGCCGAGCACAAGCTGCAGCTTGCGGCCAGCGTGTTCACCCACGCGCGCGAGGGCATCATGATCACCGACGCCCGCGGCACCATCATCGACGTGAATGACACGTTCACGCGAATCACCGGCTACAGCCGTGAGGAGGCCCTGGGGCAGAACCCGCGCATCCTCAATTCCGGCCTTCAGCCCCCCGAGTACTACGCTGCCATGTGGCGCACTTTGCTGGAGTCTGGGCAATGGTCCGGCGAGGTCTGGAACCGGCGCAAGAGTGGCGAAGTATTTGCCGAGATGCAAACCGTCAGCGCGGTGCGTGATGTCTCTGGTGTGACGCAGAACTATGTGGCGCTGTTCAGCGATATCACGCCGATGAAAACACACCAGCAGCAACTGGAACACATCGCCCACTACGATGCGCTGACCCATCTGCCGAACCGCGTACTGCTGGCGGACCGTCTGCAGCAGGCCATTCACCAGAGCCAGAGGCGTCAGCGCTCGCTGGCCGTGGTGTTTCTGGATCTGGACGGCTTCAAGGCCGTCAACGACAGCCATGGCCATGCTGTGGGGGATACGCTGCTGATTGCCGTGGCGGAACGCATGAAGGGTGCCCTGCGCGAGGGGGACACGCTGGCACGCATCGGTGGCGACGAATTTGTGGCGATCCTGGTGGACCTGGAGCTGGCCCGGGATTGCGAGCCCGTGCTGGATCGGCTGCTCGCTGCCGCCGCCTCTCCGGTAGTGGCGGGCGCGTTGGAGTTGCAGGTTTCAACCAGCATGGGTGTCACCATTTGCCCGCAGGATGGTTGTGATGCAGATCTGCTGATCCGCCATGCCGATCAGGCGATGTATGCTGCCAAACAGGCCGGCAAGAATCGCTACCACCTGTTCGATGTAGCCCATGAAACGGCGGTTCGAAGCCGCCGCGACGGTGTGGAGCGCATCCGCCAGGCGCTGCAAAACGGCGAGTTCGTGCTGTATTACCAGCCCAAGGTAGACCTGCGCAACAACACGGTGGTGGGGATGGAGGCGTTGATCCGTTGGCGCCACCCTGAGCGGGGGCTGTTGTTGCCGGCAGACTTCCTGCCGCTGATTGAGGACCATTCTGTCAGTGTGGAGCTGGGTGAATGGGTCATCAGCACGGCGCTGGCACAGATAGGGGCCTGGCAGGCTGCCGGTTTGAACTTGCCGGTCAGTGTCAATGTCGGCGCCCTGCAATTGCAGAAGACGGGTTTTGCCAACCGTCTGAACGAGCTGCTGCATGCGTATCCCGATGTGTCCCCCCATCTTCTGGAACTGGAGGTTCTGGAGACCAGCGCCGTCGAAGACATTGGTGCAGTGTCGCAAATCATGCACGCCTGTCGCACCGTAGGCGTGCAGTTTGCATTGGACGACTTCGGCACCGGCTATTCATCGCTGACCTACCTCAAGCACCTGCCGGCGGAGATGATCAAAATCGACCAGAGCTTTGTGCGTGACATGCTCAGCGATGCCGACGACATGGCCATTGTGCGCGGCATCATTGGCCTGGCTGGCGCCTTCGGTCGCCGCGTGATTGCAGAAGGCGTGGAAACCACAGCGCACGGCACACGTCTGTTGGCCTTGGGCTGTGAGCTGGTGCAGGGGTATGGAATTGCCCGACCCATGCCCGCAGGCGATGTCCCCGCTTGGGTGGCGAGGTGGCCAGCCCACACCCAGACGTGCGCAGGTGAAGCAGTGCCGTCATGAACTCCGCGCATCCAGACCCCCAATCCGACTCCACACTGCGAGCCTTGCAGGCCTATATTGACGCCCGCCCCGGCACCGCCATTGCGCTGCCACTCAATGGGTCGCTGGCCCACTCCCCGTTGGTGGCGCATGCCGTGGCCAAGCGTACTCCCCTGGTCTGGGATGCTCAATGCGCTGGGCGCGACATGCGCTACCACGTCGTGCCGGTGCCCGACCCCGATGGGGTGACACGCCGTGTCACGGCATTTTCTGAAGACATTTCCGAGCTGAAGCGGCTGCACAGCCTGCTCCAGTCGGCCCAGGAGCGGCTCCATTTCGTGGCCGGGCACACGGCCGACGTGGTGTGGCAACTTGACAGCCATATGCAGGTGACCGACATCAATGATGCCGACGAGCGTCTGCGCGGCTGCCCGCGGGATGCCGTCATCGGTCAGTCGTTCATGAACCTGTTCACACCCGAAGGGCACGCCATCATTGCCGATGCGCTGGCCCGCCGGCGTGGCGCCAAGGCATCCGCTGACAAGGGCCAGGCGCTGCGGTTTGAGGCACCCCAGGTGTGCCAGGATGGAAGGGCGGTCTGGGTGGAGGTGATCGCCAAGCCCATTGTCGGAGCCAATGGCCAGACCGAGGGCTTCAACGGTGTCACGCGTGCGCTGGACGACCGCCGCCGCCAGGAAGAACTGCTCAAGGATGCGCAACGCAAGCTGCAGTCGCAGAGCGAGGAGATCGAACAGTTGCAGGCCAATCTGCACGAGCAGGTGCTGCGCGACCCGCTGACCGGCCTGCACAACCGCGTCTACCTGGATGAGACGCTGCCGCGTGAGCTATCGCGCGCCCGCCGCGAGGAATATCCCCTGTCCATCATCCTGGTGCATGTGGACCGGTTTGCCTCCCTCGTCGATGACTACGGGCTGCCCGCGGGTGATGCGGTGCTCAGGGCCTTGTCCCTGATTCTGAACCTGGGTGCCCGCGACAGCGACCTCTTCTGCCGCTACGGCAACCAGGAGTTTCTGGTGGCCCTGCCCATGATGGGCCTGGATGACGCCGAGGCGCGCGCCGAATTGTGGCGCTCGGCCATGGCAGACACGCCGGTGGAGCACGCTGGCGACGCCGTTCCGGTCACGCTGTCGGCCGGCATTGCGGCGTTTCCCGACAATGGCGCGGACGTGGCAACCCTTTTGCAGCGCGCCAAGCAGGCGGTATTCCGCTCCCAGCAGACCGGTCACAACCGCGTGACCCGCAGCTCCGGCCACCAGACGTATTGACTTTGTCCTGCAATGTTGCGTAAACGCTATCAAATGTATAGCTATTTACGCAATATCCACGAGGGCTGGTGCCATATTTATTGTCAAACCGCCCGGCTGGGGGGGATGAATGCCGATCGGGTTCTGTTCCTTGGGTGCCATTGGCGGTATAACGGTCCATCGGATTGACATTTCGACACACATTACAAAAAAAGGGGAGGTGTGCGCCCATGCACCCGTCGGTGAATACCCAAAAAGTCCTTATCGTCGAAGACGAGATCATTGTTGCCCGTGATATCGAACAGCAAGTCGCCGGTTTGGGCTACCTTCCGGTCGGCATTGCCAGCAGTGCCGAGCAGGCCCTGGAAATGACAGAGACCCTTCGGCCGGATCTCGTGCTCATGGATATCCAGTTGGTGGGGCCTGTGGATGGCATTGTTGCTGCTGCAGCCATTCGGGAGCGCTTTGGTCTCCCGGTCGTCTTTCTCACTGCATTTGCGGCGGACGCCGTACTGGAGCGCGCGAAGCTGACCGAACCCTTTGGCTACATTCTCAAGCCGTTTTCTGAACGGGAATTGAGTACGACCCTGGCCATGGCCCTTTACAAGCATGGAGCGGAGACACGCCTTCGCAACACAACGCGCCAATTAAAGGCCTTGTCCCGCAGGGTGCTGGAGGTCCAGGAGTCGGAGCGACGGCGAGTGGCGGTGGAACTGCATGACGAACTGGGGCAGTCGCTGACTGCCATCAAGATCAATCTTCAGCTCAGTCAGCGCATCAAGGACCAGGCGCTCACCGAGATTACGCAAGAGAACATCCGCATTGTGGAGGATGCACTCATGCAGGTGCGACGCTTGGCAACGACCTTGCGCCCGTCGATGCTGGACGACCTGGGTCTGGCGGCCGCACTGCAATGGATTGCTGATCAGAGCGCGAGTCGAAGCGGGTTTTCTGTGCGTTTTCTCTATGCCCGCACCCAACCCCGACTGGCTGCTGATATTGAAACGGCGTGTTTTCGTATCGTTCAGGAAGCATTGACCAATATCACGCGCCATGCCCAGGCAGCCGAAGTGGAGATCCAGCTGGACCGTGAGCAGGACCGGCTGGTCTTGCGGATTACCGACGATGGCTGCGGTTTCAATCTGGACGAGATGCGAATGCGCGCACTCGCCGGGGACAGCATTGGTGTCCTGGGCATGGAGGAGCGTGCAACCCTGATTGGGGGCGAACTTGCGATAGAGTCAGTTCCTGGAAAAGGCAGTACCGTTGAGTTGATCGCGCCTTGGCGGATCCATGAGGAAATACAGTGACGATTGTTCGAGTTTTGCTGGCAGATGATCACACTTTGGTGCGGGCAGGACTGCGCAAGTTGCTGGAGTCCATTCCCGACATGGACGTGGTGGGCGAGGCCGGTGATGGTCTCGAACTGCTGGAACTGACCGAAAGGCTGCAGCCTCAATTGGTATTGATGGACATCGCCATGCCCAGGCTCAATGGGCTGGAAACAACCGGGCGGTTGGTCAAGGCTTGGCCAAACATTCGTGTTCTGATTCTGTCCATGCATCAGAACGGCGAATACGTCCGGCAGGCATTGCGCCAGGGGGCCGTTGCGTATTTGCTGAAGGATGCCGCACCGCTGGAGCTTGAGCTGGCGATCAGGGCGGTATTGAAAGGGGAAACCTACCTCAGCCCGGCGGTCTCAAAGGGGGTGGTGAGTGACTACGTTCATCGGTTGCGCACCGAAGACGAGCCGGCAGATGCCTTGACTCCGCGCCAGAGGGAAGTCCTGCAACTCATTGCCACTGGACAAAGTACCAAGGAAATCGCCCGCAAACTGGATTTGTCGATCAAGACCGTCGAGACCCATCGTACGCAACTGATGAAGCAACTCGACATCCATGAAATTGCCGGTCTTGTGCGGTTTGCCATCCGTGCGGGACTGGTTTCGGCCACCGAATGACTGACTCCCGGTGCACCAATTGAGCCGGGTTGCCATTTCTCAGCTCCCCGCAACAGTTGAGGCGTTCGACGACACACATGAAAAAGTCCTAGCCAAGCCTCCAGCATGAATCTGAGATACCCCCATTGGCGCTCACTCAAGACGCGGGTCACTGTAGTGGCGCTGGCAGTGTTTGTGCTGGGCGTCTGGTCTCTGGCCTTCTACGCCAGTCGTGTCCTGCATGACGACCTGGAGGAGTTGCTGAGCAAGCAGCAGTTCTCCACTGTGACCATTGTGTCTGCCGTCATCAATCGGGAATTCGTGGAGCGTATTGACGCCTTGGCTCGTGTGGCAGAGAAGATCACGCCCGCGCATATGGCTGCCCCCCACTCGCTGCAGACCTTGTTCGACAACCAGCCATTGCTTCACGAACTGTTCAATGCAGGGACCTTTGTCACCGGGGTGGATGGGACTGCCATTGCGTCGGTTCCTGCCTCGTTGAAACGGGTAGGCGTGAACTATCTGGACCGTTCCTACATCGTTGCTGCCCTGACGCAGGGACGCTCGTCCGTCAGTGAGCCGTTGATGGGGAAGCGCGTCGGGGGACCGGTTCTGTCGATAGCAACCCCCATACGTGACACCAAAGGGGCGGTAGTCGGCGCTCTGGCGGGCGTGGTGGATCTGAGCCAGCCGAATTTTCTGGACCTGATACTAGGTGAGCGTTACGGTAACGGCAGTGGCTACATATTGGTGGATCCCGAGCATCGCCGCGTTGTCACAGCGACGGACAAGGGACTGAACTTTCAGTCGCTGCGACCTCCTGGCGTGAGTCTGATCGCGGATCGCTATGCAGACGGCTACGAGGGTTACGGTATCTTCGTTGACGCCCAAGGCGTCGAACACCTGTCCGCCGCCCATTCGGTTCCTGCGCCAGGTTGGTATCTGGCTGCATTGCTGCCCGCTGAAGTGGCGTTTGCTCCTATCCATGCCATGCGGTGGAGACTGCTTTCCGCTGCGGCTGCACTCACCGTGCTCGCGGGAATCTTGATGTGGTGGATGCTGAGCAGGGAGTTGGCGCCGTTGTTGTCCACAGCCGGGACATTGGCCGCTTTGCGCGTTTCGGATCAGTTCCCCAGCCCATTGCCCATCGCGCGACATGACGAAATTGGGCATCTGGTTGTGGGTTTCAACCACATGCTGGACTCCTTGCGTGCGCGTGACCTGTCTTTGCGCGAGAGTGAGGCCCGATTGATGGATGCACAAACCATCGCCGGGCTGGGCAGCTATGTGTTGAGCGGTGATAGCGGCATGTGGACGAGCTCGGCTGTGCTGGACAGGCTGCTGGGAATTGACGAGACCTTTGTGCACAGCGTGCAGGGCTGGGTCAATCTGATTCATCCGGAAGATCGCCAACGCATGAGCGACTACTTTTCCGGATTGGTCAAAAGTCACTCCCGGCAGTTCGACAACACCTATCGGGTATTGCGCTTGAGCGACGGTGAATTGCGCTGGATGCACGGTGTTGGCATCCTGGAATTTGACTCCAGTGGCAGGTTTCTGAAGATGCATGGCAGCGTTCAGGACATTACTCAATCCGTGTTGGTGCAGCAGCGACTGAGTACGCTTTCGCGTATTACCGAACAGGCACCCATTGCCATCGTCATCACCGACATGAAGGGAGACATCGAGTACGTCAACCCGCATTTTGAGAAGGTCTCTGGCTATACGTTGCGTGAAGTGATTGGCAAAAACCCGCGGCTACTTCAATCGGGACATACCGCAGCCGCGGTTTACTCCGATCTGTGGGATTCACTGAAGTCGGGGAGGGCTTGGCAAGGTGAGTTTCAGAATCGAAAGAAGAATGGAGAGCGGTTTGTCGAGCGGGCAGTGATCGCACCCATTCTCAATGCCGGTGGAGTTGCGACACATTACGTGGCACTCAAGGAAGATGTGACCGAACGCGAGGACAACCGATTGCAACTGCAGGCATCCCTGCAGGAAACGACCGCTCTGCTGAACGAAGTTCATCATCGGGTGAAGAACAACCTGCAAGTGATTGCCAGCCTGCTGCGCCTGGAAGCCAGCCGGGCGGGCGAACCAGCGACACGGGCCGTTTTGGCGGAAATGCAGGGACGTATCCGGTCCATGGCATTGGTGCATGAAACGTTGTACCAATCTGGCAGTTTTGCTGCAGTCGATCTGAAGAGCTATATCCAGCAAGTCGCCAGTTTGGCTTTCAGAGCACAGGCAGGTAGCGGCAGTGGTGTGCGCCTTGCACTGGAACTGGTTCCGATCCGGGTCAGCATGGATCTGGCGACACCCTGCGGCTTGCTGGTCAACGAACTGATATGCAACAGTATCAAGCACGGCTTTCCCGGTGGTCAGCTGGGTGAAGTTCGCGTGAAACTGCATCCAGTTGAGGATGGCAGCGCGGTCCCAACCCGATGGCGTTTGCAGGTTCGGGACGATGGCGTTGGGCTACCCGCTGACTTTGAAACCCGGCGCCGCCATTCACTGGGTCTGCAACTCGTGGCAGACTTTGCGAATCAGCTGGGTGGAGAGCTGACCATTGAAAGCGACCAAGGCGTAAGCTTCTCCGTCACGTTTCCCGTGTAAAAGCCATACGGCTCGGGTATTTCACCCGTCCGGCTCAGGTGTTGGCCCGATTCAACAAAGCCAGGCTGCGTCTTACAGTTTGAGCCATGACCTGCCTATTGATTGGCCTGCATGCCTGGCCACTATCAACCCCCCCGGTTCCCTGTGTCATTTCTTGGGGGATGGCACGATGACCATTCGCATCATCCTCGTGGATGACAATCGCACTTTTCTGGCTGCAGTTCGGAAATTCTTGATCATGCAGCCCGACGTAGAGGTCGTCGGTGAGGCACATGATGGCCGGTCCGCGCTCGCACTTGCACATGCACTGCATCCCGATCTGGTGCTGCTCGATATCGTGATGCCGGAAATGAATGGATTGGAAGTGGCTGAAAGCCTGAGCCACTTTCAAGAACCACCCAAGATCATCTTTCTCTCGATGCATGACAGCGAGTCCTATCGCTTGGCAGCGCGTGACCTGGGCGCCTATGGCTATGTAGGCAAGGGTGACTTTGTGGCCGACCTCGTCCCCTTGATTGATCGCATGCTTGCGTTGGATGCAAGTCCGACGAACCGTGGCATGGCAGCGCAAGGGGTAAAACCATGAAAATTCCGAGTATCTCCATGGCGTCCGCCATCTATCCCGTTGCCCTTGCCGCGGCTGGTGCAGTTGCCATGTTGATCGTTGGAGACTGGCATATCGAGGCGATAGTCGGTGCCATTGCATTCTTGGTATTTGGTGTCTGGACGGGCAAAGTGTTGGCCGACCGGGATGCCGCCCTGAAACAGACTGTGCAGCAGCTGGTTTTGGAGCAGCATCGTTTTGGCGCTGATGTCGCACCGGTTTGGAGTGGTCACATCGAGTCTTCCCGAACCCAAATGGAGACAGCCATTTCGGAGCTCTCGTTGCGCTTTGCCGGCATCGTTGACAACCTTGCCCAGACCCTTCAAACCGCCAGCATGCACTCCCAACTGGATGCCGGAGCGGGCAGCGACAACAGCCTGATTGCCGTGTTTGAACGGGCCGAGGAGGAGCTCAGGGGCATCGTCGCGGGACAGCGAGCTGCGATGAGCAGTATGTCGGCGATGTTGGACAAGGTGCAGGGCTTGGATCGGTTCACCGATGAGCTTCAAAGCATGGCCCACGATGTTGCCAAGATCGCCCAGCAGTCCAATCTGCTGTCGTTGAATGCCGCGATAGAAGCAGCACGTGCCGGGGATCTGGGGCGAGGGTTCGCGGTGGTCGCCAAGGAGTTCCGGATGCTGGCAAATCAGTCCGGCGATACCGGCCGCAACATCGCAGCGAAGGTACAGGTCATCAGTTCCGCGATTGCGGAAGCCTGCGACGTCGTGCGTGATTCGGTTGAACAGCGGGAATCACGGGTGCAGAGAACCGAAGCGACCATTGGGCATGTCCTCAGCGAAATTCGCGAGATTGCGGGTGGTCTGGAGCAGTCGAGCGCGCTGCTGAAGAACGAAAGCATCGCAATCCAGTCCGAGGTCGGTCAGGCGCTGGTGCAGTTGCAGTTCCAGGATCGGGTGAGCCAGATTCTGAACCTCGTCAGGGCCAATATCGAACATTGGCCGAAATTCCTGGATGGTCGTCTGCAGCAACTCGAGCAAGGTACCGTGGTTTCGCCACTGGACGCCGAGGAATTTCTGGAAGAACTCAAGAAAACCTATGTGATGAAGGACCAGCACATTGTTCATGAGGGCGGAAAAGTCAGCAAGCAGGACGACGAGGAAATCACTTTCTTCTGAGTCCACCCATAGCCAGGCGATACACCATGAAACTTGAATGGAAAGACAACTACCGCATTGGAGACGAGAAAGTTGATCGACAGCACCAATGCATGTTTGACCTGGCAAATGCCATGTACGACGCGAAGGACCAAGCGGCGATGCGACTGGCTGCGATCAGGCTCTACCAGCATGTGCGCGAGCACTTTGCAGATGAAGAGACGTTGATGCGCAAAGTGGGTTTCCCAGGGTACGCCGAGCATGTGGAATCGCACAACAGGATGCTGGCAGCGTTGAACGCTGTCAGTCAGTCGATTGGCAGGAACGAAGTGAAACCGGATGCGGTAAGCGCTCTCCTGATGGACTGGACACTCAATCACATTCCCTATGCCGACGCACAGGTTGCGAGCTACATCCAGGGTCTTTGAACCAATAGATCGAAGCGAGAAAGAACATGGCAAAAACCATCATGATTGTGGATGACTCCGCATCCATCCGAACGGTTGTCGGCATTGCATTGCGCGGGGCGGGGTACGACGTTGTCGAAGCCATCAACGGGCAGGACGCGATCAACAAACTGACCGGTCTAAAGATGAACCTGATCATCAGTGACGTCAACATGCCCATCATGGACGGCATCACGTTCGTCAAGCATGTCAAGCAGATGCCGGCCTACCGTTTCACGCCAATCATCATGCTCACGACCGAGTCGGATGAATCCAAGAAGCGCGAAGGACAAGCTGCGGGTGCACGGGCATGGGTGGTGAAACCTTTCAAGCCAGAGCAGATGCTGGGCGCGGTGCAGAAATTGTGCTTGCCTTGAGGTCAGACGATACGGAGCGAAGCTATGTCAAATGAAACGCCCTTGGGTCAGGTTGACCTCAGCATTAGCGGCGAACTGAGTATTTACCGTGCCGATGAGCTCAAGCATGCATTGATTGACCCTCTGCAGAGTGGAACCCGGTTGGTGGTCAACCTTGCGGGTGTGACGGAGTTTGATACCTGCGGCATGCAATTGCTGATGCTGGCCAAGCGCACGGCAAAGGCTGTTGGCGCTGATTTGCATCTTGTCGGGCACAGCCCTGCCGTACTGGAAGTATTTGAGCTTCTGAACGTGGCGGCCTTCTTTGGTGACCATCTGGTCATTGAACCCAAACCGGCATCGGGCAAGGCGTGAAGCGGCTGTGCCTCGAATATTGATCCATTGAAGCGAAGAAGTCTGTCATGAACCTCGACCAAGCCCTGCTGATATTCATCGCCGAGAGCCGCGAACTGCTCGAAGACATGGAGAGCTCTCTTCTGTCACTGGAACAGGCGGATGATAAGACCGAGCTCATCAATTCTATTTTCCGGGCTGCACACACCATCAAGGGCTCTTCCGGGCTCTTCAGTCTGGACCATGTCGTGGGCTTCACCCATGTGGTGGAGAACGTACTGGATCGCGTACGGGCGGGCAAGCTGACCATTGGAGACGATCTGGTTGCGACGCTGCTCCTGTGCTGTGACCACATCAAGACACTGATCGATGGTGTGGAAACCGGACAGACTGAGGCTGACGCCGTTTCCACTGAAGCTGGTGCGCCCTTGCTGCTCAAGCTGCATGCGGTGTTGGGAACACCGTCGGCGACCAGCGGTGCCCTGGTGTCGGAGCCTGAGGTGGATGCAACCCGGCGAATCGCTGGCAATGGCTCTGGATCCGACTACTGGCACATTTCCCTGCAGTTTGGTCCTGAGGTGCTGCGGCTGGGGATGGACCCATTGTCCTTTTTGCGTTACCTCAACACGATGGGCCAGATCGTTGACATCCTGACGCTGCACCATAAGTTGCCGGATGCAGCCAACATGGACCCCGAGGTTTGCTACCTTGCGTTTGAGCTGGAGTTCGATACCAAGGCTGACAAGGCCAGTATTGAGCGTGCCTTCGAGTTTGTACGTGACGAATGCCAGTTGCGCATCGTTCCTCCCAATAGCCAGGTTGAAGAATACATCCGCCTGATCAAGGACTCTCCGGAAATCGCGGAACGGATTGGCGAGCTGATGGTGCGCAGTGGCGCATTGACCCGGCAGGAACTCACCACCGCGCTGAATATCCAGGCTGACTCCGTTCCTACGCGCCAGATTGGCGCCATCCTGGTCGAGCAGCAGGCCGTTCCGTCCGAGGTGGTGGACGCAGCCCTGCAAAAACAAAAGCGTGTCAAGGAAGTGCAGGCCCAGGAGAGCCGTTCGGTGCGGGTGGATGCAGACAAGCTGGACCAACTGATCAATCTGGTCGGTGAACTCATCATTGCGGGCGCCAGCGTCAACATGATTGCCCATCGCGCAAAGGTTGTGGAGTTGCAGGAGGCGACCTCCAAGCTGTCCATGCTGGTTGAAGACGTGCGCGATAGCGCACTGCAACTGCGAATGGTCAAGATCGGTGCAACTTTCAGCCGCTTTCAGCGCGTGGTGCACGATGTGTCACGCGATCTGGGCAAAGAGGTGGCCCTGATTGTGGATGGAGAGGACACCGAGCTGGACAAGACCGTGGTCGAAAAGATTGGCGACCCGTTGATGCACCTGGTGCGCAATTCCATGGACCATGGCATTGAAAGCGCAGAAGTCCGGATTGCCCGCGGCAAACCGGCGCAGGGCATCCTCAAGCTCAATGCATTCCATGATTCGGGTGCCATTGTCATCACCGTGCAGGACGACGGTGGAGGCCTGAAGCGCGAGCGCATTCTGGCCAAGGCCATAGAGCGTGGTCTGGTTGAGGCCGGGCACCACCTGACTGACTCCGAGGTCTACGCCCTGATTTTTGAGCCTGGCTTTTCGACAGCAGAGAAAGTCACCAATCTGTCTGGCCGTGGTGTGGGTCTGGATGTGGTCAAGCGCAACATTACTGCCCTGCGCGGCACCGTCAGCCTGGCCAGCGAGGAGGGCGTTGGCACTACCGTGACCGTGCGCCTGCCGCTGACGCTGGCCATCATTGATGGTTTCCTGGTGGAGGTGGGCAAGCGCGTGTTTGCCATCCCCCTGGACATGATCGAAGAGTGTGTGGCCTACACCGCCGAACCGGACCACGATTACACCAACCTGCGGGGTCAGGTGCTCCCCTTCATCCGCCTGCGCGAGCTGTTTGGCATCAAGGCACCACCGCCTGTCAAAGGTGAAAACATTGTGGTGCTCAAGTACGCAGGGCAGAAGGCCGGGCTGGTGGTGGACACGCTCTTGGGCGAGTTCCAGACCGTTATCAAGCCGCTGGGCCAGATCTTCAACCAGGTGACCTGCATCAGCGGCTCCACCATTCTGGGTAGTGGCGATGTAGCCCTGATTCTGGATGTGCCGCAACTGGTACGCCGTTCGGTGGGCAACCAACCCAAAGCAGCTATTGCTACCAGTCAATCCATCTAGTCGTTTTTATCAGGAGTAATGAAATGTTGAACAACCTCAAACTCGGAGTCAGGCTGGGAATCGGCTTTGCCATTACCCTGGTGCTGCTGATCGTTATCGCGGGAACCAGTTATTCCCGACTGGGTGCGTTGAACAGCGAAATTGAGAATATGGTCAATGACAAGTTTCCCAAGACGGTCATGTCCAACGATGTCAATGAAGCGATCAATAACATTGCGCGCCAACTGCGCAATGCCTACATCTATACCGGACCTGAACGTGTCAAATCCTTCGATGCCATTACAGAGCAACGCAAGATCATTACTGATCGGCTGGAGAAGCTGGACAAGACCGTGACGTCGGAGAAGGGCCGCGAACTCATGAAGCAGATCCAGGCGACACGCGCTGCCTATGTGGTGTCGCAAGACAAAGCCATCGAATTGATCAAGGCCGATGTCAAACCCTCAGAGTTTTCTGTGTTGCTCCAGGGCGATCTGCGTAAAACTCAGGGTGACTACATGAAGGCCATTAACAATATGGTGGACTTGCAGACTGAGTTGATGGAAAAGGCTGGCAAGGATGCCGATGCTCTGGCCGATTCGACCGAGAAGCTTATCGTCATCTTGGGCATTGCAGCCTCTATTCTGTCTGTGCTGGCCGGCTGGTTCATCACCCGCAGTGTGACCAAGCAACTCGGCGGCGAGCCGGACTATGCCCGTGACATGGTGGTGCGCCTGTCCGAAGGCGACCTGACCATGAAGCTCGAAACCCATCCCAAGGATGATTCCAGCCTGCTGTATGCCATGAAACAAATGGTGGGCAAGCTCTCCGAAGTGGTAGCCGACGTCAACGGTGGTGCCCAAGCCCTGGCCAGCGCCTCCGAAGAGGTGAGCGCAACCGCACAAGCCCTGTCACAAGCGGCCAGCGAACAGGCAGCCGGAGTGGAAGAGACATCGGCCTCCATTGAGCAGATGACATCCAGCATTGCCCAGAATACCGAGAACGCCAAAGTGACCGAAAGCATGGCCAGCAAGGCCGCGCAGGACGCAGCCGATGGCGGTGAGTCGGTGAATGCCACCGTAGCCGCCATGAAGCAGATTGCCAAGAAGATCAGCATCATCGACGACATCGCTGCACAGACAAATCTGCTGGCACTCAACGCCGCCATTGAAGCCGCCCGTGCCGGAGAACACGGCAAAGGTTTTGCCGTGGTGGCGGCCGAAGTGCGAAAACTGGCCGAGCGCAGCCAGGTGGCGGCACAAGAAATCGGCGAAGTGGCCACCAGCAGCGTGGAGTTGGCCGAGAAAGCCGGCAAGCTGCTGGAACAGATGGTGCCCGCCATTCGCAAGACCGCAGATCTGGTGCAGGAAATCTCGGCCGCGTCCAGCGAACAGTCGTCAGGTGTTGGCCAGATCAACTCGGCGGTTGGCCAGTTGAACCAGACTACCCAGCAGAACGCTTCGAGCTCTGAAGAACTGGCTGCTACCTCCGAGGAGATGAGCAGTCAGGCCGAACAGTTGCAGCAGACCATGACCTTCTTCAAGGTCGAAGGTTCCGGGCGCACTGTGGCTCCGCGCAAGGGCGGAGCCGCCGGTGCCAAGGCCTCAGCGGCCAAGCGTCCAGCACTCAAGACCGTTGGCGCCAAGCTTGCGCCAACGGGCGACGAAGTTGACGAGTCCGTGTTCACCAAATTCTGAGGGGGAACCTCATGAACACCCTGGCTAAAACCGAAAGCACGCCACAAGCTCCTGCGGGCTCGGCTGTGGCAGTGGCTGGCGCGGCAGCGGCGCCGGTGGAACAAAAGCAGTACCTGACCTTCATGCTGGGTGGCGAGATGTTCTCGATAGGCATTCTGTGCATACGCGAGATCATCTGGTACTCCAACCTGACCGAAGTACCCATGATGCCGGCGTGCATACGCGGCGTTATCAACCTGCGCGGAGCGGTGGTGCCCGTGATGGATCTGTCCAATCGCTTTGGCAAACCATCCACGCCGGTGACCAAAAGCTCCTGCATCATCATCGTCGAGGTGGGTGCTCAGAACGAAGGTGAGCGCCAGAGCATGGGTGTGGTGGTGGACTCGGTGCAGGCGGTGCTGGAAATTGCAGCCGGCGACATTGAGCCACCTCCCAGCTTTGGTGCCAAGATTCGAAGCGACTTCATCGAAGGCATTGGCAAGGTGGCTGGCAAGTTTGTGATTCTGCTGAACGTGAACAACGTGCTGTCGATGCAGGAGATTGGCGAAATGGGGCAGGCCGCAGCGGCTGCGACCGATGTCGCCGTCGTTGGATGAGGTCCTGCCGATTGCTGAAGACCGGTTGAATGGGGCAGATGCTCCCGAATGAGAAGTTGAGTTTGCGCATGACCCCCATCACTGACAAGGAGTTGTCACAGTTTCGACGGTTCATCTTCGAGGCGGCTGGCATCACGATGTCAGAACAGAAGAAGGCGCTGGTCGAAGGCCGCTTGAGCAAGCGCCTCGCCCATCATGGGCTGGAGAACTTCGGCCAGTATTTCGATCTGCTGACTTCCGGCGCGCATCCGGAAGAGGTCCAGACCGCCGTGGACTTGCTGACCACCAACGAGACCTATTTCTTTCGCGAGATCAAGCACTTTGAATTCCTCCGTACCCAGGCGCTGGCATGCCGCGCGCGTTCCCAGCCTTTTCGTGTCTGGAGCGCGGCCAGTTCCAGTGGCGAGGAGGCCTACAGCATTGCCATGGTTCTTGCGGACTGCATGGAGTCCACCCCTTGGGAGGTGCTGGGCACGGACATCAGCAAACAGGTGCTGAAGGGGGCGGCACAGGCCCTCTACACCATGGAGCGTGCCCGGCACATTCCGCCTGAGTATTTACGGCGTTTCTGCCTCAAGGGTTCAGGTCAGTACCAGGGCAAATTACTGATAGAGCGCAGTCTGCGTGACCACGTCCTGTTTCGCCAGGTCAATCTGAATGCACCCCTGCCGAACCTGGGGCAGTTTGACGTGATTTTTTTGCGCAATGTGATGATTTATTTCAGTGATGACACCAAACGCGAGGTTGTGGCGCGTGTGATTTCGACCATGAAGCCCGACGGCTACTTTTGCGTTGGTCACTCGGAGAGCCTGAACAATATCAGCAGTGCGGTGGAGTCCGTTGCGCCATCGATCTACCGGAGGGCCGGTTGACATGCACAGAATCGAGGGCTTGATTGACATCTTCCTGCAACCGGGGGAGTTCTTTGTCGCCGATGCTGACTATCAGATTCGCACCATGCTGGGTTCCTGTGTGTCGATCACGCTGTGGCATCCATTCGCGCGAGTGGGCGCGATGTCGCACTTTCTGTTGCCCACCCGTGGTGTGCCGGACCGAAGTGACGGTCTCGATGCGCGCTATGGTGACGAAGCCATGGAGTTGATGGTGGGTGAGCTCAAACAACTTGGCATTGCCGTCGGACAATGTCAGGGCAAGGTGTTCGGTGGCGGCAACATGTTTCCGGACCATCTTCGCTCGGGTGGAGTGCATGTGGGGCAACGCAACGGTGAGGCCGCATTGGAATTGCTGAATCGCCACGGTGTGCCAATCCTGTCGGAGAGCCTGTTCGGCATCGGTCATCGACAAATCATCTTTGATGTGCGCAACGGTGATGTATGGTGCCATCAGGTTGCACCCAGCAGCATGGGCGATGACCATGAGGGAGACTTGCTATGACGGCGATCAAGGTTCTGGTGGTGGATGACTCGGCCGTTGTGCGTCAGGTGGTAACCGCTCTGCTGGATGAGGACCCCGATATTGAAGTCATCGCCGCGTGTGCGGACCCCATACTGGCCATTGCGCGCATGAAGGTGCAGTGGCCGGACGTGATCGTGCTGGACGTTGAGATGCCGCGCATGGACGGCATCACCTTCCTGAAGAAGATCATGGCCGAGCGTCCCACACCGGTGGTGATTTGTTCCACGCTGGCGTTGTCCGGGGCCAAGACGTCGGTGGAAGCGTTGGCCGCCGGTGCGGTGGCCATCATCACCAAGCCCACGCTGGGTTTGAAGCAGTTTCTGGTGGATGCATCCGATGATCTGGTCACGGCGGTCAAAGCCGCCGCCAAGGCCCATGTGAAGAAATACCAGCCGGCAGTGGCGCGTGAAAAGAATACGGCCGACGTCATCATGGCAGCTGCGGACAAGCACACCGCCATGATCCAGACTACGGAGCGGGTAGTGGCGCTAGGGACATCAACGGGAGGCACACAGGCGCTGGAGGCGGTGCTGACCAGCCTGCCCAAAGTGACACCCGGCATTGTGATCGTGCAGCACATGCCGGAGAAATTTACGGCTGAGTTTGCCAACCGTCTCAACAGTCTCAGCCAGATCGAGGTGCGTGAAGCCCAGAACAATGACCGGGTAATACCCGGACGCGCCTTGATTGCACCAGGCGGCAAACACATGCTGCTGCGACGGACCGGGGCGCAATACTACGTCGAGGTGATGGACGGCCCCCTGGTCAACCGGCACCGCCCGTCCGTGGATGTGCTGTTCCGTTCGGTGGCCAAGTGCGCGGGTGCCAACGCGTTGGGCGTGATCATGACGGGCATGGGCGATGACGGCGCTGCCGGGCTGATGGAGATGCGCACGGCAGGCGCCCACACGCTGGCGCAGGACGAAGAGAGCTGCGTGGTGTTTGGCATGCCCAAAGAAGCCATCAAGCGCGGCGGCGTGGAACGGGTTGTACCGTTGAGCGCCATTGGCCGCGAGATTCTGGCCCAGCTTCGCATGTAGTAATGCTATATAAAGTATAGCAATAGAACTAATATTGACGAGGGCTGGAAGGCCTTTTTGCCAATAGCTATGCCGCCAGGGCCTCGATCAGCTCGGTTTCGATTTCGATCTGCTTCTTGTTGTGCTGCAGTTCGGGGCCGTCAATCAGGAAGGTGTCTTCCACCCGTTCACCCAGGGTGGCAACCTTGGCCAGTTGCAGGTTCAGGTGGTGGCGCGCCAGCACCAGGGCCACGCTGTAGAGCAGGCCGACCCGGTCGCTGGCGGAGATGTTGAGCAGCCAGCGCTGGCCTTTTTCATCCGGTGTCAGCGTCACGCGCGGCGCGATCGGGAAACTCTTGACCCGGCGCGACACCCGGCCCCGGCTGGGGTTGGGCAGGGGCCCGGCATCGTTGATGACCTTGGCCAGGCTGTTCTCCAGCATGCTGGTGATCTCACGGTATTCATCGGGCGCGGCAGAGGTCACCACCTGGAAAGTGTCCAGCGCGTAGCCGTTTCTGGCGGTGTGGATGCGTGCATCCAGGATGCTGAAACTGCGCTGGTCGAAGTAGCCGCAGATCCGGGCAAACAGGTCGCTCTGGTCGGGGGTGTAGACCAGCACCTGAAGGCCCTCTCCAGCCGGGGAGCGACGCGCCCGCACGATGGCCGTGCTGGAGCCCACCAGGCGCGAGAGCTGGCGTGTGTGCCAGGCAATGTCGGCTGCGTCGTGGCGCATGAAATAGCCCACGTCCAACGTATCCCACAGGGGCTTGTGGGCCTCGAACGGCAGGGAGTGCATGTTGACCAGCACCAGGGCCTCGCGCTTGCGGGCTTCCACTTCGGCATCCGGGTCGGGGGCGTGGCCACCGAGTGCGCGGCTGGTCAGGCGGTACAGGTCTTCCAGCAGCTTGCCCTTCCAGGCGTTCCAGACCTTGGGTGAGGTGCCGCGGATGTCGGCCACCGTCAGCAGGTACAGGGCGGTGAGCTGGCGCTCGTTGCCCACCCGCTTGGCAAAGTCGGCAATGGTCTTGGGGTCGCTCAGGTCGGACTTCTGGGCAATCTGGCTCATGGCGAGGTGCTCGCGCACCACGAACGCGATGAGCTGGCTGTCCTCGGCTGCAAAGCCGTGCTGCTTGCAGAAGCGCCGCACTTCGGTGGCGCCCAGGTCCGAGTGGTCGCCGCCGCGGCCCTTGGCTATGTCGTGGAAGAGCGCCGCCACATACAGCAGCCAGGGCTTGTCCCAGCCGCTGGCCAGTTGCGAGCAGAACGGGTATTCGTGCGCATGCTCCACGATGAAGAAGCGGCGCATGTTGCGCAGCACCATCAGGATGTGCTGGTCCACCGTGTACACATGGAACAGGTCGTGCTGCATCTGGCCCACGATGCGGCGGAACACCCACAGGTAGCGCCCCAACACCGAGGTCTGGTTCATCAGCCGCATGGCATGGGTAATGCCCTGGGGCTCCATCAGGATCTTGCGGAAGGTCTCGCGGTTGACCGGGTCGCTGCGAAAACCGGCATCCATCTGGTTGCGGGCGTTGTACAGGGCGCGCAGGGTCCGCGCCGAAAGTCCCTTCAGGCCCACCGTGGTCTGGTAGATCAGGAAGGTTTCCAGAATGGCGTGCGGCTCGCGCTGGTAGAGGTCGTCGCTGACCACATCGATCATGCCGGCCTTGTCGTTGAACCGGTCATTGATGCGGCGCGGTGCGTGGGTGGACGGGTTGAGACGCTCCTCGATGTTGAGCAGCAGAATCTGGTTGAGCTGCGCCACCGCCTTGGCGGCCCAGTAGTAGCGCTTCATCAGGGCCTCGCTGGCGCGCACCACGGCGCGCCCCTTGGAGGCGCGCTTGTCGTGGCCAAAGCCGAAGGACTCGGCCACGGCATTCTGCATGTCGAAGATCAGGCGGTCTTCACGCCGGTTGGCAATCAGGTGCAGGCGGGCCCGCACGCGGGTCAACAGGGACTCGTTGCGCCGGATCTGCTGCACCTCGAAGGGTGTGGCCAGGCCGTTGGCGGCCAGGTCGCTCCAGTTGTTGCCGTAGCCGGCCGCCTTGGCCACCCACAGGATGATCTGCAGGTCGCGCAGGCCACCGGGGGACTCCTTGCAGTTGGGCTCCAGCGAGTAGGGCGTGTTCTCGTATTTGGTGTGGCGCTGGCGCAGCTCCAGCGTCTTGGCCACAAAGAAGGCCTGCGGGTCAATGGCGGCAAAGAATGCCGTCTGGAATTGCGCCACCAGATCGATGTTGCCGGTGATGGCGCGGCACTCCAGCAGCGCGGTCTGTATGGTCACATCCCTGGCGGCTTCGGCCAGGCAGTTGGCCAGGGTGCGCACGCTGGAGCCGATTTCCAGACCCGCATCCCAGCAGCTGCCAATGAAGGACTCGATGCGGGTCTTCAATGCGGCATCGTGTTCGGGATCGTAGCCATCTGGCAACAGCACCAGAACGTCCACGTCGGAATAGGGAAACAGCTCGCCGCGGCCGTAGCCGCCAACGGCCAGCAGCGCAAAGGGGGACTGCAGGCCGGCGTGGTCCCACAGGCGCTTGAGTACGCTGTCGGCCAGTTGCGCCAGGTGGCCCAGCGTCTTGTGGATGTTGGGCCCCGTGGCGCCGGCCACCCCGATGGTTTGCAGCAGCGCGGTCTTTTGCGTGCGGTAATCGGTGCGGATTGCTTGCAAATCAGCCATGGGTGGGTGCCGCTCGGGGACGGCGGTCAGGCCGGGGCTTGTGCAGGCACAAACGCGGGGATGGGAGGGGTTCCGGCGGACACCGTCAGCACTTCATAGCCGGTGCGCGTGACCAGAATCGTGTGTTCCCACTGGGCCGAGAGGGAGTGGTCCTTGGTCACAATGGTCCAGCCGTCCTTTTCCGGGCCATCCTTGATTTCCTTCTTGCCGGCGTTGATCATGGGCTCGATCGTGAAGGTCATGCCTTCGACCAGCTTTTCCAGCGTGCCGGGGCGGCCGTAGTGCAGCACCTGGGGCTCTTCGTGGAACACGCGGCCAATGCCGTGGCCGCAGAATTCGCGTACCACGCTGAAGCCCTTGCCTTCGGCAAATTGCTGGATGGCGTGACCGATGTCACCCAGGTGCACGCCGGGTTTGACCATCTTGATCCCGTGCCACATGGCTTCATAGGTGATGGCGCATAGGCGCTTGGCTGCGATGGAAGCTTCACCGACGATGTACATGCGGCTGGAGTCGCCGTGCCAGCCGTCCTTGATGACGGTGACGTCGATGTTGACGATGTCGCCTTTCTTGAGCGGCTTGTCATTGGGAATGCCGTGGCAGACTTGGTGGTTGATCGAGGTGCAGACCGACTTGGGGTAGGGCGTGTTGCCACCCCCGGTGTAGTTCAGCGGCGCGGGAATCCCGCCCTGCACATTCACGATGTAGTCATGTGCCAGTTTGTCGAGTTCATTGGTCGTGACCCCCGGTTTTACGAAGGGTGTCAGGTAGTCCAGAACTTCAGAGGTGAGCCGTCCGGCCACCCGCATGCCTTGAATGCCCTCGGCATCTTTGTAGGTAATTGTCATCCGTCAATTATCCCAGAGGGCGAATCACGCCGCGCCTGCACGGTTTTTTCGTCTTCGCCACGTCTGTGGTTAGGCAGCGTCCTCTAAGGTAAATGACTACTTGGTCGGTAACATCGCGCCCAAAGGAGATTTCCATGACCGATTCGTATCTGGGCTTTGCCAATTCCCCCCTGGGTTCCCGTGTTGCCGCCATGCTGGGTCTGCCCCAGCCCTTGCCGCTGGAGCGCTTCCAGCCCGGCCAGCCCGTCATCCGCGGCCACGTGCTGGTGGGTGCAGGCCCCAATCCGCAACTCCTGAGCGCGCTGGCCGCTGTCTTCAAGGCCATCGGCGCGCAAACCGTGGCGCACCAGAATGTGCCCCAGTGGATGGGCATTGCCAACCCGCTGGGCATGATGACCGGGCGTTGGGGCACCGACGGCAAGCCGGGCGAGAAGGTCAAGGCGCTGGTGTTCGACGCCACCGGCATGGATGACAGTGTCCAGGCCGACGCGATCTACCACTTCTTCCATGACGCAGCCCGTTCCATCCTGCCCTGCGGCCGCGTGGTTGTGCTGGGTCGCCCGCCCGAGGCGTGTGCATCGCCTCGCCAGGCCACCATCCAGCGTGCGCTGGAAGGCTTGACCCGATCACTCGCCAAGGAACTCAAGCGCGCCATCACCGTGCAACTGGTTTATGTGGCCGAAGGGGCCGAGGACCAGCTGGAAGGCACGTTGCGTTTTCTGTTGTCACCCCGTTCGGCCTACGTGTCGGCCCAGGTGGTGCGTCTACGGGCTCCGGTTGGGCCCGTTCCCGCTGCGGTGGACTGGACCCAGCCCCTGGCTGGCAAGAAAGTCCTGGTGACAGGTGCCTCGCGCGGCATTGGCGCCTCCATTGCCGAGGTGATGGCCCGCGATGGTGCCCAGGTCATTTGCCTGGATGTGCCGCAGGCCCAAACGGGTCTGGACGAGATTGCGAATCGCCTGGGCGGCAAGGCCTTGGCACTGGACATCGGTTCGGCCGAGGCGCCACAGGCATTGGTTGCGGCCGCGCTGGCGGATGGCGGCTGGGACGTGGTCGTGCACAACGCCGGCATCACCCGCGACAAGACCATCGCCAACATGAAAGACCACCTGTGGCAGGCCGTTGTCAACGTCAACCTGTCGACCCAGGAGCGCATCAATGACGCCCTGGTGGCCTCTGGCGCACTCAAGGCCGGTGCGCGCATCGTCTGCGTGTCGTCTATCTCCGGCATTGCCGGCAATCTGGGCCAGACCAACTACGCGCTGTCGAAGGCCGGCGTGATTGGCATGGTGCAGAGCATGGCACCGGTGCTGGCTGCAAAGGGCATCACCATCAACGCCGTGGCACCGGGCTTCATCGAGACCCAGATGACCGCCGCCGTGCCCTTTGCCATCCGCGAGGCCGGCCGGCGCATGAACTCCATGGGGCAGGGCGGTCAACCGGTGGATGTGGCCGAAGCCATTGCCTGGTTTGCCTCACCGGCGGCCAACGGCCTGACCGGCAACGTGGTGCGCGTCTGCGGCCAAAGCCTGATTGGAGCCTGAGCATGCAAGCCATTGAAGTGACAGAAACACCCAGCCTGGCGGCGACCTTCTTCCGCGCACTGGGTACGGGTGCCAAGCGCCCCGGCCTGGTCAAGACATTGCCACCTGCAGAACTGGTGTTGCCCCGGGTGCAGCTCAACGCCCAGCACATCGGCCAGTACTCCGCTCTGTGCGGTTTCCACGTCGGGCAGGGCGTGCCGCTGATCTACCCGCAGCTGCTGACCTTTCCCCTGGTCACGGCCTACATGTGTTCGGACGCATGCCCCTGGCCCGCCATGGGAACAGTGCATCTGGCCAACACCATCGAGCAGCATAAGCCGCTGTTTGCGGACGACGTGGTGCGGGTCGAAATGGGAACCGGCAGCCTGTTTGCCCACGAAAAGGGCCAGGGCTTCACGCTGGATCTGCGCATTCTCCGTGGTGACGAACTGGTGTGGAGCGCCACCCAGAGCCTGCTGCGCGTGGGTGTCAAGGAGACCTCGGGCGCACCGTATGCCAGCCAGATTCAGGTGGATGTGCCGCTGTCGTGCCAGACCGAGTTTTCGGCTTCCGCCGATATCGGGCGCCGCTACGGTGCCGTTTCGGGTGACCGCAATCCGATCCACATGTCGGCCCTGTCGGCCCGGCTGTTTGGTTTCAAGCGCGCCATTGCCCACGGCATGTGGACCAATGCGCGGGCTCTGTCCTGCCTGCTGCCGGCCAAGCCGGTGGAGCAGGCCCGTCTGGCGGTTGAGTTCAAGACACCGCTGTACCTGCCGGGCCGTGCCTCCCTGTGGAGCGCCCGCAGCAGCAACGGCGCCTTGTTTGAAGTGCGCGATGCCAAGGGTCAGCGGCCGCATCTGCGCGGCCAGTTCAGCTACTGAACCCCACCAAACCTTCCATTTTTCTGATCGGAAACCACCATGACTACTATCCGTCGCGTCGCCATTCTGGGCGGCAACCGCATTCCCTTCGCCCGTTCCAACACCGTCTACTCCCAAGCCTCCAACCAGGAGATGCTGACCGCCACGCTGCAAGGCCTGGTGGACCGTTTCAACCTGCATGGCGAGCGCATGGGTGATGTGGTCGCCGGTGCGGTCATGAAGCACTCGCGTGACTTCAACCTGGTGCGCGAGTCCGTGTTGTCCACGACGCTGGCCCGCGAAACCCCGGCCTTTGACATCCAGCAGGCCTGCGGCACCGGCCTGGAAGCCGCGATGATCGTGGCCAACAAGATTGCACTGGGCCATATCGAATCCGGCATTGCCGGTGGTGTGGACACCACGTCCGACGCACCGATTGCGCTGAACGAAAAGCTGCGCAAGATACTGTTGGACCTGTCCCGCGCCAAGACCGGCGCGCAGCGTCTGGCCGTGGCCACGCGCATTCGCCCCTCCATGCTGGTCAAACCGGCCCTGCCACGCAACGGTGAGCCGCGCACCGGCTTCTCCATGGGTGAACACGCGGAGCAGATGGCGCGTGAATGGGCCATCCCTCGCGAGGCCCAGGACGAGCTGGCATTGAAGAGCCACCAGAACTTGGCCAAGGCCTACGAACAAGGTTTCTTCACCGACCTGATGACCCCGTTCAAGGGCGTTACCAAGGACAACAACCTGCGCGCTGACCTGAGCATCGAGAAACTGCGTTCCTTGAAGCCCGTGTTCGACAAGAAGGTTGCGCCCGGCCAGGGCACTTTGACGGCTGGCAATTCCACGCCATTGACCGACGGTGCCTCCGCCGTGTTGCTGGCCAGCGAAGAGTGGGCTGCTGCCCACAATCTGCCGGTGCAGGCTTTTATTACCTTCAGCGAAGTGGCCGCGGTGGACTTCTTCGACAAGAAGGAAGGACTGCTGATGGCCCCGGCCTACGCCGTGCCGCGCATGCTGGCCCGTGCCGGCCTCACCTTGCAGGACTTTGACTACTACGAAATCCACGAGGCTTTTGCGGCACAGGTGCTGTGCACCTTGGCTGCCTGGCAGGACAAGGTGTTCTGCAAACAGCAGCTCGGTCTGGACAAGCCGCTGGGCAAGATCGATATGAAGAAGCTCAACGTCAACGGCAGCTCACTGGCGGCGGGCCATCCCTTTGCCGCGACCGGTGGCCGCATCGTGGCCACGCTGGCCAAGATGCTGGCGCAAAAGGGCTCGGGCCGCGGTTTGATCTCCATCTGTGCCGCTGGCGGCCAGGGTGTCGTTGCCATCATTGAAAGGTAAGCACCATGCTGCACTACAAGGCCCCCCTGCGCGACATGCGCTTCCTGATCAACGAAGTGCTGGACTATCCGCAGCACTTCAGCACACTGTCCAATGGCGCGGACGCCACCCCCGAGATGGTGGACGCCATTCTGGAAGGTGCTGCCACTCTCTGCGAAGAGGTGCTGGCACCGCTGAATGCATCGGGTGACAAGGAAGGCTGCCATCTGGCTGATGGCGTGGTGACCACGCCCAAGGGCTTCAAGGAAGCCTATGCCCAGTTTGTGGCCGGTGGCTGGCAAGGTCTGTCCTTCCCCGTGGAATATGGCGGCCAGGGCCTGCCCATGTCCTTGAACCTGATGAAGTCGGAAATGATGGGCGCAGCCAACTGGTCGTTCAATATGTACCCCGGCCTGAGCATTGGCTGCATCAACACGCTGCTGCAATACGGCACCGACGCCATCAAGACGGTGTACCTGCCGCGCCTGGTGGCGGGTGAGTGGACCGGCACCATGTGCCTGACCGAACCCCAGTGCGGCACCGATCTGGCCCAGGTCAAGACCCGCGCCGAGCCGCAGGCGGACGGCAGCTATGCGCTGACCGGCACCAAGATTTTCATTTCGTCGGGCGACCACGATCTGGCGGAAAACATCATCCACATCGTGCTGGCCCGCCTGCCCGGCGCGCCTGCGGGAACCCGCGGCATCTCGCTGTTTGTGGTCCCGAAGTTTGCCGTGGCGGCTGACGGCACCGTGGGTGCGCGCAACGGCGTCAACACCGGCTCGCTGGAGCACAAGATGGGCATCAGCGCCAACGCCACCGCCGTGCTGAACTTTGACGGCGCCATTGGCACGCTGATTGGCGAGCCCAACAAGGGTCTGGAAGCCATGTTCACCTTCATGAACACGGCCCGCATCGGCACCGCCATCCAGGGCGTGGCCCATGCCGAGCTGTCGTTCCAGGGCGCCTTGCCGTATGCGCAGGAGCGCCGCTCCATGCGCGCACTCTCAGGCAAAAAAGAGCCTGAGCAGGTGGCCGATGCGCTGATCTGGCACCCCGATGTGCGCCGTATGCTGCTGACGCAAAAAGCCATTGCCGAAGGCGGCCGTGCCATGGTCTATGGCGCCGCCAAGATTGCCGACAAGATGTTCAACGCCGTCACAGAAGGCGACCAGGCTGCGTACAAGAAGTACGACGACGAGCTGGGCTTCTACACCCCGATCTTGAAGGGCTTTCTGACCGAGATGGGTCTGGAGGCGGCGAACCTGGGCATCCAGGTGTTTGGCGGCCACGGCTACATCGGCGAACACGGCATGGAGCAGATTGCGCGCGACGCCCGCATCTCCACGCTGTACGAAGGCACGACCGGCATCCAGGCACTGGACCTGCTCGGCCGCAAGGTGCTGCTCAACACCAAGGGCAAGTGCGTGCGCGATTTCAGCGGCACCATTCTGCGCATGGCCAAGCCCTATGCCCTGCAACGCACGCCCATGGGCCAGATGATGCGCACGCTGGCGCGCCGCACCGCGCAGTGGAACCTGTTGACCACGCTCATCATGCTGCGCGCGTCCAAAGACCGTGAGCAGGTAGGCTCATCCAGCGTGGACTACCTGATGTACTCCGGCTTTGTGATGATGGCCTACTTCTGGGCGCTGCAGGCGTCCAAGGCCACCGAGCTGTTGGCCAGTAGGAAAGGCAAGGAGTCAAATGATTTCTACACCGCCAAGATCCAGACGGCCGAGTTCTACTTTGCGCGCCTGTTGCCGCGGGCGGACAGCCACTACAGCGCGGCGCTGGCCCCGACCAGTGCGGTGATGCAGATGCCACAGGAGCTGTTCCAGATGGCGTGATGGTGCCCGGGCGTCAGCGGGGTGGCAGCATTGGCTGGTCGGAGGCCTGCTGCTTCACGAGTTCGCCGTTGACGGTGACTGCGTACTCTGCGTGGTTGATCTGGGGGTCGATGGCTTTGAGTTGCTGCACCATGTCTTCAAACGCGTAGCCCAGAGCCAGGAGCATGTCTTCCTGTTGGACCCGTTGCGTGGTGAGTTCATGGCCGGGAATCGCCACATCCACGCGCACCCTGTAAGGCTTGCCCGAATGCTGTTGCTCCGGATCGAAATGGATGCCAACCCAGCAGGCAATGATCTCCGATTCAGCCCACGCAAGCCCGACGGCATGTGCCTTTGCAGCGGCTATCAGTGCCTCGGACGGTTCCATGCCGGAAAACCGGATGCGGATCGGATATTTCATGGTAAATCACGCCCTTTTTTGCGCGGTTGTCTGCGCGCAGGCGGTCCGTTGGAAATGGTGATAGGGCAGTGTCTGTCGTGCACAGTGCGCCGTTTGTGCGATGGCGAACCCTGCTGAGCCACTTTTCTAACGGTTGTCTCGCCGGGATGGCCGCAAGGTTCCCTAGGCTACCGCGGCGAGGCGGGTAAAATCAGCAGGCTCCAGCCCTGTGCCCATTCAGCGCACGGGGATGAGTTGAATTTTCGACCGTCAGCCCACCCTCCAGCCCACTTTTCCAGGCCGCCCCTGTGACACTGCACATCACCCAATTCGAGGGCAGCAATGCCCTGAGCAGCTTCCGCATTCAACAACTCCTGCCCGCCCTGCAGGCGGTCCACGACAAAATCGCGTCCATTTCAGCGCGTTTCGTGCACCTGGTGGCCAGCGACAGCGCCCCTGATGCGGCGCTCAGCGCCCAACTGGCGGCCCTTCTGACCTACGGCGACCCTTACACCGGCCCTTCTGACGGCCCGCTGATCGTGGTGTCGCCGCGGCTGGGTACCGTGTCGCCCTGGGCCTCCAAGGCCACCGACATTGCCCACAACTGCGGCTTGGCCGTGCACCGCATCGAGCGCCTGGTGGAGTACCGCCTGACGTTGAAAAACGGTTTGCTCAGCAAGACTGCGCTGACCACCGAACAACTGGAGCAGGTCGCCGCCCTGTTGCACGACCGCATGACCGAAAGCGCCATGTTGGAGCGCGCCCAGGCCCTGGGCCTGTTCGGCGCGCTGCAGGCCGCACCCATGGACCATGTGGATGTGCTGGGCGGTGGCAAGGCCGCACTGGAAAGCGCCAACGGCGCCTGGGGCCTGGCGCTGGCCGCCGACGAGATCGATTACCTGGTGAACGCCTTCACCACGCTGGGCCGCAACCCCACCGATGTGGAGTTGATGATGTTTGCCCAGGCCAACAGCGAGCACTGCCGCCACAAGATCTTCAACGCCCAGTTCACCATTGACGGCGTGGCGCAGGACAAGAGTATGTTCGGCATGATCCGCCACACCCACCAGACCCACCCGCAGCACATGCTGGTGGCGTATTCGGACAACGCTTCCGTCATGGAAGGCGTTCTGGTGGAACGGTTTGTAGCCAAATCGGCCTCCAGCCCTCGTGGAATCAGCGCGGCAAGCTATGAAAAGCATAGCAATACAAACCACATCCTGATGAAGGTGGAGACCCACAACCACCCCACTGCCATCAGTCCGTTCCCTGGCGCTTCCACCGGCGCGGGTGGCGAGATCCGTGACGAGGGCGCCACCGGCCGCGGCTCCAAACCCAAGGCGGGTCTGACCGGCTTTACCGTGTCCAAGCTATGGGGCAGTGATTTCGGCAAGCCCGAGCACATCGCCAGTCCGTTGCAGATCATGGTCGAAGGCCCGCTGGGTGGCGCTGCGTTCAACAACGAATTCGGCCGACCCAACCTGTTGGGCTACTTCCGCGAATACGAGCAGAGCGTGGCCAGCAATGTGGACACCGTGCAGCGCGGCTACCACAAGCCCATCATGATCGCCGGTGGCCTGGGCGTCATCGACTCCACGCAAACGCACAAGATCGAATTCCCCGCCGGCAGCCTGCTGATCCAGCTGGGTGGCCCCGGCATGCGCATCGGCATGGGCGGCAGCGCGGCGAGTTCCATGGCCACCGGTGCCAATGCGGCTCACCTGGACTTTGACTCCGTGCAGCGCGGAAACCCCGAGATCGAGCGCCGGGCGCAGGAGGTCATCAACCAGTGCTGGGTGCAGGGCGACAAGAACCCGATCCTGGCGATCCACGACGTGGGTGCCGGCGGCCTGTCCAACGCCTTCCCCGAACTGACCAACGACGCGGGCCGCGGCGCACGCTTTGACCTGCGCGCTGTGAAGCTGGAGGAATCCGGCATGGCCCCCAAGGAAATCTGGTGCAACGAGAGCCAGGAACGCTATGTCTTGGCCATCGCGCCCGAGTCGCTGGAACAGTTCCAGGCCCTGTGCGAGCGTGAGCGCTGCCCGTTTGCCGTGATCGGCGTGGCCACCGAAGAACGCCAGTTGCAACTGGTGGACGAGGGCGCCGAGTCCCCGGTCGATATGCCGATGAACGTGCTCTTGGGCAAGCCACCCAAGATGCACCGCGATGTCAAGACCGTCGCACGCCAGTTCAGACCATTGGACCTGACCGGTGTCGACTTGCAAAAAGCCGTCATCGACGTGCTGGCCCACCCCACCGTGGCCTCCAAGCGCTTCCTGATCACCATTGGCGACCGCACCGTGGGTGGCCTGACGCACCGCGACCAGATGGTCGGCCCCTGGCAGGTGCCGGTGGCGGATTGCGCCGTGACCCTGGCCGATTTCAAGGGCTTTGCCGGCGAGGCCATGTCCATGGGCGAGCGCACGCCGCTGGCCGCGCTGGATGCGCCCGCATCCGGTCGCATGGCGGTGGCTGAGGCGATTACGAATCTGCTGGCCGCTCCCATCGAGCTGAGCCGCGTCAAGCTGTCTGCCAACTGGATGGCAGCCTGTGGCGAGCCGGGTGAAGACGCTGCGCTGTACGCCACCGTCAAGGCCGTGGGTCTGGAGCTGTGCCCGGCGCTGGGTGTGTCCATCCCCGTTGGCAAGGATTCGCTGTCCATGCGCACGCAGTGGAAGGATGAAAAGGGCGACAAGAAGGTCACATCCCCCGTGTCCCTGATCGTCAGCGCCTTTGCCACGCTGCAGGATGTGCGCGGCACGCTCACCCCCCAACTGAACGCGACGGAAGACACCACGCTGGTGCTGGTCGATCTAGGCCATGGCAAGAACCGCATGGCGACCAGCATCCTGGCGCAAACGCTGGACCAGGTCGGCGACGCCGTGCCCGATCTGGAAGACCCGCAGGACCTGGTGAATCTGGTCGAGGCGGTCAACTACCTGCGTGGCAAGGGCATGATCCTGGCCTACCACGATCGCAGCGACGGCGGCCTGCTGGCCGCAGTGGCCGAGATGGCCTTTGCCGGTCGTGTCGGTGTGGCCTTGAATGTGGACATGCTGGTCACCGAGGGCGACGGCATCTCCGACAGCCGTATGGACACGGGCGATGCCAAGAATTGGGCCGGCCAGGTGGGTGCCCGCCGTGAAGAGCTGACACTCAAGGCCCTGTTCAGCGAGGAACTGGGCGTCGTGCTGCAGGTGCGCACTCTGGAGCGTGGCGATGTGATGCAGGTGCTGCGCGCGCACGGCCTGTCGCAGCATAGCCACTTCATTGGCAAGACCCGCCCCGACTCCTCCAAGATCGACGCCGGCAAGGGCGAGCTGCAGGTCTGGCGCGATGCCAAATCCATCTTCAAGGCCTCGTTGGGCGATCTGCACCAGGTCTGGGACAGCGTGAGCTGGAAGATTTGCCAGCAGCGCGACAACCCGGCCTGCGCCGACGCCGAGCACGCGGCGGCCGGAGCATCGAACGACCCCGGGCTGCATGCCTATGTGCCAAATCAGGCGCTAGCCCTCGTGGAATCTGCGCAGAAAGCTATCAAAAACGGAGCGCCTTCCATCCTCACCGCCCGTCCCAAGGTGGCGGTGCTGCGCGAGCAGGGCGTCAATTCCCATGTGGAAATGGCTTACGCCTTCACCGAGGCCGGCTTTGAAGCCTTTGACGTGCACATGACCGACCTGCAAACGGGTCGCGCAAGACTAGCGGACTTCAAGGGCGTGGTTGCCTGCGGCGGCTTCAGCTATGGTGACACCCTGGGCGCCGGCATTGGCTGGGCACGCTCCATCACCTTCAACCCGGCCTTGGCCGATCAGTTCAAGGCGTTTTTCGCTCGCACCGACACCTTCGGCCTGGGCGTGTGCAACGGCTGCCAGATGTTTGCCGAGCTGGCCGACATCATCCCCGGTGCGCAGGACTGGCCGCGTTTCACCACCAACCAGAGCGAGCGTTTCGAGGCCCGCCTGAGCATGGTGGAGGTGCTGGATTCGCCGTCCCTGTTCTTCAAGGACCTGGCTGGCATGCGCCTGCCCATTGCCGTCGCGCACGGCGAAGGCTTCGCAAACTTCAAGTACCGCGGCAATGCCGACAAGGCGATTGCAGCCATGCGCTATGTGGACAACGCCGGAGCCGCCACCGAGGCCTATCCGTTCAACCCGAATGGCAGCCCGGGTGGCCTCACCGGTGTGACCACGGCGGATGGCCGCTTCACCGCCATGATGCCGCACCCCGAGCGCGTGTTCCGCAACATCCAGATGAGCTGGAACGGCCTGGACGCCAATGCCCACAGCCAGTGGATGCAGCTCTGGCACAACGCAAGACGCTGGGTGGGTTAGGGGCTTTGCCGGGCTCGGATAATGGCCGCATGACACACACACGCCCTATCTCCCTGCTGCTGGGTGCCGCCATGGCTTGCGCTGCGGCATCCGCTGCTTTTGCCCAGTCAGCGCCCAAGGCGCCGGCCAAGGCCACTGTTGCTGCACCCGCAGCACCCGCGGTGGCCTGCCCGGCCCTGCTGCAGCACGAGTTTCCCCGTTTGCAGGACGATGCACCGCAAAACCTCTGTCAGTACGCCGGGAAGGTGCTGCTGGTGGTGAACACCGCCAGCTATTGTGGCTTTACCAGCCAGTACGAAGGGCTGGAGGCGCTCTATGCCAAGTACCAGAGCAAGGGCCTGGTGGTGCTGGGTTTTCCGTCGAATGAGTTTGGCAAGCAGGAGCCGGGCAACTCCAAGGAGATTGCCGACTTCTGCTTCAACACCTATGGTGTGAAGTTCCCCATGTTCGCCAAGTCGGATGTGAAGGGCGACAAGCGCAATTCGCTGTACGCGGAGTTCTTCAAGGCTACCCGCACCGAGCCGAAGTGGAATTTCAACAAATACCTGGTGGATCGCAGTGGCAAGGTGGTTGCCAATTACCCCAGTGACGTGGAGCCCAACAGCAGCAAGCTGGTCTCCGCCATTGAGAAGGCGTTGAACCAGAAGCTCTAGGTTCGGGCCATCGGACGCAGGGCCTACGGCGTTGCGTCCACCCCAATCAGCTCTGCCAGCGCCTGCGTCGTCAAGGCGCCTTCGCGGCCCAGGGTTTCGCCGGTGCGGGCGTTCTTGACCACTACAAAGGGAACCGACTCGGCGCCCAGGCTGTTCAGCAGCTTGGTATTGGCCTTGATGGACTGCTCCACCTCCGCAGGCACGCTGGACGAGGCCGCTATGCCACCGCGCCCGCCCAGCAGGGATGTCTCATGTTCCGTCATCAAAGCCAGCGGGTCGGCCGAGCCGAGCAGTGCCGCGCCCTGCGTCAGGCTGGATGCATTGATCCAGGCTACCGGAATCCACTGGAACTTGACCTTTTTGTGCAGTGGAAGGGATGCCTGCCACAGGTGGCCGCAGTGAGGGCACTGTGGGTCAAAAAACACGTAGACCGTATGAGCGCTCATCATGGCACCCACGGTAAATCCCTTGGCCTGGGCCGCCACGGTCTGGACGGAGACTTCCTGCCGGGCTGGCTTGGCGGCTTCTGCAGTGTCCTGTTTGGAGCAGCCGCCCAATAGGGCAGCGGTGATGGTGATGGCCACCAGAAGCGATCGATGCAGTGTCATGGTTTAGAGGTGTTCAGCGCGGGTGTAAGGGCGGCAATCAATTGCCGGCGGGTTTTGGGGAAGCAGGCACGGGGTTGATGGCCTGTTCCTCCAGTATCGAGGCGGGCACGGTGTCCAGAAAGTCCGGCTCGGGCGGCTTGGGGGAGCCGGAAAAAAGTGCCCAGGCGGACTCTGAATCGGCTTCCACGGCATCAGGCACGGGAATGGGGTCTCCCGGCATGTAGCGCTCCTGCTCGGATGCTGGTTTGGCGGCCGGCTCTTTTGGTTTGGTATTCACGGCAACTCCCTTGTAAAAATGGCTTTTTTACACTGTAGCGGAATCGCCATTCCCCTGCACTGCGTTGCGGAAAAACGGCGGCTCAGGGGCCGATGTTGCATTCCCGGCGCAGCAGCGCCAGTGCATCCTGCTGGGCGTAGCCGTGGTCGCTGCGCAGTGTGGATTCTGCCTCCTCCACAAAGGCATCCCACAAGTGCAGGTAGTCAGCCTGGTGCTGCTGGGGGGCGTGGTGAAGAATGAATTGCCGGGCCAGGCTGGCATCCAGCCCCGACTTGCGGATCTTGCGCAGCAGAGTGGCAGCGGTCTTTTCGGTCAATACCGTCTTGGCGGGACTGGCGGCGGACAGGCACAGGAACAGGGTCAGCAGGGAGCTGTCGTCGTCGTGCCCGGCGGTTGCCTTGTTCCAGGTGGCGGAGGCGGTGCGATCAAAATGGTCCACCTCGCTCAGCGCATCTTCCACCCAGAAGTAGCGGCCCAGGAATGCGGGCGTGCGGTCAAACAGCTTGCGCACGGGCAGGGCGGTGTCCAGTATCTTGGGCAGATCGGCCAGCACCGACTGGCGCACGCCTTCCACCACCGGCTTGAAACGCTGTGGCAGGTCTTTGGGCAGGGGCAGTGTGAAGGTGCTGTTGGCGGGGTCGAGTGGCGCGTATTTCTTGCGCAGAGCCACCACCATCTTCTCAAACGCCACCCAGTTGGGCATTTCGGTGCGCCGGGTCGCATGGGCCAACAGGGATGTGCGCACCACGGCCTCGGCGTCCTTGCCGGCTTCTTCCAGGTCGGCGGCATCCATGCCCAATGTGTCCGCCAGCCACACGGCAGCGTCCACCAGCACGGCTACCTGCTGGCGCTGGGCCAGCTCTGCCTGGTACTCGGGCAGGGTACGCAGCGTCCATTTGGCCAGCAGCGGGATCTGTTCATCGGTGAAGCCACCGCCTTCGTGCATGCCGAAGTGGCTGTTCTGCGGCATGGCGATCAGGGCCTTGAGCATGTCCGAACCGCCTTTGGAGCGCGACAGAAAGGAGTGGTCGCGCAGGGATTCGGCCGCCTGTTGCAGGTTGCCGCCCGTGGTGTGCTCCAGATAGAGACTCACCAGATTGATCATGCGGTCTTTGGCCTTTTCCAGTTCCGGGCGAAGGAATTCGGAGCCAAAGTAGCGCGCGATCTGCACCATGCCCTTGGGGGCGTCAACGCAGATGGCGTCAAGTTTGGCTTGGTTCAGAATGCCATGCTGCACGCCGTAGGCCAGCGCCTTCTCGAAGAAGGGGCGGGCATCAAACAGCGAAACGGAGTGGGGTGGCGATGCAGGCTTCATCGGCGACTAGATGGCGGATTCCTCGTCATCGTCCCGCGCGGCCGGCGTGGCCTTGCCGCGGTCGGTGTCGCCGGTTTCGACCTTGCCGTCGTCTTCCTCGACTTCTGTTTCTTCCTCTTCGTCCAGACCCAGGTCATGGGCGCGGGCCTTTGCACGCAGGACCATGACGGTTTCCATGAACAGGTCCGGGCACTCGTAGCGCAACAGCCAGGCCATCTGCATCCAGTCCTGGTCAGCCACCTCATCGAGCTCCAGCTTGGGCGGCACATAGGCCGAGGCCAGCAGCGCGGACTCGGACAGCATTTCGCCGTCGTCTTCGACCGCGTCAAAGGTTCCGGTGCGGGCAAAGGCTTCGATGCGGCTCCATTTTTCAGTGAAGTAGTCGGCCATGGCTTCGCTGCCGCCTTCCAGGTCGCCAATGGCGGTCAGAAATTCGACCGGATCGGCATCCTCGCGGAAGATGACGGAGTTCATCATGCCGCGCAAATGGGTGCGGGTCAGGTCCTTGTACTGTTTTTCAATGACCACGGCGCGGGCAAACATCTCCGGCGTCACCAACAGGTTGATAACGGACTCGCGGGAGTTGTCGTACTCGCGGATCACCGCCAGGATGTCTTTGGGTGGCAACTGCTCCAGCACGACCATCAGGGCGCCGTCGCCTTCGGTATCGGCCAGTTCCACCAGGGCGGACTCGGCACCAACAATGTCGCCAGCGGCAATCAGGCTTTGGGTCTTGGCTATCAGGGCAAGGGCATTCATGGGGTCTTAGTCTTTCCTGTCAAAGCCTTGTTCGACCATCCAGTCGTTACCGGCTTCCTCGCGCTGGCGGGCTGCAACTTCGTCTTCGTCATGGTCTTCGGTGTGGTTGTCGTCGTGGCGCTCGTTGCGGACCTCGTCCAGGTCTTCTTCCTCGTCTTCCTCGCTGGCGAGTTGCGCACGTTCGGCAGCCGTCAGCGGCTTGTGGTGCATGTACTCGAGGGCCGCGGCAATGGTCATGAACCAGGCGCCCTTGGCTTCATCCAAGATGGTCTTGACCATGTCGCCCGCCCAGGGGGCAATCTCGATGTCGGCGCTGATGCTGTCCCACTCGGGCAAATCGTCAGCGTCCTGCGCCAGCACATGGTCCATCACGGCCGGGCGGGTGAAACGAAAGGCCTGGTGCAGCACCACAGCCACCATTTCAGGGCTGAGTTCCATCATCTGCAATAGAAAGCCCAGTTCCTTGCGTTTTTCGGCCAGCCGCTTGCGCAGCACATCCTTGCCTTCGGAGTCGGAGGTCAGGTCGTCGAGTTCTGCCTGGTAGGCCGAACGCAGTTCAAGAAAGAAGGTGGAAATGCTCATAGGGTTTGTCGGTTTTTAGGGTGTGGGCCCACGGCGCAGCGGCTCGAAGTAGGTCTGCCAGATCTCTCGGGCGGTATCGATGGGGCTGTCCAGCAGGTTGCGACGGCGGTTGTCGTCATAGGCCTGGCGCTTCTGCTCGTCCGACAGCACGTCATACGCCTCCTGCACGGCCCGAAATCGCGCCGGTGCCTGTGGATCGGTGTTGCGGTCAGGGTGGTGCAGGGAGGCCTGCTGGCGAAAAGCCTTCTTGATGTCGGCCAGAGTGGCCCCACTGCTGAGGCCCAGGGCTGCGTAATGGTCTTTCATGGGGCAATAGCCGTTCGCAATCGTGAAATGCGCCTCACCACAGCGCAAGCACGCGTATTGACTTCAGTTGGGGGTGTTTGGGGGAACAGCAAGTGGTCTACCAGGGGAGCAATCTCAAGCAGCACAGGCAGAAACCATGAATGCACCAAATTGGGACATGGGCTGCGTGGCGGTCAACGGCATGAAACGGCTCCAGTGGAAGTGCAAGCCGCATTTTACCGGATAGAGCCCGTAATGGGTTTAGCGGCCAGATATCGGGCAGATCGCTGCCAGGTGTTGGTTTTTGGGAGCGCATCCGCGCAGTTGGATGGTGGCATCAATGTTGCTTTATCTGGTTGCGACTGAGGGTCGCGTCTTCTTGCGGGGTTGTAAACGGCGGCCTTGCTTTATCCCCCAGCCTTTACCGGTGCTGGGGGATTTTTTTGTCTGATGGCAGTCCGTATTCAACGAAAATTCCGGGCAATTCAAACCACGGAGTGATCAGAGCATGGAAACGGAGAAGCCGGTGCAGGACGATATTGACGAAGCCACCCTGGAGTCGGTTGAGGCGCGCGCATTCGTGCTGTTCAATCAGGTGATGGAAGAGGCCTTCAGGACCGAGCGGTTCAAGGCCGTGATCCAGCTTTCGCACGCCATGCTTCTGGAGGCCGACAGGCTGGCACGCGAGTGCGAAGCCAGCCAGAAGCCCGAACGCATGACGCGGGCGCTGGTGGCGGAACACCTCTCGGTCAACTGGGCGCCCAAGGTGTTGAGCGGGCTGTCCGAAGTGGCAAAAGCCGGGGGGATTGCCGCCTTTCGCCAGACACGGCACTGAAGCGTGCATGACCGGTGGCCAGGCGTGCCACTATCCAGTCCTCAAGATGCCTTGATGCCGGTCGATAACCCAATTGGGTATAAAGGTTTTTCGCGTCAATGATGGGTTTCAGGAGTCACCTGTGAGGCAGAAATCCATAAGGGCGTAGCGAGGAATGGTCATCATGAACAACTTATCTTCTGTGGGTGGCTCGGCCGTGCCACTCCCGCCACAACCGGCCGTGCGGCCCGTCAGTTCCGATGTATCCGTGACGGAGGATCGGGCAAGGCTCCCCCAATCGGGCGAGCAAACCTCGGTAGCGCCTGTGCTCAAGGTGGCACCAACGCCCGCTGATCTCGAAAAGCTGGTTGTCGAAATGCAGAACAAGGTTTCCGGCTACTCACCGGAGCTGCAGTTTTCCGTGGACGAGGACAGTGGCAAGACCATCGTGCGGATGACCGACAAGACCACGAAGGATGTGGTCTGGCAGTTTCCGTCCGAAGACGCCTTGCAGATGGCGAAAGAACTGGATCGCTATCAGCAGGGGCTGGTGCTGCACAGCAAGGTTTGATGGCTGGCCTAAATCAGCTCTGCAAGGCTGTCGGCTATCTCGAGCGCCCACTGTGCCTGGCATCGGCACCGTCGCGCAGTTCAGCAATCTGCCCGGAACTCCAGGTCTGAATCTGCTTGGCTTCAGTACAGGAATGGCTGTCGACAGCGCTTGGAGAACCGGTGTCCATGGGGGCCTTCGGTTTGGGAAAGAATGGCCCGCCTGAAGCAGCCAGGTGAGATAGACCCGGAAAAGAAAAATCTACCGTCTTTCAACGGTGGGTTTTCTGCTATTTTGGCTCCTTCGCGACCTACATGCACTCGCCTGTCGCCCTGGTGATGTGCTCGTGTTATTGCATAAGTCCGGCGCTTTGCGGATTGTTTTGCTGGCGGCTTCGCCGAGCAAGTTGTGTTGGCCCCCCGCCCACCATTGAGGCTTGCTTGCATCGCAGGTATTGCCCGCGCGGTCTGCCCGTCCGCTCCCAGGAGGGCTACCACAGTACCGCGCGAAGATACGTTGTCTGGCGAATGCTTACTGGTCTAGCAGGCTGCTGAAATCCCCACTCTTAGCGGGTAGTGTTCTAAACAGTGCCCAAAGCGTGTAAAGGGCAATGGGTGCCAAATACAGGGACGCAATCTGGAGAACGGAAAAACAGGCCAGCGGATACTTGGCACGCTGATTGCCCTTGAGCCATGACCTAGCAAACCCAAAGTGCGCTGCACCCGCGAAAACAACTGCCACCAACATAAATCCAATGAATGAGCCGACAAATTTCATGAAACCGCCACCATTGAAGTAGCAGGTACCTGACCAATTAATGCTTCCAATGGCAAAAATAATCGCGATTGCGGCCATTGCGCCAACGATACAAAAGGCTGCGATGCAGAGTTGAAGACGACCGGCGATTTGGTGATGCTTATCCATTTTTTTCGGAAGCTGCGGTGTTGTTGTGAAATAGAAAAGGGCCTATTGCCAATGATGTCCCCCCTCAACTCCCACGATCAGCGAAATGCTCCATGGGCATTGGATTTTCTACGGGTTCCCTTCCGCGTGAATCGGCTACTCAGGCCTTCTTCTTGGCCTTAGCAGGAGCCTTGGTCGAAGCTGTCGCAGTGAGCATCTTGCCGTCGGGTTTAGCAGTAGCACCCGAGTCCGCTTTTAAGACTTCTTCAAATTCAGCCAACTCTTGAGCAATGGCTGCATATTTCTTGCTCTTCGCCCTGTTGTCTATCCATAGGAGAGAGGCCGCTTCCAGGTCTTCCTTGAAATGCGCGAATGCAGAGTCTTTCAAGGCTTGGGTTGCCGTCTCGGCGGACCACAGCTCAATCAGGTCGGACAGGCCATTGTCAAAATCGTCGAACGTCTCAAGGTATATCCACTTGCCGCTTCTATCAAACATTTCTTATTCCTGTATTGCGAGGGTTCAGTTTAGCGGGGAGGGCGGTTAACCCGTGACATGCAGTTCAAGTCCATCGGCAACGCCTAGTGCCCATTGTTGCCATTTTTGGGCATCATTGAGTGTGGCGTCTAAAGCGCGAACCGAAAGGGTGCCCATGGTCAGAGCTACCATGCCACGGATGTGCTCTGCGATGTGCTTGGCATCGTTACCGTCGCGCAGTTCAGCAATCTGCTCGGTATTCCAGGTCTGAATCTGCTTGGCCGTAGTAGCAGGCTGGCTGTCGGCAGCGCTGGATGAAGTGGGGGAGTGGAGATCTGCTGAACCGGTGTCCATGGGTGCCTTTGGTTTGGGAGTGAATGGCCCGCTTGACGCAGCCAGGTGAGATTAACCCGGAAAAGAAAAAACCCACCGTCTTTCGACGGTGGGTTTTCTGCTTTTTTTGGCTCCTCGACCTGGGCTCGAACCAGGGACCTACGGATTAACAGTCCGGCGCTCTACCGACTGAGCTATCGAGGAATTGAGCCTCAAATTATAGCGTGGAAATTTTCACTTTTTCAACAAGGCCAAAGTTTTTTGAAAAAATCCACCATCAATCAAAGACAGGGGACTCCACGCCCAGGACCTTGTGCAGTTTGGGACTGGTCGTGGTGTATTGCAGAAACACTTTCTTTTCCGGGAAGATGAAAGGCATGGCACCAAAGGCAGCGAGTGCACATTCATGGAAGCCACTGAGGATGAGCTTCTTCTTGCCGGGGTAGATGTTGATGTCACCCACCGCAAAGATGCCGGGCTCGCTGGTGGAAAACGTTTCCGTGTTGACCGCCAGTTGCTTGCGATCAATGTCCAGCCCCCAGTTCGCAATGGGTCCGAGTTTGGGTGACAGACCGAAGAACACCAGCAGCATGTCCAGCGGCACCAGGCGTGTCAGGCCGTCAGAACCCGTGACCTTGATGTCGCTGAGCCGGCCTTTGGACTCTTCAAAGCCGGTGACCTGTCCAACCAGGAATTGCATCTCCATCGCGTCACACAGCGCACGCATCTTGGCCACGTTGGCCGGAACCGCCTTGAAGCCATCGCGTCGATGGATCAGGATAACGCTGGCCGCCTTGTGCGGATTGCCGTCTTCGTTGGCAGCACAAAAATTCAACGCCCAGTCCAGCGCCGAATCACCGCCACCCACAATGACGATGTTCTTGCCCGCATAGTCCGCCGGATTCTTGACATGGTAGGTCAGTTGTCCACCTTCAAACTTGTCCAGCCCTTCCACCTTCAGCGTGCGCGGCTGAAACGCGCCGACACCGGCAGCGATGAAAAGGGTCTTCGTCAGAAAGCGCTTGGCCTGGCTGGTTTCCACCAAAAAGCGGCCATCGGGCTGCTTCTCAACGGTCGTGACTTCCTGGCCGTAATGGAAAGTGGCGCCGAAGGGCGCTATCTGCTGCAATAGCCGGTCGGTGAGTTCCTGGCCGGTGCAGACAGGCACAGCCGGAATGTCATAGATGGGTTTGTCGGGGTACAACTCCACGCATTGGCCGCCGGGGTGCGGCAGGGAGTCGATGACGTGGGCCTTGACTTCCAGCAGGCCCAGTTCAAACACCTGGAACAGGCCCACCGGGCCTGCGCCTACGATGACCGCATCGGTTTCGATGGTCACTGTGGTGGGGTGCTTCAGCGGATCAGGTACTGCAGCTTGCCAGTCTTGTCTTTCCACTCTTCCGCTTCGGGCAGTTCGGCCTTGCGCTTGGTGATGCTCTTCCAGGTGGGCAGCTTGGCCAACTCGGCGTTCAGCTTGGTCATGTGACGCTGGTCTGCGGGAACGTCTTCTTCGGCGTAGATGGCGTTGACTGGGCACTCGGGAATGCAGACGGCGCAGTCGATGCACTCATCGGGGTCAATCGTCAGAAAGTTTGGGCCTTCGCGGAAGCAGTCCACGGGGCAAACATCAACGCAATCGGTGTACTTGCACTTGATGCAAGCTTCGGTGACGGTATGGGTCATTTTGTTTTCTAGGACGGGGGTGTATTAACAACCCCCGATTTTATTGGCAATTGCTTACCAGACCTGTCGCAGGGGTGCGGCAGGAACTGCATTACAGCGCCATTGCTTGCTTCAAGTCAATTTAACAACAATGCGCCCGAGGTCTTGTGGCTGGCGGTGTCCACCAGAATCAGGGCGCCCAGCACACGGGACTGGTTGTAAGGCAGGGCCGCAATCGGCTCTTGCAGGGCCAGTTCGATGTGACCGATGGCATTGGGCTCAATCTGGCTGGCGTCGTGCTCTTCCAGGGTGTTGACGTCTAGGCTGTGCACGATGCGCTTGACCTTGGCCTTGATCCACCGGTGGCCATGCAGCGCCAGGTAGACGCGGCCAGCCACCAGCGGCTCGTCGTCCATCCAGGCCACGGTGGCCTTGATGTCGCGGGTTGGGGCCAGGAAGGCTTTGGGCGCTGGGGTGTCGGCAAATTCGTCGTCGCTGGCTGCGGCAACGGGTGCCTGGGCCAGAAGCCAGTCGCCACGGGACACATCCACCTCGCGGTCCAGGACGATGCCGGCGCCGTGGCCGGCAGCCACGTTCTTGGCCACGCGGGCGTGGTTCAGCACCTGGGCAATCTTGGCGGTCTGGCCGCTGGGGTGGATGGAAATGGTGTCACCGGGCTGCACACGCCCGGTGGCCACACGGCCCCAGAAAACGCGCCGGCCCTGCGATGTGTCACTCGATGAATGGAATTTCTCCACCCACTGCACGGGGAAGGAAAACGGAACATCGGTTTCCGCAGCGGTGACGGGCAGTTGTTCCAACAGAGCCAGCAGGCTCGGGCCGGTGTAGCCGCACCAGCCCTCGGTGGCGGTGACGACGTTGTCGCCCTTGAGCGCCGACATGGGGATGGTGGCTGTCACAGCAATGTTGGCATGCTCGGCAAAGGCTTGCAGCGCACCACGGATCTTGGCGAAAGCGGCGGTGGCGTCATCACCCAGGGCATCCAGCTTGTTGACGGCGAAGATGATGCTGGGCACGCGCAGCAGGTTCACCAGCAGGCTGTGGCGGCGGGTCTGGGGCAGCAGTTCCACCAGGCCGTCCACGTTCCATTTCAGCTTGGTGGCATCCACCAGCACCACGGCGGCGTGGGCGCTGCTGGCGGCGGTAACCATGTTGCGGGTGTACTGCACATGGCCCGGTGCGTCGCCGATGATGAACTTGCGCGTCGGGGTGGCGAAGTAGCGGTAGGCCACGTCGATGGTGATGCCCTGTTCGCGCTCGGCCGAGAGGCCGTCGGTGAACAGAGCCAGATCGGCCTCGCCGCTCTTGGAGACGTTGGCCAACTGGTCTTGCAGCACGGAGCGGCTGTCCACCAGCAGGCGGCCGATCAGCGTGCTCTTGCCGTCATCAACACTGCCGCAGGTGATGAAGCGCAGCGCGGATGAAGTATCAATTGCGTCGCCAGCCCTCGTGGAATAGGCGTGAGCAGCTATAGAAGTTGTAGCGGTCATTAGAAGTATCCGTCCTTTTTGCGCTTCTCCATGGAAGCCTCAGAAGTCTTGTCGTCCATGCGGGTGGCGCCGCGCTCGCTCACGTCGGCTTGCAGGGTTTCGATCACGATGTCAGCGGCGGTGGCGGCCAGGCTTTCCACCGGGCAGGTGCAGGTGATGTCGCCTACGGTGCGGAAGCGCACGTCGCGGCTCTCGATGGTTTCGCCGTCCTTGGGTGGCGTCAGGTCTGTCACGGGAACCAGCAGTCCCTTGCGCTCGACCACGTCGCGTTTGTGGGTGTAGTAGAGCGAGGGCAGGGCGATCTTTTCGCGCTCGATGTACTGCCACACGTCCAGCTCGGTCCAGTTGCTGATGGGGAACACGCGGAAGTGTTCGCCGGGCTGCAGGCGGGTGTTGAACAGCGTCCACAGCTCGGGGCGCTGGGCCTTGGGCTGCCATTGGCCGAAGCTGTCGCGGTGGGAGAAGATGCGCTCCTTGGCGCGGGCCTTTTCCTCATCGCGGCGGGCGCCGCCGATCAGCGCGTCAAAGCGGAATTCGTCGATGGCTTCCAACAGTGTCACCGACTGGTGCACGTTGCGACTCTCGCCGGGGTGGGCGAGGCGCACGGTGCCGCGGGCCATGGAGTCTTCTACGCTGCGCACGATCAACTCGGCACCCAGTTCATGGGCGCGGAAGTCGCGGAAGTCGGTCACTTCATGGAAGTTGTGGCCGGTGTCGATCATCAGCAGCGGGTAGGGGATGCGGCCAACGCCAAAGGCCTTTTCGGCGCATTTGAGCATGACCAGCGAGTCCTTGCCGCCGGAGAACAGCAGGGCTGGGCGCTCAAAAGCGGCCGCGACCTCGCGCAGGATGAAGATGGTTTCCTCTTCCAGCGCATCGAGGTGCTGGTTGGAGAGGCGTTCAAAGTGGGTGGGTTCGGTCATGGCGTTCATGCGGGAGCTCGGCTGGAGAGCAGGGAGGATACAGGAGCGGAATCCGCTTCTTCATGGTCGTGCTTGACGTGCAGGCCGCATTCCTTGGCTGCCTCGTCTTCCCACCACCAGCGGCCGGAGCGGAAATCTTCACCCAGGCTGATGGCGCGGGTGCAGGGCTCGCAGCCAATGCTGGGGAAAAAGGCGTCGTGCAGGGGGTTGTAGGCCACACCGTTTTCGGCGATGTAGTGCCACACGTCGCCCCAGGTCCAGTTGGCCAGCGGGTTGAGCTTGGTGCGCGGCTCGGAGGTGTCCACCAGCGGCACGTCGGCGCGCGCGCCGCTCTGCTCGCGGCGCAGGCCGGTGATCCAGGCCTTTTTGCCCTCCAGTGCGCGGGCCAGTGGCTCCATCTTGCGGATGCCGCAGCATTCCTTGCGCAGGGCGATGCTCTTGTACATGGCGTCTTTGCCTTCGCGAGCTACGAACTGCACCACAGACTCGTTGAGCGGGGTGTAGACAGTGACCGGTGCGCGCGAGCTGGCCTTGAACTGATCCAGCAGGGCCAGGGTTTCTTTGTGCAGGGCGCCGGTCTCCAGCACGAAGATGCCGATGTCGAGCTGCAGGCTGTTGATCAGGTGGCTGATGACCACGTCCTCGGCGCCCAGGCTGGAGGCTTGGGTGACTTCGCTGGGCGCATAGTCCGCGGCGGCCTTGACGAGAAGGGCCTTGGTTTCTGTCAGCTTGTCGGCGTAAGTGGCGGATGCGCGGGCATGCAGGTCGATTGCGCTCATGCGGCGGCTCCTTCGCGGACGAAGTGCGGTTTGACCGTCACGGCATCCCCTTGGTAGAAGCCGCGGAAGCGATCAAACTGGCGTTGCGCAAAGTCCAGGTTCTGGTCGGCACGCAGCACGGCCACGTCGAAGCCGGTGCGCTCCATTTGCACCAGTTGGTCGATCAGCACGTCGCCGGTGGCGCGGATCTCGCCGGTGAAACCGAGGCGGCGGCGCAGCAGAAAGGCCTGGCTGTAGGCGCGGCCGTCGGTGAACTTGGGAAAGTTCAGGTCGATGCGGGTTACGCCGCCCAGCGACACGCCGCGGGGGTCGACATCATTGGCCAGCGCCAGTACCTTGGTGTCATCCTCGGCCCCAGCCCTCGTGGATTGGTCATCAACAGCTATTAATTTCATAGTATTCAGGCTTCCTGTGCGTCTTTGGCATACCCTGCCGACTTGGGCATGGCGTGCAACTCTTCGTGCTTGTCTGCGAGACGTGCGCTGTTGGCGGCGACCTTGAAGGCTTCAAAGCCCACGCGCTTCACGCAGTCGATAAAGGTTTCGCGGCCATTGCGGTGCTGGCGGAACGTGTCCAGCAGCGCCTCGATCACGCCGGGCACTTCCAGCGCGCCAAACGATGGGCCCACCACCTTGCCGGCCATGGCGGCGCCACTCAGGGCTGAACCGTCCGAGCCACCGACGGATATCTGGTACCACTCCTTGCCGTCCTTGTCCACGCCCAGCACGCCGATGTGGCCACTGTGGTGGTGGCCGCAGGAGTTGATGCAGCCACTGATGTGCAGGTCGATTTCGCCCAGGTCATGCAGTTCGTCCATGTCTTGGTAGCGCTCGGTGATCTGGGCGGCAATCGGGATGGAGCGGGCATTGGCCAGCGCGCAGAAATCGCCGCCGGGGCAGGCAATCATGTCGGTCAGCAGGCGGATGTTGGCGCGCGCGAGGCCCGCGTGGCTGGCGGCGATCCACAGGGCGGGCAGGTCATCCTCGTGCACCCAGGGCAGCAGCAGGTTCTGGTCATGGGTGACGCGGGCCTCGCCGGCCGAAAATTCGTCGGCAAATGCGGCGGCGGCATCCAGTTGGTCCGCGTCCGCGTCGCCGGGTGCCTGGCCCAGGCGTTTGAACGACAGGGTCACGGCGCGCAGTTTGGGGTTCTTGTGCGCAGCCACGTTCTGCTTGAGCCAGCGCTGGTAGTCGGTCTGGCGGTCGGCGGGCACGGTTGCTACGGATTTGGTAGCACCTTGCGCACGTTCCACGAGGGCTGGTGGCACAAATGATGCAGAGACACGGTCCAGCTCGGCCTGAGGAATGGTGTGCGGCGCTCCGTCCACGGTGATGATCTGCTGGTACTCGGCTTCCACCTCATCGATGTAGCGCTGGCCTTCGGCCTTGACCAGGATCTTGATCCGCGCCTTGTACATATTGTCCCGGCGGCCCCAGCGGTTGTAGACCCGCACCACGGCTTCCAGGTAGTTCATGATCTGGTTCCAGGGCAGGAACTCGCGGATCACCGTGCCGATGATGGGGGTGCGGCCCATGCCGCCGCCCACCTGCACGCGAAAGCCCAGTTCACCGGCCGCGTTCTTGATCAGGTGCAGACCCACGTCATGCCAGGCGGTGGCAGCGCGGTCTTCGGTGGCACCTGTGATGGCAATCTTGAACTTGCGCGGCAGGAACGCGAACTCGGGGTGCAGCGTGCTCCACTGGCGCATGATTTCAGCAAAGGGGCGCGGGTCTGCAATCTCGTCGGGCGCGATGCCGGCCAGCTCGTCGCTGGTGATGTTGCGGATGCAGTTGCCGCTGGTCTGGATGCCGTGCATGTCCACGCTGGCCAACAGGTCCATGACATCGGCGCTTTTCACCAGCGGAATCCAGTTGAACTGCACGTTCTGGCGGGTCGTGAAGTGGCCGTAGCCCACTGGCAGGTGGGTGGTGCCCCAGGTGGCCTGGGTGCCAATGGCTTTGTCAAAGACTTCCTTGCTCGGGTGATCGAACTCGCGGGCAATTTTGGCCAATGCGCGCAATTGGCGGCTGGACAACTCGCCATAGGGCACGGCGACGCGCAGCATGGGCGCGTAACGCTGGATGTACCAGCCGTTTTGCAGGCGCAGGGGGCGGAATTCGTCGTCGCTCAGCGTGCCGGCCAGGTTGCGTTCCAGCTGGTCGCGGTGCTGGGCCGCGCGGCTCCGGATGAATTGGCGGTCAAATTCGGTGTATTGGTACATGTCAGAGGGCAATCAATTTCAAGCCAGCATAGGCCAGCAACACGGAGAGCAGGGAGCGGATGATGCGTTCAGGCGTTTTGGACATCAGGTGTGACCCCACCCAGATGCCCGGGATGGAGCCCGCCAGCAGGCTGGCCAGCATCGGCCAGTCCACCGATCCCAGGGAGGCGTGACCGAAACCGGCGACCAGGGTCAGCGGCACGGCATAGGCAATGTCAGCTGCGACGATGCGGGGCAGCGGCAGCAGCGGATACAGGATCATCAGCACCGTGACGCCAATGGCACCGGCACCCACCGAGGTGAGCGTCACCAGCGTGCCAATCACGGCGCCAAAGAGCAGCGGCAGGCTCCAGTGGCGGGGGCGGGCCGCAGCGGCTTCCTGGCCCTTGGCAATGCTGGTGGGCGTGACCTTGCCATGGATGACCTTGTACAGCGTGGCGGCGGCGGTCAGCAACAGGGCCAGGCCCAGGGCTGTGGTCATGAGTTTTTGTACCGGCTGGCTGGCGGCGCCCACGTTGTGCAGGACATAGAGGGTGATCAGCGAGGCCGGAATACTGCCGGCAGACAGGTTCAGCACCACCGGCCAGTCAATGTGGCGCGAGCGCGCCAGTTTGATGGTGCCGCCCATCTTGGTGAAGGCGGCGAACAGCAGGTCGGTACCGACAGCCAGATAGGGCTTGACGCCAAAGAAGAAGATCAGGATCGGCGTCATCAGGGAACCGCCACCCACGCCGGTAAGGCCGACGATCAGGCCGACAAAAAATCCCGCAAAGACAAACGCTAAATCATGCATGGTGCAGACTGTAGGTGTCCTGCTTTAGATTGAAAACTATTTTTTTGCTATTTCCATATTCTTGAATAGAATAATGAAATGTGCGGCGTGCGTGCCGGGTCAGTCCAGCGGAATCGCCCGGGTTTCACCGTGGCGCATCAGCCAGACGCAGTCCTGCGGCAAGCTATGCTCGCGCAGGGCGGTGGCGAGATCTTTGGGCGGTTGGTCGAAGGCCTCCTGTGTCAGCATGAAGGTGCCCCAGTGCACGCCCATGGCCTGTTTGGCGCCCAGGTCCAGCATCAGTTGAACCGCGTCGGCCGGGTTGACGTGCATGGCGCGCATGAAGTCGCGCGGCAGGTAGGCGCCAATCGGTAGCGCCACAAAATCAACGCTGCCCAGTCGCTGGCGGATGGTCTTGAAATCGTTGCTGTAGCCGGTGTCGCCGGGGAACAGAAACCGCCACGCCTTGGCCTGTGGGCGCTTCCACTCCACCATGTAGCCGCCCCAGAGCGAGGCATTGGTGTCCCACGGTGTTCGCCGGCTCCAGTGTTGGGCGGGGGTGAAATGCAGTTGCACGTCGTCGGACAGTGCGGCGCCGTCCCACCAGGCCATTTCGGTCACGTCCAGGATGCTGCGCTCATGAAACCAGGCCTTGAGCCCCAGCGGCACGAAGAAGCGCGGCTTCTGGCCGCTGGCGAGCAGGCGGGCGATGGTAGCGTCGCACAGGTGGTCGTAGTGGTTGTGCGAGATCAGCACCACGTCGATGGGCGGCAGCTCTTCGGGCGTCAGCGGCGCCGGTACGCGCCGGGGCGCACCCATGCGGCCGTACGGTCCTGCGCAGGGCGCCAGCGTGGGGTCCAGCAGGATGTTGAGGCCGCCCACCTGCAGCAGCACGGACACATGGCCCAGCCAGGTGACGACGGGCTGCACCTGGCGCTGTGCGATGCGCGCATGGTCCACCGGCTGGCTCCACGCTTGGGCGAAGGCGTCGTAACCGCCCTGCGGTTCGGTCTTGGGTCTGAAGTCTCCGCGCACAGAGCGCCAGACCATCTCGTACCACGGAAAGTTGCCGATGACGACCCGCGCGTCCGAATTGGAGAAACGTTTGCGGTTCATGCCTCGCCGCGCAACTCACGCATGCGTTCGTCGAAGTAGCTGCCCACGGTGTAGCGCTCGGACAGCACCACATCGCGCCGAGGGTGCAGGAACAGCGGCAGGGAGATGCGCGACTTGGTGGCCGCTTCCCCCACGGGGTTGAGCACACGGTGCACGGTGGACGGGTAGTAGCCACCCGATGCCTCTTGCAGCATGTCGCCGATGTTGACGATCAAGAGGCCAAAGTCACACGGCACGTCAAACCAGGCGCCGTCCTTGCCCAGCACCTGCAGGCCGGGTTCGGTGGCGGCGGGCAGGATGGTCAGCAGGTTGATGTCGCCGTGGGCCGCCGCGCGCACCGCGCCTGGCTCTTCGTCGCCGCGCAGGGGCGGGTAGTGCAGCACACGCAGTAAGGTGTGGTCGCTGCCTTCCAGCATGCTGGGCAGAGGCACGGAGTAGCGCGCCTTGACGTCGGACGGTGAATGCTCCTCGACCCAATCGAGCAGGGTGCGGGCCAGCGCACTGCCTTGCTGGTAGTAGCGCAGGGCGGCGTCGGACACTTCCGCCGGGTAACGGCCCCAGGGGTAGATGTGGAAGAACTCCTTGATGTCGCGCCGGGTGTGGTTTTTGGCGATCTCGGACACGGCAGGTGAGAAATAGCCGTCATGTTTGTCCGGGTCATGCGCATAGGCATGCTTGGCATCACGCTGGAAGAAGGCCAGCCACTCGTCGTAGATGCCCTCGACCATGGACTGGTCCAGCGGGTGGTTGCGCAGTACGCCAAAGCCGGTTTCGTGCAGGCTGCGGCAAAAGTCCGCGGCGGCAGTTGCGCTTTGGTAGTCGACGACGGGCAGGTGCATGGGCGCCTTTCAGTGGCTCAGCCAGTTGGACATCAGGGTCTCTTCAAACAGGGCCAGGCAGCCCGGCGCATCCACTTGCATGCACACGTCGGTTGCCGGCAGGTGACGGCCCCAGCCTTCCTGCGGGTAGTCGATGTAGGCACGGCGGTTCAGCATGGTCTGCCCCTGTGCAATGCCTTCGGTGGCAACGCGGATGGCGCCGCTTTCCAGCGTGAACAGCCCCGGATCGACCAGATAGATGAAGGCCAGCAGGTCGTGGGCAAAGCAGCCGGGACCAAAGGACAGGTGCTTGTGCAGGCCGCTGTAGAACGTGGAGTAGAACGCCACTGCGTGGTGCAGCGTGTCGGTGGCCACATGGCGGTGGTGGTCGGCAATCTTCTTGAACAGCGACAGCTCGGTCACCACGCGGTGCGTCACGTCCAGGCCGACCATGGTCAGCTTCCAGTCGGCCATGAAGACATGGTCGGCGGCATGCGGGTCATTCCAGATGTTGGCCTCGGCCACCGGAGACACATTGCCCGGTTCGGCTATGGTGCCGCCCATGATGATGACCTCGCGCAGCAGCTTGGGCAATTCGGGCTCCAGCTTCAGGGCCAGGCTCAGATTGCCCAATGGACCAACGGCTACCAACGTGATCTCGCCGGGATGGGCGCGCGCAATGTCGACGATGTATTGAGCAGAATGCCGGGGGTCGAGTCGATTGTGGGTGGCAACGCGATGCGGCAGGTTGCCCAGGCCGTCGGCGCCGTGGATGAAGTCGGGTGGTGCCTCGCCGGGTTTGACCCAGGGTGCCTTGACGCCCTTGGTTACGGTCACGTTGCGGTTGGCAATGGCCGTCAGGTACAGGGCATTGGTGGCCGCCTGCTCGACCGACACATTGCCAAAGGTCGTTGTGATGCCCACCACGTCGATGCCAGGGTGGGCCAGCGCAAAGTACAGGGCCATGGCGTCGTCCACGCCGGGGTCGGTGTCGTAAATGACTTTGCGGGGAGCATGTTGGTGCATAGGGTTGGTGCTGGAGTGGGTTCAGACCGGCAGGCCACAGTAGGCGCGCAGTGCGGTGATGGTGGACGGACTGGGTGCCGCCTGTCGTGCCAGGAACTGGCTGACCTCGGCCGCGTTAGGGATGCTGGATTGCGCCCCCATGCGGGTGCAGGCAAGCGCCCCGGCGGCGCTGGCTTGTGCCAGCGCCGCCGACAGATCCGCTCCCTGGCTGAGGGCGGCAACCAGGCTGCCACAAAAGGTGTCGCCCGCCGCTGTGGTGTCCACCGGTTTGACCGCAAATGCCGGCTGCACCACAAAGGTGCCGTGCTCGCGTGCGCAGCATCCGCGGGCACCCAGTGTGACGATGACGATGGGAACCTGAACGCACTCCAGGCATTTGGCCACACTGCCGCGGTGGCCCGTGAGCACCGCCAGTTCACCTTCGTTGACCACCAGGATGTCTATCAACTCCAGCAGTTCCACGGGAAGTGCCTGAACCGGTGCCGCGTTCAGCACCACCTTCACACTCTGTTTCCGTGCCGCTTGCGCGTAGGCGGTGACGGTATCCAGCGGGATTTCCAGCTGCATCAGCAGGTGGCTGACGCCGTCCAGGCTGGGCAGGTGCTCAGCCAGCAGGCTCAGATTGGCGCCGGGTGCAACGGTGATGGCGTTTTCGGCATCGTCCGAGACGCAGATGAAGGCGGTACCGGTCGGTTGGTCGGCCGAGCGCACCAAATGTAGCTGCACCTGGGCGTCCAGCAGTGATTTTTCCAGTGGCACGGCAAATGCATCATTTCCCATGGCGGCGAGCATGGCGGTGACAGCGCCACCAGCGCGCGCGCAGGCGATGGCCTGGTTGGCGCCCTTGCCACCCGGAAAAGTCTCGAAGGCGCGCCCCAGCACCGTTTCTCCGGGGCCGGGTATATGGTGAGTCCGAACGACGAAGTCCAGGTTGGCAGAACCGGCAACTAATATCATGGAATTGAATTTTTTGTATACAGTTAAGTCTCCATTGTGGAATGGAAAATGCTGGCGTTCAATCCGTACCTTCAAATTCCCCCGGATTGCAGGGGGGGCGTGGAGAGGCAATACGCTAAAGTGCTATTTCGCACTTCAACTACTACAAAAGGGTCGATATGAATTTCAAGAACTTGGCACGCTTGACACTATTGGGCGCCGCGATGGCAGCGAGTTTCCACGTGGCCGCCGAGCCGGCCATCGTGTTCGATATGGGCGGCAAGTTTGACAAGTCCTTCAACGAGGCCGCCTACCGCGGCATGGAGCAGTGGAAGAAGGAGAGCGGCAAGCCCTATCTGGAATTTGAAATTTCCAATGAGTCGCAGCGCGAACAGGCCATCCGGCGCATGGCCGAGCGCGGCGCCAGCCCCATCATCGGCATTGGTTTTGGCCAGGCGTCCGGCATCGAGAAGATTGCAAAGGAATTCCCCAAGCTGCAATTTGCCATCATCGACATGGTGGTGAACCAGCCCAATGTGCAGTCTGTGGTATTCAAGGAGCATGAAGGCAGTTTCCTGGTGGGCGCCATGGCGGCCATGGCCAGCAAGACCGGCAAGGTGGGCTTTGTGGGTGGCATGGATATCCCGCTGATCCGCAAGTTCCAGTGTGGCTATGAGCAGGGCGCCAAGTACGCCAACCCCAAGGCCGAGGTGTTTGCCAATATGACCGGAACCACCGGCGCCGCCTGGAGTGACCCGGCGCGTGGTGGTGAACTCGCGCGTGCCCAGTTTGCCAAGGGTGCGGATGTGGTGTTTGCCGCTGCCGGTGGCACCGGCATGGGTGTCTACCAGGCGGCCAAGGACAGTGGCAAGCTGGCCATTGGTGTGGACAGCAACCAGAATCACCTGCAGCCCGGCACCATGTTGACCTCGATGATCAAGAAGGTGGACGTGGCCGTTTACAACGTGGCCAAGGGCCACAAGGCCGGCATCTCGGTGCTGGGCCTGAAGGAAGGCGGCGTGGACTATGCGCTGGATGACAACAACGCCAAGCTGGTCAGTGCCGACATGAAGAAGAAGGTGGACGCCATCAAGGCCGACATCATCAGCGGCAAGATCAAGGCGGCTGACTACATGGCAGACAACGCCTGCAAATACTGATGGCAGGCCCAGCCGTGACTGCGGCCCCAGCGGTCCGCATGACCGGTATTCACAAGCAGTTCGGGGCGGTTGCCGCCAATGCGGATGTGGACCTGTGTGTACAGGTCGGCACGGTGCATGGGCTGGTGGGCGAAAACGGAGCCGGGAAAAGCACGCTGATGTCGGTCCTGTATGGTTTTTACGAGGCCGACAGGGGTTCCATCGAGGTCTTTGGCCAAGCCGCCACCATCCGCAATGCCGATGACGCCATTGCTCTGGGCATTGGCATGGTCCACCAGCACTTCATGCTGGTGGATACGCTGACTGCGCTGGAAAATGTGATGCTGGGGGCAGAACCCCATTGGCTGTTGCACCAAGCCGACGCCCGGGTGCGTAGCAAGCTCAGCGCGTTGATGCAGTCCACGGGCCTGCATGTGGAACTGGATTCGCTGGTCTCGGACCTTCCCGTGGGCGACCGCCAGCGTCTGGAGATCCTGAAAACCCTGTACCGCGGTGCCAAGGTTTTGATCCTGGATGAGCCGACTGCGGTGCTGACGCCGCAGGAAACGGAACAGTTGTTTGACGTGCTGCGCCTGTTGCGCCAGCAGGGCACCACCATCATCCTGATCACCCACAAGCTCAAGGAAGTGATGCGCCTGTGCGACTACGTGACCATCATGCGTGCCGGCCGTGTCGTGCACGAGATGCCGATCGCCCAGGCCACCATCGAAGGTCTGGCCGAGGCCATGGTGGGGCGCAAGGTGCACATGGGTCGGGTGCAGGAAGACACGGTGGCGCCGGGTGCGGTGCTGCTGCGGGTCACCGGCATCGAAGCTCGGGATGCGCTCAATGTGGTGCGCCTGCATGACCTGAATCTGACGCTACGCAGCGGCGAAATCGTCGGTGTGGCCGGCGTATCGGGCAATGGACAGAGCGAGCTGCTGGATGTGCTTTCGGGTTTGCTGCAACCGACCCAGGGGCAATTGGAGTTGGGTGGCCAACGCTTTGAAGCAGGAGCCTGGATGGACCCGCAAACGGCCCGCACATTGGGCCTGGCCCATGTGCCGGAAGACCGCCATGCCCGCGCCTTGGTGATGGATTTCGTGGCCTGGGAATCCGCCGTGCTGGGGTATGACGGGCTCCCGACTTATGCCCGCGGCGGCTGGATGAACCACGATGACATGCGCGCGGCAACGAGCACGATGATGGAGCGTTTTGACGTGCGCCCGCGGGACCCGGAGCTGCTGAGCCGCAGCTTCTCCGGTGGCAACCAGCAAAAGCTGGTTTTGGCCCGCGAACTGGGCCAGGCGCCCAAGGTGCTGCTCGTGGGTCAGCCGACCCGCGGGGTGGACATTGGCGCCATCGAGTTCATTTACAGCCAGTTGCGTGCCATGCGAGATGCTGGTTGTGCCGTGCTGGTGGTATCCAGCGAGCTGGATGAGATTCTGGCGTTGTCCAACCGTGTCGTGGTCATGAACCAGGGTCGGGTCACCGGCGAGCTGGCCATTGACGCTTGCACCGAGGCCAAGCTGGGCCTGCTGATGGTGGGGGAACCTGCATGAGCGCAGCATCCCACACCCTGCCGCGCTGGGCCGACCTGCTGCTGTTGCCGGTTGTCTGCCTGGCCGTAGCCTTGCTGGCGGCGGCTGGCGTTGTCGCCCTGGTGGGGCAAAACCCGGTGGAAGTCATTGCGGTGCTGGTGCATGGCGCGTTCGGCACGGCGCGGGGCTTCAGCTACACGCTGTACTACGCAACCACCTTTGTCTTCACCGGCCTGGCCGTGGCAGTGGCCTTCCACGGCGGTTTGTTCAATATTGGTGGAGAAGGGCAGGCCATACTGGGCGGGTTGGGTACCGGGCTGGTGGCGCTGTGGTGGTCGGCCTTTTTGCCCACCTGGGTCATGCTGCCGCTGATGGTGCTGGCTGGTGCACTGTTTGGCATGGCCTGGGCATCGGTTCCGGCCTATTTGCAGGCGTATCGGGGCAGCCACGTGGTCATCACCACCATCATGTTCAATTTCATTGCCAGTACGTTGCTGGTGTATTTGCTGGTCAACCACCTGCGCCCGACAGGGGCCATGTCGGTGGAGAGTGTGGCGTTCTCCGACTCGGCCAAATTGCCGGGTATGCACGAGGCACTGGCCTGGGTCGGTGTGGAGTGGCCGGCATCGCCGCTGAACCTGAGCCTGGTGCTGGCGGCGTTGGCCGCAGTCGGAGTGTATTTGTTCCTGTGGCGTACCCGTGGTGGCTACCACCTGCGTGCAGTGGGGTCAAGCCCTGGGGCGGCAGAGTATGCCGGCATTCGCCCGCAGCGCCAGATCATGGTCGCCATGGCCATCTCGGGCGCGCTGGCTGGCATGGTGGGCATGAATGAAATTGCCGGCGTGCACGGCAAGCTGCTGCTGGAGTTTGTCAGCGGCGCCGGCTTCACCGGTATCGCAGTGGCCCTGATGGGGCGCAACCACCCAGTGGGCATTGTGCTGGCCAGCATCCTGTTTGGCGCGCTGTTCCAGGGTGGGGCCGAGGTGGCGTTTGAGGTGCAGGGATTCAGCCGTGACATGGTGGTCATGCTGCAAGGTTTCATCGTGCTGTTTTCGGGTGCCATGGCCTACGTCATTGCACCCATGCTGGCCTGGGTGCTGGCCACGCTGCGACGCCTGTTGCCACAGCGCAAACAACCGGGAGCCATCCATGGATGAAGCCCTGTTGGGAACCATGCTGGCGTCCACGCTGCGCCTGGCCACCCCGCTGATTTTTTGCGCTCTGGCGGGTTTGTTCTCCGAGCGCTCTGGCGTGGTGGACATCGGCCTGGAGGGCAAGATGCTGTTCGCCGCCTTTGCGGCCGGCGCAGCCGGTGCCGCGGCGGGCTCAACTACGTTGGCTATGCTGGCCGCCATAGTCATAGCGGTGTCGTTGTCATGGATGCACGGGCTGGCCTGCGTCAGCCATCAGGGCGACCAGGTGGTGTCGGGCGTGGCCATCAACATCATCGCCTCGGGGCTGACGGTGGTGCTGGGTATTGCCTGGTTTGCGCAGGGGGGGCAAACGCCGCCCGTGACCGCCGGGGTGCGCATCCAGCCGCTGTTTCCCCAACTGACGACGGGGCTGGCCGGGATACCGTGGATCGGCGCGTTGCTCGGTGAAGGGCTGCTGGGACACAACGCGTTGGTGTACCTGGCGCTGGCGCTGGTGCCCGCAACCTGGTGGGTACTGTTCCAAACCCGATTTGGCCTGCGCTTGCGTGCCGTGGGTGAGAACCCGCAGATGGTGGATGCAGCCGGCGTGTCGGTCACCCGCCTGCGCTACACCGCGTTGACCATCAACGGCATGTTATGCGGTCTGGCCGGCAGCTACCTGGTGCTGGCCCAAAGCGCCAGTTTCTCGCCCAATATGACGGCAGGGCGCGGCTTCATGGCGTTGGCGGCGCTGATCTTTGGCCGCTGGTACCCGGTGGGTGCACTGTGGGCCTGTTTGCTGTTCGGTTTTCTGGATGCCGCGGCCATCCGTCTGCAAGGCGCGCATTTGCCTCTGCTGGGTGAGGTGCCCGTGCAGGCCATACAGGCCCTGCCGTACGTGCTGACCGTGGTGCTGCTGGCCGGCTTTATCGGCAAGGCGGTGGCGCCACAAGCCCTGGGTCGGCCCTATACAAAAGAACGCTAAGGGTAAACACTGCTAGAGTTCAGGGCTCTGGAGAACCTATGAAGCGACTTTTTCCCACTTTATTGCTGGCCGTATCCCTGGGCGCATGGGCCCAGGGCAAACCGATCAAGATTGGCGAAATCAACAGCTATTCCAGCATGCCGCAGTTCACCACACCCTACAAACAGGGCTGGCAGCTGGCGGTGGAAGAGATCAACGCCAAGGGTGGCCTTTTGGGGCGCAAGGTGGAAGTCATTGCGCGGGACGACGCCGGCAAGCCGGAAGAAGCGCTGCGCCATGCCATCGAACTGACGTCCAATGAACATGTAGACGTGCTGGCTGGCGGCTTTTTGTCGAATGTGGGTCTGGCGCTGGCCGACCATGCGCTGAAGAACAAGCGCCTGTTCGTGGCCAGCGAGCCTTTGAGTGACGCCATCGTCTGGGACAAAGGCAACCGCTACACCTTTCGTCTACGCCCCAGCACCTATATGCAGGCCGCCATGCTGGTGGAAGAGGCGGCCAAGTTGCCCGCCAAACGCTGGGCCACCATCGCCCCCAACTACGAATACGGGCAGAGCGCAGTGACCAGCTTCAAGGAACTGCTCAAGGCGCGGCGGCCTGACGTGGAGTTCGTGGCCGAACAATGGCCGGCTCTGGGCAAGCTCGACGCAGGCAGCACCCTGCAGGCGGTGACCCAGGCCAAGCCCGATGCCATCTTCAATGTGACTTTTGGCGCGGACCTGGCCAAACTGGTGCGCGAGGGCAACCAGCGCAATGTGTTCCCCAAGACACCCGTGGTCTCCATGCTCTCGGGTGAGCCGGAATACCTGGATGTACTGAAGGACGAAACGCCCAAGGGCTGGATCGTGACCGGCTACCCCTGGGACCAGATCGACACACCCGAGCACGCGTCCTTTGCGGCCAACTACTACAAGAAGTTCAATGAAAACCCCAAGGTGGGTTCGGTCGTGGGCTACGCGACCATGCAGGCCATCTTTGCGGCCATTGCCAAGGCCAAAAGCACTGATAACGAAAAGCTGGTTGTCGCCATGCGCGGGCTGAAGTTTGTCACCCCGTTTGGTCCGGCCGAATTCCGGGCACTGGACCAGCAGTCCACGATGGGTGCCTATGTGGGCAAGCTGGACTTGCGGGGACAAAAGGGCACCATGACACAGTGGCGTTATGCCGACGGCAAGAACTACCAACCACAGGACGGCTATGTGCGAGCCAAGCGTTCTGCGGCGGCCATGCAATAGGTTTGCAGCATGTCATCCACCATCTGGGTCAAGGTTGTCGGTTTCAGTGCGATTGAGCGACATTCACTCAACACGCTGTTTCGTCTTTCGGCGCACCAGATGCCGGAGTATTGCCTGTGGACGCCCGATGCGCCCGCTCCGCCTCACGTGTCGCTGATCGATATGGATTGCCACGAGGCTGAGGTTGAACTAGCCTCGCCCACCTTCAACCCCCACGCCAAGATCATTTGCGTGGGTGCCAAGAGCCATGAACAGGCCTGGCGTTCATTCCCGCGCCCGGTGGACTGGAATGCCATGGTGCAGGTGCTGGATGGTCTGTTTGCCACCCAGGGCTATGTTGACGTGGACACCGGCTTTGACACCATGGCCGACGATGCGCCGCCCGGCATGCGCGTGACCCTGCTGGTGGGGCTCAAGCTGGAGGAACGCATGTACCTGCGTGCCCGCCTGTCGCTGGCGGGGCTCACCGATGTGGACGAGGCCGACACGGCCGAACAGGCCAGTTCCGCAGTGTCGCGGCGCCATTACGATGTGGCGATTGTCAGCCTGGAGTTGAGCGACGCCGACCCCTGGGCACTGGTGCAGACCTTCCAGGGCTTGATGGTGCCACCTCAGGCGATCATCGTTGCCAGCGAGAACCCCACGTGGCCGGCAATGGAAAAGGCCGAGAAAATGGGCTGCATCGGGCTGTTGGAAATTCCGTTCAACCCACCCCAAGTGCTGGGCCTGTTGCACAAGGTCTGAGGTCAGGTGCAATAACCCTTTGGTGGCACCGGCTTGCGGCGTGCCCGGTTCACATCCAGGCTGCGAGACAGGCTGAATTCGACCGGCAGAGGTTCCGCTCCCAGACGCGCGGCCAACAGTTCGGCACACAAGACCGACAGACTCAACCCCCTGGCACCCATGCCGACGCACAACCACAGACCCGGGCCCGCAGCGGTCTCCACGGGCCCCACCAGGGGCAGCCGATCATGGGTCACGCAGCGGGTAGAGGTCCATTGGGCCACCGGGCCACGGTCCAGGGTGTCGGGCAGGTCGAACGCGTCCATAGTCAGCAACTGGCGCAGGCGCTGCATGTTCAGGGCGTGTTGTACCTGCGTGTCGGCTGCGGCCAGTGCGTCGGGCTCGAAGGTAGCTCCAGCGCACCATTGTTCGCCGTTGGGGCCAGGTACATGGGGGATGAAGCAACCATTGCCGTTGACCGGCGTTGCGGGCAGGCCGGGGAGGGGTTCGGCGTAGGTGCCGTAGCTCAAGGTCCCGTGCACGGCATGCAAAGCCGCCAACTTGTCCTGCAGTTCGGGTAGTGGCTGTGCGTCTGCGTCCAGCCCGGTGCGCAGCAGTTGCACACAGTCCATGGCGTTGGCCAGCACAACCACATCAAACTGACCCAGATCCTGGCCCTGCTCACCCAGCAATTGCCAAGCGCCGTTCTGGCGCCGCAGCTTGGCCACCTTGGCAGAGGGCACGAAGCGGACACCGGGCTGGTTCAGCCAGGCACCTACCATGTTCGCAGGCTTGATCCAGAAGGCCTGTGGGTGCCACACCGAATCACCATCCGGATGGAGTTCGCGCACGCCGCTGGGTTCCCAGTCCGCTCCGCGTTCCAGCAGATGGAGCGCATGCTGTGCCAGCAGACGGGTACCGCCACGCGTCAACCGCGAGCGAGGGTTGTCATCGGCCGAGACATGGGGCACCGCCAGGCCTACCGGCAGGCCCGAGGCGCCTGCAGCAGGGGCCATCTCCTGGTCCAACACGCTGACCTGCCAGCCGCGAACGGCCAGTGCCTGTGCCACGCTGGCGCCCGCCAGACCGGCACCGATTACGGCGCAGCGTGCCGGCATGGGTGCGATGTGGGCGGTGGGCGCGCGACTGTTGGACAATTCCCAGCGCGGGTTGAAGGTGCCGGTGAGCGCTGCCGGATCGACCGCAGGGTCATCCAACACAAAGCCTGCCGCCTGCAGCAAGGTCGCTGTGTGGGTCGTGTTGGCGGAGTCAGGCGTGTTTGCAGTCAGCGCCACACACAATCGCGTTCCACGTTTACAACGCCTGGCCAGTAATTGCGCGGCCCACTTGTCGGCGGGTGCTGTGGCAAACACGGTGTCGGCCTGGAAGACCTGTTCGCCCAACATGGCCTGCGTTTCACCCAGGCACAGCGTCAGCGACACCCTGCCTTGGTCCAGCAGGATGCGGTGAAAGCCGGGGCCAAGAGGGATGCAGGCATCTGCCAGAGCGGGCTGGGCACACAAACGGGAGGCGTCGGCGGCGACACCCACGTAGTGCAGCACGCGTGGCCGCTGGGCATCCTGTTGCCAGGTGCGCCAGATGCTCAAGAAACGGTCAGCGTCTCCGAAATCTGCATCCAGCACGGTCCAGGCGAGACGACCCGCCCAGGCACTTGGCAGGCCACGGAGCACAGGATCAGGCAGATGGGGGAACGTAGCCCTGGGCGGCGTCGGCGCCGGAGCCAAAGAAATGGTTTTCCATCTGGCGTGCCAGGTACTGGCGGGCGCGGGCATCGGCCAGGTTCAGGCGGTTTTCGTTGACCAGCATGGTCTGGTGCTTGAGCCAGTCGGCCCATGCCTGTTTGCTGACGCTTTCCCAGATGCGTTTGCCCAATTCGCCAGGGTAGGGCGGAAAGTCCAGCCCTTCAGCTTCTTTACCCAGCTTGATACAGTTGACAGTGCGTGCCATGGAAAAACCTCTGATTGAAATAGCGGGTCCGTTGCGAACCCATAGGCCGAATCTTATTCGCTTTGCCACCACCCTGAGGCAAACCCACAGGGCAAAACAGGTAACTTTGTGGGCCTGGAGCCGTGTCCGATGTGCATCGTGCAGCGATGTGCTCTTGTTTTGGTAGCGAACTGTGCAGGTTTGACGAGGGCTGGCATCAAGAAAAGCTTGCACATAGGTGTCGGGGAACTGCTGGTGCTATTGTGGCCGCGTAGCGTGTATTGAGTCCAAGCTGATCGGAGGTAACAAACGTGTAGCGGGCGTGTGGTATTTTCAAAAAAAAAGGATTGAAAGGGATGGAATGAAAAACAGACAACAAAAACTGCTGGATGGCTTGGATATTGGCAATAGCGTGGGTGCAGAGATCGGCCCGCTGCACAATCCACTGGTCAGCAAACGTTTAGGGGAGGTGATCTATGTGGATCACTGTGAGGCGGATCAACTGCGGGAAAAGTACAAAAATGACAGCAATGTCAACGTGAGCAATATTCACGTAGACGCCGTTTGGGGGCTCAACACGCTACAGCAAGCCATCAACGGCTACTTTTCCAGAGTGGGAAACGAGCCGCAGTTGCTGGACTATGTTGTGGCCTCCCATGTGATTGAACATGTTCCTGACTTGGTGACGTGGCTGCAAGAAATTCGCTCCATCTTGAAGAGCAATGGCCAAGTCAGGCTTGCAGTTCCAGATAGACGCTTTACCTTTGACTATCTGCGACGCACAAGTGGAATGACGGACGTGATGGCAGCGTTTGCCAGCAAGGCCCGGATCCCCACCACGCAATGCCTTTTGGATTTTTGTCTCAACGAAGTTCCTGTTGATGCCGTTGCAGCCTGGCAAGGTACCTTGAATGTTGCCTCTTTGAAGAAGGCGCACACGCTGGAAGGGGCGTTATGGGTTGCGCGCGATGCGCTGGAGAACGGTACTTACCACGATGTACATTGCTGGGTCTTCACACCCTCGTCGTTTGCCCGGCTATTCGCCGAAATGTCGCGTCATAGTCTGATCGATTTTGCCTGCGTGGACTTCTACGATACGCAGGTCAATGACATCGAATTCATCGTGAATATGCGCGTATGTGGCAACGCTTTTGAGCGCACGCAGAGTTGGCAACGCATGTTGGATCAGGCGGAACGCAATAACTCGGAATCTGCGGCTGGTGCCTTGGACTCTGAACCCGGAAAAATGGCGCTAAGCTAGCTTCTTGACCAGCACCTGGCTCTTGCGGTCCCAGTTGTACTTGCGTTTGCGGGCCTCGGGCAGCCACTCGGGCTCGACCTGCGCAAAGCCGCGTTTGATGAACCAGTGCATGGTGCGGGTGGTCAGCACGAAGATGCTGTCCAGGCCGGCGGCCTTGGCGCGCTGCTCGATGCGTTTGAGCACCCGCTCGCCGTCGCCCTGACCTTGCACATCCGGGGATACGGTCAGTGCCGCCATCTCGGCGGTGCGCGCTTCCGGGTAGGGGTAAAGCGCAGCACAGGCGAAGATCACGCCGTCGTGCTCAATGATGGTGTAGTTGCCCACGTCGCGCTCAATCTCGGTGCGGCTGCGTTTGACCAGGGTGCCATCCTTCTCGAACGGTTCGATCAGTTGCAAGATGCCGCCCACATCATCCACCGAGGCTTCGCGCAGGCTTTCCAGCTTTTCATCCACCACCATGGTGCCGATGCCGTCGTGAACGTACACCTCCAGCAGGATGGAGCCATCCACCGAAAACGGGATGATGTGGCTGCGCTCCACGCCATTCTTGCAAGCCTTGACGCAGTGCTGCAGATAGAACGCGGTGTCGGTCGGCAGGTTGGCCGTTGGCAACTGCGCCAACAATTTCTCGGCTGCGGCCAGCGGTAGTTCGGTGTCGATGGGATTGTCCTCGGACGCTGGCTCCAGCGGGCGCATGCGGATGCCAGGCACCTCGGTCACAAAAATGAGCTTGTCGGCCTGCAGGGCGGTCGCCACCGAGGTCGCCACCTCCTCCATGGTGAGGTTGAAGGCTTCACCGGTCGGTGAAAAGCCAAACGGCGAAACCAGCAGCAGGGCACCCATGTCCAGCACGCGGGTTATGGCGGCGATGTCCACCTTGCGCACCAGCCCGGAATGTTGGAAGTCCACACCATCCACAATGCCAACCGGGCGCGCGGTGATGAAGTTCCCCGAGATGACGCGTACCGTGGAATCGGCCATCGGCGTATTGGGCAGGCCCTGGCTGAAGGCGGCTTCGATTTCATAGCGCAGTTGGCCGGCAGCCTCCTGGGCGCAGTCCAGTGCCACCTCATCGGTAATGCGCATGCCGTGCGAATATTTGGCCGCGTGGCCCTTGGCCTTGAGCTGTTCGTTGACCTGGGGTCGGAAGCCGTGCACCAGCACGATCTTGACACCCATGCTCTGGATCATGGCCAGATCCTGGGCCAGATGCTGCAGCTTGCCGGCCGCGATGGCCTCGCCTGCAATGCCCACCACAAAGGTCTGGTTGCGGAACTTGTGGATATACGGTGCGACCGAGCGGAACCAGGGCACGAAGGTGAAATTGAAGACAGTGGTCATGGCACGCGGGTCAGGGAAGGCAATTAATGGCAGGGCGGGGATAATCCGCAATTCTCTACGAAGTTAGTACCTTGACCTCCAGCTCCCTGCAAATCGACTTTCCGGAATCGCTGCCCGTATCGGGCAAACGGGAAGAAATCATGGCCGCCATGGCGGCCCACCAAGTCATCATCGTTTGCGGTGAGACCGGTTCCGGCAAGACCACCCAGCTCCCCAAGATCGCCCTGGCCATGGGGCGGGGCAAGCTGAATTACCCGGCGGGCCAGCGCGCCAGGCTGATCGGCCACACGCAGCCGCGCCGCATTGCCGCCAGCAGCGTGGCCAAGCGCATTGCCGAAGAATTGAAGACGCCGCTGGGGGAGGTGGTGGGTTTCAAGGTGCGGTTTCAGGATCGCCTCTCAAAAGATGCGTCCGTCAAGCTGATGACCGACGGCATTTTGCTGGCCGAGACGCAGACCGATCCGCTCCTGAACGCCTACGACACCATCATCATCGACGAGGCGCACGAGCGCTCTCTGAACATCGACTTTTTACTGGGCTACCTGCGCCAGATCCTGCCGCGCCGCCCTGACCTGAAGATCGTCGTCACGTCGGCTACGATCGACGCCCAGCGTTTTGCCGACCATTTCAAGTCCAGCAAGGGACCAGCACCCGTCATCATGGTGTCGGGCCGCATGTTCCCGGTGGAGACGCGCTACCGGCCGTTCGAGGAAAGCCGTGAATACGACCTGAACAACGCGATTGCGGACGGCGTGGACGAGCTGTGGCGCGACCCGCACAATCAGGGCGACATCCTCGTCTTCCTGCCCGGTGAGCGCGAGATCCGCGAGGCCGCCGACCACCTGCGCAAGCACCTGAGCCACCAGCCGGTGATGCGCAGCGCCGAGGTGTTGCCGCTGTTCGCCCGCCTGAGCCCGGCCGAGCAGGACCGCATTTTTGATGGTCACACGGGGCGGCGCGTGGTGCTGGCCACCAACGTGGCCGAGACTTCGCTGACCGTGCCCGGAATCCGTTACGTGATTGATGCCGGCACGGCGCGCGTCAAGCGCTACAGCTTTCGCAGCAAAGTGGAGCAGTTGCTGGTGGAGCCTATCAGCCAGGCCGCCGCCAACCAGCGCTCCGGGCGTTGCGGGCGCGTGGCCAACGGCATTTGTCTGCGCCTGTATGACGAGAAGGACTTCAACGGGCGCGACCGCTTTACCGATCCGGAGATCCTGCGCAGCTCGTTGGCTGGCGTCATTTTGCGCATGAAGTCACTGCATTTGGGCATCGTCGAGGACTTTCCGTTCCTGGAGCGCCCCACGGGCCGCGCGATTGCCGATGGCTACCAGTTGCTCAATGAGCTGGGTGCGGTGGACGACACCAATGAATTGACACCCCTGGGCGTGGAGTTGTCCAAGCTGCCGCTGGACCCGCGCGTGGGCCGCATGCTGCTCGAAGCCCGTAGCCGAGAGGCGCTGGACGAGGCGCTGGTGATTGCCTCGGCCCTGTCCGTGCAGGATGTGCGCGACCGGCCGATGGAGGCCCAGCAGCAGGCCGATACGGCGCACAAGAAGTTCGATGATGAAAAGAGCGAGTTCACCGGCTACCTGAAGTTGTGGAAGTGGATTCACGATGCGCGTGGCGGTTCGCCAGCTACGGCACCGGGAGCTGGGATGGCCGGGCGTTCTGCGCAGGTTAAGGAGGAGCCCGCGCAGCGGGCGGGGGACACGAAGCAGAACGCCCGGCCATCCCAACTCCCAGCGCACACCACACACAAACTCAGCAATCGCCAATACGAGCAGTTGCTGCGCCAAAACTTTGTCAACATCCGCCGCGTGCGCGAGTGGAAGGACATCCACAGCCAGCTCCATACCGTGGTGGCCGAGCACAAGTGGCGGCTCAACACGCTGCCGGCCAGTTACGAGCAGTTGCACCTGTCCATGTTGTCCGGCCTGCTGGGCAATATCGGCTGCAAGGTCGAGGGTGATGGCGACGCCAAACCCGGTTCGGGCGGCGAATACCTCGGGGCGCGGGGCATCAAGTTCTATGCCCACCCCGGCGCGCACCTGACCAAGAAGCCGGGGCGCTGGATTGTCGCGTCTGAACTGGTGGAGACCACGCGCCTGTTTGGCCGCGGCATTGCAAACATCGAGCCGCAGTGGCTGGAGCAGGTGGGTGGCCATTTGCTGAAAAAGCAGTTGTTGGACCCACATTGGGAAAAGAAGGCGGCCGAGGTCATCGCGCTGGAGCGGGCCACGCTGTATGGCATCGTCATCTACAACGGCCGGCGCAGCAACTACAGCCGCGTCGACATGGCCGGCGCGCGGGAGATTTTCATCCGCCAGGCGCTGGTTGCCGGGGAGTGGGAGACGCCCTTGCCGTTCCTCTCCGCCAACCAGAAGCTGGTGCGCCAAGTGGAGGAGCTGGAGCACAAGGCGCGCCGCCAGGACGTGCTGGTGGACGAGGAGCTGATTTACGCCTTTTATGACCAGCAGTTGCCTGCCGATGTGTGCAGCGGCTATTCGCTGGAGCGCTGGTACCGCGAAGAGGTGAAGAAGCAACCCAACCTGCTCAAACTGAGCCGCGAGGAGCTAATGCGCCACGAAGCGGCCGGCATCACCACCGCGGCCTTCCCCAAGACCATCCGTCTGGGCGGCGTGGACTGTGCGGCCACCTACCTGCACGAACCCGGTGACGCGCGCGACGGCCTGACCGTGACCGTGCCGCTGTTTGTGCTGAACCAGGTCAATGACGAGCGCTGCGAGTGGCTGGTTCCCGGCATGCTGAAGGACAAGGTGCAGGCCCTGCTCAAGACCCTGCACCAGCGCCCGCGTTCGCGCCTGGTGCCGCTACCGGACACCGCTGCGAAGTTTGCCGAGGCGCTGAACGCGCCCGAGCGCTTTGGTCACGGTGGCCTGATCGACGCCGTACTCAAACTGGTACGTGAAGCCACTTCGCTGGACATCGTGCGAGCCGACATCAAGGCCGACATGCTGACACCGCATTTCTTCATGAACTTCCGCGTGGTGGATGAGCATGGCCGCCAGCTGGGCCACGGCCGTAACCTGGGCGCGCTCAAGGCCGAGCTGGGCGCGCAGGCGCGTGGTGCGTTCCAGGCGCTGGCGGGGCTCAAGCTGGCGCAGACCGGTTCTGCGCAGGCGGTTCCCGGAAATGATTTGAAGCCAAATCAGCCTCCAGCCCTCGTGGAATATGCGCTGGCAGCTACTAAAACAATAGCAAAACCTGCAGCCAGCAAGCCACCACAGTCCACCGTCACCGAGCAGCGCCACACCGCCTGGACCTTTGGTGAGTTACCCGAGCTGCTGGAAATCCGCAAGGGCGGCCAGATGCTGATCGGCTTTCCGGCGCTGATCGACCAGGGTGATGCCGTCACCATCGAGGTGTTTGACGAGCCTGAAGTATCGGCCGCCAAGCACCGTGCCGGCCTGCGCCGCCTGTTTGCGCTGCAGATCAAGGATGCGCTGAAGTACCTGGAGAAGAACATCCCCGACCTGCAGAAGATGGCCGTGGCCTACATGAACGTGGGCAAAGCCGACAACGGCAGTGGCGGAGGAACCTTGGAAGAACTGCGCGAACAGATCATTGCCGTGGCGTTGGAACGGGCCTTTCTGCTCGACCCGCTGCCCACCGACGAGTTTGCCTTCAAGAAGCGGGTGGAGGAGGGGCGCGGCCGCCTGACGCTGATCGCCAACGAGGTGGCGCGGCTGGCCGGCACCATCTTGCTGGAGCATGCCGCCGCCGCGCGCAAGATCAAGGACACCAAGAACGCACCCGACGCCGTAGCGGATTGCGCCCAACAGCTCAACCGTCTGGTGCCCAAGCGATTTTTGCAAGCCGCGCCGTGGCTACGTTTGCAGCATCTGGCGCGCTACCTCAAGGCCATCACGCTGCGCTTGGACAAATACCGCGCCGACCCGGCCCGCGATGCAGCCCGTTTAACCGAACTGCGCCCGCTGGAGCAGCGCTACTGGCGCCTGGTGGCAGAGCGCAAGGGCGCGGTGGATGAGCGCATGCAGGAGTTCCGCTGGCTGCTGGAGGAGCTGCGCGTCAGCTTTTTCGCCCAGGAGCTGCGCACCCCCCAGCCCGTCAGCGTCAAGCGCCTGGAAAAAGCCTGGGCGCAGATGGGGACGTGAGGGGCCGGCGGCTTATTGGGCGGTCCAGCCGCCGTCCATGTTCCAGGCCACGCCGCGCACGTTGTTGCCGGCGGGCGAGCAGAAGAACACGGCCAACGCGCCCAGTTCTTCGGGCGTGGTGAACTGCATGGAAGGCTCCTTCTCACCCAGCAGCAGCTTGGTGGCTTCCTCGTTGCTGATCTTCAGCGCAGCGGCTTTGGCGTCCACCTGCTTTTGCACCAGAGGGGTCAGCACCCAGCCGGGGCAGATGGCGTTGCAGGTCACGCCGGTGGTGGCGTTCTCCAGGGCAACAACCTTGGTCAAACCGACCACGCCGTGCTTGGCGGTCACATAGGCCGATTTTTCAGCGGAAGCCACCAGGCCATGGACGGACGCCACGTTGATGATGCGACCCCAGTTGCGCTCGCGCATGGCGGGCAGGGCCAGGCGGGTGGCGTGGAAGGCGCTGCTCATGTTGATGGCGATGATGGCGTCCCACTTCTCCACCGGGAAGTTTTCCACGCGGGCCACGTGCTGGATGCCGGCGTTGTTGACCAGAATATCCAGCGTGCCGAAGGTCTTGACCGCGTGGTTGATCATGTCCTCGATCTCGGCCGGCTTGCTCATGTCGGCACCGTGGTAGCTCACCTGCACACCCAGCGCGGCCACTTCGGCCTTGGGGCCTTCCACGTCACCAAAACCGTTGAGCACGATATTGGCGCCCTGGGCCGCCAATGCCTTTGCAATCCCCAGACCAATGCCGCTGGTGGAACCGGTAACGAGGGCTGTTTTGCCTTTGAGCATGTTGTTCTCCTGATCAGTAGAAAAATGGGACGGCGATTCAATTACGATTGAATCATTATCAAACGTTGATTTCACCATGTCTGAACCTAAGCTGAACTACCTACCATGCCCTGACAGTGGCGCGGGCCACCGCATGGCCTATTGGGAGTGGGGTGATGCCAAGGCAGAACACGTGGTGCTGTGCGTGCATGGCCTGTCGCGCCAGGGGCGCGACTTTGACACGCTGGCCCAGGCCCTGGTGGCGAAATCCGGTGGGGCTGTGCGGGTGATTTGCCCCGATGTGGTGGGCCGCGGCCAGAGCGACTGGCTGACCGATCCCATGGGTTACCAGCTTCCCACCTATGCGGCCGACATGCTGGCGCTGCTGACGGTGCTCAAGCCCACGACCCGGACGCTGGATTGGGTTGGCACCAGCATGGGCGGCCTGATCGGCATGGCGGTGCTGGGGCAAACCCAGTTCCCGCTGCCCATTTCCGTGCGCCGCCTGGTGCTCAACGATGTGGGGCCGACGGTCCAATGGGAAGCCATTGTGCGCATCGGCCAGTATCTCGGCCAGGTCATGCAATTTGCGTCGGTGCAGCAGGCCGCGGATGCCATGTGGTCCGTCTCCACCACCTTTGGCCCGCATACCCCGGCCCAGTGGCTGGAACTCTCACGCCACATGGTCAAACCGGTGCCGGGCACGGATGGCGCGGTCACGCTGCATTACGACCCGGCCATTGCCGCGCCCATTGCGCTGATGACGCAGGAGTCTGCCCAACAAGGCGAGGCCCTGCTGTGGGCGCTGTACGACGGCATCCAAGCCCAGACCCTGGTGCTGCGCGGATCGGAATCCGACCTGTTGACACCACAAACCGTCCAACTCATGGCCCAGCGTGGGCCCAAGGCCAGCCTGGTCGAGTTTGCCGGTGTGGGCCATGCCCCAACCCTGATTGCCGCCGACCAAGTGGCGGCCGTGGCTGCATTCCTACTCCCATGAAAAGTCACGCAACCGAACACCTGACACCGGCGCCCGTGATCGCGGCCACCGCGCAAAGCCTGCCCGAGCAGGCCGACGCGCTGGCCCGCGCCCGCGCCTTCGCCGAGCCGCTCCTGGCCAGCGAAACGCTGGACACCGGCGAGAACGTGCTGGTCCACGCCGACGCGGTGGCCGGTATCCTCCGATCCATCGGCGGATCGCAGGCCATGCAGGCGGCCAGCTACCTGGTCTATGCCTGCGACCACCTGAACAAGCCGCACGAGGTGATTGCCAAGGCCTTTGGCGCCAACTTCGCCGATCTGGCCATAGAGACCACCAAGCTGGTGCGCGTGCAGCGCATGGCGCGTCTGGCGCAGGTGTCTGCCAGCCATGCCGCCGCGCCGATACCGATGGCGCAAACCGCCGCCGCGCAGACCGAGAGCGTGCGCAAGATGCTGCTGGCCTTCTCGCGCGACCTGCGCGTGGTCATGCTGCGCCTGGCCTCGCGCCTGCAGACACTGCGCCACTTTGCCGCCACCAAGCTACCCGTGCCGGCCGGCCTGGCCAGCGAAGCCCTGCAGGTCTTTGCGCCACTGGCCAACCGCCTGGGCATCTGGGAAATCAAGTGGGAGATCGAGGACCTGTCCTTCCGTTTCCTGGAGCCCGAAACCTACCGCGAGGTGGCGCGCCTGCTGGACGAGAAGCGGGTGGAGCGCGAAGCCAGTGTCGAGGCACTGCGCCAGCAACTGGCGGCGGATCTGGCCCAACAGGGCATCCACGCCACCGTGCAGGGCCGCCCCAAGCACATTTACAGCATCGTCAAGAAGATGCGCGGCAAGTCGCTGAGCTTTGCCCAGGTCTACGACATCCGCGCCCTGCGCATCGTGGTGCCCACGGTGCCGGATTGCTACGCCGCTCTGGGCTGGGTGCATGACCATTTCACCCCGGTGCCGGATGAGTTTGACGACTACATTGCCCGGCCCAAAGCCAACGGCTACCAGTCGCTGCACACCGTGGTGCGCGATGCCAGTGGCCAGCCCATCGAGGTGCAGGTGCGCACCCAGGCCATGCACGACCATGCCGAGACCGGCGTGGCAGCCCACTGGGCCTACAAGGAAGCCGGCACCAAGGGCTATGCCGGCGTGTCGGCCAGCGGTGAATACGACGCCAAGATTGCCGTGCTGCGCCAGCTGCTGGCCTGGGAGCGCGACTTGTCGGGCAGTCAGGGCTCGGTGACCTTTGACGACCGCATCTACGTGCTGACGCCCAACGCCGCGATTGTGGAGCTGCCGCAAGGCGCCACGGCGGTGGACTTTGCCTACAGCGTGCACACCAACCTGGGCCACCGCTGCCGGGGGGCGCGGGTGGATGGCGCCATGGTGCCGCTGAACACGCCGCTCAAGAACGGCCAAACCGTGGAAGTGACCACGGTGAAGGAGGGCGGCCCGTCGCGCGACTGGCTGAACCCCGAGTTGGGCTTTCTGGCCAGCCCGCGCGCGCGCTCCAAGGTGCGGGCCTGGTTCAACGCCCTGGCCATGGGCGAGACCGTGGCCAAGGGCCGCGAGGCAGTGGAAAAACTGCTGCAGCGCGAGGGCAAGACCGCCGTCAAACTTGACGACCTGGCTTCGCAACTGGGCTTCAACTCGGCCGAAGATCTGTTCGAGGTGGTCGGCAAGGACGAGTTTTCGCTGCGCAACATTGAGGCCGTGCTGCGTCCGCCCGAGCCCGTGCTGCCGCAGGACGAATTCCTGCTGCTCAAGAAGCAGCGCCCACCCAGCCACAGCGGCAAGGGCGGTGTGCTGGTGGTGGGTGTGGATTCGCTGATGACGCAGCTGGCCAAGTGCTGCAAGCCGGCACCGCCGGACGCCATCTGTGGCTTTGTCACCCGGGGCAAGGGTGTCAGCGTGCACCGCGCCGACTGCTCCAACCTGCGCAACATGGTCACCCGCAGCGGCGACCGTGTCATCGAGGTGGAGTGGGGCGGCAAGACCGGCGGCGACGGCTCCGTCTACCCGGTGGACGTGGCCGTGGAGGCCAACGACCGCCAGGGCCTGCTGCGCGACATCTCCGAGGTGTTTGCCAAGGAAAAAATGAACGTCATCGGCGTGCAGACCCAGTCCATCCGCGGCATCGCCTTCATGACGTTCACGGTGGAGGTCAGCGATTCGGGCCGACTGACCAAGGTGCTGGGCATCGTGGCGGACCTGGCCGGGGTGCGCAGCGCACGACGCAGGTAATACTTCTTGAGGCAGCACACCATGTCCATCCAGCAGTCTTTGCGCGTGAGTTTTGCCGCCGTGGCCCTGTGCAGTTTCTCCGCTGCGGCGGTGGCTCCGCTGGACGTGCGTGTGGCGTTGGTGATTGGCAATTCTGCTTATGAGGGCGCAGCCGCGCTGGACAATCCGGCCAACGATGCCACGGCCATGGCCGATGCATTGAAACGCCTGGGCTTTTCCGTGACCCAGGTGCGCGATGGCTCGCGTGCGCAGATGGTGGCGGCCATCCAGTCCATGGGCAAGAGCCTCGCCGACAAGTCGGGTGTGGGCATGTTGTATTACGCCGGGCATGGCCTGCAGATGAACTGGCGCAACTACATGGTTCCGGTCAACGCCCGCCTGTCCAGTGCGGCCGATGTGTCGGAGCAATCGGTGGATGTGGACGTCGTCATGAAGGCCTTCAAGGCGGCCGGAAACCGCATGAACATCGTGGTGCTGGATGCCTGCCGGGACAACCCCTTTTTCGGCACCACCAGCGACAAGGGTCTGGCCCAGATGGATGCGCCACCGGGCACCTTTCTGGCCTACGCCACGGCCCCGGGGAATGTGGCCGACGATGGCTCCGTGGGTTCCAACGGTCTCTACACCGGCTTTCTGTTGCGTGAACTGACCCGGCCGGCCTCCAAGATCGAAGATGTCTTCAAGCGCGTGCGCCTGCAGGTTCGACAAACCAGCAAAGGAAAACAGGTGCCCTGGGAGAGCACCAGCCTGGAAGAGGATTTCTACTTCAATGACGGCGTCAAGTACACCTTCAAGGCAGAGGACCTGGATCAGCTCGGCCAGCAGGCCCGCACCCGGGCGCAGGAAGTCCTGCAACAGGCGGAGCTGGCCCGACTCAAAGCGCAGCAGGAGTTGGAGCGCGCCAGTGTTGCGGCCAAGGCCAGCGGAACGCTCTCCAAAAAGCAGGAAGAAGAGCTGGCCTTCCAGCGTGAAAAGGCCGACTGGGACCGCATTGCCACGAGCCACAACCCGGACGATTTTTACGAATACCTGCTGCGCTACCCCAGTGGAAGCATCAGTGAACTGGCCAGCGCCACGCTGGAGCGCCTGGCGCACGCGCAAACCAAGCCGGTTCCCGACCGTGATGGCATGGTCCAGGTGCCGGGCACAGACCGGTTCCAGCTCGGTGACAAGCACTACTTCTACATCCGGGATGAACTGACCAAGTCCGTCCGGTCGGGTGTCCTGAAGGTTACCCGGGTCAATGAAGACACGGTCGAGATCAACAATGGCCAGGACATTTACACCCGCGAAGGGGCGACCATTCGCAACAGTCTCATATCGAAGTTGGACCCACCCCGACTCGATTTGCCAGCGGGTGACTACGCCATTGGCAAACGCTGGAAATACCGTTCGGTCAAGACCGCCGCACTGGGGCAGAGTGCCGGCAGCTCCTTTGTGGTGAACGGAACATCACGCATCACGGCGTTGGAAGACGTCTCCGTGCCGGCGGGCACCTTCAAGGCCTATCGGCTTGAACTGGAAGAGTTCGCCGAAGACGGCACCTATGTCAAGCTGACCCGCTGGATGCTGCCCGACTGGGGCTTTCCCATCAAGATGCAGCGCGAACTGCGCCGCCGCTATGGCGGGCCCGAACTGGACACCTGGGAGATGAGTTTCCGGGAGCGCGCTGGCGGTTGAGGCCGCAATCCCAATGCCGGGATAACCGCGCCTCAAAGAGAATACCGCGCCACAACCGTCTGCAACTCACCCGACTCCCTGGACGCAACCACGGCGCTTTCCATACGCTCAATGACCATTTGTGCATCGGGGAAACTCCGGCGCAGTCCAAAGCAGTAATCTGCCGTTGGCAGAAACGCCATCGGTGTGAAGCGCAGTTGTTCGGAGAGGCCCAGGTCCTTCACCACGGTCGATTTCAGGGCCGCACCTTCCACGAAGGTGTCCAGATTGCCCAGCGCAATGCGCCGCAGGACGGAGGCGTCGTCCTTGTCGAATTGAAGGCGGTCGTATTCCAGGTATTGTTTGGAATAGCCGCTGCCCAGGTAGGTGCCCTGGCGAAACTGGCGCAGGTCGGCAATCGACCTGGCTTGCAGCGGGCGCAGATCATCGGCGCGGTGGTACACACCATAGGCCACGCTCATCACGGGGGTGTTGCAAAACAGGGCGTATTTTTGGCGTTCATCGGTGCGGATGGTGCAAAAGGCGTCCAGGTCGCCGCGCTGGATCATCTGCTGCACACGCGCCCAGGGGTAGCCGTGGTGCTCCAGCTCGATGCCCGCCCTGCGCCCCACCGCGCGTAGGCTTTCCACCAGTGCGCCAGCCATGGTGCTGTCACCCAGGCGGCGGCTCATGGGCCAATAGCTGTCGAAGTAGCCCACGCGGATGGGGCCGCCCTCGGCACGGGCCCGCTGCGCTATCCAGGCCGATGCCAGGGCTGTCAGAAGTAACTCGCGCCGTTTCATCTTCATGGTTCTTTCCGGTGTGTAGTGGCGTCGCCCCCAGGCTGCGCGTTCACCATTGCCAGCACGCAGGGAGCGGAGGGGGAGCCGTCATCGCCGATGGCAATCGCCGCCTGCAGCCGGGCCACGGCGTGCCTTGCAGCGTCGGCGTTGGCGGCATGCACCAGTGCCAGTGCATCGCCCTCAGCCACTGTGGCACCCAATGGGCGCACAGCGCTCAATCCCACGTGCAAATCGATGCGATCCGTTGCCAGGCGTCGCCCGCCGCCCAGCTCGACTACGGCCAAGCCAATGGCGCGCGTGTCCATGGCGGCGAGCACACCGGAGCGCGTGGCGGGCACCGGCACGACCACCGGGGCCTGGCCCAAGTAGGCGTCAGGCCGCTCCAGCAGGTCGCCGGGGCCACCCAGGGCGGCGACCATGCGGGCAAAGCGTTCCGCGGCGGCGCCGCTGTCCAGCACCGCCTGCAATCGCTGGGTTGCATCTTTTGTGTTTGTCGCCAGGCCGCCCAACACCAGCATCTCGGCGCCCAGGGCCAGTGTGATGGCGTGCTGGCGCGGCTCGCGGGCACCATCGCCGCGCAGGTAGCGCACGGCTTCCATTACCTCCAGCGCGTTGCCGACCGTGGTGCCCAGCACCTGGTTCATGTCGGTGACCAGGGCCGTGGTCTTCAGGCCGGCGCCACCCGCCACGGCGACGATGTTCTGTGCCAGCTCCAGCGCCATGGCGTGGGAGTCGGCAAAAGCGCCGTTACCGCATTTCACGTCCATGACCAGGCCTTGCAGGCCGGCGGCGAGCTTCTTGGACAGGATGCTGGCGGTGATCAGCGGCACGCTCTCCACGGTGGCGGTCACGTCCCGCGTGGCGTAGAAGCGCTTGTCCGCCGGCGCCAGGTCGCCGGTCTGGCCGATGATGGCGCAGCCCACGGTGCGAACCACACGGTCAAACAGAGCAGGTTCGGGAATGGCGTTGTAGCCGGGTATGGCTGCCAGCTTGTCCAGCGTGCCGCCGGTGTGGCCCAGGCCGCGGCCGGAGATCATGGGTACATAGCCGCCACAGGCCGCGACCATGGGCGCCAGCATCAGGCTGATCTTGTCGCCCACGCCGCCGCTGGAGTGCTTGTCCAGCACCGGGCCGGGCATGTCGGGCCAGGCCATGACGCGACCTGACAACTTCATGGCGTGGGTGAGCGCCACGCATTCCTCACGGCCCATGCCGCGCAGGAAGATGGCCATGGCCAGCGCAGCCACTTGCCCTTCGCTCCAACTGCCATCGACCAGACCTTGCACGAACTGGCCGATCTCGGCCGTGCTGAGCGCGTGGCCGTCGCGTTTGCGGCGGATGATTTCCTGGGCCAGCATGGGCGTGGTCTTAGTAGGTGCCGCCGCTGGCGATGGGTGCCTTGCCGGACAGCACGGCCTCGATGTCATTCAACAGCCCGCTGGCGCCAAAGCGCAGGCGTTGGGGCGTCAAGGCATCGGCGCCCAGGGTGTCGGCCACCAGCTCCAGGTAGACCTTGGCCTCCTGCACGGTGCGGATGCCGCCCGAGGCCTTGAAGCCCGAGGTCGGCGTTCCATGCGCGGCTATCTCCCGCAACATGACGCGGGCCGCAGCAGGTGTGGCTGATGTCTTGGTCTTGCCGGTGCTGGTTTTTACAAAATCGGCGCCGGCATCCAGCGCCAGGCGGGTGGCCTGGGCTATCAGGTCCGGGGTGGCCAATTCGCCGCTTTCGATGATGACCTTCAGCGCCAGCGGGCGGCTGGCGGTGCGTATCTGGGTCAGAAAGTCGGCACAGGGGATGCTCTGGCCCTGCATCAGCGCGCGGTAGGGCAGCACCACGTCCACCTCGTCACCCCCAGCGGAGACGATCGCCTTCACATCGGCCAGCGCCTGGGCAAAGTCCAGCGCACCGGCCGGAAAGTTGGCCACCGCCGCCACTTTGATCGACGGCGGCAACGCGGCACGGGCCTGGCTCACAAAGCGCGGCCAGACACACACGGCGGCCACCGGGCCAAAGGGCGTCTGCGCGCGCTGGCACAGCGTGACGATATCGCCGCTGGTGTCGCCGGTGTTCAGGCTGGTCAGGTCCAGGCATTGCAGCGCCAGGCGGGCGGCGTCAATCAGGGAGAGGGTGTTTGGCATGGTGGTTATGAGCAAAAAGTGCTGCTAGCCCTCGTGGAATATACGTAGGCAGCTATTAAAAACATAGTGATCAGGAATGCAGGGACGGCAGATCGGCCAGGCCGGCCACCAGATCGGCCAGGAAGCGGGCTGCGTAGTCACCCGAGGCGCGGGCCTGCTCCAGCGTGGCGGCGTGGGTCAGCGATTCATGGCCGAGGCCGGCGGCCATATTGGTCATCAGGGACAGGCCCAGCACGCGCAGGCCGGCGTGGCGGGCCAGGATGGTTTCCGGCACGGTGCTCATGCCCACGGCGTCGGCGCCCCAGGCGGCAAACATGCGGATCTCGGCCGGGGTTTCAAACTGCGGGCCCAGCGCCCACAGGTAGGTGCCCTCCGGCAGCGCGATGGATGCGGCCTGCGCGACGCGGGCAGCCTGGGTCCGCAACTCGGCATCGTAGGCAGCGCCCATATCGACAAAGCGTCCGTTGCCTGGCTCACCCACCAACGGGGAGCGCTGCGGTGCGTTGATGTGGTCGGCAATCAGCATCAGGCTGCCGGGCGGCATGTGGGCGCGCAGGCTGCCTGCCGCGTTGGTCTGCACCAGCACTTGGACGCCCCATGCCTGCAGGCTGCGGATGGCGCCGGCCATGCCGGTGCAGTCGTTGTTCTCGTAGGTGTGGCGCCGTCCCGCCAGCAGGGCGACGCGCTGTCGGCCCATGCGGCCCACCAGCAGCGTGCCGGCGTGGCCTTCGACGCCGGTGGGCTCGAAGGCCGGCAGGTCGGTGTAGGGGATTTGCTGGGGCTCCAGCAAGTGCTGCGTCACGCCGCCCCAGCCGGAACCCAGAATGACGGCGACTTCGGGCGCGGTGCCAAAGCGGGACCCGAGCAACTGGACCGTGTGGGCGATGGCGGATTCGACCTGCATGGTGGCTCAGCCTGCGCTGTGTTCACTGGCGTGGGCCAGATGGTCCGGGCCGAAGCTGGCGGGCAGCAGTTGCCCCAACGTCCAGCTCTGGCGCACGCCGCTGGGGTCGGCCGCAATGACCAGCAGGTTGTCATCCCCAAATTCGCGCAGTTTTTGGCGGCAGCCGCCGCAAGGGGTGATCACGTCGGGCCCGGGGCCGCTGACCAGCACCGCCGTGGCGCGCTTGCCGCCAGCCATGACCATGGCGCCCAGCGCGGTGGCCTCGGCACACCAGCCTTGCGGGTAGGCGGCGTTTTCGATGTTGCAGCCGGCGTGTACGGCGCCGTGCTCGTCCAGAATGGCCGCGCCCACGGCGTAATGCGAGTAGGGCACATGGGCATGGGCACGCGCCGCCAGGGACGCACTGAGCAGGCGTTGCAACACATCGGGGGCGAGTGGGCTCATGGAGATTTCCGGGGAGTGGTCGATAAAGGCTGTGCAATAGTGTAGTGTTGCAGCCATGGACAGTCATACCTTTCTCTGGCACGACTACGAAACCTTTGGTGCCAACCCGCGGCGCGACCGCCCGGCGCAGTTTGCCGCCATCCGCACCGATGCCGAGCTGAACGAGATCGGCGAGCCCATCATGCTGTATTGCAGATTAGCCCCGGATTTTCTTCCAGACCCCGAGGCCTGCCTGATCACCGGCATCACCCCGCAGGTCTGTCTGGAGCGCGGCGTGCCCGAGTACCAGTTTGCCGCCACCATTGAAGCGGCTCTGGCACACCCCGGCACCATTGGCGTGGGCTACAACACCATCCGCTTTGATGACGAGGTCACGCGCTTCCTGTTCTGGCGCAGCCTGATCGACCCCTACGCCCGCGAGTGGCAGAACGACTGCGGTCGCTGGGACCTGCTGGACGTGGTGCGCACCGCCTATGCGCTGCGCCCGGAGGGCATCCAGTGGCCCACGCGCGCCGAGGGAGGGGCCAGCTTCAAGCTTACCGACCTGACTGCCGCCAACGGACTGGTGCACGAGGCAGCGCACGATGCCCTGAGCGACGTGCGCGCCACCATCGCGCTGGCTCGGGCTTTGAGATCGGCCCAGCCACGGCTGTTTGACTACTGCCTGGGGCTGCACAAGAAGGACCGAGTGGCCCTGGAGCTGGGCCTGCCCACCGCACTGCACAACGCGCGGCCGTTCTGGCATGTGTCGGGCATGTTCCCGGTGGAGCGTGGCTGCCTGGCCCTGATGTGGCCGCTGGCCATGCACCCGCAGAACAAGAACGAGCTGATCGCCTGGGATCTGGCTCACTACCCCGGCGAACTGGCCACGCTGAAGGCCGATGACATCCGCCTGCGCCTGTTCACCCGTAGTGCTGATCTGCCCGAAGGCATGGCGCGCCTGCCGGTCAAGTCCATCCACCTCAACAAGTCGCCGATGGTGGGTTGCAACCTGAAGGTGCTGACGCCTGCGGTGCTGGAACGCTGGGGCCTGGACCTGGAGGCACAACTGCAGCATGCCGCGCTGGCGCGCGATCTGCCCGACATGAGCGGCATCTGGCCCGAGGTGTTTGCCCGCCCGCAGGAGGCCACGCCGGACGTGGACGAGGATCTGTATGGCGGCTTCATCGGCAATGGCGACCGGCGGCGCCTCAATGAACTGCGCGCCATGGTGCCGGCGCAACTGGCCCACACCCATCCGGCGTTTGACGACCCGCGCCTGCCGGAGCTGCTGTTTCGCTACCGGGCGCGCAATTTTCCCGACAGCCTGACCGGCAAGGAAGCCGCGCACTGGGAGGCTCAGCGGGCCGAGCGCCTGTATGACGGTGTGGAGGGCGCCCGCACGGTGGAGCAGTTGTTCGATGCCATCGACCACCTGTCCCAGAGCGCCGACGAGCGTGGCGAGGCCATTCTGGGTGACCTGTACGACTATGTGGAGTCCATCGCGCCAGCGCGTGCCTGAATGCGGCGAAAATGCCCCATCTTTTGCCTAAACAACCGGAAACACCCATGAAGATTGAAAAGAACACCGCCGTCACCCTGAAGGTCAGGGTATCTGACGCCGCCGGCAAGCTGATTGACGATGGCAGCCACCCCACGGTTTACCTGCATGGCGACTACGAAAACACCTTCCCCAAGATTGAGGCAGCCTTGGACGGCCAGGAGCCGGGTTACGAGGTCACGCTGACACTGGCGCCCGAAGACGCGTTCGGCGAGCGCGACGAGGCCCTGCTGACCACCATCGACAAGAAGAACTTTCCCCCCGGGGTGAAGGTTGGCGGCCAGTTGCAGGGCCGGGGTGAAGACGGCCAGGAACGGGTCTTCAACGTGGTGAAGATCAAGGGCCCGGTTGTGCATCTGGATGGCAACCACCCGCTGGCCGGCCTGACGCTGCGCATCACCGCCAAGGTGCTGGACGTGCGCGCCGCCACGGCCGAAGAAATCGCCCACAAGCATGTGCACGGAGAGCACGGACATCACCATTGAGCTGGTGGGGCAGGGTTGCTGGAAACCTCAATTTTGCTATCAGTTTGATAGCTTTATGGGCTTATTCCACGAGGGCTAGCAGCCTATTTATTCATGAAGCGCCTGGCTGGCCCAGCCGCTGCACTATCGCCTGCCAGCAGTGACGGGAGGCCGCTTCTTAAGTGGAATCCCGCAGGAAAGATAGCAACGCATCGTTGAACGCCTGCGCGTGCGAGACGTTCAGTCCGTGCGGTGCACCGTTCACGATCACCAGCTTGCTGTGCGGCACGGCGCGGTGGGTGCGCTGGCCCGAGCCTTCGATGGGGACAATCGCATCCGCCCCGCCGTGGATCACCAGCGTGGGCACGGTCACCTTCTTCAGGTCCTCGCGGAAATCGGTTGTGCTGAATGCGTCCATGCATGCCAGCGCTGCATGCTGCGCCGACTGGTGGCACTGGGCGAGCGCCTGGCTGCGCTGCGATTCAGTGACCTGTTGCACCCCGTTGGCAGAGAAAAAGTTCTGGGTGAACTGGTCGAAGTAGTCGGCCCGGTCTTGCTCAAGTGCATGTTTCTTCTCGTGCGCTTTCTCGGGCGTGAGCGGACCTTCGGGATTGTCGGCCGACTTCATCAAATACGGTGGTACGGCTGCGGCAAACACCACGCTATGCAGGCGCTTTTCTCCGTGCCGAGCGACGTAGCGTGCCACTTCGCCTCCGCCCATCGAGAAGCCCACCAATGTCACGTTCTGCAGTCCACACTGTTCCATGACGCGCTGCAGGTCGTCTGCCAGCACATCGTAGCTGTAGCCGGACTGCGGTTTGTCGGAACGCCCGAAGCCCCGTCGGTCGTAAGCCACCACGCGATAACCAGCGGCTTGCAATTCCGACACCTGAGGCTCCCAGGCCTGGGCTGTCAGCGGCCAGCCATGGATCAGCACCACCGGCCGACCTGTGCCGCCGCTGTCCTCGATGTGCAGGCGCACGGTGTCCGCTTCCTCCGTGTCTGTAGCAGCCCCTGCTGCGGATCCTCCCAGGGCGCCAGCAACGGCACCCAGCGAGGCACCGACCAACACCCCGACAGGGCCGGCCACTGCGACTCCGATGGCAGCACCCGTGGCCGCGCCGGCCATCAAGCCGCCACCGATCAGCACCGAATGGGCCTCGCGCTCGGCATCTTCGGGTTTCAGTCGGCTCTGCGCTGCGGGATCCGGGTCCTGCGACGGTATGCCGTGGCCGGGGATGGCCTGCTCGACAAGGTCTTCATCGAGCGGCGCGGTGTTGGTCGGTGGGATGGTCAATGGATTCATACGCTTCTCCTGGTTCAGTTGAAGGTGGAAGGGCAAAAGGCTCGTTCCGAAAACTGAGAGGTGAGGTTATGTCCGCAACCGCGGGGGCGTCGGTGCAACAGCGAACAGTTGCCAAGCGCAGCCCATTCGTGGGTGGCCGCCCATGCGGGTGACTGTGTGCTCAAGCACACCGACGCAGCATCAGGCCATCGCTAATCTGGAGCCGAGTCTGAAACAGGCTCGTGATGGCGATTCGCCACTTCATCCAAAAGGAAAACTCCATGAACTATGTAGAAAAAGACAGTTTCGGTATGTACACAGTGTCCGACAGCAATGGCCCGGGTCCCCGGTTGATGGGTGCAGACACCCTGATGGGTAACGACGTTTACAACCGCCAGGGTGAAGATCTGGGTGACATCAAGGAGATCATGCTGGATGTGCCAGCGGGTCGCATCAGCTACGCGGTGTTGTCGTATGGCGGCGTGCTCGGCATGGGGGACAAACTGTTTGCGGTACCTTGGGAAGCGCTGACCCTGGATACGGACAACAAACGCTTCACCCTGGACGTGACCAAGGACCGGCTGGAGAAGGCTCCCGGTTTTGACAAGGCCAACTGGCCCAACATGTCCGACCAGACCTGGGCCAAGGGCATTCACACCTACTACGGCACCACTTCGCAGGAAAACCTGACGCGCTAAGCGTTGCCCGGAAGCGCTGCCTTGGGACTCCGAATGGCCTTGCCATGGCGTGGGTCCCGATGGCATCGCTACGAGTCTGGGCCATTTTTTTAGGTGCTATGCACCGGCAGGAGTATTCACCATGCAATTGAGTAGCAAAGGCCGCTTTGCGGTAACGGCATTGATTGACCTGGCTCTGCGCGAAGAGTTGGGGCCGGTACCGCTGACGGACATCGCATCGCGCCAGCATATTTCGCTCTCGTATCTTGAGCAGTTGTTCAGCAAGTTGCGCCTGCAGGGGCTGGTCACCAGCGTACGCGGACCGGGTGGCGGCTACGCGATCGGGCGCCGCATGGATGGCATCACGGTGGCGGACATCATCTGCGCCATTGAAGATGCCCCACCCAAAGCAAAGAAGCCAGATACAACGCCTTTGCAGGACATGACACACGACCTGTGGGACATCATGAACGCCAAAGTGCTTGACTTCGCGCACTCGGTCACGCTCAAGAGCCTGGTGCTTGACCAATTGGCAATGGGCGTAAAGATCGAGCAAAAGCCTGCACCCAACCGGGGTGTATTCAAGAAGCCGGTTCAGCTATCCATGCGTCCCAATGTGCCCAATTCGGTGTTTGCATTGGGTCGGACTGCTCTGTCGCGTGGTTGAGCCTGCCATGACGGATGACTCCGAACCCATCCCGCACCGAATACCCGTGTGTTTCCGTGATCGATTGGCCTACGGATTGGTCAAGTTCATGCGCTATTTTGCGGACGCGTTTTTTGCAAAACGCTATGGCAATCGCGCCGTGGTGCTGGAAACCGTGGCCGCGGTGCCGGGCATGGTGGGTGGCGCCTTGCAACATTTGCGGGCGCTGCGTCGAATGGAGAGTGATCGGGGCTGGATTCACGTACTGCTCGATGAGGCCGAGAATGAGCGCATGCACTTGATGACCTTCATTGAAATTGCCCGTCCATCGCGGCTTGAGCGGCTGCTTGTGACTGTGGCGCAGGGTGTTTTCTTCAACCTGTTCTTTCTGCTGTACGTGTTGTCACCCCGGACGGCGCACCGGGTGGTGGGCTACCTCGAAGAAGAAGCGGTTTACAGCTACACCGAATACCTGGCCGGCGTGGACGATGGCTCCTACCCGAATGTGCCTGCGCCCCAGGTGGCCATCGACTACTGGAAGTTGGCTCCCGGCACCTTGCTGCGCGATGTCATCGTCGTGATCCGTGCCGATGAGGCGCACCACCGCGATGTCAACCACCAGTTTGCGGATGAACTGTCACGTGGGCTGGCCTAAGCCGCCACGGATACGAAAATGCTTTGCACGGCTGCGAGGGGGTCTGCTACCTGTGTCGTAGCAGCCTGCGCTCTATCGATATGGGCGAGAGGCCTGCTTCTCTCTCAAGTACTTGGCTGACCCAGCCGCTGCAGGATCACCTGCCAGTGGCGCGGCTCCACCGGGGTGATGGACAGGCGGTTGCCTTTCTTGAGCACCAGCAGGTCGGCCAGCTCGGCATCGGCCCGCAGTTCGGGCAGGCTCAGGTTGCGCGTCTTGTGCAGCACCTGCACATCCACCAGCAGCCAGCGCGGCGCCTCGGGTTTGGAAGCGGCGTCAAAGTAGGGCGAACCGGCCTCGAACTGTGTGGGGTCGGTGTAGGCACCGGACGCCACCCGCGCAATGCCCACGATGCCCGGCTCGGCGCAACTGGAGTGGTAGAACAGCACGCCATCGCCCACCTGCATGGCATCGCGCATGAAGTTGCGCGCCTGGTAGTTGCGCACACCGGTCCAGGGCACCGTGGCATTGGGTGCGGCCAGAGCATCGTCCACGGAGACTTCGCTGGGTTCGGATTTCATGAGCCAGTAGTGGGGCATGGCTTGAGTGCTCCGGTTTGAGGGTTGCACGGTTGATCCGCCTACGCTACCGATGCATCGTTTGTTGGTTGAAAACGAGTCACGCGATTGCGTCCATCCGTTTTTGATCGGTACAGTGCCGTGTCCACGCATGCGATCAGGGCCTCGGGATTGGCCGCGTGATCCGGATAGGCAGACACCCCAGCGGAGATGGAAAAGCGAATGTCAAGGTCTCCGTGGCGCACGACGGTTGATTGGACGTCCGCACGCCATTTCTCCGCACGCTGGAGCGCAGCGTCGGACTCCATGTGTGGAAGAACAATCACGAACTCCTCGCCACCATAGCGGCAGGCGATATCCCCTTCCCGTGCACCTTGTCGAATGATCGCCCCAAGGCATTTAATGACATCGTCGCCGGTGGGGTGTCCATAGGTGTCATTGATGTGCTTGAAGTGGTCGATGTCCAGCATGATGATGGCCAACGGATAGCCATCGCGCTTGGCGCGGGAGAGTTCACGGGGCAGGGTTTCGTCAAGGTAGCGGCGATTGAAAAGGCCGGTCAACCCATCCCGTATGGCTTGCTCCTGCAGGCGGGCCTGCAAGTCCTGAATTTCGCGCAGTTGCCGGGCAAGCAGCTCGTTTGCCTGCTGTTGTTCGGTGCGAAAGCGTTTTTGCTCCGTGATGTCGCGTGTAACCCCATGAAAGCCGAGGATGGTGCCGGTGGCATCCCGATAGGGGACCGACTGGGATTCAGCCCAAACCGTGGAACCATCCTTGCAGTACATCTCCAGTTCAAAGCGCATGGGGCCGGATGCCTCGCCTCTTTGTTCTGCCTGCTGTCTGGCGCCCATGTCATGCAGCACCCGTTGTCGGGACTCTGGTGTCAGCATGTCGAACAGGTTCTGACCCAGGACCTCGGACTCTGCAAAGCCCCGGATCCGCCTGTCGGCCTGGCTGATGTAGGTGAAGCGAAAATCCCGGTCCAGTTCCCAGAACGTGTCTGCGGAGTTCTCCAGCATGAAGCGATAGTGTTCCTCGCTCTTGGCCAACTGGCGATGCGCCTCTTCTTCGATCGCGATCTCGCGTTGAAGGCGGCGGCTGAGTTGTTTGTTGCGAAAGGCCAGCGTGGCCATGATGGCGATGGCAAGCGAGCCCAATGCAGCGCCGGGTACCACCCACTTCGGCATCTGCTCCGGAGTTGTGTTGTAGAGAAAGTCGGTAGGAAGCGTGTCCTTGGCCTGCATCGCCAAACCTGCGTAGATGTCGGCAATGTGCTGCCAGCGCCCGGGGTTCATGTGGCCGATCTCGACGAGCGGGGTCTGCACCAATTGGGCGGTTCGACTCGCCTCGAAGGTCAGGAAATCCCGGTCCAGGCCTTGGGTGTTGTAACGGCTCAAAATCAACGCAATGATCTCGTCCGGGTGCTGCATCGCATATTCCCAGCCCCGCAGCGAGGCCGCACGAAATGCACGGACCCGCTCGGGATGTTGTTTCAGCTCCTGTTTGGACGTGAACAGGTTGTCGCCATAGAAGTCGATGCCCACGGCGCGCGGCGAAAATTCGATGGTGCCGACTCCGGCACGTCGCAGCAGGTACGGCTCGGTGGTCGAGTACGCTGACATGGCCGTGACCTTGCCCTCAATCAGGTCGGAGATATTCTGGCTATGGGGAAGAATGCTGAGACGCTCGGGTGGGATCCCTTCGTTGCGCAGATAAGCCACCAGCTCCTCGGAGTGGGCTTCGATCATCAGCGTTTTGCCGGCGAGCTCGTGCAGGTTCCCGGCCCTGTCGGTGCGAGCAAGAAGGATGAGGGGTGAGTGCTGGAATATCACTGCGAGTGCAACCACGGGAGCCTGGTTGCGGGCGAGCAGCAAGTCGCTGGTGCCGACTCCAAACTGGGCGCGACCCGCGATGACCTCTTGAATCACATTGGTGGCAGGCGTGGCCTCCACCAGTGTGACGTCGAGCCCCGCATCGCGGTAGTAGCCTTTCTCGACAGCGGCGTAGTAGCCAGCGAACTGGAACTGGTGGCGCCACTTGAGTTGCAGCGTCACGCTCTCCAGCGCTTGGGCCGCTCCGGATATGACTACCAGCAGCAGGGCAAGAATTCGCACCACAAGTGAAACTTTCCTAAAGGCTACTTGGCATGCAGAAACGAGGTCTGACCTGGACGGCCCGGCAAGTTGAGTGCGGCGGTACGCGCCGGCGTCTGCGCCAGCAGCTTGCCGCGCTTGTACACCTTGAGCCGCGTTGCTTTCAGACGCAGGGCCTCGACCGGGTCGCGGGCCTGCAGCAGAACGAAATCGGCGTGGCAGCCGGGGGCGATGCCGTAGCCATCCAGTTGCAGGATTTTGGCCGGGTTGGTGGTGATGGCCTCGAAACACTGGCGCATGGCGGCCTGGCTGGTCATGTGGGCGACGTGCAGGCCCATGCTGGCCACGTCCAGCATGTCGGCGCAGCCCAATGAGTACCAGGGGTCCAGCATGTCGTCCTGGCCAAAGGCGACGGTGAGTCCGGCCGCCATCAGCTCGGGCACGCGGGTGAGGCCCCGGCGTTTGGGGTAGGTGTCAAAGCGGCCCTGCAGCGTGATGTTGACGCAGGGGTTGCTGGCGACGTGGACCTGGGCTTCCGCCATCAGGCCCATCAGTTTCGAGACGTAGTAGTTGTCCATGCTGTGCATGGAGGTCAGGTGCGAGCCGGTGACGCGGCCTCTCAATCCCAAGCGCTGGGTCTCGAAGGCCAGGGTTTCGATGTGGCGCGAGTGCGGGTCGTCCGATTCGTCGCAGTGCATGTCCACCGGCAAGCCGCGCTCGGCGGCGATTTCGCACAGCAGCTTGACGCTGGCTGCGCCCTCGGACATGGTCCGCTCGAAGTGCGGGATGCCACCGACAACGTCCACCCCCATATCCAGCGCGCGTTTCAGGCTGTCGGCGCCGGTGGGGGTGCGCAGCACGCCGTCCTGCGGGAAGGCGACCAATTGCAGGTCGATATACGGCGCGACCTTTTTCTTGACCTCCAGCAGGGCTTCCACCGCCAGCAGGCGGGGGTCGCTGGTGTCCACGTGCGAGCGGATGGCCAGCAGGCCCTGGGCCACGGCCCAGTCGCAGTAGGTCAGCGCGCGCTCGGTGATGGCCTCCAGCGTCAGGCTGGGCTTGAGTTCGCCCCACAGCGCAATGCCTTCGAGCAGTGTGCCGCTGGTGTTGACGCGCGGCATGCCGTAGGTGAGCGTGCCGTCCATGTGGAAGTGCACGTCTACAAACGGCGGGCTCAGCAGCAGGCCGCCGGCGTCCAATGTCTCGGCGGCGGGAGCTTGCAGACCCTGCGTGACCTCGACGATGCGGCCACTCTGCACCGCCACGGACATGTTCGTGCGACCGTCGGGCAGGGTGGCGTTGCGCACCAGCAGATCCAGCATGGAGAGCTCCTTGTGTTTGCTATCAAAAGGCTAGCTGTCTACGCAGATTCTGCGAGGGCTAGAGGCTGATTTGGCTATGAATCGCTTCACTGGGTGCCGAAAATGCGGTCACCCGCATCGCCCAGACCGGGCAGGATGTAGCCGTGGTCATTCAGCTCGCGGTCGATGGCCGCGGTGAAGATTGGCACGTCCGGGTGGGCCTTGTACATGGTCTCAATGCCTTCGGGCGCGGTCAGCAGGCACAGGAACTTGATGGACTTGGGCTTGCAGACCTTTAGGCGGGTCACCGCAGCGGCGGCCGAATTGCCGGTGGCCAGCATGGGGTCGACGACGATGATGTCGCGCTCTTCCATGTTCTTGGGCATCTTGAAGTAGTACTCCACGGCCTGCAGCGTCTTGGGGTCGCGGTACAGGCCGATGTGGCCCACACGGGCGCCTGGCACCACGGACAGCACGCCATCCAGAATGCCGTTGCCGGCGCGCAGGATGCTGACGAATACCAGCTTCTTGCCGTCGATGACCTTGGCGGTCATTTTTTCCAGCGGGGTTTCGATTTCGATGTCCTGCGTGGCCATGTCGCGCGTGACCTCATAGGCCATCAGGCTGGACAGTTCATTGAGCAGGCGGCGAAAGCTGTTGGTGCTGGCCGTCTTGTTGCGCATCAGGGTCAGCTTGTGCTGGACCAGCGGGTGGTCGATCAGGTGGACGTTGGCGCGGGCTTCGGGGGATAGGGGTGTCATGATCAAACGGTGAAAGTGGCAATGAATGTGAGTTTAGGCGTAACAAACTCTAACGCAATTTGCTGGGGGCTTCACGGTGGCGGCCCGACGAATAGCGGAGCCTCCCCAGTTGAGCAAAGTCAATTTATCTCGGCTGACTTTCGTTGATGGCCGAAGTACACTGCCCCACGTTTCCAAACCAAAAGAAACGGCGTTTCCGTCCTTGATTGAAACAAATCAGTCGTGATTGTGGGAAATATTAAAAAAATAGCCGGCAATGCGTGGCTCATCGATCAAATCGAAGGGCGCATCCAAGGGAAGAATAGTATTTATGCTGACTCAATCGTGTTCGTCGTTTGCCTTGCATAGGCCTTTCGGCCGGTCGTTAAACGCCAGGTCAGGGGTGGTGCAAGTTGTGTTCGCCGTTTTGGCACTACTTTTAGCGCTGTTGCCTGCGGTGTCCTATGCGCAACGGGTGATACTTGGCAATAGCCAGGATATCCCGCTGGTCTCCAGTGCAGATCCTCGCGCAGGCAAGACTTTGACGGCCCTGCGCAGTCAGGTCGCAAAGAAAGGGACCGTTCGCCTGATAGTGGGGGTCCGCGCCGCCTTTGCTGCTGAAGGGGGACTGTCAGTCAACGACGTTTCGCTGCAGCGTAGCGATATCGCACAGGCGCATCTGAAGGTCTTGGACAAAGTTCCGTCCATCAAGAAGAGGATTAAGCGCTTTGAGACGATCCCCTTTATGGCCGTGGAGGTGGATGCATCGGAGCTGGAAGCATTGGCGTCTATCCCTGAAGTAACTTACATGAGAGAGGCGCGTGCCTATTCGACGACATTGGCTGAAAGCGTTCCTATCGTCGGGGGGACTACAGCTTGGGGTAGCGGGTATACAGGTGCGGGGCAAACCATTGCTGTACTGGATACAGGCGTTGACAGCACACATGCATTCCTGAGTGGTGCAGTGGTTTCTGAGGCTTGCTATTCAAATATCAGTGGATATTCCAATGTCAACTCGATCTGTCCTGGAGGGGTGAGCCAGAGTACAGCAACTGGATCCGCCATGCCGTATGGCGGCGTCTGTCCAGCCGGGCAATGCAATCACGGTACCCATGTGGCAGGTATTGCGGCCGGCAGAAGTGCGGGTTTTTCCGGGGTGGCCAAGGGCGCAAGCGTCATTGCAATCCAGGTGTTTTCCAAAGGATTGGATTCATCTGCCTGCAATGGCGGTTCCATACCTTGCGTGACCGCCTGGGATCAAGATGTGATTGCCGGACTGGAGCGGGTTTACGCCCTGCGTTCCACCTACAGCATTGCTGCGGTCAACATGAGTTTGGGTGGGGGGCAGTACTTCAATCAGGCCAGTTGCGACGCCGACGGGCTCGACACCAAAGCGGTTATTGACAATCTGCGTTCGGCCAATATCGCAACGGTTATTTCGTCGGGAAATAGCGGGTTTTCCAGCAGCATGGGGAGTCCAGGATGCATTTCCAGCGCGGTCAGCGTGGGAGCCACCTGGGATGCCAGTGGGTATTCGAACTCGGGGTATGGATGGTCTCTTGGTACATCCACCGTAGATGCTGTCATTTACTACTCCAATTCTGCGACTTTTCTACATTTGCTTGCACCAGGTTCTGCCATCAATTCGTCAATTCCCGGCGGGGCCTACACCAACATGGGTGGCACATCAATGGCTGCCCCTCATGTAGCGGGCGCTTGGGCCTTGTTGAAGCAAAAGAAATCCTCCTTGACGGTTGCCGAGGGATTGAGTGTGCTGAGTTCCACGGGAGTGTCCGTTTCTGACCCGAGAAATGGAATTGTTAAACCAAGGATTCAGGTGAACGCGGCGTTGAATGCCATAGCGGCGTCTGGAACGCTGCCGTCAGCACCAACATCGGTGTCGGCCAGCGCCGGGAATGCCAGTGCGGTGGTCTACTTCACTCCCGGTGCGTTAGGTTCGGGCTCGCTGATCAACCACACAGCGAATTGTGGTGGGACGGTTGCGTCTGGAGCGAGTTCACCGATCACCGTCGCCGGTCTGATCAATGGAATGGCGTACACCTGTCAGGTTAGTACGACAACCAGTGTAGGAACAGGCCCATGGTCTCCGGCGTCGAATTCCGTGGTGCCATCAGCAGGCAACGACAATTTTCCACCAGGGGGGGCCCTGCCCAGTGGCTGGATACAGCCGGGGGGATCCAGTGCACCATGGGTTGTGACGACCGATCCATCCTACGCGGGGAGCCTGAGTCTGCGTTCGGGTGCGATTGGGCACGGGCAATCATCTTCCATCACCTACACGGGCAATTTCTCCGCAGGGAATGTTACTTTCGCGCGGCGGGTGTCGAGCGAAGCAAGTTACGATTTCCTCCGGTTCTACGTGGATGGCGTACTGCAGGGCTCTTGGTCGGGCGAAGTAGCTTGGTCCCTTGTCAGCTATTCAATCAGCGCCGGGACGCACACTTTGCTGTGGCAGTACTCCAAAGATGCCGCCGTTGTGTCCGGCAGTGATGCTGCCTGGATTGATGCAGTCTCATTGCCGGCTCAGGTTGCCACACCGCCTTCTGCTCCGGTCATCGGGACGGCTATTTCTGGTGATACTAATATCAGCGTAGCCTTCACGCCCGGTTCATTGGGCAGCGGCACACTGGTGAACCACACGGCTGACTGTGGAGGCACCACGGCCACGGGAGCCAGCTCACCGATCACGGTGACGGGGCTGACCAACGGAGTGAGCTACACCTGTCGGGTGAGTACTACCAGCAGTGTGGGCACCAGCGCATGGTCGGCCAATTCGAATGCGGTGACACCAACGGCCATACCTGGTGGAGTCAATGTGGCACTGTCCTCAAGCGGAGCTGTGGCCAGTGCGTCCAGCACCATGGGAGGACACCCTGTTTCCATGGTGAACAACAACGAACGCACAGGAGGCAACTGGAGCAACGGTCAGTCCTGGGCTGACGGCACACCGGGCAGCTACCCAGACTGGGTACAAATCAACTTCAACGGTGCCAAGACCATAGACCGAGTGGTTCTGTACACGATGCAGGACGCCTACGCCAGTCCGTCGGAGCCGACGGACAGCATGACGTTCACGCTGTACGGCATAACCGGCTTCACAGTGCAGACCTGGAACGGATCGGCCTGGGTGACGCAAGCCACGATCACAGGTAACAATCTGGTCAAGCGCACGGTGAGCTTTGCAGCGGTCACGACGGACCGCATCCGTATCAATGTGACCAGCAGCCCCGATGGGTACTCGTATATCTCGGAGATAGCGGTGTGGACTCCGTGAACTTGACTTCTCAGTGCAGGCATGAGGACGCACGTGGGCAGGCATCAACAGACTTACTCATCAATATGAATCTCAAAGAATCTCACGCATGAAAAAAATCATACTTCTGGCCTTGCTGTTGGCGGCCGGAGTTGTCCAGGCGCAAACCTCGTCCCCGGCCAAGAAGGAACTGGTCACCCGGATTCTGGTCTCGCAGCAAGCCGCAATCGAGCAGACGGCACAGGCCCTGGTCGAGCGCCCGGCCCTGGTGCTGCAGCAGCAGGCTGGGCTGGCCTTGCAGACCCGCGTGCCGCCCGAGAAGCGCGAGGCCGCGGCCAAGCAGGTGCAGGACGACCTGAAGAAGTATGTGGACGAAGTCGGCCCCGTGGTGCGCCAGCAGGCCGTGAAGCTGGCGCCGTCCACCATTGGCGCGCTGCTGGAATCTAAGTTCACCGAGGATGAACTCAAGCAGCTGATTGCGATTGTCGAGTCGCCGGTCAACCGCAAATACCAGCAGATGGGCGGCGAGCTGCAAAACGCACTGGGTCAGAAGCTGGTGGCCCAGACGCAGGCGACCGTGGAGCCCAAGGTGAAGGCGCTGGAACAGTCGATTGCCAAGCACCTGGGTCTGTCGGCCCCGCCCGCTGCTGCCAAGGGCTCCGAGCCGGTGGCCAAGTCACCAAAAAAATAGCCCCCGCTATCTACGAGAGCCGCCGAAGATTCCGCCCAGAACCCCGCGGATGATCTGACGGCCGACCTCGCGGCCAATCGAACTGGCTGCGCTTCGTGCCAATTGTTCCCCCACGCTGGTGCGGGTGCGACGGGTGCCGCCGCCCAGCATGTCACCAATGGAATCGAAGATGCCTTTTTCGGGTGCGGCAGGTGTAGCCGGCGCGGGCGCTCCCGCTGATGCGGGAGGGGCGGATGACGGCACGCCGGTGGGTCCTGGCGCAACCGTGCCAGCGGGTTGGCGCGCCTGGGTTCGACCTTTGATCGCCTCAAAGGCAGAATCCCGGTCCACCGCTTTCTCATACACCCCGGCCACCAGCGATTCGGCCAACAGAGTCTTGCGTTGCTCGGCCGTGATCGGGCCAATCTGGCTGCACGGTGGCAACACATACACCCGCTCGGTCAGTGCCGGGCGGCCTTTGTCGTCCAGAAAGCTGACCAGGGCTTCGCCCACTGCCAGTTCGGTGATGGCGGTGCCAATGTCCAGGCCGGGGTTGGCGCGCATGGTGTCGGCCGCCGACTTGACGGCCTTCTGGTCGCGTGGCGTGAAGGCGCGCAGGGCGTGTTGCACCCGGTTGCCCAACTGCGCCAGCACCGTATCGGGAATGTCTAGCGGGTTCTGCGTGACGAAATACACCCCAACGCCCTTGCTGCGCACCAGCCGCACCACCAGTTCGATGCGCTCCAGCAGCACCTTGGGGGCGTCGTTGAACAGCAGGTGGGCCTCGTCGAAGAAGAACACCATCTTCGGCTTGTCCAGGTCGCCGACCTCGGGCAAGGTCTCGAACAGTTCGCTCAGCATCCACAGGAGGAAGGTCGCATAAAGCCGGGGCGCGTTCATCAGCTTGTCGGCGGCCAGGATGTTGACCATGCCTTTGCCGTTGGTGTCCGTCTGCATGAAATCGGCAATGTTGAGCATGGGCTCGCCAAAGAACTTCTCGCCACCCTGGGCTTCGATCTGCATCAGCCCGCGCTGGATGGCACCAATGCTGGCGGCGCTGATGTTGCCGTATTCGGTGGTGTATTGGCTCGCGTTGTCACCCACATCCTGGCACATGGCGCGCAGATCTTTCAGGTCCAGCAGCAGCAGGCCGTCGTCGTCGGCGATCTTGAAGACGAGCTGCAGCACGCCGGTCTGGGTCTCGTTCAGGTTCAGCATGCGGGCCAGAAGCAGGGGGCCCAGGTCGCTGACGGTGGCGCGCACCGGGTGGCCCTGTTCGCCAAACACGTCCCACAGCGTGGTGGGAAAGGCTTGGTACTCAGGCTCGGGCAGGCCACGTTCCTGGATGATTTTGGCCAGCTTGGGGCTAGGACTTCCGGTCTGCGATATGCCCGTCAGGTCGCCCTTGATATCGGCCATGAACACCGGCACGCCCAGGCGCGAAAAGCCCTCGGCCAGGGTTTGCAGCGTGATGGTTTTGCCGGTGCCCGTGGCGCCGGTGATCAGGCCGTGGCGGTTGGCCTTGTCGGGCAGCAGGTGGCATTGGGTGTCGCCATGCTGGGCAATCAGTATGCTGGTGTCATTCGAAGCGGCCATGGAAATCCCAAAAAGTACAATCGAGGCAATAGCGTAACGAAAAATTAAAGGATTTCACGTGGCAGGACATAGCAAATGGGCCAATATTCAGCACCGCAAGGGTCGGCAGGATGAAAAACGTGGAAAGATCTGGACGCGCATCATCCGCGAGATCACGGTGGCGGCCCGCGCCGGCGGGGGTGACGTCAGCGCCAACCCGCGCCTGCGTCTGGCCATTGAAAAGGCCAAGGCGGCCAATATGCCCGCCGACCGCGTCAAATACAACGTGGACAAGGCCACCGGCTCGCTGGATGGCGTGAGCTACGAGGAAATCCGCTACGAGGGCTACGGCATCGGTGGCGCCGCCATTGTGGTGGACACCATGACCGACAACAAGGTGCGCACCGTGGCCGAAGTGCGCCACGCCTTCAGCAAGCACGGTGGCAACATGGGCACGGAAGGCTCGGTGGTGTTTCAGTTCAAGCACTGCGGCCAGCTCATCTATGCGCCCGGCACCAACGAAGACAAGCTGATGGAAGTCGCACTGGAAGCGGGTGCCGACGATGTGGTCACTGATGACGATGGTGCCATCGAGGTGTTGACCGCTCCGGCTGACTACGAGGCCGTCAAGCAGGCGCTGGAAGCCGCCGGCTTCACCGCCGAGGTGGCGGGCGTCACCATGCGGGCGGAAAACACCATCGAGTTGAGTGGCGACGACGCCGCGCGCATGCAAAAACTGCTGGACGTTCTGGAAGACCTGGATGACACCCAGGAGATTTACCACAACGCGGCTCTATGAGATCTTGCGGGTCAGACCACTCGCGAAGCGATGTGCTCTGACCCCAACCGTTTAGGAAAATTATGAATGTTCTTGTGATTGGTGGCGGTGGGCGTGAACACGCCATGGCCTGGAAATTGGCGCAGTCGCCCAAGGTGCAAATGGTCTACGTGGCCCCCGGCAATGGGGGCACGGCGCTGGACAGCCGCCTGAAAAACATCCCCATCACCGACGTGGTGGCTCTGCGCGAATGGGCGCAGGCCAACAAGATCGGCCTGACCCTGGTTGGCCCGGAGGGCCCGCTGGCAGCCGGCGTGGTAGACGAATTCCGCCGCCACGGCATGCGCATCTTCGGTCCGACCCAGGCCGCCGCGCAGCTGGAAAGCTCCAAGGCCTTCTCCAAGGCCTTCATGAAGCGTCATGGCATTCCTACAGCGGCGTATGAGGCGTTTACCGACCCGGTGGCGGCCCATGCCTATGTGGACCGCATGGGCGCGCCCATCGTCGTCAAGGCGGATGGCCTGGCGGCCGGCAAGGGCGTGGTCGTGGCCATGTTGCTGGACGAAGCGCACGCAGCCATTGACTTCATGCTGCTGGACAACAAGCTGGGCGTGGTGCACAACACCGGCGAGGGTGGTCAGGCTGTTCCGCGCGTGGTGATTGAAGAATTCCTGGACGGCGAGGAAGCCAGCTTCATGGTCCTGTGCGACGGCAAGGACGTAGTGCCACTGGCCACGAGCCAGGACCATAAACGCCTGCTGGACGGCGACGAGGGCCCCAACACCGGCGGCATGGGCGCGTATTCGCCGGCACCGGTGGTCACGCCCCAGGTGCATGCCCGCGCCATGCGCGAGATCATTCTGCCCACACTCAAGGGCATGGAGCAGGACGGCATTCCGTACACCGGCTTTTTGTACGCCGGTCTGATGATCGACGCGCAGGGTCAGGTCAAGACGCTGGAATTCAACTGCCGCATGGGTGACCCCGAGACGCAGCCGATTCTGATGCGCCTGAAGTCCGATTTCCTGGACGTGCTGTGGGCTGCCACCGAACCTGGCGGTTTGGAAAAAATGGAGCTGGAGTGGGACCGTCGCACGGCCCTGGGTGTGGTGCTGGCGGCTGAGGGCTACCCCCATGCACCGCGCAAGGGCGATGTGATCACCGGGTTGCCGGCCGATAACGAAGCCTCCATGGTGTTCCATGCCGGTACCGAGGGGCGCGATGGCGTCACCCGTACCAGCGGCGGCCGAGTGTTGTGTGTGACGGCACTGGCAGACAGCGCACGCGCGGCCCGCCAGGTGGCCTATGAAGCCATCAACGGCATCCGCTTTGATGGCATGCAGTACCGCAAGGACATCGGCCACCGCGCCATCCGTCCCGCGGGTGATGCAACCAAGGCAGCACGATGAGTGACGCGCGCGTCGGCATGGTGCGGGCCTATTTGTTGGGTCTGCAGGAAAGCATCACCGGCGCCGTTGCCGCGCTGGACGACGGCAGTTTTGTATCCGACGCCTGGCAAAAGGCTCCCGAAGAGCCGCTGCAGGGCAATGGCATTACCCGCATTCTGGAAGACGGCGCGGTGTTCGAGCGTGCTGGATGCGGCTTCTCGCATGTGCGCGGACCGAAGCTGCCGCCATCGGCTACCCAGCACCGCCCAGAGCTGGCCGGCGCTCCGTTCGAGGCCATGGGCGTCTCGCTGGTCTTCCACCCGCGCAACCCCTATGTGCCCACGGTGCACATGAATGTGCGCATGATTGCCGCCGGTCACCCGGGGCAGGAAAGCGTGTGCTGGTTTGGTGGCGGCATGGACCTGACGCCCTATTACGGTTTTGAGGATGATGCCCGCCATTTCCACGCCACTTGCCGGGACGCGGTTGCGCCCTTTGGTGCCGACAAATACCCGCGCTTCAAACAGTGGTGCGATGAATACTTTTTCTTGAAACACCGCAACGAACAGCGCGGCGTGGGCGGCATCTTCTTTGACGACTTTGCTGAAGGCGGCTTCGACAATGGCTTTGCGCTGATGCAGGCCGTGGGCGATGCCTTCCTGAGCGCCTATATGCCCATCGTGGAGCGGCGCAAGGACTCGACCTATGGCGAACGCGAGCGTGCTTTTCAACTGGTCCGACGTGGCCGCTATGTGGAGTTCAACCTGGTGTGGGACCGGGGCACGCATTTTGGTCTGCAGTCCGGTGGCCGCACCGAATCCATCCTGTTGTCCATGCCGCCATTGGTCAGTTGGGCCTACCAGTCGGTACCCGAGGCCGGCTCGCCCGAGGCTGCGCTTTATACCCAGTTCCTGCCGAGGCGAGACTGGGTGTGAGTGGTGCGCCTTTGTCCCAACGGCGCATCGGGGTGTTTGGCGGCGCGTTCGATCCGCCACATGCCGCTCACCACGCCCTGGCGCGGGTAGCACTGACGCAACTGCAACTGGACGAGTTGCGCATCATTCCCACCGGCCAGGCCTGGCACAAGAGCCGGGCGCTGACACCTGCCGCGCACAGACTGGCAATGGCGCGTCTGGCCTTTGCCGATCTGAACCATGTGGTGGTGGACCCGCGAGAGACACAGCGCAGCGGCCCCAGCTACACGGTGGACACTTTGCTGGAATTGAAGTCCGAGTTTGTGGGTGCCGAGCTCTTCCTCATCATTGGTGAAGACCAGGCCAAAGCCCTTGAATCCTGGAGCCGATGGAGCGAGATCCCCAAGCTTGCTACAATATGTGTAGCTGCTCGCGCAGGTTTTACGAGGGCCAATGCCACTTTTGAAGCCCTGCACCTGAGCCCAACTGCCTTTCGGTTGTTGGAAATGCCCCCCATGGACGTCAGTGCCACTGACATTCGCCAGCGTTTGGCCCATCGCCAAGACGTGAACCCACTGGTTTTTGAACCCGTTGCGCGTTATATTGCCCAACATCACCTTTATCAAGCTGCCTGATGACTACTTCCACTGTTGCAAAAAAAGACGTTACCAAGCTCCAGCGCGCCATCGTCGATGGTCTGGAGGACGTCAAGGCCCAGGACATCCTGGTGTTTGACACGGAGCAATTGTCAGCATTGTTTGAACGGGTGATCATCGCTTCAGGCACTTCGAACCGCCAGACCAAGGCCTTGGCCGCCAGCGTGCGCGATGCTGTGCGGGATGCCGGTTTTGCCAAGCCCCGCATCGAAGGCGAGGCCAATGGCGAATGGATCATCGTGGATTGCGGCCAGGCCGTGGTGCACATCATGCAGCCCAATTTCCGCCAGTACTACAACCTGGAAGAGCTGTGGGGCGAGAAGCCCGTGCGCCTCAAGCTGGGTGCCGCCAAACCGGCTGCCGCGGAAGCTGCCAAGCCCGCCAAGGCGCCTGCCAAGGCCGAGCCCGCCACGCTGAAGCGCTCCAACGCCGCCAAGAAGGGCGTGGCCGAGGCCTTCCCGTCCAAGGCCGCCTTGAAGAAGGCTGCCGACAAGGCCGCACCCAAGGCGCCAGCCCGCAAGACGTCAAGCGCCAAAACGACTGCTTCGGGCGCCGGCGTAGCGGCTAAAAAGACCGCTGCCGTGAAGAAACCCGCGGCCAAGAAGATCACCACCGTCACGGTCAAGCCGGCGACCAAACCCGCAGCGAAACCCGCCGCCAAACCGGCCGCGAAGAAAGTAGCCGCCAAGAAGACCACCACCCGCAAAGCCTGATCGCAGCCGTGAGACTGCTCATCGTTGCCGTGGGTCAACGGGTACCGGACTGGGCGCAAACCGCCTGGGACGACTACGCCAAACGCTTTCCGCACGAGCTGAAGGTCGAACTCAAGGCCGTCAAGACCGAGCCGCGCGGCTCCAAGACGCTGGACACGCTGTACGCCGCCGAACGCGCCCGCATCGAAGCCGCCATCCCCAAAGGCACGCGCATCGTCGCCCTAGACGAACGCGGCACCAACCTCACCACCGTGGCGCTGGCTGCCAAGCTCACCGACTGGCAACTGGGCGGCACCGACGTGGCCCTGGTCATCGGCGGGCCGGATGGGCTGGACCCAGCCTTTCGCCAGGCCGCGCATGAACGCATCCGACTGTCGGACCTGACCCTGCCGCATGCCATGGTGCGGGTGCTGCTGATTGAGCAGCTGTACCGCGCCTGGTCCATCAACGCCAACCACCCGTACCACCGCGAATGAGCTTCATCTACCTAGCATCCCAGAGTCCCCGCCGCAGCCAGTTGCTGGACCAACTGGGCATTCGCCATGAATTGCTGCTGCCCGGTGCTGAGGAAGATGCGGAAGGGTTGGAAGTACAACTGCGAAGTGAAGCGCCCAAGACCTATGTCCAGCGCGTGACCGGTTTGAAGCTGGAAGCTGCGCTACTGCGTCTGCAACAACGCCAATTGCCTCTTGCTCCAGTGCTGTGCGCCGACACCACGGTGGCCCTGGGGCGCACCATCTTTGGCAAACCCGAGGATGCAGAGGACGCGAAACGCATGCTGCGCGCGCTCTCCAACCGGCCCCACCGCGTCATGACCGCAATCGCAATCGGCTGGCAAGGCAAACTGGAGCAGGCCTGTAGTGAATCCTGGGTCACGTTTGCCGACATGAGTGATGAGGACATTGACGCCTACGTCGCATCCGGCGAGCCTATGGGCAAGGCTGGCGCCTATGCGGTGCAGGGCAGGGCGGCTGCGCACATTGCGCACATCAGTGGCTCCTATACTGGCATCATGGGTCTCCCTCTCTTTGAAACAGCCCAGGCTATGCGTCGCCTGGGCTGGAGCCTGTAAACGGATCAACCAGGATTTCGTGCCATGCAACAAGACATTCTGATCAACTGGTCACCGCAGGAAGCCCGGGTGGCCGTCATGGAGAACGGTGCCATCCAGGAGCTGCATGTGGAGCGCGCCCTGGAGCGTGGACTGGTCGGCAATGTCTACCTGGGCAAGGTGGCTCGGGTGCTGCCTGGCATGCAGTCGGCCTTTATTGACATCGGGCTGGAGCGCGCGGCGTTTCTGCATGTGGCTGATGTCTGGCATCCGCCGGCTGAAGGCGAGTCGCTGAGCGCCTCGCGGGCCGCGCAGCCGTTGATACCGATTGAAAAGCAGGTGTTCGAGGGCCAGGCGCTGATGGTGCAGGTCATCAAGGAGCCGATTGGCACCAAGGGCGCACGCCTGTCGACGCAGATCAGCATTGCCGGGCGCCTGCTGGTGTTTTTACCGCAGGACGACCACATTGGCATTTCGCAGAAGATTCCCGGCAACCAGCGCGATGAACTGCGGGCCCGTCTACAGCAACTGTCCGGCAAGGAAGGCGGCGGTTTCATCCTGCGCACCAATGGCGAAGACGCGTCGGACGCCGAACTGGCCGACGACATTGCCTACCTGCGCAAGGCGTGGGCGCGGATCAAGGACGCCTCAGTGCGTCTGCCACCGCAGTCGCTGCTGCACCAGGATTTGAGTTTGCTGCAGCGGGTGCTGCGTGACATGGTCAGCGAATCCACGCAGACCATCCGCGTGGATTCACGTGAGCAGTTCGAGGCGCTCAAGGCCTTTGGCGCCGAGTTCATGCCCATGGCGGCGGGCAAGCTGCAGCATTACAAGGGTGAGCGGCCCATTTTTGATTTGTTCTCGATTGACGAGGAAATCGCCAAGGCGCTGGGGCGCCGCGTGGAACTCAAGTCCGGCGGCTACCTGATCGTGGACCAGACCGAGGCACTGACCACGGTGGATGTGAACACCGGTGGCTTTGTCGGCGCACGCAATTTTGATGACACCATCTTCAAGACCAATCTGGAGGCCGCGCAAGCCATTGCCCGGCAATTGCGCCTGCGCAACCTGGGCGGCATCATCATCGTCGACTTCATCGACATGGTGCGAGAGGACCACCGCGAGGCGGTGCTGGCGGAATTCCGCAAGCAACTGGCACGCGACCGTGTCAAGACCATGGCCGGCGGCTTCTCGCAGCTCGGTCTGGTAGAGATGACGCGCAAGCGCACCCGCGAGTCGCTGGCCCACATGCTGTGCGAACCGTGCCCCATGTGTGAAGGCAAGGGCATCGTCAAAACGCCGCGCAGCGTGGCCTACGACATCTTCCGGGAAATCCTGCGCGAAGCACGCCAATTCAATCCGCGCGAATTTCGCGTGGTGGCATCGCCCAAGGTCATTGAGCTGTTCCTCGATGAGGAGAGCCAGCATCTGGCGGGCCTTAGCGAATTCATCGGCAAACCGGTATCGCTGCAGAGTGAAGCGGCCATGGGGCAACAGCAGTACGACATCGTGCTGCTGTAGCCTGGGGTTTGCCGGTCCATGCGCGTGAATTCGTCCCCTCTGCAGGCCATCGTGGGCAGCCGCCAGACTATCCCGATACTGACGTACCACCAGATTGCGCAGGAGCCACCCAAGGGCTCGGGCTATCGCAGCCTGAGCGTGGCACCCCAGGATTTCGAGGCGCAGATGGTCTTCCTGCGCACACTGGGCTACCGCGGAATGTCCATGACCGACCTTTTGCCCTATCTGCGCGGTGAGCGCAGTGGCAAGGTCTTTGGCATCACCTTCGACGATGGTTACCTGAACAATCTGACCCAGGCCGCGCCGGTGTTGCAGCGCCTTGGCTTTTCAAGCACCTGCTATGTGATCAGCGCCATGTTGGGGCAAACCAATAGCTGGGACCGGGAGAAGGGCGTGCCACCGTCGGAGCTGATGTCTGCACCGCACCTGCGCCAGTGGATGGCGGCTGGCCAGGAGGTTGGTGCCCACACGCGCAACCACGTGCGCCTGTCGCAACTGGACGCCTCTGCATGTCTGGACGAAATCCAGGGTTGCAAGACGGAACTGGAGCAGACCACGGGCGCACCCGTGGCGCACTTTTGCTACCCCTACGGCGAATATGATCCAGCGCATGTGCAGCAGGTCGCCCAAGCCGGTTTCCTGAGCGCCACCACCACGCGACGCGGCCGCTGCCACACGGGTGACGCACTGCTGGAATTGCCCCGCGTGCCGGTGTTGCGCCGCACCCACCGGCTGTTGCTGTGGTGGAAGCTGGTGTCGCGCTACGAAGATCGGCGCCGCGCATGAGCGCAACCTCCTCGGATACGCGGCTGCGCATCGCGGTGCTGAACCGCATCTTCACGTCCACCGGCGGGGGGGCGGAGCGCTATTCGATTGCGCTGGTCGAGCAGTTGGCCCAGCGCCATGAGATCCATGTCTTTGCCCAGGCTATCAACCACCAGTGGCCCGGTGTGCATTACCACCGCATTGCGCTGCCGTTGACCCGGCCGCGCTGGGTCAACCAACTGTGGTTCGCCGCTGCCACCTGGTGGAAGACCCGCGAGGGCTTTGACGTGGTGCATTCGCATGAGAACACCTGGCACGGTCAGGTGCAGACCGTGCATGTGGTGCCGGTGCGTTACAACCTGCTGCATGGCGTGGAAGGCTGGCGGCAAGCCCTGCGCTGGCTGAAGATTGTGACCAGTCCGCGCCTGTTGACCTATCTGGCGCTGGAGCGCTGGCGCTATGCCACGGGCGATGGACGCTGTATTGCGCTGGCATCCAGCAGTCTGCTGCCCATGATGGCGGAGAGTTTTCCCGGGGCAGTGGCGGCCTGCGAGGTGGTGACGCCCGGTGTGTCAGCCGTGCCGGGCCCGGCCAGCGCGGACGCGCGTGCAGCGGCGCGCACCCAACTGGGTCTGCCGCAGGACGGTCGCTGCATCCTGTTTGTGGGGAATGATTTCCGCAAGAAGGGGTTGCCTGCATTGCTGCAGGCCCTGGCGCAGTTGCCGGCAGACTGCTACCTGGCAGTGGTTGGCAACGCGGCACAGCAGGCCCTGGTGCAGGACGATTTGCGGAGCAGCGGGCAGGGTGGGCGGGTCTTTTTTCTGGGGGCCTTGTCCAGCGTGGACGCGGCCTACCAGGCTGCAGACTGCCTGGCACATCCCACGCTGGAGGACACCTTTGCGATGGTAGTGCTCGAAGCCCTGGCCCATGGCCTGCCGGTGGTGGTCAGCAGTGCCCGGTATTGCGGCATTGCGGCGCTGCTGCACGACGGTGAAGATGCGCTGTTGTTGTCCAACCCCCAGGACCAGCACGCCGTGGCGAGCGCGATACGGCGCGTGCTGGAAGATGGCGAGCTGCGCACACGCCTGGGTGGCCAGAGTGTGGAGTTTGCCCGCCAGCACCGGTGGGAAGCGATTGCGCTGCAGCAGGAAGCAATCTACCACCGTGTGGCAAAGCGGCGTCAATAGCTATTGTATTGATAGCAATTCACGCATATTCCACGAGGGCTAGGCCCTGATTTGACTCTAAACCACTTGGCCACGCCGGTGCACGAGGGCTTGGCCGGCGTCGCTAGTCCGCGTCCTGCGCGCTGAAGGAGCCGAGACCCAGCTGATAGAGCCGTGCGTAGTGGCCGTTGTGCTGGATCAGTTCCTGGTGGGTGCCGATTTCCACAATGCGGCCGGCATCCATGGCCACGATGCGGCTGGCATGCATCACGGTGGAGAGACGGTGGGCGATGACCAGCGTGGTGCGGTTGCGCATCAGGCCTTGCAGGGCGTCCTGCACGGCGCGTTCCGATTCGGTGTCCAGGGCCGAGGTGGCCTCGTCCAGGATCAGGATGGGAGCATCCTTGTACAGCGCCCGCGCAATGGCCAGGCGCTGGCGCTGGCCGCCCGACAGCTGCATGGCGTTATGTCCCACCAGGGTGTCCAGCCCTTGGGGCAGTTCGTTGATTAGCGCGCCCAGGTTGGCGGCTTGCAGACAGGCCAGTACCTTGTCGCGATCCAGTGCCAGCCCCAAGGCCACGTTGGCGGCAATGCTGTCATTGAGCATGACCACATGCTGGCTGACAAATGCAAACTGGGCACGCAGGGCCTTGAGGTTCCAGTCGCGCAACTCCACGCCGTCCAGCATGATTTGGCCACTGTGCAGGTCCACAAAGCGTGGCAGCAGGTTGACCAGGGTGGACTTGCCGGCACCGGATGCGCCCACAATGGCAATGGTTTCGCCGCCGTGAATGGACAGGCTCAGGCCGTGAATAACCGGGGTTGTCGCGCCGGTGTATTGCACCACCACGTCCTGAAACACGATTTCGCCGTCTGCGCGGGGTTTGGTATAGCTGCCCTGGTCTTCGGCTGGCACGTTGTGAATCAAATCCAGACCGCGCTCCAGTGCAGCCAGGCCGCGCGTGATCGGCCCCGACACTTCGGAGAGCTGGCGGATGGGCGCGATGATCATCAGCATGGCGGTCACAAAGCCGACAAAGCCGCCGACCGAGGTGTCGCTGGATGCACTTTGCACCAGAGCAACCGAAATCACCGCCGACAGCGCCATGGCCGCCAGCATTTGTGTCATCGGTGTCATGGCGGCGCCAGCCACGGTGGATTTCATGGCCAGATGCCGCAAGGACTGGCCCAGATCCTCAAAGCGCTGGGCCTGCGATGACTCGGCCGCGTAGAGTCGGATGTCGCGGTGGGCCAGCACGTTTTCTTCCACCACATAGGCCAGGCTGTCGGTGGCATCCTGATTGGCTTTGGTCAGTCGGTGCAAACGTTTGGTGAGCACCCGCATCACCCAGGCCACAGCCGGAAACACGGCGATGACGATCAGCGTGAGCTTCCAGTTCAGGTACAGCAGGTAGGTGGTCAGTGCCAGCAGTGTCAATGCATTGCGGGTCAGACTCAGAATGGAGTTGACCAGCATGGAGGCGCCGTTCTGCGTCTCGTACACGATGGAGTTGGACAGCGAGCTGGACGTCTGTTCCTTGAACAGGCGCATGGGTGCCACCAGCAGCTTGGCAAACATCTCCCGTCGCATGACCATCAACCCGTGGTTGGTGATGCGCGACAGGCCCAGCTGCGCGATATAACCGGCCAGACCGCGCACGCCGAACAAGGCCAGCAGCACCACCGGCACCGTCCAAAGTTCCAGTTTGCGTTTGACAAAGCCGAGGTCCAGCAGCTTGTCGAACAAGGCAGGAATCATCGGTTCCGTCGCCGCGCCCACGATGGTGGCCAGCACGATGATGATCCAGGTACCGGAGTGGGCACCAAAGTAGGGCCGTAGCCGCAGCATGCGTGTCAGCAGACTGCTTTGCAACGCGGCCGGGGCCGGCGTCGAGGCGGGCGTGGTTGTCATGCGGCCTCCTTGTGTGCTGCTGGAAGGACCATGCTGCGCACGCCCAGCGCCATCAGCAGGCCCAGGCTGACACAGAAGAAGTCGCCCATCAGGTCATCGTACAAGGCAGAGTTGAACAGGCAGGCGACCGCCGTCGCCGCCACGACGCCCAGCAAGGTTTGCTGGATGGGCAGGGGAAAGCGCAGCGCATCGCGCGCCATGCCGATAAAGAGCGCCAGTAGCAACAGGGCTCCACCCACGCCCAGCTCTACCGCCCACAGCAGGTATTCCTGGTGCGGGTTGCTGTGATTTCCCAAGCCGAATATGGAGTCAGCGTTGTCACCCTGAATGCGTTTGACCACGGGTGCCCAGTTGCCAACACCGTGTCCTTGCAAGGGTTTTTCCTGCAGGGCCTGCACTGAGCGCAGCCAGGCGTTGAGGCGCCAGCCGGACGAGTCGCCTTCGGCCACTTGCTGGGTTTGGGCGAAGTTCTGGCTTTCGCGGAAGATTTTGGTGACGCGCTCATGCACTTTGGCAGAGCCCAGCGACAGCCCCAGCAACAGCACCACGGGCGTGATGACCAGGGCCGGCACACGCAGGCGGCGCGGCATGGCCCACATGATGGCCAGAGCGATGGTCGTCAAGGCCACGAGGTAACCGCTGCGGCCCTCCAGCAAGAGCAGGGTGTTGACCAGTGCCAGCACAGCCAGGGTAATGCCTGCCCATTTCGGCCAGAGCCCTTCGCCGCGCAGGTACCAGAAAACACTTGCCGAGGTGGCAAACATCAGGGACTGATCCAGGTAGGTGGAAAACACCTCGTACCCGACCGCCGAGCCCGCTTGCCATGGAACGGGAACGCCGACAAACAGCAGCCAGGAACTCAGCAACAGAAAACCCTGACCCAACGCGTAGGCGGCGATACCCAGGCGCGCCTCGGCCACGCTGCGCACCAGAACGGCCAGCAGCGCAATCTCCACCACCTTGATGTGTTTGAGCAGGGTGTTGAGGGCAGAGGGCAGGTCGGCGCCAGTCCACAACAGGCTGGAGGCAAACGCAATGCCGATCACGGCCAGGACGCGCGGTGTCCACAGCGTACCAAGAGCCGCATCCCGCTGTCCCCGCACATAATCAAAGCACAGGTAGCCCAGGCCGACTGCCAGGACCAGCACCTTTGCCAAACTCACCCAGGCCATGGGCAGGCTCACGGAAATGCCACTCAGGCAGACCAGGATCAGGCGGGCACTCCAGACACCCCGGCTGTTTAAGCGGACCTCAGGCATCGCGGGGAGGCGCTTTGGGCGGCTGCCATGCCGCACCCTTCTGGATCTCCAGCGCCTTCACATAGCGGTAGAAGGTGCCCTCGAAGTTGCCCAGGGCAATCACAAACCCGGCCCAGCCATCGAGAAAGCCGCGTTTGAACACATAGTGCTTCACAAACGACCAGATGCCGTGTGACAGCGCCGTGCCCATGGTGATCTTCTTGTGCTTGATTTTTTCGGCCCCCAGGGTTGAATACCGGTTGGCCTTGTGCATGACCTCGCCCATGTTCTTGAACGGGAACTGCCAGATGGGGTTGCGCAGGTGGCCAATGGGCTTGTCGGACTTTAGTACATAGCCCTCATGCACGGGCTTCAGATCGTAGGCCATGCAGCCGTTGCGAAACAGCTGGGGTTGGCGGTAGTTGGGGTACCAGCCTGAATGCTGAATCCAGCGGCCCATGAAGTAGTTGCGCCGGGGCATCCAGTACACATCGAGCGCATCGGAGCTGTTGATGGTTTCGCAGATTTCCTTTTGGGCTTCGGGTGTGCAACGCTCGTCGGCGTCCAGGCTGAAAATCCATTCGTGCGTGCAGGCTGCAATGGCCTGGTTGCGCAGATCCCCAAAACCCTTGAAATCCACCTGCACCACCCTGGCCCCCATACGGGTTGCGATTTCTGGCGTGCCATCGGTGCTCCACGAGTCCACCACAATGATCTCGTCAGCCCATTGGGCGCTTTCAATGGTGGCGGCAACTTTTTCGGCTTCGTTGAAGGCGATGATGTAGACAGAAATTTTGCTCATCGGGGGGTGGTAGTATTCGGCCTCTTGTGCACGCAGCAGACGGGTTGCCAGCCGCGTAGTCTAGTCCAAAATGATTGCATCCCAACTTGTGTCAGTGGTCATCACAACCTACAACCGCAGCGATGCCTTGCTGGCGGTTCTGGATGGATTGCGCCAGCAAACAGATGCGCATTTTGAAGTGATTGTGGCCGACGACGGCTCACGCACCGAGCATCAGCGGGCCATTCTGGAGTCAAGCGTTGCGCGTGCGCTGAAGGTCGTGCATGTGTGGCATCCTGATGTGGGCTTCACCGCTTCCCGCGTTCGCAACCGGGGCGTGGCAGCATCGCGCGGTGATTACATTGTTTTCATGGACGGCGATTGCGTTCCCGAGGTGGATTTCATTGCCCGCCACAAACGGCTGGCGCAGCCGGGTTTTTTCGTCAACGGAAGCCGGGTACTCCTGTCGGAGGACTTTACGCAGCGGGTGCTGGCGAAGACCGAGCGCATCTGTGGGCGCTCTGCCTGGTACTGGATTCGTCAGCGCCTGCAGGGACACGCCAGCAAACTCACCGGGCTTTTGCGTCTGCCCGACGGGAACTTTCGCAACAAACGTGTGTTCTCATGGAAAGGCATACGCAGTTGCAACATGGGTATCTGGCGATCGGACTACGAGAAAGTAAACGGATTCGACGAGTCGTTCGTTGGGTGGGGGCATGAAGATGCCGACGTGGTCCTGCGGCTGCACAACAGCGGCGTCGTGCGCAAGAACGGTTTTTGCGCGACCGAGGTATTTCACCTCTGGCATAGGGAAGCGGCTCGCAACCAGGAGTCGCAAAATGCCAAAGTCGTGCGCGAGCGGGCTGCTACAACGGTGACCCAGCCCACGCTGGGTTTTTCACAGGATCGGGTAAACGATGATGTGGTCATCACAAGACTGGGATAATGCAAAGATGTTGAAACGCCACTTGTTTGTTTGGTTGGCCGGCCTGGTGTGTCTGCCGGCCCTTGCGCAATTTCGAGTCGAAGTGTCGGGTGTCGGACTGACACAGGTTCCCATTGCCATCACCGCATTCCGCGGCGATGAGTCTGCCCCCCAGAAGATGGGCGCCATCGTCCAGGCCGATCTGGAGCGCAGTGGCCAGTTTCGCGCGGTGGATACGGCCGGCGTGGTCATGGACGAGGGCTCTCGTCCGGAAGTGTCCACCTGGCGTCAGAAAGGGTCCGATGCCCTCGTGACCGGCAGCATCACGCGGTTGGCGGATGGACGCTTTGATGTTCGCATGCGCCTGTGGGACGTGGTGCGCGGGCAGGACCTGGGTGGCCAGAGCTATGCAGTGGTAGCGGGGGATTTGCGCTTGGTGGCGCACCGCATTGCGGACTTTGTGTACGAGAAGCTCACGGGCGACAAGGGCGTTTTCTCGACCCGCGTTGCCTATGTCACCAAGGTGGGGCAAACCTACAACCTGTGGGTGGCAGATGCAGATGGCGAGAGTGCACAGAGCGCGCTCAAGAGTGCCGAGCCCATCATTTCTCCGTCCTGGGCGCCCAATGGCAACCAGATCGCCTACGTTTCGTTTGAATCGCGCAAGCCGGTCATCTTCGTACACGACATTGCATCCGGCAAGCGCCGCTTGGTCGCCAACTTCAAGGGGTCCAACAGCGCCCCAGCCTGGTCGCCGGACGGCAAGACCCTGGCTGCAACACTGAGCCGCGATGGTGGCTCGCAACTCTATTTGCTGGAAGCCACGGGTGGCGAGCCCCGCCGCCTGGCGCAGTCCAGTTCGATTGATACCGAGCCCACGTTCACCGCGGATGGCAGACACATCTATTTTGTGAGCGACCGGGGCGGTGCACCGCAGATTTATCGCATGCCGGCCTCCGGCGGCAATGCCGAACGCGTGACATTTACCGGCACTTACAATATTTCCCCATCGGTCAGCCCGGACGGGAAGTGGCTGGCCTATATTTCCCGGGTCAGCGGTGTTTTCAAATTGCATGTGATGGATCTTGCGACTGGCGCTGCCAGCGCAATCACCGATACCACGGCAGACGAAAACCCCAGCTTTTCCCCCAACAGCCGTCTCATCATCTATGCCACCCACCAGGCCGGGCGTGAAGCACTGATGACGACAACGCTGGATGGAAAGATCAAGGCCCGTCTGGCTGGCCAGAACGGTGATATCCGTGAGCCCGATTGGGGTCCGGTACAGAAGTAATTGCAATTTAACTAGGAGTAGTGGATGAATCGATTGATTTGGGCGGCTGCCGTCGCTGTGTTTTTGAGTGCTTGCGGCTCGGCCGTCAAGCTGGACGATGTTCCGGTTGAAGACAAGACCGGGACCAGCGTTTCCAAAGGGACGGATCCCAACGCCGGCTCAGCCGTCGGGCAGCGTGCCGTGACCGGCGTGTCGCTTGACAATGCCAGTGCAACCGCTGCCATGATGGCGACCAACCGTGTGGTGTATTTTGATTACGACAGCTTTATGATCCGTCCCGAATTCCAGCCGGTGATTGAAGCCCACGCCAAGTTTGTAAAGGGTGACAAGTCGCGCAAGGTGGCCATTGAAGGCCACACCGACGAGCGTGGCGGACGCGAATACAACCTGGCATTGGGACAAAAGCGCGCCGAAGCCGTCCGCCGTGCCATGTCGCTGCAAGGCGTTTCGGAAAACCAGATGGAGGCCGTGAGCTTTGGCAAGGAAAAGCCTGCTGTGCAGGGCACGACCGAAGCCGCGTTTGAAAAGAACCGCCGCGCTGAAATCTCCTACCGATGAACAGCATTTCGCTCTCCTCGGTGGCGCGCGCAGCCCGCAACGCGACGGTTGCGGTGTTGATGATCGGATGCCTGGGCCACGCATCAGCCGGACTGTTTGATGATGAGGAGGCGCGCAAGGCCATTCTGGACCTGCGCCAAAAAGTAGCTGAGTCCGAGAAGAAGATAATCGAAGAGTCCCGGCGGTCTGCTGAAGACATGGAGCAACTCCGTCGCAGCCTGATCGAGTTGCAGAACCAGCTGGAAGCCGCCCGGGCCGATCTCGCCAAACTGCGGGGCCAGGATGAGCAGATGGCGCGTGATCTGGCCGAAGTGCAGCGCGTGCAGAAGGACACGGTCCAGACACTGGATGAGCGGGTTCGCAAGTTCGAGCCGTCACGCGTCACCGTGGATGGCCGTGAGTTCATGGCCGACCCGGCGGAAAAGCGTGACTATGACGCGGCCATGGCCATCTTCCGCAAGGGCGAGTTTGGCCCCGCGCAACTGGTGTTTGTGGAGTTCCTCAATCGCTACCCCAAGACAGGCTACCGTCCATCGGCCCTGTTCTGGCTTGGCAATGCCCAGTACGCAACCAAGGATTACAAGGATGCATTGGCCAGCTTCCGTGCACTGGTTGCAGCTGCCCCTGACCACCAGCGTGTGTCCGAAGCGGCTTTGGCTATTGCCAATTGCCAACTGGAGTTGAAAGACACCAAGGGCGCCCGCCGCACACTCGAAGACCTGCAGGCCAACTACCCCGGCACGGAGGCCGCCCAGGCCGCCAAGGAACGTCTTGCGCGTTTGCGGTAGTCGCTGTTGAGCCTCGTTACACCCCCCAACGAATCACTGCAACCTACGCTGGATGCGGCTGATCTTGACCGCCGCTTCTCGGGTCTGGAGCGCCTCTACGGCGTGGCCCAGGCACGGGCGATTCGCAATGCGCATATAGCCGTTGTCGGTATTGGTGGGGTGGGGTCATGGGTTGCAGAAGCCCTGGCGCGCAGTGGCGTTGGTCACCTGACCCTGATCGACATGGACCATGTCGCCGAATCCAACATCAACCGGCAAGTCCATGCGCTCAGTACAACCATGGGCAAAGCCAAAGTCATTGCCATGCAGGAGCGCATCGCGCTGATCAACCCTGCATGTGTGGTGCACTGCGTGGATGCCTTTGTGGAGCCCGACAACTGGCCGGCCATTCTTCCCGATGGCGTCGATGCCACGGTGGATGCCTGCGACCAGATCAAGGCCAAGACCGCAATGGCGGACTGGGCGCGCCGCACCCGGGCGCTGTTTATTTCTGTGGGGGCTGCCGGCGGCAAGCGCTGCGCACACAAGATCGATATTGCCGACCTGAGCGAAACCACGCATGACCCCTTGCTGGCGCAAATGCGCTATCGCCTGCGCAAGTCGCACAACGCGCCGCGTGATGGCAAGCGCATCGGCTTAACCTGCGTTTTCAGCCGCGAGGCCGTCCGGCAGGCCGACGCCTCATGCGAAGTGCAAGGCGACAACACACTCAACTGCCATGGCTATGGCTCGGCCGTCTCGGTGACCGCCACATTTGGCATGTGCGCCGCCGGCTGGATACTGGATAAAATTTCTGGCGCGACTCAATCGGATGACCAAAAAATAGCTATATAATTGAGAGCTTCGCGGGATGCGACATGCCAACTTGTTGCAACCCGTCGGGACCTTAGCTCAGTTGGTAGAGCAGCGGACTTTTAATCCGTTTGTCGTGGGTTCGACCCCCGCAGGTCCCACCAGATTTTTAAGTTCATGGGAACTTAGCTCAGTTGGTAGAGCAGCGGACTCTTAATCCGTAGGTCGAGAGTTCGAATCTCTCAGTTCCCACCAAATGAATCAAGGACTTAGCCGAAAGGCTGGGTCCTTTTTTCTTTGTGGCGTGACAAAAACGTGACGGAATCCAACACGTTTTCAGCACGGAATCGCTCGATTCTCATCGCCTTACGGCAGCGTGCAGGGCCTGTGAACCCTCCTCGAATTCCTGAACCACTCAGAAGTAGAGGTTAGGGAATTTTGTCATACGGTATTCAACTGGGGGAACTGACCCCAGTGCTTCGTGGGGCCGGTGGTGGTTGTAGCGGTGCAGCCAGTCCGCCGTCATGTCTCTGACTTCTTGCAAGGAATCAAAGACATAGCAGTCCAGCACCTCGGTGCGGTACGTCCGGTTGAACCTCTCGACATAGGCATTCTGTGTTGGCTTTCCTGGCTGGATATGGTTCAGAGCAATGCCTTTGGACTTGGCCCAGTCGGCCAACGCGTGTGCAACGAATTCCGGGCCGTTATCCAGACGAATTGACAGCGGTGTGCCTCGAACCTCCACCAGTTCGTTCAAGACCCGGATGACCCTGGCAGCGGGCAAGCTGGTATCTATCTCGATGCGCAACGCCTCCCGGTTGAATTCGTCTATGACATTGAAGGTGCGGAACCTACGGCCAGACCACAACGCATCCGACATGAAGTCACAGCTCCAACCGTGATTGGGCTGATGCCCTGCCTCAAGGGGTTGCCTGATACGCGCAGGCAGTCGCTTCTTGCCCCGCCTGGGCAGATTCAGATTGAGCTGGCAGTACACACGCCACAGTACTGTCTTGCCCCAGGGCTGGTTCTGATGGCGCGCGCTGGCATACAGCAAGCCAAATCCATGTCTGGGATTGGTCGCCATATAGGTCTGCATGAACTGTATTACCCCGGAGTCGTCAGACGCCTTGCAGATGTAGCGCAGTGTTGAGCGGGCAATGCCACTGGCAGCGCAGGCCCTGCGCTGGCTCATGCCGTGGTCGGTCATGAGCGCCTTCACCACATCAGTCCGACGCGCCGGGGTCAGAGCTTTCGCTCTACAACGTCTTTCAAGGCGTGGTGCATGAGGGCCAGGTCGGCATACATGCGCTTGAGCTTGGCATTTTCGTCCTGTAGTTCACGCAGCTGCGAAAGGTGCGGGACGGTCATGCCACTGTATTGGCTTTTCCACTTGTAGTAGGTCGGTTCGCTGACGCCGTGCTTCCTGCACGTCTCTCCGACCTTGGCTCCGAGTTCGACTTCTTTCAAGATGCCGACGATTTGGCTTTCACTGAATTTTGATTTCTTCATGTAGAGACTCCGTTTGGGGGATTTTCTCTACTTCCAATTGGCTCAAGATTTCAAGGAGGCTTCAATGTCCCCAAGACGATTTGGCGGTTAGGCTATTGCGCTCCGCGAAAATTGCGGCCCACATGCAGCAACTCACCACTCAACCGATACATGACACAAACCAACTTCCCAACCCCGTGCGCAATTGATGCAGGATCGTGGATGCGTCCGTGGCAAACCTTCGAGGGATGGCTCTGGACAGTTAGCTATTTGGCGGCAGTGGCGCTGGGTTGGTTCACGCCTGTGGACGTATTGGACCAATGGCCACAGGCCAAGGAGTTCACCGATTTCATGGCTAGCTGGAACATGCAAATCCGCAGGGTTGGAGAAATCAGCGGTGCGGCGAATCAGGCGAACAGGTTTGTCTATTCGGTTTTGTGGTGTGTGATGCCGGTTGCATGGGGGGTGGTCATCCGAGATTTCTACGCCAAGAAAAAGCACTCAGATTTTGTGTTGGTCGAAAAGTCATGGTTACGGTTGTGGGTTGGAAATTTGATGCTTGCAGTATTTGCGTTTCTGAGCATTTCCTTGGTTGGCGATGTCGATTCACGGATTGGTAAGGCCATGTTCCTCGTGCCAATTTCGCGTGCACTATTTGCCCCGTTAAATGTGTTCATATTTGGTGTCCTCATCATCGTGTTGTTCTATTCCCTCTGGGCTATAGCCTCCAGTCGTGTGTCGATAACAGGAAAATCCCATGGCAGATAGCATCACTTCTCCGCTCAACGGCATTCGGTTTGATACCAGCAAATTGGCTGACATCCAAACTCCATTGGGGTTGGCTCAGCAATCGGTATCGACGACCCCGCAAGTTATGCCGGTCACCAAGACGCCGCTGAGTGATCCTGTCGCCGCAGGCGCCGCTGGCGTTGAGAAAGGCGCCGAGACCGTTTCACATTTACCCGGTGCCGGAGTGGTTGGCAACATCGCAGGTCGCCTGGGTTTCAAGAACGACGTGACAGCGGTTGGTCAACATTTGATGGCGAATCGGTTTGCGGATGCCGCCGTGGAAGCAGGTGGTGTTGTGGGGCAGGCGGGGGGTGCGACTGTAGGCGCCTACGTGGCGGATATAGCGATTACAAGACTCCCTTCACTCGCGCCTGGTGGCGCATTGCTAACCACTGGTCTGGCTGCGACGGGGGCCTACTTCGGCTCCGAAGGCGGCAAAAAACTCGCCATCGATGCCGTCAACCAGCTCGACACCACAGCCTCGCTCGCCCCCGGGCAGACGGTGACCCATCTGGCAACCCTGCCGGATGGCACGAAATACGGCGTTGGACTGACCGTTGACGGTCGCCTTGACTGGTACCGTATTGACACTCCGGATTGGGCGAGTGATGGGTTGCGGACGCCGAACAACTACAGCAGCGTTCCCGTCGCAGTACGCAACCAACTGACCGACTCCTTCGCGAAGGCAACTTTATCCACGGAGGATGTGGGAACGTACAACCGGTATGTCAGCGAAATCAAGGCCCATGGAGACATCACCGAGAACATCACAGCGCGAATTCAACCCATAGGCACCGTCGCCATAGACGAATCACAAAAGACCCCGCTCACCTCCACGCAGGTCACGCACAACATCACCAATGGCCTTAGCCCCAATGGCAAGGAACCACTGGGCCAGCAAATCAGCGACGGCCCCGGCAAGAGCCACTCCTGGCAGTTGCAAGACGACGGCAGCGTGGTCCGCGTCGCACAAGAAAACTTCACGGGCGGCGGCACCCGGGTGACCGTCACCACCTATGGCGAGGGCGAATCCGCGCCCTCCCAAGAGCGCCAAACCGTCTCTGGGCCCGCCGGCATCGTCAGCGATGCTCTGCTCAAGCCCGACAGCACCGGTGCGCTGGTGGTGGACAAGCTGCAAGTTGGTGGCGTGCTGGAAACACCGGCCACCACCGGGCACACCTTCACCCCCCTGCCCAACAGCGGAACCGCCGACAACAGCTACACCATCAAACCCGGCGACAGTCTCTGGAAAATCGGAAAATCCCTGGGCCTGAGCGATGGCGAAACCATGCGTTTCATCGCCGACACCGAGGCCAGCACCCGCGCGGTTGGGTCCAACGCCAACGTGAACGACCTCAAGCCAGGCAACACATTGGCATTGCCCGACTGGGTGCAAGACAAGCTGCACAAGGGCGCCGACACATCTGGCACCACTGACGGATCCGATGCCCACTTCAACCACTACCCGCCCATCGAGACCACGACCTCGGGGGAGGACACCACTGCTGGCACCGACGAAACCGCTACCACCGACGCCGCCACCCAGCAAATCCTGGACGTCTTCGGCAAGCCACCCGTCATCTCCAGGGACAACGACGTCCAGCTCGCCGATGCCGGCACTGGCACTGTCAGTGATGCCGGCCCCGGCATCAGCGTGCCCACCGGCAACGGTTCTACATCAAACCAGCCTCCAGCCCTCGCAGATACTGGCACTGTTGCTCCTGATTCAGTAGCAACCGGCCCCGATGGTTCCGACAATCGTTTCACCCGCTACCCGGTTCCTCCGCCCAACCTCGCCCCGCTCACCGACGGC
>JBAQDE010000015.1:0-100464 GCA_049294595.1 Rhodoferax sp. | reverse complement strand
GTGCCCGGGGGGCGATTTCTGCGCGTTTGGCAGTATGAGCCCCCCGGGCACTCCCCTCTGTGGCAGGCGTTCCACGAAACTATTCGCTACAACAAATGTAGCATTCAATGCAGTATCCACGAGGGCTACAGCCTCAAATGGCTTGAGACACCACCGTCCGCTCCACCAACCGGTCATCCCCCAGCACGATCATGGAGAACAGCAGCTCATCCAGGCTCGCCGCCATGGACGTCCTGCGGGCCAGCAGCGGCGTGGCCTTGGGGTTCAGCACCACAAAGTCGGCCTCACAGCCCGGCAGCAGATTGCCAACCACCCCTTCCAGCCCCAGGGCCCGCGCGGCACCGGCTGTGTGCTGCCACCACAGCTGCCGTGGATTCAGCGACAGGCCCTGCTTGGTCTGACCCTCACGGCCCACATAGTAGGCACCCAGCATGGTATGGAACGGGCTGAAAGATGTGCCGCCACCCACATCGCTGGCCAGTCCGTACTGAAAACCGACGCGGTCGGCCCCGGCGTAGTCGAAGAAACCACTGCCCAGAAACAGGTTGCTGGTGGGGCTGACGGCTGCCGCCGCGCCGGTGTCGCGCATCAGGGCGCGGTCATCGTCGTCGAAGTGAATGCAATGGGCATAGACGGACCGGTTGCGCATCAGTCCAAAGTCCGCATAGGTGGCTAGGTAGCTGCGCGACTGGGGGAACAGTTCGCGGGCCCAGGTGATTTCGTCCTTGTTCTCGGCCACGTGGGACTGGATCCACACGTGGGGATATTTTACGGCCAGTTCGCCGGCTCCGCGCAACTGGGCATCGGTGCAGGTGGGCGCAAAACGCGGCGTGATGGCGTAACCCAGCCGGCCCTGACCGTGCCAGCGCTGGATCAGCGCCTCGGAGTCCAGCAGGCTTTGCTCGGTGGCGTCGAAGCGGCCATCGGGTGAGGCGCTATTGAGTAGGTCGGCCGGCGCGTGGCGGTCCATCAGGCACAGGCCGGTGATCAGCCGCACCCGTTGGGCTTGTGCCTCGCTGAAGAGCGCATTGACCGATTCGGGATGCGAGGTGGCAAACGCCAGCGCCGTAGTGACGCCATTGCGCAGCAGCTCCGCTACGAAAAACGTAGCTGCCTGTGCACTGTATTCGAGGGCTGCGAAGCGTTTTTCCTCGGGGAAGGTGTAATTCTCCAGCCACGGTAGCAGGCCCTCGGCGGGCGAGCCGATGACGTTGGTCTGCGGGTAGTGCACATGCAAGTCCACAAAACCGGGGGCAATGATGCGCCCGGGCCAGTGCTCCACCGGCACACCCGGGTAATGGCGGGAGAGCGCGCTCCAGGCACCCACGGCCAGCACCACCTGCATGCCCGCCGCGTTGGGGCCGACCACCAGTAGGCCGTCCTCCTCAAACCGGGCGCGGGCCGGGCTCTCGCTGTGCGGGGCAAACCAGAGGATGGAGGCACGGTAGGCTTTCATAGGGGCACAAGCTTAAACCGGGAACGCCTGGCCCCGCATACGACTCGCCCGATAACCCCTATCTGGCTCGTCGGCGTTACCAATGCTTGCAATTCCAAGGCACAGGCATCGGCCGCGCGCGCTACAGTGCCAGCCACCATGCAGATACACACAGCAACGCAGGGATGGCTGGCATTGGCCATCTGCGCCGCGCACACCCTGGCGGGCGCGGACAACCACTTTCCTGCCGCCGGCAATCCACTGGGCACCTGTTCCGTGCCAACGGAAGCGACAGCGGAAGACGTCTCCCGCCCAAGCACCGTCATTGGCAACGGCACACCCGCCAGCTGCACGGGTGACGCGGTTGTGGCGGGGGTTGCCAGGGGCGGCGTCATCACCTTCAACTGCGGGCCGGACCCGGTGACCATCACGCTGACTCAACCCGCCAAGATCGTCAACACCACCGGACCCAAGATCGTCATTGACGGGGGCGGCAAGGTCACGCTCAGTGGCGGCGGCACCAGCCGCATCCTGTACATGAACACCTGCGACGCCGCCCAGGTGTGGACCACCTCCCACTGCCAGGACCAGGACCACCCGCAGCTCACGGTGCAGAACCTGACCTTCACCGACGCCAATTCCAGCGGCGCCAGCCCGGACGGTGGCGGCGCGATCTGGGCACGCGGCGGGCGCCTGAAGGTGGTCAACAGCCGGTTTTTCCGTAACCAGTGCGATGCCACCGGACCCGACGTGGGGGGTGCGGCCATCCGCGCCTTCAGCCAGTCACAGAACCTGCCGGTCTATGTGGTGAACTCCACCTTTGGCGGGCGCACCGACCTGGGCAATGTGTGCTCCAACGGCGGCGCGCTCAGCAGCATTGGCGTGTCGTATGCTGTCCTCAACAGCCGCTTCACCCACAATCGCGCCATTGGCCAGGGTGCCAACCCGGCGCGCGCCGGCACAACCGGGGGAGGAAGCGGTGGCGCCATCTACAACGACGGCAACCGCTTCCACCTGCAGGTGTGCGGCAGCGAGCTCAACAACAACACGGCCAGGGAAGGCGGCGGCGCCATCTTCTTCGTCAGCAACGACCGCAGCGGCACGCTAGCGGTTGCCGACTCCGTGCTCAGCGCCAACCCCAGTGCGGGGTTCGAGACCGCGGGACTGCCCGGCATCTTTTACCTGGGCAACGGCAACCCGCAGGTGAGTGCATCCACGCTGGACCGTGGCAACGCCAGCGTGTCGGCAGACTGCGTCTTCAACTGGGGAGAGCACCACTACGCCGACCTGCTGTGGCCTGCCACCACACGCGCACAAACCATGGAACCCTACTACTACCGCCACTACCCCGGCACCAACAGTTATGTCGGCATTTCGTCGCAGGACGACCGCCTGCGCTACATGGGCAGCGCCAGCAACCACCAGATGCTGGACTTGGGGTCCATGGCGACCTGGAAGCAGTCAGCCGGCTGCCTGTGAACCGCTGGGCTCAGTGGCTGAGCTTGCCCTGCACGCCGGCCACCAGCCAGTTCATGCCGAGAATCTGCACGTCATTCAGCGTCTGTCCCGCGGCAATGACGGTATGGCCCTCGTTGTCCAGCACCGCCTGCTTGGCCGCAAAGGGATGCAGCTTGCCACTGGCAATGTCCTTCTGGCGCGCCAGCACTTCCTGCTGCACGGCCTTGGGAACCTTGCTGCCAAAGTCGCCGACGCGGATCATGCCGTCTTTGACGCCACCCCACACGGTGCCCGACTTCCAGCCGCCATCCAGTACCGCCCGGGCCCGGCGGGTGTAGTAATCGCCCCACTGGTGGGTCACCGCCACGATCTGCGCATCGGGTGCGATTTTTCGCATGTCGGAGTGGTAGGCCACGGCCAGCTTGCCACGCTCCTGCGCGGCGGTCATCACGGCGGTGGAGCCGGTGTGGAAGGCAATCACATCCACGTTCTGGTTAAACAGCGTCATGGCGGCATCGCGCTCGCGCGTGGGGTCAAACCAGGCATTGAGCCAGACCACCTTGACCTCGGCCTTGGGGTTGACGGAACGCATACCCAGCGTGAAGGCATTGATACCCTGCAGTACCTCGGGAATGGGGAAGCCCGCCACATAACCGGCCATGTTGCTGGTGGTCATGCGACCGGCGGCAATGCCGGCCAGGTAGCGGCCTTCGTAATAGCGCGCATTGGCCGCCGCCACATTGGAAGTGGTCTTGTAGCCGGTCACCGACTCAAACTTCACATCCGGGAACTCCGCCGCCACTTTCAGAGTGGGCTCCATGTAGCCAAAGCTGGGGGTGAAGATGAGCTTGTTGCCCTGGCGCGCCAGGTCGCGGATCACGCGCTCGGCGTCCGGCCCCTCGGCCACGTTTTCGACATAGCTGGTCTGCACGGCGCTGCCCAACGCCGCTTGCATCGCCAGGCGCCCTTCCTCGTGCTGACGCACCCAGCCGGCATCTGACAGCGGTGCGACGTAGACAAAACCCACCTTGAGGGGCTCGCCCTTGGGCACGTCTTTAGCCTGGGAAGATTGGGAAAAAGCACCGGTGGGTGCAAGGGAAAAAGCACAGGCGGCCACGAGCGTGGCGGCGAGGTTTTTGTACATGGTAGTCCTCTACATGGCTCCGGAACACAAAAGGCAAGGCCCGCCGGAGCAGCGGGCCTTGGAAGGGGATTTTAGCCGGTTCGCAGTCAACCGGAGCTGAGCAGGACTAACGTACCGTGAACCCCTGCGACTGGAAGTCGAACCAGTTGGCTTGGATGCGCACCCGATAGCGCCGCGCGCTCTCCTGCCACCAGAAAGCGGACTCCATGCCGGCCGGCACGCCGCCCAGGGTCAGGTCGGGTACGAGGACCATGTCCTGTCCCTGCAGACGCACAGTGGCCGTGCCATCCATCTGGATGCTCATCGTCGCGGCCGGGTCGATGGACTGCAGGGTCCGAAGAGCAGCATCGGCCTCCCGGAATGCCGGATACAGGGTCTGGCTGTTGCCGGCCGCATCCGTGAAGTGCAGGAAACCATCCGTCCCCATGGTCAGGGTTGGCATGCCGCCGGGGTTAGCCTGCAGTTGCACAAAGACACTGGGTTGCACCACATAGATCAGCCCCCCCACCTGAGCCGTGAGGACACCGTTGCTCTCCATGCGTGCAGATGCACCTGGCGGCAGCAGGCCCACCAGCTCACCCAGGTTTTGCACCGTGGGAGCCACCAGCAACGCGGTTCCATTGGAGGCGATCTGGTACTGGCCATTGCCTTTGGGATACAGACCATCGGGACGCGGGTCATTGGTTTGCACGGACAGCGGCGCAAACACGACATTGCTGCCATTGGGGGTGGTCAACACCACCGATCCCTGAGGGGTCTGGCTGCTGAATTGCACGCCCGGTCCCAGCAATTGCTGCAGCACGTTCGTGACGCCTGCCACCACCGTGGGGCCTGATCCGCCACCCATGTTCAATACGGGGGGAGCCGATGTGAGTCCCGGTGGTGGGTTGCTCACCAATGGGGGAATCAACGGCGGCGGTGGTTCCACGGGTTGGGCGGCAATGGCGGCACTGGCGCTGGAACACACCTCCACGCCCGTGGACACGCCCGAGGTGGCTACCGGTGTCACGCAGAAGAACAGATACTTACCCAGCACATCCGCCCCCAGGCTATAGCTTTGGCTTGTGGCCCCCGTCAGGGCGGCCTTGCTGGCGCCACTGGACTGGGTGTCAGCCATCCAGCGGAAGGTGGACACACCCTGCGGATCGTTCTCGGTATCGGCGTAGGTGTAGGCGCCGGTCAAAGTGCTGCCCACCTGGGCAGTGCCCGACAGTGTAACGTTGCTGGCCACGGGTGCTGTGTTGGCAACGAAACTGGCCGTCACGCTCTTGAGCGCCGTCACATTGGACAGGGTACAGGTCGCACCCGTGCAATCGCCACTGAACACGCCGAAGGCATAGTTGGCATTGGGCGTTGCGGTGCAGGTGGCATTGCCGCCATGTGGCACCGGGTTGGGCGTGCACGTCACCGTGCCCCCCGCCACCGGACTGGCCGTGGTGGTGATGGCGTAGGTGTTCTGCGTGAAGCTGGCCGTCACGCTCTTGGCCGATGTGACGTTGGACAGGGTGCAGCTTGCGCCCGAACAATCACCACTGAAGCTGCCAAAGGTGTAGCCGGCATTGGCCGTCGCCGTGCAGGTGCTGTTGCTGCCATGCGTGACTGGGTCAGGCGTGCAGCTCACCGTGCCGCCCGCCACCGGACTGGCCGTGGTGGTGATGGCGTAGGTATTCTGCGTGAAACTGGCGGTCACGCTCTTGGCCGATGTCACATTGGACAGGGTACAGGTGGCGCCCGTGCAATCGCCACTGAAACTGCCGAAGGTGTATCCCGCATTGGCCGTCGCCGTGCAGGAGCTGTTGCTGCCGTGGTTCACCGGATTGGGTGTGCAAGTCACCGTCCCGCCGGCCACCGGGCTGGCCGTGGTGGCAACGTTATAGCTGTTCAGGGTGAAACTGGCCGTCACACTCTTGGCCGATGTCACATTGGACAGGGTACAAGTGGCGCCCGAGCAATCACCGCTGAAGCTGCCAAACGTGTAGTTGGCATTGGGTGTTGCCGTACAGGTTGCGCCGCTGCCGTGGCTCACCGGATTGGGGGTGCAACTGACCGTGCCACCCGCCACCGGACTGGCCGCGGCCGAAATGGCATAGGTGTTCAGCGTGAAGGTCGCAGTGACGCTCTTGGCCGACGTGATGCTGGCAAGCACACACGTGGCGCCCGAGCAGTCGCCACTGAAGCTGCCAAAGGTGTAGCCGGCGTTAGCCGTTGCGGTACAGGTTGCACCACTGCCATGACTCACCGGATTGGGCGTGCAGCTGACCGTGCCCCCAGCCCCCGGACTGGCCGTCGTGGTGATGGAATAGCTGTTCAACACAAAATTCGCGGTGACGCTCCGGGCTCCCGTCACATTGGCCAGCGCGCAGGTCCCACCTGTGCAGTCGCCGCTGAACCCGGTGAAGGTGTAACCCGCATTGGCCGCGGCCGTGCAGGTGCTGTTGTCCCCATGGTTGACCGGGTTGGGCGAGCACCCGACGGAGCCGCCTGCCAACGGGTTGGCCGTGGCGGTGATGGCATAGCTGTTCAAGGCAAAGTTGGCAACGACACTCTTGGCAGAGCTTACGTTGGAAAACGCGCAGGTCCCACCCGTGCAATCGCCGCTGAACCCGGTGAAGGTGTAACCCGCATTGGCAGCGGCCGTGCAGGTGCTGCTGCCCCCTTGCATGACTGTCGCAGGCGAGCAGGACACCGTGCCGCCCGCCACCGGACTGGCCACTGCGGCAATGGCAAAACCGGCCAGGTCGCCACTGAGCGTCAGGGAATAGTTTCCGTACAAGGGGTATGCCGCATCCGCCTGGCTGGAGTAACTGGTGATCACCAGGTAATAACTGGTGTTGGCGGAAAGCCCCCCCGCCACGATCCGCGCGTGGGGATACCCGGCGCCATCATCGTCAGCGACCCGCACATTGGACTGGGGGTTGCCCGGATCAAAGCTGGTGTACAGGGCCAGGAACGAATCAAACGCCGTGCCCGCGCCGACGGTCATGCTGACCGTTCCACCCACAGTGCCCGTCTTGACCTCCATCACTGCATACGGCATGCCGGTATTGGCCGACGCCTGGTAATTGAAACCGGTGTAGAGGTCGCTGGTGCGGTTGAACGTGGGAGACGCACCATCCAGGGTGCCCGTTAGAGTCACATCCACCGCATGGGCCGAGCCGGCCATCAGCGCCGCGATGCCCAGCGCAGCCAGCACCTTCTTCAGGAAGTTGTTCATCATGGTGATGCTGTCCAGGGTTATGGGCGGGCAGGAAAGACGCCCTGCAAGGCAATGATGCAGTTCAGGGTGATGTAGGGCATCATGTTGTTGTGGGGCTGCCCACCCCCTTGCGGAACCAGCGCGCCTGGCGCCATGGTCGTTGTCGCAGCGCTGCCATACAACTTGCCGGTAGCCGACTGGGCCAGGACATTTCCGCTGGGAGACGTCTGGGTCGCCACATTGGCATCCACCTGAATCTGGTGTGTGTGCATCGGCATTTCACTCTCCAGCAGCGTGTGGGTTTCTTCACCACCCGCTTGGCCCAGATCGTAAACCGACAAACCCGCTCCCTGGCCGTCCTTGATCAGCACCCGGCCTTGCATGTTGGGCAGCGCAAAATTGGTTTGCCCGTTGCCGCCGTAGGTGGTGCCCAACAGGGAAAACAGCGCCGTGTTCTGCGCGATGGACAGCAGTTGCCCATCACACATCGCCCAACCCGTGGGGGCAAAGTTATAGGGCACCCACATGATCTCCCCGACAAAGGGCTGGATGCCCCCCGCCCCAGCGCCGCCAGGCTGGATGGCACCCAGCACGGCTCCCAGAACCACCACCATGCGTCGAATCTGTTTCTTCATTCTGTTCTCCCTCGAAATGTGAGCATCTTCAGTTGCGGGTCGGGAAGACTCCCACCAAGGAAATGATGCAGGTCATCGCAATATAGGGTTTCATGTTGTTGTGGGGCTGGTTGCCGCCCTGCGAGGTGACGGCGGCTGGTGCCAGGCTGGTGGTCGTGGTTGCAGCATAGGCCGATGTGCCGGCGCTGGTTTTTGCGGGAACAGTCGTGTTGCCGGGCGTGGCAACGGTGGCCTCTTTCGCGTCAACGTTCACCAGATGGGTGTGCGAGGGCAACTGGGTGCTCAATAGCGTCACAGCCTCCGAGCCACTCGACTCGCCCAGGACGTGGCCTTGTCCCACATGAATGGGCGCTCGGCCACGCATGTCCGGGAGTGCAAAGGTTGTTTGCCCGTTGCCGCCATAAGTGGTGCCCAGCAGGGAAAAAAGCGCCTGGTTCTGATTGATGGGCAAAATCTGCCCGTTGCACAGGGCCCAGTTCTTGGGCGCAAAGTTGAACGCAACCCAATTGATCTCACCCAGATAAGGATCGGTGGACGCCGTCGCATTGAACGGTGCCAGGGCTGCTCCCAGCAGTCCCAGCCAAACGGCGCGCGACAGGCGCTTGCTATGTAGTCGTTTCATGGTGATCACCCAATCAGTTTTGCGTCGGAAAGACCCCGAACAGCGAAATGCAGCACTTCACGGCCAGATAGGGCTGTAGATTGTTGTGGGGTTGGGATTGGCCAGCCACACCGACTGCACTGGCGCTCAAGGTTGTGGTGGGCGCCGAAGAAGAAAACACGGGCGCACTGCCGGGGGCCGTGCCGACAATCTTGCCTGCGGGCGAGGCCGATTTCTCCGCACCCGCATTGGCAGCCATCGGGTGCGTATGCGACGGGATCTGCGTGGTCATAAGCGTCACTGTCTCCGTACCACTCATCTCGCCCTGCACCTTGGTCGTCAGGCCCGGTCCTGTCCCCTGCCCTACCATGGTGCGCCCCTGGATATTGGGCACGGCGAAGTTGGTTTGCCCATCGCCGCCGTAGGTGGTACCAATCAGGGTGAAGAGCGCATCGTTCTCGGCGATGCTGAGCAATTGACCGTTGCACTCGGCCCAACCGTTGGGGCAGAAATTCCAGCCGCCGCAGATCACCTCGCCAATATACGGTTGTTGCGCCTGGGCCAACTGGGGGAGCAACAGGGGCGCAACGGTGCCGAGGGCCCCCAGAAGAACGGTCATCAACAAGGGCCGTGTACGACCAATCATTTCCCGGTTGTTGGGCATCTTCATCACTCCTTCTTGAAATTACACTCGCTGCGTCTTTGCAGCCGCAGGTGTATGCAGTTAAGCGCCACATCACCTGCCCTCTCCAGCGCCAGGGGATATTAGCGCGCAAACAAGCTCCGCAGCGTGACCGGGACCATGGTCCCGGTCGCCTCATGGTTTTTCACCAACAAGAATAGCTATCAATTAGATAGCGCCAAATCCATACTCCACGAGGGCTAGGTGCCAATTTCTCACTCAAACGTCTGGAACACCGCATCCAGCCGTTCCACATAGCGACTGCGCAGCGCAGCATCGATGAAGCTGGCGTCAAAGCTGTTGCGGGCCAACTGGTAGGCGTGCTGGCTGGTCATGCCCAGCGCGGCAAAGGTCTGGGTGAAGTTCTCATTGATGTAGCCGCCAAAGTAGGCCGGGTCATCCGAATTGACGGTGGCAACGATGCCCGCGTCCAGCATGCGCTGAAGGCTGTGCTGTGCCAGCGTGGGGTAGACGCACAGCTTGAGGTTGCTCAAGGGGCACACGGTCAGCGGGATGCGTTCCTGGGCTAGGCGCTGCATCAGTGCGGCGTCGTGGATGGCCTGCACACCGTGGTCGATGCGCTCGACCTTCAACACATCCAGCGCGCTCCAGATATAGGCCGGTGGCGCCTCCTCGCCGGCATGGGCCACCAGGCGAAAGCCCAGCTCGCGTGCGCGGGCGAACACCCTGGCGAACTTCTCGGGTGGGTGCCCCACCTCGCTGGAAGCCAAACCAATGCCCACGATCTTGTCGCGCAGCGGAAGCACCTGCTCCAGGCACTCAAAGGCTTCGGCCTCGCTCAAGTGCCGCAGAAAGCACAGGATTAGCGATGCCGTCATGCCATGGCGTGCGGGTGCCTCTTCGCAGGCACGGTACAAACCGTTGATGACGGTCTCCACGCCGGTCCCGTGGCCGGTGTGCGTCTGCGTGTCGAAGAAGATTTCAGTGTGCAGGACGTTGTCTGCCTGGGCGCGCGCCAGGTAGGCATCGGTCATGTCGAAGAAGTCCTGCTCGGTCTTCAGCACGGTGGTTCCGGCGTGGTAGATGTCCAGAAACTCCTGCAGGTTGTTGAACACATAGGCCCGGCGCAGTGCCTCCACGCTGGGGTAGGCCAGGGACACCCCGTTGCGCTGACCCATGGCAAAAATCATGTCGGGCTCCAGCGAGCCTTCAATGTGCATGTGCAGTTCGGCCTTGGGCATGGCGCGCAAGAGCGCAGGCAAGCGCTCGGGGGATACGGGTTTGTGGTTCATGGATTCTCCTGACACGAGGCAGTCTATATCGGGCCGGCCCGCCTTCGGGCCGGCTCTGGCGGGTTATCGAATGCGGGCGGCCTCGGCCTCCATGGCCGTGACCAGTTCCTCCATCTGCTCGACCACTGCCTGTACGGTTTCGCGCCTGGACAAGTCCACACCGGCTTTTTGCAGCTGTGTCATGGGATGGTCGTTGCCGCCGCTGCGCAGCAGTTCCAGATAGCGCTCGGTGGCGGCCGCCCGTGCGGCGGGCTCGCCGGTGGTCATGTCCTTGAACAGCTTGGCCGAGGAGGCAAAGCAAGTCGCATACTGGTAGACGTAATACGGTGAGTTGTAGAAGTGCGGTATGCGCGACCAGGTGTATTTGTAGGCATCGTCCACGGTCACGGCGTCGCCGTAATAGTCCTTCAGCAGTTGCAGGTAGATGCCGTTGAGCACCGCCGCAGTGACCGGCTTGCCGGCTTCCACCAGCTTGTGGGCCTGCATCTCAAAGTCGGCGAACAGCACCTGGGTGTAGAAGGTCCCCACAATGGAGTCGGCGGCATGCTGCAGCAACAGGAAGCGTTCCTTGGGGTCGGTGGTGGTCTCCAGCAACTTGTTCAGCAGGAAGCGCTCATTGGTCGTCGAAGCCACCTCGGCCACAAAGATGGTGTAGGCCGACGTCACAAAGGGCTGCTTCTCGTACGACAGGATGGTGTGCATGGCGTGCCCGCCTTCATGGGCCAGCGTGAACAACGCATTCTGGGTGTCGTTGTGGTTCAGCAGCATGTAGGGACCTACGCCATAGACACCGCCCACGTAGGCACCCGAGCGCTTGCCTTCGCTCTCATACACGTCAATTTGCTGGCCCGCCAGAAAGCGCTGGTACTTGGCGCTGTAGTCCGCTCCCAGCGGGGCAACCGACTGCAACACCGTTTGCTTGGCGTCGTCATACGGGTAGGTGGCTGTTGTCTTATAGATGGGAATGGAGCCGTCATACAGGTGGTATTGCTCCAACCCCAGCAGCTTCTTGCGCAGTTTGGCATAGCGCTGCAGCGGCGCTGTGCCAGCGCGCACCGTGGACACCAGGGTGTTCACCACATCGGGCGGAATGGCATGGCCATCCAACGCGGCGTCCAGCGTGGTGGGGAAGTTGCGGGCCTGCGCCGTGAACCAGCCCTTTTGCATGACACCGTTGTAGATGGCCGCATAGGTGTTGGCCGTGGCGGCATAGGTGCCGATGAATGCGTCAAAGGACTTGGCACGATCGGCCTGGTTGTAGTTGGTCTGCAACACCGACTGGTAGGTGCCGGGTGTCAGCCTGGTTTCCTTGCCGTCAGAGAGCGTCACGGTCGGAAACTTGATGTCCGAGGTGGACAGTTCCTGGAACGTGGCCGTGGGGGTCTGGTTGAAACGGGTTGCATACGACAGCAGCCGTTCACCCTGCTCGTCCAGCACATGCTTTTGCTGGCGGTAATTGTCCAGAATGGTGAAGCGGTACGCCGTCAACGCCGGTGTGTCCCGAATCCACTGCTCCATGGTGGCCTGCGGAATCTTCAGCAGTTCCGGGGTGAACCATGCGGTAGCGGTTCCGAACTTGGCAAACACGGCACCCACGCGCTGGAACTTGCCGGCCACCTCCTGGTTGCGTGTCTCCACGTCGCGCTGCAACTGGGGATAGCGGTACACCTTGTACTGGAGCATGCCGATCTCGTCGAAGGCCTGGTAGGCGCTGAGCACTGCGGCCGGGCCATTCATGAGCGAACCCTTGCGCGCGGCAAATGCATCCATCTTGGCCTGTATCGTGTTCATGGCCGCCTCCCATTCGTCCCAACTGGCGTAGATGGGCGATACATCCCAGCGGTATTGCGACGGGATGTCGGCACGATTCAGGGAGGTTGGTTTCGGCGCACTGGCGGCCAGCGCGGCGCCGGCAAACAGCAGGGGCATGGAGGCGGTGATGGCGCCAATCAAATCAATTTTCATGGTGGTAAAACTCCCCGGAATAGAAAAGGGCCGCTCAAAAGCGGCCCAGTGTAGCGAGTTGGAGATCGCTTATTTTCCGCCGGGGATCTTGCCTTCCACGCCCTTGACGTAGAAGCTCAAGCCGCCCAGGAATTCATCGTCAGCCGTCTTGTCCTTGGCGATTTGCTCCTTGCCGGTGTTGTCCACAATCGGGCCTTTCCAGATCACGAAGGAGCCGTCGGCCAGGCCCTTCTTCACTTCTTCGACCTTGGCCTTGGTTTCGGCGGGCACGTCTTCGGCGATCGACACGATGTCAATTGCGCCTTCCTTCACACCCCACCAGGCCTTGCCCGTGGTCCACTTGCCTTCCAGCGCATCCTTGGTGGCCTTGATGTAGTACGGCGACCAGTTGATGACGGCGGACGCCAGGTGGGCCTTGGGACCGTAAGCGGTCATGTCGGAATCCCAGCCAAAGGCGCGCTTGCCCTTGTCCTGCGCGGTCTTCAGCACAGCGGGCGAATCGGTGTTCTGGAACAGCACGTCGGCACCACCGTTGATCAGGCTGGTAGCGGCTTCGGTTTCCTTGGGTGGGTTGAACCACTCGTTGACCCACACCACCTTGGTCTTGATCTTGGGATTGCTGCTCTGCGCGCCCAGCGTGAAGCTGTTGATGTTGCGGATCACTTCAGGAATTGGCACCGACGCCACCACGCCCAGCGTGTTGGACTTGGTCATCTTGCCGGCGATCACACCCGCCATGTAGGCACCTTCGTAGGTGCGGCTGTCGTAAGTGCGCAGGTTTTCGGCGGTCTTGTAGCCGGTGGCGTGCTCGAACTTCACATCCTTCATGTCCGCAGCCACTTTGAGCATGGGGTCCATGTAGCCAAAGGTGGTGCCGAAAATCAGCTTGTTGCCCTGGCTGGCCATGTCGCGGATCACGCGCTCGGCATCCGCCGACTCGGGCACGCTCTCAACGAACGAGGTCTGGATCTTGTCGCCGAATTCCTTCTCCAGCGCCTTGCGACCGTTGTCGTGCGCAAAGGTCCAGCCGCCGTCACCCACGGGGCCAACATAGGCAAAGGCAATCTTCAGCGGCTCGGGCTTGGGCGCGGGAGCGGACGCCACCGGTGCGGGTGCCGGGGCGGGAGCCGGCTCTTCCTTCTTGCCGCAGCCAACCAGTGCCGCGCTGGCAACCGCTGTCAGAGCGGCCACCTTGAGTAGTGTGCGTTTGTGCAAATCTGTCATGTGAGTTCTTTCATTAAAACTGGGGTTGCGGAAAAAAACAGCTCTGGCGCAGTGGGCGCTACGAGCCGGGATAAAACGGTTTCCCTATGGCAGCGGGCATATTAATACGAATCCAGCGCGGGTTGCGGGATATCAGCGCCAGCACCACAATGGTCGCCACATACGGCAGCATGCTGAGGAACTGGCTCGGAACCTCCACGCCAATTCCCTGCAAATGGAACTGCAACATGGTCACGCCACCGAACAGGTAAGCACCAAGCAATACCCGTGCCGGGCGCCAAGTGGCAAAGGTGGTCAGCGCCAGCGCAATCCAGCCCTTGCCCGAGACCATGCCCTCCACCCACAAAGGCGTGTAGACGATGGAGATGTAGGCTCCGGCCAGGCCACACAGCGCTCCCCCCACCACCACGGCGCCCAGGCGGATCCAGCGCACGGGGTAGCCCAGGGCATGGGCTGATTCCGGACTCTCACCGACACTGCGCAGGATCAGCCCGGAGCGGGTGCGGTACAGGAACCAGATCAGCGCCAACGCAAACAGCACGGTCAGGTAGACCAGTGGATGCTGGCGAAACAGGGCAGGACCGACCAGCGGAATGTCCGACAGGAACGGAACCGCAAAGCTGGGCCGCTCGGGCATTTTTTCCTGCACATAGCTGATGCCGGCAAAGGCCGAGAAGCCCGCACCAAACAGGCTCAGCGCCAGGCCGGTGGCGTACTGGTTGGTATTGAGCCAGATCACCAGTGCACCAAAAACCGCCGCCATCAGGGCACCCGCGCCCATGCCGGCGGCAAAACCCATGGTGTCGCTGCCGGTGTGCACCACCGTGGCGAAACCAGCAATGGCCGCGCACAGCATCATGCCCTCGGCCCCCAGGTTGACGATGCCGGCCTTCTCGTTGATCAGGAGCCCCAGCGAGGCAATGGCCAGCACGGTGCCTGCATTCAGTGTGGCGGCGACTAACAGAGCGTAGGAGTCCATTATTTTTTCCCCCAGCGCAGACGGTAATTGACCAGCGTGTCACAACCCAGCAGCGTGAACAGCAACAGCCCCTGGAACACCCCGGTCAACGACTTGGGCAGCCCCAGACGCGACTGCGCCAGCTCCCCCCCGATATAGAACATGCTCATCAGCACGGCCGAGAACACCATGCCCACCGGGTGCAGCCGCCCCACGTAGGCCACAATGATGGCGGCAAAGCCGTAGCCCGCTGGCACATAGGGTGTGAGCTGGCCAATCGGCCCCGCCACCTCCAGCGCACCGGCCAGGCCCGCCATGCCGCCCGACACCAGCAAGGCCACCCACAGCGCCCGACGCGACGAAAAGCCGGCATAGCGCGATGCCGCCGGTGCCAACCCACCCACCTGCTGGGCAAAGCCCGCCCGGGTGCGGAACAGAAACACCCAGACACCGGCCACTCCCAGCAATGCAAACAGCACGCCGATGCTGACGCGCGATCCATCAAACAGGCGTGGGATGCGGGTCACCGCCTCGAAACTCTTGGTCTGCGGAAAGTTGTAGCCATTGGGGTCCTTCCACGGGCCAAACACCAGGTAGCCCAGCACCTGCACCGCCACGTAGACCAGCATCAGGCTGACCAGGATTTCATTGGCGTTGAACTTGTCGCGTAAGAGCGCGGTCAGCCCCGCCCAGGCCATGCCACCCAGCACACCGGCCAGCAGCAGGGCCAGCACAATCCAGCCGCCGGTGGTCTTGTCGGCCATCAGGGCCACACCACTGGCAGCAATGGCTCCCAGGATGTACTGCCCTTCGGCGCCAATATTCCACACGTTGGAACGAAAGCACACGGCCAACCCCAGCGCGATCAAGAGCAGTGGCGTGGCCTTGACCACCAGTTCGCCCACCGCGTAGCCGCTTTTGATGGGCTCCCAGAAAAACACCTGCAGGCCGCGCACCGGGTCCTTGCCGAGCAGCACGAACAGGATCACGCCGATCACCACCGTGCACAGCAGCGCCAGCAACGGCGAGCCATAACTCCAGAATTGCGAGGGCTGCGGGCGTGCTTCGAGCTTGAGCCTAGCCATGCTGCACCTCCGCAACCGCTGCCGTGTCGTTGTGGTCCCAGAGCCCACTCATCCACTCGCCAATTTTTTCCACCGAGGCCTCGGCAATCGGCACCGAGGGCGATAGTTTGCCGCGCGCAATCACATGCATGCGGTCACACACTTCAAACAGTTCATCCAGTTCCTCACTCACCACCAACACCGCGCACCCTGCGTCGCGCAGGGCCAGAATCTCGCCACGGATCTGCGCCGCCGCACCCACGTCCACACCCCAGGTGGGCTGCGACACGATCAGCAGCTTCGGCGCCGCATCAATCTCACGGCCCACAATGAATTTCTGCAGATTGCCGCCGGACAGCGAACGCGCCACGGCGGTTGGCCCGTTGGCCTTGACCTTGTATTCCTGAATCAACCGAGCCGCATGGGCTTCCAACTGCCGCACGCGGATCCAGCCCCCGGCGAAGCGCGGCATCGAGATGGACTCGGTGCGCGTGAGCAGCAGGTTGTGGGCCAGGCTCAGCGTGGGCACGGCACCGCGCCCCAGGCGCTCCTCGGGCACAAAGTGCAGCCCCATCTTGCGGCGACGCCCCGGGTGCATGTGCGACACGTCGACCTCGCCCATGTGGATGCTGCCACGCGGAGCGCGGTCGTCCTCACCCGACAACGCGTACAGCAATTCCTTCTGGCCGTTGCCGGACACACCAGCGATGCCCACCACCTCGCCAGCACGCACGTGCAGGTGTATGTCTTCCAGGTCCACACCAAACTGGTCCTCGCGCGCCAATGACAGGCCCTTGACCGCCATCACAGCGGAACCGGCATGCTTGGCCGCGCGCGTAAGCGTGGGCGGCTCGGCACCAATCATCAGGCGCGACAGCGATGCGTTGGATTCTTCCTGTGGGTTGCAGACACCGGTGACCTTGCCACCGCGCAGCACGGTGCAGGCGGTGCAGAGTTCGCGAATCTCGTGCAGCTTGTGGCTGATGTACAAAATGCTGCAGCCCTCGCTGGACAGCTTCTTCAGCACCACAAACAGCTTTTCCACGGCCTGCGGTGTCAGCACCGAGGTCGGTTCGTCCAGGATCAGCAGCTCGGGGCGGGTCAACAGCGCGCGGATGATTTCCACCCGTTGCATTTCGCCAACGCTGAGGGTGTGCACCGGGCGCGCCGGGTCAATGTCCAGACCGTATTCGGTGGCCTTGCCGACAATCGCGGCGGTGACCTGCTCCAGCGAACTGCGCGTCAGACCCAGCCACACGTTCTCGGCCACGGTCATGGTGTCGAACAGGTTGAAGTGCTGGAACACCATGCTGATGCCGTTGGCCCGCGCCTCCTTGGGGTTGCGGATCACGATTTCCTGGCCGTTGATGCGCACCGCGCCGGCATCGGGCTTGACCGAGCCGTAGATGATCTTCATCAAGGTGGATTTGCCGGCGCCGTTCTCACCCAGCACGGCATGGATTTCGCCTGGCATCACGGTGAGCGACACGTCGCTGTTGGCCACCACGCCCGGATAGGCCTTGGTGATGCCGGTTAACTGGAGTCGGGGGACTATCATGCTGCTGCGGATTTCATTCTTTTTTCAGGGCTGCGGCGACCGACTTTACACGGTCGCGCAACCAGCGCCCGGCGGCGGAGGTGTGGGTGCGTTCATGCCAGAGCTGGTAGTACATCATGCGCGGAAACTCCACGGGACAGGGAAGAATCGCGACCGGCAGCGTGTCCACAAAGCGCGCGCAATACTGCCGCCCCGTGGTCAGAACGAGCAAGGTTGATGCCACCATGGACGGGATCTGCCCGAAATACGGGCAGCGCGCGGCGATGTGGCGCTGCAACCCCAGGCTGGCCAGGTGTTCGTCAATCACGCCACGAGCGCCGGGGTGCGTGGCCACCGGCGCAATGTGCTCGGCCTGCAGCCACGAGGCTTGGTCCCAGCCGCGGCGCACCGCCGGGTGTTTCTTGGACACCAGGCACACCACCTCATCACCAAACAGACGACCCAGGTGCAGCTCCTGCGGTGGCGCCGGCCAGTTGCCGATCACCACGTCCACCTCGCCCTGCGCCAGCTGGGCGCGGTAGTCGGTGGCGCCGGAGAGCGGATGGATCTCGATCTGCGTCATTGGCGCCTGCGACTTGATCTGCGCCACCAAGTGCGGCAGGAACAGCGGGTCCAGGTAGTCGCTGGCCGCCACGCGAAAGGTGTTGCGCGCGCTGGCCGGCTCAAAACCACGGGCGTCGGAAAACAACATCTCGGCGCTGCGCAGAATGTGGCCGGCGGGTTCCAGCATGCGCAGTGCGGCATCGGTGGGCACCATGCCGGAGCCTGAACGCACCAAAAGCGGGTCTCCGGCAAAGTCGCGCAGGCGTTTGAGCGCACTGCTCACCGCCGGCTGGTGCATGCCCAGACGGATGGCGGCTTTGGAAACGCTGCGTTCAGTCAACACGGTATGAAGGACCCTGATCAAATGAAGGTCTATCTTGTCGAACAGCGATTGGTCTCTCATACGATCCCGTCGATTTGTGTCATATCCTAATGCGTATGAAGTCCGGGTCGCTAGCGAATTACCCTCCCGCACAAGGAAGAGCCCATGAACACCAAACCCCTGCGATTTTTCCGGCGCGGAGAGATCGTAACCCTACCCGCCGTTGACACCAGCCGCACCCTGCTGGAGGTGCTGCGCGAAGACCTGCACTGCACCGGCACCAAGGAGGGCTGCGGCGAAGGAGACTGCGGCGCCTGCACCGTGGTCCTGGGTGAGGCCGACGGCGACCAAGTCAAGTACAGCGCCATCAACAGCTGTATCCGCATGGCGCACTCCATCGACGGCATGGCGCTGTGGACGGTGGAGGATTTGACCCAGGCCGATGGCAGCCTGCACCCCGCCCAGCAGGCCATGGTGGACTGCCACGGCTCGCAATGCGGTTTTTGCACCCCCGGCTTTGTGATGAGCCTGTTTGGTTTGTACCAGGCCCAACAGGGCGAGGCCATTTCCCGTGACCAAGCGCAGGCTGCGCTGTCGGGCAACCTGTGCCGCTGCACCGGCTACCGGCCGATTGTGGACGCCGCGCTGGCCATGCAGGCACTGCCCCGCGCCCAGGTCAATGAAGCCGAAGTGCTATTGAATTTAGAGCTACTCGACCAGGTTTCACGAGGGCTGGAGCCCGATTCGGCATATATGTCTCCCGCCACGCTGGCCGAGCTGCTGGCCCTGCGCGCCCGCCACCCCGACGCCCAGTTGGTGGCCGGCTGCACCGATGTCGGCCTGTGGGTGACCAAGCAGCACAAGCAGTTTGAACGGGTGATCGATGTGACCAAGGTCCGGGAGCTACGCCGGGTCGAAGACTACCCACACCACATCGCCATTGGTGCTGCCGTCACGCTGACGGATGCCTTTGCCGCGCTGGTGGCAGACCGGCCGCAGCTCGCCGAATTTGCCCACCGTTTTGCCGGTTTGCCGGTGCGCAACAGCGGCACACTGGGCGGCAACGTGGCCAACGGCTCGCCGATTGGCGACTCCATGCCACTGCTGATTGCGCTGGGGGCCAGCGTGGTGCTGATGCGCCAGAGTGGAAGGAAGATGGCGCACCGCGAGCTGGCGCTGGAAGACCTGTACACCGGCTACCGCACCAACGTGATGGCCAAGGACGAAGTGCTGGCCTGGATCAAGGTGCCCAAGGCCGTCGCCATTGAGGCCAGCCGCGTCTACAAGATCTCCAAGCGCTTTGAAGACGACATCTCGGCTGTCTGTCTGGCCCTCAACCTGCAGATCGCCAATGGCCGTGTGCAGAAGGCGTCCATCGGCGCCGGCGGCGTGGCTGCCACTCCGGCGCGCGCGCGCAAGACCGAAGCCGCGCTGACCGGCAAACCCTGGACCCAGGCCACCATCGACCACGCCATGACCGTACTGCGCCAGGAGTTCGCGCCCATTTCCGACATGCGCGCCAGCAGCGCCTACCGCAGCGCGGTGCTGGGCAACCTGCTGCAGCGCTTCTGGCTGGAGAGCCAGGGGACTGTGCTAACGGACCTGCGGCAACTCGCGCCCATGGACGCAGGCGAGGTGGCAGCATGAGCAACCAGCACATCAACGCATCAACCCCCGCAGCCGGCGTGTCCCGCCCGCACGAGAGCGCGGTGGCCCAGGTGGCCGGTGCCGCCACCTACATGGACGACATCCCCGAAATCCGCGGCACGCTGCATGCCGCGCCCATCCTGTCCACCGTGGCGCATGGCCGCCTGCTGGGCGTGGAGACCTGCGCCGCGCTGGCCATGCCTGGTGTGGTGGGGGTGGTGCTGGCACAGGACATCCCCGGCGACCCGATGCTGGCCGCCTTTGCCGGCGACGAGCCAGTGTTCGCACGCGACACCGTGCAGCACATCGGTCAGGTGATTGGGCTGGTGGTTGCCAAGACCGTCATGCAGGCGCGCCGCGCCGCACGCAAGGTGCAGCTCACCATCGAAGTCCTGCCCGCCATCCTGACGGTGCAAGACGCACTGAAGGTGCAAAGCTATGTGCTGCCACCGGTGTTTGTGCGCCGGGGCAATGCGGATACCGCACTCGCCGCCGCTCCACACCGTCTGGGTGGCACGCTGGAAGTGGGCGGCCAGGAACACTTCTACCTGGAAGGCCAGATCGCCTACGCCCTACCGCTGGAGCAAAACCAGTGGTGGGTCTACTCCAGCACCCAGCACCCCGGCGAGGTGCAGCACTGGGTGGCCCACGCGCTGGGGCTGGACAGCCACGCCGTGCGCGTGGAGTGCCGGCGCATGGGCGGCGGATTTGGAGGCAAGGAAACCCAGGCCGGCCATCTGGCGGTGTGGGCGTCGATTGCGGCGCACAAGTTCAAGCGGCCGGTCAAGCTGCGGCTGGACCGGGATGACGACTTCATGGTCACCGGCAAGCGCCACCCGTTTGCCTATGAGTACAGCGCCGGCTTTGACGAGACAGGGCGCCTGACCGCGCTCAAACTGCAAATGGCAGCCAACTGCGGCTTCAGCGCCGACCTGTCCGGCCCGGTGGCTGACCGCGCAATCTTCCACAGCGACAATGCCTATTACCTGCAGGACGTGGAGATCGCCTCCTACCGCTGCAAGACGAATACCCAGAGCCACACGGCCTTCCGCGGCTTTGGCGGACCGCAGGGCGTGATCCTGATCGAGACCATCATGGGCGACATCGCCCGCCAGCTGCGCCTGGACCCGCTGGACGTGCGCCTGCGCAACCTGTACAGCGACGAGACCATTCCCGGCACCAGTTCCAAGCGCGACACCACCCACTATGGCATGCGCGTGGAGGATAACATCCTCCATCCATTGCTATCAAAATTGGAGCAATCTGCGCAGTACCGACGAGGGCGAGAAGCCGTTTTGGCCTGGAACGCCGCCAACCCCATCATCAAACGCGGTCTGGCCATCACACCGGTGAAGTTCGGCATCAGCTTCACCGCCACGCTGTTCAACCAGGCCGGTGCGCTGGTCCACGTGTACACCGACGGCAGCGTGCAGGTGAACCACGGCGGCACCGAGATGGGCCAGGGCCTGAACACCAAGGTGGCGCAGATCGTGGCCGACGAACTGGGCGTGCCCTATGAGCGCGTGCTGTGCACCGCCAGCGACACCGGCAAGATTCCCAACGCTTCCGCCACAGCGGCCAGTGCCGGCACCGACCTCAATGGCCGCGCCGCCCAATTCGCCGCACGGCATGTGCGCGACAACCTGGCGGCCTTTGTGTGCGGGCTGGACGGCTGCGGCGCGGGCGCCATCCGCTTTGAGGGCGGGCAGGTGATTTCGCCCAGCCCCAAGGGTGTCATTGCGCGCAGCTTCAATGAGGTGGTGAGCTTGGCTTACGCCAACCGCATTCAACTCTGGAGCGACGGCTTCTACCGCACACCCAAGATCCACTACGACAAGACCACCCTGACCGGGCGCCCCTTCTACTACTTTGCCTACGGCGCCGCCTGCACCGAAGTCGCCATCGACACCCTGACCGGCGAGAGCCGTGTGCTGAAAGTGGACATCCTGCACGACGTGGGCCACAGCATCAATCCGGCCATCGACATCGGCCAGATCGAGGGCGGCTTTGTGCAGGGCATGGGCTGGTTGACCACCGAGCAACTGGTGTGGAACGACAAGGGACTCTTGACCACCCACGCACCCAGCACTTATAAGATTCCAACGGCCGGCGACGTGCCCGAGCACTTCAAGGTCGACCTGTGGCCGGAGCCGAACCGCGAGGACAACGTCTTCGGCAGCAAGGCCGTTGGCGAGCCACCGTTCATGCTGGCCATTAGCGTGTACGAGGCGCTGCGCGACGCCATTGCATCCGTGGGCGACGGCCGGCCAGTGCGGCTGACCGCGCCCGCCACAGCCGAGAATGTGCTCAAGGCACTGGCCGGCTGAGTACCGGCAGGCGCGTCAATCGAGCGTCACGTCAGCCGAACCAATCAGGTACGAGAACTCGACCTGATCGAGGCAGACCTTGGGCGCCGGACCGCGGCGCAGGCCGAAGGTATCCGTGATCTCTTTGCCCACCTTGACGCTGGCGTGCAGGTTACCCGCCAGTGTCTTGATGACCGCCTCGTTCTTGAACTCGTCCGAGCTGCCCCGCTCGCGAATCACGTACAGGCCCATGAACCCTGTACGCGAGTGTTTGGCAACCAGCAGCGCGTAATTGCCGTACTTGCGGCGCAAGTCATCCAGCTCCACGGCCAGATCCGTCAGGCTCTTGCCGCCGACCTTCAGCATGTCCAGGCCCGGCAGGTAGTTGGGTCCGTGCTTGGAGTTGGCTATGAACTCCACGCCGCTGGTCAGGAAGGCCTGCCCTTTGTACGAAAACTTGAACTTGTACTGGCGTTCCGTGCAAGGGGCCCACTCCACCGGGACATAGACGTTCTGGGTCCAGACCGGAAGCAGTGAGCCGGCAGCCTCCCGGCCAAACACGTAATAGCCGCCCCCGGACTGCGCCAGGATACAGCCGCCCATGGGTCGGTACAGATTGCCCGTGAGATAGCCCATGGCAAACGACTCCGCCGCACTAAAAATGCTGCAGACCGTGTGCACAATGTCCGAGGCCGCCCCGCCCACATTCGGCTGACCGATGGCAGCGCTGGCTTCACCCGAACTCAAGGGCAACGCCAACCGGCCACTGACGTCATAGTCCAGCCGGGCCGCATTCTCAAGTCGGCCAGATTCGACCGATGGGGAAACCTCTGGCTGAGGGGTGTACCCCGAGCCACGCACGGTGCCGTCGCCTTGCAGGCTCAACTTCAGGAAGCTGTGCTCCACCGGCGTTCCGGATGGATCGGGCGACAACACGGTCAACTCCAGCTGGTTGCCGCTTCTGCGCCCAGAGAAGGTGAAGGCGTCAGATCGGCCGTTCACCACGCCGTTGGTCTCGTTGAGGACCACCCAGTCGACAGTGACTGCATCCGGGTGCGCGGCCGACTGTCCCGACGGCTGCAGGATCAACGACCATCGCCCCGTGACGGGGCCATAGTCGGAGCCTCCGCATCCCGACAGCCCAACCAGGACTGACGCCACCAATGTCATGGAATGTTTGCGCATGGGAACTCCCTTCATCAGCACAGCAACAACGCGGCGCATTGCCAAGCAAATGTAGGAACGGCATCGACACAATACTTTCATCTATGTCAATGAACTGCCAATCCGAAAATGTGCAGCAGGCACTTGCGGGCTGCAATCAGCCTTCCTGCCGGTAGAGCAGCCAATCTGCAAACCGATGCGGCTGCATGGGTCGCGCGTACAGATAGCCTTGACCGTTCAGACACCCCATGGAGTTGAGTTGCGCATGCTGGTCTGCCATTTCAACGCCTTCTGCGACAACCGCCATGCCCAGATTCTTGGCCAGCGCGATGATGGTTGACGAAATGGCGCGATCATTTGCGTCGATGGAAACCCCGTCGACAAAACTGCGGTCAATCTTGAGTTCGTGGATGGGGAAGCGTTTCAGATAGGACAGCGAGCTGAAGCCGGTTCCAAAGTCGTCGACGCTGATGTGCAGGCCAAAATTCACCAGTTCCTGCAACACGCGCTGTGCACGCTCTGCATCCACCAGAACACCTTCCGTGATTTCGATGCACAGCCGCTGGGGTGCCACTCCGTGCTGGGTCACGATGCGGACAATTTCACTCGTCATGTCCGACTTCATGAAATGCCGCGCAGATATATTGACACTGATCCGGATCGGCGGCAGGCCTGCCTTGTCCCACGCATTGATTTGCCTGCACGCCTCCGACAGCACCCACTCATCAATGGCCACAATCAAATGGCTCTCCTCAGCTATCGGGATGAACTCGCTGGGGGAAACAAACTTGCTGCCGTCATGCCAGCGCAACAGCGCTTCCACACCAACCACCGCATCCGTCTCCAGATTAACCTGGGGCTGGTATTCCAGCAGCAACTCGGAGCGTTCAATGGCGCGGCGCAAGCCGCTCTCCAGGTCCAGACGCTGATTGGCCTGGCGGGCCAAGGTTTCGGTGAAGAAATGGAACGCATTCTTGCCCTGGTCTTTTGCCCGGTACATGGCAGCATCGGCATTACGAAGAAGTCCGTTGGGGTCCTGCGCGTCTTCCGGAAACATGCTGATCCCGATGCTGGCGCTGACAAAGCACTCACGCCCACTCAGCACGAAACTCCTGGACAGCGCCTTGATGATCCGTTCGGCCGTCAGCACCGCCTCGTGCCGCTCTGACGCCTCCAGCAAGAGTACAAACTCATCCCCACCCAGTCGCGCAACCGTATCTTCGGTGCGCACACAGTCCAGCAGCCGCTTGGCGGCCTCTTTGAGCAGCATGTCACCCACCTCGTGCCCGAGGGTGTCGTTGATGACCTTGAAGTTGTCCAGATCCAGAAACAGAACGGTCAGATGTTCCTTCGAGCGGGAGGCGCGCGCCAGCGCCAGTTTGAGCCGGTCATTGAACAGCGTGCGGTTGGGCAATCCGGTCAGGTCGTCATGGGTCGCCAGAAATTCAACGCGGTGCTGCGATTCGCGCACTTGCGTGATGTCGCTGAACATGGCCACATAGTTCACGACCTTTCCGTCCTGACCTTTGACCGTGTTGATCGACAGCCACTCCAGGTACAGATCGCCATTCTTCTTGCGGTTCCAGATTTCTCCCTGCCACCAACCCGTTGAATTGATCTTGTCCCACATGTCGATGTAGAACTCCTTGGGATGCTTGCCCGACTTCAGCAACGACGGTGTATTGCCAACAACTTCCGAGCGCTGATACCCCGTGACAACCGTAAAGGAGTCGTTGACGGTCAGAATGCACAGATTGGTATCGGTCACCACCACGCCCTCGGCTGCGCGGTCAAACACGCGTGCCGCCAGCCGCAGTTGATCTTCGGCATGGCGACGGTCGGTGACGTCCGTTGCCTGAAAACACACGCCGGTAATGGCGCCATCATCATCAAATACGGGGAAGCGCACGACGAGGAAGTACCTGTCCTCACCACCGAGCCGAATGGTCTCCTCCCGCTCAATGTCCTTGCGCAGGCGCATGGCCTCCAGCTCGCTTTCGCGGAACAGATCCGACACATTGGGAGGAAAGACCTGAAAGTCGGTCTTGCCAATGACCTGCCCCGGACTGAAGCCAAAACTGCGCTCGAATTTCGGATTGGCGTATTGGTAGCGGCCCGATGCATCCTTGACCGCCATCAGTGACACCGAGTTGTTCATCACTGCCAGCAGGCGCTCCTGATGTTCGCGCGCTGTCTTTTGGGTGTCATAGAGGACGGTGTTGTCCGTAAACAGCAGAATGGCTCCACCGACGCGATGGGACTCCCGCAGCAAGGGCGTGATGTGCACCAGGTAATGGCGCTTGTTGGCGTTGATGATCTGGCGATCAAACGCCAGTTGGGTATCGATGACGTTCTGGATGTCATCCACCAGGTCAGGCATTCCATGGGGCATCGGCAAGCCCCGAATGTTCTGCCCAACCTGGGGCTTGCCCAACTTGAACAGCAGCGAGGCAGAGCGGTTGAAGCGGATCAGCCCCAGTTGCTGATCAAGGACGAGCAGGGGGTAATCGACACTGTTTTGGATGTTCTCGAGATCGATGTTGAGTTCCTGCGTCTCCGCAGTCTTGATCATGAGTTCTTCATTGACCGTCGCAAGTTCCTCATTGGTTGACTGCAGTTCTTCATTGGAGGCTTCCAGCTCTTCATTGGAGGCCTGCATTTCCTCATTCGAGGCCTGAATCTCTTCATTCAGCGCCTGCATCTCTTCGTTCGAAGTCTCCAGTTCTTCGACGAGCGACTGGAGATGCTCCCGCGTTGCTGCAAGCTCGTCCTCCAGCTCCCTGTCGGAAACACCACCACCGTCCTCACCAACCTCGCGTGCAACGACCGGTGCAATCCACTCAATGCAGACCATGAACAACGCTTCATTGCTCGTATCCGGTAGCGGGTGCACTGTGACGCGAACACCAAGCCTGGGGTCAAGCGCCTTGATGTGGCGTGGCCGTCCGGTTGCCACCGTATGTTTGACCTGGGCCTGACGCAGCAGGACCTGCAGTTCGGTGCGAAACTCCCGCCGGATCAGTGAAATCAGATCGAATGCAGGTTTTCCGGGGGAAATGTTGAGAAAACGGCTGGCATCTCCGTGGATATGCCGGATTTCGAACTTGCTGTTGATCAGGATGGTCAGTGGAATGAAGTACCGGCTGGCGGCATCCAGGAGAATGTTCTCAAAGCCGTTGCTTGGTACCTTCGCTCCCTCAAACAGCTGATGCAGCCCGGCCGGTGCACTCAGGCCATCGTGGCGAGGCAGAGGAAGCCGGCTCGCCACGCCACTGCGATTGAACAGCTTGGCATCTTTGTCCACGACCTGAAACAGGCCCTCCTGCTGGAATACGCTTTCCGACTTCCCGAGGAACATGTAACCACCGGGGTTCAGCGCATAGTGGAAGACCGACAGCAGGCGTGACTGCAACTCGCTTTGAAAGTAAATGAGCACATTTCTGCAGGTCACCAGATCGAGCCGCAGAAACGGCGGATCCTGCACCAGATCCTGCCGGGCAAAAATCACCACATCACGCAGGTTCTTGTTGATCTCATACCGGTCGCCATGCGGGGTAAAGTGGGCCTTGATGCGCGCGCGGTCCATGTGAGCAAGGCTGGGAGCGGGGAAAACACCGCGGCGCGCTCTCGCCATGGCCTCCAGATCGATGTCGGTCGCAAATATCTGCAGCCTGTACTGGTCAAACGCAGCGCCCAGGTGCTCAGAGAACAGAATCGCCAGCGAGTACGCCTCTTCCCCGGTTGCACAACCTGCCACCCAGATCCGGATGTCATCGCCGGCCTGTTTGGTTGACAGGATGCGCGCGACAACCTTGTCCAGGGCCGCAAAGGCCTCGGTATCCCTGAAGAAGGACGTGACCGAAATCAGGATGTCCTTGCACAGTTTGTCCAACTCCACGGGCTTCTCGTCAGCCAGCGCCAGGTACTCCTGCAGCGTGGTGACATGGTTGGCGGCCATGCGTCGCTCGATGCGGCGCCACAGCGTCGGTTCCTTGTACTGCGAGAAGTCAACCTTGGTGCGGCCTCGCACCTTGGCCAACAGGGTCTTCAGGTTGGCCGGGGCGCTTGCAGCCTGTGTCGCTATCGGAATGCGTCCATGGTTCTGGACAATCAGACTGATTTCCGAGCCCATGTTCTCTGGCGGCAGTATCCAGTCAACACTACCGGTGTCGATGGCCGACTGGGGCATGCCGTTGTACTTGGCGGTCGATGGGTCTTGCGAAAACGTGAATCCCCCCGCCGCCTTGATGGCGTGGATACCGGCTGCACCGTCGGAACCTGTTCCGGACAAGATGATGCCAATGCAGGACTCTGCTGCCTCTTCAGCCAATGACGCAAAAAACAAGTTCACCGATGGCTTGGGAAGGGATTCCTTGGCTGGTTCAACCAGGCGGAATCGCCCAGCACTCATCGTGATATTGCGATTGGGTGGCGTGATGTAAACCGTATTGGGCTCAGGCTTGGTGCCGTCTTCAATGTCGCGCACCGGCATCGTCGTCTCACGCCCCAGCAATTGCGACATCATGCTGCGATAGGTCGGCGACAGATGCTGGACCACCACGTAGCTGAGCCCCAAATTCTTGGGCAGATTCGGAAACAATTGGCTGAGCGCTTCCAGTCCGCCCGCAGAGGCGCCAATGCCAACGATGAACGGACGTTCCACCGAATTGGGCTGCACGGGGTCCGTGTCTTCGGTCGGAACGGGGGCGATTGCAGTCAAAGCCTTTTTCGCGGGGGCGGCGCGTCTTTTTTTAGGGTTTTCCAAGAAATACTTCTCCGGTAGCACTGCCGAGCCCGGCTGAGAGCAAACGACACCTGATGCAAAGCATCCGCAGAAATTCTATGGTTTGGCGTTCGCAGCACATTGACGTGTGTCATTCTTTGGGGACTGACGAGTTGCCATTTGGGAGCGAGTCTGTCCATCTGACGGCCTGATCGACGAAGTGCCCAAAGGCATAGACACCGGTGAAGCCATGCAACTTCAATTGACTTGGATCAAGTTAAGCCACCCCCCAAAGGTTCACAGTGGGGGCACCTATCTTTACAGACGCGATACATTTGGCCCCAATGGGCCGTTGCATCGAACAGAAAAGACCCATTTTTTTAACGAAGGAGCATGAGGATGAAAACGAAACTATTCACCGCAGTGATGGGGACAGCCTTGCTGGCGCTCGCCGGTTGCCAGTCGGTCGAGGAAAAAGTGTCACCCGATTCCCTGGTGGCCACATTCAGCAGCACCGCGCCCAACATGGCAGCCGGTGCCAGCGATCCCATCTGGGCCAAGGCCAGGCCACTGTCGGCCGAGTTGACCGGGGGGGCCAACTTTGGCGCCAAGCCCGGTGAAAAAGGCGAGACCGTGGTCACGCTGAAAGCGGCCTACACCGCCGACATGCTGTACCTGCTGGTTCAGTACAAGGACCCAACCAACTCCATTCGCCGTGGCCCCTATCAAAAGCAGGCCGATGGTTCCTGGAAGAAGCTCAAGGACCCGGCAGACAAGGGCGGCGATGACAACGTCTACTACGAAGACAAATGGGCGATGCTGTGGCCCATCAATGAGGCAACCGCCAAACCCTTCGACAAGGAAGGCTGCGCCATGGCCTGCCACGAGGGCCAGGAAAAGCCCTATGGCAACAAGTACACCAACCTGCCAGGACAGCTGCTGGACATGTGGCACATGAAGGGCCAGCGCACAGGTCCCCTGGGTTTCCTGGATGACCAGTACACCGATGACACGCGCTATGACAAGAAGACCTCTCCCAATGCCGGCCGAAAGGGCGACCCTGGCCCGGCGGGTGGTGAATACACCAACGTGCCCCTGGTCAACGGCAAGCCGCAGTTCATGGCACGCGACGCCAAGCCCGCCAATGCGGGTGGTACTTATCACATCAAACGTGGCGAGGAAGTGGCGTTTGATGACAGCAAGTTCAAGGTTGGCGACGAGGTGGCTTCGATCATCAGCAATCCGCTGACAGGAACCGACCGTGGAGACGTGCGGGTAGCCAACAGCTATGCCAACGGCATGCACACCTCGGTGGTCAGCCGCAAGCTGGTGACCGGCAGCAAGTTTGATGTGCAGTTCTCCGACCTGGGCAAGCGCTACGGTTTTGGCTTTGCCGCATTCGACAACGCACAGGTTCGCCACGCGACATCGGACGACCCGATGTACCTGGTGTTTGGCAAGAAGTAGCAAGCCCTGAGCAGTCCAGCCGACCGCAAGGTCGGCTGATCACTACCCTGAAAGCCAGCAGTTCATCCCTGCTGGCTTTGCTACTTTTGAGCCGTCAATAGCGCCCGGTACTGCTTGCCGAAGCCCACGATATGACCAACCCACCAGAGAGCCAGAAATCGCTGGAGTTCGATCTTCTCAAAGTTCTCTGTCGTGATGATGTCGTTGGCCAGATAGGCGAACTCGTCGCGTTCGTTTTGGTGCGCATCCTGCATCGGGCCGGCGCAATGTTGGAGCAACGCCGCTTCGGTCGCAAAGTGCGCATCCGCTTGGGCCATGAGCGCGGCATAGGCAGCTTGAAACTTCGGGTCGCTTTCGGGGTCGGCATCCGCCATGCAGCCAGCCAGGTCATTGCACTGCGCAAGGATAGCCCGGTGCTGGCTGTCGAGGGTGTCATTGCCGGTGCTGTAGGCAGCATCCCATGGCACGCGGTTTGGCATATTCAGAACCCCAGTGACTCAACGACGGCCACCAGGTCGGCGAAGCTGGCGGCTTCGAGCTTGGTCGCCAGGGCAGCCTTGTCCAGTCCCTCGCACTCGAAACGGGTCATCGTGACTTCAAAGGGCAGCTCTTCAATCTCCAGCGGCGACATGAAGCCGATGTGGCAGATGTGGGCCAGGCAGGCACGCTCCGGCTCGGTGAGTTCCAGGCCATGGTGCTTGAGGATTTCCAGGTAGCGCTCGGCCGTGCGGTTGAGCTTTCCGCTGATCTCCAGCGTGTTCTTTTGTCCATCCGCCAGAATCGCCAGCGGAGGGCCAAAGAAGACGTTGGTTTTGCCGACGTTGCGCGTCTTGTCGGACGCCGTCAGGGCAGGTGCCACCCAACTGGGGTCGCCTCTTACTGGCGTAGACAAAGGCACCAACGCATCGCCTTGCGGCAGAGTTTCCATATCAGTGGCCCACCCCATGAACGAGTTCGTGCTTGGCATCCTTCATCCCCTTGGGCAACTGCGGCGGAGTTTCGGGCGCGATCTGGATAAAGCCCCGGTTGCGGGCGCCATCCTGCACATTGTGCGGGTTGTGGCATTCGGTGCAGGTGAACCAGCGTTTTTTGCCGGTGCTGGCCCATTCACCAATGCGCTTGCCGTGGATGCCATCCCGCCAGTCGCGCATTTTGTCGCCGTGGCATTTGCCGCACAGCAGCTGCGGCTGGTCCATGCTGACCGGGTCGCCAAAGTTGTCGACCAGTTTGTTGCGTTGCGTGGTGTGGTGGCAGTCCAGGCACCAGATACGCCCCCGCCCATGCTGCAGATTCTGAAGGTCGGGCACCATGGCGGCCATGGTCGGGATGGGGGCGGGCTTCTTCCCAACCGGCAACTTGGGTGGATTGAACTTGGGGCCGACGCCGTTGTGGCAAGCCGTGCCGCACAGCGGCATCAGGGCGAGCTTTTCGGACCGTGGTTTGACCACCGCATGGCCTGGTGGCACTTTCTCCAGCAGGGGCATGTCGCCCATGGGCACGGTGCCGTCAAAGGGGTCGCCCCACCAGAGAACGGCTCCGGTCTTGGGAGAGCACTTCACGTTGGGCCAGCCGGGCTGCAGGTCGCGCTTGACGACTTCGGATGCGCCCTTGCGGCTCTCAAAGCAGGTGGTCTCCACTTGCTGCGCCGGTTGCGCAAAGGCGGAGGAAATCAGGCCCCAGCAGAAGGCCAGAATCATCGCGCTGAACATGCATTTTTTCATGGCGCAACCCTCACCGTGTTGCGCTGGTGGCCGTGCCGCCAGCGTACTTGACCTCGCCCATCAGGATGCCGATGGCGCCCTTGAGCAGAATCGTCAAGATGAAGAAGCCCATGGCCCAGTTGCCCAGGCTCATCACCACCTCAATGAAGGTGGGGTAGTACTCGGTCACCTCGCCGATGGGAGTGGGGATAAAGCCGGGAACGATCAGGCCCATGCCCTTTTCGATCCAGATGCCGACGAACGCCAGCACACAGGCAATCGGCAACAGCTTGTAGTTGGTGCGCACGCTGGGAATCAGGAACATCACGAAGGCAATGATCATGAAGGCCAGGGAACTCCAGAACCAGGGCACCAGACTGGTCAGGCCGTGCAGACCGAACATCAGGTAGTACAGACCATTGGCGTGTTCGGTGCGCGCATAGAGCTCGACGACGATTTCCGACATGGTGAGAAACAGCGCGAGGCCGAGGCACCAGGTAACGATGGTCGCCAGCAGGTTGATGGCGCTGTCCTGTATCCACATCTTGGTGTTCTTGCGAATGAACATGAAGGCCAGGATGATCAGGCAAGGCCCTGCCGCAAACGCCGTGGTGATGAAGCGGATCGGCATCATGCTGTGGTACCACATGGGACGCGCCGGCATGGTGGCAATCAGGAAGGCGGTGACGGTATGAATGCTCAGTGCCCAGACAATCGAGATATAGACCAGCGGCATGAAGTACTTGTTATTGACCTGGGTGCCGGTGTACTTCGCATAGAGGTAGTAGAACCCGCACATGAAATTGAGCACCAGGTAGCCATTGAGCGCCAGCACGTCCCATGCCAGCATGGAGCCCGGCATATTGAATATTCCGATGAACGGAATCATGTGCCAGAGCCGGTCAGGGCGCCCCATGTGGGCGAACACGAACAGCATGACCATGATGACCGCCGATATCGCCAACATCTCACCCAGCACCGTCACTTCATGCATAGCCTTGTGGTGGTAGACGTAGGCGGGAAAGACGATGGTCACCGCCCCGGCTGCCACACCCACCAGAAACACCAGGTTTGCAAAGTAGAGGCCATCGTGGATCTGGCTGGTCATGCCGGTGACGATCAGGCCCTCGGTGTTCTGCAGGTAGAACGCATACAGCGCGCCCGCACTGAGGAGGGCCAGAAAACCCATCCAGGCATAGAACTTGGTCCCGCCCTTGAGGACGTAGCGGGTGTAGTCGGTGGTGAAATTGATAAGCTTTTCCACAATCGCGCTCCTCAATCGTAGAAATAGAAGAACTTGGGAAAGGTGTTGAGTTCGGCCTTCAGCCTGAACACATTCTTTCGGGCCAGGATCAGACTCACTTCGCTTTCCGGATCGAGCAGGTTGCCGAACTTGCGTGCGCCCACCGGGCAGACTTCGACACACGCCGGGTAGCGCCCCTGGCGCGTGCGCTGCAGGCACCAGTGGCATTTTTCAACCACACCGCGCATGCGCGGGCGGTTGCCCAGGTAATGGGTTACCGGGTTCATCTCGTCCTTGGGCAGCACCGGCGTGGTCAGGTTGATGCGGCGCGCCCAGTACGGGCAGGCACCCATGCACATGCGGCAACCAATGCACCAGTTGTAGTCAATCACCACCGGGCCATCGGCCTCGCGGTAGGTGGTTCGCACCGGGCACACCTTGACGCAGGGTGGTTTCTCGCACTGCATGCAGGCAATCGGCATGTAGGTGGCATCCTTCTCGGGGACGGCCTCTGGCTCGTAGTGGTATTGGCCCTCCAGCACCTGACCGGCCGGGGTGTAGGCATTGCCGCCGACCTGGATGCCCAGCCCTTCCGGGTAGCCCTGGTTCATCTTGTCCTGCGCGAATTCCCCACGCTCCATGCGCAGCACCTGAATCCACTCGATGCGCTCACCGGGGCTCTTGCCACGGGTCTGGTTGTTTTCCTCGACACAGGCCTTGACGCAGCGCCGGCAGCCTATGCACTTGCGGATGTTCAGGGCGTAGCCCATCAGCACGCCTGGCAGCGCCTCGGTGGTGTCCACCGTCACCTTCTTGCTGTACTGGGCCGAGTAGCGCCGTTCCAGCCGGGCGCGTGCTTCGGCCTTTTCCTCGGGGGTCATCAGCCGGTAATTGGTCTGAAAATGCTCCGCCCATTCCGTCGTGGCCTTGGGGTCATCCGTCTGAGCCATGAGGGCCGCGGCCCCCATCAACGAGGACACACTGAGTACTCCGCCGGCTGCCAGAAAATTGCGGCGTGAACTGGTAGTGCCCACGCCGCCCGGAACGGGTGGCTCGGGCCGCGCGGAGCAGGCAGGAGAGCCCTCTGGGCACGCGTTCTTGGTGGGGCTTTTGTCTGGGTTCACAGTAATACTCCGGTGCACGCGAATCCATTCGCGTTACGCAAGTCACGGAAAAAGGCCTTCGACTGCCGGCGTCATGGTAGAACGCAGCGGTTGGCCTCAACGTGATATAGATCAAACCGCTGGGGTCGCGGTGCCACATCCCCAGGTGATTGCCCTGCCGGCCAGCAGTAATACACTGCTGGTTTTCCATTTTGAGCCACGCGCAAGCGCTTCCCCACTCTGGTATTGCCCATGCCCATGTCCTTCTCACGCCATTTCCAGCGCCGCACGCTATTGACCGCTGCCGCAGCCCTCAGCGCCCTGGCACTGCCTGCCATTTCCCAGACCAAGACCGTGCTGCGCATTTCGACGCCTGCCGTGCCGGACGCCTGGCACGCCAAGATGTGGACCGTGTTCAAGGATGCACTGGAAAAGAGCGCGCCGGGCGAATTTGATGTGCAGATCAACCTGAATGCCTCGCTGTTCAAGCAAGGCGCCGAGCCGGCCGCCATGGCGCGGGGCAACCTGGAGCTGACATCCGTGTCCGCAGCAGACATTGCCAAGCTGGTGCCGGATTTTTCGGTCTTTACCGCCGGCTATATGCTGCGCGACCCGGTCCACCAGCAGAAGGTATTCAGCGGACCGATTGGCGCCGAACTATTCAAGACCGTGTCGGACAAGATGGGCATCACCGTGCTGTCCACCTGCTACCTGGGCACGCGCCAACTCAACCTGCGCGAGGCGCGCAAGGTGCAGACACCGGCCGACCTCAAGGGCGTCAAGCTGCGCATGCCCGGCTCCAAGGACTGGCTGTTCCTGGGCAATGCGCTGGGCGCCACGGCCACACCGCTGGCTTTTGGCGAGGTCTATCTGGGCCTGAAAACCGGCACCATCGATGGCCAGGACAACCCCCTGCCCAGCGTGCGCGCAGCCAAGTTTTACGAGGTCACACAGCAGATCGTGCTGACCGGCCACCTGGTGGACAGCCTGTTCATAGCGATTTCCAACAAGAGCTTTGATGCTTTGAGCACCGCGCAGAAGCAGAAGGTGCGCGCAGCCGCCCAAGCTGCCGCCAACTACAACAACGACAATACCGTGAACGAAGAGACCCAACTGGTGGAGTTCTTCAAGAAGCAGGGTCTGCAGGTCACCACACCCGATGTGGCGGCGTTTCGCAAATCGGTGCAGACCACGTACCAGACTTCGGACTATGCCAAGACCTGGTCGGCAGGGCTGGTTGAGCGCATCAACGCCACACACTGAACTCGATGCAACGCGGTTTCAAGGCGCTTGCCAACGCGGTGGGCGGCACCCTGTTCCTGGCGCTGTTTGGCGTCTTCCTCGTGCAAATCGGTGCGCGCTTTGGCTTCAACCAGCCCCTGCCCTGGACCGATGAGGCCGCCGTCATTCTGTACATCTGGGTCATTTTGTGGGCGGCGGCCTTTGTGGTGCCGCAGCGTGAACATGTGGTGTTCGATCTGGTGTGGAACAGTGTGGGCCGGCGCGCCCGCCAGGCCATGCTGATCGTGGGCAACCTGCTGATCGGCGGCCTGGCCCTGGTGGGGCTGCCTGCCAGTTGGGACTATGTGCACTTCATGGCCCGCGAAGGCACGCCCGTTCTGGATGTACCGCTGATGTGGGTCTACCTGCCCTTTGTGCTGCTGGTGGCGGCGCTGGTGGTGCGCAGCGCGTGGAGCATCTGGAGTGCCCTGCAGGGCAAAGACCTGGACGCGGAGTTGCGACTGTGAGCATGGGACTGACCGCCCTGGTGTGCGTGCTGGTGGCCGGCATGCTGCTGCGCATGCCAATTGGTTTTTCGATGCTGGTATCGGGCTTTGCCTACTTGCTGGTCAAACGGCAAGACCTGGGCCTGGTGGCCGAACAGGTGGGCAATGGCCTGTACAACAGCTACGTGCTGCTGGCAGTTCCCTTGTTTGTGTTTGCCGCCAACATCATGAATGCAGGCACGGTGAGTGAACGCATTTTTGACTTCTGCCGCATTCTGGTCGGACGCATGCGCGGCGGCCTGGCGCAGGTGGATATTCTGGTCAGCGTGATCTTCTCGGGTATGAGCGGCAGCGCCATTGCCGATGCCGCCGGTCCCGGTCTGGTGACGATCAAGCAGATGCTCAAAAAGCCGGAATATTCGCGCGGTTTTGCCGGCGCCGTGGTGGTGGCCAGCGCCACGCTGGGGCCCATCATTCCGCCCAGCATTCCGATGGTGATCTATGCGCTGGTTTCTGGTGCATCGGTGGGCGCACTGTTCCTGGGCGGTGTGGTGCCGGGCTTTCTGATGGCCGTGTTGATGATGGGCGTAGTGCACTTGATTGCTGTCAAACGCAATATGCCGCGCGAGGCACCGGTGCCGCTGCGTGAATGGCCAGCCATTTTGTTCCGCGGCGCCCTACCCCTGTCCATGCCCATCGTGTTGCTGGGCGGCATCTACTCCGGCGCCTTCACACCGACCGAAGCGGCGGCCGTGGCGGCCCTGCATGCGCTGATCCTGGCCGGCGTCGTCTACCGCGCTTTGAGCTGGCGCACGTTCTGGGGCGTGGTCATGGAATCCACCCGAGGCAGTGCCGTCATCACGCTGATCCTGGCCGGCTCCTTCATGCTTAACTATGCCTTCACCGCCGAAGGTGTGCCCCAGGCCATGGCACAGTGGGTGGACAGCATGCAGCTCTCGCAGGTTAAGTTCCTGCTGCTGGTGAACGTGATGTTCCTGGTGCTGGGCTGCTTTCTGGATGTATCGGTGCTGCTGCTGGTGTTTGTGCCCATGCTGCTGCCGGCGGCCAAGCTGCTGGGCGTGGACCTGGTGCACTTTGGTGTGCTGGTCGTGCTGAACATGATGATCGGGCTGATTCACCCGCCGTTTGGCATGCTGCTGTTCGTGACCAAGGCGCTGACCGGCATTCCGATTGGCGAGATGATGAAGGAAGGCTGGCCGTTCCTGGTCATGCTGCTCACGCTGCTGGTTGCCATGACGGTGTTCCCACAGATCGTGCTGTGGCTGCCGCAGACGATGGGTTACAAGACGCTCTAGGTCACACTGCGCCGCACTGGCACGGCGCGCTGGGGCCGGCCAGGGTGCGCAGGCCAGCCGGATCGACCAGATCGACGATGCGACCGGAGCCACTTATCAGGCGCAGTTCCCGCAGGTGGCGCAGCACACGCGACAGGGTCTCGGGCGCGATGCCCAGTTGGGCGGCAATCGCCCGCTTGCGCAATTGCAGGTGCACGGAGCAACCACCCTTGTCGCTGGTTTCGGCGTGGCTGAGCAACCATTCAGCGCAGCGCGCTTCGGCATCCTTGGCCAGGCGGCTCACCGTCAGCTCGGTCTGCTGGCGATGCGCCCTGGCAATATCGAGCAGCATGGACTGCACGTCGGCCCCGCAGGTGTCCAGGCCGGCCCGAAAATCCTCAGGGGACAGGCTACGGACTTCCACGTCCGTCAGCGCCACAGCATCCACAGCACTGGGAACATTCAGCACCGCCGCCGTGGCTTCCAGCCAGCATGGACCTTCCACCAAGCCCAGTTGGTGCTCAATGACACCTGCCGTCGCATCCGTGCCCAATACGCCCAAGGCCACGCGACCGGACTCAAGGAACAGGACCGACTTGGTAGCCGCTGAACGCCGCAGCAATACAGTACCCTTTACGACAGACTCAGTCGGGTGATTGGAAAGAATGTTTTGAGCGGCAAGCATGGTCGGGACTTTGCCGCGAGCGTGTTCAAAAGATATTGAGCAAGATCAAACTTAGTTGCCGAAAGGCCTGGAATTACTCCTAGAGAACTATTTCGCCGGCTTTGTCGCTCAAAGAACCAGAATTGCCCGGAAATCGTTCACGTTGGTGTAACTTGGTCCGGTGATCAACAAATCGCCCAGCGCGGAAAAGAAGCCATAGGCATCGTTGCGATCGAGGTGGTCTTCCACCCTCAGGCCCTGCGCGCGGGCGCGCTCCAGTGTGTCGGGTGTGACCGAGGCACCGGCGTTGTCCTCCACGCCATCAATGCCGTCGGTATCGGCGGCCAGCGCATACACACCGGGCTGGGCTTGCAGCGCCTGCGCCAGGCCCAGGCAAAACTCGCCAGCCCTGCCACCGCGTCCCTTGGGGGTGCCTGGCTCTTGGGCGCGCAGCGTCACCGTGGTCTCGCCGCCGCTCAGGATGACACAGGGTCTGGCGAAGGGCTGCCCCCGTTGTGCCACAGCGCGCGCCAGGGCGGCATGCACCCGCCCCACTTCGCGCGACTCGCCTTCCATCTCGTCACTCAGAATGTGCGCCTCCACACCGGCAGCCCGGGCCGCACGCGCGGCGGCGTCGAGCGATTGCTGTGGCGTGGCCATCAGGTGCACCGCATTGCCGGCAAAGACGGAGGCATCTGGTTTGGGTGTTTCCAGCGCACCGGTCTCCAGTTGCTGGCGCAATGCGTCAGGAATATCGATGGCATACCGCTGCAAGACCTGCAGTGCCTGCGCACAGGTCGTGGGGTCCGGCACCGTGGGTCCGCTGGCGATGACGGAGGCGTCGTCCCCCGGTACATCACTGATCAGCAAGGTCACCACCCGGGCTGGCGCACAGGCAGCGGCCAGGCGACCACCCTTGATGGCAGACAGGTGCTTGCGCACGCAGTTCATCTCCGAAATGCTGGCACCACTGGCCAGCAGGGCGCGGTTGATGCGCTGCTTATCCTCCAGCACCAGCCCGCCACCCGGCCACTGCGCCGGCAGGGTCAGCAGGGATGATCCGCCGCCAGAGATCAGGCAGATCACCAGGTCGTGTTCGCTCAGCCCCTGCACCAGGGCCAGCATGCGTTGCGCCGCCTCCAGGCCCGCAGCGTCGGGCACCGGGTGCGCTGCTTCGACCACCTCAATGCGCGCGCCAGGCGCGTTGGCGGCGCGCGGCGGCACGTGGCCATAACGGGTGACCACCAACCCCTGCAAAGGCGCGTTTGACGGCCAGGCAGCCTCCAGCGCCTGGGCCATTGCCGCGCCCGCCTTGCCAGCGCCCACCACCAGCGTGCGAGCCCCGGGCTGCTGCGGTGGCGGCGGCAGAAAGTCCGCCAGATGGTGGGCCGGCAGCGCCTGATCCACCGCCGTGCGGTAGAGTGCCTGCAGGAACTGCCTGGGAGCCGTGTGCGGATCGGGTAGGGTCATCGTTCAATGCTAACAACTATTCCATGTCCAGCCTGCTCATTCACAATGCCCGCTGCATAGCCACACAGGACCACGCAGATCCACTGCGCACCACCACGCTGCGCGATGCATCCATCCTGATCCGCGACCACCGCATCGCCTATATCGGCCCCGCTGCGGATCTGCCCGCACACGACGCCGATGAAACCATCGACGCGCGCCGGCACCTGGTCACGCCAGGCCTGGTCAACACCCACCACCACATGTACCAGAGCCTGACCCGGGCCATCCCCACGGTGCAGAATGCCGAGCTGTTCAGCTGGCTCGGCGGTCTCTATCCGATCTGGGCCGGTCTGACACCCGAGATGGTGCGGGTGAGCACCCAGGTGGCGATGGCTGAACTGCTGATGAGCGGTTGCACTACCAGCAGCGACCACCTCTACATCTACCCCAATGGTGTGCGGCTGGACGACAGCATCGAGGCCGCCCGCGCGATTGGCATGCGCTTCATCGCCACGCGCGGCAGCATGAGCGTGGGCCAGTCGCAAGGCGGCTTGCCACCCGATCGCGTGGTCGAGCGCGAGGACTTCATCCTGAAAGACACGCAGCGCCTGATCGAGCACTACCACGACGCATCCTTTGGTGCCATGCTCAACGTGGCGGTGGCACCCTGCTCGCCATTCAGCGTGAGCCGCGACTTGATGCGCGAGTCTGCCCTGCTGGCCCGCTCCTATGGCGTGCGCCTGCACACCCACCTGGCCGAAAACGACCACGATCTGGCCTACTCCCGCGAGAAATTCAACTGCACGCCCACGCAATACGCACAGGAACTGGGCTGGCTGGGGTCGGACGTGTGGCACGCCCACTGCGTCAAGCTTGATGACGAGGGCATCAGCCTGTTTGCGGCCACGCGCACCGGTGTGGCGCACTGCCCGTGCAGCAATATGCGCCTGGCCAGCGGCATTGCACCGGTGCGGCGCATGCTCAATGCCGGCGTACCCGTGGGCCTGGGTGTGGACGGCTGCGCCAGCAACGATGGCGCACACCTGTTGAACGAGGCCCGCCAGGCGCTGCTATTGGCCCGCGTGGGTCGCGCCATGCAGCCACCCGAAGTCCGCGATGGGCAAACCTTCTTCGGCTGCGATCTGGGTCCGGCAGAAATGAGCACGGGCGACGCCCTGCACCTGGCAACACGCGGCGGCGCTCAGGTTCTGGGCCGCAACGACATCGGGCACCTTGCGGTGGGCATGTGTGCCGATCTGGCACTGTTTGATCTGGACACGCTGGGCTTTGCCGGGGGCGCGGTACACGACCCCGTGGGGGCACTGCTGCTGTGCGCCAGCCCGCAGGCGGACTACACGGTCGTCAATGGTCGGGTGGTCGTGCGCAAGGGCCAACTCGCCACCGTAGACCTGGGGCCACTGATTGAACGGCACAACGCGCTGGCGCGGCAGCTAGCGCAGACAGCCGCCTGAGCCACGCCCCTCCGTTGCTCAATTCAACGCCGCGCCACTCTCAAACCAGTGCCGGATCAGGCCCCGCTCGGCCTCGCTGATGCCGGTAGCATTGTTCAACGGCATGACCTTGGTCACCACGGCCTGCTGGTAAATGCCCTGGGCGTGCTGCTTCACGCCCTCGACGGAGTCCAGCCGCACGTTCTTCATCTGCACCTGCTCACCGTGGCACTGGTAGCAGCGCTGCTCCAGGATGGGCTGCAACGTCTTGTAGCCAATTTGGCCTCCAGCCCTCGCCGATTCTTGCGATACGGCTCCCGAATTGATAGCAGATCCCAAGGACTGTGGGGCCGGCTTGAGCCAGACCGCCACGCCCACAATGGCCACCACTCCGGCCAGCGCATACGGCCAGGGGTGGCTGTTGCGCCCCAGTTTGAAGCCATGGCGCAGCACGAAGAACTGGCGAATGGCAGCACCGGCAAACATCATGGCTACCAGCACCAGCCAGTTCTGCGGGTGGGTGTAGGTAAAGCTGTAGTGGCCGCTGAGCATGGCAAACAGCACCGGCAGCGTGAAATAGGTGTTGTGCACGCTGCGCTGTTTGCCGCGCTTGCCGTGGATCGGGTCCACAGGGTTGCCGGCCTTGATATCGGCCACCACGGTCTTCTGGCCGGGAATGATCCAGAAGAACACATTGGCGCTCATGCTGGTGGCGATCATCGCGCCCACCAGCAGAAAGGCCGCGCGTCCGGCAAACCAGTGGCAGGCCAACCAGGCAGCAATCACCACCAGCACGGCAACCAGGGCGCCGACGATGGCGTCACCGTTCTTGCGCTGGCCAAAGATGCGGCAAATACCGTCGTACGCGAGCCAGAACACCACCAGGAATGCCAATGCCACGCCAACGGCGGCATTGGGCGACCAGTCCATCACCGACTTGTCGATCAGGTAGGTGCCGGCGCTCCACAAATAGGACACGGTGAACAGCGAGAAGCCGCTGAGCCAGGTGCTGTAGCTCTCCCAATAAAACCAGTGCAGGTGCTTGGGCAACTCGGGGGGGGCGCCGAGAAACTTGACCGGATGGTAGAAGCCGCCGCCGTGCACGGCCCACAGTTCGCCGCTGACACCCTGGCGCTTCAGGTCCTCGTCCACCGGTGGCGTGAGACTGCTGTCCAGGAACACAAAGTAGAAGGAAGAGCCAACCCAGGCGATGGCGGTGATGACATGGACCCAACGCAACAGCAGATTGGCCCAATCCAGCAGGTAACTTTCCATGCAGCGTGTTCTCCTTGGCGCGACGGCAAAGTGTATACAGTTTTGCCGCAGCGTGGCGGCTCAGCCGGAAACTTGCAAGATCTGGGCCGCAACGGCCACCGCAATCACTTCAGGCCGCTTGTCGGCAATGCCCGGCACGCCAATCGGGCAGGTCACGTGCGCCAGTTCGGCCTCCGAGAAACCGCGCGCCAGCAACCTCTGGCGAAAGGACGCCCACTTGGTCTTGCTGCCGATCAGGCCGACATAGGGCAGATCGCCCTGGGCGCGCTGGCGCGCCAGGCAGGCGGCCACCACATCCAGGTCCTCGGCATGGCTGAAGCTCATGATCAGCACGCGCGAGCCGCTCGCCAGATCGGCCACGGCAGCCTGCACCGGGTCGGAATGCTCGCAGCGCACCTGGGCGGCCAACGCGGGTGGGAAGATTTCGTCACGGCTGTCGATCCAGGTCAGGTCCACGGGCAGGTTCAGCAGCACCTGCACCACGGCCCGCCCCACGTGCCCGCCGCCAAACAGGGCCAAGGGCGTGCCCTTGCGGGCCAATTGGGTGCGCAGGCGCTCGATGTCGGTCGCCGACACCCGCTCGAACTGCAACACCACCTCGCCCCCACAACATTGCCCCAGGCTGGGTCCAAGTGGATAGCGCACCACGGCGTCGCCGGTGCCTTCATGTAACAAATGGCGTGCATGGGCCATCGCATCCCACTCCAGATGCCCGCCGCCCACGGTTCCCAACAGGGCGTTGTCCAACACCGCCATCCAGGCCCCTGCCTCGCGCGGCGCGGAGCCGCGGGTCGACTGCACGGTGACTAGCACTGCCGTTTCATGGACCAGACGCTCCAGCAAAAGACTCAGCTCACTCACATTCAGATACCTTTTCCAAAGACCGATCGGTGGTCTGGTGCGTTAGATTCGGACACAGTATGCCTTTGCCAACCCAGATCCCCCTCACCATGCCCCCATTCACCCACCGCACGACACTGCACCGCCTTGGCCTTTGGAGCAGCGTGGCCAGCCTGCTCGCCGCCTGCAGCACCGGGCCCTCCAGTCCGCCACCCGCGCCCAAGGCACCGGAACCCACCGCGCAGACCGGCGCCGTGCCCAAGGTCCCCACCAACCCGGGCTCTTACGCCGGAACCCCCCGCGACTATCGACGTGATGCCGCCACCCACCTGTACGCCAGGAACAGCAGCCGGATTTTCAGTGGCAAGTTGCCACCACAGTTGTATGCCATTGGCGTGTTGCAGGTGGACATCAACGCCCGCGGCGCCGTGACCGCTCTGCGCTGGATGCGCGCACCCACCCACGCGCCCGAGGTGGTGGCCGAGATTGAACGGGCAGTGCACCAGGCCGCGCCGTTTCCGGCACCCATCAAGATGGGCAAGGTGACCTACACCGACACCTGGCTGTGGCACAAGAGCGGCCAGTTCCAGCTCGACACGCTGACCGAAGGCCAGCTATAGGCGTCGCCACGCCCTTTCGCGGTTGAATTTCGCGCCCCACGCGGGCATTTCGCGCCGCGCAGCGGCATTCCGTCTCAAAGCGGATGCGCCCCATGCGGTGGATTCAGACACTGCACTCCTCGAATCTTTTTCAGGAGTCCGCAATGCACCTATTACCCCGTTTACGCCGCATCCGCCAGTTGGCGGTCTGCACCGCCCTGGTGGGCCTGACCAGCGCCGCCGTCGCCGTCCCCGAGGCGCAATTCAACAGCGCCTTCCAGCAGTTTCTGCAGGCCAGCGCCGGCGACTCCGCCGCCATTGAACATGCCGCCGAAGCCTTCTCCGGTCTGGTGAAGAGCGAGCCGACCAATCCCGTGCTGCTGGCCTATGCCGGCGCTGCCACCGCCATGAAAGCCACCACGACCTGGTTGCCGTGGAAGAAGATGGGCTTTGCCGAAGACGGTCTGGCCCAACTGGACAAGGCGCTCAGTCTGCTCAACACCGCGCATGAAGCGCCGGTGCAGAACGGCACACCGGGCGTTTTGGAAGTGAAATTCGTCGCTGCCAACACCTTCCTGGCCGTGCCCGGCTTCATGCACCGCCAGGAGCGCGGCGCCAAACTGCTGGGTGAGGTGCTCTCCAGCCCGCTGCTGGCCAATGCACCGCTGGCTTTCAAAGGCACGGTCTGGCTCAAGGCCGCCAAGGAGGCCAGCAAGGCACAGAACCCGTCGGAGGCCAAGCGCTACCTGGACCTGATCGTGCAACAGCAGGCACCGCAGGCAGCCCAGGCGCAAGCCTTGTTGAAAGGCCTCGCATCATGAGCAACCACCACCCCGTCGTTGCCCTGCACGGCGTGCACAAGACCTACCGCCTGGGCCAACACGTCATCCCGGCTTTGCAAGGCGTGGACCTGACCGTGCAGCGCGGCGAACTGCTGGCGCTGACCGGGCCGTCCGGCAGCGGCAAGAGCACCATCCTGAACCTGTGCGGGCTGATCGACACACCCGACTCCGGTGATATTGCTCTGGGCGGCCAAAGCATCCGCGGCCTGGATGAAAACCAGCGCACCCTGCTGCGCCGCGACGCCCTGGGCTTTGTGTTCCAGAGCTTCAACCTGGTGCCGGTGATGACGGTGGCCGAGAACGTGGACTACCCGTTGTTCCTGGCCGGTGTGCCCGCCGGCGAGCGCCGCGAACGCGTGGCCGCGCAACTGGAGGCCGTGGGCCTGCAAGACCATGCGCAGCACCGCCCCGATGCACTGTCCGGCGGCCAGCGCCAGCGCGTAGCCATTGCCCGCGCCCTGATCAAGCGTCCGCGCCTGGTGATTGCCGACGAGCCCACGGCCAGCCTGGACTCGCACACCGCCGACCAGGTGCTGGACCTGATGCGCGAACGCGGCCACGCCGAAGGCGCGGCCTTTGTCATTGCCACCCATGACAGCCGCCTCACCGGCCGATGCGACCGTGTAGTGGCATTGCTGGACGGGAGAATCCAATGAACATCGCCATGAATATGTGGCTGAAATTTGCCATCCATAACACCCTGCGCAACCGGCGCCGCTCGCTGGTCACGGTGTCGATTGCCGCTTTGGGCACCGCCTCCATCCTGCTGGCCGGCGGCTTTGCGCTCTACACCTACGAGGCGCTGGCCCAGGCGGCAGCCCGCACCACCGGCCACCTGATCCTGGGCAAGCCGGACCAGTTTGCCCGCGACGAAGACACCCCGCTGCAATACGGCCTGGACGACGTGGCTGCCTTGCGCACCCAGTTGCTGGCCGATCCGTCCGTGCGCCAGGTGCTGCCCAAGATCGAGTTCAGCGGCCTCATCAGCAACGGCGACAAGTCCACCGTGATGATGGCCACCGGCGTGGAGCCCGACAGCGAGTTTGGCGTCAAGGGCCCGTTCATGACCATCACCGCCGGCCAGGTGCTGTCTTCCGGCAGCACGGATGCCGAGATCATGCTGGGCGACGGCCTGGCCAAGAGCCTCAAGGCCACGCCGGGCAGCAGCCTGACCCTGCTGGCCAGCACGACCGAGGGTGCGATGAATGCCATGGATGTGCGGGTCAAGGGCATCTTCTCCACCGGCGTGCCCGAGATCGACAAGCGCCTGGTCTACACCGACATTGCCACCGCGCAGAAGCTGCTGGTCACCCAGCGTGTTTCCAGTCTGGGCATCTTCCTGGACCGCATGGAGTCCACTGAAGGCGTGCAGCAGCGTCTGGCCGCAATGCACCCGCAACTCACGGTGCAGACCTGGATGGACCAGGCCTTCTTCTACCGCTCCGTGCGGGCGCTCTACAACCGCATCTTCGGCGCACTGGGGCTGATCATCGGTGTCATCGTGGTGTTCGTCGTGACCAATGCCATGGCCATGGCCATCATCGAACGCACCCGCGAGATCGGCACGCTGCGGGCGCTGGGCACCCTGCCCGCGCAACTGCTGCGCACGCTGGCGCTGGAGGGCATGGTGCTGGGTGGCGTGGGCGCCGTGGCCGGTGCCGTGCTGTCCTTGGGTATCTCGCTGATGCTGTATGTGGTGCCGGTGGAGATGCCTCCACCACCCGGCCGCTCGGTGGGCTACCCGTTGAACATCTCCATCGACCCACTGATGTATGCCGCCACCCTGGTCGCCATGGTGCTGCTGACCATGGCCGCGTCGAGCTGGGTGGCACGCAAGACCGTGCACATGCCGGTGGTGGATGCCCTGGCGCACACATAAAGCTCCTGTTTTTATAGCAAACAACGCAATATTCACGAGGGCTAGATGCCAATTTCATTGAAAACCATTTGGGAAAACACACCATGACACGACTTCACACCACCCTGGCGGCCCTCACCCTGTGCGGCGCCACCCTGACCCCCGCCCTGGCGCAGGACGTGACCGCCCTGCTCAAGGACGCCGACCGCTACCGCATGAGTGCCGACAACCTGCAGGTGGACACCCAGGTCACGCTGTTCAACGCCGATGGCAGCCCCGACAAGGAACGCCGCTACACCGTGTTCGCCCAGGCCGGCCGCAAGTCCCTGGTGCTGATGCAGACACCCGTGGAGAAAGGCCAAAAGGTACTGATGCTGGGCGACGACTTCTGGCTCCTGATGCCGGGCAGCCAGCGCCCGCTGCGCATCACCCCCATGCAGAAGCTGCTGGGCGATGCCTCCACCGGCGACATCGCCACCATGAACTGGGCCGAGGACTACACCGGCCAGCTGGTGGGCGAGGAGCCGTGCCAGCCCGAGGCCAAGGCACCGGTTTGCCTGCATGTGAGCCTGCAGGCCGCCCGCAAGGGCGTGACCTACCAGCGCATCGAGCTGTGGGTGGGCAAGGCGCGCCACGAGCCGGTGCGCGCCGACCTGTTCGTGCAGTCCGACAAGCTGGCCAAGCAGGCCCGCTTCGTGATGGACAAGGGCGCCAATCCGACAACCGTGTCCGAAATGGTGCTGGTGGACCAGTTGAGCAACAAGAAGGAGACGCGCATCAAATACCTCTCGCGCAAGGACCGCACCGTGCCAGAGGAGTGGCTCAACCCGATGTTCCTGGCGCGCAACGCCACGCTGGAGTGAGCATGCTGCGCCTCACCAACACGGCCTGCTGCGCACTCGCCCTGCTCGCACCATGGGCCGCACACGCCGGCGCCAGCGAGTTCAGCGGCCAGTTGCGCACCCACCGCATCGTCCGGGAAGTGGCGGACTCGGGACCGCTGGCTCAGGCCAACCAACTACGCCCCGGCACGACGGCGGTTGATGGCTCGACCTCGGCCCTGCAACTGGAACTGCGTGGCAACACCGCACTGGCAGGTATCCAGCTGCACGCCGGCGCCACGCTGGATGCGCAACAAACCGACGGCACGGCCAGCGGTGAAACCCGCAGCCGCATCAACGAAGCCTATGCCGCAGGCGCCTTGGGTGCGTGGCAGTGGAGCGCCGGGAAGAAAGTCGTCTCCTGGGACGTGGGTTACGGCTTTCGGCCCAATGACCTGGTGCAGCAGGAGGTGCGCCGCACCCTGGCGGCCGAGCCACTGGAAGGCCGCCCCCTGCTGATGGCCGAGCACTTTGACGCCGACACCGCCTGGTCGCTGGTGTGGGTCAACCCCACAGAGGAACGCAGCGCCTCCGGCGCGCGGGAAGCGGCGCTGGCGGCACGCGGGTATTGGCGCGCCGGCGCGGTGGACTGGCATGGCTTTGCCCGCCGGGGCGAGCACACCGGCAGCAGTGTGGGCACGGCCGTGTCCTGGGTGGCCAGTGACGCGCTGGAACTGCACGCCTCACTGCGCGGCGACGAAAACAGCCGTCGGCAATGGCTGATTGGCGGCACCTGGACCGCCGAGAGCCAACTGAGCCTGCTGGCGGAGGCGTGGCACGACGACATGGCATTGACCGACGCGCAGTGGAGCGCCTGGTCGGATCACAACCAGGCCCTGCCGCTGGGACTGGCGCACGGCATGCCCACAGCGGCGGTGGCTGGCGCCTTGGCCTCGCAGGCCAGGGCCTTCAGCACGGCCAGCAACCTGCGCCAGGACAATGTATTTCTGCGCCTGAGCTGGCAGCATGAACGCTGGCAGCCAGCACTGGATGTGCTGTACACGCCGGCGGACCAGGGATTCATCGCCACTGCATCCGTGCAGTGGACCGGCGAACACATCAAGCTGGAGATGGGCCTGCGCGCCCACGGTGGCCCCGAGAACGCGATTGCTCGCCAGTTGCCGGTGCAGCGGCAGGGTTATGTGGTGGCGACCTGGGCGTTTTAGCCGGCGGGTCTTAGATCACTGCCAACCGCTTGCTCATGTCCAGCATGCGGGTGGCCAGAATGGTGCCCAGGGCCATGGCCACGGCCAGAGCCACGTTGGCGTTGTCGTGTGAGAGCTTGTCAAAGTCCGCGGGGGCCATGACCCAGACCTTGCAGTCGCTGTAGGCCGAGACCGAAGCACTGCGCGCCAGGTGGGAGAAGAAACTGCCCTCGCCCACCACGCTACCCGGTCCGACGATGGCCAGGTGGATGATGCCCTTGGGGCCGTGCATATCGACTTTCAGGTCGCCAGACTCCACAAAGTACAGCTTGCGGTCCATCTCTCCCTGGGCGATCAGCAATTCGCCGCGTTTGCGGTTCAGGGGGTGAACATAGTCCGCCAGCACCTTCCAGCGAAACGGCTCCAGATGCTTGGCCAGTCCTCCGGCCTCGGTATTTCGGGCAATGGCGGCGACGAGGCCGGACACATCGGGTTGTTGCGGGCTTGTGGTCGGACTATTCATGGCAGTCTTTCAAAAGAGCGAACGCGAAACTCCCCGTCCATCTTGCCGCCGATGGCGCAAAAGCGCAACTCCTTGCATGGTCCGTGGGCTGACCTGTAATACACGGGCAAGCAAAGTCTTCTATCCTGAACCTCTCACCAATTCCGTACAAGCATTTTCACCATGAAAAAACTGTCACACGCCCTGCTGCTCGGCGCACTCTCATCCATCCTGCTCTCGGGTGCCGCCATCGCCGGCGACGCGGATTTCACGCTGGTCAACCGCACCGGCTACACACTGCGCGAAATCTACGTTTCTCCCTCCCACAAGAATGCCTGGGGCAGGGACCGCATGGGCGACAACGTGCTGGACAACGGCAAGAGCCGCCTGTTCAAGTTTTCCGACAAAAGCTCCTGCAAGCAGGATCTGAAGGTAGTGTTTGACGACGACGAATCCGAAGTGGTGTGGGAAGAGATTGACCTGTGCGAACTGGAAAAAATCACGCTCAAGTACAACCGCAAGACCCGTGAGGTATCAGCCGAAGGCGAATAAATCGCCCAGCCTCTGACGACACCCCAGCACCTTGGGGTGTTGTTTGGGAGACTCACCAAAGGCGCCAACATGCGATACTTTCGTGCAGTTGGCGCCTAGTCTGTCGTCCGTTGGAATCGGGTCACATGCTGGAGTGACCGCCTGGTATTTATGCTGAGCCTCATCACAAGAACAGTGTGCTCGACCCCGCGTAGGCATGCCTGCGGCCTGCTGCTGGCTGCTGCATGTTCACTGTCCAGCACGACAGCCACTGCGGCCCCCGACGCAGCCCCCGCGGCCAACACGCTGGTGGTGGCCATGGACGACAACTACCCCCCCTATGTGTTCCGCGACTCTAGCGGCACGCTGACCGGCTACCTGGTGGACTATTGGCAGTTGTGGCAGAGCAAGACCGGCGTCACGGTGAAATTGCAGGCCAGTGACTGGGACCTGGCCAAGCAGCGCATGCAAACACGCCAGGCCACGGTAATTGACACCATCTTCCAGACGCCCGAACGAGAAAAGACCCTGGACTTCACACCGCCCTATGCGCAGATTCCGGTTTCCATCTACACCCACGTCGGAATCGGTGGCATTGCCAGCCTGGACCATCTGACGGGTTTCCTGGTGGGCGTGAAGGCAGGTGACGCCTGCGTTGATACCCTGAACCAGGCCGGCATCCAGACGCTGCAGCCCTATCCCAATTACGAGGCCCTGGTGCACGCCGCCATTGCCGGCCAGGTCAAGATCTTCTGCCTGGACGAGCCGCCGGCCAACTACCTGCTCTACCGCGACCATGCGGAGGGCACCTTCAACAAGGCCTTTCAGCTGAACGTGGGCGCGTTCCACCGTGCGGTGCACAAGGGTGACGCACAGACCATGGCGCTGCTGCAGCGCGGCTTTGCCGCCATTTCCGAATCCGAGGACCAGGCCTTGCGCAACAAGTGGATGGGTACACGGCTGGAGGATTCGGGGTATGCCCGCATCCTGGGACTGGCCCTGTTGGCCGCCACCCTGCTCGGCCTGATGCTGTTGCTGTGGGGCACGGCGCTGCGCCACCGCGTGACCGAACGCACCGCCGAGTTGGACGCCGAGCGCGCCCGACTGCGGGTGCTGCTGGAGGCCATTCCTGAGCTGGTGTGGATGAAGGATGTGGGCGGCGTCTACCGCTTCTGCAACCCGATGTTTGAGCGCTTCTTTGGCGCCAAGGAGGCGCAGATTGTCGGCAAGACCGACTACGATTTTGTCGACCAGAAGCTGGCCGATTTCTTCCGTGCACACGACCTCAAGGCCATTTCGGCAGGCAAGCCCAGCACCAACGAGGAATGGATCACCTTTGCCGACGACGGGCACACCGCGCTGATGGAGACCACCAAGACACCGGTGCGCAACGCGGATGGCGACCTGGCCGGGGTGCTGGGCATTGCGCGTGACATCACTGGGCGCAAGAAAATTGAGCAGGCGCTGCAGGAGAGCGAAAACCGCCTGCACACGATTCTGGACAGCGTGGAGGCCCACATCTATATCAAGGACGCCCAGTACCGCTACCAGTACGTGAACAAGCGCGTGCTGGGATTCTTTGACCGGCCACTGGATGCGATCGTGAACCAGGAAGACTCCGCCTTCTTCGACGCGCAGACGGCTGCCGTGGTGCGCGCCAATGATCGCCGCGTCATTGAAGACGGGGAACGGGTTGCCATGGAGGAAGTCGTGGCGCGCAGCCGGGACGGTGGGGTCACGGTTCACTACTCGGTCAAGCTGCCACTTCGCGACAAGGATGGCAAGGTCTATGCCCTGTGCGGCATTTCCACCGACATCACGGCGCAAAAGCAGCTGGAGACCTCGCTGCGCATCTCGGCCACGGCATTCGAGTCGCAGGAGGGCATGCTCATCACCGATGCCAACAGCGTGATCCTGCGCATCAACCAGTCCTTTGCGCGCATGTCCGGCTACTCCGCGCAAGAAGTCATTGGCCAGACACCACGCATGTTTGCCTCCAACCGCCATGACGATGCCTTCTACGCAGCCATGTGGGAGACCATCAACACCACTGGCAAGTGGCAGGGCGAGATCTGGGATCGGCGCAAGAACGGCGACATCTACCCGGCCTGGATGACACTGACGGCGGTCAAGGGCGACGATGGCGTGGTCACCAACTACGTGGCCACCCACATCGACATCACCGAACGCAAGACCTCCGAGGAGCAGATTCGCCATCTGGCCTTTTTCGACCCGCTGACCTCGCTGCCCAACCGCCGTCTGCTGGCCGACCGCCTGCAGCATGCCCTGGCCTCCTGCGGCCGCACCCAGCGCGAAGGTGCGCTGCTGTTCATCGACCTGGACCACTTCAAGACCCTGAATGACACCCTGGGCCATGACATAGGAGACCTGCTGCTGCGGGAAGTGGCACGCCGCATTTCCGCTTGCATCCGCGATGGCGACACCGTGGCCCGCCTGGGCGGCGACGAGTTTGTGGTGATGCTGGAAAACCTCAGCGAGAGCAGTCTGGAAGCCGCCAGCCAGGCCGAGGGTGTGGGCAACAAGATCCTGACCACGCTGTGCCAGCCCTATGACCTCCAGGGCAAAGAGCACCTGAGCAGCGCCAGCATCGGCCTGACCCTGTTTGACGCCACCCACAACACCAGCGAAGACCTGATGAAGCGGGCCGATCTGGCCATGTACCAGGCCAAGGCGGCAGGCCGCAACAAGCTGCGCTTTTTCGATCCCAAGATGCAGGCCGAGATCACACTGCGCGCAGCCCTGGAAGTCGATCTGCGCGAGGGCATACAGCTGCAGCAGTTCGTGCTGCATTACCAGACCCAGGTCAACGCGCACAACGCGGTGACCGGCGTCGAAGCGCTGGTGCGCTGGCAGCACCCGCAGCGGGGCATGGTATCCCCGGCCGATTTCATCCCGCTGGCGGAAGACACTGGGTTGATCCTGCCCCTAGGCCACATCGTGCTGCAGACCGCCTGCGCACAACTGGCTGCCTGGGCTGATCGCCCCGCCACAGCGCAGCTGACGATCGCGGTCAACGTCAGTGCCCGCCAGTTCCACCAGGATGATTTTGTGGAGCAGGTGCTGGCAAGCCTGCACGCAGCCCAGGCCGATCCGCAACTGCTCAAGCTGGAGCTGACCGAGAGCCTGCTGGTGTCCAACATCGACACCACGGTGGAGAAGATGCTGGCGCTCAAGGCCCACGGCGTGCGCTTCTCACTGGATGACTTTGGCACTGGCTACTCGTCACTGTCCTACCTCAAACGCCTGCCACTGGACCAGCTCAAGATCGACCAGGGCTTTGTACGTGACATTCTGGTGGACGCCAACGACGCCACCATCGCCAAGACCGTGGTCGCACTGGCCGAGAGTCTGGGCCTGAAGGTGATTGCCGAGGGCGTGGAGACCGAGGCCCAGCGCCAGCGCCTGGCCGAGCTGGGGTGCCACGCCTACCAGGGCTATCTGTTCGGCCGCCCCATGCCCATTGCCGCGCTGGAAGCGTTTCTGGCGGGTCAGGAACCGCGGTAGGTGGAATAGCTCCAGGGGCTGACCAGCAGCGGCACGTGGTAGTGCTGGTCGGCGTGGGCCACGCCAAAGTCCAGGCTGACCCGGTTCAGGAAATTGGGCTCGGGCAGGCTCACACCACAGCCCTTGAAGTAACCCGCCACGTCGAACACCAGGCGATAGGTGCCCACCTTCAGGTCGGCATGGTCATACAGCATGCCACCTGGGTTGCGACCGTCCTGGTTCAGCGTGAAGGACTTGACCAGCGTGGCCGTGTCACCCTCGGTGGTGTACAGCGCCACCTGCATGCCGGCTGCCGGTGTGCCGTGCATCGTGTCCAGTACGTGTGTGCTCAAGCCCATGTGCGTGCCCTTCGTTTGTTGTCTCAAAGTGTATACACCTTTTGGCGATTGCCGCTATCATGCTTCGCATGGACTCCACCACCACCGGTTTCATTGTCGAAACCCTGACCCGCTCCATCGTGGAGCACCGCCTGCAGCCCGGCGCCAAGCTGGTTGAACAAACCCTGGCCGACCAGTTTGGCGTGTCGCGCACACTGATCCGCCAAGCCCTCTTCAAGCTGTCGCAAAACCGCCTGATCCGCATGGAGCCGGCGCGCGGCGCCTTCGTCGCGGCCCCGTCGATTGCCGAGGCGCAGCAGGTGTTTGCCGTGCGCCGCATGCTGGAGGCCGGCATGACGCAGGCCTTTATCCGCCAGGCCAATGCCGAGCAACTGCAGGCCCTGCAGGACCACATTGCCGAAGAAGAGGCCGCCGTCATGCGCGGCGATGTGCCGGGCCGCACCACGCTGCTGGGTGACTTCCATGTGCGCATGGCCCAGCTGATGGGCAACGAGGTGCTGGCCCATCTGCTGATGGATCTGCTGTCGCGCTGCGCGCTGATCACGCTGATGTACCAGTCCGCCGGTGCCGCCGAACACTCGCACGAAGAGCACCGCGCCATCGTCGCAGCGCTCGAAGCGCGCGATGAGGCACGGGCCTTGCTTCTGATGGACGAGCACCTGCGCAACGTGGAAGCGTCGCTGACATTGGCGCCATCCATCCCGACCCAAACCTGACCATGACGCATTACGACTCCACCCGCCCCTATCCGCGCGATCTGGTGGGCTACGGCAAAGATGTGCCCCACGCCCAGTGGCCCAAGGGCGCCCGCGTGGCCGTGCAGTTCGTGCTGAACTACGAGGAAGGCGGCGAGAACTGCGTGCTGCACGGCGACACCGGCTCCGAGCAATTCCTGTCGGAAATGTTCAACCCGGCCAGCTACCCGGATCGCCACATCAGCATGGAGGGCATCTACGAATACGGCTCGCGTGCCGGTGTCTGGCGCATCCTGCGCGAGTTTGAACAGCGCGGCCTGCCGCTCACCGTGTTTGGAGTCGGCATGGCCCTGCAGCGCCACCCGGAACTGACCGCAGCCTTTGTAGAACTGGGTCACGAGATCGCCTGCCATGGCTGGCGCTGGATCCACTACCAGAATGTGGACGAAGCCACCGAGCGTGAGCACATGCAGTTGGGCATGCAGGCGATTGAGCAATTGACTGGTCAGCGCGCGCTGGGCTGGTACACCGGCCGCGACAGCCCGCGCACGCGCCGCCTGGTGGCGGACTACGGTGGCTTTGAATACGACAGCGACTACTACGGCGACGACCTGCCATTCTGGATGCAGGTGCAAAAGACCGATGGCAGCGTGGTGCCCCAGCTCATCGTGCCGTACACACTGGACTGCAACGACATGCGTTTTGCGTTGCCCCAGGGCTATTCCCATGCCGACCCGTTCTACCAGTACATGAAGGACACGTTCGACGTGCTGTATGCCGAGGGCGACCCAGCCGGCCCCGACCGACCGGCCATGATGAGCATCGGCATGCACTGCCGCCTGCTCGGCCGCCCCGGGCGTATCACCGCGCTGCAGCGCTTTCTGGACCACATCGGCCGCCATGACCAGGTGTGGGTGTGCCGCCGCGTGGACATTGCCCGGCACTGGAAAGCCACCCACCCCTACAAGCCCTGATCCACTATGGCACTGACACTGGACCAACTCAACCAGGCCTCGCTGGAGGACGCCACGCAGATGCTGGCCGGTCTGTACGAGCACTCGCCGTGGATTCCCCGCGCGGCCCTGATCGGTCGGCCATTCACCAGCCTGGCACAACTCAAGCACGCCATGGTGCAGGTGCTGGCCACCGCCGGCGTCGATGCACAACTCGCCCTGATCCGCGCCCACCCGGAACTGGCCGGCAAGGCCATGGTGGACAAGAGCCTGACCGCCGAGTCCACCAACGAGCAGAGCAAGGCCGGCCTGACCCACTGCACACCGGAAGAGTTTGCCAAGATCCAGCGGCTCAATGCCGACTACAACGCCCGCTTCGGCTTTCCCTTTATCCTGGCAGTGCGAGGGCCGCGCGGCACGGGCCTTTCCAAGGCCGAGATCATCGCCACCTTCGAGCGCCGCCTGCACGGTCACCCGGACTTTGAGCGCCAGGAGTGCATCCGCGCTATCCACCGCATTGCCGAGATTCGCCTGAACGACTTGTTTGCCTACACACCCGAACTCGGCAACCAGGTCTGGGACTGGCATGAGGCGCTGGCGCAGCACTCCGACCCCGGCTACGCCGAGCAGGGCCAACTCACCGTCACCTACCTGACCGATGCCCACCGCGCCTGCGCCGCCCAGATCAGCGCCGACATGCGCGCCGCCGGCTGCGACACGGTGCTCATCGATGCGGTTGGCAATGTAGTGGGTCGCTATAACAAAGATAGCAAATTAGGCATTATTGACGAGGGCCTGAGGCCTATTTCATCAAAAACCGTTCTGACAGGCAGCCACTATGACACGGTGCGCAACGCCGGCAAGTACGATGGCAGGCTGGGCATCTACGTGCCGCTGGCCTGCGTGCAAGCGTTGTCCCGTGCCGGCAAGCGCCTGCCATTCGACCTGGAGATCGTCGCCTTTGCCGAAGAGGAAGGCCAGCGCTACAAGGCCACCTTCCTCGGCTCCGGCGCGCTGACCGGTGATTTCGATCCGGCCTGGCTGGACCAGGTGGATGCGGAAGGCATCTCCATGCGCGCCGCCATGCAGCACGCCGGCCTGAACGTGGACGACATTCCCAGCCTGAAGCGCAAGCCCGATGACTACCAGGGCTTTGTCGAGGTGCACATCGAACAGGGTCCGGTGCTGAACGAACTGGACATTCCACTGGGCATCGTCACCTCCATCAATGCCAGCGTGCGCTATGTGGGCGAAGTGGTGGGCATGGCCAGCCACGCCGGCACCACGCCCATGGAACGCCGGCGCGATGCCGCTGCCGCCGTCGCCGAACTGATCCTGTTTGTGGAGCAACGCGCAGCCCAGGATGGCGACTCGGTCGGCACTGTGGGCATGCTGCACGTGCCCAATGGCTCCATCAATGTGGTGCCGGGGCGCTGCCAGTTCTCGCTGGACCTGCGCGCGCCCAACAATGCGCAGCGCGACCGGCTGGCCGAAGATGTGCTCCAGGCGGCCCACGCCATCTGCGAACGCCGCGGCGTGCACCTGACCCTGACAGAAACACTGCGCGCCAGCGCCGCGCCCAGTGCACCGGCCTGGCAGACGCGCTGGGAGGCCGCCGTGCACGCGCTGGGCGTGCCGCTGCACCGCATGCCCAGTGGCGCGGGCCACGACGCGATGAAGCTGCACGAAATCATGCCGCAGGCCATGCTGTTTGTGCGCGGCCTGAACTCCGGCATTAGCCACAACCCGCTGGAGTCCAGCACCAGCGACGACATGCAACTGGCGGTAGACGCCTTCCTGCACCTGCTTAAACAACTATCCGATACGACCCCATGACCACCTACGAACAACTCGACGCCTGGATCGACGCCCACTTTGACGAACAGGTGGGCTTTCTGCAGGCGCTGATCCGCGTCCCCACCGACACGCCACCCGGCAACAACGCACCGCACGCCGAACGCACCGCTGAACTGTTGCATGGCTTTGGCTTCGAAGTTGAGAAGCACGCCGTGCCTGAGGCGCAAGTGCATGCCGCCGGCCTGCAAAGCATCACCAATCTGGTGGTCCGCCGCAAATATGGCGAAGGAAAGACCGTGCTGCTCAATGCCCACGGCGACGTGGTTCCGCCCGGCGAAGGCTGGACCAAGGACCCGTATGGCGGCGAGATCGAAGACGGCAAGATCTACGGTCGCGCCGCGGCGGTCAGCAAGTGCGATTTTTCCACCTACACCTTTGCGGTGCGCGCGTTGGAGGCGGTAGCCAAGCCCACCCACGGCAGTGTGGAACTGCTGTTCACCTACGACGAGGAATTTGGCGGCGAGGTGGGACCGGCCTGGCTGCTCCAGCACAAGATTGTCAAACCCGACCTGATGGTGGCCGCCGGCTTCAGTTACCAGGTGGTCACCGCGCACAACGGCTGCCTGCAGATGGAAGTGACCGTGCACGGCAAGATGGCCCATGCCGCCATCCCCTCCACCGGCGTGGATGCGCTGCAGGCCACCAACACCATCCTGTCCGAGCTGTACCAGCAGAACACGCTGTGCCTGGGAATCACCTCCCAGGTGGCTGGCATCACCCATCCCTACCTGAACATCGGAACCATTGAGGGCGGCACCAACACCAATGTGGTGCCGGGGCGCGTCACCTTCAAGCTGGACCGCCGCATGATTCCGGAAGAGAACCCGACCGAGGTCGAGGCCCATCTGCGCCAGCTGATTGAAGACACGGCCGCCAGCCTGCCCGGCATCACCGTGGACATCAAGCGCATCCTGCTGGCCCGCGCCCTCCAGCCGCTGCCGGGCAACCGCCCGCTGGTGGACGCCATTCAAAAGCACGGCGAACAGGTGTTTGGCGAACCCATCCCCGCTGTGGGCACACCGCTGTACACCGACGTGCGCCTGTTCTGCGAGGCCGGCATTCCCGGCGTGATCTATGGCGCCGGTCCACGCACGGTGCTGGAGTCCCACGCCAAGCGCGCCGACGAGCGCCTGGAGCTGGAAGACCTGCGCCGTGCCACCAAGGTCATGGCGCGCAGCCTGTGCGACCTGCTGGCCTGACTCCCCTCCGTGAAGGAATGCCCATGACCTCTGCCACAAGTTCCGTGCATCCGGTGGACGAACGCCTGCCCGCCGGCAAACTCGCCGCGCTGGGTCTTCAACATGTGCTGGTCATGTACGCAGGTGCCGTCGCAGTGCCACTGATCGTGGGACGTGCGCTCAAGCTCAGCCCGGAACAGGTCGCGATGCTGATTTCGGCCGACCTGTTCTGCTGTGGCCTGGTCACCCTGATCCAGTCGTTGGGTGCCACGCAGTGGTTCGGCATCAAGCTCCCCGTGATGATGGGAGTGACATTCGCCTCGGTAGCGCCGATGGTGGCCATGGCCAACGCCAACCCTGGCGTCGCGGGGGCACAGCTGATTTTTGGCTCCATCATCGGCTCCGGCATTGTGGCCATCCTGATCGCTCCGTTGATCAGCCGCATGCTGCGCTTCTTCCCGCCCGTGGTCACCGGAACCATCATCGCGGTGATCGGCATCAGCCTGATGCGCATCGGCATCAACTGGATCTTCGGCAACCCCGTCGGCCCCACGGCACCCAGCATCGTCAACCCCGAACACGCCAAATGGCTGGCCGATGTAACGGCCGCCGCCAGTGCTGCCGGCTCCACCGTGCCGCCATTGCCCAAAGGGCTGGCACTGGTTGCCACGGTGCCCAACCCCAGGTACGCTGACCTGGGCGGTGTGGGGGTAGCCGCATTGGTGCTGGCGTCGGTGCTGCTGATAACCAAATACGGCAGAGGGTTTCTGGCCAATGTCTCCGTGCTGCTGGGCATTGTCATTGGCGGCGTGGTCGCCACGGCCCTGGGCCTGATGCACTTCGACAAGGTGGCCAAGGCGGACTGGTTTGGCCTGGTGCTGCCCTTGCAGTTCGGCATGCCGGTGTTCGACCCGGTGCTGATCCTCACCATGTCGCTGGTGATGGTGGTCGTGATGATCGAATCCACCGGCATGTTCCTGGCACTGGGCGAGATGACGGGCAAGACCGTGTCCCAGCCCGAACTGGCGCGTGGCCTTCGCACCGATGGACTGGGCACGCTGATCGGTGGCCTGTTCAACACCTTCCCCTACACCAGCTTCTCGCAAAACGTCGGCCTGGTGGCACTCACCGGCGTGCGCAGCCGCTTTGTCTGCGTGGCCGGCGGCCTCATTCTGATCGTGCTGGGCCTGCTGCCCAAGATGGCTGCGCTGGTGGAGTCGCTGCCCACCGTGGTACTGGGCGGGGCCGGGCTGGTGATGTTCGGCATGGTGGCGGCGACCGGCATCCGCATCCTGGCGGGGGTCGATTTCAAAGGCAACCGGTTCAATGCACTGGTGGTCGCCATATCGCTGGGACTGGGCATGGTGCCGCTGGTGGCACCCAACTTCAAACAATGGATGCCGCACGGCATTCACCCGCTGATCGAGTCCGGCATTCTGCTGGCATCCATCAGCGCGGTGCTGTTGAACCTGTTCCTCAACGGCGGGCGTGAGGACGCGGCCGCCACCATTGCCGCAGCCAAGCAGGCTGAAGCCCATTAGGACAACACCCCACCATGCCCTGGCACGCCCGGCTGACGCTGGACTACACCGTCGAGGCCGGCCGCACCGTGGCGCGCCACAACCACAGCGGCCCGCTGCGCATCCTGCAAAGCCTGTACCCGGAAGGCGAGACCATCTGCCACAACGTGCTGGTCCATCCACCGGGCGGTCTGGTCGGCGGCGACACGCTGGAGCTGGCAGTCCAAGGCCAGGCCGGCGCGCATGGCTTGATCACCACGCCGGGCGCAACGCGTTTCTACCGGTCCGACGGCCCACTGGCGTTGCAGACCACCCATCTGAAACTGGAGCATGACGCCCGCCTGGAGTGGCTGCCGCTGGAAGCCATCTGCTACAGCGGCTGCCATGCAGAAAACCGCATCACCATGGAACTGGCACCCGGCGCCGAACTCGTGGGCTGGGACGTCACCGCCCTGGGCCTGCCGCTGGCCGAGCAACCCTTTGTGCGCGGCATGCTACGCCAGCACATCGAGTTGCCCGGCGTCTGGCTGGAGCGCGGCACGGTGGACGCCAACGACACCCGCCTGCTGAACAGCCCGGTCGGCCTGGCCGGCCAGCGCTGCATGGCATCGCTGTTTTTCGTGACCGGCACACCGCTGTCCCGCGAGCGCCGGCAGCTCGCTCTGGACAGCGCCCGCGCGGTGCTGACGGCACACGCGCTGGCTGCCACCGCCGGAGCTACCAGCCCGTGTGCACAGGTCGTCGTGGTGCGGGTCTTGGCTCCCGTGGTGGAACCCGCCATGGACCTGCTGCGAGCGTTGCGCCACGTCTGGCGGCAACAGTTATGGACCAAATCGCCTTCCAGCCCTCGTATCTGGTCCATGTAGTGCTATCATTTTGATAACAAATTTATCCAACCCCGGGGGTTGGATGAACACAACAACGACTTGGAGCACCCCGTGCCTGCGTAATGGCAACACGTGACGACGACTTCTCTGCCTGTTCCGCCCTGGTGGTGGACGGTAATCCAACGTCCCGCTCCATCCTGGTGGGGCAGTTGCGCGACTTCGGGGTGGGAAACGTCATGCAGGCCGCGCGCGCGGTGGATGCCCGCCGGCAACTGGAGTTCCGCAGCTTCGACTTTGTGCTGTGCGAGCTGCACTTCGCCGACGAGGCCAGTTCCGGTCAGGACCTGCTGGACGACCTGCGGCGCAACCAGCTGCTGCCGTTCTCCACCATCTTCATCATGATCACCGGCGAGGCGACCTACGCCCGGGTGGCCGAGGCGGCCGAGTCCGCGCTGGACGGCTACCTGCTCAAGCCGCACAAGGCCGTGCACCTGGGCGAGCGGCTGCGCCAGGCCCGCATTCGCAAGGTGTCGCTGCAGGGCATCTTCAGCGCCATTGAGGCCGAGGACTTTGAGGGTGCCGCCCGGCTCTGCATGGAGCGATTCGAGTCCAAGGGCCTGTTCTGGCTCTATGCGGCGCGCGTGGGCGCCGAACTGCTGCTGCGCGTGGGCCGCCCCGCAGAGGCGCAACAGCTCTACCAGGCCGTGGTTGCGGCCAAGACCCTGCCCTGGGCCAAGCTCGGCGTGGCGCGTGCCCAGCTGGACGCCGGTCAGCTGACCCAGGCCACCAGCACGCTGGAGAACCTGATCAGCTCCGACCCCAATTACAGCGACGCCTACGACGTGATGGGCCGTGCCCAGTTCGAGCTGGGGCGCTTCGACAAGGCGCTGGAGACCTACAAGATGGCCGCCACGCTGACACCGGCCTCGGTGAGCCGCCTGCAGAACCTGGCCATGATGAGCTACTACGCCGGCGACCATGTCGAGGCCGAGAAGCTGCTGGATCGCACCACCCGCCTGGGACTGGAGTCCAAGATGTTTGACTGCCAGAGCCTGGTTCTGCTGGCCTTCACCCGGCTGGAAAACGGGGACCGCAAGGGCTTGCAGCGCTGCCATGACGACTTCACGCGGCTGCTGGAACGCAATCCCGACACGCCGCGCGTGCGCCGCCTGGCCGACATTGTGGTGGCGCTCAACCTGATCCAGCAGCACCAGTTCGCGCAGTCGGTCGAAGCCGTGCGCAACCTGGCCAAGACCGTGACCAGCAGCGAGTTTGATTTTGAGTCCGCCAGCAATGTGCTGGCACTGATGTCACAACTGGCGCACAAGGCGATCCAGCTCAACGAGTTGGAGTCCGTGGTGGACGTCATCGGCATGCGTTTCTGCAGCAACCGCTCCATGACCGAGCTGCTGGCCGCCAGCGCGGTGGCCCACCCGCCCTACGCCGAGCGCATGCGCGCATGCCAGGCCACGGTGCTGGAGATGGCCGAGACCGCCATGGCCCTAAGCCTGTCGGGCAACCCCACGGCCGCCGTCAAGAACCTGATTCTGCATGGCAAGGAAACGCTCAATGCGCGCCTGATCGACAACGCTCATCAGGTGCTGCTCAAGCATAGAAGCAAGGTGATCGATGCCGCCGCGCTCAGCACCGACCTGCAGGACCTGCGCGCCAAGTATGGCCTGCACAACGCGAAGGCATCGCTGGGGGAACAGAAGCGCCAGGCCGGCGGTCTGGCGCTGCGCACCGGCACGACGCGCCCGGTCGACAAGGCTGCCAAGGCAGCGGCACCTCTCGCCTAGGTCGCAGTGTGTTCAGTTTGGCGCGTGCATCACCACCACGCGATTGCGTCCGGCGTCCTTGGCAAGGTACAGCGCACGGTCCGCGCATGCCAGCAAGTCGGCGTCAGCATTCCGACCACGGGGCAACACCGTACACGCCCCCACGCTCACGGTGACATAGGGCGCTACGCTGGAGTCTGCGTGGGGTTGTCGCAAGGCGTAGACGGCGTCGCATACCCGTTGCGCTGTCGCCTGCGTGCCGGCGGCATCCGTCTCGGGAAGAATGACACCCAACTCTTCGCCCCCATAGCGGGCAACCAGATCACTGGAACGCAGCAGGGCCGATGCAACGGCTTCCACCACCGCCTGCAAGCAGCGGTCACCTTCCTGGTGCCCGTACCGGTCGTTGTAGGGTTTGAAAAAGTCCACATCGATCATCAGCAGCCCCAGAGGTCGCCCACTGCGGTGGGCCCGCGCGCACTCCTCTCCCAGCCGTTCGTCGAAGTACTGCCTATTGGCAATCTTCAGCAAGCCATCGGTGCGAGAGAAGATTTCCAGTTGCAGGTTGGCATGCGTCAGTGCGGTGTTGGCCCGCTCAAGCTCCAGGGTGCGCCGCAGTACCCGATCTTCGAGGTGTGCATTGGCTCGTGCCAATTCTGCGTTTTGCTCTGACAGCATCCGGTACAACTTGGACACCATTCTGAGCAGCGCCTGCGCACTGCTATCCCGCGCCACGGCGTCTTCATGTTCAAACGCCTGCTGGGGCGACTGCCCTTGGCGTATGCGCAGGATCTGGCGCGACATTTCCTGGTCAATCCCCAGAATGTGCAGACCCAGCCAGGACGTCAAAAATCCGATGAAGAGCTCCGACGGATGGCTCATGCTGCCGCGCGCATTCCACAAGCTGGCCACCTGCAGGGAAAACTGCTGGTGCAACTGGCGATGCATGTCCTGGTGGCGCGGGTCCAGACCCACCTGTTGCATGAGCGCCTCTTCCTCCGAGAAGTGGTGACGTGCGTAGGCAACCAGCCGCTCCAGAATATCCTCAACTGCCACGTCGCTCGCACCCGCTTCATGGAGAAAGGAGTCCGAGAGCTGGTTGAGCAGGCTCACCAGCGACTGGTGCTGCTGATCGACATCGACCAAACCCGTAACAAAGTTGTGATCCAGGACAAACGCATCCATGGCGGAACCTGCAGTTGAAGGAAAGGCAGCATTCTGAATTTCCCATCTAGGAGGCAACTGATCTGCATCAAAGCTCGGCTATTCAGATACCGCAGACTCCCCACTCTCAGGACACGCTGTCAGCCAGAATTCAGCATGTTGCTGCGGTGCAACATGTTGAATGCTTGACTCGAATCAAATTGCCACCAGCCTGCGCACGCCGTTGGCCTCCATGTCCTTGCCCAGTCCCTTGGCCACCACGGCACCGCGCTCCATCACCACATAGTGGTCGGCCAGTTCCTGGGCAAAGTCGTAGTACTGCTCCACCAGCAGAATCGCCATGCCCCCCCGGTCGGCCAGCATGCGGATCACGCGGCCAATGTCCTTGATGATGCTGGGCTGAATGCCTTCGGTGGGCTCATCCAGAATCAGCACGCGCGGCTGGGCGGCCAGGGCCCGCGCAATGGCCAGCTGCTGCTGCTGCCCACCCGACAGGTCGCCGCCGCGCCGCCCCAGCATCTGCTGGAGCACCGGGAACAGTTCAAACAGCTCGGGCGGAATCGGCGTGCTGGCACTCTTGTAGGCCAGGCCCATCAGCAGGTTTTCTTCCACCGTCAACCGGCCAAAGATCTCGCGGCCCTGCGGCACGAAGCCCATGCCGGCGCGGGCCCGCTCGTACGGAGTCGCCTTGTGAATCGGCTTGCCGTCGAGTTCAATAGAGCCAGTCTTGATCGGCACCAGGCCCATCAGGGATTTCAGCAAGGTGGTCTTGCCCACGCCGTTGCGGCCCAGGATCACCGTGACCTTGCCGAGTTGGGCTTCGATGCTCACGTCCCGCAGAATGTGCGAACCGCCGTAGTACTGGTTGATGTTTTTGACGTGCAACATTTCAGCGGCCCAAATAGACTTCAATCACGCGCTCATCGGTCTGCACCTGGTCCAGCGTGCCCTGCGCCAGCACCGAGCCATCGCACAGCACGGTGACGATCTCGCTGATGGTGCGGATGAAGCTCATGTCGTGCTCCACCACCATCAGCGAATGCTTGCCCCTGAGCGACAGGAACAGTTCGGCCGTGCGTTCGGTTTCCTCGTCGGTCATGCCAGCCACGGGTTCGTCCAGCAGCAAGAGCTTGGGTTCCTGCATCAGCAGCATGCCGATCTCCAGCCACTGTTTCTGCCCGTGGCTCAGATTGCCGGCCTGGCGGCCCACGCTGTCAGCCAGGTGAATGGTGTGCAACACCTCGGCCAGGCGGTCGCCCTGGCCCGAGTCCAGACGAAAGAACATCGACGACTTGACACCCTTGTCGGTGTGCAGGGCCAGCTCCAGGTTTTCGAACACGGTGAGCTGCTCGAACACCGTTGGCTTCTGGAACTTGCGGCCAATACCCAGTTGGGCAATCTCCGGCTCGGTGTAGCGCAGCAGATCAATCGTGCTGCCGAAGAACACCGTGCCGGAATCGGGTCGCGTCTTGCCGGTGATGATGTCCATCATCGTGGTCTTGCCCGCGCCATTGGGACCGATGATGCAGCGCAGCTCACCCGGCGCAATGTCCAGCGACAGGTTGTTGATGGCCTTGAAGCCATCGAAGCTGACATTCACGCCTTCCAGGTACAGGATGCGGCCGTGGGTGACGTCGACCTCTCGGTCTTTCACCACGCGCCCGATGCCCGCGGATCGGCCGCCCGATTCTGTCTGGCCAGCGCGCGCAGCCAGTGCGGCGGCGTGGGCCTCGACGCGCTTGGCGCCCTGTTCCAACAGTTCCGGCGTCATTTCGAACTCCCCTTGAGCTTCTTGAGCAGACCCACCACCCCATCGGGCAGGTACAGCGTGACACCTATGAACAACGCTCCCAGAAAGTACAACCAGAACTCGGGATAGGTCACCGTCAGCCAGCTCTTGGCGCCATTCACGATGAAGGCGCCCACAATCGGACCAATCAGCGTGGCACGTCCGCCCACCGCCGCCCAGATGGCGATCTCGATGGAGTTGGCCGGGCTCATCTCACTGGGGTTGATGATGCCGACCTGTGGCACATAGAGAGCGCCGGCCACGCCGCACATCATGGCCGAGATGGTCCAGATGGTGAGCTTGTAGCCCAGCGGCGAGTAGCCACTGAACATGACCCGCGTCTCCGCATCGCGCACCGCCTGCAGCACGCGCCCGAACTTGGCGTTCACGAGCCAGCGCCCCAGCAGGAAGAAGACCAGCAGCGTCAGCGCCGTCAGCACAAACAGGGTCATGCGCATGCTGGGTGTGGCAATCGGGATGTTCAGGATACGTTTGAAGTCGGTGAAGCCGTTGTTGCCGCCAAAGCCTGTCTCGTTGCGAAAGAACAGCAGCATCGCGGCAAAGGTCATGGCCTGCGTGATGATGGAAAAGTACACGCCCTTGATGCGCGAGCGGAAGGCAAAGTAGCCAAACACAAAGGCCACCAGCCCCGGCACCGCCACCACCAGGAACAGCGTAGCAATGAAGCTGTCACTGAACGTCCAGTGCCAGGGCAGTTCCTTCCAGTCCAGGAACACCATGAAGTCCGGCAGATTGCTCTTGTAATTGCCGTCGGTGCCAATCTGGCGCATCAGGTACATGCCCATGGCATAGCCGCCCAGTGCAAAGAACAGGCCATGGCCCAAGGACAGAATGCCGGTGTAGCCCCAGATCAGGTCCATGGCCAGCGCGCAGATGGCGTAGCACATGATCTTGGCAACCAGCGCGACGGCAAAGTCACTCAGGTGGAACACGCTGCCGGCTGGAACGGCCAGGTTCAGCACGGGCACCAGCGCGCACAGAACGATCAGGGCCACCAGCCAGGCGCCCCAGCCGGTGCGCGTCAGCAGCGGAGATTTGGAGGGAAGTATCAAGGTGCTCATGCTTCTGCGCTCCGGCCCTTCATGGCGAAGATGCCCTGCGGTCTCTTTTGGATGAAGATGATGATGAAGACCAGCACCGCAATCTTGGCCAGTACGGCCCCGGTCCAGCCTTCCAGGAATTTGTTCAGCACGCCCAGCCCCAGCGCGGCATACACGGTCCCGGCCAGTTGGCCCACACCACCCAGTACGACCACCATGAACGAGTCCACGATGTAGCCCTGCCCCAGGTCAGGCCCCACATTGCCAACCTGGCTCAGCGCACAACCCGCCAGCCCGGCAATGCCGGAGCCCAGCGCAAACGCATAGGTGTCAATGCGGGCGGTGTTGACGCCCATGCAACTGGCAATCGGCCGGTTCTGTGTCACGCCACGCACGAACAGCCCCAGGCGGGTCTTGCTGATCAGGAAAGCCACCCCGCCCAGCACGGCCAGTGCGAAGCCCACGATGACCAGGCGGTTGTAGGGCAAGGACAGATTGCCCAGCACCTGCACCCCACCGCTCATCCAGCTCGGGTTTTCCACGCCCACGTTCTGCGCGCCGAAGATAGTGCGCACCGCCTGCATCAGCATCAGGCTGATACCCCAGGTGGCCAGCAGCGTCTCCAGCGGGCGGCCATACAGAAAGCGGATCACGCTGCGCTCCAGCGCGGCGCCCACCACAGCGGATGCCATGAACGCCACCGGAACCGACGCCAGCAAATACCAGTCGAAGGCACCCGGCGCGTATTTCTGGAACAGGCCCTGCACCACATAGGTGGCGTAGGCGCCAATCATCATCAGTTCGCCATGGGCCATGTTGATGACGCCCATCAGGCCATAGGTGATGGCCAGGCCCAGCGCCACCAACAACAAGATAGATCCCAGGCTGACGCCGCTAAAGATGGCGCCTAGCCGGTCGCCCCAAGCCAATCGGGACTCCACCTGGTTCAGGCTGAATTGCAGGGCCGCCTTCACCTGTGCGTCGGGCTCTGCCTGCAGACGCTCCAGCAGCAAGGTCTTGGTGGCTGCCTGCGCACTCTGCGCCAGCAAGTTGGCGGCTTCCAGTCGCTTGGCTTTGTCGGCGCTGCCCAGCAGTGCCGCAGCCCGCAACAGCCCCAGTTGGTCCTTGATATCGGAAACAGTCTCTTGCACAAAGGCCTTGTCGATCAGGGGCAGCCTGCTTTCGTCCACTTCGCCCTGCAGGGTCCTGACAGCTTCGCGTCGCACGGCCGCATCGCTGGAGAGCAGTCTGAGCGACGCCAGCGCGGAATCGAGTTCACCGCGCATGCGGTTGTTGTTCATCACGTCCTCGACCGCATCGGGCAACGGCGTCTCGGTTCCAGTGACCGGATCTACAGCCTTGTCATCCCGGACGATGATGGGTCTGTCTGCCACCACTTTGACGGCGTCATCGGCCAGCGCCTGGATGAACTGCACCGTCTTCTCGTCTGCGCCTGCAACTGCCGCACGCAGGGCTTCGATGCGGGCATCGCCCTCTCCCACCGCCATGGCCTTGGCCGTTTCCGGTGTGAGCGCATAGGCATTCATGCCCATGCACAGTACGAGCATCCCCAGCAACTGGTGTAACTGTTTTGGCATGCGCCAAGATCTCCGATGTGTCATTAAAAGGCCGCCATCGCACCAAGGGCAATGGCGGCCTACCCTCCCCGACTGGTTGCCTTACTTGGTCGCAGGCTCGTCAGGCTTCTTGTCATTGCCTTCGATGAACGGAGACCATGGCTTGGCCTTCACGGGGCCTGGTGTCTTCCACACCACATTGAACTGGCCGTCAGCCTTGACTTCGCCGATGAACACCGACTTGTGCAGGTGGTGGTTCTTCTCGTCCATCTTGCTGACGATGCCGCTCGGTGCCTTGAAGGTCTGACCGGCCATGGCCGCAATCACCTTGTCCACGTCGGTGGACTTGGCCTTTTCAACGGCCTGCTTCCACATGTTGATGCCGATGTAGGTGGCTTCCATCGGGTCATTGGTCAGCGGTTTGTCCTTGTGACCGGCAATGCCCTTGGCCTTGGCGTAGTCCGACCACTTCTTGATGAAGGCTGTGTTGTCGGGGTTCTTGATGCTCATGAAGTAGTTCCAGGCCGCCAGGTGGCCCACCAGCGGCTTGGTGTCCACGCCGCGCAGTTCTTCTTCACCCACCGAGAAGGCCACCACTGGCACGTCCTTGGCCTTCAGACCGGCATTGCCCAGCTCCTTGTAGAACGGCACATTGGAGTCACCATTGATAGTGGACACCACGGCAGTCTTGCCACCGGCGGAGAATTTCTTCACATCGGCCACGATGGTTTGGTAGTCGGAATGACCAAACGGTGTGTACTTTTCGTCGATGTCCGAGTCCTTCACGCCCTTGCTCTTGAGGTAGGCACGCAGGATCTTGTTGGTGGTGCGGGGGTAGACATAGTCGGTACCCAGCAGCACCCAGCGCTTGGCGCCGCCGCCTTCCTTGCTCATCAGGTAGTCCACAGCGGGAATGGCCTGCTGGTTGGGTGCAGCACCGGTGTAGAACACGTTCTTGGACAGTTCTTCACCCTCGTACTGCACGGGGTAGAACAACAAGCCGTTCATTTCTTCGACCACCGGCAGAACCGACTTGCGCGAAACCGAAGTCCAGCAGCCAAAGATCACGGAGACCTTGTCTTGACCCAGCAGTTGCTTGGTCTTTTCAGCAAACAGCGGCCAGTTGGAGGCCGGGTCGACCACCACGGGTTCGAGCTTCTTGCCCAGCACGCCGCCCTTGGCATTGATTTCATCAATGGCCATCAGCACGGTGTCTTTCAACACAGTTTCCGAAATGGCCATGGTGCCGGAGAGGCTGTGCAAAATGCCGACCTTGATGGTGTCAGCGGCAAACGCTGGCACGGCGGTCAGCGTAGTGAGTGCGACGGCAGCGGTGAGTGCCTTCAGCGTAAAGCGACGAGAGTTGGAGCGTTGCATGGGTGTGACCTTCCGAAGTAAAAGAAAACCAACTTCGCTGCGCGGTGTCCGACTGTGCCGGCCACTTGTGCGTAACGATGGATTGACTGTAGGCAGACAAGGCCAAACCCGAAATACGCCAGGTGGCGTACAAGGCTCTTGGCGATGGCCTCACTCGCCCGTTTGGGGATGGCTGTCAACCGCCAGCGGTCTCAAGCGTTATCCCAAGATGGCGGAGGCCCAATATGAAGACCATCACGAAATCCATCACCGTAGCGCTACTGATCATCGCCATGGGCAGCAGTGCCCTTGCCGATGGCCGCAGGGGGTACTACCCACACGGTGGGCACCGGCACCACCAGCAGGGTCGCCACGCGGATTCCGGCTGGGTTGCACCCTTGCTCTTCCTGGGTCTGGCCGGCGCGGTGATAGGCGCCGCGGCAAGCCAGCAAAGTGCACCGCCCCCAACCTACGTCGCCCCGCCACCGACGTATGTGCCTCCACCGGTCACCTACGTGCAGCCCGCTCCCGCCTACATCGCGCCCCCCGCCGTGATCTCGCCGCCACCCCATCCAGCCAACGTCTGGTATTTCTGCAAGTCGGTTGGGCAGTACTATCCCTACACTCAGTACTGCCCCGAGGGTTGGCAGCAGGTTGCCCCCACCCCTCCGTCTTACTGAGGGCAGCACGACACACATAGAGCATTCATGAACCACTCCACTCAGGGCCTCGCGCGATTTGTCGAGGCCCAGGCCGCCGTCTATCACACCGTTGTTGCGGAGCTGTCGATGGGGCACAAGGAAACACACTGGATGTGGTTCATTTTTCCCCAGCTCAAGGAGTTGGGCCGCAGTCCGATGGCCAAGTTCTACGGCATCGCATCGATGGACGAAGCGCAGGCCTATCTTGAACACCCGCTTCTGGGAGCCCGCCTGATCGAATGCACCAAGCTGATGCTGGTGCAGAGAAATGCCAATGCCTACGAGATTTTGGGCTCGCCGGACGACATGAAGTTCCGCTCGTGCATGACCCTGTTCTCCGCTGCATCGCCGTCTGAGACCGTCTTCAAGCAAGCCCTGGCTACCTTCTTCGCAGGCAAGGCGGACGAGAGCACCGTAAAACTGCTGGCTCCACCAACAGGTAAGCAAAAGTAAACAGGGTCAACGTTCGCAGCAACCTGGCGTTGCATGTACAAGCCTGACGAACAAGTCGGGTCGCTCGAGATGGTCGGAGCTTATGCGACTGTCGTTCCTGAGTGAAAGTAGCCCATGTTGAATATCAAATCCCTGATCGCTGCCACCGTTTTGTCTGGCGTTGCCGTTGCATCCTTTGCACAAGCTCCGGCTGCCGCTGCAAAGCCTGCACCGACACCGGCACCCGCCGCCACCGTGGCCGCACCCGCAGCCACAGCACCTGTTGCCGCACCGACGGACGCTGGCAATACGGTCAAGCCAGCTGCTGCCAAGAAAACCAAACCGGCACCAGCAAAGAAGGCGGAAGCCAAGCCTGCTACTGAAGCGGCAACCAAGTAATCTGACTTCAAACCGCTGGTCGGTTGGGGGCGCCAAGGGAAACCTGGCGCCCTCTTTCCATTCTCATCCGGCCATTTACATCACGTTGCATTTCCACACCGCGCAGAAACGGGATGGACCACGCTCTGACGTATGCTGGTTGACCCAGGTGTCGAACCACCAAGGAGAGAATCCCATGAATACCATCCCTCAGCCGCCACGCGCGGCGCTGGAGTCATCCACCACCCCGGTATCCGAAGCCGCGATTGCACAACTGGTAGGCCAGGTCTATGAAATTGCGCCACCGGCTGAACGGCGGCGCCTGCTGGAGCATCTGATCAAACCCTTGGGCGTGCTCTCGCTGGTCGCGGTGGCCAATGGCATCTTTGCCAGCATCCGGTTTCGCAGCGGCTGGCCGGACTTGCATGTGCGTGTGGAGGATGCCCGCAACGTGCAAGCCCGTGACGTGATCACGCTGGTCAACCACGTGCAACAGGTCAGCGTCCACGCCGTTGATGGGCTCGCGCAATTGCTGTTGGCCTCCCCGGTGATGACCGGATCAGCAGCGGCATCCCTGCTGATCACCCTGCTGGTTCAGCGCTCCCGAAACCGCCGCGCGGACGACTTGGACGCCTAGCCCAAGGCGATGCCGCTCACCCCTATCTGTTGTCCTGAAGCTGCGCCTTGAGGACTTTCAACGCCTGGGGCAGGGTATGCGCACTGGGCAGAAAATGGTCAATAGCTGCGCCCAGTGTGACGGCACACACCAGCGCACCGGCCAGCGGCTTCCAGGTCAGGCGCACGGCGGTACTGGCCCAGCCGGCACGCGTTACCCGCACCGCCGCGCGGGCTGACGCATAGGAAAAAGCCAGCTCGATGGCAACCGCCAGCAAGACCTCCCAGCCGAAGTACAGCAGCACCAGGGAACCCGCGCCAAAGACCAGCGCACATGCGATCAGGAATATGCCAACCACCGGCACGACCACAATGGCCGCCTCATCACTGCCTGCCGCGACCTCGATGGCGCTACCCGCCGCATCAACGACGCCATCGGGCACGCCCGGCACATCGACCGCGTAGTCACCGGATGCGCCTCCACCGCCAAAGTCGCCCCCACCACCACTGTGAACCGATGGCAGCTCAGACCTGGCATAACTGCCACCACCCATGTCGGGAATATCCACGCCAGACAGGTCTACCCCATCCGCATGGACACGCCCCAGCAGCGCAGCGGCCCAGATGCGCAAGATGACCAGATAGACGGCGTAGCCCGCTCCGAGGGAAACCAGATAGCGCACGGCCAGTGAGTCAACGCCCAGCACCGACTGCAATGCAGAGACACCCCAAGTCACTGCCAATGTGATCAAGCCAATCCATAGCCCGTGCAACCACAGAATCCGGCGCTGCCGCAGCTTGTGCGCAAAGCTGGACTCCCATTTGCGAACCGAACGCCAGTTGGAAAATGTACTGCTCACAATGTCTCCCGATGCCAGAATGGCCCAGCAGACGTCACAGGCCTGCTCCCAATTGAATCGCTGATTATCCAGACGGACATGCGCATTCCTTAACGACGCCGGTAGCGCGCAGGCGTCTCGCCGACACGGCTAAGATAGCGCCCAGTTTCTAAGGGGCGGCCGTGGAACGAGCAGACTTCATTCATTTGGTACGCGTGAGCGAACAGGCCAGCGCGGACGACAGCCAGGCCTACCGGCGCAGTGTGGCGGGCTTTGCGGCCTTGGGTTATCTCTGGGTGGTGGGTTGCTTTGTGCTGGCGGTGGCCCTGCTGGTCTGGGCCGCAGGCAGCCTGGCACAGGGTCGCATCAAGGGCTACCACGTCGTGCTGCTCATCACCGCCGCCGGCCTCCTGTGGACCAGCCTGCGCGCACTCTGGCTCCGGCTGGAAGCGCCCACCGGCACAGCGCTGGCACCGGCCGACGCGCCGGCGTTGTTTGAAGCTCTGGAGCGCATCCGCAAGAAGATCAAGGGGCCGCCTATTCACCATGTGCTGCTGGACAGCAGCTTCAATGCCAGCATCAGCCAGATACCCCGCTGGGGCCTGTTTGGCGGCGCCACCAATTACCTGACCATCGGCTTGCCCCTGTTGCTGGCCATTGACCGGCCGCGCTTTCTGGCCGTCATGGCCCACGAATACGGCCACCTGCGCGGTGGGCACGGTCAGTTTGCCGCCTGGATCTACCGCACCCGGCTGAGCTGGATGAAGCTGGAACACGGCATGCGCGGTGACACCGGCCTCATGGCTGCTGCCACGCAAGCCTTCCTGCGCTGGTACTTTCCCCGCTTTCTGGCCAAGACGTTTGCGATGGCGCGCCAGGATGAGTTCGAGGCAGACCGCATTGCCGGCAAACTGGTCACGCGCGAAGTGGCCGGCGCCGCGCTGACCGAAATCGCCATCAAGGGCAACTGGTTGGCCACGCATTTCTGGCCGCTGCATTGGAGCGCCGCTGCCAGCAGCGCCCAACCGGTAGGACCGTTTGGCGCCATGCGCACCCTGCTGGCGCAGCCGCTCTCCGACGAGTTCGCCCGCGAGGCACTGCGCGAAGCGCTCATACAACTCAGTGACGAGGGCGACACCCACCCGGTGCTGCGTGACCGCCTGGAGGCCCTGCGGGTCCACCGGCAGGTTCCCACCTGGTCCACGCGCCCGGCCCTGGAACTTCTGGGCAGCACGGGCAGCAAGTGGCTTGCCCACTTTGACAAGGAGTGGAGCCGGGACAACGCCACCGACTGGAAGCTGCACCATGCCTACCTGCGCCGCGTGCAAGTGGGCATTGACACGCTGACCGCGAGCATCCGGCGCAACAATGCCGACGAAATGACCCAGTTGGGTGACCTGCAACGCCGCCTGGACCCCAAGGCCGACGTACGCGCCACCTATGAGCGAGCCCTGCAGCTCACCCCCGGGCACGCAGGAGCCTTGCGCGGTTTGGCCCAATGCCTGCCCGACAGTGAGGAGTCGGCACAACTGGACTGCCTGGGCCAATTGGCCGAACTCAGCGCCGCCCATCGCTGGTGGGCCTGCCGCACGGCGGTGCGCACCCTTGAAAGGGCCGTTGCACAAGGTTATGGCGATGAGCAGGCCCTCAAGCGTTGGCGCGAACGCCTCCGGCAGGCGGATGAAGCCGAAGCGCGCGCCTGGGAAGAGTTGACCGACACCCCGTTCTTCCAGTCCATCACCCGCCACGACCTGAACGACTTTGAAAAGGGCGAGTTCCATTCCGCCATGGCCCGCTGCAGGCCCGTGGTTCGAGCCTGGCTGGTGCGCAAGACGCTCCAGGAATTTGCCTATCGGCGCTGCTACATCCTGTTCCTGGAACTGCCGGGCATGGCCGATGAGGACCGCTTCACACTGTGCCGCAGCCTGGAGCAGACCCTGGACCTGCCAGGCCCGGTGCTGGTGCTATGGGCCGGGCATTCGCCCACGCTGCAGGACATCCAGCGCAACGCCTTTGACGCGGTGTATGTGCGCGCTCTGAACTGAGCCACCTTGCGGCTAGGCCGGCTTGGCCATGGCCGTTTGCAGAATGGTCTCGATGTCGCTGGTGATCGATATCAGCTCGGTCGCCACCAGCGCAAACTCGCGCCCCGCCGAGCCAGCCCGCGCTGCCACGATGCGGGCGTTGATCGCCACCACCTGCGCCTGTTTGGAGATGGACTTGATCTCGTCGATGGCGCCATGCAAATGGCTCTCCACCTGCTTGGCGTGGCTGCGTGCCTCCTGCTCGTAAATCGCCGTGATGCTATTGAGTGTGGCCAGCAGGGGCGTGGTGCTCTGGACCAGCTCATCCAACAAAACCGGAAGCTGGTGGCGCCATTGCGCCTCGATCGCATGCAGCACGCGCTCAGCCAGACCGATGAAGTCCATGATCACCTTGTTGCCCTGGGGCTTGCCGAAATACGCCTCGTGCAGGGCAGGGCTTACCTGCCCGGGCGCGCCGGTCACCCCCTTGAGCAGCGTCGCATGGGCATCACAAAAGAGCTTCAGTGCCTCCTGGGCCACTTCGGCAGCCTGGGGTGTCTGGCGCGACGCCAGCACCGCATACAGAACCACTCTCTGCGATGTGAAGCGGCGCCGTCCCGACAGATTGATGTAGGTGGCGAACAGCTCGCCCGATGGTGCAGCCTGGCGCACCGTGCTGGCTGTCGTAGAGCGGTCGATGACGTCAAGGTACATGGAGTCCTCCCTTTCAAAGTGCCAATGGAACCGAAGCAGAAAGCGAATGGGTCTGGCCGCCGGGCGCGAACTTCGCCAGCAAATCGGCCAGGGTCATGGGCCGTGCCAGCAGAAAGCCCTGGATCAGGCGGCACCCGGATTGCTGCAGCACCTCCAGTTGGGGTGCCGTTTCCACCCCTTCGGCAATCACTTCCAGCCCCATGTGCCGCCCCAGGTCCAGAATCGTCTTGACGATGGCGCGGTCATTGCGCTGCTGCGCCAGGTCGCGCACAAACGAGCGATCGATCTTCAGCGACGAAATCGGCAGGTTCTTCAGCAACGCCAGCGACGAGTGGCCCATGCCAAAGTCGTCCAGGCTGATGCCAAAGCCCAGTTGGCGAATGGCGCGCATCACCGGTATCACCTGGTCGGGACGCTTCATCAGCATGCCCTCGGTCAACTCCAGTGTGAGGCTGCGCGGGTCCAATCCCAGCGCGGACACCTGCGCCAGCAGTTCTGCCGGCAAGGTGCTGCTGGCAAACTCCGAAGCAGCCATATTCACGTGCACCGTGAGGTCCCTGAACCGTGCGGCACGCAGCGTGGCCAGATCACGGCAGGCCTGCGCCACCACCCATTTGCCAATGTCCACGATCAGGTGGCTTTGTTCAGCAATCGGAATAAACACATCAGGCGGCACCAGACTTCCGTCCGCACGTCGCCAGCGTATCAGCGCTTCCAGCCCATGCAGGCGCCGGTTGACCGTGTTGAAGATGGGCTGGTAGGCCAGGAACATCTCCTGGTTCTGCACGGCGTGGTGCAGGTCGGTCTCCAGCGCCAGGCGCGATGCAATGAATGACTGCTGCTGTGCCAACGCATCCGAACTGCCAACCGAGAAGAAGTGACAGCCATTGCGGCCATTGTTCTTGATGCGGTACATGGCCGCATCCGCACTGTGCAACAGCTCGGGACAGGTCTTTCCGCAGTGCGGAAAGGTGCTCACCCCCACGCTGGCCGACACGGTCAGTTCCACACCCTCATAGGAAAAAGGCGTACGCGCGGCCAGCAGGATGCGCTCCACCAATGCGGCGCAGGCGTCATCCGACTCGCTGCTGAACAGCATCGCAAACTCGTCACCGCCCAAGCGTCCGACCGCGGTTCCGGCGGGCGCCAGCGCACGCAAGCGCTGGGCAAACTCACGCAGCACCTGATTGCCGGCTTCATGCCCAAAGGCATCGTTGATGGGTTTGAATCGGTCCAGATCGATAAAGGCCAGATTGAACGTGGTCCGGGCGGCAGCGGCATCCTCGCACGCGCCGGCCAGCTGTTCATGGAAGTGGCTGCGGTTGGACAAGCCCGTCAGATCGTCCACCTGGGCCAGGTACTGCATCGTGGCCTGCTGCTCCAGGCGCCGCGCCATCTGCGCGATCAGCGCGCCAATGGTGGAGGAGAGCTTGGGCAACTGCGCCTCCTGCTGGCGCGACAGGCAACTGTAAAACTCCAGCACACCGGGGCTGTGCTGCTGGCCATCGGCCGACACATAGGTCACCGGAAACACATACCCGGACCACAGACGGCACGCCCGGTCCTGGGTGCGCCGTGCAAAGCGCTGGTCATTGACCATGTCCTCCACCCAGTCGGCCTTGCCACTGCTCCAGACGCTGCCCACCAGGCCTTCGCCAGGTGCCAGCAGCATGGCAGTGCTCTCGTTGCCAAAAGCAGCAAGATCCAGCTCCGGCTGGTGCCAGAAGTACTTGCAGCCCAGGCGCGACGCGCCCTGTGGCGTCGGCTCCATCGCCCAATATGCGCCCCAGTCCCAACCCAGGTTCTTGCAGATCAGCTGGATGACGTTGGTGATGGCGTCGCCCAGCGGGTGCGAGCCGCCCAGGAATTCCGTCAATTCAAAGCCCAGACGCTCGCGCATGCTGGCGTGCTTGATGGGTGTGATGTCCATCAGGATGCCGCAGTGCACCGGGGAGTGCGTCCAACCGGGTGGCAGGCGCTTCATGCGCAGCCAGTGCATGCCGTCCTGTGCGCCGATGACACGAAAATCCAGCACATCCGTCTGGGGTGCGTCTTTGGAGAACTGGGCGATCAATGGCAACAGGTCGTCCGCCACCACGTAGAGGAAGCAGTCATCCAGCCGTTCATGGCAGCCGCCTTCCACATGCAGGTACTGGGCGGCCACCTCAGACAACACGATTTGCGAAGTAATGGGATCAAACCACCAGCGGCCAAATCCGGCCGCGGCCTCCAGGGCCATGGCCGACGTGCTGTGGCGTATCGCCTCCGACAGGCAGGGTGACAACCCTTCACTGGCGGCGGCCAACGCCAACTTGCCGCGGGACTCATTCATGGTGGCGTACATCAGTGCTCATAGATCCATGAAGAGCACGTTACATGCCACGCAAAACGCCCTTTGACTCCACCCTGCAATAGGTAGATACCCGCAAAACATCCAATTTTGGTGCGCACCGACCTGTTCTGGTGCCCTACCCCTCAAACTGCGGATGCAATTGCCGGATGCGCGTCATCTCCAGCCCTGCGGCGGAGCGGGTCTCCACACCCAGACGGACACCTCGCGCATCACGATCAGCCCGTCACCACCTTCGGCCTTCGCGTCGCTGTCACCGGTCTGCTGGTGCAGACGAAAGGCCAGCCGCGTGGCACTGCGCTCAATGGATAGCTTGGGCGGCTCGAAGGCCATTACACTCGCGAGCGGTTCGTCAACCCCAACCAACCCATGGCATTTTCTTAACAAAGGGACACTGTGCACGCATTCAAACAAATAATTCATCGCCCTTGGCTTCGGCTGGCTGCCGCTGCATTAGTGGCTCTATCAGCGACGGGCTGCGCCACACATTATGTGGACACCGCGCTGAAGGACGTGCCGCCCGAAGCGATGGCGAAAGCCAAGGACCCCAAGCCCGTTCAGTTATTGTTCGAGTTCCAGACCAAGGGCGCCACCAACGCGCGAGCTACCGAGCAATTGAAGGTAAAGGCCAGTGAAGTGGTTGCAAAGAGCGGATTGTTTTCGCAAGTAAGCAGTACCCCCGTGTCTGGCAATGCAGTCCTCAGCCTTGTGATCAACAACGTGCCCTTGACAGACGACGCTGCATCCAAGGGCTTTGTTACCGGCCTGACTTTCGGCTTGGCCGGCAGCACGGTTACCGATGGCTATATCTGCACGCTCGACTACTTGCCAGGTGGCTCGGCTCCAAAGATTACCGCCACCGTGCGCCACGCCATTCACACGACCTTGGGCACAGGGGGGGCACCAGCTGGCGCGGTGAAGTCGGCATCCGTCTTGGAAGCCGTGGAAACGATGGTTCGACAAATCGTAATCAACGGTCTGAACACTGTGGCATCTGATCCCGCTTTTAACCAATAAAGGAAAAACATGTTTCGTACTGTTCTTTTGCTGATCGCCACAGTCACCTGTTTGGGACTCACTGCTTGTGGGCAAGTGCCTTTGAGCTACCAGCCCACGATGGCTAATCTTGAAACACTCAAGGCGGCCAAGAACGCACCAATGAACGTTGGTCAATTTGCCCTCGCCCCTGGCAAGGCCGCTACCATGGACCAGTCTGTCACTGCAAGGGCGACCACGGTCACGTCTCCAAACAACAGTTCATTTGCCTTGTTCTTGAAAGACGCACTGACGCAAGAGTTGCGCGCCGTCGGAAAATTCGACCCCAACTCAAGCATCGTGGTTAGCGGCTTGCTGACCAAGAGCGAACTGGAAGCACCCGTTGGCACGGGAAAGGCCGCACTCGCCGCGAGCTTCACGGTAACCCGTGACGGCAATCGCGTCTACAGCAAGGAACTAGAAGAAAAGGCGGAGTGGCCCTCAGCGTTCATAGGAGCAGACGCCATTCCCACGGCGATTAACCAATACACAAGCCTCTACAAGAAACTGCTGGGTAAGCTTTTTGGCGACAACGACTTCACGCTCGCCACCCAGCCAAAATAGGTGGTTCGTTGCCTAACAAAAAAACGTCGCCAGGCGTTTTTTTTCGCCAAACCGCAACTCCTGAATTAATAGCAGCCTACGCAAATTCTGCGAGGGCTGCAGGCCGATTCGACCAAAAACCTACCCCTCAAACTGCGGATGCAATTGCCGGATCCGCGTCATCGCCATGCCCGCCGCCGCGGTGCGGGTCTCCACACCCAGCTTGACGAAAATCCGCTCCAGGTGCTTCTTGACCGTCATCGGACTGGAACCCAGGATGTCGCCAATGTCCTTGTTGGTCTTGCCCTTGACCACCCAGTACAGCACCTCGGCTTCCTTGGCGGTGAGCTTGAGGCTCAGGCTCATGGCCTCAATCACGGCGGTATCGGATACCTCCCGCATCACGATGAGCCAATCACCGTCTTCCGCGTTCGCGTCACTGTCGCCAGTCTGCTGGTGCAGCCGAAAGGTCAAGCGGGTGGCCCCGCGCTCAATGGACAGCTTGGGCGGTTCTCCCTGGGCGAGTTGCTGCAGACCGCGGCGCAGCCAGGCGAGCACCGGCTCGGGTGTGACGGGCGCCTGCGTGCCGCAATAGCGCTCCAGCAGTTCGCGGGCCAGCGGCGTCTGCCACATCAGCGCACCATCACTGGCACGCACGGTGATGGTGGCATAGCCAAAGGCGTCCAGTGCATTGCGGGTCTGGCGCCGCTCGCGTGCGCCGCGCAGGTGCACCTGCATGCGGGCCAGAACCTCCTTGGGCTTGATCGGCTTGGTCACGTAGTCCACACCACCGGATTCGAGTGCCGCCACCAGGTATTCGGTCTCCGTGAGTCCGGTCATGAAGACGATGGGTATGTGTGCCGTGGCGGCCAGCGCCTTCAGGCGACGCGCCACCTCGAAGCCATCCATGCCGGGCATCATCGCGTCCAACAAGACGATGTCGGGAACGGCTTGTGCGGCGCGCTGCAACGCCGCCTCGCCAGAGGTGGCAACCAATACGGTATAGCCAGACTCATCCAGCGCGTCGTGCAGAACGGCCAAGTTGTCGGGCACATCGTCCACGATCAGCACCACATCGCTGTTGGCGCGGTCCAGCGTACCGTGCCAAGCATGGTGCGCCGGTGGAGAAACGGGGTGGGCTTCAGCAGGCATGGTCTTCATCCAGTTCTCGTTGCAGTTGCACCAGCATGGCTTCAAACTGGAACTGCCGTGCCAGCGCGCCCATGGTGCGAACGTAGTCGGCGCAAGCAGGATGCGCAGCAGCCATGGCCTCCAGCTGGTTGCTGATGCCGCGGTAGTAGCCCAGACGCACCAACTCCAGCAGTGCCAGTAAATCGGCTCGTGGCGGTATTTGCGCCAGACCCGCTGACGCTGGCGCATCGGGCGCCGGCAGACTCCTGGGTAGCGCGGCCGGCGGAACGTCCAGCCAGGTCAGCGCCAACTTGCGTTCCAGCCAGTCGAGCAGCTCCGAGTGGCGCACCGGCTTGACGATGAAGTCTTCCGGCTCAATGCCCAACAGGTTGTTGACACCACGGTCAAACGCGTTGGCCGAGACAATAGCCACCTGTGGCTGAGGCCCTTCCTGGGCGCGGATGCGGCGCAGCGTCTCCCAGCCATCGATACCGGGCATGGCCAGGTCCAGCAGCACCACATCGGGTGCATAGCCTGCAGCCAGCAGGTCCAGGCAATCGTGTCCACTGGCGGCCGTACGCAGGACAAAGCCCAGTGGCTCCAGCAGGCTGACCAATAGCTCACGGTCGGCCTCTTCATTGTCCACCACCAGAATCTGGCGGCGGGTGCCCACGTAGCCGGTGCGTGGCTTGCGCGCCGCCTGCGCCACGCGCTCCAGCGCGTGGCCGGACTGCACCGGCAGCTCTGGCAGAAACAGGCGCACCTGGAAGGTTGAGCCTAGCCCCGGCTGGCTGGTAGCCGTCAGCTCGCCACCCATCAAATCGGTCAGCATCTTGGCGATGGTCAGCCCCAGGCCGGAGCCGGTGGCACCCACGGCCACACTGGCGGCGCGCGTGAAAGGGTCGAATATCTGCGCCAGCTCATCGGGCTGCATACCGGGTCCGGTGTCCTGCACCTCCACCTGCGCCATCTCGCGCGCATAGCGCAGGCGAAACGTCACGCCGCCCTGCTGCGTGAACTTGATGGCATTGCCCAGCAGGTTGATGATGATCTGGCGCACACGCTTGTCGTCGGCCCGCACCCATTCGGGCAAGGCACCCTGCACCTCGAAGCGAAAGGCCAGCCCCTTAGCCGCGGCCTGCAGCTCGAACAGGCTGGCAATCTCGTGCATGCCATTGGCAAACTGCATGGGTTTGATATTCAGCGTGAGCTTGCCGCTCTCGATGTGGGCCATGTCCAGCGTGCCTTCGATCAGCGACAGCAGATGCTCGCCGCCGCGCTTGATGACGCTGACCGCCTGCTTGCGGTGTGCGGGAATGGAAGCATCCTCCCCCATCAACTGCGCATAGCCGAGGATGCTGTTGAGCGGCGTGCGCAGCTCATGGCTGATGGCACTGATGTAGCGGCTCTTGGCTTGGTTGGCCTGCTCGGCCTGGCGCTTGGCCCGCTCGGCGGTGGCGGTGGCGGCCTGCAGGGCCTCGTCGGTCTGGCGGTGGGACTCGATCTCCTGCATCAGCAAATGGGTCTGGCGGTTGGACTCTTCCTGCGCCACCTGCCGGCTCTTGTGCGCCAGCACCAGCCACCAGGCAACGATGCCACCCAGCAACAACAGCGCCATATAGGCCTTGAAGAAGCCCGAGCGCAGCGCGTCCTGCAAGGCCCGCTGCCCGCCGGTGGCCTCGGCCAAGCCGGCGAGTTGCTGCTGGTAGAACATGCCGAACACGGTCGCCAGCAAGGGCACGATGATCAGCATCAGCAGGATGAAATGCCCCAGCCCGGTGTCCAGATACGGCCACACCCTCCGGGGCAACAACCAGCGCAATGCGGCCGACCACTGAGACGACAGTGCGGCTTTGGGTTTGCACAGATCGCCACAGCGCGCGTCCAGCGTGCAGCACAGCGAGCAGATCGCACCGCGGTATGCGGGGCAATGGGCCATGTCGGGGCCCTCGTATTCGCGTTCGCAGATCACACACTTTTGCGTGACATGCGCCCCGTCCATCAGTGAAACGAGGGGGCCAGCTTCTCTGGCTATGTAGTAGCGTCCTTTGGTGGCCCAGGCCAATGCCGGCGCCGCCAGGAATGCTGTGACCAGGGCAACCACCGCAGAAAAGGCCTTGGCATCGGCACCAAACAGGCCCAGATACGCCGCCACCGACAGGGCCGATGCGAGCGCCATCGAGCCCACCCCCACCGGGTTGATGTCATACAGGTGGGCCCTCTTGAACTCAATGCCCCTGGGCGACAGGCCCAGCGGCTTGTTGATGACCAGGTCCGCCACCACGGTCATGATCCAGGCGATGGCAATGTTGGAATACAGGCCCAACACATCGCCCAGCGCCTGGAACACATTCATCTCCATCAGCATGAAGGCGATCAGCGTGTTGAACAGCACCCACACCACGCGCCCCGGGTGGCTGTGCGTCAGGCGCGAGAAAAAGTTACTCCAGGCCAGCGAACCGGCATAGGCGTTGGTGACGTTGATCTTGAGCTGCGACACGACGACAAACACCGCCGTGGCCGCCACTGCCCACTGCAGCGACGGAAACACATACTCGTAGGCTGCCAGGTACATCTGGTTCGGGTCCACCGCACGGTCGGTGGGCACACTGTGGGTAATGGCCAGATAGGCCAGCAGCGCGCCCCCCAGCATCTTGGCCACGCCCAGCACCACCCAGCCCGGCCCGCCCAGCATGACGCACAACCACCATCGCCGGCGGTTCTGCGCGGTTTGCGCCGGCATGAAGCGCAGGTAGTCAGCCTGTTCGCCCATCTGGGTGATCAAGGCAATGCCGACCGTGAGTGCGGCACCAAACAAGTGCACATCAAACACCCCGCCAACGCCCCATTCACCGCCATAGTGCGTAATGCCCGAAAACGCGGTGGGATTGCGCACCAATACAAAGCCAAACGGCAGTACCAGCATGACCAGCCACAGCGGCTGGGTCCAGACCTGCAGCCGGCTGATCACGGAAACACCGTGCGTCACCAGTGGAATCACCACCAGTGCGCACAGCAGGTAGCCCCAACTCGGTGGAATGTCCAGCGCCAGCTCCAGCGCATAGGCCATGATGGCCGCCTCCAGCGCAAAGAAAATGAACGTGAAGGAGGCATAGATCAGCGACGTGATGGTCGATCCGATGTAGCCAAAGCCGGCGCCACGGGTCAGCAGGTCCATGTCCACGCCGTAGCGCGAGGCGTAAACGCTGATGGGCAGACCGGCCAGAAAAATCACCAACCCGGTCACCAGAATGGCCCAGAACGCGTTCACAAACCCGTATTGCACCAGCAGCGTGGCACCCACGGCTTCGAGCACCAGGAAGGAGGCCGCGCCAAATGCGGTGTTCGCCACCCGCCATTCAGACCATTTGCGAAAACGCTGCGGGGTGAAGCGCAGGGCATAGTCTTCCATGGTCTCGCTGGCCACCCAGGTGTTGTAGTCCCGGCGAATCTTTACGACACGCTGTGGAGGCGCGCCGGGTGAGGGTGACAGGGGTGGTTCGAGTGGCACACCAGGGTGAGTGCAGATTCCATGCCATCCAACGCACGTCCATCCGGCATTTGGCGTACGGCGTTGCGCCACGGGGCACGGTTATTGCTGAATAATGCCCAAACCCCCTGCCAACCACTGCCGTACCCATGGAACTCACACCCCGAGAGAAGGACAAGCTACTGATCTTCACGGCCGCCTTGCTGGCCGAGCGGCGCAAGGCCCGCGGCCTGAAACTGAACTACCCGGAAGCCGTGGCCCTGATCAGTGCCGCGGTGATGGAAGGCGCCCGCGACGGTAAAACCGTGGCCCAGTTGATGAGCGAGGGTCGTGCCGTGCTGACACGGGCCGACGTGATGGACGGCATCGCCGAGATGCTGCCCGACATCCAGGTGGAAGCCAGCTTCCCGGACGGCACCAAGCTCGTCACCGTGCACCAGCCCATTGTCTGAACACCCACTTCCCAGGAGCCACCATGCGAAGCCGTTTTCTAAATGCTATTTTTTTGCTAGCTATCTACGCAATATCCACGAGGGCTAGCGCCCATATTGGCGTGCATGACATAGCCCAAACCGGGTTCTGGACCGGCTTTGTGCACCCCCTGACCGGGCTGGACCACCTGGCAGCCATGGTGACGGTCGGACTGTGGAGCGCCCTGGCCGCGCGCCGCGCTGGGCCTGAACTGTTGTGGGGGCCAATGGGCTTTGCCTCGCTGTTGCTGGTCGGCGCCGTGATGGGCCTGCAAGGTGTGGCCCTGCCGGCCGTGGAGCCCATGATTGCCGCATCCCTGCTGTTGCTGGGCCTGCTGGTGGTCACCCGCCGTCGCATGCCGGGCGTGACCGCTGCGGCTCTGGTCGGCGCCTTTGCGATCTTCCACGGCGTGGCCCACAGCACGGAACTGGCCGAGGCCGGCAATGCCTGGCAAACGCTGGCCGGCATGTTGGCGGCCACTTTCCTGCTCCATGCCACGGGCCTGGGTCTGGGCTGGGCACTGCGGTCGGCCAATGCGTGGCTGCCACGCGTGGTTGGCACGGCGGTGGCAGTGTTCGGCAGCGCCTTACTGCTGCAACTCACCTGAGCGAAGGGCTGCACCATGATTCCTGGCGAAATCATCTGCGATGAGGGGGAGCACGCCCTTAACACCGGTCGGCGCACATTGACCGTGGTTGTGCAGAACACGGCCGACCGGCCCATCCAGGTCGGTTCGCATTACCACTTTGCCGAAACCAATGGCGCGCTGGGCTTTGACCGTGCGGCCGCGCAGGGCATGCGGCTGAACATTGCTTCCGGCTCGGCCGTGCGCTTTGAGCCGGGACAGCAGCGCACCGTGGAACTGGTGGACTTCGGTGGCGAGCGCGTCATTTTTGGGTTCCGCGGTTTAACGCAAGGGAAGCTTTGATATGGCAACCATCGGACGCCGCGCCTACGCGGAAATTTTTGGCCCCACGGTCGGCGACCGGGTGCGCCTGGCAGATACCGGTCTGCTGATTGAGGTCGAAAAGGACTACACCCTGGCGGCAGGCAGCTACGGCGAAGAAGTGAAGTTTGGCGGCGGCAAGACCATCCGCGACGGCATGGCGCAATCGCAAAGAACACGGGCTGACGGTGCGGTCGATTGCGTGATGACCAACGCGCTGATCCTTGACCACTGGGGCATCGTCAAGGCCGACATTGGTTTGAAGGGCGGGCGCATCGTGGCCATCGGCAAGGCTGGCAACCCCGACACGCAGCCGGGCGTGGACATCATCATCGGGCCGGGCACCGAGGTCATCAGCTGCGAGGGCAATATCGTCACCGCCGGCGGCATCGACAGCCACATCCACTTCATCTGCCCGCAGCAGATTGACGAAGCGCTGGCCAGTGGCGTGACCACCATGCTGGGTGGTGGCACCGGCCCGGCCACCGGCACCTTTGCCACGACCTGTACGCCCGGCCCCTGGAACATCGAACGCATGCTGCAGGCCGCCGACGCCTTCCCGATGAACCTGGGTTTTCTGGGCAAGGGCAATGCGTCGCTACCCGCCGCGCTGCACGAGCAGGTCAACGCCGGTGTCATCGGCCTGAAACTGCACGAGGACTGGGGCACCACGCCGGCCGCCATCAGCAATTGCCTGGACGTGGCCGAAGAGACCGACGTGCAGGTCGCCATCCACTCCGACACGCTCAACGAATCCGGCTTTGTCGAGAACACCATTGCCGCGACCAAGGGCCGGGGCCTGTGCGCCTTCCACACCGAGGGCGCCGGCGGCGGCCATGCACCCGACATCCTGAAGGTGGTCGGTCAAGCCAACTTCCTTCCCAGCTCCACCAACCCCACCATGCCCTACACGCAGAACACGCTGGACGAGCATGTGGACATGCTGATGGTCTGCCACCACCTGGACGCTGGCATTGCCGAGGACCTGGCCTTTGCCGAAAGCCGCATCCGCAAGGAGACCATCGCGGCCGAAGACATCCTGCACGACCTGGGCGCCATCAGCATGATGAGCAGCGACAGCCAGGCCATGGGTCGCGTGGGCGAGGTCATCATCCGCACCTGGCAGACGGCGCACAAGATGAAGCAGCAGCGTGGACCGCTCCCCGAAGACAACGCGCGCAACGACAATTTCCGCGCCAAGCGCTACATCGCCAAATACACCATCAACCCGGCCATCGCCCACGGCATCAGCCATGAGGTGGGCTCCATTGAGGTCGGCAAGTGGGCCGACCTGGTGGTCTGGAAGCCGGCCTTCTTTGGCGTCAAGCCTGCACTCATTTTGAAAGGCGGCTTCATAGCGCTGGCCGCCATGGGTGACCCCAACGCCAGCATACCCACGCCACAGCCGGTGCACTACCGGCCCATGTTTGGCGCGTTTGGTGGCGCGCTGGCCAAGGGTTCGCTGACCTTCGTATCGCAGGCCGGACTGAACGCCGGTATCCAGGACCGCTTTGGCCTGGCCAAGACGCTCAGCGCCGTGAAGGCCATCCGCGGGGTGCGCAAGCATCACATGCTGCACAACAGCTACCTGCCCACCATGGAGATCGACGCCCAGACCTACAGCGTGCGCGCCGATGGCCAGTTGCTGACCTGTGAGCCGGCAGTGTTTCTGCCGATGGCGCAGCGGTACTTCTTGTTCTGATGGCATCCACAAGCTGCGATGATGGTGGCCCTCTCATCGCACACGTTGCCGCACCATGCTGATCCGTTCGCTCACGCGCATTGCATTGACCCTGGCCGTTGCCATGTCCTGCACATGCGCATTTGCGACCTGCGCGCTGGACCATTCGGTATTCCGTGACTCCGCCAACCGGGGATTCACGCTGGAGTTCTCGCCCGCCACAGGAGACTCGGCCATGGTCATCGCCGTGGCCCAACTCAAGCATGTGCGGCGCGGAACCATCTTGAAGTTTGACGTGGGCCAGAGCAACGGATACGGTTCCGTGTTTCTGGAACGCACGGGCGGAGCCGACCCCCAGCCACACTACGCCTACTTCTTTGACGCCAACTTGCGTGAATCTCGCTCCAACGCCGCCACGTGGGTCTTTGTTTCGGGACTTGGCGCGGCAGACTATTACGAGACGCGCCAGGCCCCCCAGGTCGGCGACACGCTGTGGAAGTTCGAGCGCTGCAAAATACACCCATGATCCAAGTCTCCAAACTCCTCCCCCAAGGCCAGGGCCTCGCCCCTGCCCTGCTCAAGCGCGCAGGTCACATCGAACTCGACTGGGACGTGCGACAGAAAAGCCGCTTTGACGCCACCGACTCCACCGGTCGCCACCTTGGCGTGTTTCTGCCGCGTGGCACCGTGGTGCGCGGCGGCGATGTGCTGGTGGCCGAAGATGGCTCGCTGATCAAGGTGATTGCCGCGCCGCAAGCGGTGTTGAAGATCACGCATTGCGGCGACCACGGAACCCTTTTTGACCTGATCCGCGCCGCCTACCACCTGGGCAACCGGCATGTGCCGATTGAACTCAAACCCGACCACCTGAAGATCGAACCCGACCATGTGCTGGCCGACATGCTGCGTGCCATGCACCTGATCGTGAACGCGGTGGATGAAGCCTTTGAACCGGAGAGCGGCGCCTATGCCAGCAGCGGTCATGCGCATGCAGGGCACAGCCATCGGCACGAACATCACGATCACGGACACACTCATTCCCACCCCGAAGCCAAGCCTTCCGGCGCCACCAAGCTCGCGTCCATCCCGATTGCGGCGGCTGCAAAGCCCCATGTGCACGGCCCCGGCTGCAAGCACGACCACTGAGCGCCGTGTCCATGCTCGACTCCAGCCTGATGCAGTTGATGTGGCTGGCCTCACCGGCCTTGCCCATCGGCGGGTTTTCCTATTCGGAATGCCTGGAAGCCGCTGTGGACACCGCACGCGCCGCTTCCGAACGCGACGCATCCGCCTGGCTCGTTGACCACCTGCACCTGAGCCTGGCCCGCTCCGACCTGCCCGCCGTGGCGCAAGCCATTCCTGCCTGGCGGGCCAATGACGATGCACGCATTGCCGCGATCAACGCCTGGGTGCTGCAGACGCGTGAGAGCAGCGAGCTGCGCGCGCAGACCGAGCAGATGGGCAAGAGCCTGCTGGACTGGCTGCGCAACCACACCACCGCCACGCCGGCCCAGATCGCCGTGCTGGCTGCACAGAGCCCCACCTACCCGGTTGCCTACGCGCTGGCCGCCAGTGCGACCCAGGCGCCGCTGCGCGAGTGCCTGCTGGCCTACGCCTTTGGCTGGGCTGAGAACATGGTGCAGGCTGCGATCAAGTCCGTGCCGCTGGGCCAAAGTGCGGGCCAGCGCATCCTGTCCGTGCTGACCGCACAGATCCCGTCGGCCATGGACCGCGCACTGACGCTGGACGCTGACAGTCGCCAGGCCTTTTCCCCCATGCTGGCCATCCTGAGTGCCCAGCATGAGATTCAGTATTCACGACTTTTTCGGTCCTAGCCCTCGTCAAATATGGCGATAGCGCTTCACTATTCATAGCAAAAATGTCCACTCTGCATCACGTCACCAACCGCTCCAAGACCCTGCCCCCTTTGCGCGTGGGCATCGGCGGACCCGTCGGCTCCGGCAAGACCACGCTGCTGGAAATGCTGTGCAAGGCCATGCGCGAGCAATATGACCTGGTGGCCATCACCAACGACATCTACACCAAGGAAGACCAGCGTCTGCTCACGGTCAGTGGTGCGCTGCCTGCCGAGCGCATCATGGGCGTGGAAACCGGCGGCTGCCCGCACACCGCCATCCGCGAGGACGCGTCGATCAATCTGGAGGCGATTGACCGCATGCTAGTGGACTTCCCCAACGCCGACATCGTCTTCGTGGAAAGCGGGGGCGACAACCTGGCCGCCACCTTCAGCCCCGAGCTGAGCGACCTGACGATCTATGTCATCGATGTGGCCGCCGGCGAGAAGATTCCGCGCAAGGGCGGCCCCGGCATCACCAAGAGCGACCTGTTCGTCATCAACAAGACCGACCTGGCCCCCTACGTGGGCGCCGACCTGTCGGTGATGGAGGCGGACACCATCCGCATGCGAACTACGCCAAAGGGCCTCAAGCCCTTCGTCATGACCAACCTGAAGACCCAGGACGGCCTGAAAGAGGTGATTTCCTTCATCGAGACCAAAGGGCTGCTGCGAGCCAGTTAGAATACGGCCCTCTGGAAGCTTGGCCGAGCGGTTTAAGGCACCGGTCTTGAAAACCGGCGAGGATGTGAGTCCTCCGTGAGTTCGAATCTCACAGCTTCCGCCACAGGGCCTTGTCGCGGAAGGTTTCCTGGCTGTTCCTTTAGCTGCCTTTTGGTAGCCATTTTCCGACACCACCCATGCCACAAAACTCCCCCGCCTGCCCCCAGTGCACCCTGGAAAACACCTACCCCGACGGCACCAACTTCGTCTGCGCCGACTGCGGCCACGAGTGGCCGATGGCCGCCACGGCGGCTGCCGATGATGAAGACGATGCGGTCGTCAAGGATTCCAACGGGCAGGTCCTGCAGGATGGCGATGCCGTGGTGCTGATCAAGGACCTCAAGGTCAAGGGCTCCTCCACCGTGCTGAAGATGGGCACCAAGGTCAAGAGCATCCGCCTGGTCGGTGGCGACCACGAGGTGGACTGCAAGATGGATGGCGGCAGCTTCATGCTGAAAGCCTGTTTCCTGAAAAAGGCCTGATCACCGGTGAATCCACAGAACGCCCAGTGGCTCCTGCTGGTGTTAGTCAACATCCCGGTCTATCTGGGCCTGGGACGCATCATCTTCACGGACTGGGACGGCTTCATTGAGGCGTTGCGCCTGTGGACCTCGGCCGACTGGTGGCTGACGCTGGAAAAACAGTGGCGCCTGGACCGCTGGAGCACGGCCAAGCTGCCGGTGTTTGTACTGGCCTGTGTGGCGCTGGTGGTGCTGGAGCACCTGATGTTCGGCAAGGGCAAGGTCGTCCGGCCGGCGGCCCAGCTGGTCGGGCTGCTGTAGCTCCTCCACTGATGACCCCGGCTACATGCAGGCCCGGTAGATTTCGGCCAGCGACACCACTCCGGTGCGTGCCAGCTTGATGCCATTGGCTGGCAGACTGAACATGCGGCTGGACAGGGCACTGGCGCGGTACACGTCGGCCGACACGCCCACATCCACGCGCTCGGCCAGTTGCTTGTCCATGACCAGCAACTCGTAAATCGCCTGCCGCCCTGAAAAGCCGGTTCCGTGGCAGCGGTCACAGCCCCGGCCGCGCCAGAACACCTCTTCCGGCCCCAGGTCCAGGTTGGTGCGCATCAGGGTGTCCACAGGCTCCACCTCCCGGCAATGCGGGCAGTTGGTGCGCACCAGGCGCTGCGCCAGCACACCGATCACGGCGGAGCGGATCAGGTAAGGCTCCACGCCCATTTCGATCAGACGCACCAGGGCACTGGGCGCATCGTTGGTATGCAGCGTGCTGAACACCAGGTGTCCGGTGAGCGCACTCTCCACGGCAATCTTGGCGGTCTCGTAGTCGCGCATCTCGCCGATCAGGATCACGTCCGGGTCATGGCGCAGGATGTGGCGCAACGCCTTGGGAAAGCTGAAATCGATGATGGGGTTGACCTGGATCTGGATCACGTTTTCCAGTTCGTACTCGATTGGATCTTCCACCGTGATGATGTTGACGTTCTGACGGACCACCTCCTGCAGCGCGGCGTACAGCGTGGTGGTCTTGCCCGATCCGGTGGGGCCGGTCACCAGCACAATGCCCATGCTGCGCCGAAGCAGGTCGCGCAGGCGTGCCAGGTCGGACGGGTCGAAGCCGATGGCATCCAGATTGCGCATGTCGGCCGTTCGCGCCAGCACCCGGATGACGACGCTCTCACCAAACTGGGATGGAATGATGGAGATCCGCAGGTCAATGCCGGAACTGTTTTCCGTAATGCGGATGCGTCCGTCCTGTGGAAGCCGGTGCTCCGAGCTGTTCATGCTGGCCAGAATCTTGATGCGCCCCACGACGGGAGGCAGCAGTGCACGGCGCAGGCGGCGCACCGGAATCAGCGTGCCATTGACACGGAACAGTACATCAAAGTGCTTCTGACCCGGGCGGATGTGGATGTCCGAAGCGCGCCGGCTCACCGCATCGGCGAGGATGTTGCTGACCAGCCGCACGATCGGCGCCTGGCGCGCCAGCAGCTCGGCTTCGCTCCAGACCCGCTGCTCCTCTTCCTCGCTGCCGGTTTGCATCTCGCTGATGGCCAGGGTTTCGAGATCATCGACATCGCTGTGCATCGCATAGCAGCGGCTGATCGCGACATGGATATCTTCCGCGCTGGCCAGCACGGCCACCAGACGGCACTCGGTGACGAATCGCAGCAGATGCTGCTGCTCGGCGTCCGGGGCCTCGGCCAGCGCCACCATCAGCACATCACCGTGGCGCAGCAGGGGCAGGATGTTGAGTCGGGCAGCCATATCCAGCGGCAGACATTCCAGGGCCGTTGTGTCCGGTTCGAAATCACCCAGGAGGGCAACGGGAACATGGCTGAGCACCTCGGCCACCCGCATGGCATGGTTCACCTCGTTCTGGTTGTGCCCGTTCAGCGCCAGTTGGGCCACCAATCGCGCAACCAGTTCGGCCGCATCATCGATGGGGTGCTGGGTGCGGATGCGAAAAGCCTCCAGCAGACAGGCATGACCCGCGCCGCGTTCCAGGGGGCCGGTGCTTTCCAGCGGGAGGACCCGAAACTTGCCTTGTTCCAGCAGCGCATGGAGTTCATCCATGCTGCGCACCACGCCCATGCGCATGGGCGTGATCACCGACTGCCCGCCATCCAGCGGCACCGGTGCAGTGTCGTGGGCTGGCCATTCTCCAGGCGTCCGGGCATGGTGCGCGAAGTCGTCGCTGAGCAAGACGTCGTGGGGCAACTCAATATCGGGTTCGGTCATGGTACGGGTGCAGAAAGGGCCAATATTCGCATGCTCTCACCGAAGATACCAGTCTCACTTGATGTGGGTCAGGTTTTGACCTGTGGACTGCACAAGGCCGCACTGCCAGAAGGGTCTGGGATAATGCCGGACTAGGGTAAGTACTGGGCCGATCGGGCCTCAATCAATGGAGTTTTTTGCGATGAGCGACACACAACAACGGATCGATGAGCTGGTCAAGAACAACGAGGTTCTGCTGTTCATGAAGGGCAACGCCAGCTTTCCGCAGTGCGGCTTTTCCGGGCGTGCCATCCAGATCCTCAAGGCCTGCGGCGTAGACCCCAAGGCCATCAAGACCGTCAATGTGCTGGAAGACGATGCCATCCGCGCCGGCATCAAGGAATACAGCAACTGGCCCACCATTCCCCAGCTCTACGTCAAGGGTGAATTCATCGGTGGCTCCGACATCATGATGGAGATGTACGAAAACGGTGAACTGCAGCAGGCGCTGGGCACACCCGCGGCCTGATCAGGCGGGTTTGTATTCCCACAGGCGCTGGGCCGCAAACACCGCATCGGGGTATTGCGGCTTGCCACGCGAGCCGTTGTAGCGGCCTAGGGCCATGAACAGGTTGCCATTCTCACGGTCAAGATAGTGGCGCAGGATCACGCAACCAAACCGCAGGTTGGTTTGCATGTGAAACAGCGTCCCGGCATCACCGTTGCCCAGCGTGCGGGTCCAGAACGGCATGACCTGCATGTAGCCCCTGGCACCCACCACCGACACCGCGTACTTGCGGAAATTGCTTTCCACCTGGATCAGGCCCAACACCAGTGCAACGTCCAGCCCGGCCCGCTTGCTTTCATACCAGACGGTTTGCAGGAACTCCTTGCGGGTTTCGAGCGCCGTCTTCTTCTTTTTCAGACGCTCACTCATGGCGCCCAGCCAACGCAGATACTGCAGACGTGACTCGGTATTGGTGAACTCCGGAATGGGCGGGGCTGCGTTGCGCACGGCACTGCTCAGCGCCGTGCGTACGGAGTCAATGAGGGGCTCCTCAATTTGCCTGCCAGCCCAGGAATGCTCCTGAATCGATAGCAGCCCAAACCCCAACAACGAGGGCAGAAGGCACTTTCGGCGGGTAATGCCGGCTGGCGTCCCAGGGGTCATGCCGCCAGTTTGGATCGCACCAGCGCGGCTATCTCGCCCACGGCCACCTTGGTGGCGGCGCTATCACGGCGGTGCTGGTACTCCACCACGCCTTCCTTGAGGGCACGGTCGCCGATGGTGACGCGGTGCGGCACACCGATCAGCTCCCAGTCGGCAAACATGGCACCGGGGCGCTCGCAGCGGTCATCCAGTATCACGTCTACACCTGCGGCCAGCAGTTCGCCATACAGCGTGTCGGCGGCCGCCTTGACCTCGGGGAAGCGGTCCGGGCTGATGGGGCACAGCACCACGGTGAAGGGCGCCAGCGCATCGGGCCAGATGATGCCCTTGTCGTCATGGTTCTGCTCGATGGCGGCGGCCGGCAGGCGGGTGATGCCGATGCCGTAGCAGCCCATTTCCATCAGTTGCGGCTTGCCGTTCACATCCAGGAAGGTGGCGTTCATGGCCTTGCTGTACTTGGTGCCCAGGTAGAACACGTGGCCGACCTCGATGCCGCGCTCGATGGCGAGCACGCCCTTGCCGTCTGGCGACAGGTCACCGACGACTACGTTGCGGATGTCCGCTACCAGATCGGGCTCGGGCAGGTCGCGACCCCAATTGGCACCGGTCATGTGAAAGTCTTCTGCATTGGCGCCGCAAATCCAGTCCGCCATCACCGCCACGTCGCGGTCGGCGACGATCTTCAGCGGCTGCTTCAGACCGATGGGACCGAGGTAGCCGGGTTTGCATCCAAAGTGATCTTCGATCTCGCCCAGAGTGGCAAAGCGGAAGTTGGCCAGACCCGGCAGCTTGCCTACCTTGACTTCGTTCATGTCGTGGTCGCCGCGCACCAGCAGCAGCCAGACCTGGGTCTTGGTGACCACGCCCTTGTCGTCCAGCGTGTCGGTGGCCAGCACCAGGGACTTAACGGTGGTCGCCAGCGGCACGTTCAGCAGGGCCGCCACATCCTCGCAGGTGCTCTTGCCCGGCGTGGGGGTCTTGGTCAAAGCCTGGGTAGCAGCTCCGCGTGGAGTCGTGGGCGCCAGTGCCTCGGCCTTTTCGATGTTGGCGGCGTAGTCACTGGTCGGGCAGTAGATGATGGCATCTTCGCCGGTGGCGGCGATCACCTGGAATTCTTCGCTCAAATCGCCGCCAATGGCGCCGCTGTCGGCCGCCACGGCGCGATAGCGCAGACCAAAGCGGTCAAAAATCTTGCGGTAGGCGCCGGCCATGACCTGGTAGCTGGCCTTGGCGCTGTCCTGGTCACGGTCGAAGCTGTAGGCGTCCTTCATGATGAACTCGCGGCCGCGCATCAGGCCAAAGCGGGGGCGGCGCTCGTCGCGGAACTTGGTCTGGATCTGGTACAGGTTCTTGGGCAACTGCTTGTAGCTCTTGATTTCCTGACGTGCAATGTCAGTGATCACTTCCTCACTGGTCGGCTGCACCACGTAGTCACGGTCATGGCGGTCCTTGATGCGCAGCAGCTCGGGGCCATTGGTGGTGAAACGGCCCGTCTCCTGCCACAGCTCGGCCGGCTGGATCACCGGCATGGTCAGCTCGACGGAGCCGGCGCGGTTCATTTCCTCACGCACAATGGCTTCTACCTTGCGGATCACCCGCAGCCCCATGGGCATGTAGGTGTAGATACCGGCGCCCAGTTTCTTGATCATGCCGGCGCGTGTCATCAGCTTGTGGCTGGCCACTTCGGCATCGGCGGGCGCCTCTTTCAGGGTGGAAATGAGAAATTGGGATGCTTTCATGGGGTGACTCGCAGAACTTCTGGGGACTTCGCTACTTGATACACGGCAGTTGCTGTGCATAATGAACGAAGTTTAAAAATTGGGGTTTGATTATGCTTGACCGGGACGGCTTTCGGCCCAATGTCGGCATCATCCTGCTCAACCAGAAAAATCAGGTATTTTGGGGCAAACGCATACGCACCCATTCCTGGCAGTTTCCGCAGGGTGGCATTGACCGGGGAGAAACCCCCGAGCAGGCCATGATCCGTGAATTGCACGAGGAAGTGGGGCTCCATCCGGAGCATGTCAGCATTGTTGCCCGTACCCGCGACTGGTTGCGCTATGAGGTGCCGGATCGTTACATTCGCCGCGACGCGCGCGGCCACTACAAGGGCCAGAAGCAGATCTGGTTCCTGCTCAAACTGCTGGGGCATGACTGGGACTTGAACCTGCGTGCCACCGACCATCCCGAATTCGATGCTTGGCGCTGGAACGACTATTGGGTTCCACTGGACGCGGTTGTCGAGTTCAAACGGGGTGTCTACGAGACCGCGTTGACCGAACTGGCGCGCTACCTGCCGCGCCATGAACCGCGTAACCGCTTCCTGCGCCATGCCCACAGGCCGCACGAGCCAGGCAACGAGTCGCCTGGCCATGCACAGGGCGGCATGGAACTGCCACCCGGGGCAACCTTTGAACCCGATCCCGCAGCCAGCAACGCACCCCACCACGGACGCAACCATGGCCATTAAACCGCTTTTGGCGCTGTCCATGGCTCTGGCTGCGACCGCCGCTTTCTCACAGACACCGGTTGATACGCCGGAATGGACAGAAGAGGCAGCACCACCGCCCCCGGCGTTTTCCAGGGACAGACTGATCCCTATCGAGATGCCGCCCTACGTGACTCTCAAGGTCGGCATTGATCCGGAGACGGTGACCGTTGGCACCGATGGCGTGGTCCGCTACGTGGTCGTCATGCGCAACACGTCCGGCTCCGTGAATGCCGCCTTTGAAGGGATCTTGTGCTCCGCCGGAGATGTCAAGACCTATGCGCGCATGGGCTCTGCGGGAACCTGGACAGTGGTGCAGGAACCGCAGTGGCGCTCCATGACAGACAACCTGCCCTCACGCCATGCTTTCGCCATCTCCAAGCAAGGCGGCTGTGACGGTCGATCCGCGGCCAAGGCGGCTGACATCGTAAGGGCGCTGAAACAAGGCCCCAAGAGCTACGACTGACCGCGGCGCAGCAGCACCCGGTTCACTCAGCGGGTGAGTACCAGATTGTCCCGATGCAGCATCTCGGGCTCTGCCGCGTAACCCAGTAGTTTTTCGAACTCGCCCGAGGGCTTTCGGCACAGCAGCCGTGCCTCTGCACTGGCGTAGTTGGCAAGACCGCGGGCAATTTCCAGCCCAGCACCATCGCGCACGGCAATCACGTCGCCACGCGAAAAATCGCCTTCCACTGCCACCATGCCGATGGGCAACAGGCTCTTGCCTTCATCGCGCAATTTGGCAACCGCACCATCATCCACCACGACCGAACCGCGCAACTGCAGATGATCGGCCATCCATTGCTTGCGCGCCTGGTTCTTCTGAGTGGGTGCCACGAGCAGGGTCCCAATGGCCTCGCCCTGGGTCAGGCGAATCAGGGCGTCTGGCTCGCGCCCCCAGGCTATGACGGTGGAGGCGCCCGATCCCGCAGCGCGTTTGGCGGCCAGAATCTTGGTGATCATGCCGCCGCGTCCGATGCTGGAGCCGGCGCCACCGGCCATGGCTTCCAGTGCAGGATCGCCGGCACGGGCCTCGTGGACAAACTCGGCGGCCGGGTCCTTGCGGGGATCGGCAGTGAACAGGCCCTTCTGGTCGGTCAAAATGACCAGCGCATCGGCCTCCACGAGGTTGGCCACCAAGGCACCCAAGGTATCGTTGTCGCCGAACTTGATTTCGTCGTTGACCACCGTGTCGTTTTCATTGATGACCGGCACTACACCGAGCTTGAGCAATGTCAGTAGTGTGGAGCGGGCGTTGAGGTACCGCTCCCGATCGGCCAGATCGGCGTGGGTCAGCAGCACCTGGGCACTGCCCAGTCCATTGAGCTTGAGCTTGGTCTCATACATCTGGGCCAAGCCCATCTGCCCCACCGCAGCAGCCGCCTGCAATTCCTGCACGGCCTTGGGACGCGTTGTCCAGCCCAGGCGCTTCATGCCTTCGGCAATGGCGCCGCTGGAGACCATGATGACTTCACGCCCATCCTGGATCAGATGCGCAAGTTGGCGGCACCATTCGCCAATGGCCACATCATCCAGGCCGCGGCCATCGTTGGTAACCAGACTGGAGCCGACCTTGACCACAACCCGGCGGGCATCGCGCAGCACCGGGGAACTAGCAATATTTACCATATGCGTGTGTAGCCTTCGTCTACTTGGAGTAGATTGCTACTTTATTTATAGCTAAACAGATTCGTCCGGCGTGTTGACGAATCTTGGATCAATCACTTCCGGCGTTTGCTCAGCAACCTGCTGCGCCTTGACGTGCTTGTAGATTTCCTTGATCAGGGGCTCGCACCCTTCGCGTGTGAGGGCAGAGATGGCAAACACCGGGCCCTTGAACTTCAAACGCTTCACAAAGTCCTTGACCAGGGCATCGCGCGCGTCCGTTGCCACCATATCCAGCTTGTTGAGTACCAGCCAGCGGGGCTTCTTGTACAGAGCCTGGTCGTATTTCTTGAGTTCGTTGACGATGGCCTTGGCCTGAGCCACAGTGTCGATGTTCTCGTCAAATGGGGCCACATCCACCACGTGCAGCAACAACCGGGTGCGCTGCAGGTGGCGCAGAAACAGGTGGCCAAGGCCAGCTCCTTCCGACGCGCCCTCAATCAGGCCTGGCAAATCCGCCACCACGAAGCTCTGCTCAGGGCCGACGCGCACCACGCCCAGGTTGGGATGCAGCGTTGTGAACGGGTAATCCGCGATGCGCGGGCGCGCATTGGAAACCGCCGTGATGAAGGTGGATTTGCCGGCATTGGGCATGCCCAGCAGGCCCACATCGGCCAGCACCTTCAGCTCCAGCTTGAGGCTTTTCTTCTCTCCGGGCCAGCCAGGCGTCTTCTGGCGCGGAGCGCGGTTGATGGCACTCTTGAAACGCAGATTGCCGAAACCGCCATCTCCGCCCTTGGCAATGGTGATGACCTCACCAGGCTTGAGCAACTCGTACAGCACCTCGCCAGTTTCGGCGTCGGTGATGATGGTGCCTACCGGCATTTTCAGGGTGATGTCATCACCCGCAGCGCCGAACATATCGGAACCCATGCCGTGTTCACCGCGCTTGGCATCGTGCCGGCGCGAAAAACGGTAGTCCACCAGGGTATTCAGGTTGGGGTCCGCCACGGCAAACACGTGGCCACCACGGCCACCGTCACCTCCGTTAGGACCACCAAATTCCTTGTATTTTTCATGCCGAAACGAGACGCAGCCCGCCCCACCGTCTCCAGCAGAGATGTCAATATAGGCTTCGTCAACGAACTTCATGATTTATTGCGTGTTTATAAACGAAAAACCCCGCGCTTTAGGCGCAGGGTTTCATTGGGAGGGTAACCGCAGATCAGGCTGCAGTCACGCTCACCGTGTGCTTGTTCAGAGCACCCTTGGTGCTGAACGAAACATGACCTTCAGTCAGCGCAAACAAGGTGTGATCCTTGCCAATGCCGACATTTTCACCGGGGTGGAACTTGGTGCCACGTTGACGAACGATGATCGCGCCACCGCTGACCAATTCGCCACCGAATTTTTTCACGCCGAGCATTTTGGGCTTGGAATCGCGCCCGTTTCGCGTTGAGCCGCCGCCTTTTTTCTGTGCCATGACCTTGTGTCCTTATGCAGCAATAGCGCCGATTTGCAGTTCGGTGAACTGCTGGCGGTGCCCTTGACGTTTCTGGTAGTGCTTACGACGACGCATCTTGAAAATGCGCACCTTGTCGTGCTTGCCATGAGAAATTACTGTGACCGTAACGGTCGCGCCGGACACCAAGGGTGTGCCGACCTTCAGTTCAGCGCCGTTTCCGACAGCCAGAACTTGGTCGATCACGATCTCTTGGCCTACGTCCGCAGCAATCTGTTCTACTTTAATTTTTTCGCCAGCAGCAACCCGATATTGCTTGCCACCGGTTTTTATGACCGCGTACATGTTGACCTCTTTAATCTGACTCCACAGACGAATTTCCGCAGAGCCCAAAATTATAGCACCGTCAACAGATTGAAGCAAATTGCCCTTCTTGCCCAAATTGACGGGGGTGGGCTTTCTATACAATTCGGCAACTAACCAACCGCCGTACTGCCTTGCAAGCCATAACAACCGGCTCCCCAACCGGGCTCTCCATCGTCGAGCAGGACATGCTCCAAGTCGATCACGTCATCGCGCGCAGACTGGACTCTGGCGTGCCTTTGGTTGGCAGCGTATCCCACTACATCATCTCGGCCGGGGGCAAGCGCCTGCGTCCGGCGCTGCTTTTGCTGTGTTGCGGTGCTTTGGGATTCAAGGGCGACCAGCGTTTCAATATGGCTGCTGTGGTGGAATTCATACACACCGCAACGCTGCTGCACGATGACGTTGTGGATGACTCGGCCCTGCGTCGCGGCAGTGCCACCGCCAACGCCAAGTTTGGCAATCCTGCCAGCGTACTGGTGGGCGACTTCCTGTATTCCCGCGCCTTCCAGATGATGGTGGACTCGCAAAGCATGCGCATCATGGAAGTGCTGGCCAATGCCACCAACATCATCGCCGAAGGCGAAGTGATGCAGTTGATGAACATGCACAACGCCGGTCTTGATGAAGCCGGTTACCTGCAGGTTATCCGTTCGAAGACCGCCAAACTGTTTGAGGCCAGTGCCCGCGTGGGCGCCATCCTGTCCAATGCCACGGCGGCTCTGGAAGAGTCCTGTGCTGAATATGGTCAGGCCTTGGGCACCGCCTTTCAAGTGATTGACGATGTACTCGACTACACCGGAGACTCTGTGGTCATGGGCAAGAACCTGGGCGACGACCTGCGCGAAGGCAAGGCCACACTACCCCTGATTGCTGCCATGCAACGCGGCACGCAGGCCGAGCGCGAAACCATCCAGAACGCCATTGAAACAGGCAACGTGGACATGCTGGACGCGGTCATCGCCATCGTCAAGAAAACCGGTTCACTCGACGTGGCACGTGCCGCCGCACAACAAGAAGCCAAGCGTGCCATTGCTGCCGCGCAGCGCCTACCCGCCGGGCCATACACCGACTGTTTGATACAATTGGCGTCTCAGTTGTTAGACAGAAATCACTGACCACCGACACAAATCGGTGTTGTCAATCGGGGTGTAGCTTAGCCTGGTAGAGCGCTACGTTCGGGACGTAGAGGCCGGAGGTTCGAATCCTCTCACCCCGACCAGAAAAGTAGCGAAAAATCCTAGGTAAATCAATGGCTTAGGTTCTTTTAATTTGAATCGCAATTCATGCCGATTCAAGGTAAATTCTCTCGGTCGTTGTCCCAAGGTTGTCCCAGTCACCCGATGTCGTTATGACTCGCGGGTGCTGACTACGACTTGACAGGTCCTGTGCGTTTATCGATGCTGACGTGCATGGGTGAACGCAACAGCGGACCCGCCTAGCGCCGTACAAAACGCTGTGTTGCCCAAGGCGCGAGGGGCGGTGAGATCAAGTCAAAAGATATATATAACCTGATCAATAAGAGCAGTCAACGCTCGGCGAAAAGACCCCGGGGTGTAGATGGCTGGTGAGCAAGCGCGACCGACACCAGCTATCAAGCCAAAGTGAACCAGCACCGTGAGGTGCGGCAACCACCCATCAAGGGGGCCCCTTGATGCGCCGCGACCAATAGCATCGACTCTCACAAGCGCGTTTTCTTGTGAGGCTCGAATGCCAAATTGAATCGACCCGGGATATGTAGACACCTCTGAGCCTCAAACCTGAGGCCTAATAGGAGGTGATATGAGTCAGAAGAGATATCCGGAAGAATTCAAGATCGAAGCGGTCAGACAGATCGCACAGCGTGGCCATCCGGTGGCCGAAGTGTCAGCCCGACTTGGTGTCAGTCAACACAGCCTCTACAAGTGGATCAAGGAGCAGCAAATGCCTCCTGGTCAGCACAAGGAGCTGGTGTCCCAGACCGAGGAACTGCGCCGACTGAAGGCCGAGCTCAAACGGGTAACCGAGGAGCGCGATATCCTAAAAAAAGCCGCCGCGTACTTTGCCAAGCAATCCGGGTGAGGTACGCGTTTATCCAACGGCACGAGCGCTCGCACAGTGTGCGAAGGATGTGTTCCGTGTTGGATGTGCACCCCAGCGGCTACTACGCGTGGAGGCGGCAACCTAGCAGTGCCAAGGCCAAGGATGACCAGCGCCTACTAGGCCTGCTCAAACAGGCATGGTTGGAGAGCGGTTGCGTCTACGGTTACCGCAAGCTCACGCTGGATATGCGCGACCTGGGCGAGCGCTGCGGCAAACATCGCGTTGCCCGGTTGTTACGCTCAGAAGGTATCCGGTCACAAACTGGGTACCGACGCCGCTCAGGTGGACGCGGCGGCAAACCTGCCATGGTTGCGCCCAATCATCTGAATCGGCAGTTCACGCCAGAGCAGCCAAATAAGTCATGGGTGACCGACATCACCTACATCCGAACCCATGAGGGCTGGCTGTACCTGGCTGTGGTGCTCGATCTGTTCTCCAGGCAGGTCATTGGTTGGTCCATGGGCAGTCGCATAGATACTGAAGCCTCCTTGAAATCTTGAGCCAATTGGAAGTAGAGAAAATCCCCCAAACGGAGTCTCTACATGAAGAAATCAAAATTCAGTGAAAGCCAAATCGTCGGCATCTTGAAAGAAGTCGAACTCGG
>JBAQDE010000014.1:0-212911 GCA_049294595.1 Rhodoferax sp. | reverse complement strand
ACGTCGTGCAGCTCGGTGCCGCCACCCAGAACGGCGAACGCCTCGTGCATTTCCCGCGTAATGGCGCCCAGGCGCGCAAAAGCTTCTTCTTTGCTTATCGGCTTAGACATCTTAAGAACCAATCCCTTCTGGACATATTTTTTCGCTCACATTGTGCACAATTATGAACGGCAGCCGGTGCGGCAATGCACCTTGCGCAAAAATGTTTCTAGATGTATCTACTCATGGTCAGATGTCTTCCAGCAGCGTGTAGGGCAGCGCCAGCAACTGCAGGACAGGGCCATTGCTGGCGCCCACATGCAGGGAACCGCTATCGACTGCTGACAACTGGGCCGAAATGATCGCGTCAAAGCCACCATCGGGGGCAGGCGCTGCCTGCACCACAGTGGCAACCGGCTGATCCGCGTCCGTGGCGGCAAAGATTTCCTGGCCGGCGGTCATCACTGCATCGGCGTGCGCCACAAAGGCGCGGCGTTTGAGCGTGCCCCGGAACTGGCTGCGCGCAACCACTTCCTGGCCGGGGTAGCAGCCCTTCTTGAAATTGACCCCGCCCACCGACTCGTAGTTGAGCATTTGGGGGACAAACGCTTCTACCACTGGCGAGCTGACGGTTGCAACGCCGCTGCGCACTTCGCCCCACAGCCAGCGCTCCAACGGCAACTCGGAGCCTGCCGGTTGGGGCTCTCCCGTCGGCGCAATCCAAAGTTGGCGTGCAACGCCGTCTGCAGGGTACAGATTGACCAGAGAGCAGGCATCAAAATCGACCTTGGCCCACGTTGATGCTGCCTCAGAAGCTATCGATTTTGTAGCACTCCCGGCCAGGCCATAGAGCGCGTATGCGTCCGACGCATCGCTCAGGCGGGCCTTGGCGCGCAGCACAAACATGGACAGGCGCTTCAAGGTGGCGGGCAAGAGATCCTTGCTGCAGACCAGCAGGATTTCGCCGGCCGGGCGCTTGAAGCCGATAAAGCTGGCCTGCATGCGCCCCTTAGCGGAGCAAAACGCCGCCAGGCGGGCGCTGTCGAGACCCAGCAATGAAAAATCCTGCGTCAGTTGCCCGTGGATGAATTTGGCCGCGTCCTCGCCTTCCACCCGGATGACGCCGAGGTGGGTCAGCGTAGCAACGCCGTCCAGTTGCGCGGGGGCGGGTTTGTCGTTGGACTGTGTCAATGTCGTGGTGTTCATGGTCTGAATTATCATTCCTCCCATCATTTCACGAGGCTTGTAGGGCTGTGCGCTTTCTATTTCTTGTCGTATTAGCCTTGGCCCTGGGCGTTGGGGGAGGCGCCTACCTGTGGGTCAATCAGCCATTTGACCTGCCCACGCCCACCGTGGACTTGTCCATAGAGCCCGGTACCAGTGGTCGGGAGGTTGCAACCGCCGTCGTGGAGGCCGGTGTGCCGGTGAATGCCCTGTTGCTGCATGCCTGGTTCAGGCTGTCGGGTCAATCCCGACTGATCCGGGCCGGCAGCTATGAACTGGACCGCGACACCACGCCGCGCAGCCTGTTGCAGAAGCTGGTGCGAGGGGAAGAGGCCTTGCGCAGCATCACCCTGGTGGAGGGGTGGACCTTCCGGCAGGTGCGGGAAAACCTGGCCAAGGCTGAACAGCTCCGGCCCGATTCAGCGCCGTTGTCACCGGAAGACATCATGGCCCAGCTGGGCAAACCCGGCGTGCACCCGGAAGGGCGGTTCTTTCCCGACACGTACACCTACAGCAAGGGGTCCAGCGACATCGCCGTGCTCAAACGCGCCCTGCGGGCGATGGACAAGCGCCTGGAAGCGGCCTGGGCGTTGCGCGCGCCCCAGTCGCCCCTCAAGACGCCCGATGAGGCGCTGGTACTGGCAAGCATTGTGGAAAAGGAAACCGGCGCTCCCAAAGACCGGCCCAGCATTGCCGCCGTTTTCAGCAACCGGTTGCGGATCGGCATGCGCCTGCAGACCGATCCGACTGTGATTTACGGCATGGGCACGGCGTTTGACGGCAACCTGCGCAAGATGGACCTGCTCACCGATACCCCCTGGAACACCTACACCCGGACCGGGCTGCCCCCCACGCCGATTGCCATGCCAGGCAAGGCATCCCTGCTGGCGGCGGTGCAGCCGGCTCCCTCCAAGGCCTTGTATTTTGTCGCGCGCGGCGACGGCAGCAGCCAGTTCAGCAACACCCTGGACGAGCACAATAGGGCAGTCAACAAATACCAACGCGGGCAATAAGCCGGTGAACATAACAATGAACGGAATTTTCATCAGTTTCGAAGGCATAGACGGAGCGGGAAAATCCACGCATGTCGAACGTCTGGCCAGCGCGTTTCGATCGCAGGGGCGGGTGGTAGTTATGACCCGCGAACCGGGGGGGACGCCGTTGGCCGAACGCTTGCGGCAAATGGTTTTGAATGACGCCATGGATGCGATGACCGAGGCCCTGCTGGTGTTTGCTGCCCGGCGCGACCATCTTCAGCAGGTGATCCTGCCCGCACTGAAGCGCGGCGATGTGGTGCTGTGTGACCGTTTTACCGATGCCACCTTTGCCTACCAGGGCGCTGGGCGCGGGTTTGACTGGCAGATTTTGTCGGAGCTGGAGTCGTGGGTGCAGGCCAGGGCAGGGGGCGAGGCCGGCACAACGCCGGGCCTGGTCCAGCCGGACCTGACCATCTGGTTTGACCTGCCCGCCAGCATTGCCGCCCAGCGGCTGGCTGGGGCCCGGGTGCCGGACAAGTTTGAATCCCAGCCCTTGTCCTTCTTTGAGCAGGTGGCGGCCGGGTATGCCAGGCGCCAGGCGGCGGATTCCGCCCGCTTTGCACGCATCAACGCGGACCAGACCCTGGAAGCGGTGTGGCGCGATGTGGACCTGGCCGTTCGCGCCAAAGGGCTGCTGTCATGTTGAACGAAGCCGCACCCAAGGGGGCGCCTCCCTGGATTACCACCCAGATTCGGCAGTTACTGGCACAGCGCGGTCATGCGTGGCTGCTGCAGGGTCCGTCCGGTCTGGGTCAGTATGGCTTGGCGCTGGAGTTGGCCCGGGCCTGGCTGTGTGAACAACCGGGCGAGGCGGGCGCATGCGGTGTGTGCGGAAGTTGCCACGCCGTGGATGTGCGGACGCATGCCGATTTGTGCGTGCTCATGCCAGAAACAGTGCTGCTGGAACTCGGCTGGCCACTGGGTGAAAAGGCACAGACCGAAATTGATGACAAGAAGCGCAAGGCCAGCAAGGAAATCCGTGTCGATGCGATGCGCGAGGCCGTGGAGTTTTCACAACGCACGAGCGCCCGTGGGCGGGGCAAGGTCGTTTTGGTGTTCCCGGCGGAACACATGAATACCATCACTGCCAATACGCTGCTCAAGACGTTGGAAGAGCCGCCTGGTGATGTGAAATTTGTGTTGGCCAGTGAATCGGCGCATCAGTTGTTGCCCACCATACGCAGCCGCTGCCTCGGCTACGCCATGCAGTGGCCCGACACCCAGGCTGCTCTGGACTGGCTGCAATGCAATGGATGTGACTCCACCCAGGCGCAATTGCTGCTCCGCGCCATGGGCGGTCGGCCTGATGATGCACTGGCGTTTCTGGCATCGGGGCGGAACCCGGTGGCCTGGGCTGTATTGCCCAGCGCCATGGCCAAGGGCGAAGTGGGCTTTTTCAAAGACTGGAGCATCCCTCAAACGGTCGACGCGTTACACAAGCTGTGCCACGATCTGTTGGCGCACAAAGCGGGTGCGGCGCCCCGTTTTCTTGCCCCCAACGACCTGCAAACTGCGGCTTCCGTAGACGCTCTGACTTCTTGGAGCAAGGCATTGGCCCATACCATGCGAACCATGGATCACCCCTTTAACGCCGGATTGATGCAGGAAGCACTTGTAGGTCAAGCCAAATCGGTTCTAAACTCGGGCCATTGAGTACGCACCATGACAACGCCTGCCGCATCCACTCCCAGACCCAGTGTCATTCAGCTCTCCATCAAGGAGAAAGCTGCGCTGTATGCCGCGTACATCCCTATTTTTTCCGAAGGCGGGGTGTTCATTCCGACCGCTCGGGAATATGCCTTGGGTGATGACGTGTATGTATTGCTGTCTCTGCCCGAAGACATGCAGCGCTATCCAGTGGCCGGGAAAGTGGCCTGGGTGACACCAGCCAAGGCGGCGGGAGGGCGCACGCAGGGTGTTGGCATCGTGTTCCCCAAGGACGAAAAATCGCGCGCGCTCAAGCTCAAGATTGAAGAAATCCTGGGTGCCCACATGGCATCCGAGCGTCCGACCCAAACCATCTGAGTACAGCCGGCGTTTTGCGCGGTTTTTGCGCCCACGCCCTGGCGCAAACCATGTTTACTGATTCCCACTGCCATTTGACCTTCCCGGAGCTGGTTGCTTCGTTGCCTCAGATTCGCCAATCCATGGCGGATGCCCATGTGGACAGGGCGCTGTGCATTTGCACAACCCTGGAGGAGTTTGCGGATGTTCACCAGCTCGCCTTGCAATACGACAATTTCTGGGCGACTGTTGGCGTGCACCCGGACAACGAAGGTGTGACCGAGCCGACGCTGAACGATCTGGTTCAGCGTGGCCAGTTGCCCCGCGTGGTGGCAATCGGCGAAACCGGGCTGGACTACTACCGCCTTGGGGACCGCACGGTGGCAGACATGCATTGGCAGCGGGAACGCTTTCGCACCCATATCCGTGCAGCGCGGCAGCTGCGCAAGCCACTGGTGATCCATACCCGCAGTGCTTCCGACGATACGCTGGCCATTCTGCGCGAGGAGGGGGAGGACGGCTCGCCAGGGTCGGCTGGCGGGGTTTTCCATTGTTTTACCGAGAGCCATGAGGTTGCCCGCCAGGCACTGGACCTGGGTTTTTACATCTCGTTTTCCGGCATTCTGACGTTCAAGACCGCCCAGGACCTGCGCGATGTGGCGAGCTGGGTGCCGCTGGATCGCATGTTGATTGAGACTGACAGCCCTTATCTGGCGCCTGTTCCGTTTCGCGGCAAGACCAACAATCCGTCGTACGTTCCGTTTGTAGCTCAGCAACTGGCGACACTGCGTTCTTGCAGCGTGGAGTCCATAGGTGAGACCACCAGCGCCAATTTTTCCCGTCTTTTCAGTGGCGTCCAATCATGATAAAAAGAATTAAGTTTCTAATTTATCTTATTGTTTTTATTGGGGTTTCTGCATCCAATGCTGGCTCCTATGATGATTTTTTTGCGGCCATCAAGCAGGACAACCCGGATGTCATCCTTTCTCTGTTGAAACGGGGTTTTGACCCCAACACCATCAGTCCCGGCGGTGACTATGGCCTGATACTCGCGGTTCGGGAGGCGTCCTTTAAGGTTGTAGATGTGTTGCTGGACAGCCCGGCGACCCAAGTCGATGTGCGCACGCCCAAGGATGAAAGCCCCCTGATGCTGGCGGCGCTCAAGGGCTACACCGCCATCTGCCAGAAACTGATTGCGCGCGATGTGGATGTGAATAAGCCCGGGTGGACACCATTGCATTACGCTGCTACCAGTGGGCACCTGGACGTCATGCGCATGCTGCTGGATAACCATGCCTACATCGACGCTGCATCTCCCAATGGCAGTACGCCATTGATGATGGCGGCCATGTACGGCACCACGGACGCGGTCAAATTGTTGCTCGAGGCCGGTGCGGATCCCACATTGAAGAACGCACTGGGTTTGAGCGCCATCGATTTTGCCTGGCGGGTCCAGAAGGAGGATGCAGTGGCGTTGATCGCAGCGGCAGTCAGAGGGCGCTCCCATAAGGGAAGCTGGTAGTCGAGATGGATGAAGCGCTGAGGGAAGTCAGCAGCAAGCCATTACCCGTACCCCTCGCTTTGGACGCCTGGGACCAGGTGATTGTCCGAACCCGACGCCTTTTGAGGGAGGAGTCCATCGATGCGGCCTGGATCACACGATTGACAGAACTGGCCATGGCCATTCGCCAGTTGACGACGAGTGACCCCGATCTGGCCCTGTATGTGCTGATAGAAGCCAACGGCAGCAACGTGGAGCACTACAGCGCCCAGCACGCCATGACCTGCTTGGTGATTGCGGAATTGGCCGCCGAATGGATGGAGTGGCCGCAGGAGGAAAGGCGGCTGCTGGCGTTGGCAGCTCTCAGCATGAATCTGAGCATTACGGTCTTGCAGGATTCCTTGGCCAAACAAAGCGCTTCGTTGTCGGATGTGCAGCGGGAAAGAGTCGCTGCCCATGCAGCAACCAGTGCGGACATGCTGGTGAAGGCGGGTGTCACCGATCAACAGTGGCTGGACGTGGTCCGACACCACCATGCAGTCGCAGCGGTGGACCCAGTGCAGAATTCTGACGCCGGCCACCGTCTTGCTGAATTGTTGCGGCGGGTGGACATCTATTCCGCAAAACTGAGCCGGCGCGGTTCGCGGCAGTCGGTCACACCCGCGATAGCTGCACGGGACGCCTGCCTGGATGCCAGCGGACACCCTGACAGCATAGGCGCAACCCTTTTGCGTGTCGTAGGACTCTATCCACCGGGTACGTTTGTGGAACTTGCCAATGGTGAAACAGCGGTGGTCATCATGCGTGGTTCCAAGGCGCACACACCCATAGTTGCCAGCATGCGGCGCAGAGATGGCGGACTGTTGATGCAGCCCGTGCGCCGGAACACCCTCCGACAAGGCTTTGTTGTCAAACACGGGATTGAGCCAAGTCGCGTACGGGTTCTGCTGAATCATCGGCGCATTCTGACTTGCACATGAAACATCACTTCACACGATGTATAGAAAGGTTAAGTTACAGGCGCAATCAGCGAAGATACGAACTTATAGCATGTATTTAGCGTAATTTGCGAAAATAGAAAAGCCCCGATTTCGGGGCTTTTTTCATTGCTAAATTTCGCCAGGGTAGGGTGGTCAGCGATGCTGGGGATGTCTGCTTAAGGCTGCTTGCGGTCGTCCATGCTTCCCAACAGCGGACATTCAAGCGGCTTCAACGCTGAAAGTAACCGGCACCAAAGCGAAGCGGAGGGAACCAAACTGCGCAGCAGTTTGGTGTCCGGTTGACTGCAGTGTTACGCGGCTGGACGTTCATCGAACAAGCCAGTGATCTTGGTGACTTCGCCGAAGGCTACTCGATTGGGGCCCTCGTGACAGTAGAACGTTGAGCCCACGGTAAGGCGCTTGCGATGGACTTCGGCCCTCATTTCGTCGACCAATATTGTCATTCGCGCAGTCATATTGACTCCAATCGGCAGAGGCTTGTCAGTGGGCAATGATTTCCCTTCCTCGTCCATAAAGTCTGGCCAAATCATCCACAGATGTTCGGTTGCCGAGTCTTCCGAGTAGCAAAGATCCCACCGGATACCGTTGTACGGCGGCGATTTTCTTCCCCCTTCCTCGTGGGAGAAGATTCTGATGGAGGCCTCGAAGTCGTCTGGAACTTTATAGAGCCTGTGCATGCAGTGGCCTCCTGACGTTGAGCGCCCTAGCTGAGCGGCCGCTTTCGCTGCAAAGCTGCAGGGCAGACAGACTTCAGCGCATAAAACCATACCAGCAACTACTCTTGCACTGAGCTAAAAATGCCCCAAACGCGGCAAGAATGATTAGAAACACAAAAATCCATACGATGCCAATCAGAGTTATGGTGCCGCGCCTCAACCACACCTTTTGAATCTTCTTTGCAACTATCGCCAACGCAAATAGGACCAGGCCTGGAAAAACTACAAGTAACAGGACTTGCGATGGCGATGCGCACGGACTTGTTCCTGCTGGGCATGGCTGGAATGCAAATGCCCCTTTGGCAATAGCAATCAAAAATAGCGCGGTTCCAATTGTCCGGTTCATTTGTTGTAGCAACTCGTAGCTTGCAGTGACTCTAGTGCGATTGTTGTCGACCTACTGGGGTTTGAATACCCCCTTTAAATAGGGGGTGCGTCTGGATGACTGCTTCCGCTGCAATTCAGACCGGCAAAGATGCGGCAGTCATCACATAAATATATGGACGGGCTACGCGAGTTTTCTAGTTGGCAACTGAACACTCCTTGCACAGCTTAGGAAGATACCAGACGAACCGCTTATCAATCTCGTATGCTATTCGCTGCTCATCTGCGGTGAACACGAACGAGCGCGTACACCTTCTGCATTGGCACCGAATACCTTCGTATTCGGTTGCTCGCGAATCATATTGACCTCCATCGCGCTGGCTGGTGGCGGACCACTTTGAACGGTCTATTGGAATGCTCATTGGGTGCAACCGTTGTAAATGCCTATGGATATCCCCAATTTCGGGGGATACAAGCGGGTGTCCGCTATCGCTGCATTGTGGCCGGTCGTGCCCGGCGTGACCATCCCACGAACTGGTGAACCAGCTCGGCGCCCGTCTCCGTCCATTGCAGCTCAATCACATTTCATACAATCAATATTATGTTAAGTAACCGCGCATTGAAAGAGTCCACAACAGGAATTGATCTACAGAATCGTGAAGGATACGGTTGGAACACTCGCATCCGAAAACGAGGCGCCCAGGGCCAATTCACCCTTTCCGTGCAAGACGCACTCTTCCCGCCGAAGCAAAACATCGGACCCGGTGGTGCCGGAAAAGCGAATCCAACTACCGTAGCTGCTCGCATCAACAAACACCACGCTGCCATTTCGCCACTCCAGTCTTGCATGGATGCGTGACACACGCGGGTCGTTGACCACAAAATCGGCATCGCGAACTCGCCCAATCTGAATTGGGAGCTCGAAAGACTTGAAGCGCTTGGTGGTGCCCAGCCAGGATAACTCCACCTCTCGGCCCAGTACATCCCGCTCGCCGGAAGCCTGGGCCGGATCGAGCTCGCCTTGCATGGTCAGGAAGTCGGACGCTACATCCTCATGCCACTCAATCTGGTAGACCGTGCAGGGCTCGGCACGACCCCGGATATTGATCGGCCCCAGTACCCGCAAAGTCATTCCCGGAATTTCGTCAACGGTGTTGACCGCTGCCGCATTGGCCCAGATCTGGTACGGTCCACACAGGTCGCACAGCCGGGCTGCTACATTGACCGCATCGCCGTAGCAATCGCCGGCAACGATCTCGACTTCACCGCTTGCAACACCTATGCGCATGGGCATGCGAAGGTTGGGCGGAGCCCGCAGAATACGCTTGGAATGGGCTCTCTGGATTTCCACTACGGCGTATACAGCGCTCTGGCTGTCAGGAAACATAACCAAGACTCCGTCACCCAAGGTCTTCACGAGTCGCCCACCCGCTTGTACACATTGCTGACCAATCCAGGTCGTTATTTGGGTGACTGTCTCCGTTGCCAGAGCATTGCCTAAAGCCTCAAACACCGCCGTGCTGCCATGCAAATCTGTAAATACAACGGTGGTTTGAACGCCCATTCCCGATAGTTCCGAATCTTGTCAAGGTTTAGAGTTTAGGGCATTGCAAGGGTCTTGAGAACCGAGCCTCCCTGGGGCAGGCCGAAATAGACGGACTCTCTGTGTAGGGTACGTTTGTCCACGGTTCATCCAACGTCGGCTGGCCATGGTGACCGGATGCTAGTAACGGGGTTGATTGCCGCCATTCCCCCACATTTGATTTACAGGTATTACATAACGTTACCGCCGTAAGCCCATGAGAAGACTGTTGTTTGGGGGCAATATTAGCGCTTATACCTATGGTTGTTCATAGGTACTATTTGCTAATCTTCAACTACTTCACAGCGTACGCAAAAAAATGAGTTGGATACCTTCGGCCCTGGTCACGGGGATGCAAAATCTCTTCAATGGCTTTGACAATGGCCAGGTTTCGCGCGCTGAAATGGCGCTGGAAGACATTCGCGAGGCCATGCTGGACGGACTGGGAGTCACTGGCGCGGTAGCAGCATCCAGGCTGGAACTACGGGTAACACACGCCAACGACCTGCAGGATCTCTGGTATTTGCGTGGCGACATCATGGCAGCCATTGCGTCCGTTCATGGAGAGGTGATGGCACGGCAAAAGCTGAACCAGATCAGCAGCATGTTCCGCGGCCTGTTACCTAGGTCCCTCACCTCCCGCCCCAGTTCCCTGGGAAATTGAGGCGCTCCGGCACACAGCCCTACTTGGGGTGGCCCCAGAACAGCAGCGCGTCACGCCCCTCCACAACCAGGTCAGCCTTGGCGCCTACGGGCAGCAGCACCTTGGTGGCGACGTGCCCGTAGGGCAAGTTGGTCAGGATGGGCGTCTTGGTCTTGCTGCGCAGCCACTGCACCACGGTCTGCAACTTAAAGCCCCGGTCGTGTGAGGTCAGTTTGAACTCGGTGAACTGCCCCAGCACGATGGCTTTCTGTCGCGAAAGGACGCCGGCGTGCAGCAGCTGCGTGAGGAGCCGCTCGATGCGATAAGGGTGCTCACCCACGTCTTCCAGAAACAAGATGCCACCCTTGATCTGAGGAAAGAAATCGCTGCCTAGCAAAGATGCCAGCATGGTGAGATTGCCGCCCCAAATAATGGCATTGCTGGCGCGCACCGCTTCTGGAATACCCTCTTCACGGTGCTGACGCCAGCCGGTACCTTCCCCCTGCCCTGTCAGCATGTCATTGAAGCAGTCCTCCATGATGTCGTCCGGGCGCAGAACTTCCGCGCGACCTTGGCCATCCTGTTGGTCAGACTTCCCGCCGACGCCAAACCCTTCGCAGAGGGCCGGGCCTGCCCAGGTGATGCTGCCCGTCTTGCTCAGCAACGCCAACTGCAGCGCGGTGAAATCACTGATACCCACGAACTGGGTTCCGCGTTCGATGGCCTTGGCCACGGTCTTGTAGCGCACGCCACCCAGGATACGGGTGAGTCCATATCCACCGCGCGATATCATCGCCACATCGGCTCCACTGGCAGCGGCGCGGTGAATGGCTGCAAGACGGGTGTCGTCATCGCCGGCAAAGCGCAGATGACGCGAGAGCGCATCCGGGTCCACCTCCACTTCGTGGCCCAGTGACTGGAGGTATCGAATTCCCCGGTTGAAAGCCGCTTTGTCGCGCACCGCGCCGGAGGGAGAGTAGATATAGATGTGCTTTTTCACGGCGCAATTATGCGACACGGCCGCCAACACGCAGCCCGCTTTATGCCGTTTTGCTACGGTCCTGAACCCACTGAACCAATTGTGCAGACACCATGGGCTTGGCATACAGATAGCCCTGACCTTCATGGCACCCCATGCTGCGCAGGGTTTGTGCCTGCGCTTCTTCTTCGATGCCTTCGGCGATCACGGTCAGGTTCAGTTTGCGCCCCAGCTCAATGACCATGGATGCGATATGCCCGCCCAGTACCGCGTTGTTCAGTTCGTTTACAAATGCACGGTCAATCTTCAACCGGTCTATGGGCAACTGCCGCAAATGGCTGAGAGACGAATAGCCCGTGCCAAAGTCGTCAATGGCAATGGAGATTTCCATCCGTCGGACCTTGTGCAGGGTTTCCAGCATGAAGTCCGGGTCTTCCATAGCGACCGATTCGGTAATTTCGAGTTCAAGACACTTGGGATTGATGCCGGTTTCGACGACCGCAGCCCGCAACTTGTCCAGAAATTCAGGATGCCGGAATTGGATCTGAGACACATTGACCGACATGCGCAGATCGGGCAGCCCCAATGCCTGCAGCCGAACCAGTTCGTGGCAGGCAACGCGCAGGACCCAGTCGCCAATGGCCACGATCATGCCGGATGCCTCTGCCAACGGTATGAAGCGATCGGGCGGCACAAACGAGCCATCTTCATTGCGCCAGCGAATCAATGCCTCGACCCCGACCAGATTCCCGTTGATCAGATTGATCTGCGGCTGGTATACGACAAACAGCCGCTCACTCTCAACTGCGTGGCGCAAGGCCTGCAAGAGCCGAACACGCTCACGGATGTCAGCACCCATTTCTGCCGAGAACATGACGAAGCCGCCACGCCGACTTTTCTTGGCCAGCTTGAGGGCTATGTTGGCGTCTTTCAACGCGTCCCGACCGGCGATTCCGTTCCCCAGATACTGGGTCAGGCCCATGGTCGCCGTCACCACCATCGAATCTTCGTGGACCTTGAACGGCGAGCGGAACATGCCCAGCACAGTCAGGGGATCCACCACAGAATGGGACCCCATCAGCCCAAAGGTATCGCCGCCCAGACGCGCCAGAATTACCTCCGGGCCCAATTCCACCTTGAGCCGTTCGGCCACTGCCTGCAACAGGCGGTCTCCCTGCTGGTGGCCCAGGGCATCATTGATTTCAGAAAAATCATCGATGTCCAGGATGGCGATGACATCCGAATCGTGCTGGCCAGATCCCAGGCGCTCGTCGCTGAGGTCAATGAACTTGTTGCGGTTGGGCAAGCTGCACAACCGGTCATAAAACGCCAGTTGATCCAGCTTGCGGATTTGCTCGTAGGCACGGACTGCGGCCGTGACCGTCGCGTACAGCTTGGTGCGCGTGAGTTCGGACTTGGTCTTGTAGTCGTTGATGTCGAAATCGTGGATGGTCTCGATCTCCGGGGCATAGCCCGGCTGACCGGTGCGCAGAATGATGCGCAACTCGGTCAAACGCAGATCCTGTCGAATGGTCTTGACCAGTGCAAGCCCAGCGTCTTCCCGCTCCATCACCACATCCAGCAGGATGACGGCCACATCGGACTCGGTGCTCAACTGCTGTGTGGCTTCCGCGGCGGAATACGCATGCAAAAACTGCAGGGGCCGCCCCAGGATCTTGACGCCCGCCAGCGCAAACGTTGTGGCACGGTGGACGTCGGGCTCGTCGTCAATGATCATCAAACGCCAGACCAACCCCGCAGAGACGCCCGCATCGCTTTCGTCATCCAGGAAATGCAGCGTGTCAGTATCGGTATGCATTCAAACCACAAGTCGTTATCTTTGGAAACATTGTGCACTACCAAGGGCGAAATTGTTTGTGATCCACAAAAACATTGCCAAACAATTGCTTGGAATAGCGCCGCCCATCGGGATAACCCTTGTATTTACGCGTCGGTTTCCTGGAAATACGCCACCGCGGCTTCAGCTATGCGCTCGCCCCACTCCGGAACGAAATGTCCAGCCTCGTCCAGGCGCAGCGGCTCAGAACAGCCGGCAATGGTTTGCTGAAACGGATCCATGACTGCAGGGCCTAAAACCGGGTCTTGCATGCCAACGGCCATCAGGGTTTTGCCATGCCACTGTTTTTGCCAGAACTCACGCGCCTGGCGTGAGATGGCGGCACCGATTGCGTCGGGCCGATCCGGCACCATAGCGGGAAAGGCGCGTGTGGCAGCACGGAACCCCTTGTCCGGAAACGGCGCTGCGTAAGCTGCGCACTCGTCAGCGCTCAACTGCGGGTTGCCCCGGGCGAAAAGTCGGGCCAGGTCAAATTCCGGGTTCTTTGCACACATCTCCCGCCACGCCAGGAAGTCCGGCGACAAAATGGTGTCGCCCGTAGCCAACGTGGTGTTCATCACCAGCAAGCCGACAAAGCGTTCGGCCTCGGTCATGGGCAATGTCAACCCCAGCAAACCGCCCCAGTCCTGCACCACCAGGACCACGTTGCGCAGATTCAGCTCCCGGATCAACTCCAACAGCGTTTGCCGGTGAAAGTCAAAGTGGTGTGACGACTCCTTCTTGGGCTTGTCGCTCTTGCCAAAGCCGATCAGGTCGGGTGCCACCACCCGGCACCCAGCCTGCAGGAAGACCGGAATCATCTTGCGGTAGAGGTAACTCCAAGCCGGATTTCCGTGCAGGCACAGATAGGTTCGCGGTGCATCCTTCGGGCCCTCATCGAGGTAGTGCATGCGCAAACCTGCCAGGGCTGACAGGTGGCTGAGATAGTGGGGCTGCCATGGGTAGCCCGGTAGATCGTGGAACCGGGAGTCCGGTGTGCGCAAGGCGTCGTCTCGCAGTGGGTGTTGCGCCCTCCTCTGCCGGGACTGTGTCTCTCGCCGGTCCTGAAAGAAGTCCTGCAGAACACCCGCGCACGCATCGGCCAGAACGCCACCCTGCACCTGGGTGTGGTGATTGAGTTGGGATTGGGCGAACAGATCGATGACCGAACCCGCCGCACCGGTCTTGGGGTCAGTCGCGCCAAAGACCACGCGATCCAGACGCGCATGCAACATGGCGCCACTGCACATGGCGCAAGGCTCCAGGGTGACAAACAGCTCACAGCCGTCCAGCCGGTAGTTGCCCAGTTCCAGGGCTGCGGCCCGCAGTGCCTGCATCTCGGCATGGGCTGTTGGGTCGTTTCCCTCTATTGGCGCGTTGCGGCCTGTGGCAATGACTCTGTCGTCCTTCACCACCACGGCGCCAACCGGAACCTCTCCGGCCGCAGCGGCGGCCCGGGCCTGTTCCAGAGCCAGTTGCATGAAGGCTGCGTCACGCATAAACGCTACTATTTTGATAGCTCATAGCGTAATATCCACGAGGGCTAGAGGCACTTTTTATCAACAACTACTTGTCGTCCGGCATGGGACGGGCCTGCTGCAAGGTGCTTTCTACCGTCTGGCCAATCTGCTTCTGGATTTGCTGACTTTGCTGCTGGGGTGTGGCGCCCGCAGGCAGCGTGGTGACCCCTGCGGGCGTTGGCGTGTTCAAAGCGCCCAATTGCTTCTTTGCCAGCACCGCCACAATGGCCAGAACAATCAGTAAACCGAATACCCCAAAGACAGCGCGCATATCAAAGCTCCCGGAAGATGTGTCAATCCGTGGCTATGGTACCGTCTCGCACCGCTATCGACACCAAGCCGCCAGCCAACAGGGGCGATAGCATGGCGTGCGCAAATCCCAAGCCAACCGGCCGGCCACCAATGAACAGGGACACCACGCCCAGCGCCACCTGCACCACCAGCAACCCGGCCATGATGCCAGTCACACGCTTCAAGCGGGGAGCGCTATGCCGGTCCCAGAGAATGGAACCCAACAACAGGGTGGTCAGCATGCCCGAACCGGCATGAACAAAGGCAACCCAGTGCGTACCCCGCATTTCCAGAGCGCTGGCCAGCGCCCCCAGGCCGACGTGAATGACCAGGACAACAAATGCCAACCGCAGCATCGGGTGAGGAGTCTTTTGCGTCAAAGCCGGGCCAATGGCGAGCGTCTCGCGCAACCACCAGCAGGAACCCAGCAGCACCGTACCGGCGACCACATTCACCACCGTGACCACACTGAAACGGTAGCCGGGTGTCAACGGGCCGATGACGGCCAACAGCACCGTCGCACCGACCAAAAGCATCACCGGCTTCACCGCGCGGGGAACGACCCTGCGCTGCATCCAGCCAAGGACGGTGACAAGCAACGCCAGAATGCCCACACCGGATGCGGAAAGGCGGTGCACCATGCGCACGGCGTTTTCCGTGTCGGCTGGCAACGTAGAACGCACCACATCGTCCACGCCAATGACCGAAGTCAGTCGCAGCAGGATGCTGGCGCCCAGAATGGCCAGTGCCAGCAACGCGCCCAAGGCGCCAATCAGGTGCAGGGCCCGGATGGGCGCGGTCGAGCGGGCAATTGAAAGGGTGGTCATGGGCTATGGCCGAGTGGGCTGCTGCAAGGCACGCAGCACGATAACAACGAACATCACACCGCCAACAATGGCGATCAGACCACCCAGGCCCATCAGACCCATGCCCAGGGTCTCCTGGGTGGAGCGCAGGACTTGGTCTGAACCGGCAACCTTGCGTTGCACCCCATAGCCGCCGGACCACACCAGACCGACAATGTGCATCATCTGGCCCACGCCATAAATGGTGGGTTGCCAGGCCGCCGCGCGGGAACGGGGGGCGGCATAGCCGAGACGGGGCAGCAGCAAATAGACGACCCCCATCATGGCCAGCGTCACCCCGACGATGCAGCCATGGTAGTGGGCCGGAATCTTCACGTTGCTGCCGGTAATCAGGAAACCGATGATGCCCCCGGCGGAAAACAGCACCAGAGACGCAATCAGGCTGGCACGCAGCGGGCGTTTTTCGGCATCCAGTTGCCGAACTGGCCACAGCGACCAGAAAACCGCCAACGCGATGGGCGGAATGACCAGCCCACCGCCAAACCGCATCAGCAGGGTCTGCAGCTTGTGGTGTTCAATGGAGGTGACATCGTGTGCCAAGTAGGTAATGGGGGTCAAGAACACGCTCAACAATGCGATGGCCATCAACAACGCCACCACCCGCGGGGACAGTGGCAAACGGGCTCCAACTGCAGATGCCAGCCAGATCCAATTGACCAACATCAATAAGGTGTACGCGAACTGCAACACATGTCCGCCTCCCCAAAACACCAGTTCGTAATAGATGCGTGGATCCAGTGTGCGGGGCAAAGCAATCCATGACCAGGCAAATGCCAGGGCGGCAACGGCGTTGGCCACCAGCGCCGCGCTCAGGCCAAAACGCAACGCCCCTCCCCCGGTAATGCGTGTGCCAACCGGCGCCACGGCCAGCATGGAGCGCAGGCACAACACCGTGATGCCAGCGCCGAACATCACCAGGCCGGTCAGAAAGACCGGGCCATCCAGCACCGGCACGTAATTCGCCATGACAGGTGTTGCAGCTTGAACGAACGGCGCAACACACATGGTCAGCGTGCCCACGGTGGACAGTGCGAAAGCCGTCCAGGCCAGATTTTGGTAGCGCTGTGTGCCACTCAGCGTCCACAGTGCGCCGCCAAAGGCCAGAAACCACACCAGCACGGAAAGATCGACGTGGACCACCAGAGCCACGCGGAAGAAGTCGGCCACGGGAAACAGGGTCTGCAACTGGGGGGTGCGTGACAGCACCAGCAGGATGGAAAACAGACCCGATGCCAGCAGCGCCAGCAAACCGAGCCCCAGCCACGCCATCGCCAGGGAGCGGCGTGCGTCGCGCGGAACGCTCAGATCAAAGCCAAATTCAGGGGTAGAGTCCATTCGGTTCGCATGGGAGGTGGGCAACATCCCGGTAGCGGGCATTGCGGAGTGGTGATTGTCAGTCATCATGCAATTCCTGCAAGTGTGGGTCGGAGTTTGGATTTGTCTGTGAAGCAGTAGGCCCGGCATCCAATGGCAGGTGTGACCGCAGGTCGGCAATGGCCTGAACCAGCTTTTCCCGCTGATTGCCTGCCCAAACGACTGCAATGCGCTCGCGCGGGGCCGCTGCGCGCAGGCGCGGTTCGCGGGCACCCGTCATCCGGTTTTGTACCCAGCGGTCGCCCAGGCGGAATTCGCAGTCAGACTCCCGGCAGCCCGTGACCACAACGCCCTGAACGCCGAGTCGCAGGGCATATTCGATGAACGACGGCGGCAGCATCCCCGCACACTCAAGGGGGAGGACTGCGGTGGATGCATCGGACAGTACGTGCCAATCCTCGGCTTGCGCGCAACTGAACACCATGATCCTGGACGGGCCAGTCAACTCCGCAATCCTGCTCTGGAGCTGCTGGCGCATGGTGACCACCGGCTTGGAGGGCAGCTCGATGCCGGAAACAATGTCTTCAATGCGCCGAAACGGTGTGGATGACGGGCACGACCCCACGCAGATGCCACAGGCTGCACACATATCTGCGATGACCGAAGCCTGCTGTCTATGGTGCAGGTCATCGGTGCGTGCGACCATGACCACCGCACCGAATGGGCAATCGGCAACGCAGCGGGAGCATCCATTGCAGTTTGCCAGATCGACAACTGCCGGCAGACCACGCGGCTTCGCCGATTGCGCGCCCTTCCCGTTTGACAAAAACGGCAACATCATCAGCACGACGGTCACGACCGTAGCCAGCCACCATACCCCTTGCGCCGACAGCAGGTCAACCGCTGGGTGCAGCAGCAGGAAGAACCAGTCCAGGGACAGCGTGGCCGCAATGTGATTGGTGTCTGCCGGCCCCAGGCTCTCAGCCGGCACCACGAGCGACAGCAACACCAACATGGCGATGCTGTTGACGGTCAGGGACCGTGGTGGCCAGATGCGCACATGGGAAACACGCTGGATATGGATCCACACGCCCGCCAGCAGAAACAGGGGAACGCCAATGTGCATGAACACAATCAGCGAAAAGAAGCGGTCCGTCAATGCAGTGGATGTCAGGAAATTGCGGGTCAGAAGGTCCGACGAAACGGGCAACGCCTGCAGCCATTCAGCGGTCGCATTGACGCTGTAGAGCGCACGTTCATCCCAGAGCAGCCAAAGGCCGGTAATGCCGGCAATCCAGAGCAACCACAGCAACGGAACGCCGGTTATCCAGGAGAACCAGCGGATACCACGGTAGTGACCACGAACCGCCTCACGCATCAGATGCAGCACCGAGAACAGCATGAATCCGTCGGCCGTATAACGGTGCAGTCCCCGCAACAAGCGGCCCAGCAACAGCGGGTCCAGCTGCAGACGCCTGCCGGACTCGTAGGCGCCGCTGACGCTGGTGTCATAGAGCGCAAAGGCAATGATGCCGCTGCCTACCGATATAGCGAGGCACAGGAACGCCAAGGCACCCAAGTGGCGCCACGGGTTATTGGCTGCGGCAAAAGCGTGGTCAAACGTTCCCGTCAGGTGCTCATCACCCGTGCGCAGTGCACGAAGGAGATCAGCCACGCGCACCCACCTCATCCACGAATAAACACGAAACCACCTTCACCAGTCAGGAAATCAACGATGAGTACCTGGCCCGGCGCCAGGTCGAGGTCAATCTCCCGTGCAAAGTTGAAGGCGCGGTCTGGTCCATCGGCCAGACGGGCTTGAAAACGGTGATGCCCAGCCGGGATTTCCAGCCTTCGGTACACCGTGGCGGCTCCGTCCTGGCGCAGACCGGTAGGCGGCGTATTGATGCGATACAGGGGTTTCCCATCCATATCGAGTTCCAACAGAACATCGGCTCGCTGGCGCGGGCAGTCCATCCTGGTACGCATGTTCGGGGCCAGCTTGGCAAGCTCCGCTTCAGAACGTTCACGGCACGCCTGAACCAGCTGTGCAGAGTGGCTGAAGGACAGCTTGACCAACGCCGAGTCATCGCCGCGCAAGCGGTATGGGGGGGATGTGGAGAAGTAGGCAACGGTGGCCGCGAATGCGCCATAGGCCAGTATTTGCAGTGCGTAGCGCACCGGTTTTGGAAATGAAGTATCAGACATTTGTGCCTCCCAGTTTCACCAGATCGGCCTGCTGGGCATCGAGAGGGCGTTGTGGTGCGAGATGGAACGCATCGGAAAAACAATCGTCGGTGGAAATGCCATGCTTGACAAAAGCGGGCTGTGCAGCCTGCACCATCTGAACGGAGCCACAGGCATAGACCTGGTGTCTGGACAGATCCGGGAAGTCCTGCAGAATGGCCTCGTGGACCAGGCCGGTGCGACCCGTCCAATGGTCACCGGGCTCGGGCGCCGACAGGACCGGGACAAACTTGAAATTGGCATGGTCTCGCGCCCATTGCTCTGCCAGGCTGCCCAGATAGAGATCGTTGGGACGACGCACACCCCAGTACAAAATCATCTGGCGATCAATGCCAGTGTGAAATGCCGACTCCACCATGCTCTTGACAGGCGCAAAACCCGTTGAACCGGCCACAAACAGGATCGGCTTCTCACTGTCCTCCCGAAGCGTGAAGGTGCCCAACGGCCCTTCAAAGGAGATTTTGTCGCCCACCTTCATTTGCCCGAAGACGGCTGTGGTGAAGCGACCGCCCGGAACCAGGCGAACCTGCAGTTCGATTTCATGCGCTTCGTGCGGCGCAGTGGCAAACGAGAAGCTACGCTTCTCTCCGTTGTCCAGGATGATGTTGATGTATTGCCCGGCGTGGAATTTGAGTTCCGAGCCATCGGCCAGAGAAAGACACAGCCGCATCACGTCGGCCGACAATGGCTCAAGCCGGGTGACACGCGCCACGTGCTGTTGCACTGGCAACCGGTCCGCATTGTCCTGCGGAACGTATTCAATCTCGATATTGCCCAACGGCTCGGCACAGCACAACAGGGTCTTGCCCGCCGCCCGCTCCGCACCGGTCAGAACCGACTCCTGGAACGGGTTCAGCCTCACGCTTCCGTGCAATATCGTTGCCTTGCAGACTCCGCAACCACCGTTGCGGCACTCAAAGGGCATGGGCAACCCCGCACGCAGGCCGGCGTCCAGCAGGGTCTCTCCGTTGCGCCCCACCACGATGCGCTCATCCGGATGAACCGCCATGTCCCAAGTTGCCTGTTTGGCACGGGCGCGCGGCGGCAGCCACGGCAGCAGTACCAGAAAACAGCTGAATCCCACTGTCAGAAACCAAGTCTCCTTGGCACCCAAAGACTCGATCAATGGATAGGCCAGCAGGTAGAACCAGTCAAAATTCACCGCAACTGGCAATGTGGCCATGTCGACTGGACCCTGGCTGAGGGCCGGCTTGAGCAGCGCAAGCACCACCAGCATCGCCAGGATTGCGAGCATCAATGGGCGTGGAGGGTTGGTCTTGGCACTAGGTACACGTTGGGTGTGCACCCACAGAACTGCCATTACGCCCAAGGGTAGTCCAATGTGCATGAAGGCTAACAAGGAGAACAACCGATCACTGACGTTGGCGTTGGTGATGAAATTGCGGGTCATGACGCCGCCGATGACTGGCAAAGCGTCAAACCACTCCGTGGTTGCAGTGACCACAAACTGGGCCAGGCGATCCCATGGCAGCATGTAGCCATTGACCCCTGAGGCAAAGGTCAGCCACAGCAGCACCACGCCGGAAACCCATGAAAACCAGCGAAACCCCCTATGGCGGTCAAACGTGAAATGCCGCACCAGGTGCAGCATCATGGTGATCACCAGCCCGTCGGATGCGTAGCGGTGCACGCTGCGTATCACGCCACCCGCGTACCACTGACCATGCGTCAACGCCTCAACCGAACCATAAGCAGCAGCAACGCCGGTTTCAAAGAAAGCATAGAGATAGAGCCCTGTCGCGATCACTACCCACAGCAGGAAATAGGTAATGGCTCCAAGGTAATACAGTGGATTCAGGCGCTCGCCAAAAATGGCATTGAAGATTTTTTCAAGAGCGAGAAATGCACGTTGTCCGAGGGTTTGCAGGGATTGGAACACTAGATGGAATCTCAAAGAGTCTCTGAATGTGGGGAAAGTTTGCGTCGCGTTCGTCGCTGTGAAAGCCATTCCGACACGAAGAACCACAACATGGTCAAGGCGAAAGTCACGCCGCCCGCAATCTCAATCAGCAGGCCGTACTTGACCGCATACTTGCCGGTCTTGGGGTCGTACTCGGTGCACAGAATGCGCACCCTGTCGATCAGGTCATCCAACCCCAGTTGTCGTTCCACTGGCGCATTGGTGAGCAATTGGCGAATGGGTGCGCCAATGGAATCGGCCGTCAGATCGTCTCCATAAATCTGCCGGTAGATGCGGCCCTCAGCATCCAATAACGTCGCTTGCAGTATGTGGTCGAAGCCGGCTGGATTGGACAGGTAGCTAAACCCGAATTCGCGTGTCAGCCGTTCAACAATGGATGTATGGGGGCTCAGGAACTCCCAGTTTGGAACGTCAATGCGGTACTGACGGGCAAAGGCCTTGAGTGACTGGGGAGAGTCTGCCGGCTGGTTGAATCCGATGCTGACAATATTGAATTGATCGGTGCCAAAGAAGTCCCTCCCCGCCTCGACTGCGCTCTGCAAAGAGCGTGTCGTGAGGGGACAAACCTGAAAGCAACCCGTGTAGATAAAGCTCACCAGCAACGGCTTGCCCCGGTATTGGGAGAGCCGCACAGGCCGACCCTCGCGGTCCTGAAACGTGTAGTCACTTGGAATGGTTCCAATGACGGACTGACTCACGCGCAGTGCGGTCTTTTGATCCAAAGCCACCGGGGTGGCACTGTCACTGGACTGCGCAAGGCAATGCGATGCACTGGAAACCAGCAGAACAACGCCTGCCAGAAGCTGGAGCAAACCCGTTGCCCCAATCTTCACGACGGAGCGGGATTTGGAAAGCAAGACACTCATGGTGAACCCACCCGTCACATCCTCACGCAACCAGGCTGTCAACGGTCGAAGCGACCAGCAACAAAGTCAGTTGAATCAGGGATGCGAAAAAGGACGCCATGGCAGTCTTGCGCGAAGGTGCCTTGGCCAGCAACCACGCCTTGTAAACAAAGAAACCACCCCCGACCGATGCGCCAAACAAGTAGATGACTCCCGCGCCAAACCAGATGGGTAACAGGGCGGTTACCGCCAGCGCCACCGTACTCCAGAAAACAATCTTCGCGGCGCGATGAGCACCCACCACAACCGGCAGCATGGGAACACCTGCGGCGGCATACTCTGCCTGGTTGGCGATAGCCAGACTCCAGAAATGCGGCGGCGTCCACAGGAACAGCACCGCGGCGAGCAACAACGGCAGAGGTCCGAGGGCGGGATCAACCGCCGCAGCACCCGCCAATACGGCAAAGCTGCCGGCCAGGCCGCCAACGACAATATTGAGCCAACTGCGCCGCTTCAACCACACGGTGTAAACGATCGCATAGAAGAAGGCACCCAGAAACACAAATACGGCAGATACCGGGTTCACCACCCAGGCCGCAATCACCACAGAGGACACCAGCATTGCCGCCATGACAACCAGCCAGGCGGGCGAACTGGAAACCGTGCCAGTCACGAACGCGCGGTTGCGTGTGCGGGCCATCAGATGGTCCGTGTTGCGCTCGTAGTATTGGTTGAACGCCCCTGCACTGGCCGATGACAGCAGAACCGTCAGGGCCATAACCACCAGTTTTTCCCATCCAATAGAGGGGCCTGGCGTGACCACCAACCCCACCAGGGCCGTGATCATGATCATGAACCCAATGCGAAGCTTGAATAGTCCGAGAACGTTGCGAGTCATGCGGGACAGGGCAATCGCACCAGACGGTTTGCTATTGGGCATCTCGTTCATCAATTTATTCTTCCTTGCAAATCCGGGAGGCGGAATGACGGTACGCGGGCCAGAGCCCGCGTACCGTGTTACCGAGTTAGCTCAAACCCCACACCTGTGACAGGTACTTCCAGTTAATGAAGTAGTACAGGACAAAGGACACCAGGAACACCATGGCCAGCACAAATGTTCCGGGCGCGGCGAACCCTGCCGAGCCGTAGGTTTGCGCAACAGCAGTTGGTGCGGTTGGCGGAATGGGTGTGAAGTTGGCACTGATCGTTCCCGAGCTCAGCTTCTTGCCCCACAGCAGCGAACCAACGGTGATGTAGATGTAAATGGCACCACCCAGGATGGCGGCGATGCCAGCAATGCCAACCAGGCCCATCAACAGGTAGGCCGCGCCGGGCCACTCATACGCCATGGCCGATCCGTTGAAGGCCATATCCCAGTGGCGACGCGAAACTCCCAGGGTACCGGCACCCATCATCACCAGGCAGAAGAAGTACATGGAGAAACCAAACAGGTAGGGCTGAATCTTGGCCAGACCAGGATTGATCATCTCGCGACGGAACAGCACCGGGATCAGGAAGTACGTCAACGCCATAAAGGACAGTGTGGTACCAACCACCACCGTGGCGTGGAAATGACCAGGAACGTAGATCGTGTTGTGGATGATCATGTTCAGCTGCTCAGTACCCATCATCACACCGGAGATGCCACCGAGGAAACCAAAGCCGATGATGGAAATGAACACACCAGACCAGACCGGATTGCTCCATGGTGCCTTGCGCAGCCACTCGAACAGACCGTTGTTGTAGCCCTTGGCGCGCTGAGCAACCTCAATGGCACCGGGAATCGTCAGGCCGTGGATCATGGAGGCCAGAACCGCGAAGTACATGAAGTAGCTGGTATTGACCACTTTCCAAGCAGTGCTCACACCGGGGTCAGCCAACAAGTGGTGCGCGCTGGCGAGTTGCAGGAACAGGATGTACAGCAGGAAAGCGCCGCGACTCACGCGCTCGGACATGGGCTTTGCACCGAAGGCGATGGCCGCCACGGCATACCAGATTGAAATGTGTGCCGCAACGTTGATTTGCTGGGACGAGTGACCAAATGCCCACCAGATGGTGCGGTAAATCAGCGGATCCACATAGCTGATGATTCCAACCGACAGAAGGAAGGTAGGAATCAGGATGATGGCGCCGGAAGCAATCGTGAAGACAGCAATGATGGCAGCCACGATAGCGCCGAACGTCACCAGTGGCACGGAGCCCTGGTAGGTCTTTTCGCGCTTGGCAATCACCAGCGTGCCAAAGAAGATGAAGCAGCCAATCAAGGCACCCACAGCGAACAGGATCAGGCCCAGGTAGAACGTAGGCGCTGCCATCATGGGAACATAGGACGTCATCATGACGCTGGAGCTGCCCTGGAAGACCGCCACGTTGTTCATCACGGCACCAATCAGCATCAACGCAAAAGCAGCCCAAGCGACTTTTGGCGTTGCGATGCGACAGCGTAATAACGTCGATGAGCAGAAGTACAGGACGGCCATCTCGAAGAAGATGATCCAGTAGATCAGCATGTCAATGCCGTGCGCAGTCAGCACCATGTAGAACGTGTCGGCAGCCAGCCAGTGAACGGTTGGCCAGCGCGTCAAGACCACGCCAATCGCCAGGATACCGCCGACCAGCAAGGCCACAACGGCCGTGACGGCGTTTGCAATCATCAGCTTTTCAGCCTGAGACTCAAATTGAAGCCCGGAACGTGGGCAGGTACGGTAAGTTGTCATTGTCATCTGCGCCACCTTATTTCACGTAAATGCGACTCACCATCGTGTGATGGTTGATTCCGCAGAACTCGTTGCAAACGACCGAATAGGTACCCGACTTATTCGGTGTAACCTTCACCACGTGCTCGTACCCAGGCACAACCTGGATGTTGATGTTGACGGGTTGAAGCGAGAAGCCATGGTTGTAATCCATGGAAGTCAGGTGCAAGCGATAGGTCTTGTCCTTCTCCAATTCAAGAATCGGCCAGAAGTTCCACAGCCGGGCGATCAAGTACACATCCTCACCTGCGGGCGGAGCCACTACGGGAATGTTTTCAGCGGTCTCGGTACGGACCGTATATTTGTCAACCATAGCCTGGGTCTTCTTGGCGAAGAGTTCCGGTGTGGTCTTGTAGGTCTCGGTGGACAGATTCTGCGATCCATAGATGTGCCAACCAATCATCATGGCGAACATCGTCAGACACCAGATCAGTGCGATGGCAATCCACGTGCCTTCGACACGGTCCAGTGGATGCTTCCACCACAGTCGCTCTGCGGGAGGCAGTATTGCGCTCATATGCGTTTCTCCTAGATTTTTGTTGGGTGTTTACGAAGAAGTCACTGCTGTTTACTTGGCGAGCGGGACGGTCAGAATGTCAATCACACCCCAAAGGGAGTAGACGACCATGGGGATCAGCACACCAAGGAAGAGCAGCAAGAACGGGTTGTCCAGCAGCTGCTGCATCATGGGCACCGGCTCGTTGGGATCGTCAACGGCATGCGATGAGGCATTGGTGTGTTTGGTTTGCGACATGTCGGTATCCTTAAGTGAAATTCCATCGTCAAAACGGCGTTCGACGCCTGCCCACACTGTAGGCAGATGGTCCAAAAATTAACTTAATGTGTCTTAAGAAATCACTACGTGATTGCTTCGTTTTGACCAGGCCAACCTACTGCAAGTGGAAAAATCAGTTCAACGGGATAGACAGTCCCAAACCCTGCTCAGCTGCGTGAACTGCAGGAGAAGGACGCCAAGCTCAAGCGGATGTATGCCGACCCGTCCCTCATGCACCACACGATGAAGGACGTTGTTGACCGAAAGCTCTAACCCTGGCGCGTCGAACCGATGTGGGGAAGGCGCTCGTAATCGAGCACGGCAGGAGCCAGCACAGGGCCTGCGTGGCCAGTGGTGTTGACCGCTCAACATTGCGCTATGCAACAAGCCGTCTGACGACTCCGGGACTATCCAGATCATGCTGATCTAAATGACCAGCCATCCAAGACACGGTTCCGGTCGGCTTGAGCCGAAAATACTAACTTCCGAGCGGTAAGGAAACCGGATCAGGGTCATGGGGCGTTGTGCCCGAGGCTCCGGTGCAGTCTTGATCCTTGACGGTGGTGGCGAGATAGGTGGTAGCCAAAGTTTGTCTTCTGCTATTTCAAAATCTCGACCCAGCGCTCGAAGTCAATACCGCTGGTGGGATTGCCTTTGAGGGTGGTGACGATGAATTGCTCGTCTCTGATATCCCAGTGCGTAGCTGCACCATCCGCAGCCAGTCGACGACCGACTGGCGTGCCATTGATGCGCAAGAACCACTTGATAATGACTGTGTCATCCTTCACTTCATGCACTAGAGACGGGTTGTAATCCCCAATCGGGTCTCGCTGCCGCCCCTCCCGCTGCCACTGCAACCGGATGTCATGTGTCTTGAAGTATTCCCGCATGATGGCTCGAATATCAATGCTCTCCAGGATGAATTCCCGCCCATCCTTGAGCTTCCAGCGAACATGCAGTGGATAGTAGGCTTGGAGCATGTTGATGCTGCCCGGCGCCCTTTCTGCACGGATGTCCAACCAAGACCGTTGTTTGGAGTACATCCCGTAGTTGGACTGCGCCCGCTCCACATTCACAAAGTTCTCTTTGCTCTGAACGACACCATAGCTGTAGAACTTCGAACCTCCTGGAAAGTAATCCGCCCCCGCTGACATCGAGGGATTCGACACGCACGCACTGAGTGCAGCCAGTAGTAGCACCAGCGCAAGGCGTTGCAGGAATTTGATCATCTTGCTTGGACTCGTTTGACAGCGGTGTTCTGTGGCAAAGGCGTTCACTCTAGCTGCTCAGATGCGCTGCGCACATCCCATGAATGGGTGGGGTCACGTCGGCTTTTGACCACGTTATCCGGTATATGGGCCGTACGCGTTTCTTTCTTTGAATTGACCATGTTGTGATTGCTATGAAATACATAGCTACAAAAGACCATTCCACGAGGGCTACAGACACCTTTTTCTCATAACGACTTGGCAAGGCGGTGCTGAACGGCCTTGGCAGTCTTCTCCCACCACCTTGCCGGTGTCGAGCTTGCGGTCCAAATTGGGGACGAGCCAGGCTGGACCTTGCATGAGGAAGGTTTCTCTACTTCTTCAGAGTAGCCCGAATCTGCCATTGCGCCTGAAGTGCCTCAAATTCCTGAATCGGTATGAAGCGATCCGAGAAATTACGAATTCATTCCCATTCGATCGTTGCAGGCGGTTTGCTCGAAACGTCGTAGGTCACGCGATTGATGCCGCGCACTTCGTTGATGATGCGGCCCGACACCTTCTTCAGCAACGCATAGGGCAGCTCTGCCCAATCCGCCGTCATGAAGTCGCTGGTTTGAACAGCGCGCAAGGCCACCACGTAGTCGTAGGTCCGTCCATCACCCATGACCCCCACGCTCTTGACCGGCAGGAACACGGTGAAGGCCTGACTGGTCAGCTCATACCAGGACTTTCCCGTCGCTTCATCACGGAAGTTGCGCAGTTCTTCGATGAAGATGGCATCGGCCCGGCGCAGCAGGTCGGCATACTCCTTCTTGACCTCTCCCAGAATGCGCACGCCCAAGCCCGGTCCGGGGAACGGATGGCGGTAGACCATGTCGTGGGGCAGTCCCAATGCCTCACCCAGTTCGCGCACTTCATCCTTGAACAGCTCACGCAGCGGCTCCAGCAATTTCAGCCCCAATTGCTCGGGCAAACCGCCTACATTGTGGTGACTCTTGATCGTGACGGCTTTCTTGCTTTTTGCACCGCCAGACTCGATCACATCGGGATAAATCGTACCTTGCGCCAGCCACGCGACATGACGCGAATGGTCATTCTTGAGCTTGCTCGCCTCCGACTTGAACACCTCCACAAACTCGCGTCCGATGATCTTGCGCTTGACCTCGGGCTCACTAACGCCGGCCAGGTGACCGAGAAACTGGTCACTGGCATCGACCCGCACCACCTTGGCATGCAGCTTGCCGACAAACATGTCCATCACCATGTCGCCCTCATTCAGGCGCAAGAGGCCATGGTCCACAAAGACGCAGGTCAGCTGGTCGCCAATGGCGCGGTGAATCAGGGCAGCGGCCACAGATGAGTCGACGCCACCGGACAGGCCCAGGATCACTTCCTCGTCACCGACCAGGGCGCGGATGCGCTCCACGGCCTCGGCAATGTAGTCCCCCATGACCCAGTCGGCACGGGCACCACAGATGTCCAGCACAAAGCGATTCAGGATGGCTGCACCCTGGGTGGTGTGGGTTACCTCGGGGTGGAACTGCACCGCATAGAACTTGCGCTCTTCGTCGGCCATGCCGGCGATGGGGCAACTGTCGGTGCTGGCCATGAGCTTGAAACCGGGTGGCATCTGCGTCACGTTATCGCCATGGCTCATCCACACATGCAACATGCCATGGCCTTCGTCCGTGGTGTAGTCCGCAATGCCGTCAAACAGCCGGGTGTGTCCACGTGCGCGCAGTTCGGCGTAGCCAAATTCACGTTTATGGCCCCCTTCAACCTTGCCCCCCAGTGCCTCGGCGATGGCATACATGCCAAAACAGATTCCCAGCACCGGAACCCCCAGCTCAAACACCGCCTTGGGTGCGCGCAGGGTCTCGTCTTCCCACAGGCTGGCATGACTCCCCGACAGGATGACACCCTTCAGCTGTCCATTGGCGGCATAGTCGCGTACCCATTGGTCGCTGACGTCGCAAGGATGGACTTCGCAAAACACGTGAGCCTCTCGAACGCGTCGTGCAATGAGCTGCGTGACCTGGGAGCCAAAATCGAGGATAAGAATACGTTCGTGTGTCATGGGTTTCAAACCGAAGAAGTGCCAGTCGCAAGGGCGCGCTGGCGTTGAAAATGCCAGACCGCAAGGCCCAGGGCAATGAATTGAATCAGGCAACCTACAAAGAAGGGGAGCCCCAGACGCATGTCGCCGTGGGGCGCATCCGAAACCAGCGTCAGCATGCCCGCACCAGCAACCGGGGCCAACACCGCCATCATGCTGTTGAGGGAAGATACGGCGCCTAGCGTGCGGCCCTGAATTTTCTCATCGGCGGCGCTGGACACAATGCTCTGCAGCGTCGAGCCCGTCGCCGCGGAAGGCATGTTGAGAACAATGATCAAGAACAGCATCCAGGCTTCCGTCGCCAGTCCATACGCCAGGTAGGCCAGCGTGGCGCTACACAGGCCTATGACCGCCAGCTGTTCTGGGGATATGCGCTTGAGAATGTGTTTGAGCAACACCCCCTGCATCAGGACACTGACGACGCCCACCACCATCAGTGACCACCCCGTTTCCCGCGGTCCCCAGCCGAATTTAAAGGTGGTGTAGAGCACCCAGGTGGAATGCAACATGAATTGTGCAAGTGTGCTGAGCGCGATCACGGCAACCAATGGTCCAACGCCACGCAGATCAATCAAGCCCCGCAAAGCCGAGACCGGATTGGCTTTGCGCCATTCAAACGGTGTGTGTCGATCCTTGGGCAGGCTTTCTGGCAAAACAAAGTACCCGTAGATCCAGTTCAAAACAGCCAGGGAGCCAGAGGCAATAAAGGGAAGGCGCAAATCCAGGTCACCCAGAATCCCTCCCAGTGCCGGGCCCAGGATGAAGCCAAGGCCCATCATGGCACCCAACAATCCGAAGCGCCGGGCCCGATCCGATGCGGGCGTGATGTCAGCCACGTAAGCGTTGGCCACGGCGATATTTGCCTGCATACCGCCACCGATCAGGCGCACCAACACCAGCATCCACAGGCTGGTGGCCGCGGCCGTCATGAAGAAATTAAATGCCAGGCCCGAGAAACCGATCAGAAGAACCGGTCTGCGCCCAAAGCGGTCTGACAAGGCGCCCAAAATGGGCGAACCAAAGAAGTTGGCAATCCCAAACGCAAACGCCACGGCGCCAAACCAGAAGGCCTGGTCCGCCTGGGAATGTGTGAACTGCCCCACCAGATGCGGCAACACCGGAATCATCAGGCCGATCGACATCATGTCGATCAGCACCGCGACCATGATGAAACGCATCGCGGCGGGACGGCCCAGGGCCGACGCGCCTGGTGTGTCAGTCGGCACGGTAGTTGGGAGCTTCTTTGGTGATCTGCACGTCGTGCACGTGACTTTCGCGGATACCGGCCGTGGTGATCTCCACAAACTCGGCCTTGTTCTGCATCTCTTCAATCGTCGGGCAACCGCAGTAGCCCATGCTGGCGCGGATACCGCCGGCCATCTGGTAGACGATGGACACCATCGAGCCCTTGTAAGGCACGCGGCCTTCAATGCCTTCTGGCACCAGTTTGTCCGCATTGGGGTTACCCGTGCTGGACTCTTGGAAGTAGCGGTCCGCGCTGCCCTGCTGCATGGCGCCAATGGAACCCATGCCGCGGTAGCTCTTGTAGCTGCGGCCCTGGAACAGGATTACCTCACCAGGGGCCTCTTCAGTCCCTGCAAACATGCCGCCCATCATCACCGAACTGGCGCCGGCGGCCAGTGCCTTGGCAATGTCACCGCTGTAGCGGATGCCACCGTCGGCAATCAACGGAATGCCAGTGCCCTTGAGCGCGGTCGCCACGCTGTCAATGGCCATGATTTGCGGCACACCGACACCCGCCACGATCCGGGTGGTGCAGATGGAGCCGGGGCCGATGCCCACTTTCACCGCATCGGCACCTGCCTCTGCCAACGCCAGTGCAGCCGCACCGGTGGCAATATTGCCGCCGATCACGTCCACTTGCGGATAGTGTTTTTTGACCCAGCGGACCCGTTCGATCACGCCATGGCTGTGGCCGTGGGCCGTGTCCACCACGATGGCGTCCACGCCGGCACGAACCAGGGCCTCGACCCGTTCTTCGGTGCCCTCGCCCACGCCGACAGCAGCACCCACACGGAGCTTGCCCTGGGCGTCGCGCGCCGCGTTGGGGAAACTCGTCTGTTTGGTGATGTCCTTGACGGTAATAAGGCCCTTGAGCTCAAACGCATCATTGACCACCAGCAGGCGTTCGATCTTGTATTGGTTCAGCAGCACCTTGGCCTGGCTGATGGTGGTGCCGTCAGGCACTGTCACCAACTTTTCCTTGGGCGTCATGATCTGGCTGACTGGCAGGTCGTAACGGGTCTCAAAGCGCAGGTCACGGCCAGTCACAATGCCGACAACCTTGCCGCCGTCACACACCGGAAAGCCGGAAACCCCCAGCTGCTCGGACAAATTCATGACCTGGCGCACGGTGTGGCTGGGTGTTATCACCACCGGATCCCGCAAAACGCCCGATTCGTAACGCTTGACCTTGGCAACCTGCGCCGCCTGTTCAGCCGCAGTCAGGTTTTTGTGGACGATGCCGATTCCGCCCTCTTGCGCAATGGCGATGGCCAGGCGCGCTTCCGTCACCGTATCCATGGCAGCAGAGACCAATGGAAGGTTCAGGGCGATATTGCGGGAAAACCGGGTGGCTAGGGAAGTGTCCTTGGGCAGGACCTGGGAGTAGGCGGGAACCAACAACACGTCGTCGAAGGTTAGTGCTTTGCCGAGGAGGCGCATGTCAAAGCTCCAAATGACGAAATTGTACCCGTGGCGGAGGCGATCGGAATCCGCAGACCCCGACCGGTCGGTGGAAATTCACTGCCGCTCATTCAGAATTTGCTGCTTCCCCACGCCATGAAAGCTACACTTTGGGCATGAAAATGATTCACCTACTCCTGATGGCGGCTTTGGCTGGACTTGGCGGTGCGGCTTCGGCCCAGTGGCAATGGATCGACAAGGACGGGCACAAGGTGTTCAGTGACCGTGCGCCACCGACGGAAATTCCGGACAAAAACATACTCAAGCGCCCTGGTAATCGGGTGCCCATGGTGGCGGCATCCGATGCCGTCACGGGCGAGGCCACTCCAGCGGCTGCGCCAGCCCTTCCCTTGCCTGCCAAGCAAGCCGGCGGACTCGACAAAGAGCTGGAAGCGAAGAAAAAGCAGGCTCAGGAAGCGGAAGCTGCCAAGCGCAAGGCTGCGGAGGAAGAGATGACCAAGGCGAAAATCGAGAGTTGTGCTCGAGCCAAGCAAACCAAAACGACTTTCGAATCCGGCGTCCGTATTGTCAACACCAATGCGGCTGGAGAACGTGTCTACATGGACGACGCGACACGTGCACAGGAACTCAAGCGCATTGATGGCGTCATCGCCAGGGACTGCCGGTAGCTAGTACCCGGCCTTCGCCCCGGCTCGCCGTTTGGCAAACAGGCCGGCCGCTTTCTTGGCGCCCTGGCTGGCAAAGCGTTCACGCCGGGCTACTTTGGGGTCCACGGTCAACGGGCGACAAATCTCCAGTCGGTCCTGGTCACGCAAGACATGGGCCGGCGTCACCCGCCGTCCCCACACGCCCAGACCCGCGGGATGCTCCGCATTGGTCATGACCTGGGCCAGCAGACCACAGGCCTGCAGGGCCTGAGCCACGGTGCAACCAACCTCGACGACCAGCGGCATCTCCACCACTTCGCGGGCGCGCGGCGAATACACCACGGTGATGGCCATGCTCGCCAGGTCAATCTCCATAGACCTGCTGGGCCCGCTTGACAAAGGCATCCACCATGCTGGCAGCAATCTTGTCGAACACCGGCCCCACCAACTTGCTCAGTGTCGGGCTGTCGAACCCGTAGTTGAGCGTCAACTCTACTTTGCAGGCCCGCTGGGATCCATCGCCCAGAGTCACAAAGTTCCACTGCCCGTCCAGGCGGGAAAAAGGGCCGTTAAGCAACTGCATGCCGACCTGGCTGTCAGGGATGTGGGTATTGCGGGTGCTGAATGTCTGGCGCACGCCACTGAAGGCAATGCCCAATTCGGCCGTCATGCCGTCCTCATGTTCCTCGACCACCCGGGCGTGCTCGCACCAGGGCAGGAACTCGGCGTACCGGTTCACATCGGTTACCAGCACGTACATCTCGCGCGGGCTGTACCAGATCAAAACGGACTTGTGTACGGTTTTCATAGAATGGAGGTCTGCGCGGGATTGTAGACAAGCCCTGAAGCACATCTTCTTTTCCCGACTGTCATCCCCATCTGATTCCCATGGCCAAAAAACCCGCTATCAATACCCGCATCGCCGACAACAAGAAGGCCGCGTTCAACTATTTCTTTGAAGAGCGCTTTGAGGCGGGTCTGGTGCTGGAGGGGTGGGAAGTCAAATCCCTGCGCGAAGGCAAGGTGCAGCTCACGGATGGCTACGTGGTGATCCGCGGCGGCGAGCTGTTCATCATCGGCTTGCAGATCAACCCATTGCACACGGCGTCCAGCCATGTGAATCCTGACAATGTGCGGACCAAGAAGCTCCTGATGCACAAGGAGCAGATCCAGCGCCTGATTGGCAAGGTCGAGCAAAAGGGCTACACCCTGGTGCCCATCAACCTGCACTGGAAAGACGGCAAGGTCAAATGCGAACTGGCCCTGGCCAAGGGCAAGGCCGAGCACGACAAACGCGACACGATTAAGGACCGTGAAGGCAAGCGCGAGGTCGAGCGGGCCATGAAAAACCGCAGCCGCTGATTTTTTTGCCGATCCCGGGAATAAACCGGGCGCACCAGGCGTTCATCCGGTTGCAGAGCCCTTTTTCTGCGCATTGCACTACCGGAGACTCCCATGAAATTCCTTGCCCTGGCTACCCTCACTGCTGCCCTTCTGGGTGGTTGCGCATCCATGAACGACATGGCCCCAGCCAAATTGGCCGATGGCGTGCTGACCGGCCCCAATGGCATGACGCTGTACACCTTTGACCCGGACCCCCAGGGCGGCGGCAAATCGGTCTGCAACGGCCCCTGTGCGACCAATTGGCCGCCCCTGATGGCTGCCGACTCCGACAAGGCCCGTGGTGACTACACCGTGGTCACCCGCGACGATGGCAAGAAACAGTGGGCACTCAAAGGCAAACCCCTGTACTACTGGATCAAGGACACCAAGCCAGGCGACAAGACCGGCGACGGCGTGCTCAGCAAATGGCACGTTGCCAAGCCCTGATCACCGACGGTAGGCAAATGCGCCTACCATCCGCCCATGAACCGCTCGGACCTCGTTGCCCAGATACCCGGATTGCGCCGCTACGCGCGGGCGCTGACGGGCAACGCCTGGGCGGCGGACGATCTGGTGCAGGACACGCTGGAGCGAGCCTGCTCCAAGTGGCGACTATGGACGGTCGGTAGCGACCTGCGGGCATGGTTATTCACCCTGATGCACAACCTGTTTGTCAGCGACGTGCGCCGTGCGTTGCGCCGCCAGCCGGACGGTGGCATGGTGGACGTCGACGAGGTGGCGCACACCCTGGGCGGACCTGACGACACCACGGCACTGGGCCTGGACCTGCAACGCTGCCTGATGCAGTTGCCGCTGGAGCAGCGCACGGTCCTGCTGCTGGTGTGCCTGGAGGATATGTCCTACGAAGAAGTAGCCCGTGTAACCGGTACACCCATAGGTACCGTGATGTCGCGCTTGTCTCGGGCCCGCAGCCGCTTGCAGCAATTGCTGGATGCCCCTGCAAGCGCCCCTCCTCTGCTGCGACGCCTGAAGTGACTGATTCGGTGAATGCCATGAACGTTCCATCCCCCCCGCCCCTTACCGAAGCCGAGCTGCATGCCTTGGTGGATGGTCAGCTCTCTGCCCAGGATCGTGCCGCACTGGATGTACGGCTGGCCCAGGACCCCTCGGCGCAGGCCATGGTGGCCCGCTGGGCGGAACAGCGCGAGCGCTTGCGCGGTCTGCACGCCCGGGTTCTGGATGATCCCGTTCCTGAAACCTTGCTCGCCGCCGCGCAACAGACCGCCGGTGCCCACCAGCGCATCCAGCATTGGTGGAAGCTGGGAGGCATAGCAGCCAGTGTGGTGCTGGCGTTTGGTGGGGGCTGGATGAGCAACTCGGTCTGGAAATCGCAAAACACTCTGCAAGTAGCGCGCCAGACACCCTCCGCCGAATTTGTGCGCCAGGCACGCTTTGCCCATGTGGTGTATGCCCCGGAAAAGCGCCACCCGGTGGAAGTGGCTGCTGCCGAGCGCGACCATCTGGTGCAGTGGCTGTCCAAACGGGTCGGCAGGCCCCTGAAGGTGCCGGACCTGCAGCCACAGGGATACGAGCTGGTGGGTGGCCGCCTGTTGCCGGGGGATAGCGGCGCCCGCGCCCAGTTCATGTTCCAGAATGCTGCCGGAGTCCGGATAACCCTGTACCTGGGCGCCATGAACGGCCCCAATGGCAGCGCGACGCAGGAAACCGCCTTCCGTTTTGCCGCAGACGGCGGCGTCCCCAGTTTCTACTGGACCGACCAGGGGTTTGGCTATGCCCTGTCCGGCCCGCTGGAGCGCCAGGCGCTGATGCAACTGGCCGAAACGGTATACCGCCAGCTGTAGGAAGTGTTCTTACGCCAGTGTTCGCAAGGGATGCGCCTCGGCGCTCCAGGGGCTGACAAAGAACGGCGCCACCATCTCCGGCGTCACGTCTTCGATGCGCGCCGGGTTCCAGGCCGGTTTGAAATCCTTGTCCACCGCCAGGGCGCGGATGCCTTCCACGGTTTCGCTGGCAGCGCCGGAGCGCTCCAGATGCGCGGTGTAGAAACAGTGCTGCACCAGGTCGCGCTCCATGCGCAGATCATCGGCCAACGACATGCTGCGGGCCCGGCGGATCTGCTCCAGCACCACGTGGAGCATCAGTGGACTGCGGTGGCGCAGCGTGGCCGCCACGGCGCGCGCAGGCTTGGTGCCCTGGCCTTCCAGCGCCGCCACAATGGCCGCGATGCTGCCCAGGCCGAAAGCGCCAAGCAGTTTCTCATCAAATAGCTCTTCAGCCCTCGTAGAATCTTGCTTTGTAGCTACCAAATTAGTAGCAATCCAATCTTGGAGTACTGCCACGGAACCCTGCTTCTGCAAGGCATCCCACAGCGCCGGCAGGCTGTTGGCCGGCACACACACGTCCGCCAAGCCCCAGGCGACCGCCTGATCGCCGCCAATGGTATTGCCCGTCAGCGCCAGGTATTCACCCACGTGGCCCGGGCAACGGCTCAGGAAATAGCCTCCGCCCACATCGGGGAACAGGCCAATACCGGTCTCCGGCATGGCCATCTTGGTGTGCTCCGTCACGATGCGCAGGCTGGCGCCCTGGCTGATGCCCATGCCACCGCCCATGACGATGCCGTCCATGAAGGCGATGTACGGCTTGGGGAAGTTGTGGATCAGATGGTTGAGGGTGTATTCCTCGGTAAAGAAAGCCTCCAGTGCCGGGTCGCTGGCCAGTGCAGCCTGGTGGAAGAAGCGGATATCACCCCCGGCGCAAAAACCGCCGAACAGGGCTTCCGGGCTGCCAGGTCGGCCGACCTTGTTGCTGCCTCGGATGGCCACAGCGAATACGGCCGGATCGTCCCGCCAGGCCTGCAGGGTCGCCAGCAGGGCCTGCACCATGGGCAGCGACAGGGCGTTGAGCGCCTTGGGGCGGTTCAGCGTGATGAGTCCGATGCCGCCAGAGATGGCGGTCTGCACTTCGGCAATGCTTGTGTTCATGGGGATGTGTTCCTTTGTTTCCAGCCCAGCAGCTCGTTGGCTACCAGCGCACCTATCACGAGTGTTCCGCCCACCAACACGGTCTGGCCGGGCGCCTCACCGGCACCAACCCACGCCAGCAGGATGCCGAACACCACTTCCAGCAGGGCCAGCAGGGAAATTTCGGGAGCCTTCAGCACACGGGCGCACATGACCGACAGGACGCAGGGGATGGCGAGCTGGAACACGCCCAGAAAGCCCAGCAGCCCCAGGTCGTGGGCCGTGGCCTGAAACGGAAATGCCAGAGGCAAGGTGACCAGGCAACTGATGACGGCACCCACAAAAACGGCCGGCACCAGGTCCACGTCATGACCCTTGGCATGGGAATTCTGGGTGATGGTCCAGTTGGTCGCTCCGGCAATGGGCACACACAACGCCACCAGGGTGCCAACCAGCTGCCCGCCTTGCACCTGCGAACCATACATGTAGGCAATGCCGGCACCGGCAACTGCGATGGCGGTCCAGGTGCGGGCGGGAATGCGGTGACCAATGAAGACTCTGGCCATCAGAGCCGTCATCAACGGCCCGAGCGCCATGGTGACCAGCACATTGCCGACACTGGTCAGGGTGAGCGCCACCATGTAGGCGGTGAACATCACACTCCAACATACACCGGAGAGCCAGAAGGCCATCCCCGCATGGCGCATGTCGGCAAATACCCGCCTCCCCCGCAGCACGGGCAACAGCGCCAGCAGGGACAGTGCGGTGAAGAAGGCCCGCCAGAACGTGACCTCAAAGCTGCGTGCTGCGTCAAGATGGCGCGTGACAACACCGGCGGTAGACCACATCAGGGCCACCGCCACCATCAGTCCAACGGCCCGGTTGTGGCTGAGTTGCATGCCGCCTTGAATCAAGGCTTAGTCACGGCTGGCGCGTTTGCGCTCATGCTCTTTCAGGTAGCGCTTGCGCAAACGCACCGACTTGGGCGTGATTTCGACCAGCTCGTCATCCTCAATGAACTCCACACCGTATTCCAGCGTGAGGTCAATCGGTGGAGTGATCTTGATCGCGTCTTCCTTGCCGGAAACACGGAAGTTGGTCAGCTGCTTGGTACGGGTGGCGTTGACCACCAGATCGTTGTCCCGGCTGTGGATGCCGACGATCATGCCTTCGTACACCGGATCATTGGCGCGCACGAACATGCGGCCACGGTCGTCCAGCTTGCCCAGGGCGTAGGTGAAAATTTCACCATCGTCCATGGAGATCAGCACGCCGTTCTTGCGGCCACCAATATCACCCTTGTGCGGCTCGTAGCTGTCAAAGATATTGGAAATCAGGCCAGAGCCACGGGTCAGATTCAAGAACTCGTTGGAGAAACCGATCAGCCCGCGCGCCGGAATGCGGTATTCCAGGCGCACGCGACCACGGCCGTCCGGCTCCATGTTCACCAGCTCGCCCTTGCGCTCGCCGAGAGCCTGCATCACACCACCCTGGTGCTGCTCTTCAATGTCGGCCGTCACCAGTTCGATAGGTTCGTGCTTCTCACCATTGACATCGCGGAACACCACGCGCGGTTTGCTGACGGCCAACTCATAGCCTTCGCGGCGCATGTTTTCCAGCAGGATGGTCAGGTGCAGTTCGCCGCGACCCATGACTTCGAAGATGCCTTCTTCGTCGGTCTCGTTGACGCGCAGGGCCACGTTGTGTTGCAGTTCCTTTTGCAGACGGTCCCAGATCTGGCGGCTGGTCACGTACTTGCCTTCGCGACCCGCCAGCGGGCTGGTGTTGACGCAGAAGTTCATGGTCAGAGTGGGCTCATCCACCTTGAGCATGGGCAGCGGTGCCGGGTTGGTCGGGTCGGTGATGGTGACGCCAATGCCAATATCGGCAATGCCGTTGATCAGCACGATTTCGCCAGGACCGGCTTCCGTGGCCTGCACACGCTCCAGACCCTGGAAGGTCAGAACCTGGTTGACACGGCCCTTGACGGGCTTGCCGTCCGGACCTTCCATGACCACCACATCCATCATGGGCTTGATCGTGCCCTGGCTGATGCGGCCTACGCCGATGCGGCCTACGAAGGTCGAGAAGTCGAGCGCCGAGATCTGCAATTGCAGAGGCGCTGCCGGGTCACCCTTCTGGGCCGGCACGTGCTTCAGAATGGTGTTGAACAGGGCCGACATGTCGGGACCCCACTGCTCACCCTGGCCGCCCTCTTCCAGCGACGACCAGCCGTTGATGCCGGAGGCGTAGACCACGGGGAAGTCCAGCTGTTCGTCGGTCGCGCCGAGCTTGTCGAACAGGTCGAATGCGGCGTTGACCACGTAATCGGGGCGGGAGCCGGGCTTGTCCACCTTGTTGACGACCAGAATGGGCTTCAGGCCTAGGGCCAGTGCCTTCTTGGTCACAAAACGGGTCTGGGGCATGGGGCCCTCTTGGGCGTCGATGAGCAGCACCACGCCGTCCACCATGCTCAGGGCACGCTCCACTTCACCACCGAAGTCCGCGTGTCCGGGGGTATCAACGATGTTGATGTGCGTGCCTTCCCAGGTCACGGCGCAGTTCTTGGCCAGAATCGTGATGCCACGCTCTTTTTCAATGGCGTTGTTGTCCATCACGGTGTCGACCACTTTTTCGTGCTCGGCAAAGGTGCCAGACTGGCGCAGCAATTGGTCAACCATGGTGGTTTTGCCGTGGTCGACGTGGGCGATGATCGCGATATTGCGGATTTGTTTACTGCTCATGGTTCACTTTCTCTCTTGAATCTGTTGTGCCAGACGCACATGCGCTCAGGCTGCTTCCTGTTTCCACGCTTGCTGGGCCTGAGACTGTGCAATCTCCAGCGGGCTCAGCAAGCGCCCCGGTATCAGTTCTCCCGCCCTGGTGTGGGCAGTGCCTAGCAAGGCATATGGCTGCGCACCGTGCACGGCCACGGCATCCATATCCGGCCAGCTTCCACGGCGGCGCATGCCGCTCAGGAAACGTCCGGCATTCTCGCTGTCCAGCATGACAGGGGTGTGGCGCTCCAGCAGCGCGTCCACCGGCAGCAGGCAGGCCAGGCGTTCGTCCTCGGTCATGGCTTCCAGTGCCTCCAGCGTGACGCATTGCGCCACGGTGAAACCACCCGTTGCCGTTCTGCGCAGGCGGGTCAAATGCGCACCACACCCCAAGGCCAGACCGATGTCTTCGCCCAACGTGCGGATGTAAGTACCCTTGCTGCATTTTACTATCAAATTGATAGCTATCTGCGCAGCATCCACGAGGGCCAGCTCCGCATTCAATGCATGGATGGTGACCGCACGCGGCGCCCGTTCCACTTCCACTCCGGCCCTGGCGTATTCGTACAGGGCCTTGCCATCTTTTTTCAGCGCACTGTGCATGGGCGGCGTTTGCAGGATGGGCCCGGTAAACCGCGGCAGCACATTGGCTACATCCTGCTCCGTCACCTGCACGGGGCGCACTTCAATCACATCGCCTTCGGCGTCACCCGTGCTGGTGCGCGTTCCCAGCAGCGCCGTGGCCGCATATTCCTTGTCGGCCTCCAGTTGCATCTGGCTGAACTTGGTGGCGGCGCCAAAGCACAGCGGCAACACGCCGGTAGCCAGCGGATCCAGCGTGCCTGTATGGCCGGCCTTTTCAGCCCGCAACAGCCATTTCACCTTCTGCAAGGCGTCGTTGCTCGACCAGCCCAATGGCTTGTCCAGCAGCAGCACCCCATGCACGGGGCGCCGAGGCACCCTCGTGCGCGGCGCGTTCATCTCATTCCTCGTTCTTGGAGCGCGAGGCCACGGCCTGCGCAATCAAGGCATTCATGTCCGCCGCCCGCTCGGTGGTCCGGTCAAACAGGAAATGCAGCGTGGGCACGGTGTGGATGTGCAAACGCTTGAACAACCCCGCCCGCAGGAAACCGGCAGCCTGGTTCAGCCCCTCGGCTGTCTCCACCGGGTCGCCCTTGAGCAAGCTGAAAAACACCTTGGCGTGCGCATAGTCCGGCGTCACCTCCACGGCCTGGATGGTGACCATCCCGACCCGCGGGTCTTTCAGCTCGCGCGCGATCAGCTCGGTCAGATCGCGCTGGATCTGATCGGCTACGCGAAAGCCGCGGTTGGGGGTGGATGATTTCTTGCGCGCCATGGATGGATTCAATTACAGCGTACGGGCGATTTCGCGAATTTCGAAGAACTCCAGCGCATCGCCTTCCTGGATGTCGTTGTAGTTCTTGATCGTCAAGCCGCACTCGAAGTTTTCCTTGACTTCCTTGGCGTCGTCCTTGAAGCGCTTGAGCGAATCCAGTTCGCCAGTGTAGATGACCACGTTGTTGCGCAGCAGACGCAACTTGGCGGTACGGCGCACCACACCCGAGGTAACCATACAGCCACCGATGGAACCGATCTTGGATACCTTGAGCACCTGGCGGATTTCGGCGGTACCAATGACTTCTTCCTTCTTGTCGGGAGTCAGCATGCCGGACATGGCCAGCTTGAGGTCGTCCACTGCGTCATAGATGATGTCGTAGTAGCGAATGTCAATGCCATTGTTTTCGGCCAACTTGCGCGCACCGGCATCGGCACGTGTATTGAAGCCGATGATCACGGCCTTGGCGGCAATCGCCAGGTTGACGTCCGACTCGCTGATGGCGCCCACGGCGGTGTACACCATTTGGACCTTGACCTCGTCGTTGGAAAGCTTGAGCAAGGAAGAACTGAGCGCTTCCTGCGAGCCTTGCACGTCGGCCTTGACGATGATGGGCAGCATCTTGACCTCGCCGGCCGAGATGTCGGTGAACATGTTCTCCAGCTTGGCGGCTTGTTGCTTGGCCAGTTTGGTGTTGCGGAACTTGCCAGCGCGGTAGGTCGCGATCTCGCGCGCCCGGCGTTCGTCGGCCAGAACCATGAACTCGTCACCAGCCTGAGGCACTTCGGTCAGACCCTGGATTTCAACCGGGATGGACGGACCAGCGGTCTTGATCGGCTTGCCGTTCTCGTCCAGCATGGCGCGCACGCGGCCATAGGTTTGGCCGGCCAGCACCACATCGCCGGTCTTCAGCGTGCCGGACTGCACCAGCACGGTGGCGACCGGACCACGCCCCTTGTCCAGACGGGCCTCGATCACCAGGCCCTTGGCCATGGCATCCACCGGCGCCTTGAGTTCCAGCACTTCAGCCTGCAGCAGCACCTGCTCCAGCAGTTCGTCAATGCCCATGCCGGTCTTGGAGGACACGGAAACAAATGGAGATTCACCGCCGTATTCTTCCGGCACCACCTCTTCCACCACCAGTTCCTGCTTGACGCGCTCGGGGTTGGCATCGGGTTTGTCCGACTTGGTGATGGCCACCACGATAGGAACACCAGCCGCCTTGGCGTGCTTGATGGCTTCCTTGGTCTGGGGCATAACGCCGTCGTCCGCAGCACACACCAGAATCACAATATCGGTCGCATTGGCACCACGGGCGCGCATGGCCGAGAAGGCCTCGTGACCGGGGGTATCCAGGAAGGACACCATGCCGCGTGGAGTTTCCACGTGGTAGGCACCGATGTGCTGGGTAATGCCACCAGCCTCTCCGGACGCCACCTTGGCGCGACGGATATAGTCCAGCAGGGATGTCTTGCCGTGGTCCACGTGGCCCATGACGGTCACAACGGGTGCGCGCGGCAGGGCTTCGGCGTGTTGTTGTTGCACTTCGTCATCGGTAAAGGCTTCGGCATCGTCCAACGCTGCAACCACCGCCTTGTGGCCCATTTCTTCCACGACGATCATGGCAGTGTCCTGGTCCAGCGGCTGGTTGATGGTGACCATCTGGCCGAGCTTCATCAGATGTTTGATGACCTCGGAGGCCTTCACGGCCATCTTGTGGGCGAGTTCAGCCACTGTAATCGTTTCTGGCACGTGCACTTCCAGCACGCGAGCTTCCACCGGTGCAGACACCTGCTGGTGATCACGGTCACGGTCATTGCCGCCACGGCGACCGCGTGGTCCCGCGCGCCAGTTGGTGGAACGCCCTGCGCCCGCACCGGTGTCACCCCGGGTGGGGATGGCCTTTTTCTTGGCCGGGTCGCCCGCCCAGCTGCTCGACAGCTTGGCGGACTTGACTTCCTTGCCACTGCCGGCCGGTGCGCTGGCCGGTCCACCGGCAGGAGCCGGTTTGCCGGGCTTGGCAACGGTGGCGCCCGCGGCAGGCTTGTGCAGGGTGCCCTTCATGCCGGCCTTGGCATCCGCCACAGGCGGCTTCACTTCTTCCGGTTTCTTGGCGGTCAGCACGCGTTTTGGTGCGGCCATCATGGAACGGATGGCGGCGGCCTCGGCCTCGGCCTTGCGGCGGCGATCACCCAGATCGGCAGCCCGTGCCACTTCTTCATCGGCAAGCGCCTTGGACGCTGCAGCAGCCTTCTCGCGGGCGGCCGCAGCAACATCGGCAGCAGCCTTTGCCGCATCTTCGGCAATGGGCGCGGGAGCCGCTGCCGGCGTAGCGCCGACGGACTCGCTCTTGGCCTTCTTGGCCGCTTCTTCCTCCTTGCGGGCAGCGGCTTCGGCGGCCTGCTTGTCGGCCGCTTCACGGGCACGCGCCTCCTGCTCCTCGCGGTCTCGGCGGCGCTGGGCCAGTTCTTCCTCCTGACGGCGGATCAATTCGGCCTGGCGGCGCGCCTCTTCCTCGCGGCGGGCCAACTCGGCGTTGTCGATCACAGGCACGACGGGCGCAGGTGCCACCACTTCGCGCTCGGGAACCTCGGGTACCGCCACCACATCGTCATCGCGTCGTACGAACGTGCGTTTCTTACGCACTTCCACCTGGATGGTGCGCGCCTTGCCGGTCGCATCGGCCTGCTTGATTTCGGTGGTCTGCTTCTTGACCAGCGTGATCTTCTTGCGGTCGGGACTTGCCGTTCCGTGGGCGCTCTGCAGATAGTTCAACAGGCTGTGCTTGTCGGCGTCGGTGAGGACATCCGAGGCAGCCGATTTGGCGACCCCGGCCGACTTCAGCTGCTCAAGCAGCGTGTCAGTGGATTTTTTGAGTTCATTTGCAAACTCGGCGACGGTCGTACTGGACATTTGTTGTGTAACCTTTGGCGGCGGCCCAACTGCCCCGGGGCAGTTGTTGGCCTTTACTGAAACTTTATTTACATAACCATTACTCTTGAGAAGCGGCGTCATTGGTAAACCAATGTTCGCGCGCCTTCATGATCAGGGTCTTGGCCTCGTCCGCAGACTGGCCGGTAATATCCGTGAGCTCGTCGACGGCCAGATCGGCCAGATCGTCGAGTGTGTGTACGCCGCCATCGGCCAACTTGCCGATCAGTTCTGGCGTCAGACCTTCGAGGTCGCGCAAATCCTGCGAAACCTCTTCCACACTTTCCTCGTGTGCAATTTCCATGGTCAGCAGGGCATTCTTGGCACGGGTGCGCAGCTCGGTGACGGTTTCCTCGTCAAAGGCTTCGATCTCCAGCATCTCCTGCAGCGGCACATAGGCCACCTCTTCGAGGCTGGTGAATCCCTCGGAAATCAGGATGTCGGCGATTTCCTCGTCTACATCCAGCTTTTCCATGAACAACTTGCGGCCGGAATCGGTCTCGCTGGCCTGCTTCTGGGCCGACTCGGCAGCATCCAGAATATTGATACGCCAGCCTGTCAGTTCGGACGCCAGACGCACGTTCTGGCCGCCACGACCGATGGCAATCGCCAGATTTTCCTCGTCCACGACGACATCCATGGCGTGGCGCTCTTCGTCCACCACAATGCTGGACACGTTGGCAGGAGCCAAGGCACCAATCACAAATTGCGCGGGGTCTTCACTCCACAACACGATGTCGACACGCTCACCAGCCAGCTCATTGGTCACACCATTGACACGGGTACCACGCACACCGACGCAAGTGCCGATAGGATCGACGCGCTTGTCGTGCGACAGCACGGCGATCTTGGCGCGCGAACCGGGGTCACGGGCACAGGACTTGATCTCCAGCAGACCCTGTTCGATTTCCGGCACTTCCTGGCGGAACAACTCGATCATGAACTCGGGGGCAGAGCGCGACAGCACGATGGGTGCGCCACGCAGGGTCAGGTCCACTTCCATGATCATGGCGCGCACACGGTCACCGGTGCGCAGATTTTCCTTGGGGATCATCTCGCTGCGTCGCAGACGGCCTTCGACCCGACCGCTCTCCACAATCAGATCACCTTTGTCCATGCGCTTGACGGTACCAACGAAGATCTTTTCGCCGCGGGACATGAAGTCATTGAGCAGCATTTCGCGCTCGGCATCACGGATCTTCTGCAAAATCACCTGTTTGGCTGCCATGGCGCCAATGCGACCGATTGGCACGGAAGGAACGGACTCCTCAATGTGCTCATCGACCTCGATGTCCGGAATCTGTTCCTTGGCTTCGAACAGCAGGATTTCCTGGTCAGGCAATTGAAGGCCGGCCTCATCGGGGACCACGTGCCAGCGGCGGAAGGTTTCGTAGTTGCCGCTATCGCGGTCCAGGGCGACACGAATGTCCACATCGCCGGGATACAGCTTTTTGGTCGCCTGGGCCAGGGCCGCTTCCACGGCACCCAATACCACATCACGCTCAACGTTCTTTTCACGTGAGATTGCCTCTACCAGCATCAACAGTTCGCGATTCATGCCATGACTCTCCTGAACACTCGAATTAACCAATACCAAACCAAAATCCGGGCAACTGGCCTTGAACGGCCCACCACCCACGTATTACTCTGCGTCGCCAGCGGCGCCGCGCCCCTTGAAATTCACAATCGGGGCCAGTCGTGCTTCACGCAACTCATCCAGGGTGAACCCCAAGGCCTGTAAAGGCGGGGGCACCCGTTTCTTGCTGACCTTTTGTCCGGGCTTGACCGCCGGCGCATCGCTCCAGACGATTTGCCAGCCTACCGAACCGTCGGCGCCCGGCACTTTTTCCAGCATGCCCCGGAACTTCTTGCGATTGGCGTGCACCTGACCGCCCGCAGCAGCCCCCATGGGCGCTTTCAGTGTCACATCGATCACATGACCAACGAAGCGTTCAAAATCCTGCGCATGCCGCAAGGGGCGATCAATACCGGGTGAAGAAATCTCCAGCCGCTTGTATTCGATGCCATCCACCTCCAGCGCAAACTGCAGTTGCCGGTTAACCTTCTCGCAGTCTTCCACATTGATGAACTGCTCCGCTGCCACCACGCCCTCAGCGGGCGGCGCCCAAGGCAAGTCGATGGTGATGCGCAGCAAGCCACCGGCGGAGCGTTCAATCTCCACCAGGTCATATCCCAGACCACTCACGGTTTGTTCAACAATGTCCTGCAATGCCACTTCGGATCAGCCCGTTCAAAAACAATCGCCCAAAAAAAACGGGCGGTAATTACCCGCCCGTTTGGTCGTGAGCCGCAATTGTAACGCAAAAACCTGCTAAGTGCCTTGATTCGTAAGGGGTTATTGACCAAATGTCAACAAAAAACCTGCATCAGGGCTTTCCAATCAGGCCTTAGGGGGGGCTTCACCCACCCGCGATCCGCTTCAACGGCATCCGCATGCGAAAATTCTTCTGCAGGCAAGATTCGCTCATACAACGCCATTGGGGTTCATTGGAGCTTTGTTCTTACTCCGAAGCAGTAGCCGAGCTCCATTGATTCCGCATATCCTCGAAAAGTAATAATGTGAACATGAATAAACCGATCCCTTTGCACCAACTTCCCCAGAAAACCCTATTTCGCGCAGGCGATGTGTTTATATTGTTCGGCGAACTCTTCGGACGGGGCTATGCCAATGGCCTGATCAATGAGGCTCGCCAAGCAGGAATGCGCATTGTCGGAATCACGGTGGGTCGCCGTGACGCCAACAATGCACTTCGCCCCTTGAACGACGAGGAACTGGCGGCCGCAGAACAGAACCTTGGCGGCAAGATCATCAATATTCCACTCATGGCGGGTTTTGACCTGGATTCTCCTGCGGGTGAGCCTACCCCCACCGACTTGCTCTCCAGTTTGACGCTCAAGTCCTGGACCGAAGACAAACTCGATTGGACGCACATTGAAAAATGCCGTGAAATAGGCGTTGCGCGATTCACCGACTCCCTCGCGCAAGTGATGACCTCACTCGACGCGATGATTCCGCCGGGCAGCAATGTCTTCTTCGCCCACACTATGGCAGGGGGAATTCCCAAGGCCAAGGTTTTCCTCGCCATCGCAAACCGCGTCTACAAAGGACGCGGAGAACGCTTTATGTCGTCACAAGCTTTACTCGACAGCGATCTGGGCAAACTGATACTGAAGAATTTTGATGAAGTGTCTGCCAACACGTTCGAGCACCTCATCAACTCCAGTGCGTCCATCAGAGCGCGCATTGAGGCTGGCGGCGGCCAGGTTCGCTACTCTGCGTATGGCTACCACGGTACAGAAATCCTCATCGGCGAGGATTACGTGTGGCAGACCTACACCAACTACACGCAGGGCATGGCTAAGATGCGGCTTGAGCGCATTGCCGAGACCGCATGGAGCAAAGGCATCAAGGCGACTGTCTACAACTGCCCAGAAATTAGAACGAATTCATCCGATATTTTTGCGGGCGTCGAATTGCCTCTCATTCCCTTGCTCAATGCTCTCAGGAAAGAGAATGGCGGTGCCTGGGCCGAAGCACAGTGGCAGGCATGCCGCGCACTCCTGTCCGACGGAGTGACGCTGGAGAGCGTCCTTCAAAAGGTCTTGGATTTTCAAACGAGTGAGATCATGCAGCCATTCCGCAATTTTGCGGCCTGGCCGATGCCCAACAGCCAAACCCAAGCTGACCTGACCATTGGCACCTCCGACGAGGTTCAAAAAATGCACAAGGACAGCAAAGCGCTCGTCACGGACCTGCTGAGTGCTTTGGTGATCGAGGCCACCGGTCCGCTGATGTTCCGGGAGTCGTCAGCGCCGACGGGGCCAGTACTGTGGCTCAATCACGACATCATCGCCCGCCAACTGAATCTGACGCACGCCTAAGCTCCGAAGCTCCGCGACTTTCCCGCGGAGCGCCATCCATGTCTCTTACGCCTTGACACAGTCGGCGTAATAGCGCTTGACGCCGTCCACCCCAGTTTCCTCGACCAAACCGTGGATGTCGGTCTCAAAGCCCGGGCACTGTGCGTTGAATTCCCGTGAAAACTTGAGGTAGTCCACCACCTTCTTGTTGAAAACCTCCCCGGGGATGAGCAAGGGAATGCCGGGTGGATACGGCGTCACCATACCCACCGATACCCGACCTTCCAGATGGTCGATCTCCACGCGTTCGGTCTTGCGCAACGCAATGTGGGCATAGGCATCGCTTGGCTTCATGGCAGGCACCAAATCGCTCAGGTACACCTCAGTGGTCAGGCGAGCGATATCAAACTTGGCGTACAGCAGGTGGATGTGCTGACACAGATCGGCCAAGCCCATCTTTTCGTAGCGCGGATACTTCTGTACAAACTCCGGCAGCACGCGCCACATGGGCTGGTTCTTGGCATAGTCATCCTTGAACTGCTGCAGAGCGGTCAACATGCTATTCCAGCGACCCTTGGTGATACCGATGGTGAACATGATGAAGAAGCTGTACAGACCGGTCTTCTCCACCACCACGCCGTGTTCGGCCAAGAATTTGGTCACGATGCTGGCCGGAATACCGGTCTTGGCAAACTTTCCGTTCAGGTCCAGTCCAGGCGTCACGATGGTGGACTTGATCGGATCGAGCATGTTGAAGCCCGATGCCAGTTTGCCAAAGCCATGCCAGTTGGCCTTGGCCGTCTTGGCTTCGCCTTTGATGATCCAGTCAGTGGCGCGACCAATTCCTTCATCCACAAGCCTGTCCGGCCCCCAGACCTTGAACCACCAGTCGTCACCATACTCTTCGTCCACCTTGCGCATGGCGCGGCGAAAGTCCAGCGCCTCGGCAATGCTCTCCTCTACCAGAGCAGTACCGCCGGGAGGCTCCATCATGGCCGCCGCCACGTCGCAACTGGCAATGATGCTGTATTGCGGCGACGTGGAAGTGTGCATCAGGTACGCCTCGTTGAACAGGTGCTTGTCCAGTTTGACGGTCTGCGAGTCCTGCACCAGCACATGGCTGGCCTGGCTGATACCGGCAAGGAGCTTGTGGATGGACTGGGTGCTGTATACAACCGCTTCCTTGGGCCGTGCCCGATTCTTGCCCATGGCGTGGTAAGTGCCGTAGAACGGGTGGAACGCCGCGTGCGGCAGCCAGGCCTCATCAAAGTGAATGTTCTCGACATAACCGTCCAGCATGGATTTGATCGTCTCGGTGTTGTACAGCACACCGTCATAAGTGCTCTGTGTCAGCGTCAGGATGCGAGGCTTGACGGTCTTGGGGTTCACCCCCTTGAGCAGTGGATTGGCCTTGATCTTGGCGCGAATGGTGTCGGGCTCAAACTCGCTCTGTGGAATCGGTCCGATGATGCCGAAGTGGTTGCGCGTCGGTTTCAGGAACACGGGAATGGCCCCGGTCATGATGATGGCGTGCAGATTGGATTTATGGCAGTTGCGGTCCACGATCACCACGTCGCCCGGGGCCACAGTGTGGTGCCAGACCATCTTGTTGGAGGTGGAGGTGCCGTTGGTTACGAAGAAACAGTGGTCGGCGTTGAAGATACGGGCAGCATTGCGCTCACTGGCACCAATGGCACCGTTGTGATCCAGCAGTTGGCCCAACTCTTCCACCGCATTGCAGACGTCGGCGCGCAGCATGTTTTCACCATAAAACTGGTGGTACATCTGACCCACAGGGCTCTTCAGAAAGGCCACCCCACCGGAATGACCGGGGCAATGCCAGCTGTAGGAACCATCTTCTGCGTAATCCAGCAGGGCCTTGAAGAATGGGGGCTGCACGCCCTCCAGGTAGCCCTTGGCTTCGCGGATGATGTGGCGCGCCACGAATTCTGGCGTGTCTTCAAACATGTGGATAAAGCCGTGCAACTCGCGCAGGATATCGTTGGGGATATGGCGGCTGGTCTTGGTCTCACCGTATACATAGATTGGCACATCGAGATTCTTGCGACGCACTTCTTCAATGAAGTGACGCAGGTTCAGCACCGCAGGGTCGAGGTCGGGTCCTGGCGTGAACTCCTCATCATCAATCGACAGGATGAAGGCGCTGGCACGGCTTTGCTGCTGAGCGAACTGGCTGAGGTCCCCATAGCTGGTTACGCCCAGCACTTCAAAACCTTCCGTCTCTATAGCCTGAGCCAGAGCGCGAATACCCAATCCGGACGTATTTTCAGACCGAAAGTCCTCGTCAATGATGACGATGGGAAAGCGAAATTTCATGAAAGCTCCAGCCGCAGACAAAAAAAATGAAAAACAGGCGCGAAGTGTAAGGACTTATTGTGTCTGGCACCTTGCGCTGCCGGCCTTTTGCCCCAAAATGTGGTGATCTCAACACACGCAGGGGCGCTATGGCTGAATCCACGATCTGGTGGCTACTCGCCGGCACGGCAATCGGCATTGAACTGGTCACCGGGACCTTCTATCTTCTGATGCTATCCATCGGCTTGGCTGCGGCGGCGGTTGCTGCACATCTGGGGGCACCTTCGTCGACCCAAATGGTGGTTGCCGCAGTGCTGGGGGCAGGCTCGGTTCTCGCTTGGCGCAGCTACAAGCGCGCCCAACCATCCACTCCACCAGCCAATGCCAACCGCGATGTGAATCTGGACATCGGAGAAACCGTGCAAGTCGATGCATGGAACCCGGACGGCACTGCGACCGTGAAATACCGGGGCACCCATTGGGCTGTGTCCAGCGTGTCCGGTGGTCCGCTGACCTGCGGCGCACACCAAGTGGTTGAAGTGGTCGGCAGTCGCCTGGTTGTTCGCAAACTCTAGAGCCCGGCGCACAGCGCCGGGCTCTACATCACACTCTCAAAGGAAACATGATGGAAATTGGTCTCATTCTGCTAGTAGTCGCCGTGATATTCATCACCAAGGCCATCAAGGTGGTTCCCCAGCAGCACGCCTGGGTGGTTGAGCGCCTGGGAAAATACAACGGCACGTTGACGCCCGGGCTGAACTTTCTGATGCCCTTTATTGACCGCGTCGCCTACAAGCACCTGCTGAAGGAGGTCCCACTGGACATTCCCAGTCAGGTCTGCATCACGCGGGACAACACGCAACTGCAGGTGGACGGAATCCTGTACTTCCAGGTGACGGATGCCATGCGGGCCAGCTACGGCTCCAGCAACTACGTGGTGGCCATTTCCCAGCTGGCCCAAACCTCCCTGCGCTCGGTGATCGGCAAACTGGAACTGGACAAGACGTTCGAGGAGCGCGACATCATCAACGCCCAGGTGGTTCAGGCCATCGACGAGGCGGCGCTGAACTGGGGTGTCAAGGTCTTGCGCTATGAAATCAAGGACCTCACACCACCCAAGGAAATTCTGCACGCCATGCAGCAGCAGATCACGGCCGAACGGGAGAAACGTGCCCTGATTGCCGCCTCCGAGGGCCGTCGCCAGGAACAGATCAACATCGCGACTGGCGAGCGTGAAGCTTTCATTGCCCGCTCCGAAGGTGAGAAGCAGGCTGCCATCAATAACGCCCAAGGCCAGGCAGCAGCGATTCTGGCCGTGGCTGAAGCCAATGCCGGAGCCATTGAGCGCGTCGCCGCTGCGATCCGCCAGCCCGGAGGCGAGCAAGCAGTCCAACTCAAGGTGGCTGAGCAGGCCGTGGATGCCTATTCCAAGGTGGCGGCGGACGCTACGACCACCCTGATTGTTCCCAGCAATATGAACGAGGTCGCTACCCTGATCGGCTCGGCCATGAAAATGGTTCAGGCTCAGAAGTAGCGGATGCCCCTTGAGGGGGTGCCACACTCGGAAGGAGGTCTTCGTGCAACCGCTTCGCAGACCTGCTGTCGCAGGCACTTTTTACCCGGAAGACGCCCGGGCCTTGTCGCTCGACGTTACTGCCATGCTTGAGGCCGCGCCCACCTGCGCGGAAGCTGCGACAGTCGTGCCCAAGGCCTTGATCGTGCCGCATGCGGGCTATGTGTACTCCGGCTCCACTGCGGCGCTGGCCTATGCGCGGTTAGCGCCCGCGCATGCCACGATCCGGCGCGTCGTGCTGCTCGGTCCGGTGCATCGGGTGCCGGTGCGCGGGTTGGCGCTCAGCAATGCGTCTGCCTTTTCCACGCCCCTGGGTTCGGTGCCCGTAGACCAGGAATCCATTGCTTCGCTGTCTGGCTTGCGTCAGGTTGTTATCAGCCCACAAGCCCATGCTCTGGAGCACTCTCTGGAAGTGCAACTGCCGTTCCTGCAGTCCGTGCTGGATGACTTCACGCTGGTGCCGCTAGCCGTGGGCGATGCCACATCGGAGGAAGTCGCCCAAGTGCTCGATGTACTTTGGGGCGGACCAGAGACTCTGATCGTGGTGAGCTCCGACCTGTCGCACTTTTTGCCCTACGGTAGCGCGCAAGCCGTGGATCGTGCAACCGTGCAAACCATTCTGGACATGAAGCCCACGGTCTCACACCATCAGGCCTGCGGCGGCACGCCCATCAACGGTTTACTGCTCGCCGCCAGAGAGCACCGTCTGCACCCCAGTTTGCTGGGACGCTGCAACTCGGGAGATACCGGAACAGACAGAGCCCGGGTGGTGGGCTATGCTGCCTTTGCCTTCTTGGAGGAAAAACCGTGATTCCCAACGACGCGGGAACGATTCTGCTGCCCATCGCCCGAGCATCCATCGCGTTAGCGCTTGGACTGTCCGCCAGCGCGGACGAAGAGGCGGTCTGGCTGGCGGAGCCAGCAGCCTGCTTTGTCACACTCACGCACGGTGGGCAATTGCGCGGGTGCATAGGATCGCTGGAAGCACGGCGCAGTCTATTGGCGGACGTCAAGGCCAACGCCGTGGCCGCCGCGTTGCACGACCCGCGTTTCCCACCGCTTTCCAAAGAGGAACTGGACGGCACACACATTGAAGTGTCCGTCCTCTCGCCAACGCAACCATTCGACGTTTCCGATGAAGCCGATGCACTGGCGCAGTTACGCCCCGGGTTGGACGGTGTCGTACTGACTTATGGCCACGCCAGAAGCACCTTCTTGCCACAGGTGTGGGAGCAGTTACCAGACCGAAAGGCATTCCTGGCCCAGTTGAAGCGCAAGGCAGGACTGGCCGGCGATTTCTGGTCGGACGCGATTCGCCTGCAGCGCTACAGTGTGTGCAAATGGAGTGAATCCCATGGAACGCAGTGAGCACTATCCGGCCCGTTACTGGCACGCCATTGCGGATGGCCGCATCCAGTGCGACCTTTGCCCACGCGACTGCAGATTGCATGAAGGCCAGCGTGGCGCCTGCTTTGTACGCATGCGCATCAATGACCAGATGATCCTGACCACCTATGGCAGGTCCTCCGGTTTTTGCATTGATCCCATCGAGAAGAAACCACTCAACCACTTTTATCCTGGCAGCAGTGTGCTGTCATTTGGCACGGCAGGCTGCAACCTGACCTGCAAGTTTTGCCAGAACTGGGATATCAGTAAATCGCGCGACATGGATCGCCTGATGGATCAGGCGTCCCCGCAAGCCATTGCCGCCACAGCGCAAGCACACGGCTGCCAAAGCGTTGCCTTTACCTACAACGATCCGGTCATATTTGCCGAATACGCCATGGACGTGGCAGACGCCTGCCATGCGCTGGGCGTTCGAACCGTAGCGGTGACGGCAGGCTATATGCATCCTCAGCCCCGGCGTGATTTCTATGCCAAGATGGACGCTGCCAATGTGGACCTCAAGGCGTTCACCGAAGATTTCTATTTCAAGCTGACCGGATCCCACCTGCAGCCCGTGCTGGATACCCTACTCTATCTGCGCCACGAAACGCAGGTCTGGTTCGAAATCACCACGCTGCTGATTCCCGGACACAACGATTCCGAAGCGGAGGTCACGGCGTTGAGCCGTTGGGTCATGCTGGAACTGGGGCCGGACGTGCCGCTGCACTTCTCGGCGTTTCACCCGGACCACAAGATGCCGGATGTGCCGGCCACACCGCTGGAAACGCTGACCCACGCCCGCAATCTGGCAATGGATCAGGGCCTGCGGTACGTCTACACCGGCAATGTGCACCACCAGAATGGCGACACTACGGCGTGCCCCAGATGCAAGTCCTCGCTGATCGTTCGCGACTGGTACCAGATTCGTCAGTACCGGCTGACGGAAGATGGTTTATGCCCATCCTGCGGTGCCGCAATTGCAGGACGCTTTGCCAACAAGGCAGGCAACTTTGGCAGACGCCGCATTCCCATTGGCATTGGTGGGGGTGACGCATGAAAAAGCCCCGTAACTCAAAGAGCTACGGGGCTTCTCATTTTCTGGCGGAGCAGGCGGATTACACATACCAAGCATTCATGCGGGTTCCCGGGCTCTCCAATTGAATCGTGCCTACAGAAGTGCCGACGCAGTGGAAAAACTTCTTGGTTTGAATCCCGGTATCACCTTGGCATCTACTGTATTCTTCAACAGTGTTTTGCCAAGTCCACCGCCTTCGTTCCCGCGGAATCCGGAAGTCGATTCCGTTGCCACCAGTTCCTGGTCAGCTGCTGCTCTACCGCTTTGAAGACGGGTTCAGCGCCAGGTTGCGCGCCGTCCTGCGCGACTCCGATGGAAAGTCGGTTATCCCCATGATGGACTTCGCCACAGTGGTACGGATTACGGAGGCCGGCATTGTCATCGCTGGTACCGAGGTGGTGGCCAGAAGCTCGAGCATCAAGGCGAACCTGGAACGGTGGCAGCAGACTTGGTGGTGCCAGATTGCTGTCGGATCAACACCATGCAGCGAGTCACAGCCGCCGCCTCCCTGAGCTTCCCGGCGGATTTCAGCCTGTTCCTGTAGGCCTTCAGGCGTTCCAGCGCTTCTGTCATGGCGTCACCGCCTCACGGCGCCAGCTCTTGATCTTGGCCGCCGGCGTCGGTGGCTTGGTCTCTTTTTCAAGGTTGGCCAAGGTAATATTGCCATCATGCCTACCCCAACCAAAGAACGTATCGAACACCTCGTGCAATGGATGCGTGGCTACATCCGAGACAATCCGGTCGAAGGGGAAAGCAGTCGGCTGGTGATGCATATGGACTTCCAGGTTGCTGTGCACGCTCTGCCAGATGGCGATCAGGCGATTGTGGTCGATGCGTTGCGCAAGTTGAAGCCGGTGGGCTGGGCCGCCACGCTTTCGCCTGATAGGCTTGCACCGGGGCTTTTTTCTGTGCACCTGGCTGGTCCCTATCGGGCGGTCGCCGGAAGGGATGGCGACCGGATGTTTCTGCTCGCGCTGGAGTGAATCGCCTACCGGTGTCGCCACTCCCAGGGCGGCTGTGGCGCAGGATCTGCCCATAGTCCAACGTGCGCCGCGCGCGCCGCGTCCTGATCGGCGTAGAGCGGTTCGTAGCCCTTCGCATAGCGGTCGTACACCCATGCCATACCCGCCCTCACCTGCTCTGTGCCAGCATCACGCCCGCGGCATTCCACATCGGCCACGGTGCGGCCATAGCGGTCCTTGGCCTTTGGTGTGATGGTGGCCTGCGCCTGGTAGCAGAGGTCGCTCAGCGCCTTCTTTGATCGCTGGCCGAATGCCTGGCTTTTCTCTGGCGCATCGATTCCGGCCAGGCGGATGGTGGTCTGTTCGTCCTGTCCGCAACGCACCTTGATTGTGTCGCCGTCAGTCACAGCAACCACCAAGCAAGATTGAGCGCTAGCCCTCGTGGATATTGTGCAAGCAGCTATCAATATCAGAGCGCGAATCATTTCACCCTACCAGCGGAAGTTTGAGTTTTCCATGTAGTCGCGCGCCTTTTCCAGCGCCTTTTCAAATGGTCTCGTGATGACCATCCTTCCGAAAAAGAAGATTGGCAAATAGGCCCACCAAGCGTCTGGCCAGCGCATAGACACCCCGAAGCCAATGATCATCGCAAACCAACTTCCAAGGGTTGAAGCAGTGTCGAGTTGAGCGGAGGCAATCAAGAATTTGACCTGTGCCCACTCATGGCCCGTGATCTGTGGTTCTGGTCGCTCCCAGTCGGGTACGCCTCTACGCACCGGTTCATCATCGTCATCATCAGTCACTTCAACTGGTGTTCGAATCGGCGCTGGCTTTGGCGGTGGCGGAACAACCATCCTCTGAACGCGCTTGTAGTCCCAATAGATGAACCCAGCAACGGCCGCAACAAGGGGGATGACCCAGAGTTCGTTGTTCACGTGACACCTATTTCGCGAAGCGCATTACCGTGTTTTTTTTGAACTGCTTGAATCAATGACCTTTGGCGGTCGCTTCGTCGTCTTGTTTGGCGGCGGAGCGCTTTGAATTGTTGCTGGAGCCCCAGATGGAAGGTATCTAACTTCTGGATCTCGCCCAAGGTTCCCAACCAGGATCACCTTGTTGACAGTCGGCTTCTTGGCAACCGGAGTCACTTCGTCCGGCACGACCTTGGTCTTGAAAGTTACCTCGCCATTGTTGCTGGCAACGAACTCATTCAGCAGCTGAATCAGCTCTCTCTTGTTCACCGGCCTAGATTCGTCATCCACTTCAGCGTTTGCCGGGCCAAAGTCCAATTTCACCTGTTCTGGCTTGAACGTGCTTTGCAGGCGCGAAACGATCTCTGCGTTAAGGGTTCTTCCGCTGTTCTTTGATGCTTCCTCAATTCGATTCTTCAAATCGACAGGGAGTCGCAACTTCATTTGTGGGTCTTCGCGTGCCATTCTTCAATCATAGACCACTGTGGTTCAAAAATATTTCACGAAAGTATTGTGAAATGAACCACGGTGGTTTATATTTGCGACAAGTGAACCACGGTGGTTCATAAATAGGAGGGTAAATGGCAACGAAACAGGATGATTATGTGAGAACTGCTATCAGGATGCCGCCTGATTTGCACAAAACAGTACACACCTTGGCCCGTGCACAAGATCGCACGTTCAACGGTCAATTGGTGGCCATGCTGCGCGAGTCTGCCGCCAAATCCCAGCAACAAACCCAAGGATCCGCGCAATGAACGCGCTGGCTTTAGCAAGCAGCACCGTCGCAACCATGACCAGCAAGGAAATGGCTGACTTGACGGAAAAGCGCCATGACAGCGTGAAACGCACCATCGAAACGCTGGCTGCCAAAGGCACGATATCCCAACCACAAATTGTGGATGGGGACAAATCTGCCAATGGCGTGGTCGAAAAACTGTATCTGATTGGAAAGCGCGACAGCTACGTGATCGTGGCCCAGCTTTCACCGGAGTTCACCGCTCGCCTGGTTGATCGATGGCAAGAGCTGGAAGCCGGCGCATCGCCAGCGTTGAACCTGCGCCAGCCTGCCCAGATGTTGGCAGTGGCTATGCAACTCGCGGAACTGGTACAGGAGCAACAGACCCAACTGACGGCCCAGGCGCCGAAAGTAGCCTTTGCCGAGGCCGTTGGCGATGCCAGTAACACCCAGACCATCAGTGAAGTAGCCAAGGCTTTGGGTGTTGGTCCCCGAAAGTTCTTCGACTTCCTGCGCGCCACCAGCGTTTTGATGACAAACAACCTGCCGTTTCAGCAGCACATCGATGCCGGCCGGTTTCGTGTCATCGAAACGACCTACCGCGATAACGATGGTGAAGACCGCATCAAGCTGCAAACCCGTGTCACAGGAAAAGGTGTCACGTTCCTGCAGCAGCGTTTGAGCAAATCACGTGAGGAACGGCATGCGCACGCTACCTAGCCCACAAAAGGTGAAGCCTCTGCAACTGGACATTGCAAAGGCTTCGATTTCAAAACCCTCGGTACAAATCAAAGGATGAAACGCTATGGAATCTAAAGCATCGCACATCGAAAGTCAAGGCAGCATTCATGCCGCCCTGGTTGCACACAACGCGCCGCGCGCCGTTCTGGTGTCACTGGACCGCGCTGGCCAGATGCAACACGAACCTATCCAGGACGGCCAATCCGTACTGAACATCCACACTGAACTGATTGACCACTTGGACGCATCGCCCCGCTCCACTGAGTTCCTGATGGCCTTGCGCGACTATTGCAGCGGCCGGCTGGAAGCGCGCGCAGAAGCAAAGGCTACCGGTGGCGTCAGCATGCCGCGCCCGGGTGGATGGGACATCGTGCACGTCATGGCGCAGGGGGTGCAGTGATGATTGCAGCAGATCGTACATCCGCGACCCCCGATGCCACTCTTTCATTGACTCAGGCGCTGCTTCATATTGAATGCATATTGCCACACGCTCACGTCTTTGTCGGCTTGATCTACGAGGCTCTGCAGTTTGATTGCAGGAGCCCATCAGAAGCGCTCGCAGCCCAGGGAAAGTTGCACACCCTTATGCGGGCTCTGGAGAACGAAGTGCACGCGATCACCAACTTTGTGGAGGACCACAAACGACCAGATGTTCGGGAGGTGCACTGATGGCTGCCAAGATCATCCCCCTTCCAACCGCCGCACCAGCGCGTGTCAAGAATCCGCCCTACGGCGTGAAGCTCTGGCGCGATATCACAAGAATCCCAAGTTTTGGGGTGCCGCAGCCAACTCCATCCGATGCAGAAAAGATCGATGGGCTGATGAACACGATTGAACTCTGCCAGAGGACCGTGAAATCCGCACGCGCACGAATCAACGAGCTCAAAAAATCCAACCAAGCGAGGTATTGAAATGGAACAAATCAAACTGAAGATCACAGGAACCACGCCACTCCTGATGCACTCCGACCGCTTGGCCAACCCGCTTCTGGCCGATACGAAGGCCCACAAGGAATTGACTTCAAAGCGAAAAAAGACCGATGACGATCACCTCGCCATCGCGCGCTCCGAGTTCATCGCTGGCGCGTACTGGTCCAAGGAAGACGGTATCCACATTCCTGGCCAGAACTTCGACGCAACCTTCCTTGCCGGCGCTAAGTTGCAGAAGCTGGGAACGCATTGGAAGCGCGGCGCGCTGGTACTGGAAGACCGGGTGCGGCTTCTGTACGACGGCCCGAAGACACCCGAAATGTTGTGGAATAACACTGCATTCGTGGACTGCCGCGGCGTCAAAATTGGTCAAAGCAAAGTGATGCGATACAGGCCAAAGTTCATCTCCTGGGCGGCAGAGTTGACCATCGCCCTGAACACTGATGTCCTCAACATAAGCGAAGCCAAAAGGGCCATCGAGGACGCCGGCGCGCTGATTGGCGTATGCGAGTACCGTCCCCGCTTCGGTAGATTTGAGGTGGCGTATGTCTGAGACCGATGACCTTGCTCTGTTCCCTCAGTGGAAGCAGGCTGTGCAGGACTTCCTTGCCACGTTCACGTATGGCGATCTGGTTCCGCACGAGTGGCTGGTTGAGCACTTCGGTATGCCACCCCTCAAGGACAGCCAAAAGCTCACGGCCGCCGACTTTCGCCGTCGTCAGTTTGACTTGCTGGCCAACACGGAAAGCTTCAAGCACGCGCTGCTTGAGCAGCATCAGATATTCCTGCAGGCCGTGCGCGGCGAGGGATACCGTTGGTCTCACCCGGGGGAGCAGACGGCCCTGGCTACAAAGGAATTTGAACGGGACGCGAAGCGCGCGTTTCGGTCCGCTGGGCAGCGCCTGCGCAACGTCCGGTTGACAGAGCTGACAGATGATCAGCGGCGCGAGAACACTGACGCCATTGCCAAGGTGTCCGCATTGCGTGGGATGGCGCGCAAGGCCCTGCGATGACGCAACTGCAAGCCTTCAATGAGGGTTTGTGGATGCGAAAGCATCAAGCGGCGGGGCGCGGACCGGCGAGCTCTGGCAGGGCAAGACTGGGCTTGGAAAGCTAAGGTATGGGCTGTAAACAGCAGGCTGCCCTTTCGCAAGAGAGTGCATCCTGATGCGATCCGCATCATCGGCGTGCCCCGATCGGGCATGGCTAGCACCGGCTAGGCTGGGCGCGGTAGGGTATGGGCTGTCAACAGCGTTCAGCGTCTTCTACGAGGGCGCTGTTCGATGCAATCAGCATCCGCCAAGGTACGCCGGGGTTTGGCTAGCCTGGGCGTGGTTTGGCACGGTATGGGCCGCAAACGGCAGAGGTGGCCCACTCCTGATGGGGTGGGCCTGTTTCTTCAAGGACAACAATGAACGCTAACACCGCCCACGCATCCACCATCGTTGACCGTATCGTCAGCGGGTGGCGCGGTGCGCCTCAGGTCACAATTGTTGAGTCCGTTTCTGACCTGCCAGTACAGGGACCCAGCGATGTGCGAGGCCTGTTCTACCGAGGCGGAACCTGGGTGGTGGTTGACAACCAAGCTTCCATCGAGGTTCCACGGACCTTGGCGCATGAAGTGATCGGGCATCATGCGATGCGCGACACGTTGGGCGGTAGCTGGCGATCCTTCATGCACGCCGTGCAGGGCGGTATCCGCTCCGGGGACTGGCGATTGGGCTATTTCCAGCAGGACGTGCGCGGGCGATACACCGATGGCACGGGGGTGTGCAACCTGTCGCCAACCCAGGAAAGCGACGAGATTGCCGCAGCAGTTGTTGAATTGCTGTTCGATGGCCAGTCCGGGCGCCTGGCGGTAAATCAGCCGTTTCGCAAGATCGCGCGGGCCGGGTTGGGGCACGCCGCCCGTGAGGGCTTGTACCTTGACCGCCCGGTATGCATGGATGAACTGCTGGGGACTCTGCTTGCTGCTGAGCACCGGCTGCGGTTCGGAGGACCTCTTTGGGGCCTTGGCCGGAGGCTGCGGGACTGGTATGCTCCGCGCATGCCAAAGTTCAACCCCAAAGCACCACCTATGTCGCTTCGCGAGTCTGAGCGATTGCTGAAGGCTGAGAATGACCGGATAGCAAGCAAGGGCGTGGTCCTACAAGAGCTTCTTTCCGTCGGAATGGTTCTTGGGCTAATCGCTTTCTTTGCCTTGCTTTGGATCATTGGAAGCTTCGTATCGACCACGACTGCGGTTATTGGTGTAGTTTTGGTTCTCGTGGTCGTTTTTCTACGGCATTGCAACGTCATCGGTTGACCACGATCAGGCATCTTTGACTTCCTGCGGTCGATCTGCCACTGAATCAGACCTCCGCTGCGTACAGGGTGCCAATAGCGCCATGCATGGCCTGATCCCGAGCCTGGGTCAGGATTGATGCGATCTGGTCGGCGCCAGCGAACGGCTTCATCACCCCCTTCTCGATCAGCTTTTGGGTGAACCGCTCAACGAACCCAGGCGCATCTTCAATCGGCATATCCTGCAACTTGGCAGTCAGCGCCTTGAGAGCAGGATCCGGAAGCCCGATTTTTGATGCGATTTCATGCACGCCTGCCGTGATGCCGGCGTGAGCGGATTCCTCGGCCGGCCCGATTCCGGCCATGCGCCGCTGCTGGTAGTGGTCATTGAAAGCTGGGTCCCCATGGTGTAGCAGATCAGGTGTCCTATCCCGCATGCTGGCCAGCTCGTTTCGTGCACTCTCAAGAGTCTGGGTGCGCTCATGGTCGCGCTGCAGCATTGACGCCACCGTTTCTTCCCCGGAATCGCGTAACCGCTGGATGGTGGCCAGCTTCGCATCCTGGGCCGGCGCGGCTTCGGGTTGATCGGCTGGAGCTTGGGCAACCTGCGGTTCTACTGTTGCCGCTGCCATGGCCTGCGGTTCGTCAGGCGGCGCCTGCAGGTCGCCCAGTGGGTGTTTCTTGTCGCCGTTGGCGGCCCAGGCCTTGAATGCTGGCAGTGGCAGCTTGGTGATCGAGCCAAGACCATTCCAATCGCTGGCGTAGTTGGCCTTGTAGATTTGCTTGGCTTCCGCTTCATCAGCGGCGCCCATGACAACCTTGTGTTCATCCAGCGCACCCGTCTTTGGGTTCACCTGGTCGATTACGAACACCGGGCCGGTGTAGTCGCGCGACGTTCCGGGTTTGATGAACACGTCCAGCTTGTCGCCGTCATTTGCGGTGCTGCGTTTGAAATACCCATAGTGGTGCTGCATCTGGGTTTCCCACGGCGTGCCGTCGGCGTCAACACCGCGGCGCACGCTGCCCTGGGGGTTTTCGATGCTGACGTCCATCCCGGCTATGCGGTCATGGCCAAGCCGATAGTTTCCAGCCTTTTGCTGTGCGAGTGTCGGCTCCGGAAGGTCGTTGTGCGGGCTGGTTGCTGCAGCATGGGCGGCTGTGTCGATGGGGGCCTGATCTGTGATACCTGCTCCCCCATCTGCTACAACATTGGTAGCTGCTTGCGCAATATCTGCGGGGGCTACAGGTTGATTTTGATCTGAAGTCTGCGCCACTTCGGAGACTGGTGCATGCAGCGCATCAATGGCGCTTTGCACCTTGGCGGCCTGCGAACGGCCAACCAGAATGCCGCCACGCATCGGGGCGATGCTGCGCGCCGGGATTCCAGATGCCACCAGCACCTGGCGCAAGGCCTGGCCATCACCTTGCACGGCCAGAGTCCCATCATCGCGCTGTTGGCTGGTGAACGCCGTGGCCGGGTCAAACTCTGGCCGGGGCTGTTGGGCAACTTCCTGCGGCTGGGTACCGTCTGGCGCAACCTGGACGGCGTCCACGCTGGACACCGGCTGCCCGGGCTGGGCGCCCTGCTCCGCTGCCGGTGGAGCGGATTGGCCGGATGCAGGATCTGCCGCATCTGGCTGGGCCATGCCATTCAGTTCGATGCGAGGTGCGCTTTGCGTGGCTGCTGGAAGCTGTGCTTCTTCCCAGGAGATGGTGCGCGGTGCCTGTGGTGTCGGCTGTTGGGTACCGGTTGCTCGCGTGGCGGCGCCAACTGCAGCGGCTGGAAGTCCTTCCGCTATACCGGTGTTGACAACGCCAGCATTCTTCACGGCCAGACGTTGCATGGGCTTCGAAAGCAGGACGCTTCGTGCTGCCGGTCGCGCGATTGCTGGGCCGACTATCAGAGCTGGGTTGTGCGCCAAAGCAGCCATGCCACCGCCAGATGCAATATCCAAAACACTCACTTGCTTCGGCGCCTCTTTCAGAGCCTGCATCGCTTTCGGGAATGCCTGCCCTACCTCGGCAATGGTCTGCAACTCACCAGATAGAGGCTTCCCTTTTGCTAGTTCTGACGCTAGCTTCTGCGCGTTGATATTGCCAGTTTGTGGGTTGAGTGCGTTTTGAACTGTGAAGGTCTTCGCAATGGTCTTTCTTGCGTCGCGGTATCCCTTTAGCACATCCGGAGGCGCGCCGGTTTTCACTAGGTGTTCGTCAAGTGCATCCTCAAGTGCCTGTGCTGCTTGCTTGTACGCCTTCCCACCCATTTTGTCGCCGGCGCGGTATGCAGAGTCCGCTTCGTTGCGAATGACCTTGATCGTCTGCACCGCATCGCCGGCGTCAAACTGCCCAGTTTTCAAGGCCATGATGTCGTCAACCAATGACGGCATTTTCCGGTTCGGGAACGACTTCGCTTGGCTCAGAAATGGCTTGACGGCATCATCAATGGCATCTGCGTATTTTGAGGTTGGCGTAACGAGACCTGAGCTGGCTACAGCTTGATAAGCCTCACCAGCTTGTCGCCGAATGGAGGCCAGTGCATCAATTGTCAGATCTGCTCCATCCGGCATGCCCAATGCCTTTCTGGCCAGGTCGTTCGAAATCTGCTGATTGCGTTGGCTGGCAACCTGCGCCGTCTTGATCTTGCCTGACGCTGCGCTCACAACCTCCGTAACAGGTCCTGGATTTAAGTCAGCCGGCGGAACTATGTAGCCTGCATCGTTGGCTTTTGCGGCTGCCTCACCCAATTGCTTGCTGCCGTTTGGTTTCCTGCCGGTCAGCGCAATTCCAGAAGGAACCATCGACCCAACCAATCCGGCCGCAATTTGCGCACCCTCCCCGCCGCCGTTCTCCCGGACAACACCGGATGCACCGGCTCCGGTTGCTGCGCTGGCCAGTTGCAGCCCTGGGCCGCTTGCCAGAAGCTCTCCGACTCCACGTGCAACGGGACCAGCTGCGCTGTTTGCAAGTGCCATGCTGCCCTTGACCATCCCGCCGGCGCCGGCCACGCTGGATGCTGCATCCTGCACAACACGCTCTGTCGCGTTCTCTGGCACAGGAACACCTGCTTTGGTCATGACATTGTTCAAAGCATCTGCAGCGCGCTGGAACCTGAACCCATTGCCCTTTCCGGCAACAGCATCGAGGCCGGAATTGATTGGCCCCGTTACCGCATCGGACATCATGGCCGGGATCGATGCGGCACCCGTCACGGCCGCCCGTGCGGTCAACCCGAGCTGGCGCCCCAGTTCATCAATCATGGAGCGCTTGGCAGGCGCTTGGACTGCTGTTTCTGGAGCACCCTGCAGGGCTTCTTCGAAGCTGATCATGCGGGGCGCCTTCTTTGGTCCGGTAGGAACTTCTTGGGCGTTTGCAGATGGGATGACAGCGCTTGCCACCTTGTCCAATGCCTGGGCGACACCACCCTTTGGCAGGCGTGCTGCAACCTGCTGGCCATACTCAAGCGTGTTCGGCGCGCCAGGGTTCACCGGGTCGGAGACTGCGATTCCTTTGCGGGCTTTTTCCAGCCCACCTGGGCCACCGTAATAGCCGGCCGCCGTCAGTTCAGGGTCGCCGCCTGCAAGGTCGTGCATCTCCTGGACATACCTGATACCGGCGCGAGCATTCTGCACCGGGTCTTTGATGTCCCAGCCCTTATCGGCCATCCGCTGGAATGTTCCGCGCAGGATCTGCATTCCGCCAACGGCGCCACGGTTTGAAGTGCTCGTGTTGGCACCGGAACCGCTTTCCTGCTGGTATATGCTGCGCGCGATGTCTGCGACCTTCCCGGTGATGCCCTCAGCCTGCAGGGCCATGTCGAGAGCACTGGGTGCGTCCTTGACAGCTTCTTCGAATGGGATGATTTGTGCCATTTATTGAACCTCGAAAGCAGTGCCGTTCCACTTGGCCGGTCCTTGTCCGGTCATGTAGACGCCGCCGACCTGGAGTTGCGACTTCGCCCTTGGAATTGGAGCAGCTTGCCCGCCAGCACTTCCAGATTGACTGCCCGATGATCCTTCCGGCTTGGGTGGCTGCGGGGACCGCGGCTGACCGTCGACTGGATGCCGCAGGTTGAAGGACTCACGCATGCGACCTTTCGCCTGTTCTGCGTAGTCGATGATCTTTTTCAACTGGGTCTTGTACTGGTCAAGCGATTGCGCCTTGTCCAGTGCGGCCAGGTTGGCTTCCAGCCGCTTACCTTCGGCGTCACTGACCGATCCAAGGGCGCCACCGGTCTTGCTGTTGTTGCGCATGTCTTGGAGCACACCAAAACCAACCTGAGATTTCAGGGTTGCCAGCAGCGCCTCGGCATTGGCGGCATCCGTTCCTGGCATGTTTGGGATCTTTCCGCGTAGCCCGGTGATGCCAGTCAGACCAGGGTGGTTCAACACCTCGTTTGCCGCAGTCGCCAACCGGTCAAAGCTGGATGTTGCACCGGTGAGTGCTGCTGTGTCTTGGTTGAATGCGCCCTGCAGTTTCATGTCGGCTGGTCCCCCTGGGATGGCTTCGAGATTACCCCCAGCAGTCTTGCGGTAGCCAGCAGGTGGCTTTCCTTGTTCCGCATTGACTTGGGCTCGCCTTGCGTTCAGTTGCCCGGACTCATATGTGACCTTGTTGTTCGAATCCACCATCTTCTCGGTGAAGGCATTGTCCTTGTCGGTCCTGGCCGCGTGGCTATTTTGGGCCGCTGTCATCCCGTCGATGTTTCCTTGCGCTTGCGCGATAAGGTAATTCTTCAAATCACCTTTGCGCAGGGTCTGCACGCCGCTATCGGTTTCCAACTTGGTGAAGCCTGTCGCCCTATCGTATACAGCCTTGACCTTGTTTGTAGGATCTGCGGTGATGGCGTTGGCCATACGCTCAAGCTCTTCTGGTGTCGCACTGTCCAGGTGGTTCGAAATCTCCAAGGCGACGCGGCGTTTTTGGTGATCACCCCAAGCCGCCTGCGCTTTCGCGAGTTGTTGCGGATCGCGGGAGGCTGCTGCCAGCTTGACCATGTTTTCAACCATCTTTCGCTGGTCATCCATGGGGTTCCCTGTATTGGTCTGTGGCATCTTGGCAGATGCCAGACCCAGCGGCGCTTGTTGTTCGCCTTGCTGTGGCGCTGCGCCGGCGGGGGCGCTGTACTGGTCGACGGCGGCCCGGTTGGTCGGAGCTGCAAGTCCAGGTGCAGGATTGCTTTCCGTGGGTGCCGGAGCTTGAACGCCGGCCGCCTGCCGCCAGTCGTAACCCTTGGCGCTGGCCAGCCCGGTCAGCAGTTCCTGGGCCTGATTTCCGACTTCGGCTTGATAGGCATCTTGAAGGCCCCAATCCTTCTGCTGGCGGCCAAAGGCCTCGGCGGCACGCGCGTCCTGCACGGCGCGGCGTTGGTTGTCCAGTTCAAGCTGGCGCTCGGTCTGGATGCGGTCGTTGATCTTGTTGAATCCGTCAATGTTCAGGTACATGATCTGGCCTTATTCGAATATGTTGGTGATTGCATCGCCGCCCTTGTCGGTGATCCATTTGGTGGCCGCCGTGGCCAGGCCAGCATTGACGATTCCGCTCAGCCCGTGTTCTTTGTCGTAGTTGGCTTGGTTGTTCGCCGCGTTATTGGCACCGGTTACGGTTGAAAGGGTGTTGTTGAAGCCACTGGTCAAGCCGCCTCGGTACCCGCTGTCAATGGCTGCGACCTTGGTTCCAGCTGCCAGCCCGGCTCCGCCGAGGTTATTGGCACCGGTTACCAGGTTCGCGCGGTTGGTTGAATCGGCCATGTGCATTCCGGCTGCGGTCTGTGCGCCCTTGCCCCACTGGTCCCATGCTTCGGTTTCAGCATCGGCGGCGGCCTTGGTCTTTGCAGCTGCCGTATTGATGCTGTTTGCATTCGCCTGCAGGGCGAACTTGCTGGGGTCAACGCCACGAGCCATTGCAGCCCGGCGAGCGCTTCCCAGCCCAATGTCGGCCTGTTGCTGGACCTCGCCCATGGCCTGACCACGCTGTTGATCCCGGTAGCCCTGCGAACCAACTCGGTCCACATAGGTCTGAAAGGACGCCAAATTCTTGTTGGGTGCACTTGCCAGGCCTATCAGCGTGTCGTATCCAGCATCACCGCGCGCAGTGGCCTTTCCAACCTGATCAATGGCCCATGGCTTGAATAGCGTGTTGTAGTCTGCCTCCATGCTCTTTGTGTTTCCGAATGCATGGGACACCAGGTCGTCTACATTGGCTCCACTTGGTGAAGATGTCGATGCCCCACCATCGTTCGCCGCCTTGGACGCCACTGCTGCGACGGCAAGCTTTGCTACGCTAGGGCCATAGGTCTTCGCTAACTGAGCAAATGTTGACCCATTCCGTGCCGCTGCAGCCGCCGCAGCGTAGCTTGTCTTGCCAGCCTCACCACCAATGCTGGCCAATTGCTCCTGAGTCAACGGAGGGATGTCCCCTGGGACGATGGGAGTCAACTCGAATGGGGCACCGGTTGCGGTTGTTCCGCTGCCAAGACCTGCGATCTCCGATGACGAAAGAGGTGGAACTGTTCCGGGTGTGATCGGATCCAGCGGAAATGCTCCACTCGCTGTCGTAGCGCCGGCGGTTCCAGCCATCTCACCTGGCGTAGCCATGGCTCCATATCCAGCATCGCTGTACAGCGCTGCCCGAGTAGCATCGCCAGTCGGTGTTCCCTGGAACTGTGGAACTCCTGCATATTGGGCAAGTCCCGCTGTGGCTGCCGCCATCAGAGCCGGGTTGGTCTTCACGCCATCAAAGATACCTTGCCCGGCACGGCCAAGTCCGCCCAGGAATCCGCCGCCGTTGTCTGGACCAGAGCGCCAATTCGGGTCGAGCATTTGCTGGGCAATGGCATCATAGGATTCATTCGACCCGCCTGCACCAATACCGACATCATCATTTGGACCGGTGATCTTTCTTGTTGCGGTTGCATAGGCCTCTTCCGGCGTCATGCCTTCCAGCATGAAATTTACGCCTGAGTCGGGACCCTTAAACCTGCCGCGTGAGTCGAGCATTCCGGGTTTTATGAGTGCCCGGAACTCTTCAATTGTCTTTGGGGTTGCCATCGTGAATCCTCTCTGTGTTCGTTGTCAGGGCAGCCTGCCCTTCAGGGCGGTTACCAGGTCTTCAATGGAGAACAGCACAAACTCGCCGTCCTTGGTCTGGCCAACGATGCCGGCCAACTCAGACACCCGGCACGGCGTACCGCGCGTGCGCACCAGGCCCAGCTCGTCAGCTTCGCGCAGCGTTACCACCTGCTCATAGTGGTTCCCGCGCTCGCCCTCACGCACCTCTGAGCGTTCTTTCAGCGCCTTGAGGATGGTGCTCAGTGGTCGGTCCGGGATCTGGATATCAGGGATGGCCGGGAGCCGTGCAGGCGTCGTGGCTGTCGAGCGCAACGCTACTTGGTTGAGGTTGGTAGCTCTGCTCATACGCTCTTCAGTTCATCAGTGCTGCTGGCCATGGTCAAAGCATTCCAGCGCTCGGTCGATTCGATCTCGATCTGGTGTTCCAGGTACTTGCCATCCGGCAGGCGCACTGGCGCGCGGCTGGTTAGCACCTTGGTATGCCGCAGCGAACCATCCCCGTACCAGCGCACAGTGACTGGAGCTGTGAAGTCGCTCTCGACAACCAGCCAGGCGAACGCAGCCTGTTGGCTGAGCACGATGATCTTGCTGCGCCACGTACCCGTGCGGTAGGTGGTGCCGGCGAACAGGGCTTTGATGCTGTTGCCGGTTACCACATAGAGTCGATCCGTGAGCATGTCGGTGTAAAAGGCGGACCCCTGTACGTCCAACGAAATCAGCTTGCCGCTCTCCATGTGCAGCGCGTAGCATCCCTGCACACCGCTTGCAGGCGTGTACAGGAAGAAGTAGGTCCCCTCGTGGATGGCGCCGATGATGGTGCTGGGATTCAGTTTCTGCCAGTCCTCGTGGGTGAAGTGCTTGCCGGTGACCAGCTGGACACCGTTGGAGCTGGCCAGGCAGATGCCGTCCGGCGATGCATACATCACACCACCTTCAGAAGACGCGATCGAGCGCCGGGCCACACAGGCTTGGGACGAATCCACCTTCACCAAGCTCATACTGGCCGCGTCGGTACCGCTGCTGTAGTACGGTTGGCCCTGGGTCAGCACCACTGCGGTTTGGCCGAACACTCCAATTCCCACCACCGGGTATTCCGTCGGCATCTGGTATTCGACCGGGAAGGCGTACTGGACGTAGTTCTCGCAAGGGCACACCGTGTTGCCGAAGAATCCGATGTTGATGCCGTTGGGCATGCCCACCAGTCCCTGCAAATTGGCGGGCGGCATCAGCCAAGTCAGCGACGGACACGGCTCGCCCAGCTCAGTGGCCTTCAGGGTATCGGTGATGGTTGTCAGCGCACCACCGGCCAGGCTGGAAGCCGAGAAGTCTGCCTCCCCAACGAACTGGAATGCAGCGCTGGTCTGCCCAGAGTTGGAACGGTAGTACCTAAACTTGGTGATGCCGTATCCAGGTGGAGGATTCGGCGGGCTTCCGGTCACAGTGTCGTTCTCGTCCAGCTCTGCCAGTTGGCTGACGGGCGATGGTGCGCTTTCTTCCCCCCATGCTGTGACGTAGGTCACGATGTAGAAGCGGTCTTCCAGGATCCGTGGAGTCCCTTGTGGGACCAATGCATCAATGGCATTGGTCAGGTAGAACTGCTCCAGCATGCTTGGCAGCTCGGCGAAGATTTTCTCGTATTCATTGCCGATGGCTTCAGACAAAACTCGGAGTTCAGCCTGCATGTTCACTACATAGTCGATAGATGACAGGTTCCCACTGTCTAGAGAGCTGTGAAATTGCTGCGCCAATCCATCAAGGGCGGCCCGCAGTCTGGAAATACGCTGGCTGTTCGGACCGCAATCTGCTCTCAATGCGGTCAAGAAAGCTGTTGTCTGATCATCCGTGAATAGCGACTGCGTGCCATTGGTGCCAGGCATCTTGACGGCGCGTAGCGCATTTCGAACGGTGCTGATCTCGTAGTCGTAGGTTCGACCGTAGACACAAAAAGGAACGGCGATGACGTGCTGTCCAGATGTCGCCCACGTCGTACTTCCATACGGTCCGCTGGCCTGCGCATACACAGCACTCAGGCGTGGGTCAAAAACACCAAGATAGGGGTCAATTCCAGCGACTACGGGCTTCGGGTTCGCCTGTGCAGTTAGAACGCTTGACGTATATGAGTCCGTCACAACCGTTGAATTTGGCCCTGCCACTGCAAATACACGGTACACGTTTGCATGGTTCGGGTTTGTCGGATGGTCTGGATCGTGGATATCCATGTATCCGGGGGTATTGTTGCCAGGCCTGTCTTGTGCCCCAAACCTTGCACCAAGCCACGTCAGAACCGAATTGTCCCGAATGATCTGTACCGCTTGGTCTCTGGCTTCAAGCAACTCGGCCGCGCGAGCCTCTGGCGAGAAGCTGTAGACACTGTTGACGACACCAGTTGGCGCGGTCAATGGTTCAGGAACGCCCAGAGGCTTGTCGAAGCCTGTTGCGTCCATCACCCTAGGAGGTGCTGAGCCGTCGGCATAGGTGTAGTAGGTGCGCTCCTTGGCGTCATCCTTGATCTGGCCCTTGACGTAGTTCAACTCGGTGGAGCTGGTGCGCCAGTTCAACGTCATGTCGCTGGTGAAGGCGCCGTTGGCATCCCGGGCCATGCGGTACAGGGTCTTCGGATTCGTCACCGCAGCCGTGGCCACCGCCAGATCGGTCAGCAGTGGCCGAAATTCCGTAGTGCCGGCCAGCAGGTTGTGAGCTACTTGGGATCCGCTTTCACCCAGATTCCTGGGAAGTACAGACGGATAGACGCCGCCCAGGTTAGTGAGCTTGATGCGTGCCATTGGTGTACCTATTTGACCGGGTTTGCAGCGGCCAGGAGCGCTGTCTTTTGCTGGCTGCTGCTGTTGGAACCAAACCAGAAGCTAAGAACCATCACCAGGGCGCTGTCCATGGTGCCAAGCACGCGGCCAATGATGATGGGGTCAGCACCTGGCGGCACCTGGTTGAATAGCAACGCGGCCTCGGCCGCCATCGTCAACACCACAATCAGCCAAGTGAGAACCGCTGGCGTCACGCTGTGGGTGGACACTGCCATGCTACGGGCGCTGTCGCGGTCCTTGAACTCCAGATCAGCATATTTGAACCTGCGCTCTTTCTCTTCATTCTGGAACTGCAGTTCCAGCTTGCGGATCTCGGCCAGGTGTTCAGCCGTTAGCTGGCCGTCCTGGAACATCTTGGCAATGTTGGCTTGGGTAGCGTCAGAAACTCCCAGCACGGAGCCCAGGGCCGATACGGCAGCTCCGGCCAGCGGGCCGCCCAATGCGGTTGCGACTGTTGGAGCCAAGGATTTGAGTGTGTCGAGCCAGTTCATGTCAGTTATCCTCCGATGCATAGTCGAGTTGATTTGCCGCCCGGTTCACCCAGCCGGCGCCCATGACCTGCCAAGCCGAGCACTTCACCCAGAAGCGCAGGCGCTGCGCCATGAAGCGCAACAGCACATCGTTCTGATCCATGGCCGCCAGCTTTGCAGCGCTCACGGGACCCCAGTGGCCATCGTCGGCCACGCCGATAGCGGCCTGCAGCTTGCGGATTGCAGTCGGGATTCCCGAGTTGACCGCGAAGTCAAACGCCTGGAACTTCACGGCGGCCGGTGCATCGCCCAGCGGGTCCCAGAAGTCGCGCCGGTAGATCGCCTTGGCCTGGTCCCGAGTGAGGTTCTTGATGTCCACAGCTGGATAGCTGCGCTTGCTGATACCCCAGTTCGTTTCACCACCAGGGTCAGCGGGGTGATTGACGTAGCCGCCCTCGTGGCCGAGCAGGCGGGTAAATGCGGTGTCGAAGTCGATCATTTTGACCTCTCAATCAGCCGGTCCATCTTTGCGTCAAGCCTGGAGAATTGGTCGCGGATCTGCTGCAGGGCTTCTCGGAAGAAGTCGCTTTGCTGCTGGCGCTGCTGGTGCAGAGACAAAGCGTCTGCCTTCAACAGCTCCACGTCTTTTTTGATGTCCGCAATGGCCCAGATCACCATGCCTGCCTGAACCAGCATGGCGAATATCAAAGACAGCGGGACCTTCTTGTCCAGGTGCCACCCAGGCGGGTCTTCTGCCCTGCGGTTTGGACCTTCGTAGTTACGCATCAGCTTCTCCCTCTTGTCAGTGCTGCCCAAAACACCATGGGGTCAAACCGCCACGGATCCTCAAAACCAAGCATCGCGGCCACGGCCTCGCTGCAGAACCACTTCCTGCGCTCACCGGTAGCCCTGCGCCAGATGAAGCCAATCAGGCCCAGCACGTCATAGCCCTCGCCGGCGTGCTCTTCCAGCCACTGGAATGCCTTGGCGCGGTCGCCCTGCACTTCCTCAATGTCCCAATGCTCCGGGTCCAGCGCCATGAACTTCACGCGCACGCCACCATCCATGAATGACGATGAGGCGCAGCAGCTGATCCCCTGGTCATCGGTCCAGAGCACCAGCTCGGTGTGGCTGAATGGCCCGTTGAGCCACCAGCTCACCAGACGGTTGAACAGCCTGGTGCGGCCCTTGTAGTGCGCGACGTGCATGGTGTCCATGTCGGCTACCAGGTGATGGCGTTGACCTGCTCGACCGTTGTGGCCGCGGCGAGCGCTGCCTTCAAAGTCTGCGAGTGCGAGAAATTCGAGGTGCCCTGCAGGGTCATCGAGGCGTACATGGCCTTGAACGCAGCCACGTCAGGGAGCATCAGGTAGCTGTTGTCCACGGCCTTCCAGGCGCCAGGAAATCCGGCCGGTAATTCACCGGTCAGAGAAATGCTGCCCGCCACGGCATCGATGTCGCTACGGCTCAGCGGGTCGCAGGCGATGGTCTTTCCAGCATGTGCAAAGCTGGTCTGATTGGCATCCATGCGCCAGCGGTTGATCATCAGATTCTTGGCCGCCTTGGCACTGGCCAGGGCCGAAGCAATCTCTTCCGGTGTCGGCGCTGGGTCTGCGACCCAAGTCAGACCGGGTATTTCCGACTTTGGGGTGTTCGTGTACTGCGTGCCGTCCGGTGCCGTGTAGGGTTCGTTGGCGAGCACCGTGGTGCCGTGTTGGTTGATCCACATGGTGTGTCCTTAAGCAGGGAGGCCCGGGTAATAACCGGAGGGTGGTGTGTAGTCAAAGGCGGCGGCTCCGAAGTTGGCGACACAGGAATCCGCAGAACCCGCATTTCCCCACGCTGGGTAGATGGTTCCGGTAAGGCCGGTGACGATCACCCCGATCAGACTTCCATTCTTGTAGAGAGTCAGCGTTCCGGCGTCCATGTCGAGCGCAAAGCCGAGCGTGTCGCCGTTTCCATAGGTTGTGTATGGTGGCCCGCCCGCGTTGTTGTTGTAGACCTTGCCATCCGCTGAATAGAGGCCCCATCCGTTGGCGTCGCCACCGACGTAATTCGACAGAGAGGCTGTGGCTTTGGCTACGCCGACGTTGTTCTGAGTACTGGTTGGCTTGATTTCCCAATACCACTTGCCAGACGACTTTCCTACGGTGGCCCGAACCATGCCCGCAGTCGAAGTCTGGGTGGCCGTCAGATTTCCACCCGAAAGGCTGACACTGGACCCTTTATCGGTCGTGCTCCACGTAGCAAAGGTCACAGCCGCTATGGCGGTAACCAGGAACGGAGCTACACGGCCGATGACGCTCATGGGATGGCCTTCGACAATGCCAGCGTGATGCCGCACGACACCATGGTGTGCACACCTGATTGCGATCCGCTGGTTGCGATGTAGGTTCCGGCCGCCACGTTGGCCAGACTGGTGCACAGGTGGAAGGTGTTGGCATCGATCACATGCACGTAGTAGGTTGTGCTCGCGGTCAATCCGGTGGGCAGTGCGCCAGTCGTCGTCGCCTGCCACTTCTGCCCGCTGATCATCCCGTGGCTGGCCATCGTCATCACGCCGGGCGTTGCGATGGTCGTGGTGAATACCCCTGTGGCGTAGTAGTCCACGCTGTAGGCAAGCATGTCGCGGGTGCAGCCAGCCGTGGACAACGTGCCAGCCGTACCGCCAGCCCAGGAATAGCACCAGGAATAGGCCAGCGAGCGGCTGCCTGTCGTGTCCTGGTAGATGTTGACGACACCCTGCTGGCCAGCCACCACATTGGACGGAACACCCAGCGTGCGGTTCCCGCCCAGCACCAGGTTGAACACGTTGGCCAGCGACAGGTCAACAGCTACCGTGGCCGCATCTGTCAGCGCTACGAAGGCTCCGCGCTGGGCTTTTGTGAAGGTCTGGGCGTTGTCGATGTCGGCAATGGTCCCGCTGCGGTCCTGAAACAGCCATGTGCGCGCCGCCGTGCTTGTGCTTTGCAACAGGCTGGTGTACGTGTCGGCGTCGTTCCGAAGCTGGATCTTGTAGCCCGACAGCCCGGCATAGCCCCCGCTTGCGTTCTTCTGGGCCGCGTTCTCAGGTGTGAACCCAATATTGCCTTCCAGAATCGACCAATTGGCGGCCGTGGTTCCTGGTGTGTCAGTGAGCGCACGGATGGAGTCTCCGATAGCGACTGAGACGCCACCAAGTGACCCGGCAACACTGATGTACCAGAAATCGCCCTTCATGATGGCGCCAGCCGTTCCAGATCCACCAGAGGATGGCCATGCATTCCCGGATGCATCATGGTTACCCCGGTCGTCCAGCAATCCTGCCACAAGGCCATCAGCATAGGTTTTGACGGCTTGAACGGTCGGGTAAAGCGTGTTATTAACCGTCCCGAATCCAGTCGCCTTGTTGGCAACGGCCTCGGCGCCAAGCGCGCCCAGCGTGATGTCGCTCAGCATTGCGACCGTTCCGTCTTTGTCCGGGAATGTCCAGGTGCGGGCTACGGTTGCAGCGTTCGTGAGCCAACTGGTAATGGTGTCAGCTGCGTTGCGCAGGTTCAGCTTGAAGAGCGTCAGCCCTGGCACACCTCCGGAGACATCCTTCTCGTCCTTGGAAACCAGGTTAGAGAACAAATACGCGGTCTCGCGCATTTCCACGTACACGACCTGTGAAGGGTTGATGCCAACTGCCGCAGGATAGGCCCATCCACCGGACGTTCCACCGGCGGCGACAACGATTCCCTCGAAGTCGCGTGTGATCGTCAGCGAGTCAGCGGTGCGTGCTGTGCATTTGACGATCTCATAGTTGATCTCGTCGCCACCAGCATCCTTCTCGTAGAGCGTGATAAGAAAGTAATCTCCACCCGTTGGGGTGGGGAATCGGCTTCCCTGACCAGACGCGAGATTTAGTGTGTTACCGCCGACAGCAAGCGTGCCGTTCAGCGTCGCACCAGCATTGTTTACGAAAAGTTGGACGCCCATTTTTATGCCTCAACGTTCTTTGACTTGCATGTAGAACTCACACTCTTTGACAAGCCCGTCGTTCGTCGTCATCGTTGTGGTCACCTTGTACTTAACTCCGTCGGTGCCACCTGACAGAAGTACCTTCACCCGGGTTCCGTCCAGAATCACCGTGGTGCTGACGATGGTCAGACCCGAAGGCGATACCACCGAGGTGGCGGAGACGATGAAGTCGCCTTCGCCCATCCAGTCTGTGGCGAGCCAGTCGAAGTCCAGTGTCTCGCCTGGTTGCTTGAATTTCTTTTCTGCCATCACTGCACCACCATGGTTCTGTTTTCGAAGGGGATCGTCATGGTCCGTTCGTCGGGCGCCGGGAAACCTGAGACCGCAATAGACAGCGTGCCGGTTGCCCTGCACAAGGCTGAGCCAGTCATCGCAATCAGCCCACAAAGCGAAATGGTCGAAGTGGCGACAGCGGTCGTGGTGCCAGCCAACGGAATCTTGGCAATGAGGCTGATGGTGGAAGTCGCACTGCAGAGACCATCCATGCCCGGGAACTGGTTCTGCCTCTCAGCGGTCATCTCCAGGCTTCCGGTGGCGCCTGCCGTTGTGCTGCCGGTCATGTAGACCGATCCCGCCAAGACCAAGTTTCCAATGGCCCGCCCAACCGTCGTGCCAGCCAAGTAGCGCCAGACCACCAGCAGAGCGCTGGTGGTGGCGGTAGCTATGGTGCTCAGCGTCAGGAAGGACCGGTTGTCCGTTACCCCGTTGCCAATCAGGCCGCCGTTGAACTGTTTACGGTTCATCAGTCCACTTCGATGGATAGAGCGCCGGCGGCAATCACTGGGACATCTCCAATCCCGAAAGTCTTGGCAGTTCCCAGCGCGCCGGAGTACAGCAGATTGCCTGAAGTCGCAGCGTCGTAAATGCCCCAGTGCGATACCGTGATGGCCGCACCAGTGACAGCATCCCACTGGATCTGGTTGCTGTTGGTTGTCTCGTTACCAGTACCGGTGGGGGCAGACCACGATCCAGTGAGCTCCCGGGTATACCAAGCGCCTGCAGCTTCGTTGGCCGTGACGTTGTCATCGGTGGGGTCGCTCGTGAACAGCGCGATGTATAGCGCGGCCGGAATGGTGAAGGCCTGCCCGCGAAGGGTTGAGTTGATCGTCATCTGCGACAGGTAGGTACTGAAACCGGACATGGTGTGGCTCCTTTGGGGCTCGGTGAAAGTTGGAGGGGTTAGCCAGCTGCAGGTGCTTCATCAGCACCAACCTCAGACTTGAAAAGGCCGTAATGGGTACCGGCCAGACCAGCGTTGCCGCCGAACTCGGCGTCCTTGCTGAAAGCCCGGAACAGGCAGAAGTGGATCAATGCGTTCTTGAACACATCATCGACGTCGATGTCTCCGGTCACCTGGGCGTATGTCACGCCGCCAGGCACAGGTACATCGGTTGGATACGGCGCATAGACCAGATCAACGCTGGCTCCAGCACCGGCCGGCGGATAGGCATAGAAGGTGTTTGGGCGACTGGCTTCATGGGTCACATGCTTGATGGTCTTCACGCCAGGCTTCGTGTACCAGCCAGGATCCAGTGCATCAAGCAGCGCGCGATCAGCGACGCGGATGGCTGGACCATTGGTGTTACGCGGGATCTCGATCAGCTTGCAGCAGTCAGACGGTGTTGTCTGCTTGGCGCCAGCGACCAGATCCATTTCGACGGTTGTCTCTGCCGTCTCTGGGCGCTTCGACACGATCTCGCGCTGGGCATCGTTCAAGCTGCGTACGATCTCGTCGGCTGGCCAGCGGATGCCATCGAGGTCCTGCAGCGTGGTCTGGACCTCGAAGACTATGGATTGGGCTGTAGTTGTCATGCTTAGCCCCACTTCCTGACGCGCAGGGTCTTACGGGTGTTGCCCACGTCGACCTGATAGGCGGCATATCCGACCTTCTGTTCCCACTGGGTGCGGTAGTCACCGGCCAGCGCCCGGTCGGTCCACGGCTTGTTGGCCATCACCATCAGGCGGGCCAGGGTGCCGATGCGCATCGCATCGCTGTAGACGGTCAGCAGGAAGTCCGGGAGCGTGGCGGAGGATCGGGATGGCTGCAGGGCACCAACCAGTTGCAAGCCACCGGTGACGGCCGCCGTTGGCACCTCTTCGGTAATCAGCGTGATCTCCGAAAGGTCGTTCGACACCGTGAATGGAGGATCGTCGCGGCGATACTTCGGCGCGTCCTCGTTCGTCGCTGGGTCGGTATCGCTCCACAGCAGCACGCTGTTGGCCGAGAGCTTGGTCACCCGCGTGACAACCGCATCAGACTCTGGTGCATCGAGGTCATAGCTGGCCTGCGATGCAACCAGGTCGATTGCATCGAATGGCGCAGACCATGCGCTGGTACGCAGGCAAAAGTCGCGCGCCACCTCGCGCAAGTGCAGGTCCATCATGGGCTCCGGGCACGCCGGCAGCTCGGGGAGCAGCAGCGGGTAGAAGGCTGACAGCGGCTGGCTCATGACTTAGGCGGATTTGAATGCGGCTTGCAGGGCTTCGATCACCTTGGCCGCGCCGGCCTGGTGGTGGATCTTGACGCCGTGCGTCTTGGCAAGGGCGTGCAGTTCAGCCTTTTCCATACCGTCAAGAACCACTACAGCGCCATCTTTCAACTTGATCGACGTCGACTGTGTGGTCTCGACCTTTCCGCCGGGCGCCAGAGTGATGCCGCTGGTGTCGATGGCTGGTGCTTCCGCCGCCTTCAAGGCAGCCGTTCCGCCGGCGTCCAGAGCGAACACATCGGGGTGCTTGAGCATCTTGGCCGCGATGTCGTCCTTGACTTCGTGGCAGTCACCCGGAAGCCAGGTAATACCGGTCTGGGCTTTGAATGCAGTGCTTCCATTGACCTTCAGGCCTACGTACTTCAATTTCATGGGGAATCTCCAAGTGCAAAGGGCCAGCCCTCAACAGAGAGCCAGCCCTTTATGGGGTTGCCGCGAACCGCGCGACAGCGGCTTACTTCGGACCGATTGCCGATCCGACGGCGATCATGGAGATGCTGCCGGCCGCGAAGGTGGCAGATGCAGTTCCGATGGTCAGAGTGACGTAGACGTCTTCCTCAAACTTGATCGGGTGGAACGAGCACTTCAGCGTGCCACCAGCCTGGGCCGTGGTCTGGCCAGCGGCCGCAAATGCAGTCGCCGAGGCGGACAGCGAAGAGTCGCTGTCAACCGGTGCGTAACCGACGCCAAACACGAGGGTAGGTGTTCCATGCGTGTCGAGGTCATCGCACTTGATTTCCAGGGAACCGAGCTCAATGCCGGCTGGCAACTTGAAGTTGATCACGTCGGCTGCCGTTGGATTGGCAGTCAGCGCGATGGTGTCGGCGATCTGGATCGCGCAGCCATCGACCGGCATGAACGCCGGAGACTTGGCCTTTTTACCGTAGAGATTTGCCATGATTGGCTCCTATGAAGTTGAAAAATTGGGAATGGGCACAGCCCGGTCAGGCGGGACACTGGGCCCCGCCCGTCGTCATCGCTTAGACGCTGCGCTTCTTGACCACGCTGTCGATCACGGCCACGCCGAAGTCGGTCACTTCGAGGTCACCGTTCGCGTTGGGCAGGGCCCAGCGCAGCTTGTCTTCGGTGCCCATGATTTCGCCGGCCAACTCCAGGTTGCGGTTGAAGTTAGTGCGGTTTTCCAGCAACGAGTAGGTTTCCTCGCTGGTCTGGTTTGCGCCAGATACAACTGCCAGGGCCTGAGCACTCAGGAACACCGAGCGCGCCACCTGGTGGGTGGTGGACAGGCCTGCTGCCACGGTCACGTTGGTTTCGGTACCAGCCAGGCGGTTGGCCGAAGTGACGTGGGCCACAGCGTCGGAGGCGTCCATGCGGATGCCGTACTGCATCTTGCGCGCCAGCAAGCCATTCCACAGGATCGGAGATCCAGAGAACAGCGGGTGGCGGCGCAGGTCGCCGTACTCGGCACGCTTGATCGCGTTGGTTTCGAACGTCCGGATGTTGTTGCCGGAGGTCGTGTCCGTCACGATGGAATCCCACACCAGAGGATCGACCAGCAGAATGCCCTTGATGGGGTCATCGCCTGCAGCGGGGTCACCGGGGATCTGGATGGGCGCCATCTTGATGGTCATTTCGTCCCAGATGGCAGCGAACTCGTCCAGGTGCGACAGCTTCATTCCATCGGTCGTGTCGATGGAGGCAAGCTGTGCGCCGCCCTGCACCAGGCCGGTACCGTCAACCACCCAGTGGCGGTTGTAGCTGGGCGCCTTGACGGTATTCACCATCATGTCGGCAAAATCAACGTCAGTGGCCAGCGGCAGGATCCAGTCGGTTCCGTCCTGTTTGCCACGCAGGCCGGCCAGCAGGGTCAGGCAACGCTGCCACCGGAAGGCTGGAATACCGCGCTTGAGCTGCGCCAAGGCGTTCAGGCGCATGCTGTGGGGCGTGCGCTGAGCGGTCATCTTGCCGCCGGCGGACACCGGGATGGTGGCCATATCCAGCGTGATGTCCTTGGAGCTGTACTTCAGCGCAGCGCCCATGCCTTCGGCGTTGCGGTCGCCCATCACTGGGCGCAGCTTCACGACGTGTGCACAGTCGACCTGCACCACATCACCAGGGCCTTTTGCCAGCTCGTCAACGCGGACGATGGGCATTTCCGTGGTGGACTGCTGCTTGAGCTTGCGCAGGGCAGCGTCTTGGGTGGGCATGGGACCGGTCAGGGCCGCCATCGGGGTCGGCGCGCGCACGGCCATAGCCGACAGCGCGGACGAAAACTGCTTGTTTGCGAGGCCAGAGCCTTTGGGAACGGATGTCGTAGACATGGAAAACTCCTAAATTGAAGGGTTCCCGTGTCAACCCGCAGGAAGGGACGCCATGATCTGTTCGTCCGTCATTCCTGAGTAGTTGAGCGTGGGAGCATTGCCTGGTGCCCCACCGCGGAAGTCGCTGATGCCCTTGGGTCCGGTGGACGGGGCAGCGGCGATCACCTCGGCGGGATCTTTCTGGGGTGCAGCCGTGGTGGCTGCCGAAGGAGTTGGTGTGGGTGTTGCGGCTGGTGCTGCGCCGAAGGCCACCTTGGTGCGCTTCGCGGCTTCCACGAAACGCTCGGCCATCGGTTTTCCGCGCCAGTCAGGATCCGCTTGCAGCGCGCGGTCGTACTCAATGGCACGGGCAAACTTGTCCTGCGCCGTCGGGTCAAACTGCCAGGCCAGCAGGTCCGGCACGCCGTCGATCAGCTCCTGGACTGCCGGGTCATAGCTGACCGGGACAAATTCATCTTGCTGATGCTGCGGAGCAGGCTTGGCCTGGGCCACCTGCTTTTCGAGTTCACGCTGCTTGCGAACGATCTTGGCCTGGATGGGGAAGTCAACCTCCAGCACAGCGAGCTCTTCGTCCGAGATGGACGTGTCCACTGGGACCTTGCCAGCCTTCAGCGCATCGTTCTCCTGCTTCAACTGGTCCAGTTCCTGCCGTAACCGCTTCTCAGCGTGGCGGGATGCACGCAATGCAGCGCGGGCGTCACCTTGCGGTGCTGCTGGCTCTGCCGGGGTGCTGGATTCGGTTGCAACTGTTGGAGCTGCGGTGGCTGCTGGTGCGGCTTCACCAGCCGGTGCCGTGGCGGCGCCAGTTGGAGCTGCTGCGGCCGGCGTTTCCGTGGCTGCTGCTGCGGGTTGCGCTACTGGTGCTGGTGCTGCGCCCGGCTGCCCAGTCTGGGCGACATCAACGGGGGCATCATCCGGCACGATCTTTGCCAAGATGTCCAGTTCTTCCTTGTCGAAAGCTGGATGGTTCGCTTCTTGAATACTCACACTCTTCTCCTTCGCCGTTTGCGGTCGGTCACCGAGGCCGTTGGCCACCGTCATGGGTACTCACCTGGCGCGTTGACGACTCGCTCCAAGTGGCTGCCGCTGCGTACACACCTCACAGCGCGGCGGTCTGTGAAGTGGCTCGGAAACGAAAAAGCCCGCACGGGGCGGGCTCTTGGGATGGGGTTGTCGACTGCCTAGGCTGCTGCTTCTGCCAAGGCTTCGTTGATCAGTTGGTCTTCGTTTGCGGCCTGGGCCAGCAGGCTTTCGGTGCGCGCCAGCGTCTCCTTGACTTCAGCCGGGGCAATGCCGGCCTGAAGGCGCTGTTCGATCAGCGCGGCTTTGGCGGTCGACTCGCGGGCCGCGGCGCGGTGGCGTTCCGCATTGGCTACGTTCACATCGATTTCCGCTGCGGCGCTCGCTTGCTCTTGGGCCATCTTCTGTTGCATCTGCTGCTGTTGCATCTGGTCGGCCTGGGCCTGACCGTTCTTGTCCCCTGGTACCGGAATACCGGTTGCCTTGCGCAAGTCGTCGGCAATGGCCTGGCGGTTGGACAGGCTGGTGCTCTCGATGTAGGCCGGCGCCAGAATGGCCGTGGCCTGCGGGTTGTTGCCCAGCGCCTGGATGATTGTGGCCACCTGCTGCTGGGTTTGCTGGCGGTATGCCGGCGTGTTTGGTGTTTCGGCCAATGCGGTCTTGATGTCGGCATCCTTGACCTGGTTGACCGGCATACCTTGCGGGTCCCAGTCGTTGAGCACCACCACGCGGCGGGTCTTGCCGGTACCGACTGGCACCTGCATGCGCTCTTCCTTGTGGTCACTGATGATCTCGTCCACCAGCGCTTCGAACACGCTGCGCCGGCCAATGACGTAGTTGTCGTTCATCTCGCCCATGGACTGCTCGCCCTGCTCCACCAGGATGCTGTTGGCGATGCCTGACGTCACGCCGGCGGGGCGGCTTCCCATCTGGCTGGCATAGCGGCCGGCCGTGTCCTGGATTAGCTGCTTGCTGTCAGCCATCACATTGAACTGCTCGGGTTCCATGCTCAGGTCATTGCTCAGCCGGATGGCGGCCCCGGTCTTGTTGGCGCGGTTCGGGTTGGTGATCGCCACCAGGTCTGGGCGCATGATGGCGTCCGCGATGTCGGCAATGCTGTTGTAGTTCGTGTCAAGAGCATCGCTGTCCATCTGCACCTGTCTGGCCTTGAGCATCCACTGGATTCGAAGACGGCGCTCGTTGTACTCATCCTGCGGCGCAATCATGCCGTCGATCATTCCGTAGGGGCTCTTGTCCTCGTCGTCACGGAAGGCGAAGAACGGGAAATAGGGGAAGTTGCGCTTGGTGGTGGCCTCGTCCAGCAAGCGGTGGGGGCCGGCGTACAGCGCGCGGCGCACCTGGGATGTGATTCCCTTGGACAGCTTCACCAGGCCCCGGGAGACTGCCTGCACGTGGCGGTGGTCTTTCGGGTCGTACTGCACACGCTTGGTCGGGCTCAGGTGCAGGACAACGCACTGGGCCGGCACGCGGTACCAGACCTCGTACACCTTGATCATCTTGCGGGCGGAATCCACCCAATCGCGCTTCTGCACCGTCAAATTGAAGCGTGATTCGCTGTCGTAGGCGCTGCGCAGATCCACGCTCTCAGGCTGGCCCAGGATGGCGCCGTCGGTGTCCAGGTGGTTTTCCCATCCATTGACGCTGCGGCGCAGTACTTCGCGGTGCTCCGGCATGGCCGCTTCCAGCTCGTCCAGGTCGATCATGCGCTGGCGCACCAGCCACCGGCAGCCGTCCAGCAGGGTCATCCCGCGCTGGCCGCGCCAATCCCACCAAATCTCATCGATACGGACACCTTCCACGCGGTAGGGGTAGGCCAGCGGGTCGGCATTCTTGCTGACGTGCACCCAGCCAAGGCCCTTCTTTACCTGGGATGCGTAGGCATCGCTCACCGCCATGTGGGCGCGCGTCTCGCGCTCGGCTTCCTTCAGCTTGGCGCTGACCACTTCGGACACGTCCGCATAGTCGTCATCGTCGGATTCCACCTTCACGTCCGTGCGGCTCTTGGCTTCCTGGCCCAGCACCGAGTTGATCACCGGCCGAATCAGGTTGATGGCGCGCTCTTCCAGGTCTTCCTGGCGGATGTGCCAGCGCTGCAGCTCAGACAACTGCTTGCCGTCGTAATAGGCGGCACACACGGCGGCGCGCACGCGCCAGTTGGGCTGCTCTGCACAGTCGCGGAGCATGCGCTCAAGGGCATACAGGCTGAACGCGCCGGCACCGGCGAAGTCGCGCGACGTATCACCGGCGCGGTCATCGTACTGTGGGGTTGGTTGGTTCATGCGGGAAGTCCTCGTTTCGCTCGGTACGCCTTGGCGTCGTTCGCGCTGTCTGTGCTGGTGCCTTGGATCACTGCCACGCCTTCCCCGCCACCCAGCATCAGGTACTGGCCAGCCTCACAGGGGTGGCTGCAATCGTTCTTCACTGGCATGTCCTGGTAGCGCTCATCCCCGGCCACCTTCATGCGGCGGAACTTGTATCCGCCCTGCATGCCCTTGCGGGTCACCTTGCAATCGGGGTGCAGCAGGAAACCTGGTTCCCCGTCGATCAGCCGGCGCAGTGGGCTGGCCACCGCCTCGGTACGGATCGTGAAATCGTTGTTGAACGGTGCAGGTACCGCCTTGATGCCGTTGGCCTCCAGCAGTTGGAACACCGTGCGCTCTTCGTTGTCGCCTGCCTGGCGCTGGTCGCCGGCCGGGTCACCGGTGATGCTGGCAATCGTGTAACCGGCACAGTTGGCGGCAATGAAGGCCTTCAGCGCGTTGGCAAACCGGATCACGCCGGTATCGCTGGTGCAGAGCTCAAACCGGATCCTCCACTGGCCATTGGCCATCCGCTGGCCGATCTGGGCCGCCGGCGTCAGGCCGAAGTCAAGGCCGATGTGCAGTGGCAGGCCGGGCACCAGCTCGAAAGCGCGGCAATGGGTCGGATCGTGGTAGTCGGGATAGACCGGCTTGCCGTCGCTCACATAGCCATAGTCGTTGGCCAGGTTGACCGTAATCCAGGCATCGCTCTTGCCCTGCGCGCCGTTGGCGTAGTAGTTCAGCGGCAGGTTCTTGACGTTCTCGGCGGCCGGGTTCGGCACCCAAGGCGAATTGATGTTCTTGCGGATGACACCGCCGGGCTGGCGCAGGAAAGTCCAGCCTTCCGGCTTCAGCTCTTCGGCCATCCGGTAATACCAGTGGTCGGTGTCAGGCGCGTTGGTATCTCCAAAGATGCCGTACCAGGTCGGGCGCACATCCTTGGGGAAGCGGCCTACACGCAAGTCCAGCATCTGGATGACGCTGAATGGAAGCTCCTTGACCTCGTTCAACCATCCCCACGTCGCCTGGATGCCGCGCAGCTTCTTGATGTGGTCTTCGCGGTCCAGTGCCAAGAACACGGTTTCAGACTCCACCGTGGTCCCGTCGCCCAGTTTGAACTTCAGGTAGTGGGTCGGCGGCTCCATGCCACCCTGCTTGAACCGGCCCAGTGGCTCGAACATATCGAGCCAATCCTTGATGGTGGTACTGAACAGGTCCGGGTAGGTGTTGCGGATGGCGATGCCGCGGCTGCGGCGAATGCCCTGGGAGTCCGGCTCCTGGGCACAACTGATGCGAAACCCCTTCCAGCAGCTCCCGTTCGTCTTGCCCGATCCCAGCGGGCCCATGATCATCGTGCGCTGCGACTCGCTCAGGATGAACTTTTCCAGTACAGGCCCTTGTGGCTTGTACGTGTACTGGACCTCAGTGCTCATTGATCCTTGCGCCCGGTCAAGTCCTTGATGATCGCGGTCGGCATCGTCAACTGGATCTTGTCGTTGTACAGGCCCAGGTGGCGGAACATCTTGTCCATGGCCGCGTCCTTGCTGTGCAGCTTCAGCTCCAGGCCCTCCTTGCCTTCCTTGATACCGGCAAACAGGCTGGCAGCTGCAGGGCTGATATTCCTGGTGTCCTTGAACACCGTGCGGCCGACGCCCTCGCCTGCACACTCTGGGCAATCGGGATGGGGCGCCAGACGCTTGTCGAAGCCGATGCCACCCAGCGGGTCGAAAAACTTCACCGGCTGCTTGTTGGTGATGGCCAGCTCGTTCACCTTGGCCAGCGCAGCCTCATCGCGGTCGAACTCGACCTGGGTGCGCTGGTAGAGGTGGTCTTCGCCGTGGCAGTACCTGCAGCAGCCCACCCGGTACTCCATCAGCTCGCGTGGATCAGCGGTCATGATGGCCCAGGCTTCCCGGACTACCCGGTCGGCTGTGATGTCGGTCCGCTTTGCCCTTTCCTCAATCGCCAAACGCACCGCGGCGGCAATGTTGGGTTTTGCAAGCCATTTGCTGGCTTCTGTCCGTGCCGTGGTCTCCTTGGCGCCGGGCTTGGATCGAAGGTAAGCCTGCGTGCCATTCAGGTCCACAATGAACTCTTGCACGAACCTGGCTTCCAGATCGGATAGACCGGCTACTGATGCACGCGGCTCTGCTTCTACAGATTTTGGAGGCTCTGTTTTGCCTACTTTTTGAGCAATTGTGGGCTTTTTGGCCTGTTTGCGGACCGGAGCTGCATTCCGAGCGGTCATCGCTGACGCCCGACCAGCCTTCGCTTTTACCGGCGGTTTCTTCTTTGCAGTGGCCATAAGTGGTTACCTGTCCTGGTTGCGTACCCATCGGACTTAGCGCCGCAAGGCGGCTGGGTTGCTGCCGGTCTCGCCTTCCCTGATTGCACGGCTGGCGCATCCGTGTGAAAAACCCGGCCGGTCGCAGGTCGGCCAGCGCGTTCAGGTTCCGCGTTGCGGTCGATACGTATTGGTGTGGAACCGCCCACCCGCGTTCCCAGTTCCTGGAGATTGGGCCGCGCTGGTCTATGTCGGTAACTGCAGCCGTTGTTGGGCGCCACTGGGACTGCTATAGCGCTCCGACATGCTTTGCCGTTCTGCCGTGGCCCTGACGGGCCCTGTGCTGGCAACTGCTGGCAGCAGAGGTCGGTAATCTTTGCGTTGGGTCCAGTTTGCGATTCTGTGCAAGTCGGGGCCCAATGCAAAGAAGCCCGGCTGGCGGGCTTCTCGCTGGATCAAATGCTCAATGAGCGATCAAATGCTGGGGCACAACCGCCACGATGCGGTCACCACCGGGCGCTCGCGCTTGGCCAGGCGCAGCACGAAGGCTTTGGCTTGCACCAGGAACACCACGGGGCTCTTGGGGCCATCCGAAGTGCCGGCAAGCAGGGCCACGCCGTCCAGCACGAACGCTTTGACGCTCGCATACGCGGCTACCGCGACGCTGGCTGCACGGTCATAGGTTGCAACGGCGACGCTCGCCAGAGCTGCGCAGGCCAAGAGCGCGATGGAGACCAGAGAGCTACGTTTCATGGGGATACCCTTTGAGTTTGGTGCCGTGGCTGGCGGCGGGAGACCCTTGCCGTGACGGGAATCGAATTCGGAATCCCACGTGTGGGCGGCGCCAGGCGCTGGGTGGAATGTCAGAGACCTCTAACCGCGCACTGGGCGCGTCCACATCATCCTGGCGGCTGTCACCGAAACTGGTTGCGATGGGCCGATTCGAACGGCCGACGGGTTGGGTATGAACCAACTGCTCTACCAGGCTGAGCTACACCGCGTAATTTGATTCAGGGCCCGGTGACGGTTCCGGGGACTGCCTTTGGCCTGCAGACCGCTGCATGTCCGTCCTACCCAAAGGGCAAACACCCACGGCGCCATCCCTTTGCGGCCGAGAGTGGACAAATGGAAAAGCCACCGGGTAATGGTGGCTTTGGAATACTTGCCGGCTTTGCACCCGCTGTATGGGCGCTGGAGTGTCCGGGTTCCCATGTTGGCCAGAGGCCTGGAATGAGAAAAGCCACCGCAGTGGGTGGCTTTGTGGGAATTTAGGGGGCACCTATCCCCTCAAGTGCTGAAGGAGCCGCTACGGGCGGACATCCAACGGAGGATATAGGCATCTGCCATTCTTGAGGGGCGACTACCTCAGCAGGTAGGTCCTTCTCGGGGCGCAGAATAGCACACGTGTCAAGCAACTGTCAAACAGACGGCGGAGCCGATTTTCGCCGTGCTAACCTCTCTCCGAACTCAACAGGGTGGGCACTCCAATGGACGACAACAAGTTTCTCAAAATCACGATGGGCGCGGTGTTCGCCACCTGGGTGCTGGTCTCGCTTGGCGTGTACGTCGTCGGAGGACCGGGGTGGACGGAACGTGGCCAATTCGGGGATATGTTTGGGGCCGTCAATGCATTGTTCAGCGGGATGGCTTTTGCCGGCCTGCTGTACACGATCGTTCTCCAACAAAAGCAGCTTTCAATGCAGCGGGAGGAATTGGCATTGCAGCGCGAAGAAATGAGAGCATCACGGGGCGAGTTAGAGAACCAGACGCGCGCTCAGAACGCGATGTTTAAGGCTACTGTCGCGGATATCCAATTGACGGCTAGCATCGCCCAAATTGATATTTTGAAACTTCGCAGGGCAGAAGAACCGCGTCCGTTTGAGAAATCAGTAATGCTCGGCGAGATGGTCAGACGAGGTAATGAACTCGAAGACCTGGTCGCCATGCTGATACCGCACGATCCAGGTAACCACAAAGCTACCCAGCCCTCCGAAATCCCTGAAGCCGCTGCCGAACCGACGTCTGCGCCGTCTTGATGCAGACTTCAATGTGCTTTAGCATCCGCTCGCTCTCCCGGACGTAGTTGTCATACCCCTGGCGGTGCGGTAGGCGCGTCTCTCCAGTACCGCGACACACCTTGCAGGGCCGCAATGACAGCGCTGGAGTATTGGCGATGCGCTCCTTTCCCCTCCCCTCGCACGCCGGGCAAGTGTGATCCAGCCACCAAGCCAGTACTTCGGCCACGCGATGGTCGGGCTTTTCAATAGCCTGCTTCTGCGCCCACATCACCAGTTGCTGGCGCACTTCTGGCATGGTCTTCAACTTTCCGAACAGAATCTTCAGCTCGTGCATGTACCAGTCGTGCGCCTTCTGGCGGGCTCCAACGTGGTCTACGACGTTCTTGCCTTCACCCAGGCGCGGCATGCTGGCGGCCAGCAGGTCCACAGCCTCGCGGGTCGGGCGCCGCGGCTTCTCGCAGGCATCCCACTCGCTGTGCAGGCGCAGCAACGCGGCGCCAAGCCGGGTCGGGCTCCAGCCCATGGCGATCAACAGGTCAGCAGCGCCGGAGCGCTCTGCCTCCACCTTCAAATTGCTGGCGTGCGTGGCGCCGGTATAGCGCTCTTCGATATTCGGTTTTTGATCGTCTTTGGTATCTGTTTCCATGGCTTTTGATTTTCCTGTTTGCTATAAATAACGCAGCTGTACACGCTTATTACATGAGGGCTGGAGGCTGATTTGTCTTTGGAAACATGCCACGCGCCTGCAGTGTGGCGACGGTCCACCGGGCCGCTGCTTCCTCATAGGCAGGCATGTCGGCGCGGGACACCAGCCGGTACTGGTCAAAGCGCCCGTGGCAGTCATTACCGCCAACGGTGCACATCGGGAAAATCAGGCTGTCGCATGCCTTTTTTCCTTTGGCCTTCCCGGTGTTAGGGTGGGCGGCCTGGCTGTGGCCATGAATGCGACAGTGGTAGCACTCCAAGCTGGCCACCAGCCGGCGGTAAGACTCGCTGCGCCATGGCTTCGGTTCTTTGGGGAACACCCTGGGGCTGAAGTCGCCTATTCTTGCCATCACGGCGCTGCACTTCACTATCGATTTGATAGCTGTGTGTGCATATTCCACGAGGGCTAGAGGCTGAACTGCATCAGATTCTACGGTCCGTGCAACTGTGGTGCTGGACTTGCGTGGCCAGGCGGTGCGCTTCATGGGTGCGGATCGGATCATGGCAACTGCACCTTTGCCAGCGCTGCCACCATCGCGCGCATGTCCTCCAGGTGGCGAGTTGTGGCGCCCATCTGGCCCTCGGACTGCTGGCCTTGGGTTGGGCGGAAGCCGACGGTCCAGAGCTCGTCCATCAACGCCTGGGCCTGATCCGGAGTGAACTGCATCATCGGCGGGGCCAGCGTTGCGATTTCGTCTGACACGGTGAACGTGACGGGATTGGCTACGGCCCACACGTTTGGTTGGCTTTCGACAGCCATGTGCATGTTGACAAAGCGGCCGAAGTTGACCCGCTCTAGGAATATGCGGGTGCCTTTCATACCGGCTGGTGCTCCACGGGTGTTTGCGCAGGCTGTTTGAACGCTGCAATACGCTCCTTTAACACGGCGGCATAACCATCCATGAAGCGCGCCTGGTTGCGCAGGCGGGAGCGCTCGGCCTCGTCCAGCGTTGGGAAGATGGGGCCTTGGAAGAATGAGAGCAGTTTGGCAAGCCGCGTGCTCACTTCCTCTTTTTCATCCACCACGCGTTGCTGGTGCGCCGGTCGAGCAAGGTCCACTGCCAAGACTACGAACTTCTCCGGGTCTGCAGGGCTTCCATCGCGCATAACTGGCCCGGATTCTGGAAGCTGTACCGGATTGATGCGGATGTAGCCTTCTTCAAACGCCTTGGCCGGGCTGAACGACTGGTAGCCGTCCTCATACTGCACGAGGTAACCGCCGACTTGTGGTTTGTGCTTCTGGTGCCAGTCAGCTAGCAGGCTTACGATGCAGCCAATGTCGCCCAGCACCAGGTCCGGCATGTCTGGGTTACCGTTCTTGCGGAAGGCGGTAATCTTGGCGGCGCGCACAGTTTTGTGGGACTTGTAGGCCGGCATGGGGTTGGCTTGTTCGTTCACGGTGGTTCCTTTCGGGGTTGGTAAATCAGTGCTCGCGCTCCGCCGGATCCAGAATGGACTCCAGCATTTCTTCGCGTTTGTCGGCGCTCAGGCGCGGCCACAGCCGGCGCTGCGCAAATGGGGTCCGCAGGAAATCCAGCATGTCCTGGTGCAGCTCCTTCATTTCGTCGTCGCTGCAGGTCTCGTAGCTGGTGCTGTAGGGGATGAACTTCATCCCGTCGTTCTTCAACAGCTTGAACTCGCCAAAGCCGGCGCCCGACTTCAACCACCAGCGCATGTCCTTCAACTTGCGGAACTGGTCCTGGCGGTCGAACAGCGCCTGTTCCATGGACATATGCCTGCGGTGGAACGGCCCGCTGCGGTCCACTACAACCTCCAGGTGGGTGACTTCGCCGGCGTCGGAATTCCAGATCCGGCCCCAGAACCGGCGCCAGCGCTTGTCGTGCTGCTCGTCCAGGCCTCGGATGTTGTCGAACAGGAAGCGGCGCACGATGGCGCGCTCCTGCTCGGGCAGGTTGTTCAGGGCGACCTGTGGGCAGATCAGGATGGCGGCCGGCTTGGTCACAATTGCCCACCGCTCTCCGCCCACCGGGCCATCTTGTTCGCCAGAAACAGGGCCTCTGCGCATGTCATCCGGCTGGATCGGATGCAAAGCACGCCGTCGGCGTCGTAGCCTGCTATCAGGACATCCGTCAGGCCGTCAGCCTTTGCGGTTTCAAGCGCCTGGTCAACGGTGAATGTCGTGCTTGCTGGCAATCTGAAAACTGCTGCTGTCATGTCGGCTTCCTCGCCTTAAACCGAAGCTGCTCGCGCAACTGCGCGTTTTCTGTTTCCAACTGGCGGGCCAGCGGCGCAAGCTCTTGGTGCACGGCTTCAAAGTAGACCGCCAACGCGCGGGGTGTCTGGCCGGGGTGCTGTGCCATGACGGCATCAATGCACCCGTCTACCAGTGGCGTCTGGGTGGTGTATGGAAGGGGTTTTGTGGTCTTCATGCTGGGTTGTCCTCCAACAGCCGCTTGCCGCCCTCGGTCAGCTCAATGTCCGTCCATGGATAGGCCTTCTCCGTGACATTGATCAACTTCCCATACTCGCGCTTGACTCCATCTGCGCCCACCAAGGTGCACCCCTTGTGGCAAATCTTGTCCATCATGCTGGCGATGGTCTGGTTGGCTGTGGCCTCGAACACGCTGTATCGCCCGGCTTCCGCCAACACGCGCAACACCTTCACCACGTCCCGCTGGTCCTTGCGCTTCATGTCGTCAAGGCCGGAACTGAAGCTGCAAATGATTACGTTGGTCATGCTGTCACCGCCACGACTCGAAGCGTCAACCCAGCGAACTGGATCAGCATGCCAACAGCTACCGGCTGGGAGCGCAGCGCCGGGAACAGGTCGGCAGGGGCGTCCAGGGACATGGTGATACGCCTCCACCTTCCGCGGCCTTTGGGGGTGAGGATCAGGATCACGCCGGCACCTCGTTGTGGAAGTAGCGCATGGCCAGGGGCTGCAACCAGCTCGCCTTGACGGTCAGCGGGGCGCCCAGCGGGTACGGTTCGGCGGCATTGATCGGGCGGACGATGACCACGTGCCCGGACTGCATGGCCAGCACTTCGCGGGTGCCGTATTGGTAGCGGTGTCCCTGACTTGCATAGGCTGCATGGATCATGGTCAGTCTCCGCAGAAGCACGCGATGGCTTCCTCGTTTTGGTCAAAATCAATATCGGACTGATTGAGCGCAAAGTCGTACATTGACCCATAGCTGGGCCTGTTATTGCGAAAGCGCGCGCCATCTCCAGTTGCGTATTGCTCCGAGCGTTTTTCCTGTTTTGCCCACCACACAGCGCGCACCGGCTTTTGCCGAACAAGAGACATGACCCGAGCGCCTTTTTTCTTGAAACAAAGGTCGCAATTGCCTTCCGGCGTCTCACCATTGACATTCACCAGATCAAGATCGAACGGCTGAGCCTCCCAAAAGGCTTTGACATCCCATTTCGTTATGCCAGCCATGGCAAGCGGCATATGCACTTCTTCTGCTGGAGTCTCTGGGCTTGTATTTTTCCGAAACTTGGACACGCGCACGCACTCGTCTGCCCGGATTCCCATAAGGGTGTCCCATTCAGTCCAACCGATGGAGCGCAGGTAACGATGCCCAGTGCGGACCTTCAACTCCGATGAGCAATAGGCAGATCGGACATTTGGCAGGATGTACCCGCGTTGCTGGATTACGGCGTCGAACGGCTCTCCATTCCGGCTGGCAGTTTCAAAGTTGACAATTTCAAACTCTGAGCCGAGCCGATACTCAAGCCAAATAACCAGCACACCCCAGCGCGTAGAGCAATCGCGCACAAACCTGAGTGTTGCCTCATCCTCTTTTCCAGTGTTTTCAAATAGCACGATCAACCAGCGCGCGATGTCTTCGACTGTGTTATTGGCAAGCACTAGGAACAGCATGTACGCGCTGGTGCGGCCACCGCTGAAACTGAGGCACGTTGGTCCGGTGAGTTTGAATGGATTGATCATGGCTGATCCATCCATGCAGAGCGCGCGCGGTGGCGCACCACGTCACGGCGGTGGCCACGCAGGGCGAATGGCCAGACCAGAATGCAGAACGCCAGCAGCAGAACGACGGCCACGGCCACGACCAGCGCGGACCAGTCGCCGGCGTCATCAGCCCACTCGGAAACCTTGGGCCCGGTCAGGTTGTAGGCCAGCAGGTACAAGAACACGGCAACGCCGGCGCTGGCATAGCCGACGGCGAGGTATAGGGCGGCTGTGGTGATCACGGCATGGCCCTTCCGATTTCGGCGGCTGCGCGCAGGACTGCAAGTCGGGTGGCGGCTCTTTTATCAGATCCCCAAGGCTCACGCGGGACAGGCAGTCTGCTGTCTGAAACCACGGTCGCAGTAACTCCTGGTATTGATCCTGCCAAATGGAACCGAACCTCAATATTCAAATCAACTTCCAGCCGGCGCGAGTCGCCGTCGTCGTCGCGGGGGTTCCATGGGATCCATTTCGGTCGCCAATACCCAACAAAACGCCCTGGAGATCCGTCATCGTTGAAAGCCAGCTCAATTCCCGCAGCCTTAGCCGCCAGCTCCAGCAGTTCGCGGTCGTTGTTCATGAAATCTCCTTGAGAAGCCAGTGCCCGATCAGCGCGCTCTCGGCTCTGTTGTGGTCCTTGACCCGGCTGAATTCCGCGCAGTTCGGGAACAGCCGGCGCGCACACTGCATTGCCTTGGCCTTGCGCTCGCGGTCCGTCAGGTTGGAGTCGATCAGCCCGAAGAAGCGCTTCCACGTCTGGGGCGCGGCATAGGTCGGCCGGCAGCCAAGGCACTCCAGAACAGTCTCGATGGCACCCAGAGAGCGCAGCAAACTGCCCTGCGTCTGGACGGCGTTGTTGGCACCGCCCATGGTCCCCACGGCCTCAATGACAGCGCGCACGGGCTCGCCGGCCGGGCAGTGCTGCAGCAGCAGCTTCTTGAAGGCGGCACCGTCGATCTTGTTTTGCACCATGGCCTTCGGACCGACGCCGGGTATCTTCATGGTCGGAAGGTCGAACACTGCGCGCAGGCCGTTGTGGTCCAGGATGCTGCAGGCGCCGGTCAGGCCCGGGTCAATGCTGATGATGATCATGCTGCTGTCTCCAGGTTGAAGTCGATGGACTGCACCCGCTCGTAGTGCATCCGCGTGGCGTGAGTTCCAGGGCCCATATCCACTTTCGTGACGATCACGGCGATGGTTTCGCGGCTTGCGCGCGGCGCTCCTTCTCCGCTTCCACGTCGGCCCGAATGTTGGGATTCGGCGAGTTCGGATCCGTGGCGTAGGCCTCCAGCGCATGCTCCGCATACTCCGATGCAACCCGCTGCAGCCACAGAAACCGCTTCACCATCCGCCGGTTGTGGGTTTGGTAGTCGAATGGCATTCACAGGTCACCTCCGCGTCCTGTGCGCACCCGGCTGCTGGGCACTTCCATGGTGGCCGGCCAGTCCACGAAGTGCAGGTTCTCTCCGACGTAATACAGGTCAAGGTAGCCAGGCTCTCCATCGCGCAGCTTTGCCACCGAGACCTTGGCGTAGTTCTTCCACTCGTCGCTCAGGAGCGGGCTGTTCTTGATGGGGCGGTGCACAAAGAGAACGATGTCAGCGTCGTTTTCGATGTCTCCTGAGTCGCGCAGGTCGGCCAGCTTCGGCATAGGGTCATCGCGGGCGTCCACCGTGCGGCTGATCTGCACCAGTAGGATGACGGGGCAACCAAGTTCCTTGGCCAGCGACTTCATGCCACCGCTGACCTCGGCCACCTGGTAGTTGCGGTTCGCCTTGCGGTCGGTACCGGTTGTCAAACCCATGTGGTCCAGCACGATCAACCCCAACTTCCCATGCTTGCGCTTCACGGCGCGCGCTTTGCTGCGCAGCTGGTTGATGTTCAGGCCGCCCTGGTCGTTGATCTCGATGGGGCTACGGCGCAACTTCTCGACGGCATTGGTCAGGTTGGACCAGTCGAAGTCGCTCAGGCGCTCCGGCCGCCGGATCTTGGTCAGGTGGATCTTCCCAATCGACGCCAGGAAGCGGTCGACCCACCGGTCCCGCGACATTTCCAGCGAGAAGACGGCAACGGGCAGGCCTTCGGCCAGTGCAACGTGCTCTGAAATGGTCTGGCTCAGTGCGCTCTTGCCCATTCCGGAACGGGCGCCGATCACAATCACGTCGCCAGGCCGCATACCGCCGTCCAGCCGTTCGTCCAAGTCCTTGAGTCCGGTCTGGATGAAGTCAGCCTTTGCAGTTCCGTCTGACCGCTCCTGGATCCTGTCCAAGGCACGCGTTACGCCGGCGTCCACGCTTTCCCATTCGTCCACCGTGCTGGCGCCGGCCTCGCGCACCGTGCCGACCTTGCGCTCTGCCTCGTCCAGGATGGTCGCAACGTCCCTACCCTCGGTGTTGAAGGCGCTGGTCGCGATCTCGTCGCTGGCAGTGATCAAGCCGCGCAGCAGTGAACGCTCGCGCACGATTTCTGCGTAGCGGCGGATGTTGGCAGCGCTTGGAACGTACTGCGCCATCTGGTTGAGATAAACCATGCCGCCGCATTCGTCTGCCTTGTGGTGGGTCTGCAGGTAGCTGTACACGGTGATGACGTCAGCCTGCCGGCAAGAGTTCACCAGCGATCCGATGGCGGCAAAGATCAGCTTGTGCTCGTAGCGGTAGAAGTCGGTGTCCCGCAGCATGTCGCCCACGCGGTCCCAGGCGCTGTTGTCCAGCAGCAGGCCGCCCAGCACACTGGTTTCGGCCTCGATGCTGTGGGGTGGCACGCGCAGCGAGCCAATGCCCGGATCGTCGGTCAGGTTCATTGGGTGTCCTTGGTCTTTTCGATGACGTGCGTCATGCCGCGCTCGGTCATCAGGAAGTCGATATCGCACTGCCAGTTCGCGTGCTCGCCGCTACGTGGGGTGCGGCCCATCAGGAAGTCGTTTTCGCTGGCGCGCTCGAAGTAGCTCCGGAACCAGGTCAGCGCCTGCTCTGGCGTCTCGGCCCGGCGTGTGTGGTCGGGTTTGAAGCTGGTCAGCACCCAATCCCAAATTTTGTGAATGGCCTTCACCCTGGCTTTGGTGTGCAGGCGGACCTTCGGCAGGGTCGGCAGCACCTCGTGGTACAGGTCGATCACGGCTTGGGTCTGGCAGGTCGGCAGCTTGCCTGCTGACGAAGCCGAAGGCTTTCCTGCTCCTTCTCTTGTTCCTGCTCCTGCTCTTGCTCTTGGCTTTGTAGGGGCTTGGGTAGCCCCTTCATAATCCCCTTTGCCGGATGCCGTCGATTCGCGGCGTTCGACCATGTGGAAAGCATCGCTGTACCGGTCGAAAAACGCTCCCAAATATGGGTTCTCCGGAAGCCCGTCGTATTCACGCTGTACGCCCTTGCAACGCAAGTCAGACGCCTTGAGTACGCTAGCAATCTGATAGCGGGCCATTTCGTGAACCCATACCATTTCGGACTCGTGGTCGTAGCTGCAGAAACCGGCTTCTATGCAGTGGTTAAGCCCCTTCAAAGTACCTTGTTCGCCAAGTCCAGTTTCGTGGGCCATGTACAGAATCGGCTGGGCGTACAAACCCAGCATGTTGGAGCTGGGCGATGTCATCAGATACAAGCCCACCACAAGGGCCTCTGGACCACATTTGCGCAGGTTCTTGAAGGTGTGGCCGTGCCACATCTTGGGCTCCGCCTTAGCATATTCACGCATGCACCACCCTCCCCTTCGCCACCTGGTCGGCATGGCCGGCAGCGTTGAAGAAGCAGCCACCGTCCTGCATGCCCACGCGCAAACGTAGCTCGCGCCGGGCGTTGACAGCCGCTTCCATGGCCAAGCGGTGGGACTGGGCATCAACCCGCTGGCCCTGCCACATCGCCAGTTCCAGGCGCTTGCCGTGCAATGCGGCTTCGATGCCCAGAATTTCGTCGTTGAGTTGGTCGCACTTGGTCATGCCACGTGGCTCCCTGTCTCGCGTGACAGCACCTTCTCGATGCAGCGGACGTGCACATCGAACTGCTTGGCCAAGGCTGCATTGCTCAGGTTGTCCCGGATGTACTGGAGCAAGGCCTTGCGCTGGCGGTCGGCGCTGCGGATGCAGATGATGTCCATGGCCAGCAGCTTGGTCTGGGGCAGCTCATTGCCGCGGGCTGCGAACTCAGTGCGCCGGCTTTGGTATTCCGCACGGGTTAGCGGGTTGCGCTGGCGGTTCGGAGCCTTGGGGGTGGCGTAGTAGGTCGATGCGGTCATGCTGCAACCGCCTCTTCTTCCAGGACGTCAAACAGGCTCGGCATGCTTGCTTCCCGCTCGGCGGCCGTCAGGTAGTGCACCTGGTCTTTGAAGTAGCCCGCATTGAGTTCGGAACCGCCCGCAGTGCGGCCCAGCTTGATGGCGCGCACCCCTACCGTGCCCAGGCCGTGAAACGAGTCCCAGACCTTCTCGCCAGGGTTGCTGTACCGGACGATGAGGCGGTCAACAATGTCGATCTGCAGTGGGCAGACGTGCTTTTCGACGGCACGACTGCTCTGCTCGCCGTTCAGGGTGCGCATCCGCACCACGTCATGCCAGACCATCGGGTCGTGGCTACCAGGCGCCAAGCTCATGAAGTCGGATGGCAGCGCATTGCGGGCCTGCAGCTGGGCACCGATGTCGACGTGCTGGTCAAAGTCGTAGACCCGGCGCAAACTGTCCTCGGTGAAGAACTTGGCCAGCTTGCCAGGGCCCATGGCCGCCAGCTCAGCGGATGACAGCAGCCTGTTGCCGCTGGACCGCCAGAAGGCATGGGCGTCTACCTGCCAGCGTGCCAGGCTGTATTCGTCCTTGGACTTCACCACCGGGACGTCGGCATACCCACGGCCGCGGTCGGTTTGTGGCTTGTGGAACAGCAGGACGTATTCAGGCGAGCCGACACCCATCTTTGTGCCGTCCTTGCACATTTCGGTGTAGCCCAGGCGGTAGTTCGAGTTGTTCTCGCGCACCACGTCGGTCACCACGGTGATCATTCCCAGGTAGTCGAAGCCGTGTTTGATGCCGTGGAAGATCGCCTCGGCATGGAATGGGCTGGAGGTTGGCAGCCCGTATCCAGTGACGTTGCCGAAGTTGATGCGGTCCTTGACGTGGCAGGCATAGATCCGACCGGGCTTCAGGATCCGCAGCTGCTGCGGTGTCAGGAAGTCCATCTGGCGCCAGAACTGGGCGTTGTCCTCCGTGTGGCCGAAGTCGTTGTAGCTGGGGGTGTATTCGTAGTGGTTGGCGAACGGGATGCTGGAAATCATCAGGTCGACCGAGTTGTCGGGCTGGGCCATGGCCTCGAGCACCGCATCGTTGTGGGCGACCTCGAACAGCTTGCCCTTGACGACACGGCGCTCCACGCCCACGGACCTGGCCAGCGTCTCATGCATGGCCAAGTGGTCCAAGCCGTATTCCCGCACGAGGGCAGCCATGCGCTCCTGCTGTTCGTCGTGACGGGCCCACTTTGCCTTCAGGCTGGCCACGATCTCGCGCTCGGCCTCGGTGTGAATGATGTCGATACGGGCGGCCACGTCCAAAGAACCGCCGAAGCGATACACCCGGTGGATGGCCTGAATGAAGTCGTTGAACTTGTGGCCCACGCCGGCGAATATTTCGCGGTGGCAATGGCGCTGGAAGTTGCAGCCGGATCCGGCAATGATGGGTTTGGTGCTCAGGATGCTGTGCTTGCCGTCGCTGAATCCAACAATCAGGCCTTCGCGCTCGTCCAGATCCTGGCTGCCGTACACGCTCACGGCTTCAGGAATGGCGGCCTGCAGGGCGTGGCGCTCGTCTTCCAGGTCGTGCCAGACCACGAAGTGGTCAGCTGGCGCTTCGGCGATCAGTTCCCTGACCTTGGCCACCCGCGCCGGCAGGCTGTCGCGCTTCTCGCGTGACGCCGACGACAGGCTCATGGCGGTGTTCTGGATCAGCAGGCCCTGGCCCATCTTGTCGTTGCCAGCCATGGTGTAGTCGCTCGGGATCTCGTGCCAGCGCACGTCCAGCGCCGGGAGGATGTAGCCGTCATCGCTGTGGCCTAAATCGCTTGGCTTCGTGATAACGACCGCCCAGCTGGCAACCCACATCCAGAACTCAGCGACCTTGTGCGGATACAGCGTCAGATTGCCCGCCTTTTCGCTGTCGCGCTGGAAGAAGCGTGTCAGGGCTTGGCCAGAGTCCATCACCCCCAAGTAGGCGGCGTAATGGATCAGTTCCTTGTAGCGGTTGGGGTCCGGGGTAGCCGTGAATACCGACTTGAACTCCACGGGCGCAAAGGCCGGCAGGAACTCCTGATAGGTCTTGCTGCCATAGCTGCGCAGGATGCTGGCTTCATCAAGACCAGTCGCACGGAACAGCTTCGGCGTGACGTTGCCCTCGCGCACGGCTTCGTAGTTGGTCAGGTAGATGGTGGCGGGGTCATCGATTTCGCTGTCGCGGCGGATGAAGCGCAGGCTGATGGCGCAATCACCAGTGAAGCGCTGCTCTGCCTCACGGAAGAACTCATGCCGCACGCCCAGCGGAACCACGCCCAAGCGGAACGCGTCCGGGAAGCGCTGGCCAACCTGGCGCAGCAGCTCGAGGTGGGTGGCCGTCTTGTGCAGGCCGAAGCTAGCAAAGCAGGCGCGGTTGCCACCCTTGGCCATCCAGCGCACGATCTCGCGGGTGTGTGGTTTGAGCGCGGGGTTGATGGCCTCCAGGGGCACATCGAATCCAGTGAATGGCGCCAGCTTGATCTTCTGCCGCAGGAACTCGGCGTAATCGCTCATATCGCCCTGCCCCGCCTGATCTTCGACGTCTTGGCCGCATCAGCCTGTGAATGGATCGTGATGGCGCCGGTGGTGCGCGGTGCCAGGTCGACCCGGGGGCGGCCTTGCTGGTCCATCAGCTTGCGCTCGGCTTCACGCTTCTGGCGTTCTCTCCGCTCTTCTGGAGTCTCCAAGGCCATTGCGGCCTGCTGGACTTTTGGCAGTGCTGGACTGTGCTTCTTCGCAACGTATGGGCGGCACGGCCCCTTTGGTGGAACGGCGGTGAATGCGTTCTTGCTTCTGTCGTCGGGAAGGCCCAGGGCTTTCCAGTCGGTCGTGTAAGCGCTCATTGCTTGGCCGCGTTCTGGTCCGCAATCGGGCCTGTACCAAACAGCTTCGCGCTCTTAACCTTCTGGGCATCGGCAACCATTTCCGTGAAAGTCTTCTGATGAACCAGTTTGAAAACCCAATCACGCAACGCGCTGGAAACATCCATATCGGCTTCGTTGGTCAGGCGGCGGAAGGCTTCGGCGGTTTCGAAGTCGACAAACGTCTTCAGGGGTTCTGTCAGAGGTCCAGTGGGACTCAGCACACCGGTGCGGGCGAAGTGCGCCTGTTCATCATGGGTATCGTGTTTGGACATGGTGTTTTTCTGATGTGGTGGGTTGGAATGGCGATTGGCGCGGCGGTCGGTGGCCAGCGGTCAGCCACAGCCGGAGTACTCGTGATAGGCCGCGGCAAAGGCTTCGCCAGCCTCACCTTCAAAGACATTGGCCTGTTCGAGTTGCTCTCCGCGGTGCGCGGCATGCTTGGCCAGCTCGCAGATTTCCTGAATAGACAGGCGGTCCAGGGGTTTGACTACGTGGAACATGGGTCAGCCTCGAATAGAAAAAACACCCACCGCGCCAGCGCGCCAAAGGCTGCGATCAGCCAAGGTGCCAGGGAGGCAAGCACCGGGTTTTCCAGTGCGCTGGATCGAATGGCGGTGGGTGTTGAAAACGTTGGGCACGAATCAAACCCCGTTTGCTACCGTCTCTGTGGCGGTTGGTTCAGCGTTGCCTCGCAGCACGGCCCAAGCAACATCTGGGCGGAGTTCTTCGCAGCGGACCTGACCGTTTGTGGCCTTCTCGATCGCGGGGCAGTGTTCAGCAGGGACTTGACGGTCCGTGTTGAACCAGGGCCACACGCGCCGACGGTCCTCCATTCCGATGGCAGTAGCTAGTGCTGCTTGGCCACCAACTATCTGAGCGGCTCGATGCAATGCGGCTTTTTCAGTGTCATGTGTGATGTCCATTCCGTTAGTCTACTCCCCGTAGACCATAACGTCAACTGGCAGTAGACCATGTTTTTGACAAATTTGTACCGTCTACACATGGGATCATTTCTTTGGACACATGAAAGTGACACAGCCCTCGGAGAGCGCTTGACGCACGCGAGGGAAAACCGAGGCCTATCTCTAGCTCAAGTCGGGGAGGCTCTTGGAGTTAGCAAAGCGACAGTAGGACACTGGGAAACTGGGAGTCGAAGCATCAAGCACCATGACTTGGCGCATCTGTGCACATTTTTTTCCATCAGTGCAGACGAAATCCTGTTCGGAGCAAAGCGATGGCCCTTCGAGGGAATCGAGTTTGAGTCAGTCGCCCAGTTGGAACCGAGCGAGATTGAGAAGCTGGAAGGCGCGATTGTTTCCACCGCACATCACTACGGTCTGGTGATCAATACGGTGAAGCGCAGCAAACTGGAAATACAGAAGAATCAAGCAAACGGCGCGAGCAGTTGAACCTGCCCTTCAAACCATACCTTGCCTTTGAAAATCCTTCAATCCCACAAATAAGGGATGACGAACCAAAACAGTCAAGGACCTGGTATCCAAAAGTCGTTGGGAAACCGCTCCACGCGGCCCGTGGAATTTAGGGAGTAACAATGTTGAAAAATCTTATCGTTATCGCAATGCTGTTTTGCAGTGGTATGGCAATGGCTCACTCTGGCGGGACGGACAAATATGGATGTCACGTTGATCACAAGACAGGGATAAAGCACTGCCATTAAGTCGATCGCATGAGCCCATACCAAGCAGAGACTTGCAACCCATGGTCGTTGGGTGGGCTATACCACAAGGAATGATGATGGAAGAGACATCGACGTTCGCCGTTTGCATGTACGGTTTGATCGTTGCTTGCGTGGCGGAGCACCTCATCAAACACAAGAATTACTACAAAGGCACCATCAAAGAGCGGGTCTGGCTCTATGTCACACGGGTGGCCATTGCTGTGCTGGTATTTTTTGCAATGATGAGCACACCGCATGTGTTTGACGATGGCGTTTGCAGACCTGGTCCTGAGCCTGAGCTTGGAGATTGCTAGTGCGAAGCGCTCATAAAAAGACCCGGAGCGAAGCCAAGGAGTGTAGGAAGTGAGTGAAATATGACCATCGACATAACCCCCGACTGCCGATATGGGCATGGAAACCTGATCCTGATAAACGAAGGCCGTGACCTACCCCATAAATGGGGCTATTTGTCTGGCCACAATGATATGGTGATCTTCACGGGCAACCTGTATGTGTGTCCGAAGTGCGGATATACAGAGCTTTTTGATGATGACGTTGACACCACTGTGGAACGGAATAGGGGAAAGCAATGAGCATTCATTCATTTCCTAATAAACGAAATTCAGAATCCCCTCCAGTTGACCCGCCAGGTGGAGGTGGTGACAATGGTGGCATGGATGCCCGCGTAGCAAAACTTGAAGCCATCATTACAACCTTGGCAACGAAAGAGGATTTTCTACGCCTGGAGTTGTCCACTAAGAGCGAAGTGCTCCGCCTTGAGGCAAAGCTGCATCAGGAAATGAACGCTCAAACTTGGAAGTTCGTCACTTGGATGACAGGAATCTGCACAGCCCTGATCGCCGCCACCTACTTCATCGCCACACACGTCAAGTAGATTTCCACTCCCCCACCAAACCCGCTTCGGCGGGTTTTTTTGTTGCCCGAAATAGGCCGCTTGGGAATATTTTCACATAAAACGTCTACGCCTAGTTGACGGCATTGGTCTACTCGTAGTAGACTGAAGCCATCGCAACAAACCGCGATACGAGCTGGCAAGCGATACGAAGCCAGTAAGCCCAACAGGATGCAGAGGGTGCTCAAGGTCAGTGACCGCTGCGGTTTGAGGCGATTGAAAGCGATGTGTGTTGGTAGATGTGCGGTTCAAAGCAGAGCCGTAATACACGGATATAGCGTGCCGGCGCGTGAATGCTCGGTTGGTCAGGGGAAACCTTGATGTGGCTGCCGTGGGCTGCAATAGCTGGGAGTAGCGACCCAGCCGCCAACACACATCGCTTTCAGAGAGTGAGCGATTGAGAGAGAAGGCTGCATGGCGGGATCTGGGTGTGACAGCACCCCGGAAGAAGTGACAACGATGGAATGCATAACCCAACTGATGGCGTTGCATCCTGTAGAGATTGCGCTCAATCACGAGAAGTGAACGCAGCCCAGCCTTCTCCCTCAATCGCTCAGGTGTCAACAACTGGGAGCGCAACTTGGACCAAATCACGATAGGACTGCTGGACGCCTGCAAGGTGCTGGTGGCCGCAATTCCGAACCCTTTGCACCCGGCCCGACTGCAGGGCCAGGCTGCGATTGACCTTGCAGAGCTGGGCTACGTTCCGCGCCGGCCGCTTGCTGAGCGCCTGGAGCGTGAGGCTGAGATTGTTGGTGCTGGGCTGGATGCGGAATCCATTGAACAAGCGGGAGAGTTGGCATGAAGTACTTTGACGCTGAAGAAGCTGCAAAGCTCAATGCCAAGCCGTGGCAAGTTGCACTGCTGGATGCCAATCCTTCATATTTGGGTTGGGGTCCGCACGAAGACTACATGTGCGGCGACAAGGGCGGTTGGGACAGTCGCCAAATTGTGGCGACATGGGAAGAATTTGGACCGTGGAACCTTGACGACCTGAACGAGTGCGTCAACTTCTATTTTGAAGTCAACAGAGCATCCGAAGACTGCAAGCACTGCGATGGCAATGGCTATCACCAAGATGCGCAGATCATCGTCAACACCTTCTATCGTCACCAGTGCGCGCCGGGTCAGACCCCATGGAACGACAAGATCACCGAAGACGAGGCCGATGCGCTTATTGCTGCCGGACGCGCCAAGGCTGGTGAAACAGCTGCGACTATCAACGCAGCCCAACATGGCGGTGGTTTTCTATCCCACGACGCGATCAATCGTGGAATCCTCATTCAAGCCCGCGCAAAGCGCCTTCTTGGCGTCGATGGGTATTGCCCTCATTGCAATGGCGAAGGCTATGTACACACGGCACCTGATGCAACAGTTGCCCTGATCCTGTGGTGGCTACACCCGCGCAAGGGTTGCTCCCGCGGCATTGAAATCTCTTCGATTCAGCAAAGCGAGTTGCCGGCAGTGCGTGATTTCCTGGCAGAGGCTGCCAAGCGAAATGCAGAGCGATTCTCCGGTGTATCCAAGATTGTCGAGGTGGCATCTTGAACGCCCGCCTGCCCCTCTGCATGGCCCAAGCCCTGGCGCCGTTCGCCCCGGCCTCTTCCGTGGTGCACAAGATCGTCAGCGAAGACCGCGCGCTGCAGGCCGACCTTGACTACCTTAACAAGCTGAACTCCGGCGAGTTTGACCGCCGCCGCTGGGACGCCGCACAGCGCCAGCAGATGGAGCTGCAGGGTGTTACCGGGAGGACGATGTGAACCAAGCAAAGCACACACCCGCGCCTTGGTGGGTCACTGAGTACGGAGTGATGGACACAGGCGGGTACATCTGCCATACGCAGCCGCCTACTCACTTCCCAGGACAAGACGAGCGTTTCGCCAATGAAGTTGAAGAGCGTAAGGCCAATGCCACCCTCATTGCCGCAGCGCCTGAGCTGTTGGACCAGCTGAAGGCAATGAACCGTGCCTACGTGAACCTGCTGGAAACGGGTCGTGACCGCATTTTGCAATGTGGCGGAACCTGCGATCCAGTCGAAGTAATGGAAGCCAATGACCACTACCTGCGCGATTCCAAGGCAGCCATCGCCAAGGCCACAGGCGGTGCAGCATGAAGTCCTACCTCGTCCGCATCCCCGGCTACCGCCTGACCGTTACCGCCACCAGCGTGTTTGATGCCATTGACCAGGTGCGCGCGGCCTTCCCGCTGCAACGTGGCGGAAGTGCGAGGCCTGCATGACGACCTTCTTCCGCCTGTACCTGATGTACCGCCGCTTCGGCCACTCCATCACCCGTTCCACCGTCCGCGCATGGGAAACCTTGCGCAGGACAACCCTTTGACAACCATTTCAACCTGAAAGCCAACGATGTCATCTTCCATCACAACACCGAGTTCACCGGTATCTGCGTTCTCCAAGACCCTGGAGCGCATGAAGCCGCAAATGGCGCTGGCCCTGCCAAAGCACATGAGCGCCGACCGCATGGCCCGCCTGGCGCTGACAGCATTCAGTTCCAACAGGGACCTGCAGCAGTGCAGCACCGACAGCATTCTCTCCAGCCTGATGACGGCCACCCAATTGGGGCTTGAGCCTGGCATCAACGGTCAGGGCTACCTGATCCCCTACAAGGGCAAGTGCACCTTTGTGCCTGGATGGAAGGGTCTGGTTGATCTGGTGTCCCGCGCGGGCCGCGCCACGGTGTGGACCGGCGCCGTTTACGAGGGTGACAAGTTCGATTACCAGCTGGGCGATGAACCCTTCTGCCGCCACAAGCCTGGCGACGGTGGCGAGCTGTTCACCCACGTCTACGCCATTGGCCGCGTCAAGGATGCCCAGATGCCAGTCATTGAGGTATGGACGCGCGGCAAGGTGCAGAAGCACCTGAACCAATACAACAAGGTCGGCGGCCGTCACTACGCCCTGGCCAGCGAAGCCAACTTCGAGATGTACGCCCGCAAGGTTGCGCTGCTGCAGGTCCTCAAGTACATGCCATCCAGCATCGAGCTGGCTAACGCCATCACCGTATCGCATGCCGCCGAATCTGGCCAAGGTGCGGTGATCGACGGTGACTTTGTTGTCCTGTCTGAGCGTGTGGATGGTGAAACCGGGGAAATCACCAAGGAAGAAAAGCCAGCTCTTCCTGAGTGCACACCCGAGTCCTTCGAAGCCCAGAAAGCGGGCTGGAAGAAGGTCATCGAGTCCAAGAAAAAGACGGTCAACGACCTGATCACCACCATCCAAACCCAGGAACTCCTGACGCAAGACCAGAAGGTCGAGATCGCCAGCTGGGCCACGGTATCTGAGTAAGACCATGAACGCAAGAGTCATTGATATGACCGGAAAACGGTATTCATCACTTGTTGCCTTGCGCATGGTTGGCAAGGCCACGAGCGGAGATTTGAAATGGTCTTTCAAATGCGACTGTGGCTCAGAGTTTGAAGCCAATGGCTACTACGCCCGCAGCGGGAAAATCACCAGTTGCCCAACTTGTGCCGCTGAGCGGACTCGCATCGCATCTGTAAAACATGGCTTGACAGATAGCGCAGAGTTTGAGGTCTGGACTGGCATGCAAACACGCTGTCTAAACAGAAACTCACCGGCATTTGAAAACTATGGCGGTCGCGGCATATCGATTTGTCAGCGATGGAAGAACTCATTCGAGAACTTCTTGGCCGACATGGGTGAGCGCCCATCACCCGATCATTCAATCGAGCGCGAGAACAACGACGGCAACTACGAACCCAGCAATTGCCGCTGGGCGACTGCGGAAGAACAGGCCAACAACAAACGCAACAACGTGAAGGTGACCATCGATGGCGTCACCAAGAACATAAGCGCTTGGGCACGTCAATTTGGCGTGCTGATTCCGACAGCCTGCTTGCGTCACAAACAAGGCCTGCGCGGGATGGATCTCTTCAATTCGACAGTGAAGCAAATCAGCCATGACGGTATCACGGACTCGATTTCTGGATGGAGCAAGCGAACCGGCATCAAGCCAACAACCATCGCCATGCGTATCAACAAGTACGGATGGTCTGTTCAAAAAGCACTTACCCAAGGAGTATCACTTTGAAAACTCACTCACTTTTGCAAGGATCGCCAGAATGGGTAGCCTTCCGCTTTCAAATGCGGGGAGCCAGCGAAGCCGCCGCCATGCTGGGACTGTCCAGCAAGATGACGCGAACCGAGCTGCTGCACCTCAAGCACACCGGCAACGCCAAGGAATTCAGCGACTACGTGCAGGAGCGCATTCTGGACGAAGGACACCGCGTTGAAGCACTGGCACGGCCCATCATCGCAGCGCGCATTGGCCAAAAGCTGTACCCGGTGACCTGCAGCGACGGCAAGCAGTCTGCCAGCTGTGACGGTCTCACCATGCTGGAAGACATCGGCTGGGAAAACAAGCAATGGAATCAGGCTCTGGCCGAATCCGTGGCCGCCGGCGAGCTGCCAGAGGAATACATGCCGCAGTGCCAGCAGATCCTGAAGGTAACCGGCGCCGAAAAGGTCATCTTCAGTGTGTCCGACGGAACCGAAGCCAACACGCTGACCATGGAAGTGCTGCCGGATCCGGAGTGGTTCGACCGCATCGACAAGGGCTGGGCCCAGTTCGAGATTGACCTGGCCAACTACGTGCCGCGCGTAGCAGAAGTGAAACCCGTCGGCAAGACGCCGGAGACGCTGCCGGCCCTGCTGGTGGAAGTCACCGGCATGGTGACCAACAGCAACCTGGAACAGTACAAAGAGCACGCCCTGGCGGTGTTCGCCGGCATCAACCGTGAGCTGAAGACTGACCAGCACTTCGCCGATGCCGAGAAGATCGTGAAGTGGTGCGGCGATGTCGAGAGCCGTCTGGAACAGGTCAAAGAGCATGCACTCGGCCAGACCCAATCCATCGATACGCTCTTCAAGACCATCGATGACATCAAGGCAAAGGCTCGGGAGACACGCCTGGAGCTGAACAAGCTGGTCGACAAGCGCAAGGGCGAGGTCAAAGATGAAATGGTGCTGGGCGGCAAGCGCGCCTATGAAACCCACTTGGCCAGCCTGAAGGAAGAAACGGGCGGCCTCTGGGTTCCAATTCCCCAGCCCGACTTCGCCGGCGCCATCAAGGGAAAGCGGTCGCTGGACGTCATGCAGGACGCCGTGGACACCATGCTATCGGTCTACAAGGTGGCTGCCAACGATGCAGCCGCCAATATCCGGGCCAACCTTGCAGCGCTGAAGGCTGACGGCGATGGCTTCGAATTCCTGTTCAACGACCGCGCCGTGCTGATCGGCAAGTCGCTGGATGACCTGAAGCTGTTGATCAAGTCCCGCATCACCGACCACAAGGCTGCCAAGGAGCGCGAGGAAGAAGCCACCCGCGAGCGCATCCGCGCTGAAGAGCAGGCCAAGGCCGAGAAGGACGCGCGCGAAAAGCTTGCCGCCGAGCAGTCTGCTGCTACTGCTGGACTTGTGAAGTGCGACGGAAACCATGGTGGCAAGAACTGTGGAGATCCAGAGTGCTGGATTGATGGTGAGCCAACACGCACCACTGCACCAGCACCAGCGTTGACCCATCCCCAAGTGGTCCAGCAGATGCCGGCCAGCGTGCGCCAGGCCATGGCACCGAAGCCGGCCACCGCGCCGACGATGACCCTTGGCACCATTTGCGAGCGCCTGGGCTTCAACGTCACCAGCGCATTCCTTGCCACGCTGGAGTTTGAAGCAACGACCGTCAAGGCGGCCAAGCTGTACCACGAAAGCGACTTTCCAGCGATCTGCGATGCCATCAAGGCCCACATCAGCGAAGTGCAGGAGCAATTCGAGCCGGCTACGGCGTAACGGAAACCCTGTGTGGCCAGTGGAGGCTACCTGCTAACGATATGCGGGTGCCGTTGAAGCTGGCCAGCCGGCGCAATGCCCGAGCCCACGGGCGCGCTGGTGGATATGTGGCCGCGGCCTGTCTCAGGCGCCGGAAGAACGTAACCGGCAACCCTTACCCAACCAACAGGAGATCACCATGGCACGCGAATTCAAAGCACCCCAGGCCTACAGCGACAAACCACGCCCATCCATCGAGCTCAAGCCGGTGGACAGCAACAAGATCAAGGCCGTCGGCTACGACGCATCCACCCAGACCCTGGCGGTCGTGTTCAAGAACGGGCCCGGCGCCGTGTACCACTACCCCAACGTCACACCGGAAGCGCATGCTGCATTCGTGGGCGCTGAGTCCATTGGCAAGCACTTCGGCCAGCACATCCAGAGCCTGCCGTTTGAGAAGTATCCGCCCGAGCCGGAGCCTGAAAAAGCCGCTGACGAACAGGCGCAAGCGGCCTAGCTGTGCGCACCATCACGATCACCTTTGATCCGACTCCCGGCTGCGGCTGGGATGTTCAGGAAGACGGCAAGTGCTGCAACGGTCTGTGCTGGGGCGAAATGCTTGAGCAAGTTGTGGCACTGACCATTCCGAAAAATCGCGTCGGAACCGGCTACGAAATGCGCACTCCCGCTGAATGGAAAGAGCGCGAAGAGCTAATGGCCGCCCGACGTCCGCAACAGGCAGTGCCTCCCCTGCTGCTCGAAAAGCCGCTTCCCGTTTAACCCACCCACTCCGAAAGCCACCAACCATGACAACACCAACCGCACCACGCTTCGAGTTCACCGTCAAGCAAACCGCAATCCTGCGCAGCGTGACTCCCCACAAGGAATTTCACGGCGAAGACCACAAGCAGGCGATCACCCTCGGCTTTGAAACTGACCAGCCCAATACCTGCCTGGACACTTTGTTTGCACCCGGCCTGCGCGAAGCGCTGTATTTCAATGCCTCCGCAGACTCGGGCCAGGTTGACCTTGAAGGAGTCGATTCCACGCTTCCCAATCTGCGTTTCTCCAAGCTGAACGGTCAGCGTTACACGTTCGGCGGCAAGGACAAACTGGTGGGCTACATCCTGGACCTTGAATTCGGTCTCGGAGACGCCACCAGCAACATCGAGCTGGAACTGTGCAAGGTCAGCAGCCGTTCCTTTGAAACCAAGGAGGGCGGCACCGTCACCGTGTTCTGGAAGGTGCAGAACGCATCCGACCGACTGGATATGGACACGCTGGGCAAGCTGGTCCTGCTGGGCGGCGAGGAAGTCACGATGTCGCTGCGCGCGCCCGCCGTGCAGATGACAGAGAAGTCAACGGAGCCGGAAAATCCGTTCCTGAACCCTGACCCGCAACCGCTTGACCGCGATCCTGACGAGATCGGCGATGGTCCGCTGTTCCCGCAGACTCCGGAAGAGGCGCTGGCGGCTGGTGTTGGGGCTGAGTGATATGCGATCCGCCCACCGCCTGGCCAGCCACGCAAAGCGCGATCTATTCGCCGTCCCATCCTTCGACATCACCGTGATGCAGCCGCTGAAGCTGGATGGCTTCGAGCTGCACGTCAGGCACGCCCAAATTCCAACGGCAGTAGCCGGTTCAAACAAGCGAGCCGTACCGTGGAACAGCTCAGTCGTGAAGGCATTCCAGGACGCACCGGAAGAACACACCCTGCACATCGCAGTTCTGGTGAAGACCGCATTCGAGCGCCTGAAGTCAGGATCCGGTGAGCCAAAGGACTTCGACCGCCTGGCTGGCGCGCTCAATGTTGGATTGATCCGGGCCGAAGCAATCGACCCGCTGGCAGAGGAAACAATGCTGGCCGGCATCGAGGCCATGAAACGCTGCGACGGTATCTGGCAGCGCCATGGCAGGTACGGGTTCACTGGGCCCGACCTGACGGCCGTTGCTGATGCCGTGCAGCTGTACGAGGGGATTCTGAGCTTGTCGAAGCCGATCCAGATGGAGGCGGCATACAAGGAATCTGCGCGGCGGATGCTGGCGCAGATGCAGGGAGAATCGGTATGAACTCTGCAGTAAAAATCATGCCGGTGGAAATGTGCGGCGCCATTGGCAAGTGCATGGCACACCCCAGCAGCTACGCCAGCTCCATGAGCTACGGCTCGAAGTCGCCGACCGCAGTCGCAAACAGGGCGTTACAGGAGCTGGCGGCAGCGCGCGCCAAGGACGTCGCAACCCACGACAATAATCTTCCAGCCATCGAGAACAACAAGGTGGTTGCCGCTCGTGTCGAGGCGCTGATGCTCGAGATCGGCATGCCGAAGTCTTGGAGCGAGCGCGATACCAAAAGCCGATCGCGTTATCCGAAGTCCATCACTCACGAGGCCGGTTGGATGGGTGACGTCCGCCGCAACTGCAAGACAGATGATGGATTCGCCGGCGCGACTGGTGCCTATGAGCGCATGCTGAAGGAATACCAGGCCTACGCAGAGCGTGCAAAAGTTGAGGCAGCAGAAGCCGCAGGCAAGGCCCAGCGCGAGCGCGATGCCGAGCTGGCCAAGCGCAAGGCGGACATGGAACTGGCCGCAATGCTGTTGCGCTACGAGCTGCCAATCGAATCCAGTTGGTCGGATGTTCTGGACCACCTGTGTGCCAAAGACCAGCGCTTGAATCTGGCTGTGGCCATGCAGCAGACCCGCGGCGATTGGTCGGAAGGCCCGTACCGCGTGCGCGCCGCAATGGACCGCTTCCACATAGAGACCAACGAAGACAAGGATATCGCCAACGATGTTCTTGGGTGCATGGACGACTTCGAAGACGGCCGCGTGTTCCGCGACACCACATGGAACTATGGGCGCCTGTTCGCCGAAGCCGCTGATCAACAACTGAGCGCCGACATTCAGCGCGCTCTGAGCATGGTGAGGGAATCATGACCCCCGGAACCTGCATCCACTACACCGGAATGCTGCCCATCAAGGGCCCGCACGTCTGTGGCGCCGGCGTTGACCTGGACGCCACCTTTGACGACACCGCTACCGGGCAATGGCTGCGCATGCCCTGCATCCAGTTCCGCGAGGTTCCGGCGCACGGCCGTGGCACCTACTGCAAGCCCGGTGAACCGACAAAGCGGGTGGACATCGACCGCCGTGGCCAGGTGATGATCCCCTGCGCGCTACGCGAAGAACCGACCGCCGAACAGGTTCAGCGCGACCGCGAGCAGATGGACTTGTCTCTCAAGAAGGCCATGACAGCAATCCGCCTGGCCGCCGAGTGGCGCGTGAAGCCAAAGCCTGCACAGGACCGGCGCGAGATCGTTACGTGCGCGGTGTGCTCCGGCCGCCTGCACCTGTCCCAATCCAGCTACAACGGCCACGTCCACGGAAAGTGTGAAACAGAGGGGTGCGTGTCATGGATGGAATGACCAAAGCCAACATGAACCGCGCTCAACGGCGCGCGGCCCAATCGCACATGGCAAGGGAGAGCAAGAGCTACCCTGCGCATCTTGTCGAGCTCACGGACATAGCTTTTGGAAAGCCGCCACCAGGAGTGGTCACCGTCTGGCGCAGCCGAGACTACCTGGTCCAAGTATTTGATGCGCCGGATCCGGCATTGGTCCGGCTTTCTGTGAACCGTACGCAGCTCTCAGGAAAAGGATGGGCGCAAGACATCCCTTGGGAAGACCTGCAGCGCCTGAAGAGCGAGGCCGGCTACGGAAGATTTGACGCTGTCGAAGTCTACCCATGCGCCACGGATGTCGTGAACGTCGCCAACATGCGGCACCTGTGGATCCTGGAAGAACCACTGTCATTTGCTTGGAGGAAACGCTGATGCGCAATATGAGTTTCGCACTGACCACCACCCAGGTGCTGGAGCAGACCAAGGACGTGACGCGCCGGCTGGGCTGGCTGCACCTGAAGGCTAGTGACCTGATCCAGCCGGTCAAGAAGTGCATGGGGCTCAAGCCCGGCGAGAAGATCGTGAAGCTGGTGCCGCCGGTTCGGGTGGTCAGCGTGCGCCGGGAGCCCTTGTCGATGATGACTTCCAACTTTGCCTACGGCCACGGTGAATGCATCAGAGAAGGTTTCCCGGAAATGACGCCCGAGCAGTTCGTTTCCATGTTCTGCGCCACCCACAAGGGCTGCACGCCAGACACCGTGATCACGCGGATTGAGTTTGCTTACGAGGTATACCAATGAACCCGACACCTGAGAACTTAAAGCCAAGCATCGCTGAAATGAAACTGTGGCGGAAAGAATCCATGCCCGGTAACGCCGAGTGGAGCGCATCCACGTTTGCGAAGCTGGCATATCAAGCTGGCTACCGAGCCGCCCTGCAATCACAGCAGTCCGCAGCTCCAACCAGAGAGGTTGTGTTTGGTGGACCAGAGGTCCGAGCGCGAATGCTTGAAGCTGGTCTACCAACTGCTGATGACCATGCGAAGCTGGCAGCAGGACGAGGTGGCGTTTCGCCACCCCATCAGGCCGCAGCGGATCCTGATTTGACATCGCTGTGGCTCTTGATAAATGCGTGGCAAGAAGCAAAACCACCAGCTTTTGAATTGGTTGGGAAGATCAACGGTGAAGTTTTACGCCTTGTCGCAGCACCACCAGCCACGCCATCAGCACAACCAGACTGGACAGCGGCAGCTCGCCTGATAGACGCCTCATACCAGGCAACGAAGCTCAAGCTGTTGACAGGCACATCCAATTGGGCGGCGTTCATCTGCAAGATGATGGCTGCGCCTGTTCCAGAAACCGGCCATAGTGTTTCAAAAACCGGTGATTCTGATACGCAAAGTGGCTTGTCTGTCACGGATAGCGAGCAATCTGCCACAGAACAGGGAAAGTCATGACAGATATACCCATCAACTCCAAGCAACTCTGCAGCATCCTCAACGGCATGCACCCGAGCACCCTACGCGAGCACATCAAGGCCAAGAAAATCCCCGACTTCGATGTCAAGCTGACACAGAAGACCCGGTACTGGCATCGCTCGACGCTGGTTCGTGCAGGGCTTTTGAGAGACGATCCGGCAGAAGCCAGTCAGCCCATGCCTGCATCATCCGACGCCGTTCCGGCATAAACTCCGCGCGGTTGTAAATGCCGCGCACCTTGTCGGATGGCACGTGGGCAAGTTGCCGCTCGATGGCATCTTTATCGAAGCCGTGCTCGTTCAACCAGGTCGACATGACGGTGCGCCAGCCGTGACCCGTCATTTCCCCGCCATAGCCCATGCGGCCGATCAGGTAAAGCACGGCGTTCTCGCTCATGGGTCGGGTCTTGTCCCGGTCGTTTGGGAACAGATACGGTGTGCCCGGGTTGCGGGCCTTCATGTGTTCCACGATTTCCAGAGCCTGGCGTGATAGCGGGACCAAAAGGTCCAGATCCTTCTTCATGCGCACCGCGGGTATGCGCCACAGCGCGCCGTCGATCTCGTCAGTCCGCATCATGCGCAGTTCCTTGGTGCGAACCCCGGTGAGGGCCATCAGCTTGCAGGCAATGGCGGACTGCAGCAGGCCTTCCAGCTCCAGGCGCTTCATGAACTCCGCAACCTTGGTGATCTCCAGCGCGGCAAAGCTCACCACCTTTCGGTGTCCGAAGGCCTTTCGGGTGTTGATCAGCTCGCATGGGTTCACTTGGCAATAGCTGTTGGCCATGGCCCAGTCAAAAACAGAACTGAGCCACCCGCGCGTCTTGCGGACGTAGGAATACTTGCCGGCCGCGTCCATGACCTTCAGGGCCTCAAGCACATCATCCCGCCCTATCTCGTCCATCCACAAGCTGCCCAGCTTTGGGAAGACGTAGGACTCCAGGGCGTTCATGGCGTTCTGTCGGTATTTGTCGCTGATGTCCTGGCGGCCTTCCCAGTACTGCTCTGCAGCTGCCTTCAGGGCGATGCGTTTGGCCGCCTTGCGTTCTTTGGGCTTCACCGGCTCGCCATTGATCAGTCGCAGTCGCAGTTCGTCACGCCTGGCGCGCGCATCCTGCAGGCTGATCAGTGGGTAGGGGCCAAAGGTCGCGGTCTGTGGTTTTTGCTTGCCGTCCACCTCGGTGCGGTAGGCCATGCGCCAAATCTTGCCGCCGGCCGGCGACACATAGAGAAAAAGGCCATGGCCATCGAAGAGCTTGTAGGCCTTCTCTGCAGGCTTGGCCGCCTTGCATTTGCTGTCCGAAAGTGTATTTGTAGGCATGCTGGACTCCCTTGTGCCCGGCGTGCCTACACGGATGCTCACAGTTTGATCTGCAACATCCGTGCAAACGGTGCGGAATACTTTGAAACCAGTGGGAATGTGCCGGGGCTAAGTCGTTGATTTTGCTACGAAATAACGAAAAAAAACGCGCCATTCTTTCGAATGACGCGTTATATCTGGCGGAGCAGGCGGGATTCGAACCCGCGGTGGGTTTTACCCCACGCACGCTTTCCAGGCGTGTGACTTAAACCGCTCATCCACCGCTCCAGAGCCTATGATTTTAACCTGCCTTTGGCCCACTTTTCAAGAAACATGGCCAGATCTGCATAAAAAAGGGCACTGCGTCGAGTGCCCCTAGGGTCTTGCGGCGCCCCATTTGGAGCGCAACGGGTTCAGATTCAGCGAATCACGGCCAGAGTTTCCAGCTTGCCGGCACGAACCGTCTTCAGTGTCAAGGCGCCATTCTTGATGTCGCCTTTCTCGTCGAAGGAGATGGGGCCAGTCACGCCCTTGTAGTCGGCCGTTGCCGCGAGTACGGGGAGGTACTTCGCGGGATCAGCCGAGTTGGCCTTGACCATGGCACCCACCATGATCTTTACCGAGTCGTAAACGTAAGGCGCATAGACTTGTACGTCGGCGTTGAATTTGGCTTTGAACTTGGCCCTGAATTCGTCCATGCCAGCCTTGCCCTCACCTTCCACGCCACCGGCTTCCGCGCAATAGACCTGGTCGTCGTCAATAGCGTCACCTCCGAGCTTGACTAGTTCCGTGGAACAGATGCCGTCTCCGCCCATGAACTTGGCCTTGATGCCCAGCGCCTTCATTTGCTTGAGCATGGGGCCTGCCACAGCGTCCATGCCCCCAAAAAACACCACATCAGGCTTCTTTCCCTTGATGGTAGTCAGGATGGAATTGAAGTCCGTCGCCTTGTCGGTTGTGAATTCCTTGGCGACCACCTTTCCGCCCGCCGCTTCCACGGCCTTGGCAAACTCTTCGGCCACACCCTGGCCATAGGCGGTGCGGTCATCAATCACGGCAATCGACTTGCCCTTGAGCGTCCCCACCGCGTATTTGCCCAATGTGCCACCCAATTGGGCATCATCGGCCACGACCCGAAAAGCCGTCTTGTAGCCCTGGCGGGTGTATTTGGGATTGGTTGCCGATGGTGAAATCTGGGGAATACCGGCGTCGCTGTACAGCTTGGATGCCGGAATGGTGGTGCCCGAATTCAGGTGACCAATCACGCCCGCCACTTTGGCGTCCACCAGTTTTTGAGCAACGGAGGTGCCTTGCTTGGGATCCGCCGCGTCGTCCTCAGCCATCAGTTCCAGGGTGACCTTCTTGCCGTCAATCATGACACCGGCAGCGTTGAGCTCTTCAATGGCCATGCGGGCACCGTTCTCATTGTCCTTGCCCAAGTGGGCGATGGCGCCGCTGGTGGGGCCAACGTGACCGATCTTCACCGTTGCAGCGGGTGCAGCAGCCGCGGAAGCTGGAGCGGCCACCGGTGCAGCTGCGGGCGCCGCAGCTTGTTCCTTCTTGCCGCAGGCCACCAACAAAACGGCTGCTGTCAATACGGTCAACGTGCTTGTCACTTTGAATTGCATAGAAACTCCAATGAGGGGAAACAAAAAAACCATGTGAATGGAAAAACGGAAGCCGGGACCATAACGTAAATCATGCGGCACCCATATAGGGATGTTCCCGACGGCACAGCCCCCATACCACGATGAGGTGGCCGTCAGCTATCGGGCGACGCCGGCGAGCGTACGGCCTTTGCAACGGCGACGCGTACCGCGTCTTCAATGTCCTGTTGCCACTGGGTGGCGGCCACCCGCATCTGTTCTTCCACCTGTGCCTGCAGCGCGGCACGGAGCTGCTGTTCCAAACGCGGTTTGATACTTTGCATAACCTGCTCGGCCAGGCGTTCGCAGTCCATGGGTGGTGCGACCGGAAGCGGACCGGGATGGACCACTTCCGTCAACGTGGGGACAAATCGATGTGGTGGTTTGCTGTTCGTCATCAGTCTGCGCGTTTCAAACTCAAATCGTGGCGCTGGATGGCGTACCCCTGCTCGGTGTAATAGCGCCAGCGCCCACGCGCCAGATCGCGGTCTCGTGCGTCCGTGCTGACCACTTCAATCAGGCGCTGGAATCTGACAAATCCGGGCGGAACAGTGTCAGCCAGATTGATCAGAACCCCAAAAGATCCCGCCGCCTGATCCGCATTGCTGGTGAGCAAAACAGGCGAGCGGCCCTGCACAGAAGGGGGAGCAGAGCTGGCGCAATGCGGCACAAAATCGGTGGCGGAGACACCCCACAGATCGACATCGAGTTGTGCAATCGCATCCTCGTCCGCGACCACCACCACACGAGCACCGCTGCCCACGGCCTTTCGCACCAGACGACAGGTATAGGCCAGTTTGTCCGGTGCGCCAAAGTGGAAAGCCAGTTCGGTCACTTGTTATGGGCCTGTTCCATCAGGTATTCCACCAAAAGGCCCACCGGCCGGCCCGTAGCGCCCTTGGCCGCCCCGCTCTTCCAGGCGGTGCCGGCAATGTCCAGATGCGCCCAGGGGAACTTCTCGGTGAAGCGCTGCAAGAACTTGGCCGCTGTGATGGAGCCTCCGGCACGACCGCCCACATTGGCCACATCGGCAAACCCGGTTTTCAGGCCCTCCGCGTAGTCATCATCCAGAGGCATTCTCCAGCACAGATCCTGCGCCGTTTCGCCGGCCACAAACAGCGCGTTGCCCAACGCATCCTGGGAGGCAAACAGGCCGCTGCGCACGCCACCGAGGGCGATCACGCAGGCGCCCGTCAAGGTCGCCACGTCAACCACCGCAGTGGGCTTGAAACGCTCCGCGTAGGTCAGCGCATCACACAGCACCAGGCGGCCTTCGGCATCCGTGTTGAGAATTTCAATGGTCTGGCCGCTCATGCTGGTGACCACATCGCCGGGCTTGACGGCCTGGCCATTGATCAGGTTTTCACAGGCGGGAATCAGACCGACCACATTGATGGCCGGCTTGAGCGCGGCCAGTGAGCGGAACACACCCAGCACACTGGCTGCACCGGACATGTCGAACTTCATTTCGTCCATCTCTGGTGCCGGCTTGATGGAAATACCACCGCAGTCAAAGGTGATGCCCTTGCCCACCAGTACCGTGGGCGCCTGGGACTTCGCCGCACCGCTGTATTTCAGGACGATGAAACGCAAGGGCTGGTCCGATCCCTGCGCCACGGCCATGAAGGCACCCATGCCCAGTTTGGCAACCTCTTTCGGCCCCAGAACGTCGCAACTGATCTTGGGCAGCTTGGCCAGTTCCTGTGCCGCTTGTGCCAGCAGCGTCGGTGTAGCGTGGTTGGCAGGGCGGTTGGCCCACTCCTTGGCCAATTCGGCCCCAACTACCGTCGCCACGGCGCGGTCAAAGGTGGTCTGCACTTCGGTTGCATTGCTGGCGCCTACCAGCACTTTGGACAGCGTGCGCCCTTCCGGCTTGGATTTGGTATGGGTGTAGGCGTAGCTGGCATCAGCCACCGCCATAACGGCCGCGCGCACCGCGGCCTCCTGCGCCGGCGCGGCAAAGCACACCAGCAGTTTCTTGAGCGATGGGGACTTGACTGCGGCCACGGCGGCCAGCACGGCAGCACGCACATCCCGCGCCGATCCGCTGCCCGCGCCAGCCAGCACCACACGGGTGGCATGGGCCTGAGCCGGTTTGTACAGGCTGAGCAGCTTGCCGGGTTTGGCTTCCAGATCCGCCGACTTCAGGGCCTGTCCCAACAGTTCCGACAAATCATCCTTGCCGACCTTGAAATCCTGTGGCACCAGGAGCACCAGGGCGTCGCACTTTTCGGTGGAAGCACCCACCAGACCAATAGGCTTGAGTTCAAAGTTCATAATTCAGGTTTTCCTTCGGCCGCCATGTTATTCCATTCCTCCATCCGAAAAGAACTCGCACGCAGTTTTGGCGCAACCCTGGTTGTGCTGGTGACGGTGGTGATGACCATGACACTGATACGCACACTCGGTGAGGCCGGGCGCGGTGTTTTCAATCCGGCCGACGTGATGATCATCATGGGCTACACGGTTCTCTCGGATATGCCCACCATCCTGTCCATGTGCCTGTTCATCGCCGTCCTGAGTGTGCTGACCCGCATGTTCCGTGACAGCGAGATGGTGATCTGGTTTGGTAGCGGCTATGGTCTGACATCCCTGATCAAACCCCTGTTCCGTTTTGCCTGGCCCATCCTGCTGGTCATTACCGCCCTGGCCCTTCTCATCCTGCCCTGGGCCTATGGGCGTATCGAGGACATGCGGGATCGATATGAAAAACGCGGAGACATTGCCCGCATCGAGCCCGGACAGTTTCAGGAATCGGCCAACGGTGAGCGGGTGTTTTTCATTGAGAAGGACGCCAGCGGCCAACAGGCGGGCAGCAATGTGTTCATTGCCACCCACAAGAATGACAAGGAAACCATTACCTCATCCCGCAGCGGTCACGTGGAGGTGATCAACGGGGAGAAGTTCCTGATACTGGAGAACGGCCAACGTCTGGAAAAAACAGCCGGCAAGCCCGACCTGACGGTGGCCGTCTTCAAGAACTACGGCGCACAGGTGGATGCAGATGACCAGTCCGCACGCAGCTTCGTGCCCTCGGCCGCCAAAAGCACGCTGGAGCTGTTGTCTGACCCAACCAAGCCCCATGTCGCTGAGCTGTCCTGGCGCGTAGGTCTGGCCCTGGCCGCCATCAACTTTGTGGTCATCGGGTTGGCGGCCGCAGGCGTCAACCCGCGTGTGGGCCGCACCGCCAACCTGGGCTTTGCCTTCATGGCGTTCATTGTCTATTTCAACCTCCTGATCCTTGGAAAGAGCTGGATTGAAACCGGACAAGTCCATGTTGGCGTTTACCTGCTGGCGCTGCACGGCGGCGCACTGGGCCTGGCATCGCTGTGGTTGGCCAAGCGCCACAACAACTGGGTATTCAAGCGGCCCCCCATTGGCTCCGGCAGCCAGTCTGGTGAGAGGGTCGCATCATGAAGACGATCCGACGCCTGCTTTACGGCGAGGTGGTGATCGCCGTGGTGCTGGTCACCCTGGGCTTTGTCTCCCTGTTTTACTTCTTTGACTTTGTCGAGGAGTTGCAGGCGGTCGGCAAGCACCGCGACACCGGCTACACCGTGGCCCAAGCCCTGCTGTATGTGGCGCTGATGCTGCCCAGCCATCTGTACGAGTTGCTGCCCATCACCGTGCTGATCGGCACCATCTTTGTGATGGCGCGCCTGGCGCAAAGCTCGGAGTTCACCATTTTGCGCACCAGCGGTCTGGGGCCGTGGCTGGCATTGCGCACCCTGTTGGCTCTGGGGCTGGGCTTTGTTTTCTTTACCTTTGCGGTGGGGGACTACGTAGCGCCGATGGCGGACAAGACGGCCCAATTGCTCAAATCCCGTTACCAGGGCCAGGTGACGGTTGGCAAGACAGGAGCCTGGCTGAAAGAACGGCAGGCCTACAGCCACTATGCGGTGAACGTGGGCGCATTGGCACCGGATGCCAGCATGCGTGATGTCCGGATTTTTGAATTTAACAACCAGGGCTTCCTGGTTTCGATGACAGAGGGTGAGACTGCCAAGTTTGGCAAGGACGACTCCTGGTTGCTGGAAAAAGTGGACCACACTGAATTCACCAGCGCCGATGCCAATGCCACGCGGGTGGACCGCCGCTATGTGGATACCTTCCGCTGGTCCACCCAGATCAGCGCCGAGATGGTGGCCACCGCAGTGTTGCGCCCGGAGCGCATGGGCACCATCGACCTGTTCCAGTACATCCGCCACCTGGATGCCAATGGCCAGACCGCCCAGAAATACGAGATCCAGTTCTGGAAGAAGGTGTTCTACCCCTTGAGCTGCCTGGTGATGGTGGTGCTGGCCCTCCCCTTTGCCTACCTGCATTTCCGCTCCGGCAGCGTGGCCACCTATGTGTTTGGCGGCGTCATGGCGGGCATCAGCTTTGTGCTGCTCAACAACGTGCTGGGCGACCTGGGTGCGCTGCAGGGCTGGTGGCCATGGCTGACCGCCGCACTGCCGGGACTGATCTACTCGTTCATCTCGCTGACGGCGTTCACCTGGCTGGTGATACGACGATGACCGCACCCGCCAAGGCAATTGTGCTGTTCGCCCACGGATCACGCGACCCGCTGTGGCACAAACCCATGGAAGCGGTGGCCACACACCTGGCGTCGCTGTCTCCCCAAACCTTGGTGGCCTGTGCCTACCTGGAGCTGAGCCAGCCGGATTTGCCGACCGCTGTGGCAACCCTGCTGGACCAGGGCGCGCAAACCATCAGCGTGTTGCCCCTCTTTCTGGGGGTTGGCAAACATGCACGGGAAGACTTGCCCCGCCTGATGGCCGACTTGCAGATGGAACACCCCGACGTGCAGTTCAAGCTCAATCCTTCGATCGGCGAAGATGCCCGCCTGGTCCACCTGATTGCAGAAATGGCCCTGGATAGTCTGTAAAAACCGCCAAATGCGGCATAATGAATTTCATCTTTAGTTGAAATTCGATATGAACCTGCACCAATTCCGCTTTGTTCAGGAAGCCGTTCGACGCAACCTCAACCTGACCGAAGCCGCCAAAGCCTTGCACACCTCGCAACCCGGCGTGTCCAAGGCCATCATCGAACTGGAAGAGGAACTGGGCATCGAGATCTTCGCCCGCCACGGCAAGCGCCTCAAGCGCGTCACCGAGCCCGGCCAGCATGTACTCAAGAGCATCGACCTGATCCTGCGCGAAGTCGGCAACCTCAAACGCATTGGCGAGCAGTACAGCGCCGAAGACAGCGGCACCCTGTCCATTGCCGCCACGCACACCCAGGCGCGCTATGTGTTGCCGGAGCGCGTCGCCGCCCTGCGCGCGGCATACCCCAAGGTCAACATCAGCCTGCACCAGGGCTCGCCCGACCAGGTGGCCCGCATGCTGATCGACGAGGTGGCCGAGATCGGCATTGCCACCGAATCCCTGGCCGATTACACCGAACTGGTCACCCTGCCTTGCTACGAATGGCAGCACATGCTGGTGTTGCCGGTGGACCACCCGCTGGCGCGCAAGGACCGCATCACACTGGAAGACGTGGCGCTGGAGCCGCTGATCACCTACCACCCCTCCTTCACCGGCCGCACCAAGATCGACCAGGCCTTTGCCGCCCGCAAGCTGGAGCCACGCATCGCCCTGGAAGCCATCGATTCGGACGTGATCAAGACCTATGTTCGCCTGGGCCTGGGCGTGGGCATTGCCGCCGAGATGGCCGTGCGCGACATCATCGAAGACGGCGGCAAGAGCGGTCTGGTGGCACGCCCGGGCGGCCCGCTGTTCGGCCAGAACGTGGCCCGCGTGGCCTTCAAGCGCAGCGCCTACCTGCGCAACTTTGTCTACACCTTTGCCGAACTGTTGAGCGACCGCCTGGACCGCAAGCTGATTGCTCGCGCCATGGATGGCCACACCGAGAACTACGACTATTGAGACCCAGCGGACATGACTCCCACCCTCACCTCCCGCCTGCCCAACGTGGGCACCACCATTTTTTCCGTGATGTCGGCACTGGCCATGCAACACAAGGCGGTCAACCTGGGCCAGGGCTTTCCCGACTTTGCCTGTGATCCAGCCTTGATCAACCATGTGACGGATGCCATGCAGGCCGGCCACAACCAGTACCCGCCCATGCCCGGCATTCCCCAGTTCCGGGACGCCATTGCCAGCAAGATCGAGACGCTGTATGGCCGCAGTTACCGCGCCGTGGACGAGATCACCATCACAGCCGGTGCCACCCAGGCCATCATCACCGCCATCCTGGCCGTGGTGCACCCCGGTGACGAGGTCATCGTGCTGGAGCCCTGCTACGACAGCTACGTGCCCAATATCGAACTGGCCGGCGGCATCGCCGTGCGCGTGCCGCTGACACCGGGCAGCTTCCGGCCCGACTTTGACAAGATCGCTGCGGCGATCACACCCAAGACCCGCGCCATCATCGTCAACAGCCCGCACAACCCCAGCGCCACGGTGTGGACAAGCCAGGACATGCTGCGCCTGCAGGAAATTCTGGCGCCGACCAACGTGCTGCTGATCAGCGACGAGGTCTATGAGCACATGGTGTTCGACGGCGCCCCGCACGAAAGCGCGGCCCGATATCCCGGCTTGGCTGAGCGGGCCTTCATCGTCTCCAGCTTCGGCAAGACCTACCATGTGACCGGCTGGAAGGTCGGCTATGTGGCAGCGCCCGCTTCCATGACCGCCGAGTTCCGCAAGGTCCACCAGTTCAACGTGTTCACCGTGAACACGCCCATGCAGTACGGCCTGGCCGCCTACATGGCCACACCGTCGCACTACCTGGACTTGCCGGCCTTTTACCAGCGCAAGCGGGACCTGTTCCGCACCGGTCTGGCCAGCACCCGCCTCAAGCTGTTGCCCAGCGAGGGCAGCTACTTCCAGTGCGTGGACATCTCCCAGGTCAGCGATCTGGGCGAGGCCGACTTCTGTCAGTGGCTGACTGCTGAGATTGGCGTGGCCGCCATTCCGCTGTCGGCTTTCTACGGCAACGGATTCGACCAGCGCGTGGTGCGCTTCTGCTTTGCCAAGCAGGACGCAACGCTGTTGGCGGCGCTGGAGCGGCTCAAGGCCCTGTGAAGCGAATGACCCATCGGGGGCTGGTTTGCCAGATGACTTGGGGCCAAACTGGCACCCAGCCCTCGTCGAATATGCTTGTATTGCTATCTAAACAATAGCAAATTCTATCCATCCAGCCGCCACCAGGCGGGCAAAAGCCTGCGGTAGCGCAACTCCCGGTAGCGGTCGTCCAGCAGCACGATGGTGCCCGTGTCCTCGGGTGTGCGTATCACCCGCCCGGCCGCCTGCACCACCTTCTGCAGCCCTGGGAGCACGTAGGTGTAGTCGCGGCCCCGGCCAAAGCGCTCCTGCATGCGCTGGCAAATGGCTTGGTTCACCGCGTCGAACTGCGGCAGGCCCAGCGTGGCGATGAAGGCACCAATCAGCCGTTTGCCCGGAAGATCCACCCCTTCCCCGAACACCCCGCCCAGCACGGCAAAGCCGATGCCCTGCCCGGTCGCATCAAACTGGGCCAGAAAGGCATCGCGGCCGGCCTCGTCCATCTGGCGCTGCTGCGCCCACACGGGAACTGCCGGGTGGCGCTGCGCCAGCCGCTCGAACGCCATCTCCAGATAGTCAAAGCTACTGAAGAACGCCAGGTAATTGCCCTGCTGCCGGGCGAATTGCCCAGCCATGGTGTCCACCAGCGCGTCCAGCGTGGCGGCACGGTCGTCACGTCGGGTGGACAGGGGTTGAATCACCACCGCCAATTGCTCCGCCGTGAACGGGCTGGCGATGTCCAGGGCCTGCGTGGACTCGGGCAGCCCCAGCAGGTTGATGTAATAGTCCAGCGGATGCAGCGTGGCCGAAAACAGGACCATGGAGTCCGCCGCGGCAATGCGCGGCTGGATGAAGTGCCCGGGCACGATGTTGCGCAGTGTGATGGAGCCGGGAGCAGCCTCCACGTCATCCGGCGCAATGGCCAGTTCGCACAGGGAATGCGTGCCAAAGTCTTCCGCCAGGCCGGCAAAGGCCAGCGTGGAGAAATAGAACGGCAGCCAGGCACCGTGGGCGTCGGTGGGATGGTCGTTGAGGTACTCGCCCACCGCGTTGTTGAAGCGCTGCAGGATGCGCAGCCAGTTCTCAGGCACGTCGTCCAGCAGTTGCCAACTGCCGTCCGCGCCCTGGCGCCGGTCGGCCATCAGCAGCAGGTCCCACTGGTTCAGCAGCTCGTCCACGCGGCCGCGCAGGCCACCCGGCAGCACGGGCCGAACCGCCACCGTCTGCGCGTGGGACAGCTCTGTGCTGTACATGCCGCAGGCACGCCCATACAGGTTGTGCGCCTCGTCCACCAGCACACTGACGCGCCAGTTGTCTCGCACGGTCAGGGCGTAGAGCATGGCGCTGCGGTCAAAGTAGTAGTTGTAGTCGCCCACCACCACGTCGCTCCAGCGCACCATCTCGTGGCCCAGGTAATAGGGACAGACGCCGTGCTCCAGTGCCAAGGCACGCAGGCCAGCCTGGTCCAGCCAGCCGCGCTGGGCCGCCGCTTGGCGGGCACTGCCCAGGCGGTCATAAAAGCCCTGTGCCAGTGGACAGGACTGGCCGTGGCAGGCCTTGTCCGGGTGTTCGCAGGCCTTGTCGCGCGCCACCAGCTCCAGCACGCGCAGCGCATCACCACCCGGCGCACCGCCGCTGCGGACCTTGCGCAAGGCCTCCAGTGCGACCTGGCGCCCGGGTGTCTTGGCGGTCAGAAAGAAAATCTTGTCCACCCCGCGCTCAGGGCTAGCACGCAGGGCCGGATAGATGGTGCCCATGGTCTTGCCAATGCCCGTGGAAGCCTGCGCCAGCAGAGGGCGGGACTGCACACAGGCCCGATAGACACCGGCGGCCAGATCGCGCTGACCGGGGCGAAACGGCAGTTGCGGAAACTCCAGCGCCTGCAGCGCCCGGTCGCGCACTTGGCGATGCAGCATTTCAGCCTGCGCCCAGCCGAGGAAGCGTGCGCACAGGGATTCGAAAAAAGCCTGCAACTCGGGCGCCGCGAACGCCTCGCTGAATGGATGCTCGGTCTGCTCCACCACATCAAAGTACACCAGGGTCAGCGTGATGCGCTTCAGCGCGCGGCTCTGGCACATCAACCAGCCATAGACCTTGAGCTGCGCCCAATGCAGGGCACTGTGGTGGGGCGCGATGGCCTGCACCGCACCGCGAAAGGTCTTCACCTCCTCCAGTTCATTGCGGACGGGGTTGTAGCCATCCGCCCGGCCGGCCACGCGCAATGCGTGGTAACTGCCGCTCAACGGGACCTCGGCCTCGTGCTCCGGCGGGCGGCGGCTGGCCACCAACTGGTGCCCTTCACGCCCCTGCTGGGCACTGGGCGAGGGCGTGAAGCGCAGGTCCAGATCGCCGGACTTGGCGGCAAACTCGCACAGATTGCGCACCGCAACGTTATAGGTGGTCACCGTGCTCCCGCAGCATGGCCTGGCTGGGTTCTCCATCGGGCCCGTCCGCACTGGGTGGCAACGGCGTGGCCTTGGCCAGCACCATCCACAGGGCAAACGGCAGGTCCGCGATGGCGCGCTTGGGCGCATTGCGCGCCACCACCAGGCGGTCTCCCTCCAGTTGCATGACACCGCATTCCGCAGGAATTTCGTCTGCTGCGGCAAAGGGTCGCCCCTTGGCGTCGCACCCCAGCACATACCAGCACTGGCCGCCAGCATCCAGGTAGCTGTCGCGCTTGTCCTTGGATTTGAGGTCCCCCATCAGGTCGGCGCGGCTCACCTTGATCTCGTGCACCACCGGCTCCAGGTAGCCGGCCACCGTGGTGTTGCGGATGGAAAACACATCGGGCATGCAGATCTTCCAGCGCGTGGGCTCCTCGGGAGCCGAGGGAAGACGCGAACGGATGCTCAGGCCTGTCCACACCAGGCGCCCATCGCGCAGCATGGCCTGCGCCACCCGGTCCACCAGCGCTTCGTGCCGCGAGCGGGCCTGCCGGTTGGCATGAAAAGCCTGGGCCAGAAACGCAATGCCGGCATCCGTCAAACGCAGCTTGTCATGGCCACCAGATTCGCAGACGCGTTCCAGCAGGCCTGCCGCCAGCAACTCCACCTCCACACTGTCCAGACAGGGCCAGCCGGCGGAGCGGTACATGTCGCGCAAGCGCCGGGCATGGGCGCGGCCCAGTGCGATGGCGTTCACGGTGGTGTTGATCGACATGGTCTCGGTCTTCACGCGTCAGTCCTGCCCGAACCGGCGTCCGCGCGGCTTTACTCGGCCATATGCCCGGCTTCGATGGTGATGCGCCGGTCGCAACGCTCGGCGATGCCCCGGTCGTGGGTCACCAGCACCAATGTGGTCCCCTGCTCGCGGTTCAGGTCAAACATCAGTTCCATGATTTTTTCGCCGGTGGCAAAGTCCAGGCTGCCGGTGGGCTCATCGGCCAGCAACACGGCCGGATGCACCACAAACGCCCGGGCCAGCGCCACGCGCTGCTGCTCACCACCGCTGAGCACCTTGGGGTAGGACGTCAGGCGCTGCGACAGACCCACCCTGGAGAGCATTTCGGTGGCGGCCTTGCGGGCGTCCCGGCGCCCCGACAGCTCCAGCGGCAGCATCACGTTTTCCAGCGCCGTGAGGTTGCCCAACAACTGGAAGCTCTGGAACACAAAGCCCACCTTGCTGGCACGCAGGGCTGCACGCTCGTCCTCATCCATGGCGAACAAATCCACGCCCGCCAGACGCACCGTGCCGGTGGTGGGTGTATCCAGACCGGCGATGATGGACAGCAAGGTGCTCTTGCCGGAACCCGATGCGCCCACAATGGCTGCGGTCTCTCTGGCATTTAGCGCAAAATCGATGCCACGCAGGATCTCCAGCGTGCCGGTGGAGTCGGTCACCGATTTACCTACCTTCTCGACAGAAATAATGATTTCACTCATGGGTCTCTCTTTGATTCGACGACACTGTATCGCGTTGGGTGTTTTGGCAGGACTTGCGGGGCCTTTCCTGGTCCAGGCGGCACAGCCAGTACCACGCCAGCCCACGGTTCTGGTGGTGGGCGACTCGCTCAGCGCCGAGTATGGCCTCAAACGTGGCAGCGGCTGGGTGGCATTGATGGAGCAACGCATGGCACAGGAAAAATTGCCGGCCAAGGTCATCAACGCCAGCATCAGTGGCGACACCACCTCCGGCGGCCGCTCACGACTCTCGGCCCTGCTTGCACAGCACCAGCCAACCCTGGTGGTCATTGAGCTGGGTGGCAACGACGCACTGCGCGGCCTGCCGCTGCAGATGACCCAGGACAATCTGCAGGCCATGGCGCAAGCCGCCCAAAGCGCGGGTGCCAAGGTGCTGCTGATTGGCATGCAGGTGCCCCCCAACTATGGCCAGGACTATGCCGCGCGCTTTGCCGCAACCTTTGCCACCGTCGCCAAGACCAACAAGACCGCGCTGGTTCCATTCCTGTTGAAAGGCGTGGCCGATGGACCGGATGCCTCGCGGCTGTTCCAGAACGACCGCATCCACCCCAATGAAACGGCCCACCCCATCATCCTCAACAATGTGTGGCCCACCCTGAAAAAACTGATTGCATGAGCCTGAATATTTTGAATGCGGCCGAAGTCCTGGCCCAGCTGGATACCTTTGACACCGTCATTGATGCGCGCAGCGAAAGCGAATTTGCACTGGACCACCTGCCCGGCGCGGTGAACTGGCCCACGCTCAACGACGAAGAGCGCAAGCTGGTCGGCACCATGTACGTGCAGGTCAACCAGTTCGAGGCCAAGAAACGCGGTGCCGCCATCGCGGCGCGCAACATCGCTGCGCACATTGAACGGGACGTGATTGACAAGCCCAAGGACTGGAAGCCGCTGGCCTATTGCTGGCGCGGTGGCAAACGCAGCGGTTCACTCTCGCTGATCCTGGATCAGATCGGCTTTCGTGTGACCCTGGTTGAAGGCGGCTACAAGGCCTTTCGGGCCGCCATGCTACTGGACATCCAAAGGATTGCACCAACACTGGACTGGCGTGTGGTCTGCGGCACAACCGGCTCTGGCAAGACCCGGCTACTGCACGCGCTGGCCGATGCCGGCGCCCAGGTGCTCGACCTGGAAGCCCTGGCCAATCACCGCAGCTCGGTGCTGGGCGCCATTCCCGGCCTGCCACAGCCATCGCAGAAGCGGTTTGACACGCTGATCTGGGACGCCCTGCGGCGCTTCGAACCCAGCCGTCCGGTGTTCGTGGAAAGCGAAAGCAAGAAGGTGGGCAATGTTGCCGTGCCAGCGACGCTGGTTGAATGCATGCGCGCAAGCCCCTGCCTGGACCTGAACCTGTCCATGGACGAACGCGTCGCGCTGTTACTGGAGGACTATGACTTCTTCGTCAAGGACCGCGCGCATTTCTGCGAACGGCTGGACGTGCTGGCGGAGTTTCGCGGCAAGGCGCTGGTGCAGGAATGGAAAGACAAGGTCCACAGCGGAAATCTGCACCCGGTGGTGCACGACCTGCTAGTCCAGCACTACGATCCGGTCTACCGTCAGTCCATGCTGCGCAATTTCCGGCAGTACCCGCAGGCACGAACGATTGCCCCCAGCGACCGATCGATGGAGGCCATGCGCCGCCTGGCGCTGCAATTGCTGGAGTTGCCGTAAAGGCGAGCTGCCGGGGCCGCTGTGCGGTCAGTTGCCGTCGGCAGCCGGGTTTGCGCTGGGGTCGACCGGTGTCTGCTCGTCTGCAGGGGCACCCTGTTCGCCCACGCCATGAACCTTGCGTTCATGCTTTTCCTTGAGCTTTTCCTCTTTTTTCTTCTTTTTGGCCAGTTCTTTCTGGCGTTTCTCGTAACCGTAATTGGGTGTTGCCAAGGTATGCTTTCTGTAGTTGCCGACACTGTACCACCTCGGGCTGGCTCATTCCCCTAATCAGCGAGCCATTCCACCGAACCACGGTAGGCATGCCAGCTGGCGTGCCCCAGCAAAGGCCCTGCAACCAGCAGGCCGGCGGCCAGCGGCAGCAACAGGGACCCCACCACCAGCACCGTGATCACAGCCCCCCACAAGAGCATGACGCCGGTGTTGCGGAAGAACACCTCGATGCTGGTAATGGCAGCGGAGACGGCATCGGTATCGCGGTCAAGAATCATGGGAATGGATACCACGGTGATGGTGAAGACCAGCACCGCAAAAGCCCCGCCGACGATGGTGTAGGCCGCCACGAACTCCCAGTTGTCCGGATTGAAAACGGCCTGAATCACGCTGCTCGTGGACGGCATGCCGGTGTTGAAGAAAACCGCAAACACCACAAGAGACGCCCGGCCCCACAACAACTCCAGGACGATCAGCACCAGAATCAGCATGGCCATGCTGCGCACGTGCGGCTCCCAGCAGGTCAGCGACAGGCCCAATTCCGATGGCAGGCCCAACTCGCGCCGGCGGCTGACCTCGTACAGGCCCATGGCCAGAAACGGTCCGAGCAGCAGGCAGCCCGACGCAATCGACATGGTGTATTCAGGCTTGGACCGGAATACCGCGCCCAGAATGATGGCCATGCAAGCGAACGCAGACCCGTAAAACGCCCCGATGCCGGGATGGGCGCGCAGGTCCTGCCAACCCGCAGCCAGCCAATGCAGCACGTCGGACGGTCGCAAGGAACGAATGCGTTTTTTGGGCACCTCGGAGGGCGGTGGGATATAGGGCTCGGGCGCGTCGACGGCAGGAAATTGACTCATGTCAACAGCCTAGTGGCTGCGACACCCACTGCCTATAGAGGAAAACACGGAGTCAGCGCAACAATTGCAACGCCTGGGCAATGTCTGCCTGCAAGTCCACCAGAGCCTCCAGGCCAACGGAGAAGCGCACCAGTGTGCCGCGGGCCAAGTGCTGGGGCCAGCCACTGCGCATGGACTCCAGTTCGTAGGGCACCACCAAGCTGATGGGGCCACCCCAGCTATAGCCCAACCGGAACAGTTTGAGCGCATCGCAGAACGCATCGACCTGGTCCTGGCTGTAGCGCGCATCGACCACCACGCTGAACAAACCGGCGGCTCCGCCGGATCCGTTCTTGCAAAGTGCCTTCCAGTGCGCATGCCCTGGTGACCCAGCCAGAGCGGGATGCAGGACCTGCGCAAACTCGGGTTGCGTATCGCACCACTGGGCGAGGATTCGGGCGTTTTCATCGTGTGCCTGGTAGCGCAGCGCCATGCTGGGCAAAGCGCGCAAAACGCTCTCCGCATCATTTGCGCCCACGCCAAGACCCAGGCGCATGTGGGTGAGCTTGATACGCAGATGCACACCGGCGTCGCGGGTGATGACGCTGCCCATCAGCACATCACCGCCACCACTCGGGTATTTGGTCAATGCATGAACCGACAGGTCCACACCGAGGGGCGTCTCCTGGTCCGGCAGCAGATTGAACGGCTGGAACGCCAAGCCGGCTCCCCAGGTGTTGTCCAGCGCCACGCGCACACCCTTGTGCTTGCAAATGCGCACCAGTTCCACCAGATCGGGAAACTCCAGCGTGACGGAGCCGGCCGCCTCCACCCACACCAGGCGGGTGCGATCCGACATCTTGGACGTCAGGTCCTGCGGATCCATGGGGTCGTAATAGCGGTGGGTGATACCCCAGTCCTTGAGTTCACCTTCGGCCAGCGCCTTGTTGGGTCCGTAGGCGTTGTCGGGGATCAGGACCTCATCACCGGCTTTCAACAGGGACAGCGCCACCAGTGCCACTGCCGCCAGACCGCTGGGGGCCAGCACGCACTGCAAACCACCTTCCAGCGTGCACAGACGCTCCTCCAGCGCATACGTGGTCGGCGTGCCGTGCAGTCCGTAGGTATAAGCCGACTTGTCCTTCCACTCGCGGCTGCGCATGGCGGCAACCGTGGGAAAAAACACCGTGGAAGCCTTGAAAACACCCGGCTGGGGTGCGTCAAAGCCTTCGGGGGGAAGGTAGGGATGGTGGATGAGAGAGGTGATGGGCTGGGTCATGACCGGTGTCTTCGCTCACACGCTCCACTTCTGGATGAGCTGCTCCGGCCGCATGGCGTCGTAGCCCTCGAACGGCTGGTGAATCCAGGGATTGGTTGGCAGGAATTCCACCGAATAATCGGGCGTGAAGGTGGATAGGGCCTTGGTCCAGATCACCGCACTGCGCAATTCGCTGATGGGCGAGTAGTCGTGCTTGAGCTGGTTGACCACCGCTTTCAAGGTGTGCCCCGAGTCGGCCAGGTCATCCACCAACAGGACACGACCAGCAATCTCGCCCTTGGGCGTGGTGATGTAGCGGGCAATGTCCAGATTGCCCTGCTGCGTGCCGGCCTCTGCGCGGTACGAGCTGGTGGACATGATGGCCAGCGGCTTGTCGAACACCCGCGAGAGGATATCGCCCGGACGCATGCCGCCACGCGCCAGGCACAGGATGGTGTCGAACTCCCAACCCGACTGGTGGATCTTGATCGCCAGTTTTTCGATCAGGTTGTGGTACTCGTCGTAGCTCACATAGAGGTGCTTGCCGTCTTCAGTCAACATGGTTTGCTCCTAACTTTATAGCTATCTACGCAATATTCACGAGGGCTAGAGCCCTATTTCATTCAAAACGATGGCCGGAGAACTCAATCGGCCAGGTAGGGGTGGCGCATCATGATGGTGTGGTCCCGGTCCGGGCTGGTGGACACCATGTGGATGGGTACGCCGGTCACCTGTTCAATGCGTTGGAGGTACAGGCGCGCGGCAACCGGCAGCTTGTCGTACTGGGTGATGCCCACCGTGCTGTCGCTCCAGCCTTCCATGACCTCATATACTGGCTTGCAGCGTTCGATGTCGTCGGCGCCCATGGGCAGGATGTCGATCACTTGGCCGTCCATTTCGTAGCCGGTGCACAGCATCAGCTCCTTCAGGCCATCCAGCACATCCAGCTTGGTGATGCACAGACCGGACAGGCCGTTCACCTGGGCTGAGCGCTTGAGCAGGGCCGCATCGAACCAGCCGCAGCGGCGCGAACGGCCGGTGGTCACGCCTTTTTCCGCGCCCACGGTGCTCATGTGGTAGCCGGGTGTGCCTTCCTTTTCCCATTCCAGTTCGGTTGGGAACGGGCCACCACCCACGCGGGTGCAATAGGCCTTGGTGATCCCCAGGATGTAGTGCAGCATGCCGGGGCCCACGCCAGAGCCAGCTGCAGCGTTGCCGGCCACGCAGTTGCTCGACGTGACATACGGATAGGTGCCGTGGTCCACGTCCAGCAGCGTGCCCTGCGCGCCTTCAAACAGCAGGTTGGCCCCGTGGTTGTGCGCCTCGTTCAATTCACGGGACACGTCGGCCATCATGGGTTTGAGCAGTTCGGCGTGTCGCATGGCTTCCGCATACACCGCATCAAACTGCACCTTGCCGTCGGCCATGTAGGGTGCCAGCGTCGGGCCGAAATCAAAGGCGGCAGAGCCCAGGTAGCTGGTCAGCACGTGGTTGTGCAGGTCCAGCAACTCGCGCAGCTTGGCGGCAAAACGCTCGGGGTATTTCAGGTCCTGCACGCGCAACGCACGGCGGGCAATCTTGTCCTCATAGGCCGGGCCAATGCCGCGGCCGGTGGTACCGATTTTGGCGGTTCCGCCCTTCTCGCGAAAGGCCTCGCGCGCCACGTCCAGAGCGGCGTGGAACGGCAGGATCAGCGGGCAGGCCTCGCTGATGCGCAGGCGGCCACGCACCTCCACACCGACCTTTTCCAGACCTTCGATTTCCTCGAACAGCTTGGCGGCAGACAGCACCACACCGTTGCCGATGTAGCACTTGACGCCAGGGCGCATGATGCCGCTGGGGATCAGATGCAAGGCGGTCTTGACGCCGTTGATGACCAGCGTGTGGCCGGCATTGTGGCCGCCCTGGAAGCGCACCACACCCTGCGAACTTTCGGTCAGCCAGTCGACCAGCTTGCCCTTGCCTTCATCGCCCCATTGCGTGCCGACGACGACGACGTTGCGTCCTTTGGTTGCATTCATTTGAAATTTCTCAGGTAGCTTGTACAACCCATTGACCCGCGGCCTGAACCAGCTCGCGATCACAATGGAACTCATCAACTTGACTCTCATGGCCCGGCAGAACGCAGACCACGGTTTCGCCCTGGCGGCGCAAGGACGCAATGGCGGCGCGCAATTCGGCCGCCTCACCCCATGGCGCGCGGATGGCCGCACGCAGGGACCGCTTGGCCGCCACGGACACCAAGGCCTTGATATCAAGGCTGAAACCAACGGCTGGCCGTTTACGGCCAAACACCAGACCCACCTCATCGTAACGACCGCCTCGAGCCAGCGCGTCGCTGGCACCGGGTGCGTATACGGAAAACATGGCGCCGCTGTAGTAGGCGTAGCCGCGCATGTCGGCAAGGTCAAACGATACGTCAGCACCTTCAACGTGGCTGGACAGCCACTTCAGTTGCGCCAATGCTGTGTGAATATCCGCCAGATCAGGCAACACACGCTGGGCATCCTGCAAGACCGAGGCATCACCGTACAACTGCAGCAAATCGACCAGGGCTTGGGTTGTGGCAGCAGGTGCGTTGCGCAACAGAACCTTGAGCTCGCTGCCATCCTTGGCCGCCAGCGCCGCGTGAATCTGCGAGAGCTGAACGGCATCCAGAGACAAATCCTTGAGCAAGGCATGCGCGATACGGGCATCGGCCATATCCACACTGATGGCGCCAACCTGGGCCACCTTGAGTGAGTCCAGCGCCAGAGTCAGAACCTCGAGGTCGGCTTCCAATCCGGTGTGGCCATAGAGCTCGGCGCCGAACTGCAGGGGCTCACGTGTGGCATGGGGGCCACCGGGACGGGTATGCAGGACAGGACCGCAATAGCACAGGCGCGTAACGCCTTCGCGATTGAGCAGATGCGCATCGATGCGGGCCACTTGGGGCGTGCTGTCGGCACGCAAACCCATCATGCGCCCGGACAGTTGGTCAACCAGTTTGAAGGTCTGCAAGTCCAGCGCCTCTCCGGTGCCGGAGAGCAGGGACTCCAGATGCTCCAACAGGGGCGGCATGACCAGCTCGTAGCCATAGCAACGCGCCATGTCCAGCAAGTCTCTACGTATTTCTTCGATGTGGCGCGCCTCGGAAGGCAGCACATCGGCAATGTGATCCGGTAAGACCCAAGCTGACATGTGAAAAGTGGAGGCTATTAAAACCGTGATTTTACCGGGCTTGTCAGCCGGATTTCAGGAGGTGAGCCACCAAATCATCATCAGACCACCCAGGATGCTGAACAGGGCGAAGAAACGGATCTGTCCATCATTCAGTGCCAGCAGCTGGGTGAACATGCGCCGCCACCCGGCTGGTGATGCGAAAGGAAACAACCCTTCGATGACCAGCACGAGGGCAACAGCCAGCCAGATCGTATCGCTGTTCAAGACTTACTTCTTGGAGTTCGCAGCAGGCGCCGCGCCTCCCCGGAATACCTTGAAGAACTCGGATGAGGAAGGATCCAGCACCATGACATCGTTCTTGCCATTGAAACTGGCCTTGTAGGCATCCAGGCTGCGGTAGAACTGCGCGAACTGGGGATCCTTTCCAAAGGCCTCACCGTAGATGCGTGCAGCCTCGGCGTCGCCCTCCCCCTTGATCTTCTGCGCATCGCGGTAGGCGTTGGCTATGGTGACTTCGCGCTGACGGTCGGCATCGGCACGGATTTTTTCACCTTCGGCAGCACCCGTAGAACGCAACTCATTGGCCACACGCTTGCGCTCGGCCTCCATGCGGCGGTACACCGATTCCGTGATCGCCTCGACATAGTCCACGCGCGTGATGCGCACGTCCACCACGTCAACACCCCACGGTTTGGCACCGCGCACCTTGGCCAGGACTTCAGCCTTGACGTCTGCCATCAGGTCTTCACGCTTGAGTGACAAGAGCTCCTTGACCGTGCGTTTGTTGATCTCCTCCTGGAAGGCATTGCGCACCACGCGGTTCAACTGGTTGGTGCCAGCAGCCTCATTGAGGCCCACGTTGCGGATATATTCCGTGGGCTCCGAAATGCGCCAGCGCACGTACCAGTCGATCACTACCCGTTGCTTCTCTGCCGTCAACATGGGCTCGGAATCGGTGCTGTCCAGTGTCAGCAAACGCTTGTCGATGTAAGACACGTTCTGGAACGGGGGGGGCAGCTTGAAGTTCAGGCCTGGCTCCGTAATCACATCCTTGATCTGTCCCAGGGCATACACCACCCCAAACTGGCGCTGATCCACCACAAACAAGGTCGAACTCGCCAGTGCAATCAGCACCAGCAGCGACGAAAAAATCAATCCAATCCGGTTCATGGGTAGCTCCTAGCGGGATTCGCGTTCACGGCTGCGCACCGCTTCTCGGCTGCGTGCGTCATTGGCAACACTGCTGGGCGGCAGTACTTGGACCGGGGGCATCGTCGCGACACCAGACCCTGAACCAGCGCTTTCGTTGCCGGAGGCACCCATTTGCATGAGCTTCTCCAGTGGCAGATACAACAGATTGCCGCCCTGGCGGGAGTCCACCAGAACCTTGGTCACATTGCCGTAGATTTGCTGCATGGCATCCAGGTACATGCGATCCCGTGTCACCTGGGGCGCCTTCTGGTATTCGGCAAACACCGAACGGAAGCGCTGTGCATCACCCTGTGCCTGTGCGACCACACGGGATTTGTAGGCCTCGGCTTCTTCTTTCAATCGCGATGCGGAGCCCACAGCACGGGGAACCACATCGTTGGCATAGGCCTGCGCTTCATTCTTGGCGCGCTCACGTTCTTGGCCGGCCTTGAGCACATCATCAAACGACGCCTGCACCTGCTCGGGCGGACGCACACCGCCCTGCTGCAAATTGATGCCAACAATCTCAATGCCGACTTTGTATCGATCCAGAATGGATTGCATCATCGCCCGTACCCGGGGTGCAATCTGGTCACGCTCTTCCGACAGGGCTGCATCCATCTTCATCTTGCCCAGAACTTCGCGCACGGAAGTCTCCGCGGCTTGAACCACTGCCTGTTCGGGGTTCTTGCTTTCAAACAGGAAGGCGCGTGCGTCGCTCAAACGGTACTGCACCGCAAACTTGATATCCAGAATGTTCTCATCCTGCGTCAGCATGGCCGATTCACGCAGGCCGGTTGCCTTCAACACGGTATCCCGGCCCACATCCACGGAGCGGATCTGGGTCACAAAGACCAGTTCATGGCGCTGAATGGGGTATGGCAGGCGCCAGTTGAAACCGGCGTTGACCGTGCCCTTGTACTTGCCAAACTGGGTAATAACTGCCTGCTGGCCTTCTTGCACGATGAAGAAGCCGGTTCCGAGCCAAATCAGTACCAGCACGCCGGCAATCAGCCCGGCGCCAATACCGGCACTCTTCATGTCCGGCTGAAAGCCGCCACCCGAACTGCCTCCGCCTCGGGGGGGCTGGTTGGGTTTGCCAAACAGGCCACCCAGCTTGCGATTGAAATCTTTCCACAATTCGTCCAGGTCCGGTGGGCCGGCATTCGCCCCGCCCTTGCGGCCCCTGGAAGAGTCGTTGTCGACTGGGGGCCTCAATGGCTCGCTCTCGGGCGGAATACCGTCTGACTTGCCACTATCAGCCGGCTTGTCGTCACCACGCCCCCAACGGGAATCGTTCAAATTGAACATCCTGCTCAGCCATTGGGGCAAGGCGACTGAACGCAGGTTCAAAGCACGAATGGGAAGTTTCATGTCATCATTTCTCATATATCTGGCCCCGATTGTGCCTAATCAGATGTCATCCCCGGAAGTCCCAAGGGAATGTGATGCATCTGCCGCGTCTGAAGACGGTGCGCGCGCAATGAGCGACAGCCGTTGCCGCAAAGCGGGCAACCCAGCACCATCCCAGGCACTGACAAAAATACGGGGAATCTGTACCCCGTCGATTTCGAATTCATCTTCCTGTTTCAGCGGCTGGTGATCCGAATCCAGGGCATCAATTTTGTTGAAGACCAGCAATTGGGGAATGCCATCGGCGCCAATTTCTTTCAATACCTTTTGCACCTGCAAGATCTGCTCGGGGAAATGGGGGTTGGCGGCATCCACCACATGCAACAACAGATCCGCATCCACTGCCTCCTGCAGTGTTGCCCGGAACGCGTCCACGAGACCGTGCGGCAGATCACGGATGAACCCCACGGTATCGGACAATGAAACGGATCGCCCCGCCTCGCCCAGGTACAACTGACGGGTTGTGGTATCCAGTGTTGCAAACAACTGGTCCGCCGCATAGGCACGCGCCTTGACCAACGCATTGAACAACGTGGACTTGCCAGCGTTGGTATAGCCAATCAACGAGATATTGAATGCGTCGCGACGCTCCCGCTGGCGCCTTTGGGTTTGACGCTGTCGCTTGACCTTGCCAAGCCGCTCCTTCGTCCGTTTGATGGTTTCACCAATCATGCGCCGATCCAGCTCGATCTGAGCCTCTCCAGGACCACCGCGCATGCCGATACCGCCACTTTGCCGCTCCAGGTGCGACCAGCGCCGAACCAGGCGTGTGCTCAGGTACTGCAGACGCGCCAATTCCACCTGAAGCTTGCCTTCGTGGCTGCGCGCACGCTGGGCAAATATCTCCAGAATGAGGAAGGTGCGATCATTGACCGGAAGCTCCAGATGGCGCTCCAGATTACGTTGCTGGCCCGGACTCAGACTCTGGTCAAACAGGACTTCCTGGGCACCCAATTGGGTAGCCAGGAGCTTGATTTCATCCGCTTTTCCGGACCCGATAAACAGGGCTGCATCCGGCGCCTTGCGTTTGCAAGTCACGCGGCCAACGGGAACCATGCCTGCTGTTTCAGCCAGCAGGCCCAACTCCTCCAGTTCGCTGTCGAAATTGGGGCCGCCCAGATCCACCCCCACCAGAATGGTCGGTGTCTTTGCAGGTTGATGCGCTGCGGTCAAACTGAAGTGAAGAGTACGGCTTCTCGAATCATGGGGCCAGGTCGGCCCGCACGTTTATGCCGCGTCGGGAGTGTCACCGCCCGTAGCGGAAAAATTGACAGCACGCCCCGGAACGATGGTGGAAATGGCATGCTTGTATACCATTTGGGTGACCGTGTTGCGCAAGAGCACCACGTACTGATCAAAAGACTCAACTTGCCCTTGCAACTTGATACCGTTCACCAAGTAGATGGAGACTGGTACATGTTCCCGACGCAAAGCGTTGAGGAACGGGTCTTGCAATAATTGCCCTTTGTTGCTCACGATATTCTCCGTGTTCAAAAAATTAAGAAGAGTGGACGATACCACACGAAACCCGGGTATCTACTCCGGTGTCAAGAAACCTGTGTTGGATTGTGAGAATCACCTGCCACCGGTTGGCTAGGTGTCATCTTTGTCCGAATACGGGTTCTGGGATGACTTCATCTGGATGCGCAGGGGCGTTCCAACAAGATCGAATTCCTTGCGGAAACGACCCTCCAGGAAGCGCTTGTACGCATCGGTCACGTGCTCCAATGAATTGCCGTGGATGATGATGATCGGCGGATTCATACCGCCCTGGTGCGCATACCGCAGTTTCGGGCGATACATGCCGGTCTTCTTCGGCGTTTGAAACTGCACGGCTTCCAGCAACAGGCGCGTCAACACCGGCGTCGGCATCTTGCAATTGGCGGCCCTGTAGGCCTGGGCGATGGAATCCCACAAAGGTCCCAAGCCCTGACGTTTTTGCGCCGATATGAAATGCAAAGCCGCGAACTTGAGAAAAGCCAGACGGGTTTCGATTGATCGCTTGACCAGTTCCCGTTCGTAGTCGTCAATGGCATCCCATTTGTTGACCGCAACGACCACGGCACGACCCGATTCCAGAACATAGCCAGCGATATGGGCATCCTGATCCGTGACGCCCTGGGTGGCGTCAATCAGGAGCAACACGACACTGGCCGACTCGATTGCCTGCAAAGTCTTGACGACCGAAAACTTTTCGATGGCTTCAAATACCTGACCTTTGCGCCGCAGTCCTGCCGTATCGATCAATTCAAAACGCTGCCCCTTGCGCTCAAAGGGAACGGATATGGCATCGCGTGTCGTTCCAGGTAGATCAAAAGCAACCAGTCGCTCCTCGCCCAGCCAGGTGTTGATCAGCGTCGATTTGCCAACATTGGGGCGCCCAGCCACCGCGAGCTTGATCACTCCAGGGTCGGCCTCGGCTTCCTCTGCGTCCTCTTCCGGGCGATTCAATGCGCCAAGTGCCAGGTCCACCAAAGAACGAATACCTTGCCCGTGCGCAGCGGAGATTGGAAAAACCTCACCCAGACCAAGCTCAAAGAATTCCACCAACTGCGCACCGGCAGTCATGCCCTCCGCCTTGTTGGCCACCAGAATGCAAGGCTTGCCCAGCTTGCGCAGATACTTGCCAATTTCGTGGTCTTGCGCGGATAGCCCCGCCCGGGCATCGACGACAAACAACACGACATCGGCTTCTGCCACGGCTTGCCGGGTTTGCTTGGCCATCTCCTTGTAAATGCCGGATGTGGCGTCGGGCTCGAAACCACCGGTGTCGATCACGATGAATTCATGCTGCCCGTGCTTGGCATTGCCGTAATGCCGATCACGGGTCAGACCCGCAAAGTCGGCAACGATGGCATCGCGTGATTTTGTGAGACGATTGAACAGGGTCGATTTGCCGACGTTGGGGCGACCAACCAATGCGAGAACAGGTTTCATGTTGTAGGGTTCAAACCATCACTCGGGCTTGAAACCAAAAATACCGCCGCGCTTGGTCACTGCAACCAGTGTCTGCCCAACCAACACCGGTGATGCTGCAACTCCCGAACCATCTGTCGCCAGACGATTCAAGGGGGAGCCATCCTGACTCGATACGAAATGCAGCGTGCCCGCATCATCCCCGATCACGAGAGAACGCCCCACCAAGACGGGTGCGGTCAGCGTGCGGAAACGCAAACGCTCGGACAGCCATTGGCGTTCCCCATCGGTACGGCGCCAAGCAACCAATCGGCCATCGCTTTCTGTCCCAAATACCGTGGTTGCGTCGCCATCCAGTCCTGTTGCCCCGGACGCAGGCTTGCTCCAGAGCAGGCTTCCCTTGCCCCCATCAACACAGCCAACGGCCGACTGGAAAGAGCGCACACAAATCTGATCCCCGATGCGACTCACTCCAGACACCAGATCAACCAACCGCTCAACTTCGTTAGTTCCACGGCTGCTGGCAACCTGTGCTTCCCAGCGCACCTTGCCAGTTGTCGGGTGCAAACCGACCAAACGCCCGCCAAGGCCAACTACCAGGGTATCACCAACCGCCATCACGAGACCGGAGCGTCCAAGGACCAGGGCCTCACCCGTACGTTGTTGTTGCCAGAGCTTTCTGCCGGTTGCGGCGTCAAAAGCAGACACCGATCGGTCGGCAGCCAATACAAACACACGGGCACCCGCCACCAGAGGCGCAGCCAGGGTGAGTGCACCCATTTTTTGGCGCCAGACCTCCTTACTACCATCCAGCGCAATCAACTCATTGTCACGACTGACAACGGCCGCGTAGCGGCCATCGCTGCCCACACCTGCTGACAGCTTGACACCCAGCGCGGTGCGCCACAAATCACCACCGGTTCTGGCATCAATGGCAGCCACCGTGCCATCCGACCCAGCAACATAGACGAGGTTGCCGACAACCCGCACGTCCAAGGGAAAACCAACCGCGCCAATACTTGACGACCACGCGGAGCGGACGCCAATCAAGGGGGTATTGGGGCCGAGATCCAGCGGCTTGGCTTTCTCGGGCCCTGAACACGCTGCAAGTGTCACCAGAACACCCAGGGACAACGCCATACGGCGCAGCGTCTTGTTCCACAACGGCATGTGCATCACTTTGCAACCTCCGTAGCCACTTTATCCGCGCCCGAATCCGGATTCACACCAAGCGCGTTCAGTTTGACACCTACCAATCGGCGGTATTCGGATTGCGCTTCAAACAACTGGTACGCCTTCAAATACTCGGCCTTGGCTTCGCCCTTCTTGTCCTGCAAGATATAGATGTCGCCCTTTCGGTCGGCGGCCAACGCAGCGAACTCTTCCGCGACACCTGCTCCCAGAACCTTCAGAGCATCTTCGTAGGCTTTCGACTCAATCAACACGGCGGACAAGCGCAACTTGGCAATCGACGCGTAGGCCGGATCGGAAGCATTCTCCGCAAGCCAGGTCAAGGTAGACTTGGCAACATCTGCCTTACCCGCCTCATACGCCATTTTGGCGACCATTAAGCCCGCTTGCTGGGTGTAAACCGCTTTGCCAAACCGGTCCTTCATGTCGACAAAGGCCCGCTCCGCTTTCTGCGCATCACCACCCCGAACAACCTTTTCTACTTCGTCAAACATCGCAGCGGCTTGAACAGCCTGGTTGCGCTGCCACACATGGTAGCCATTCCAGGCAGCTACAGCACCCAGAACGACGATCAGCGCCCATGTGATCAGGTTGCCGTACTGTTTCCAAAAATGCTTGAGTTGGTCAAGCTGCTCTTGTTCTTCGAGGTCTAGATGATTTGCCATGTGTACGTATTCAGTTAAGCGGGGGATTGTAGGCTTTTGGCCCACTGATCAGACTGGCTCAGGATTTGGGTTGACTGTGCGCCACTGCCGTCACGCAACGACTTGACCGTCACAATGCCCTGCGCGATCTCGTCCGGACCAAAAACCAGTGCATACCGCGCGCCTGAGGCATCGGCACGTTTGAATTGGGATTTGATACTCCCCATGCCATCCGCTGAACCAGCGTGCATTTGGACACTGACACCCTGCACCCGCAAGGTCTGCAAACATTGCATCGCCACCGGCAACCCTGCACTCTCCGCAATGATGGCGTATGCGTCTGGAACCGGCGTATTGCCGGAACGCCCCTGGACCTTCAGCAGTTCCAGCACCCGCTCGACCCCCATCCCCCACCCCACGGCCGGAGTTGGTTTTCCACCCAACAACTCAAAGAGTCCGTCATAGCGCCCTCCGCCACACAGGGTTCCCTGGGCACCCAATTCATCGGTGACAAACTCGAACACGGTATGGCTGTAGTAGTCCAATCCACGCACCAGACGCGGATTCACACTCCAGGTCACACCACACGCGCTGAGAAGCGATTTCACGGCATCAAAGTGTTTCAGGGATGCCTCTCCCAAAAACTGCAGCAACTGCGGTGCCTCCTGAACCATCAATTGCATGGCAGGATTCTTGGTATCCAAAATGCGCAAGGGATTGGCGTGCAGACGGCGTTTGGCGTCTGCGTCCAGCACATCAGCATGTTTCTCAAAATAGGCGATCAGCGCGGCACGGTGCGCGTGCCGTTCGCTGGCAACTCCCAGACTGTTGAGCTCGACCCGGACACCCCGAACGCCAACGTCCAACAGCAATTGGTGGGCCAGCATCATCAACTCAGCATCAACCTCCGGTCCGGAAAAGCCCAAGGCCTCGGCACCCAACTGATAAAACTGACGGTATCGGCCACGCTGTGGTCGCTCATGCCGAAACATGGGGCCTATGTAGTACAGCCGTTTGCCACCGTCATAGGTCAGATTGTGCTCGATGGCGGCGCGTGCAACCCCTGGCGTATTCTCGGGACGCAAGGTCAGGGCCTCGCCATTGAGCTTATCTTCGAAGGAATACATTTCCTTTTCGACGATATCGGTAGTCTCACCAGTACCCCGCACAAACAAGGCGGTTGGCTCCACAATTGGCGTCCGAATATTGCGATAGGCGTGTCGCAGCATTTGCGTGCGCACCCGCTCTTCAAACCATTCCCATTGGGCGGAATCGGGGGGCAGAATATCGTTCATGCCCTTTACGGCGAACAGCTTTTCCACTCTACTGGTAGCAGATTTTTCGGCCATGCAAACTCTTAATTGGTGGGGGTTGCTACGGTGGAGCCAAACCGTTGCTGGATGTAGTTCTCAACCACTGTCTGAAAGTCAGCGGCAATCGTCTCTCCGCGCAAGGTCATGCGTTTCTCGCCGTCTATAAATACGGGAGCCGCCGGCGCCTCTCCTGTACCTGGCAAACTGATTCCGATATCTGCATGCTTGCTTTCTCCGGGACCATTGACGATACAGCCCATGACTGCGACTTTCAGATTTTCAACGCCGGGGTAGCTCTCACGCCAAACCGGCATCTTGGCCCGCAGGAAATCATCGATCTGCTGGGTCAACTCCTGAAAAGTTGTGCTGGTCGTGCGTCCACAACCCGGGCACGCGGTTACGCTGGGAACAAAATTCCGCAGCCCCAAAGCCTGAATGATTTCCGAAGCAACGACAATTTCCTGCGCGCGCGACTCACCGGGTGCCGGGGTCAGGGACACCCGAATCGTGTCGCCAACACCCTCCTGCAGCAACACACCGAGAGCCACCGACGAAGCAACCGTACCTTTGGTGCCCATGCCTGCCTCGGTCAAACCCAGGTGCAAGGGATAACGACACCGTCGCCCCAACTCGCGGTACACGGCAATCAGGTCCTGCACACCGCTCACCTTGCAGGACAGAATAATCTGGCTGGCATCCATGCCTATCTCTTCGGCACGCTGAGCCGACTCAATCGCAGAAGTAATCAGAGCCTCATACATTACCGGCTTGGCGTCCCACGGAACACTGCGTTGGCTGTTCTGATCCATCAGGGAGGCTAACAACTCCTGATCGAGACTGCCCCAGTTCACGCCAATACGCACCGGCTTGTTCCAGCGCATCGCCGCCTCAATCATGAGCCCAAACTGCTTGTCGCGCTTGTCGCCCTTACCCACGTTGCCAGGGTTGATCCGATACTTGGACAGTGCCTTTGCACAATCCGGATAGTCTGTCAGCAATCGGTGCCCATTGAAATGAAAGTCACCAATGAGCGGCACATCAATGCCCATGCGATCCAACTGTTCACGCACATACGGGACGGCCTGCGCTGCCTCTGGTGTATTCACCGTAATCCGTACCAGCTCCGAACCAGCAATGGCAAGTTCCTTGACTTGAATCGCCGTACCAACCGCATCGGCGGTATCCGTATTGGTCATCGACTGCAGGCGTACCGGCGCGTCACCGCCCAGGGTTACAACGCGACTGCCCCAAACCACACGCGCCTGAAGAGACTCGCGCCGGCTGGGAGCCGCCAAAGCAATAGGCAAACTGGAGTTCACTACTTCACCTCAAATCGCGCAACATTTTCCTTAGCAATGCCGGCCAAGCTGAAGGTCTTGCCCCGGACCTCGACGTCAGTCACGTCCACACGACCGACCACAACGGACAAAGGTGTCGATCCCGACGCCCCTGCCGTTTCTCCATCCGAAAGTGTCTTGCTGAGCTGAACAACGCCATTGGAATCAACGACCTTCACCCACGAAGAGCCGCGCGCTTTGAACACCACCAAACTTGTGGAAACAGGCGCAACGACCGTGACACTACGAGCAGCATCGGACACTGCCGCCATGGCCGCCGAAGCAGGTGCGGACTTCACAGCAGCGGCTACGGGACTGGAAGCAGCCCTATTCTCTGGCGACACCCTGGTTTCCGTGAACGCGGCTGTCTGCGCACTGGGGACAACCACCTCTTCCACAACCGGTTTGACGGGCAGAATGGGCTCTGCAATGCTTTCCGCTTTGACAGGGACTTCCACCGGTGCTTCAGACACCTTGATATCTGGGAAAAAAGCCACCGCCACTACGCCGACCAATAAGGCTAGGACAATCCAGACGACCGGTTTGGATATCAAAGCAGAAATCGATGTCCCGACGCCTTCCCCCGGCGTACGGAACGGCGCATTGATACCTCGCTCATCCGGGTTCAGGCGCGGAGCCATATTTCCCGGCAATTTACCCAGGACCGGTGCCGGATCGATTTTCAACGTCCGGCACACACTGGACGCCAGAGCCCTAACAAACACCGCGTCGTGCAATAGATCCAGTCGATCAGATTCCAATGCCTCTAGCTTCTTCACTGGAATCTTCATCGAGACAGCCAGGGCTGCCACATGAAGCCCTGCCGCCTCACGAGCGTTGCGCATCATCTGACCAGCGGTCAACACTGTTTCGGTACCTGCACCCGCTTGTTCACCCACCGAGGTAGCCGCCCCCAATTCACTCATTGAACGCACCTCGCTCAAAAGCCGCATACTCTCGCGACAGGGGATAGCGTTTCTTCAACTGCGCTCCCAGTTGCGCCATCGCTTCACGATTGTCCATTCGTCGCTCCACCTTGATTCCCAACCACAATGATTCGGCGTTGGCCAGCTCACTGTTATTCAGGCGGCGTACATAGAACTGGGCACGCACGAATTCGCCCCGCTGAAACAGGATCGTTGACAGGTTGTATGCTGTGATCGGATTGCCGGCATCCAGTTCATACGAACGCGACAGGCTATTTTCTGCATCCGCTAACTGGCCACTGCGTTGTTGACACAGCCCCTGGGCCATCCAAGTCTTCGCACGATCCCCATATGCAGGATTGGTCAATGCGCTCCCGAACAGTTGCATGGCTTCCGCATAGCGCGACTGCTGGCACAACAACCAGCCATAGTTGTGTTGTACCGAAGCCGCCTTGGGATTCATAGCCAGAGCCCGTCGAAAACTCTCTTCGGCCAGGGGCACGTCATTGAGCCGCATGTAGATGAGCCCACGCAAGTTGTAGGCCTCAAACAGGGTTGGATCCGCGCCGATGGACTGCTTCAGGTGATCCAGTGCATCCGTGGTCTGGCCCTTGTCAAAATAGGCAACCGCCAACTCCAGACGCAGGCGCGCTCGCTTGCGATTGTCGGGTTCATCAGAATCCGTCACCAGATCGGAATTGGTACCCGCGTTGGAGGCATTCGAAGCGCAGCCCGCAAGACCAACAACTACCGTGCAAGCCAGACATGACCACAACACCCACGACAGCGCCGCAACGCCAAACCGTACCTTATCAGTCATTGACAGAGCCCTCTCTCCCATATGGAGCCATTGAATTCTCGGATCTGATTTCGATGGCCCGCCGTTTGCTCATTCGCTTGTGAACATCGGTACGGTCCTTCACATCACCCGCCAGTTGACCACAGGCTGCATCAATATCGTCACCCCGAGTCTTGCGGATTGTCGTCACAATTCCTGCATCGCTCAATATTTTGGCAAAAGCCAGAACAGTCTCGCGCGAAGACCGCGTAAGTCCAGAGGCCGGGAAAGGATTAAACGGAATAAGATTGAACTTGCACCAAGCGCCAACGTGCGGATCAGAGCGAAACAGCTTGACCAATTCTGCCGCCTGCTGAGGCGAATCGTTGACGCCATTCAGCATGCAGTATTCGAAAGTAATGAAGTCTCGGGGCGCTACCTCAAGATAGCGCCTGCAAGCCTGCAACAGCTCTGCAATCGGATACTTGCGATTCAAGGGCACCAATTCGTCCCGCAGTGCATCACTCGATGCATGCAAAGACACCGCCAACGCCACCGGGCAATCCTGACCCAAACGGTCAACCATCGGCACAACGCCTGACGTGGATACGGTGACACGCCTGCGCGACAAACCATACGCATGGTCATCCAACATGACTCGCAGTGCGGGGACCAGCGCAGAGTAGTTCTGCAGGGGCTCACCCATTCCCATCATGACCACGTTGGATATGACGCGCTCATTTTTCCCCAAATGTTTGCGAAGAAAATGTTCGGCAAACCAGAGCTGGGCAACAATTTCGCCAACAGTCAAATTGCGACTGAATCCCTGGTGTCCCGTGGAGCAGAACCGGCAAGCCACGGCGCATCCAGCCTGGGAAGATACGCACAAAGTTCCCCGATCATCTTCGGGTATGAAGACTGTTTCGATGGCGTTGCCACCAGCAACATCAAACAGCCATTTGATCGTCCCGTCCGCAGAGATATGCTGTTCTAGAACGGGGAGCGCAGTGATTTGCGCACAGGTTTTGAGCTTCTCGCGCAAGGACTTTGCGAGATCACTCATGTCGTCAAAGTTTGACGCGCCTTTTTGATGGATCCAGCGAAACAACTGAGTGGCCCGGAAACGCTTCTCCCCGAGCCGCTCGCAAAAAGCGGCCAATCCGTCGAGATCGTATTCGAGCAGGTTGGCCGTCATTGCATAACTTAGCGGGAATAAACGTTCATGCCAGCGAAGAAGAACGCGATTTCAACGGCAGCGGTTTCTGCTGCGTCGGAACCGTGCACGGCATTGGCATCGATGCTGTCAGCAAAATCAGCGCGAATGGTGCCGGGAGCCGCCTTCTTCGGATCGGTAGCACCCATCAGGTCACGGTGCTTCAGAATCGCGTTCTCGCCTTCCAGAGTCTGGATCATGACGGGGCCGGAGATCATGAAGTCCACTAGATCCTTGAAGAACGGACGAGCCTTGTGCACAGCGTAGAACGCTTCGGCTTCGCCGCGCGACAGGTGAGCCATACGTGCAGCAACGACCTTCAGGCCGGCGGCTTCAAAACGGGCATAAATTTGGCCGATGACGTTCTTCGCGACTGCGTCAGGTTTGATGATGGAGAGAGTACGTTCGATTGTCATAGTATTTCCTGAACTGGATTGGTAATCTGCCTTCTTGCTACAAAGTGAAGCAAAGCCTGCCATTTTAGCATTTGCAAACTACCGACCACGCCCCTTGCGCCGCGGCCCACCCGCTGCCCCTCGGGGTCTTTGTCCAGCATCCTGTCGCTGGCGTGTAAAGCTGTCGGCACCAATGTAGCCAAATGCCGTTTTCATGGGATCGGGCTGCGCGGGAGCGTCCCTTCGGTCCCCGGCCTTGGCATTCTGTCCTGCATTGCCGGTCTTGAAGCCACCTTGGGGTGTGCCTCGCTGCCCTGCGTTCGCACCGCGGGGGCCGCCAGTGCGTCCGCCCCGCCGCTGATTGGGACCTTGCGGATTGCGCACGCCACCGGCTGCGGGGTGGGTACGCGCGGCTCCATCTTCCCGCGCGCCGCCCGCCGCCTTGACCAAAGAACGGATATCTGACTCATCCAGCTCCATCCAGGCCCCACGCTTGAGCCCACGAGGCAACAGCATGGCGCCATAGCGAATGCGAATCAACCGGCTGACGGCGTGACCGACAGCTTCCAGCATGCGCCGCACTTCCCTGTTACGCCCCTCCGAAATCGTGACGCGGTACCAACAATTGGAGCCCTCACCGCCACCGTCTTCAATCGAGCCGAACTGCGCCATGCCGTCATCAAGCTTGACACCATCGAGCAGCATCTGTTTTTCTTCCTTGCTCAGTGAGCCCAGAACACGCACAGCGTATTCACGCTCCAGGCCGAAGCGAGGATGCATCAGATTATTGGCCAATTCGCCGGAACTGGTGAACAACAGCAGACCTTCGGTATTCAGGTCCAACCGCCCCACCGATTGCCATTTTCCCTGGTGCAGCTTGGGCAAACGCCGGAATACGGTGGGCCTGTTCTGCGGATCATCATGGGTTACCACCTCGCCGACAGGCTTGTGGTACGCGATCACCCTCGCAGGTGGAGGATCAATGCGAACCCGAATGGGCTTGCCATTGACCTTGATGCTGTCGCCAAACTGGATGCGTTGTCCAATATGCGCTGGCTCATTGTTGACCGAAATGCGCCCTTCCATGATGAGCTGCTCCATTTCCAGGCGCGAGCCCATGCCAGCTTGCGCCAGCACCTTGTGCAGCTTGGGCGTTTCCGCCATGGGCGCCAGCACCCGCTTGGGAGGAGCCAGCTCTACCAACTCCTCGTCGGCATCAAACTGCCCGGTAATGACATCAACAAACCGGGTCTCCAACTTCGGATTCGATACCAAGGGCAGCTCAGTATTTGCCACCACATCGTGCGCCGGCGCTACCACGCCTGTTGCCGCTATGGCAGTCACCTGAGGAGTCGTAACGCTGCCCGAATCGGAAGACACCGGCGGTTGTTCTGCGGAAGTCATGTCGTTCATTCTGAAAATCCATTCAAAGGGGCTTGAGTTGCAGGCGCGGACGCATCCAGAGGCATATCCAGTTGCAATTCCGCATCTCCCACCAAACCGTCATCCGTCGAAGACAAGGCAGAGACCTCATCCACAGACTCCACCAAAGCACCAAATACATCGCCGTTGTTAGCCATGCTCTCCAACAACGGCAGTTGATCCAGGGACTGCAACCCCAGGTCATCCAAAAACTGTCGGGTTGTGGCATACAGCGCAGGCCTCCCTGCAGCCTCACGGTGGCCAATCACCTCGACCCATCCCCTATCCTCCAACTGCTTGATCAGCAGGGAGTTGATCGTGACACCGCGAATGTCTTCCATGTCACCGCGTGTTACCGGTTGACGGTAGGCAATGATTGCCAGTGTTTCCAGCGTGGCCCGCGTATACCGTGGCGGTTTCTCCGGGTGCAAGCGATCCAGATACTCGCGCATCTCAGGGCGGCTCTGAAACCGCCAACCCGAAGCCACGCTCACCAATTCCACGCCTTTCCCGGCCCAGTCGTACTTCAACTCTTCCAGAAGACTCTTGAGCGTATCTGCTCCCAGAGACTCATTGAAGAGCGAACGCATATCCCGCACCGGCAAGGGCTGCTGTGAGCAAATCAACGCGGTCTCCAGGACCCGTTTTGCATCCACCAAATTCATAGTTGGACTCTATGGGAAACGCCACCAACAGGGTGACCGATCAAAGTGATTCCAAACGGACGGCAGCAGATGTGAAGATTTCACCGTGCCTACTCCCGGCTAGTCCCGGGGTACTTAAGGGCTTTCAACCCGTGTGGCCGGATTGTAACGCAGGCCCCATGCGTGGAGAAGTGCATCAAAGTCGTCGGGAACCGGGGCTTCAAACACCAAGGGCTCGGAAGTCACGGGATGCACAAATGCCAGGCGGACCGCATGCAGCGCCTGGCGCCCCATGGATGCCACCACGTGACCACCATACACCGCATCGGCTACCAAAGGGTGGCCAATAGATGCCATGTGAACCCGAATCTGATGCGTGCGCCCCGTGTGGAGAATGCAGCGAACCAGACAACCGGCATCCGCATTGTCCAGCAGGATGACGTCGGTCCTGGCTGTCTTTCCCGACTGACTCTCAAGATTGACCACCGCCATGCGCAGGCGATTGCGGGGATCCCGCCCAATCGCGGCGTCAACCGTGCGGAAAGCCGGGCCAGACCAGTGTCCATGCGCAATCGCCAGATACTGGCGGCTGACCTTGCGTGCCGCAATGGCATGCACCAGCGCATCCATGACAGCACGCGTTCGAGCGACCACCATGAGCCCGCTGGTATCTTTGTCCAGCCGGTGAACAATCCCCGCACGCGGAACCAGTGCCATGCCGTTGTCATGGGCCAGCAAACCGTTCAACAAGGTGCCACTCCAGTTCCCCGGAGCCGGATGGACCACCAGGCCGGCCGGCTTGTTGACGACCAGAATGTGTTCATCCTGAAAAACGACGTCCAATGGAATGTCTTGCGGCTTGAACGCCTGGCTCTGCGGCGTGGGCCTCAATTCCATGGCGACCGTATCGCCGGCCTTGACGCGGGAAGAAGCCTTGCGGACAACCAGGGTGTTGAGGCTAATCAAGCCAGCCTCAATCAGTTGTTGCAGGTAACTCCTGGAAAATTCCGGAGCCATCTCCACCAGGGCACGATCCAGTCGCTCCCCGTGTTGCCCTGCGTCAACCGTCACGGTGCGCCATTCAACGTCGGCGTTGGCGTCGTCCAACTCCTCGGACTCTGTGACGATTGGGTGGCTCGATATAATTCCCGTGCTCTGTTTCAAGAAAGTGTTCCTAACATGCTTCGTGTCAAATTATCGGTCGTTTGCGTTTCACTGCTGGCGACTGGCGCACTCTTGATGGCAGGTTGCTCCAGCACCCCGGTGGACAAGACCGCAGGCATGAGCCCCAACAAGATCTACGCAGAAGCCAAGGATGAGATCAGTGCAGGCCAATGGGAACGCGCCGTGCTGCTGCTTGAAAAGCTGGAAGCACGTGCTGCCGGCACACCACTAGCGCAACAGGCGCAGTTGGACAAGGCCTATGCCCAGTACAAATCTGCCGAGCCGGCGCAAGCCCTGGCAACGCTAGAACGCTTCATGAAGCTGCATCCGGTGAGCCCGGCCATGGACTACGCGATCTACCTGAAAGGGATCATCAACTTCAATGATGATCTGGGTCTTTTTGCCAAGTTCACGCGCCAAGACCTTTCGGAGCGAGACCAGAAGGCATCCAAGGAGTCATTCGAGTCGTTCAAGGAGTTGGTCGAACGGTTCCCGGACTCGCGCTATGCCCCTGATGCCCGTGAGCGCATGAACTACATTGTCAGTTCGCTGGCGCAATATGAAGTGCACGTCGCCCGTTACTACTACAAGCGCGGCGCCTACCTGGCCGCAGTGAACCGGGCTCAATCGGCGGTTGCGGATTACCGGGAGGTTCCCGCCATTGAAGAGGCCCTTTTCATCCTCTACAAGTCCTATGACGCCTTGGGCATGCAGCAGTTGCGGGATGACTCCAAGCGCGTGCTGGAAAAGAACTATCCCCAGTCCGAGTTCCTGACAAAGGGAGCACGCACTACCGACAGTCCGTGGTGGAAGGTCTGGTAAGGGCGAGCAGCGCCTGCGCAAACTGATCCTGCGTGGTAATGGACTCCATCTCCGGCAGAGCCGCCACAATGCGACGGCCATAGCCCATTTGGGCCAAGCGCACGTCGCACACCACCAAAATCCCGCGATCAGTTTCCCTTCGGATCAGCCGACCTGCACCCTGCTTCAGTGCAATGGCCGCCTGTGGCACATGAAGGTGTGCAAACGGGTTCTTGCCAATCGCTTCCATCTGCCGGGCCCGCGCCTCGACCAAGGGGTCGTCAGGCGGTGCAAATGGCAACTTGTCAATCACCACCAATTGCAGAGCCTCACCGGGCACGTCGACCCCCTCCCAGAATGACACCGAGGCCACCAAAATGCACGGCCCCAGGCCAGCGCATTGACTGAACCGCTCAGTCAACTCGCGCTTGGGCGCCTCGCCCTGCAGCAACACCTCCATGTCGTCCATTGCTGAGAACCGCTGGCGCAACGCCGCGGCGATCTCACGCATGGCCCGCAAAGTCGTCGTCAAAACCAGTGTTCGCCCACCCAGCGCAGAAGCACCCTGCGCAGCCAGCTCCGCCACGGCCGTGCTGTGCCCTGCATCGGCAGGCTTGGGCAAATGGGCAGGTATGTACAGCGCCGCCTGCCGTGCATAGTCAAACGGACTGGGCACCTGAAGCACTTCTGCCCCATCCAGACCACAAGTCTGAATGAACTGGGCCAAACTGGCGTCAAGCCCCAGGGTTGCGGAGGTAAATATCCACGATTTACGGCCACCCTCGTCCACACCACCCATCACGTTGGAACGCATGGATTCAGCAATGTCCAGCGGCGATTGCACCAGCTTCACCTGATGGCCCGTTTCCAGCCAGCGCACCCAACCAGGCTCCACGGCCTGCGCGAAAACGTTCAGGGCCAGCGTCAATCGGGCAACCCGCTCGCACAAGCCTGCGATCTCCGGCGCGTGCTCTTCCAGTCCATCCAATACCGCCTCGATCTGTTGCAGCGACGCCAGAAGCGGCTGTACCACGCGCTGCCACTGCTCTGAGTCAATGCCCTCGGGGGCGTCACCCACCCATGCCAAGCGGCGGAGCTGCCCCCCCGTGGCACACAACTGGCGCAGCGCCGCGGTGTTGCGGGCCAATTCAGCGACCGACTCTCTCCAGCCCCCACCTGCCAAGGCCAACTGAGGCCCCTGCTGTTCCAGATCACGGCAAAAAGCATCCAGCTGGTTGGTGCTGAGTTGGCGTCCGAGAAACTGAACGCCTATGGCATTGAGTTGGTGCGCTTCGTCAAACACCACCGCCTGCACGGTTGGCAACAATTCCGCGACACCGGATTCCCGGATGTTCACATCCGCAAAAAAGAGATGGTGGTTGATGACCACGACATCGGCAGCCATGGCTTCCCTGCGCGCCTGGTTGACGTGACAGGACTGGATGTGTGGGCAGCGGGATCCCAGGCAGTTTTCACGCGTCGATGTCACCAGCGGAATGACCGGCGAACGTTCGTCGAGTTGCAGCAACTCTGCCAGATCGCCAGCTCGCGTGGCGCTGGACCAGGCTTCGATTCGCGCCAGATCTTCCTGCGCCATCGGGTGCTGGGCGCGCAGGTCATGGCGGGCGGATGCCAGTCGATAGGTGCAAAGGTAACTGCTGCGCCCTTTGAGCAAGGCCGTTCGCACCGGCAAGCCCAGCGCCTTGACAAGACGTGGAATATCACGACCAAACAGTTGGTCCTGCAGCGTCTTGGTCGCGGTCGACAAAAGTACCCGCTGGCCGCTGATCAGGGTCGGCACCAGATAGGCAAAAGTCTTGCCCACGCCGGTTCCCGCTTCCACCACCAGTACGCCGCCACGCTCCAGCGTCGCGGCCACGGCGGCAGCCATGGATTCCTGTCCGGGGCGTGGCGAGAACGCCTCGACACAACGCGCCAGCATCCCATCCGGTTCAAATGCGCGCGCAACGGCGTCCCGCAACGCCATGCTTCAGGCCGGCTCGCTGGGGTCGATTTCCCGCTCCACGCGGGCAATTTCGTCACGCAAGGCCAAGCGGCGCTTCTTCAAACGGCGGATCATCAACTCATCCACGGGTGATGCATCTGCCGCGCGGTCAATCAGGGCATCCAGATCGGCATGTTCCATGCGCAGCTCTATCAAATGGCGCTCGGGCGAGTGAAGGTTGGTTGGCAAGGCAGGCGCTTAAGAGTACGGGGTTAAACTACGGCCGATTCGGTCGTGCTGGCTTGATAATACGACCTTCCGTCCTTTTGCAGAAAGTATTGCTCACAAGCAACCCAACATGGCCACTGGTTACCGACTCACCGCTTCAACCGGCATACACAAGGGCGACCGCGAGTATCAGCAAGACCAGATCGCCCTGCTGAAGCACCCACGGGTCAACGGCTGCATTCTGGCCATCGTGGCCGATGGCATGGGCGGACGCAGCGGCGGGCGCAAGGCCTCTGATCAGGTCATGATGACAGCCAAGCAGCTGTTTGACCGTTATGACCCCGACACCGATGACGCCGCGGCGATCCTGTCGCAGATCGTGCAAGAGGCGCACATCGTCATCAAACTGACCGCGATTTCCTCCGAGGAAGAGCCGCACAGCACACTGGCGGCGTTTCTCATCAATGCCAAGGGTGACTGCCACTGGGCCCACACCGGGGACTCCCGCATCTACCATTACCACGGCAACCGCTTTGTCAAGCGCACCATGGACCACTCTTATGTGCAGGCGCTGGTGAACCGCGGCGAAATCACCGAAGAGCAGGCAGCCGTGCATCCCCAGTCCAACATCCTGATGGGTTGTTTGGGTACCGAGAACGACCCGCCGGTGGACTTCCACTTCATTCCACAATTGCGCCCAGGCGATGTGCTGATGGCCTGCAGTGATGGTGTCTGGCACTACTTCAACACTGGAGAGCTGGGATCGGTTCTCTCCACGTTATCGGCACGCGAGGCGACCGAGTTCCTGATCGAAAAAGCCCGCTCACGCGGACGTGGTGCGGGCGACAACCTGTCCATCGTGGTCGTCAAGCTCGAACCACTGACACCCACCTGAACCAGGTCAACTCAGGGCGCCACCGGAAGCGGTGGACCGCCTGTGCCATGGTCGATGAGACGCTGTTCCCGGTCCTTTCGCCGTTTTTCCGCAGCCTGCTGTTTCTCCTGATAGGCAGCGCGGTTTCTGGCCTGTGCCTCGGCATCGAGATCAGAAGCTATCTTGGGGGCTGAGGCCCTGGGCTCTATCTTCTTGGCCTGCTGCCGGTGGCTGAGCACCTTTTCGTCCTGCGCCTTTTGTCGCTCAGCCTGCGTATCTACGCGCTCACCGTCTGCCAATTCGGCTGCCTTGCGGGCATTCTCCGCGGCCTTGTCAGCGCTGCGCTTCAACTGCTCTGCCGCCTTTTGTTGCCGCTGTGCATCCTTCACCACTGATTCCTGGCGTTTCAGGTCTGCCAGCATCTGACGGCGGCGCACCGCCACTTTGTTCTGGCAGTCCGTCACTGCAAACCGGTTCAAGCAGGCTGCATCTTCGGCGTCCAGTTCCACCGTCCTCTGCTGGCGCAGGGAACCAATTCGCTGCAACTCCTGGTCGTAGGTGTCCATGACGGACACGCTGGACTCCTGGCTCCAAGCCGCAGAGCACAGCACGACTGCAGTCAGCACAGCCCACGGCAGCCGCTTCATGTCAACCCCGTATCCACACTGCGCCGCTCCAGCGACAGGTATTCCTTGGACTGCATTTCGCTCAGACGCGAGACGGTGCGGGGAAACTCATGCGCCATCGGCCCTTCGGTGTACAGATCGATTGCTTGGGACTCGGCCGACATCACCAGCTTGACGCGGCGGTCGTACAGCACGTCCACCAGCCAAGTGAAGCGGCGCGCCTCGGATGCCATGCGCACCGACATCTGCGGCACATCGCTCAGAAACACAGTGTGGAATAACGTGGCAATTTCCAGGTAGTCGTTTTGCGAGCGGGGTCCGCCGCACAGCGTCTTGAAATCGAACCACACCATGCCACCCGCCTTGCGCTTGGCACGGATCTGCCGTGACTCGATGTGCAGCACCGGGTCTTCGTCGTGCGTCTCTTCCAGCGCATTGAAGGCCTGCTCCATGGCAGCATCCGCTGCCGGGCCGTTGGGCACATGGTAGAGCGTCATGCTCTCCATGGTGCGCTTGCGGTAATCGGTGCCATTGTCGACGTTGATTACCTCCAGATTGGCATTGAGCAACGCAATCGCCGGCAGGATGCGGTCGCGGTGCAGGCCACCGGGATACAGACCATCGGGATGGAAGTTGGAGGTGGTGACAAATCCCACTCCGTTCTCGAACAGGGCCGCCAGCAGCCGGTGCAGGATCATCGCATCGGTGATGTCGGCCACATGGAATTCGTCAAAGCAGATCAGCCGGAAGCGCTTGGCCATGCGCCGGGCCAACTCGTCCAGCGGATTGACGGTGCCCTGCAGGTCGGCCAGCTCGCGGTGCACTTCACGCATGAACTCGTGAAAGTGCAGGCGCGTCTTGCGCTTGAGCGGCACGGCGTTGTAAAAGCAATCCATCAGAAAGCTCTTGCCCCGCCCCACCCCGCCAAACATGTAAACGCCGCGCGGAATGTCCGGCCGGTTGATCAGCTTCTTGAAGGCGTTGGAACGCTTTTCCTTGAACGCCGCCCACTCGCGCGCGCAGCGCTCCAGCGCGTCGATGGCCCGCAATTGCGCCGGATCGGCCGTGTAGCCGCGTGCGGCCAGCTCGGCCTCGTAGGTTTGCTTGACGTTCAACAACACTTCGTCCTCTGATTGCTATTCAATTGATAGCTGCCTGTACATATTCCACGAGGGCTAGCAGCCATTTTGCTGAATAACAATCAGAAGTTCAGGGTCCGCTTGTCTACCGCCAAAGCTGCTTCCTTGGTGGACTCGCTCAGGGATGGGTGGGCATGGCAGATGCGGGCAATGTCTTCGGCGCTGGCCTTGAACTCCATGGCCACCACGGCCTCGGAAATCAACTCACTGGCTTGTGGGCCAATGATGTGTACACCCAGGATTTCGTCGGTCGTGGCATCGGCCAGGAACTTGACGAAACCGGTGGTGTCACCCAGCGCACGGGCACGGCCGTTGGCCAGGAACGGGAAGGAACCAGCCTTGTACGCCACGCCGTCGGCCTTCAACTGCTGCTCGGTGCGACCGACCCAGGCAATCTCGGGGCTGGTGTAGATGACGTAGGGAATGGTGCCGAAGCTGACATGCCCGTGCTGACCGGCAATGCGCTCGGCCACGGCCACGCCCTCTTCCTCCGCCTTGTGCGCCAGCATCGGGCCGCGCACCACGTCACCCACCGCCCAGACGTTGGGCAGGTTGGTCTTGCAGTCGCCGTCCACCACGATGGCACCACGCTCGTCGAGCTGCAGGCCCACCGCTTCGGGGTTCAGACCAATGGTGTTGGGCACGCGGCCAATGGACACGATGAGCTTGTCCACTTCCAGCGTTTGGGCTTCGCCCTTTGCATTGGTATAGGCAATCGACAGGCTCTTCTTGCTGGCGCTGATCTCACCGACCTTGACGCCGAGTTCGATCTTCAGGCCCTGCTTGGTGAAGACCTTGAACGCTTCTTTGGCCACCTGGTCGTCGGCCGCGCCCAGGAAGGTCGGCAGACCTTCGAGGATGGTGACTTCGGAGCCCAGGCGGCGCCAGACGGAACCCATTTCAAGGCCGATGACGCCCGAACCGATGAGACCCAGGCGCTTGGGCACCGCGCCCATGCGCAGCGCGCCGTCGTTGGACAGGATGCGCTCTTCGTCAAAGTGGGCGCCCGGTAGTGCACGCGGATTGGAGCCGGTGGCCACGATGATGTGCTTGCCCAGCAGCGACTCTTCAGTAGCACCCGCCACGTTGATGACATAGCCATCCGGAGAAGCCTTGACGAAGGAGCCACGACCGTGGAAGAAGGCGATCTTGTTCTTCTTCAGCAGGTATTGGATACCGTCATTGTTCTGCTTGACCACGCTGTTCTTGCGGGCGACCATCTTGGCCACATCCATACTCACCCCTTTCACCTCAATGCCATGATCGGCAAAGTGGTGGTTGGCGTGGTCAAAGTGCTCGCTGGATTGCAGCAGCGCCTTGGAGGGAATGCAGCCCACGTTGGTGCAGGTGCCGCCCAGGGCCGGGCCGCCCTTGTCGTTCTTCCACTCGTCGATACAGGCCACGGTGAAGCCCAGTTGGGCGGCACGGATGGCGGCGATATAGCCACCAGGGCCACCGCCAATGACGATCACATCAAATTGCTTACTCATAGTGTCTGTTCCTTAGATATCAAACAACAGACGGGCTGGATCTTCCAGCGCTTCCTTCATGGCCACCAGGCCCAGAACGGCTTCGCGGCCGTCGATGATGCGGTGGTCATAGGACATGGCAAAGTAGTTCATCGGGCGCACCACCACCTGGCCGTTCTCCACCATGGCGCGGTCCTTGGTCGCGTGCACGCCCAGAATCGCCGACTGGGGCGGGTTGATGATGGGGGTGGACATCATGGAGCCGAAGGTGCCACCGTTGGAGATGGAGAAGGTACCGCCGGTCATGTCTTCAATGCCCAGCTTGCCGTCCTTGGCCTTCTGGCCGAATTCGGCGATCTTCTTCTCGATCTCGGCAAAGCTCATCTGATCGGCGTTGCGCAGAATCGGCACCACCAGGCCGCGTGGCGAGCCCACAGCGATACCGATGTCAAAGTAGCCGTGGTAGACGATGTCGGTACCGTCAACAGACGCATTCAGGACCGGGAATTTCTTCAGGGCGTGCACAGCGGCCTTGACGAAGAAGCTCATGAAGCCGAGCTTGACGCCGTGTTCCTTCTCGAAACGTTCCTGCATGCGCTTGCGCATTTCCATGACCGGAGCCATGTTGATTTCGTTGAAGGTGGTCAGGATGGCGTTGGTGCTCTGCGATTGCAGCAGACGTTCGGCCACACGGGCGCGCAGGCGGCTCATGGGCACGCGCTCTTCGGGGCGGTCGCCCAAATGCAAAGCAGCGGGAGCAGCAACCTGCGGCAAGACCTTGGTCGGAGCGCCCGTGGGGATTGCTACGGCAGCTACCGTTTTGGCAGCACCGCCAGCAGCCACAGCACCCAGCACGTCACCCTTGGTGATGCGGCCATCCTTGCCAGTACCGGCAACAGAACCGGCAGACAGATTGTTGTCTGCCAAGAGTTTGGCGGCAGCGGGCATGGCCACGCCGGCCTTGGAGTTGCCACCCGCAGAGGCAGCAGCAGTGACTGCAGGGGCAGCTACGGCTGCCGCCGGTGCCGCGGCAGGTGCGGCTACCGCTCCAGCGGTGCCTTCGGTGTCGATGCGGGCGATCAGCTGCTCGGCGGCCACGGTGGAACCGTCCGCTTGCACGATCTCCACCAGCACGCCGGCGCTGGGGGCTGGAACTTCCAGCACCACCTTGTCGGTTTCCACTTCGATCAGGATTTCGTCAACCTTGACCGCTTCGCCGACCTTCTTCTTCCATTGCAACAGCGTGGCCTCTGCCACTGACTCAGACAGCTGAGGAACTTTTACTTCTACGATTGCCATTTTGTTCTTTCCGAATTGTGTGTATTGAGGGGCTTGTGGCTTACTTGCTCAGGACAAAGCCCTTGAGCTTGCCGAACGCGCCTTCAACCAATGATTTCTGCTGTTCCAGGTGCAGGTGCGAATAACCCACCGCAGGTGATGCCGATGCAGCGCGGCCGGAGTAACCCAGGCGCTGTCCGTCCACCATGTTTTCGTGGATGTAGTGCTGCACAAAGAACCAGGCACCCTGGTTTTGTGGCTCGTCCTGGCACCACACGATGTCGGTGGCATTGGGGTATTTCTTCATCTCCGCAGCAAAGGCCTTGTGCGGGAATGGGTACAACTGCTCAACCCGCAGAATGGCGACGTCGTCGTGGCCCTTCTCTTCGCGGTGCTTGACCAGGTCGTAGTAGACCTTGCCGGAGCACACCACCACGCGTTTGACCTTGTCGGCCTTGAGCGCCTTGGTTTCGCCAATAACCGTCTGGAAACCACCCTTGGTGAATTCGGACAGGGGCGAGGTCGCATCCTTGTTGCGCAGCAGCGACTTGGGCGTGAAGATGACCAACGGCTTCCTCAGGTTGCGAACCATCTGGCGGCGCAGCACGTGGAAGATCTGGCTGGCCGTGGTGGGCTGCACGATCTGCATGTTGGCATCGGCTGCCAGCTGCATGAAACGCTCCAGACGCGCCGAGCTGTGCTCGGGGCCTTGGCCCTCGTAGCCGTGCGGCAGCATCAACGTGATGCCGTTGACACGGCCCCACTTCACTTCGCCGGAGGCAATGAACTGGTCGATCACGACTTGGGCGCCGTTGGCGAAATCGCCGAACTGGGCTTCCCAGATCACCAGGGTGTTGGGGTCGTTCGATGCGTAGCCGTATTCGTAGGCCAGCACGGCTTCTTCGGACAGGATGGAATCGATGACGACAAACGGCGCCTGGTTTTCGGCGACGTTCTGCAGCGGCACGTAGATGCCGGCATCCCACTTCTCGCGGGCCTGGTCATGGATCACCGCATGGCGGTGCGTGAAGGTGCCGCGGCCGCTGTCCTCACCAGACAAACGCACCGGGTAGCCACTGGCCACCAGCGAGGCAAAGGCCATGCTCTCGCCCATGCCCCAGTCGACATTGACCTCACCACGACCCATGGCGGCGCGGTCGTCATAGACCTTCTTCACCAGGGAGTGCGGGGTGACGCTGGTCGGCAGCGTCGTCAGCTTTTCCACCAAGCGCTTCCATTCCGTCAGCGGAATGGCGGTATCGCCAGCGTCGGTCCACTTCTTGCCCAGGAAGGGAGACCAGTCCACGGCGTATTTGCTCTTGAAATTGGTCAGCACCGGATCGACCGTGTGAATGCCAGCATCCATGGCAGCACGGTAGGCCTTGGCCATATCCTCACCCAGCGTCTCACCCAGTCCCTGGGCAGCCAGCTTGTCAGCGTACAGCTTCCGGGTACCGGGGTGTGCAGCAATTTTCTTGTACATCAGCGGCTGGGTCAGCATCGGCGTATCTTGCTCGTTGTGACCCAGTTTGCGGAAGCAGGTGATGTCCACCACCACATCCTGGCGGAACTCCAGGCGGAACTCCAATGCCAGCTGCGTGGCCAGCACGACCGCTTCGGGATCATCACCATTGACGTGCAGCACCGGGGACTCGACCATCTTCACGATGTCGGTGCAGAAGGCGCTGGAGCGCATGTCGCGCGGGTCCGACGTGGTGAAACCAATCTGGTTGTTGATGATGATGTGCACCGTACCACCCGTGGTGTAGCCGCGGGTTTGTGCCAGGCACAGGGTTTCCTGGTTGACACCCTGGCCACCAAAGGCGGCGTCGCCGTGCACCAGGACCGGCAACACCTGGTTGCCCAAGGCATCACCACGGCGGTCCATGCGGGCCCGCACGGAGCCCTCCACCACTGGATTCACAATTTCCAGATGCGAGGGGTTGAACGCCAGCGACAGGTGAACCGGGCCACCGGGGGTTGCCACGTCGGAGCTGAAACCCTGGTGGTATTTCACGTCACCAGCGGGCAAGTCTTCAGGCGCAGTGTGATCAAACTCGGCAAACAAATCACCAGGCATCTTGCCCAGCGTGTTGACCAGCACGTTCAGGCGGCCACGGTGGGCCATGCCGATCACGATTTCCTGGACGCCCTTGGCGCCGGCTTGCTGGATCAGTTCGTCCATCGCGGCGATGAAACTCTCACCACCTTCCAGCGAGAAACGCTTCTGGCCCACGTACTTGGTGTGCAGGAAGCGCTCCAGGCCTTCGGCTGCGGTCAGACGGTCGAGAATGTGCTTCTTCTTGTCCGCGTTGAAATGCGGCTTGCTGCGAATGGATTCCAGCTTCTGCTGCCACCAGCGCTTTTGATTCTGGTCCGTGGTGTACATGAACTCAGCGCCGATGGTGCCGCAGTAAGTCTCGCGCAGCGCATTCATCAGGTCGCGCAGACTCATGGTGTCGCGGCCGAAGAAGGTATTGCTGGTGTTGAAAACGATTTCCTGGTCCGCGTCGCTGAAACCATAGAACGACAGTTCCAGCTCAGGGATGTCGTCGCGCGCCAGTCGCTTGAGCGGATCCAGATCGGCCCAGCGGGCACCGACGTTGCGGTAGGCGGCAATCAGCTGCTGCACAGCGGTGCGCTTGCGGCCCATTTCCGAGTCGGCTCCGGTGGCCATCACCACGCGGGTACCACCCTGCTTGGCGCGCTCGGCAAAGGCGTTGATCACGGGCATATGCGGCACGTCGCGCGCATCGCTGCCATCGCCGGCTGGCACGTTCTGCAGCGCGTCGAAATACTCGCGCCAGGTGTCGGTCACGCTTCCGGGATTGGCTAGATAGTTTTCGTACATCTCTTCGACGTAGGGCGCATTGCCCCCGAAAAGGTACGTATTGCTGGCGTAGGCCTGATAGACCGACGCTGGGCTCGTCTTCTGCGACGTGGTTTCACTCATATTCCGCTGACCTCCGTTTCCCTGAAGGAAACATTAGCTGGTTAAAGCTGATTTAAATTAACCTTCCGCGGCACGGCTGAACCGTTTGGCGGATGCGACTGTGGCGTGGGAAGGGCCTAGTAACAAACCGGATTGTGCCACCAATTGACATCTGACCAGTTTGCAGGGTATCGCTAGAACGGGAGGAGTCTCACCGTGCGCCCTTACACACGGCTTGCGCCCCGCTTGAAACTGCATCCTGCAAACCCCTATGGCGCAAGGGGAATACCTGCGCTATAAGCCTTGGCTTGAACTTTGCCTGCACATCGATGGAACCTGCCCCGCACACCCAAGCCGCCCTGCTGTTAAGTCTCTGTGTCACCGGTTGCGCCGTGACACCCGCACAGCAGGCACCTATCGATATGCGCGAACAGGTGATGGCGACCGAACGCGCGTTTGCCAAAACCATGGCTGACCGCGACCATGCCGCTTTCGCCCGGTTTTTGTCCACCGAGGCGGTGTTTTTCTCTGGGCCAACGCCGTTGCGCGGCAAACAGGCGGTGGCTGACCACTGGGCCAAGTTCTATACGGCGGCCAAGGCACCGTTCTCGTGGGAGCCCAAGGACGTCGAGGTATTGGACTCCGGCGATCTGGCACTGAGCTCCGGCCCCGTGCGTGACCCTGCCGGCAACCTGGTGGCCACTTTCACCTCGATCTGGCGCCGCGAGGCACCCGACACCTGGCGCATCGTCTTCGACAAGGGCAACGACGTGTGCCCCTGCGCCAAACCTTAAACCCGGAAATGGCGGGTGAAAGCCCTGCATTTGTGGATTGCCGCTCCACTTTCCCAGCCGGATGCCGATACAGCCTGCACACGTCACGGTTTCGGAATCAGGAGGTCACCATGGATTCACAGATGCACACGCTGCTGTCCCAGCAGGAGCTGGCAAAACGCTGGGGTCGCTCGGAAGCCTCCATCAGCCTGGCCAGTGCGGTCGGAGCAGGCCCACGCTACGTCAAGGTCGACGGCGCGATCAAATACCCGGTGGAAGACATCCAGCGCTACGAACGCGCCTGCCTGTTCTTTGACCCGGCCGAGGTGGCGTTCCAGCAACTGGCCGCCTAAAGCGGTTTCTCAGTCGCCGGCGGGGCGCTCACCCCGCGCCAGCAGCACGGCCTGGGCCAGTGCAAAGTCCTGCGGGTAAGTCACCTTGAAGTTCTGTGCACTGCCTTCGACCAGCAGCGGGGCCTTGCCCAGGAACTCCATGGCGCTGGATTCATCGGTGACCGCATCGCCAGCGGCCTGCAACGCAGCTTGCAGATCACCGATGCGAAACATCTGCGGCGTCTGCGCCAGCCATTTGTCCGAGCGCTCCACCGTCTGGGCGACGCGCCCGTCAACCTCGCGCTTGAGCGTGTCCGGCAGCTTGAGCGCCAGCAAGCCCCCCACGGCATCCTGCTCACAGGCGTCAATCAATGCGTTGATCTGCCCGGGCGTGATCAGGCAGCGGGCGGCATCGTGCACCAGCACCCAGTCGGTCGCCGCCGCACCGCGCTCCAGCAAGGCACCCAAGCCATTGAAAACACTGCCAGCCCTCGTGGAACCTCCGCAAGTAGCTATTAAAAACGTAGCATCCTGGTCATCAAAGAAGGTATCCCCCGATGACACAACCACCAGCACACCGGCCATCCGCGGCACCGCGGCGAAGGCCGCCAGCGTGTGCAGCACCATGGGCTGGCCCGCTACAGGCTGGTACTGCTTGGGACCATCGGCCCCGGCGCGCGAACCGGTACCGGCGCAGGGAATGAGCGCCCAGATGCGGGACGGTGCGGGAGTGATGGCGACGGGTTCGGACATACAGGAAACGCTCAGGGCAAAGAACAAGGAAACGGGCCAGAGTCTAAAGCCCCGCTATTTGGGCAACTGGTAGGCCTTGTCACGCAACAACCGAAAAACGGCATCCAGCACATCGCCGGCATAGAGTCGATCACGTCCCTGCTCCAGCTCCGCCAGCGCAGCATCCACGCCCAGCGCTGCGCGGTAGGGGCGGTGCGCGGACATGGACTCCAGCACGTCGGCCACCGCCAGGACCCGTGCCTCTGGCAAGATCTGTTCGCCTTTGAGCCCCTGCGGATACCCACTGCCGTCCAGACGCTCGTGGTGCTGGCGAATGACTTCTGCCACCGGAAAGGTGAATGGCACGTCCTTCAGAATGGCATACCCGGCTTCCGCGTGGCCCCGCACCATTTGCATTTCCACCGCAGCCAATCGCCCTGGCTTGGACAGAATTTCCGCCGGAACCGAGATCTTGCCCAGGTCATGCACCAGGCCAATCAGCTCAATCTCCTGACAACGCTGTGCCGACCATCCCAATTCCGCTGCAATGGCACCGGCAATCTCACCCACCCGCCGCTGGTGGCCGGCGGTGTAGGGGTCGCGCAGTTCAACCATGTTGGACACCGCCTGCAGTGTGCCCCGCATTGAGGCTTGCAGCTGTGCCAGGTAGTCGGCGATCTTGTCCTCGGCACGTTTGCGCTCGGTAATGTCTTCGGCCATCACGATGGTCGCAGGCTCGGAATCCCATTGAATCGACGATGCATGCAATGCCAGTTCACGGATCTGACCGTTCTTGCACAACAGGGGAATGTTGTAACGCACACTGCGCTGCCCGGACTGGAGCATGGCCCGCGCGTCACGAACACGCTGATCGGCATCCGGGTCCTTGGTGGACAGCGTCCACACATCCCGGCCCATCAGCTCCTCACGCGACCATCCAATCATTTCGCAAAACGCGGGATTGACATAGACCAGGCGATCGCCCCGGCGCACATAGATGCCGGTCACAGTCTGCTCGATCATGCTGCGGAAATGCTGCTCGCTGTCGCGCAGGGCCTGTTCATTGCGGCGTATCTCCGTCAAATCAGACCAGGCAATCACGGCGTCATCACCGACAACAGTCATGGTTCCAACTGCAATGCGTTCACTGCCATCCTTGGCGCGCAGATGCAACTCCGGCGAATAGACCTGCTCACGCGATGCCTTGGCCGCTGCGACAAAGGCGGGCCATTGCTCACGCAATTGCAGTCGCACCGCCGGGTCAGCGTAGGCATTGTCGAACCAGTCATCTTCGGTCACGATGTCTTGCGGGTCATACCCCAGCCAATGTTGGAAGGCGCGGTTGATGGAGCGCATGGTGCGGGTGGACAGGGACTCTATCTGCATGGGCGCGGGAGACGCATCGAACACCTCCCTGAACCGAAACTCCGAAGCATCCGCACGTTGCTCCGCCAATTCCCGCCGTTCGGCCGCCGCCATGCCATTGAGAGAAAAGGCCAGGTCCTCGGCCATCTCATTGAGCAAGTTCAACTGGGCGTCGTCAAAGGATGCCGGACCTTTCACATACAGCCCAATCACGCCCCAAATCCGCCCTTCGCGCACCACCGGCAGAATGGCGCGCTCACGAACGCCCCCATCCAGCAAATACCGTTCCCACGCATCGGCCCGGTCACGTGTGGGCAACGGAATGGAAAGGACTTGTCGCTTCATGAGCGAGCCAAATGCCCGACCGAAGGCACTTTGGGGGCTCGCCAGAATCGCCCTAAGGGCCGGCAACTGTTGGGGGTCGATTCCGTGTGCATGCACCACCGAGAGGGGCATGCACCCGTCGTCCGTTCTGGCAATGAACAGCAGTGGAAACGCCTGGTTGCGAATCAGCACTTGCAACACCGTTTGCAGCAACTCCTCCGGGTTGGTACTGCGCACAATAGCCCGATTGGTGGAGCTAAGCGTCTCGTACAGGTACGTCAGTTGCTGCACCTGGGCCCGTGCCTGTATCCGCTCAATGGCCTCTTCCACCCGCTGGGCCACGGTGGCGATCAGTTCACGCTCTTCCGGCAAAAATGGGTCGCCGTCAAACTGCACGTCATCCGGGTACCACACATGCAAGAAACCTACTGATCTGCCCTGAATGAACATCTCCTGGCTCAGACACCGCGCTTCGCGCTGGGTGACCTTGGCGCCAAACTCCCCCCATGGGCTCTCAATCAAGGCCAGCGCAGCCTGTGGCAACAGAAATGCGGAGGGCAGCAGACTCGCTGTACCGGACAACAGGCCGGGAATATCCTGCCCCTTCTGGTTGATCAGGTTCGACAAGGAATACAGACAGCGCAATTCCTTGACCCGTTCGCCCAGGTTGTGCACCAGTTGCTCGCGCTCGGCCACCAGGCGCTTGCGCTCGGTGATGTCGCGGACCACCTGCACATAGCTGTGCTCACCGCCACCGACAAAAAATGGCGCCACCGTGCACTCCACGCTGCCCAACGCCGCTCCCCGCTGGATTTCGACCGTAAAGGTTTCGCCAAGGCCTCCAGGGTCTCCCAGGCGCGAACAAACCGGACAATCCTGCTGCGCCACGCCCGGCGCATGAAACAAGGCATGCACCGGCCGTCCGATCAGGTCCTGCGCGGCCACGCCCACATACCGGGCGGCAGCCTGGTTCGCCTGCAGGATCAGCCCGTCCTGACGAATCAGAAACGCCGGGTCCGGCACGGCGTCGTAGGTGCTGGCACTGCGGGAAAGCATGTCAAACGGTTCGCGCAGCGTGCTCTGCACCAATGCCTGGTACACAAACCAATACGCAAATATCTTGAGCACGTGGCCCGTTTGATTGGCTGCACCATACACGCTGATGTATTGGGTAAAGGCCATTTCGGAGCCCATCATGGCCAGGAGCGCCAGCATCATGCTCACAAAGAGACGACGGGGCATCAGCCCCCTTTGCTGCCACAGCAAAACACAACTGGCCGCCAGCAGGGCGATGATCACGTACTCGGAGTAAATCTTGAAGGGTGTCAGCCCCTGCCCCTCAACGAAAGCCGCTGGAAAACCGCCCCCAAAAATCCACAGGGACACCGCCAGCGCCAACCCGGCAAAACCGGCATGCAGATAACTGATGGCCACCCGGCGGCGTAGAAACAGCGGGGACACCAACAGTGCCAATGCCTGGATGAACCGGGCAGCCACCCAGAACTGGGTGGGGACATTTGCATCGTCCACGCCGGCAAGGTGCATGCCCTTGTAGGTCAGCGTATGAATCAGATCAAGCGCCGCACACCAGCCAATGACCACGGCCACATAGACGGCAAAGTGGTTGCGTGTGAAGCGAAACGACGTGGTTGCCACCACCAGCGCAGTGCCGGCAATGATGATGGAAAAGAACTCCGCCAGCGTGTGGAACAACAGGTAATGCACCTGCCCAGCCGCAATGCACAAACCGGCAATCACCGCGGGTGGCAGGATGAATCGCAACAACGGTTGCCATCCCGCTGCGCCTGGCTCGGGCATCAGCGTCGCGGGGTCAACCGGATGGGAGTTGTTCACAAGAGGGTCCACGCAGTTTGCATCTGTTCAGCTGGCCTGCCCCATGTTAAACCCACTCGGCCCGGCTGACCGCTGGCGCATGGCAGGCAACGCTAAAATTGTGCCCAGTGATTTGATTAACACCCCACACCTCCCTTGGCGTGGGGTTTTTGCATTTGTAGCATCCAATGGAACTCCCCAAACTTGCCGTAGGCAAACGCTTCACCCTGCCCCGCCCCGCCGGCTCTGCCGACGCGATGCTGCTGGCCCGCCTGGGCGAGCGCGAAAAGGCCGCCGGCAAGCCCATGACCGTGGTCACGGCCGATGCCAACGACGCCCAGCGCCTGCTGGACGAGATCGCCTTCTTTGCCCCCACGCTGCGCTGCGCGCTGTTCCCCGACTGGGAAACCCTGCCCTACGACACCTTCTCGCCGCATCAAGACCTGATCAGCGAGCGGCTGGCCACGCTGTGGCGCATCAGCCAGCGCGACAAGGACACCGGAGCGGATGTGGTCATCGTGCCCGCCACCACAGCGCTGTACCGCCTGGCGCCACCCAGCTTCCTGGCCGGCTACACCTTCGAGTTCAAGGTCAAGCAAAAGCTCGACGAGGCCCGGCTCAAGGCCCAGCTCACGCTGGCCGGCTACAGCCATGTGACCCAGGTGGTGAGCCCCGGCGAATACGCAGTGCGCGGCGGCCTGATCGACCTGTTCCCCATGGGCTCTCTGGTGCCGTATCGCGTGGACCTGTTTGACGACGAGATCGACAGCATCCGCACCTTCGACCCCGACAGCCAGCGCAGCCTGTACCCGGTGCCCGAAGTGCGCCTGCTGCCCGGGCGCGAGTTCCCGATGGACGACGACGCGCGCGCGCGCTTTCGCAGCCGCTGGCGCGAGCTGCTGGAGGGCGACCCGACCAAGAGCCGCATTTACAAGGACATGGGCACCGGCGTGGCTACGGCGGGTATCGAGTACTACCTGCCGCTGTTCTTTGAAGAAACCGCCACAGTGTTCGACTACGTGGGACCCGACGCCACCGTGGTTCTGCACGGTGACCTGGAACCGGCATTCCAACGCTTCTGGCAGGACACCAAGGACCGCTACCGTCTGGTGCAAGGCGACCCCGAGCGTCCTGTGCTGCCGCCCGAAGCGCTGTTCTTAGGCTCTGAGCAGTTTTATGCACGGGCCAATGCCTACGCCCAACTTGCTATTAAATCAGGAGCTGCCAGCCCAACATTGACGAGGGCTGAAGGCCAATCTGGCACTGAATCACCTGGCTCACCGTATGTTGAGCTGGAGACCCTGCCCGCTATGGCCGCCGAGCGCGGCAGCGAAGACCCCCTGGCCCGTCTGAAGGCGCACGCCCGCAACACGCAGCACCGCATCCTGGTGCTGGCCGAGAGCGATGGACGCCGCGAAAGCCTGCTGGACTTTCTGCGTGCCAACGGCGTCAACCCGCCGGCCTTTGACTCGCTGCTGGAATTCCAGACCAGTGACGAAAAGTTCGGCATTGCCACCGCTGCGTTGAGCATCGGCTTCAGCTGGCTGGAACAGGGCATCGATTTCGTCACCGAAACCGAGTTGTTCGCCAGCGCCCCCACCGCGCGCCGGCGCAAGAAGCAGGAACAGGTCAGTGACGTTGAGGCTCTGATCAAGGACCTGAGCGAGCTGAATGTCGGCGACCCGGTGGTGCACAGCCAGCACGGCATTGGCCGCTACCGTGGGCTGATCCACCTGGACCTGGGCAACAAGATGCCCAATGGCGAGCCCGAGATGCAGGAATTCCTGCACCTGGAATACGCCGACAAGGCCGTGCTCTACGTGCCAGTGAGCCAGTTGCAGCTGATCAGCCGCTACACGGGGGTGAGCGCCGACGAGGCCCCGCTGCACAAGCTGGGCAGCGGACAGTGGGAAAAGGCCAAGCGCCGCGCCGCCGAGCAGGTGCGCGACTCCGCCGCCGAGCTGCTCAATATCTACGCCCGCCGCGCCGCGCGCGAGGGTCATGCCTTCCGCTACTCGGCCAACGACTACGAAACCTTCGCCAACGACTTTGGTTTTGAGGAAACCGCCGACCAGAAGGCTGCCATCCACTGCGTGATCCAGGACATGGTCAGCCCCCGACCGATGGACCGCCTGGTTTGCGGCGATGTAGGCTTTGGCAAGACCGAGGTGGCCTTGCGCGCCGCCTTCATCGCCGTTACCGGCGGCAAACAGGTCGCGATTTTGGCGCCGACCACGCTACTGGCCGAACAGCATTTCCAGACCATCTCCGACCGCTTCGCCAAGTGGCCGGTCAAGGTGGCGGAGATGAGCCGCTTTCGCTCCACCAAGGAGATCAATGCCGCGCTCAAGGGCGTGGCCGATGGCACGGTGGACATCGTCGTCGGCACGCACAAGTTGCTGTCGCAGGATACCCATTTCAAGAACCTGGGCCTGCTCATCATCGACGAGGAGCACCGTTTTGGCGTGCGCCACAAGGAGCAGATGAAGGCCCTGCGCGCCGAGGTCGATGTGCTGACGCTGACCGCCACGCCCATCCCCCGCACCATGGGCATGGCACTGGAAGGCCTGCGCGACCTGAGCGTGATTGCCACCGCGCCGCAGCGCCGTCTGGCCATCAAGACCTTTGTCCGCACCGAGGGCAATGGCGTGATCCGCGAGGCCGTACTGCGCGAGTTGAAACGCGGCGGCCAGGTCTATTTCCTGCACAACGAGGTGGAAACGATAGAGAACCGCCGCGCCAAGCTGGAAGAACTGCTGCCCGAGGCCCGCATTGCGGTCGCCCACGGCCAGATGCCCGAGCGCGAGCTGGAGCGCGTGATGCGCGACTTCATCGCCCAGCGCTACAACCTGCTACTGTGCTCCACCATCATCGAGACCGGCATCGACGTGCCGACAGCCAACACGATTGTGATGAGCCGCGCCGACAAGTTCGGCCTGGCCCAGCTGCACCAGCTGCGCGGCCGCGTGGGCCGCAGCCACCACCAGGCCTATGCGTATCTGATGGTGCCTGACATCGAGGGACTGACCAAGCAGGCACAACAGCGCCTGGACGCCATCCAGCAAATGGAAGAACTGGGCAGCGGCTTCTACCTGGCCATGCACGATCTGGAGATTCGCGGCGCCGGCGAGGTGCTGGGCGAAAACCAGAGCGGCAACATGCTGGAAGTCGGTTTTCAGCTCTACAACGAGATGTTGTCTGAAGCAGTGCGCTGCCTGAAGGAAGGCAAGGAACCCGACCTGCTGAGCCCGCTGAATGTCACCACCGACATCAACCTGCACGCCCCCGCCCTGCTGCCAGACGACTACTGCGGCGATGTGCACCTGCGCCTGTCGTTCTACAAAAAACTGGCTACTGCCAAGACCACGGATCAGGTGGACACCCTGCTGGAAGAAATCGTGGACCGCTTCGGCAAGCTGCCGGCCCAGGCGCAAACCCTTATCGACGTACACCGCCTGCGCGTGCTGGCCAAGCCCTATGGCGTGGTCAAGGTGGATGCGGCGCCGGGCGTGATCACCATCACGTTCCAGAAAAATCCGCCGATTGACCCGATGAAGATCATCCAGATGATCCAGAAGAACAAGCACATCAAGCTGGCGGGGAATGAGAAGCTGCGCATCGAGCGTGAACTGCCGGAAACCAAGGATCGAGCGCAGATGGTGCGGGATATTCTGCGCAATCTGGGGCAGCCGGTGGTGGAGCCTGTGGCGACTCCGGCCGCTTCGAAGTAGCCGGGGCATGGTCACCGTTGAGCGGCAAGTCTGCGGTTGGTTAGCTTTCTGGGGTGTGGTGGAGAGGACTGTATTGGGGCGAAACCGGTCATCCAGCTTTGTGCTCCACTTCGTTGGAAAGCTCATCAAACTGCACAGATCGGATCGGCGACTTTGTCGTTTTCAATATACCTGTACATTTAGCGAATCTTCAGGCTCAAGTACTTGATTTGAATGACTAATCTCGGAATCTTGCTGCCACGTTATCCGACTGGCGCAGGTGTTATCCCGCAAAACTGCGGGATATATCAATAGTTAGCCGGCTCAATGAACAATCAAGACGTCCTCGACCGTTTCATTCCGCACAGCCTAGGCGCCATTGAAGCGCTCAACGTCGCTCTCCGTCTACGAACAAGCTGGGAGGGTGCCCAGCCAATGAAGATATTCATCAACGACGAACTCACCGTCGAAGGCAACTCGAATGCTTTTGCCAATCCTGCGATTGAGGCCGGTGTCATTCACTGCAGAGCACTTTTGGAGTTTCTTGGCCTCAGCATGAGTAAAGCCGGCCGATTGCAGAACCTAACTCGCCCGCGTTGGCCAGACGATATCGGCATCGAGCACTTTGCAAGTGCAACTGGTCCGCTCGCCCATGTTTCGCCGGCTCAGGCACTATCGCACTACCCCGGTGGTGAAGCAGAGGCAGAGCAGGCTCTTCTCTCCGTGTTCCGCATTGCAAACAAAGGGCTCGCTCACCTAACCTCGTCGTTTCTTGCGTCACCAGAAGAAACGAGGCTTCTCGAGATTGCAAGCCGCGGCGTTCCCGCGTTGATTGTCAGCTACCTGTACACCCCGCTCGGCCTTGCTGCACCTGCATCCCAACTTAGCAGTCGCCCTAGCAGAGCCGGCTAACTCAAACGTTGAAGCCGCAAATCAGGTGATTTGAAAGACCGGCATCTGGAAATCTAGATGTCGGCAATGCGTCTGGACCGGGCGCTGAATTGAAACCATCCAGCGCAGTCAATTGACTACCATCCGTAGATGCCTGTTCCCACAAACAACGCCCTTCAACTGGTTGAAGCCACCTCCGCCGACCTCGACCACATCATGGACCTGGAGCGGCAGGGCTTTGCGGCAGGTCACCAGGAACAGCGCAGCGCCTACGCTCAGCGCATCGCCACCTTTCCACAGGGGGCGCTGATGGCCTGGCGGGGGTCGGACTGCGTCGGTTGCGTCTTCTCCGAAATCTGGCGCGCCACACCAAAGCCCGATGCGGCGCACTTCACGCTCGGCCACGACATCCGTGAGCGCCACGATCCGGTGCGAGGCACCGAGCTGTACATCAGTTCCATGACCCTTGCACCTTCGGTGCGCGGCCAGGGGCTGGGTGGGCTGCTGCTGCGCGGTTGCATGGCCCATGTGGCGCAGGCATTTCCCGGCGTGGCGTCCGTGCTGTTGCTGGTCAACGCAAACTGGGCGCCGGCCCGGCGCATCTATGCGGATGCAGGTTTTGCGGAAATCGCCCGCCTGGATGGCTTTTTCCATCCCCAGGGGGAGGAGCCGGAAGATGGGATTGTGATGCGCCGCCCAATCACTTGAAGAAACGCCCCAGGGAACGGCTCAACCAGTTGCCTTCCTTCTTGTTCTCCACGATGCGGTTGATGCTGGCGTTGACCTCTTTGACATAGGCCATGTCGTCGCGCTTGATGTGGTGGATCAGCCAGGTGCTGAGCATGGCGTGGAGCTGGGCCGCCACGTCTTCGCCGGAGTCATGTTTCTCCTGGAACTTGGCCACCCGCTTGATGAACACCTCGTGCACGGCCTTGTGGGGCTTGGCGTACTGGTAGCCAGCTTCTTCCTGCAGGCTTTCCTCAAAGGCAAAGTGGGAGATGGTGTAGTCCACCAGTTCATTGAGCACCGCCCCCACCGCCCCGCGGTCGCGCAGCTTGATGGCGGACCCCAGCTGGTTGATGTAATCCACGATCCGCTTGTGCTGGTTGTCCAGCACATCGATCCCGGTGTTCAGATCCTGCGTCCAAAGAATGGTTGTTTCGCTGCTCATATCTTCCTCTCCAAGAAATTACAAAAGCTCAATCAAACATGGGCGGGGTCAGGGCCGAATGCATGGCACGGCTCTGCGGCCGGGTCACATCCACGCGACGGTGTACCACGGCACTCTCCAAGTCGTATCTAGGGTCAGCCGCGCCGATAACATGGTTTTGATCTGCATCAAACGAATCCCGTGCCCCTGTAGCAGGCATGCCACGCGCCGGCCCGTGCGGGTGCCAGGGCCGAGCGATTAAACTACCCTCCCATCGCTCGCGCCAGATCGTTGCGAGCAAAATCAGCCACTAGCCCTCGTAGATACTGAACAAGTAGCTACACATTTGATAGCAATAATTTCCATGCAAGCCCTTGAAATCGCCCCCGGCCTGGTCCTTCGCAACTACCAAACTGGCCAGAAACTGTCCGATTTCAAGCTGATTGCCTTTGACATGGACTCCACACTGATCAACATCGAGTGCGTAGACGAGATTGCCGACGCCGCCGGGCGCAAGGCCGAGGTCGCCGCCATTACCGAAGCCGCCATGCGCGGCGAGATCACCGATTACAAGGAAAGCCTGCGCCAGCGCGTGGCCCTGCTCAAGGGTGTGACCGTGGCCCACTTGGAAGAGGTCTACACCTACCGCCTGCAGCTCAACCCGGGTGCCGCCGAGTTGGTCGCCGCCTGCAAGAAGGCTGGCCTGAAGGTGCTGCTGGTGTCCGGCGGCTTCACCTTCTTCACCGACCGCATCCGCGAGCGGTTGGGCATCGACTTTGCCCGCTCCAACGTGCTGGAAGTGGAAAGCGGCCCGACCTGTGGCACCCTCACTGGGCGCATGGTGGACCAGCCCTGGGGCGACATCTGCGACGGCGCCGAAAAGCGCCGCACCCTGCTCGAGGTCTCGACCCTGCTGGGCCTGCAGCCCTCCCAGTGCATTGCCATGGGTGACGGTGCCAACGACCTGCCGATGATGGGTGTGGCCGGCCTGTCGGTGGCCTACCATGCCAAGCCCAAGGTCCGCGAGCAGGCCATGGTGTCCATCGAATCCGGCGGCCTGGACCGGCTGCTGGAAGTGCTGCGCCCGGTCTGAGACGGCTCCCCGCCACGCACCCCACGGCGGGCGGATTCCACCAAAAGATTCACGCCAAGTACACCTTTGCTATAAAATAGGCACTTTGAATGAACCTTTAAGGAAACCAGCATGAGCGCCAGACAGCAGTTTGCATCCTCCACCTCTGAGCTTGCCGATCAACCCCTGGGAAGCATTGCCGTGGAGCTGCCAGGCGCCACGGCGGTATTTCGGCAACTGAAACTGGACTTCTGCTGCAACGGCCACATGAGCCTGCGCCAAGCGGCCCAGGACAAGAACCTGGACCTGGCCGACGTGCTGGGACAACTGGCCGCGCTGGAACACACCGACGAGTTGCCGGACGAAATGACGGTGGACTCCCTGATCGACCACATCCTGGCGCGCTACCACGAAGTGCACCGCGCCCAGTTGCCCGAGCTGATCCGCATGGCGCGCCGCGTGGAATCCGTGCACCAGGCCAACCCGATCGTGCCCGCCGGTCTGGCCGATCTGCTGGAAACCATGCAGCAGGAACTGCTGCAGCACATGCTGAAAGAGGAAGAAATCCTGTTCCCCATGCTGCGCACTGGCGGTCATCCCTTCGTCGGCCAGCCGATTGGCATGATGCGCTCCGAGCACATCAGCCACGGCGAGGCGCTGGACCGATTGAACGCGCTGACCAACGATGCCACGCCCCCCGTGGGCGCCTGCAACACCTGGCGCGCACTGTACACCGGCATTGCCCAGCTGAACGATGACCTGATGAACCACATCCACCTGGAAAACAATGTGCTGTTCCCGGTTTTCGAGTCAGCCCAGAAACCCAAGTCCGGCGGCTGCGGTGGTGGCGGCCACGGTGGCTGCGGCTGCCAGTAAGCCGCTAAAGCAGTCCCCTTAGGCGATTTCCTGCGCGGCGATCTGGCGCAGGGCCTGCTCAAACACCTCGGGCGGCTGTCCGCCCGAAATCAGGTGGCGATTGTTGATCACCACCGCCGGCACCGAGTTGATGCCCTGCCGCAGATAAAACTGCTCCTGCTCACGCACCTCGGCGGCAAACTCGACGCCGGCCAGTATCGCCTTGGCGCGCTCCCCGTCCAGGCCGACCTCACCCACCAGGCGCAACAACACCGCGTGGTCGCTGGGGTCTTCGCCGTTGGTGAAATAGGCCTTCAGCAGGGCCTGCTTCAACGCCACTTGCCGATCTGCCCCTTCCAGATGCGCCCAGTGCAGCAGCCGGTGGGCGTCAAAGGTGTTGTAGATGCGGGAGCGCTTGTCCATCGCAAACACAAAGCCCAGATCGGCACCGCGCGCGCGAATCGTCTCGCGGATGGCGGCCGCCTGCACGGGCGTGGAGCCGTACTTGCGGTTCAGGTGTTCGGTGATGTCTTCGCCCTCGGCCACCATCTGCGGGTTGAGCTCGAAAGGCTGAAAACTCAGCTCCACCTGCACCGCAGGGCCGACCCGCTGCAGTGCGGTTTGCAGGGATGCGAGCCCGATCGCGCACCAGGGGCAGGACACGTCGGATACGAAGTCAATTTTCAAGGTTGGGGTTGTCATGCGCGGATTGTCGCGCGCCCAAACCCATTGCGCTGAACTCACCCAGAAAAGCCTGCTTTCATGCCTGCCAAAGTGACTGGGCGGGCGTATCATCTTTCCAACCATGCCAGACATTGCTGCCTTTTTGCGATCGGTCAAGCTGCCCGTCATGCCGGAGGTTGCGCAGGCATTGATCCGCACCCTGAGCGACGACCAGGCCGACGTTGCCACGGTCACGGCCATCATCGCCAAGGACCCGGGGCTCACGGCCACCCTGTTGCGTATGGCCAATAGCGCCCTTTTCGGTTTGTCGCGCTCGGTGACCACGCTGGACAACGCGGTCAGTGTCGTTGGCACCGCGCAAATACGCGCACGCGCCCTGGCGATCTGCATGTCCAATGCCTTCGTATTTCCGCCAGGTCTGAACCGGCTGGAGTTCTGGCGCAGCAGCATGGTCTGCGCGGGGTATTCCCGATGGCTGGCCGCCCAGCTGGGCATGGACGAACAGCAGGCCTGGCTGTCGGGCATGATGCTGCGCTTGGGCGAACTCCTGATCGCGCAGAGCCTGCCAGATGCCGTGGTCCAGATCGAAATCCAACCCTGCGGACCAGGCGAGCGCTGGCTGCGCGAGCGCGAACAGACCGGATTCGATGAAGGCCAGCTCGCCGCCGAGATCGCACAGCGCTGGGATTTTCCCGACACCATTGCCAGTGCGCTGCGTGCCAGCGGCCAACCGACCCACCATGGCGGCACCCCGCTGGCGACCGTCGTCCACCTGGCCGCACTCATGACCGACCAAGTCGTGCCACCGTCCCAATTGCTGGACCACTTGCCCTTCGTGCCGCTCCAGCTTTTGAAGCTGGATGTCGAGCATTTGCGTGATCAAGTGCCGGATCCCGAGTCGTTCAGCGACATTTCCATGCTGCAAGACTGACGGGTCGTGGACAATACTCCATGTCCTTTCTTTCCCTCGGCCTTTCGCCCTCTCTTGTCCAGGCTGCCGCAGCCCTGGGATTCACCGACCCAACCCCCATCCAGACGCAGGCTATCCCCCTGATCCTGCAGGGTTCCGATCTGCTGGCCACGGCCCAGACCGGCTCCGGCAAAACGGCGGCCTTCGCCCTGCCCCTGCTGCAGCGTTTGCAGGAACTGCCCCACAACGACAGCCAGCAAATGGCGCGGGCGATCCGCACCCTGATCGTGGTGCCCACGCGCGAGCTGGCAGCACAGGTGGCCGAAGTGGTGCGCAGCCTGGCCCAGACCCTGCCCACGCCGCCCAAGGTGGTGGCCGCAGCAGGCGGTGTATCCATCAACCCCCAAATGATGGCCCTGCGGGGCGGGGCCGACGTGCTGGTGGCCACCCCGGGGCGACTGCTGGACCTGGCCGGACAGAACGCCATCCAGTTGTCGGCGGTGCGCCTGCTGGTGCTGGACGAGGCCGATCGCCTGCTGGACCTGGGCTTCAGCGAAGAACTGTCAAAAGTACTCACCCTGCTGCCACCACGCCGCCAGAATCTGTTCTTTTCCGCCACTTTTCCACCAGACGTCCAGGCACTGGCCCAACGCCTGCTGCGCGACCCGGCCCATCTGGCTCTGGCGCCGAGCGACGAGCCCGCCAGTGTCATCACACAACGGGCCATCCTGGTGGATGCCAAGCAGCGCACCCAATTGCTGCGCCATCTGGTCAAGGACCAGGGCTGGAAGCGCGTGCTGGTCTTCGTGGCCACCAAATACGCCGCCGAGCTGGTGGCCGAAAAACTCTACAAGGCCGGTGTCTATGCCACCGCCTTCCACGGTGACCTGAGCCAGGGCGCACGCAAGCAGGTGCTGGCCGAGTTCAAGAACGAACAGTGGGAGGTGGTGATCACCACCGATCTGGCTTCGCGTGGCATCGACATCGTGAAACTGCCGGTGGTCGTGAACTACGACCTGCCCCGCTCTGCCGTGGATTACGTGCACCGCATCGGGCGCACCGGCCGCGCCACGGAACCGGGGCTGGCGGTGAGCTTTGTCAGCGCCGATACGCTGGCGCACTTCCGCCTGATTGAGAAACGCCAGGGGATGCAATTGCCACTGGAGCAGATTGCTGGCTTTGAGCCTTCTGAGAGCGCCACGCCGGTGGAGGCCCCGGCAGCTCCCGGCAATGGTGGCATCAAGGGCAAGCGCCCCAGCAAGAAGGACAAGCTGCGCGCCGCAGCCGCCCGAAACGGGTCTGCCTGACGCCTATTCAGCGGCGGGGCGCTGCTGGCGGTGCCCGTGGGAGGCCAGGATTTCCACGTAAAACTGGTTTCCGCCCTCCTTGGCAATTCCGTCCATGAGTCCGGTGAGGGTGGCCAGATGCGCCACCACGGCCTGTTCCTCGGTGGCCCCAAAGCGGCAGTCAAAGTCCCAGAAGTCCACGCCTTGCGGCAGTTCACGGCGCCGCTCCCGCTTTACGTATTTGCGAACCTCGTGCTTGATGGCTTCGAGTACGCGGTCCCGGTTTTTACCTTCGATATCCAGTTTGAATGTTTTTTTCATGCCGCGATTATGCTGCGCCACCCCATGCGGCCCGTTATCCGGCACACTCAGCACCCATGCACACCACCCACGCCACGCCCAGCAAAGAACAGATCGCCCTGCTGCCCCCGTTTGAGCGCCTGGGCATGAACCGCATTGTTCTGGTGTCCACGGCCGACGAGGCCACCCGCGCCATCGATACGCTGAGCACCGCCAGGGTCTGGGGCTTTGATACGGAATCCAAGCCAACCTTCTTCAAGGACCAGGTGTCCGAAGGACCCCACATCGTCCAATTGGCCACAGCCGACCGCGCCTGGGTCTTCCAGCTGCACGACATGGCCTGCCGCACGCTGGTGGCGGAGTTGCTGGCGACCCGTGGCATCACCAAGGCCGGGTTCGGCCTGGGTGACGACCGCAAGCGCATCATTGCCAAACTGGGCGTGGAGCCCGCCAATGTGCTGGAACTCAACACCATCTTCCGCGAGCGCGGCTACCGCAAGGACATGGGGGTCAAGGGCGCCGTGGCCGTGTTGTTCAACCAGCGCTTCATCAAATCCAAGAAGGCGGCCACCTCCAACTGGGCCCACCCGCAGCTCACGGAGGCCCAGCTGGTCTATGCGGCCAATGACGCGTACGCCGCCTTGCGCGTATTCGAAGCCCTGCAATTGGGCTGACTAGAACTTGCCCGGTATGTGGAAGTTCAGCAGGCGTGTGGCAATGAAGGTTTCCACCAGAAAACACAGCAGGGCCAACAGAAAGCACACCACCCCGCCCATGAAGCCGCCCACCGCCCAGCGGCTGATCTGAAAGCCGGTGGTCTCGCCCACGAACAGCACGATGATGGTCAGGCCAATCAGAAAGCTGCACAGGGTCAGCAGCGCAATACCGCCATTGGCCAGCCGGCCGCGCTGGCGCAGTTCGGACAGTTCCCGATTGGCCTGCGTAAGAAACTCCGGATCATTCGAGGCACGCGCCCGGTCCTCCACCAGTCGGGCCCGGTCGATGATGCGGGCCAGGCGTCCGGCGATGGCGCCGATCATTCCCGACACTGCCGTCAACAGGAACACCGGCGCAACCGCCAGTTGAATGCCGTGGGTCACGGCGTCCGCATCCAGGATCATGGCGATGCCTCCAGCTCTTCGTAGTAATGGAACGCATGGCAGCTGGCGGCCCAGTGTGCATTGGTAGTCTTGCGCGCACCCAGTCCAACCACCTGCCGCCCCGCTGCCCGGATGCGCTGGGCCAGCGGCATGTAGTCACTGTCACCACTCACCACCATGACCGTCCGAATGTGGGGAAAGCGCGCCAGGTCGTCCGCTGCATCCAGACACAGGCGAATGTCCGCGCCATTCTTGGCACCACCCCCGGGTGGAAACAGCTGGACCAGCTCCATGGCGTGGTGCAGCAGTGCATCGCGGTAGCGGCCAAAGTACTGCCAGTTGCAATAGGCCCGGTTGATGGCGACAGGCCCCAGGGAGGCGGCCAGATCGACGATCGCCTGGATGTTGACCAGCGGGTCCTGCACCTTGAACCGGTTGTCCTGCTTGCTGTAAGAGCCCTCCAGACGGGTCTCGCATAGGGCGGCGTGGAGGTTCTCAAAGTCCCAGTACAGGGCTATGGCGGGTGGATCGGTCCGGTCAATCAGGTGCATGGTGTCTCACTGCTAAGGCTGCATGGTACCTGCAGGTCAGCCGCGACATCAGCCCCCGGCACGCTTGACCGTATACCCCTGCGCCTTGAGCAACTGCATGACCCGCTCGCAATGATCGCCCTGCACCTCGATCACACCATCCTTGACGGTGCCGCCCGTTCCGCAGGCAGTCTTGAGCTGTTTGCCGAGCTCGCCGAGTGCGCCGGCATCCAGCAGGACGCCCTTGACCACCGTCACGGCCTTGCCCCCGCGCCCCTTGGTCTCACGGGATACCCGCACCACTCCGTCGCCCGTGGGCGCTGCCGGCGCCTTGCACAGGCACTGGGCGGCCGGCTGGCGGCAGGTTGGGCACATGCGGCCGGCGTCGGTGGAATAGACCAGTCCACCCAGCGCGGCCAGTCCCGATGCACGTTGTTTGCCGGAAGCCATGTTCACTCAAACGCGGTTGTCGATTTGACGCGGCTGCGCAGCTCGAACTTCTGGATCTTGCCGGTGGAGGTCTTGGGAATGGGCTCAAAGCGGATGTCGCGCGGCACCTTGTAGCCCGCCAGCAGCTCCTTGCAGTGCGCAACCAGCTCGGCGGCAGTCACCTCGGCACCGTTGCGCAGTTCCACATACGCCACCGGTGTCTCGCCCCATTTGTCATCGGGCTTGGCCACCACGGCACAGGACACCACCGCCGGGTGGCGGTACAGCGCGTCCTCCACCTCCAGCGAGCTGATGTTCTCGCCGCCGGAGATGATGACGTCCTTGCTGCGGTCCTTGATCTTCACGTAACGGTCACTCTCCATGACCGCCAGGTCACCGGTGTGGAACCAGCCGCCTTCAAAGGCCGCAGCAGTGGCCGTCGGGTTCTTCAGATACCCCTTCATGACGATGTTGCCGCGGAGCATGATCTCGCCCATGGTGGCGCCGTCAGCCGGGGTCTCTGCCATGGTCTGTGCGTCCATCACGGTCATGCCTTCCTGCAGCGGATAGCGCACGCCCTGGCGGCCGTTCAGGCGCGTCTGCTCGGACAAACTCTGTTCGCCCCAGGCCGGACGCTTGACGGCGACCGCCGCTGGGCCATAGACCTCGGTCAAACCATACACGTGGGTGATGTCAAATCCGAGCTTGGCCATGCCCTCGATCATGGAGGCAGGTGGCGCGGCGCCGGCCACCATGCCGCGTACCTTCTGGCGGATGCCTTCGCGCTGCTCGGGCGGCGCGGCAATCAGCAGGTTGTGGACGATGGGTGCAGCGCAGTAGTGGTCCACACCATGGGTGCGCATCGCCTCCAGAATGGACTGGGCATCCACCTTGCGCAGGCACACCTGGGTGCCGCCGAGCATGGCGACGGTCCAGGCAAAACACCAGCCGTTGCAGTGAAACAGCGGCAGCGTCCACAGGTAGGTTGGAAAGTGCGGCATGGTCCAGGTGGCGGCATTGCAGACCGCGTTCAGGTAGGCACCGCGGTGGTGGGTGACCACGCCCTTGGGGTCCCCGGTGGTGCCCGAGGTGTAGCTCACGGCGATGGCATCCCACTCATCGGCGGGGCCATCCAGGCGCGCCAGGGGTTCGTTGGCAGCCAGCAGTGCCTCGTATTCCAGGCTCCCAAGAGTCTGCCCGGCCCCGGTGTATTCGGTATCGCAGACGTCAATCACGATGACTTCACGCCCATGTTCGTTGCGCAGCAGGGCCAGTGCCTCGCGCATGACCGGCGCGTATTCGCGGTCGGTGATCAGCACCTGGGCCTCGCAGTGGTTCATCTGCCAGGCCAGCAGATGGGCATCCAGCCGCGTGTTCAGGGTGTTGAGCACTGCATTGATGGCCGGCACCGCATAGTGGGCCTCGATCATCTCCGGCGTATTGGGCAGCATCACGCTGATGGTTCCGCCGCGCTGCACGCCCAGTGCGCGCAGGGCCGCAGCCAGCCGGGCCGAGCGGTCCCGCGTCTGAGACCAGGTGTAGCGCCGTGCACCATGCACCACGGCGGTCAGGTCGCCAAACACCTCGGCGCTGCGCTCCACAAAGCCCACCGGCGATAGCGCCACGTAGTTGGCCGGGTTCTTGTCCAGATGCTGATCGAAGATGGTATTCACGCTGACTCCAGTTGCTTGCACATGCGGCCCCGGTTTTAACATGGCGCGCCACCGCTGGACTGGCAGTTTCCTTGCATCCGGCGCGCTATGCTCTCCCCTTTTGCACGGAGCACAGGAGACCGCATGACCGCATCGCTTTTTCCACTGGGTTGGCAGCACTACCTGCTGGGGGGCCTCTTGATTGGTGCCGGGGTCAGCCTGCTGTACCTGATGACCGGGTGGGTCGGTGGCATGAGCACCGTGTTCAGCAGCACCTGGTCGTATCTGTCGCGTCTGTCCTTTTTCCAACAGGCGCGCTTTGTGGACACGCGTGCCTGGCGCCTGGTCTTTGCGGCGGGACTGGTGGTGGGCGCCGCCATCTGGTGGTGGGCTCTGGGCCCGCAGGGTGGTCTGAACACTGGTGTGCCGTTGTGGCAGTTGGGTGTGGGCGGCGTGCTGGTGGGTTTTGGCGCCCGCCTGTCCAATGGCTGCACCTCCGGTCATGGCATCTGCGGACTGAGTTCGCTGCAGATGCCATCCCTGATGGCTGTGCTGACCTTCATGGCCACCGGCTTTGCCACGGCCAATGCCGTTCTGTTGCTGGGAGCCCGTTGATGTCTCTGTCCCAATTCTTTGCCGTGCTGGTCAGCGGTGCCCTGTTTGGCTTTGGCCTGGCAGTTTCCACCATGGTCTCGCCCGAGGTGGTGCTCAGTTTCCTGCGCTTTCAGGACTTTGGCCTGATGCTGGTGATGGGCGGCGCCGTATGCGTGACCGTGGTGGTCTACCAGTTGGCACCCCGGTTGATGAAGCGCCCGGTGGCCGGAGACCACTTTGCCCACCGCCCCTCGGTGCTGGACCGCGACACCCTGGTCGGCGCCGCGATCTTTGGCATCGGCTGGGGCGTGTGCGGCGTGTGTCCAGGCCCGGCCATTGCCGGTCTGGGCACGGGCAACTGGTCATTGCTGGTGGCCCTGGCCGGTATTGCCCTGGGTGCCTATGCGCAAGGGTGGCTGGCCGACCGGCCCAAAAACGCGCCGTAATCAAACCTCCGACACCGAAGCCGGGCGTGGCGCGAATTGCCGCAGCAAGGTCCGGCACAGTGCATGGGCCTGATCAAACTGCAGGGCCTGCACGGCTGCCTCCAGTTCGCTGAGCTGCTCAACGCCCAAGGCAGCCAGGGCCGGCCGGATTTCCGCAAAGTGCTGCAGGGCCTGCAGGTCTGAGGCCTGCAGCAACGCCGCCAAACCCGTCAGCGCGGCGTGCACGCCGCGCCCATCCGTCGCTACCGGTGGGTCAACGACATCGGAACTGGCGTCCGCATCCAACTCTGTCATGGCATGGGCCAGGGCCGAGCGGGTGGCATCCACAGCGCCCTGCAGCGCCGCCAGTGGCGCAGCAACATCTGTGGAAGGTAGTATCTGCAGACAATGTTGCTCCAACGCGGCAGCTGCTTCGGCCAGCCGATTGGCCCCCAACATGGCCGCACTGCCCTTGAGCGTGTGCAGCTTTCGTGCCGCCTGGGGAGGGTCCGACGCCAGCAACGGACCCAACTGCTGCTGCAGTGCCGGCAAGTCGGCAGCAAACTCCCGCACGGCACGTACATACAGCGACCGCATTCCCCCCATGCGGGCCAGTGCGGGCGCCACATCCAGCACCATGGCCGGCCCACCATCCGCGGCACCTGGCAATGCGGCATCGGGTACAGAAGAGCCGGTGTCGGGCTGCGCTGGCGCCCTGTGCGGCACCAGCCGCAACAGCAGGTCCACCAGATGGTTCAGGTCGAAGGGCTTGCCCACATGGTCATTCATGCCGGCGGCCAGGCAGGCCTCACGGTCGGATGCCATCGCGTTCGCGGTCATGGCTATCACCGGCAGGTCCTTTGGTCCCCACCGCTGGCGAATCCGACGGGTGGCATCGTAGCCGTCCAGCACCGGCATCTGGATGTCCATCAGCACCGCATCGAACGGGGGCTGGGCGGCGGCCACGGCATCCACACCCAGTTGCCCGTTGGCTGCCACTGACACCAGAGCCCCTTCAGAAGCCAATAATTCCTGGGCCACTTGCTGGTTGATGGGGTTGTCCTCCACCAGCAACAGACGCATGCCGTTCAAGCGCTGCAGGTGCACGCCCCGAGCGACTGGGCGCCGCGCGGCGTCTGCACCGGCGGCGGCGTTCGCGAGGTCAACCGCCAGAGGCAGTGCGAGGGTGAAGTGGAAGGTACTGCCCTGCCCCAGCACGCTATCGAGTTGCAGGTCGCCCCCCATCAGGCCCACCAGGCGCTGGCTGATGGCCAGGCCCAGGCCGGTGCCGCCAAAGCGCCGCGTGGTAGACGCCTCGGCCTGCGAGAAGCCGGAGAAAATATGGTCCCGGTTTTCCGGCGCGATGCCAATGCCGGAATCCTGCACCGAAAATACCACGCGCGCCACCGGCCCCTGCACGTCCAGCAGGCGCATGGCAATCACCACCCGCCCCTGGGAGGTGAACTTGACCGCATTGCCCCCCAGGTTGAGCAGCACCTGGTGCAGGCGCATGGCATCGCCCACCAGCACCGGAGGCAGGGCCGGGTCCAGCTCGAACACCAGCTCCAAGTTCTTTGCCCCCACATTGGCGGACAGAATGACTGAAAGGTCACGCACCAGGTGTTCCGGGCGAAACGGCTGTGGATCCAGCGACATCTTGCCGGCTTCGACCTTGGAAAAGTCCAGTATGTCGTTGAGCAGCCCCAGCAGGGAACGGGCCGCCCCTTCGGCCTTGCTGGCGTAATCCCACTGGCGGGTGCTCAGATCGGTGCGCTGCAGCAGCTTGAGCATGCCCAGGATGGCGTTCATCGGCGTGCGGATCTCGTGGCTCATATTGGCCAGGAACTGGCTCTTGGCCACACTATTGGCTTCGGCCTGGTCACGGGCCTCGGCCAGCTCCGTTTGCAGACGCGCACTCACCGTGAGTGTGATCATGATGGCCATCCAGACATTGAACAGAATGGCCCAGAAATACGGCGCCACCAGAAGCGCGCTGGTCGAGCTGAGGTAGGTGGCGGCACTGGACGCCTGGGAAGCCGGATACAAGCGGATCACAAACAGCGCCACACCCGAGAAGTAGACCAGCACGGTGATGCGGTTGGCCATGCGCAGCGGGCTCGGCCCTTCGGTCCGGTCATAGCGCCAGAACGCGACGCCGGTCAACCACAACAACGGTACAAGCACCAGTGAGATGATCAGGATGCGGGCAAACAGCTGGGGCTGCACCGCAGTGAACCAGGTCAGCGCCAGGAACGCAAACACGGCAAACAGCCAGATGGAACGCCCAGGCAGCGGCAGGCGCACCATGCCGCGCGCGCCCCTGTACATGAAGATGAAGGCCAGCGTCAGCAGCGTGTTGGCAATCGGCGTGGAAATCAGATCGGGCAGGACACCGCGCAGGCCCAGCAGCAGGGTGCTCAACGCCGCAGCCCCCGCCCCCAGCGCCCAGTCACGCAGATGGCGTTCCTTGGGCACCAGATGCGCCACCGTGAGCGACGCAAAGGCAAACACCAGCGAACTCACGGCCGTGATGATCGAAAGGGTGCGGATGTCAAAGTTCACGGGCGGACCAGGGCAGAGAGATTGTTGGGGAAGCGCCGAACCATTCTACGCAGCACGCCGACAGCAGGCTGACGCTGCGCCCCAGCCCATGACCATGAGTAAAATAGGGCATTAGCCCTCGTCATCATTGACTATAGTGCTACTTTATTGATAGCGCATTTGAGACCCAACCCGGCTCAACTTCGCCCCGGAACCGGCACCTTGCCGCCCAGGTGCATGCCCGAGTCCAGCAGCACCAGCTCGCCAGTCACCGTGCGCGCGCCGTCAACCAGCCAGACCACCGCTTCGGCCACATCCTCGGGGGTGCAGGCGCGCGCCAGCGGTGTGGTCTGCTCGTACATGGTTTTGACCTTCTCGTAACCCTCCTGCCCGATGCCGTCCACAAACCAGCGCGACGTGATCAGGCCCGGACACACCGCGTTGACACGGATTTCCGGCGCCAGCGCACGTGCCAAGTGCAGCGTCATCGCGTTGATGGCCCCCTTGGACGCAACATAGGGCACGGATGACCCGATGCCCAGCGCCCCGGCAATGGAGGAAACGTTGACGATGCTCCCCGAAGCGCTGGCCTTCAGAAAAGGCACGCAAGCCCGCACCATCTGGAAGGTGCCAACCGTGTTGACACCCAGGATGTGCTGGAAGGTCTGGGCATCCAGCGCATCCCAATTGGACGAACCGGCAAACGAGGTGATGCCGGCGTTGTTGACGAGGGCATCCACCCGGCCCCAGCGATCGACGGTTGCCTGCACCATGGCGCGGCAGGCCGCGTCGTCTGCCACGTCGGCACGCACCAGCAGCGTGTCGGCACCCGCAGCCTGGCAGGCGGCCTGCGAGGCAACAGCTTCGGCTTCGCTGCGGGAATAGTTGATCACCAGGTTGTAGCCGCGCCCGGCCAGCAACAGCGCCGTGGCAGCGCCGACACCGGTGGCCGAGCCGGTCACGATGGCCACTTTGCGTTCAGTCATGAGGTCTCCTTGGGTTGTTTTTGCGATTGTGCGGCCTGCGGACAGGGCCGGCCGGAACCGGTGTACAGTTTCGCCCACGTTCAACCCACGAGGTTCACCTTATGTCCACGATTCGCATCCTGTCTTCTTCGGTACTCGCCGTTGCACTGCTGGCACAACCGGCATTTGCACAAAACAAGGCGGCCATCGGCAAGTCCGTCACCGAGTTCCACAAACTGTCCGAAGGACTGGCCAACAGCCTGGCCGACCTGAGCAAGCGCGCCGGCACCGCATCGCCCAATGACAAAGATATGCTCAACCGGGTCACCAACCAGGTGGCGCTGGTGGATGTCACCGCCGACGGCGTGCTGGCCCTGGGCGTAGTGGCGGCGGAAGTGCGCGACGCCGGCGACCTGGCGATCGCCAAGAAACACCTGGCCACCCGCTGCACGGCGCTGAAGTCCATGGCGGAGGCCACTGGCAAATATGTGGGCAGCCTGGCCAGCAACATCGCCGCCGTAGCCACGGCAGCCGAGGTCAACAAATCGCGCGACCTGGTGGTGCAAATGGGGCAAAGCACTCTGTGCAATCCGGTAGCGGGCAAGAACTGATCCCCGGCCCAGCACAACACCACCCACATGAAGGAATACCGAACCATGCGAACTGTTCGATTGAGCGCCGTCTTGGCATGTGCATTGATGACCGGTCTGGCGGGCGCGCAAACCGCTCCCGCGCCGGCAACGGCGGCCTCGGCCCCGGCCGGGCCGGCCATCCGTGCCGAACTGCGTGCCGTGCTGCTGGATGCGCAAAACCTGATGAACGAAAAAAAGTACGGCCCTGCCAGGGACAAGATCCAGGCCGCCAACGCATTTGCCGACAAGAGCCCGTATGAGAGCTTCATCACCGCCCGCCTGGGGCTGGCGGTGGCCATTGCCGAAGATGACGCGGCCAACGCCAGCAAACTACTGGAGCAGATCCTGAAGTGGAACGCCAGTGGCTCCTGGCTCACCACCGCGGAGACGCTGCCCTTGCTGCAGGCGGTTGGAGTGGCCCACTACCGGGTCAAGGACTACGCCGAGGCGGCGAGCTGGATGGAGCGCAACATCCAGGCCGGTGGCACCGAGCAGTCGGTCAAGGATGCCCGCATCCAGTCCTACCTGCTGGCCGGCAATCTGGCGCGCGGCAGTGAACTCCTGGCCGAGGAGGTTGCTGCTGCCGAACAAGCCAAGCGCGCGCCCCAGCAGGCTCACCTGGAGATGCTGGCGCAGGCCCGTACCAGCCTGAAAGACACGGCCGGCTCAACCAAGGCGCTGGAAATGCTGGTGCAGTACTACCCCAGCAAGGACCATTGGCGCAACCTGATCAACCGGTTGTGGAGCCGATCCGACCTTTCCAGCCGGCTGCAGCTGGACGTGTTCCGCCTGGCGTTTTTCACTGGTATTCAGGAAGAAGCCAGCGACTATAGCGATTACATCGATTTTGCCCAGAAGGCTGCCTACTCGGCCGAGGCACTGCGCATCTATGACCTGGGCGCAGCGGCCGGCCTGTTGGGTAGCAGCGATGCCCACAAGAAGCTGCGCGCCAAGCTGGCCCTGGAAGTGGAGCAGGACCGCAAGACCCTGGCCGCCGATACCGCCAGCGCGCTGAAAAAGCCCGACGGCTTTGCGCTGTTCAACATCGGCATGAACCAGATTGGCATGCAGCAGTTTGACAAGGGCCTGGAGCTGATGGAAAAAGCCGTCGCCAAGGGCGTGCCCAAGCGGCCCGAAGACGCCCGCCTGCGTCTGGCCGTGGCCTATGCCCAGGCCGGCCAGACCGACAAGGCCCTGCAAACCTTTGCCACCGTATCCGGCCCCGAAGGCCTGGATGACCTGGTGCGCTATTGGACCTGGGCCATTCGCAAGCCTTGACGATGGGGGGGGCATGCAAACGGCTGCTGGCCGTGGGACTGGGCCTGTTGCTGGGCGGCTGCGCCTCGCTGGTGCCGCCGCCCAAGCCGGCCGCGCCGCTGGACACGGTCAACACCCAATACGGCTACCGTTTCTCCAACCTGCCACCCGGGCCCGACAACAGCGATGGCCTGTTCATGGTGGTGTCCTTCTCCGGTGGCGGCACGCGCTCGGCAGCGCTGGCCTATGGCGTGCTGCACAAGCTGCGCAGCACCACCATCGCATGGGACGGCAAACAGCGGCGCCTGCTCGACGAGATCGACATCATCAACTCGGTCTCCGGCGGCAGCTATGCCGCGGCCTACTACGGCCTGCATGGTGACCACTTCTTCCACGAGTTTCCCGACCGCTTCCTGAACGCGGACTTCCAGACCGAACTGTGGGACCGCTATGTGTCGGTTAACGGCATGACCCAGGTGCTGGGCTGGTCCAGCAACGACCGGGTGGACCTGCTCAGTGCCATCGTCGAGCGGCGCCTGTTTGCCGGTAAGACCTATGCCGATCTGCTGGCGCGCCAACAACGCCCGCTGATCGTGGTGCATGCCACCGACCTGAACCGGGGTGCCGACTTCCAGTTCACCCAGGACCAGTTCGACCCGCTGTGCACCGACCTGTCCACGCTGCCTATCTCCCGGGCGGTCGCGGCCTCCAGCGCCGTGCCCATCCTGTTCGGACCGGTGGCGCTGAAGAACCACAGCGGGCGCTGTGGCTACCACCAGCCGCGCTGGGTGCAGCAGGCCAGCAACGGCCCGCTGCACCAGACCTGGTCGCTGCGTGCCAAACGCCGCGCAGCCGATTTCGACTCCTTCCTGGACTCCAGCGAGGCCACAGGGCGGCCCTGGATCCACCTGATCGACGGCGGTGTGTCCGACAACCTGGGTCTGCGGGGGCCGCTGGAATCCAGCATCGCACGCGGCGGTTTTGGCCCGCTGCTCAAGCGCATGGGTGTGAGCGGCGTGCGCAAGGTGGTGTTCGTGGTGGTCAGCGCCGAAGTGCTGCCCGATCTGGGCATAGACCGCACCGGCGAGCCGCCCAGCATCCGCCAGATGGCATCGGCCGTACTGGACGCGATGATGAACAACATCTCGTTCGAGACCAAGACGTGGCTGCGTTCCAGCTTTCAATACTGGCGCGAAGAGGCCAAAGACATGGCCACCCAGCCCGACAGCCCCTACGCCGGCGTGCCCGAGTTCTACCTGATCGAAACCAGCCTGCAGGACTTGACCGACCGCACCGAGCGCGACAGGATGATGGCCGTTCCCACCACCTTCAAGCTGGAGCCGGCGCAGGTGGAATCGTTGATCCGCGCCGGTGGTCAACTGCTGGACAACTCTCCCGAATTCCAGCGCCTGGTCAAAGACCTGCAGTAGCCAAATGATTTTTAATGAAATAGGCACCTAGCCCTCGTGGCAATTGACTGAGCAGCTACTGTATTGATAGCAAATACCACCATCATGCCCCTGTCCAGCCGACTGCCTGACGCCATGGTCCTGCTGCACCAGGCCGCCCGCCCCGACCAACTGGCCGGCATGGCGCGCTTTGGCATCGTGGGTGAAGGCCGCCTGGGGCTCTCGGTGCCTGCCATGCGCGGCATCGCCCGCACGCTGGGCCGCGACCACGCGCTGGCACAGGCCCTGTGGGACACCGGCATCCCCGACGCCCGCATCGTCGCCAGCATGGTGGCCGAGCCCGCCCTGCTGACCGCGCGGCAGATGGACCAGTGGGTCAAGGGCTTTGCCGCCTGGGACGTGTGTGACCAGACCTGCCTGAACGCATTTGCCCGCTCCCCACTGGCCTGGCGCAAGGTGCACCTGTGGGCCACCCGCCAGGACGAATTCGTGCGGCGCGCCGCCTTTGCGCTGCTGGCCACGCTGGCGGTGCACGACAAGGCCGCCAGCGACGCCCCCTTTCTGGAAGCGCTGGCGCTGGTGGAGACTGCGGCGGACGATGGGCGAAATTTCGTCAAGAAGGCGGTGAACTGGGCCCTGCGCAACATCGGCAAGCGCAACCAAAACCTGCACGCGGCGGCGATTGCCTGCGCGCAGCGCATCCGCCTACAGGGCAGCCCCTCGGCCCGCTGGATTGCCGCAGATGCCCTGCGCGAGTTGAACAGCAAGTCCGTTCGGGTGCGCAAGCGCGCCACCCAAGGCTAGATCCCCCGCAAACGCCGGGGGCCCAACATGTCTTCGGTGAGCCCCTGCACCGCAATATGCTCCGGCAAAGGCAAGCCGCGCGCCAGTGCAGCACAGGCCTCGCCCATGGCCGGCGCTGTCTGGATGCCGTAGCCGCCCTGCGCCGCCACCCACACAAAGTTGGGCACCTGCGAGTCCATGCCGCCGACCAGGCCGCCATCGGCCACGAACGAGCGCAGCCCGGCCCAGGTGCGCAAGGGGCGGCGCATCGACAAGGTGGTCATCTCGCCAATGGCGTGCATGGCCAGCGCGATGTCCATTTCCTCCGGCTGAACGTCGTGCGGTGGCACCGGGTCGGCATTGGCGGGGGAACCCAGCAGCACGCCGGCGTCGGGCTTGATGTACCAGTCCTCACCGGCGCTGTAGGTCATGGGCCAGTGCTCCACCGACACGCCTTCCGGCGGGCTAAACACAAAAGCCGAGCGGCGGCAGGGTTGCAGTCCAATGGTTTGCGCACCTGCCAGGCGCCCCAGTTCATCGGCCCAGGCACCGGCGGCGTTGACCACCACGCGCGCACTCCAGCTCCGGCCATCGGCAGCTTGCACCTGCCACAGCGTGCCGTCGTGCTGCAGTGAAGTGATCTCGGCATCGCACGCCACGGCACCGCCCTGGCGGCGCATGCCCTTCAGAAACCCCTGATGAATGGCGTGCACGTCCATGTCCATGGCATCGGGCTCCAGTGCGGCGCCTACCACCTGGTCGGGTTTGAGCACGCTGACCAGGGCACAGGCCTCTGGCGTATTCAGACGCTGCGCCTGTGGTGAGGTCTGCAACAGCACCTGCCAGTGCGCCTCCAGCGCCTCTTCCTGCCCCGGTGCCGCCACCATCAGCGCGCCACGCGGGCTGATCAGCGGATGCTCGGAAAAGCCTTCGGGCGGGTTGGAGTAGAACGGCAGACTGGCCAGCGACAACGCGCGCACCTGCGGCCCCCCATAGCTGGCCATGAACAAGGCGGCCGAACGACCGGTGGAGTGGTAGCCAGGTTGGGACTCGCGCTCCAGTAACACGGTCTTGCCGTGAGGAGCCAGCCAGTAGGCTACCGAGGCACCGGCAATGCCGCCGCCCACGATGAGGAAGTCACTGGTGTCGCAATCGGTCATGACAAACGGCCCTACTAATCCATGACAGTGCGGGTTCGGGCCAACAGCGGCAGCATCCGCTTGTCCGGAAAGTAAAAGACCAGGGCAAAAATCATGCGCTGCAGCCACGGCAGGCAGGGCAGGATTTCCTTGGCTCCCTTGAAGCTCTCCCAGCACAGGGCGTTGCCCACCTGGTACTGCATCTTGGCCTGCCCCATGAACTGCCAGAAAAATCGCAGCGAAATCATGTGCACCCGATAGCGGTCCCTGCCTTCATCGGTGTAATTCGTGATGAGCTTCTTCCAGAAGTACATGCGGCTGGTGAGCATGCGGTGCGAGAAGCTGTAGTTGTCACCATACATGCGCCAGCGCAGCGTGGGCGTGGGCAGATAGAAGAACTTGAAACGCTCGTAGAGCCGCAGGAACAGGTCATCGTCCTCATAGCCCGACAGCTTTTCATCAAATCCGCCAACCGCCTCGAACGCACTGCGCTTGATAGTCATCAGGCCGGGCATCACGTAGATGTCCTTGAACAGGATGTCATTCAGCGACGACTTGGGGTGCGGCCAGCCGCAATGGTATTTGCCATGGATGCACCCGAAGGTCACCTTGTCGTCGCCATCGATGCTGTCCGAATCGGTGTAGAGCACATCGATGTCCTTGTTGGCCAGCCAAGGGATCACTTTCTCCAGTTTGTTCTCGTACCACTCGTCGTCCTGGTCCAGAAAGCCCACGTATTCACCGTGGCTGGCCTTTATGCCGAAGTTGCGCGCACTCGACTGCCCGCCATTGGTCTTGCTCAAATACTGAACCCGCAAATCCGGGTGCGCAGCCAGATACTCTTGGCAGACCGCGTGGGTTTCGTCGGTGGAGCCGTCATCCACAATGACCAGTTCCACATTCTTGTAGGTCTGGTTGGCGATGCTGTCCAGCGCCTTGATGAGAAACAGTTTGTTGGCGCGGCAGGCGTTGTAGACCGGCATGACCACTGAAACCAGCGGTGTTTCGGGATTGGGCCCAGGCTGAGCAATGGCCTCACCCGCAAAGCCCTGGGTGACCAAGGGCGGCCCTTTGGGCCACTGCGTCTGGCCCAGCGCGTGCTGGATCGTTCTGCGCAGAACTGTCTTAACGCCATGGAGTACGCGCTGCTTCGCACGAACGATGAAACGCATGGGTGACGTCAGTCGCCAACTGGTGGACTGGTACACGTCATACAGTTGACCCTTCGCAATTTGCACCGCTTCCTCTTTGTCGGCCAACTGGTTCTCCAGTTCACGAATCCGCGCGGTGATCTCGTTCAGGCTGGTTTCCCGTGATTTGAGGACCAACTGGGTCTGTTTGCGTGCGGCATGCGCCTCGTCCAGGGCCGAATGGGCCTCATCCAGCGCCTGGTGTGCCTGGTGCAACGCGCTTTGTGCTTCGGCTAACGATTTCTTCTCGGGCGTGCCCTGGCTTCGGGCAAATTGCAGAATGTGGTCCAGCTGTGCGCCGGACCATTGGGCTTTCCACTTGTCAAACAAGCGGTGTCGGGCTGCCATCTGTATTTCGGTCTCCCCGTTGATGCCGACTCCAGATGTGCCGCCGGCCCGATAGAACGCAGTGACCGCATTCACATGGATGAACGCCGTCCGCTGCACCAACTGCAGCAGGAAGTCCCAGTCTTCGTAGACTTCGAAGGCCTCATCAAAACGCACCGTGCTGCCAAGCAGTGAGCGTGCAAAAACGATGGCATGGATCGGAATGTAGTTTTCCAGATGCAGGCGTTCGGCAGAGAAACCCGCATTGAACGGCGGCACATCGATGGCTTGGCCGTTCGCATCACATACCGCAACGCCCGCGTAGGCGGCCTGGCTCCCGGCGCTATGCTGAAGTGCATCCAACACGGTGGCAAAGTGCTCAGGGGCCAGCCAGTCGTCGTCGTCCAGGAATGCGATCCACTCACCTGAGGCGTTGTCGAGCCCCAGATTGGCTGCAGCGCTGCGTTGCAGGGGCTTGCCCGCGTCAATCAAACGCAGCGGAAACCGCCCGCACTCCCCGCCCAGAGGTCGATGTGAGTCACCCAGGGCATTGACGACGATGACTTCAATATTGGCGTAGGTCTGGCTGGAAATGGAGTGGAGTGCTTCCCGCAGCATGGGTCGATCCATGCTGCGCACAATCACACTGATCTTGGGAACGAGGGTTTCCGGCATATCTGGTTATTCTGGGGCTGCTGCAGCCCTCCCTATTGGTACAGCCGGGCATTTTAGATTCAAGGTCATATGGCCTGGCCCAAGCGCGCCACCCCCTCCTCAATCTTGTCCACCGGCGCCGTGGCAAAGCTCAGGCGCAGCGTGGAGAGATCAGGATCCTTGGCGTAGAACGGGGCTCCCGGCACAAAGGCCACGCCCTTTTCAATGGCACGCTTGGCCAGTTCACCGCCGTCCTTGACCTGGCCACCAGCGCCGGTCAGGCGCGCCCACACGAACAGGCCACCCTGGGGTTGCACAAATTCGATGGCGTCACCCAGTTCCTTGCGCAGCGCATGGCCCATGGTCAGCGCGCGTTCGGCGTAAACCTTGCGCACATGGGCCAGCGTGGCGGGCATGCGGCCGGCCTTCAGGTACTGCGCGGCAGTGGCCTGGGCAAAGGTACTGGTGTGGGCGTCACTGAACTGCTTGCACATGGTGGCCTTGGCCAGCAATTCGGGTGGAGCAATCATCCAGCCAACACGCAGGCCCGGGCTCAGCACCTTGCTCAACGATCCGCAGTGCGCCAGCAGCTCGCGACTGCCCGGCACACCGGCGCTCAGAGCCAACAGGGACGGCGGCGGTGCATCGTTGAAATACAAATCGCCATAGGGATCGTCTTCGACGATCAAAGTCTGGTACTGCACCGCCAGCTCCAGCACCTTCCTGCGGCGCTCCAGGCTCAGCATGGCGCCACTGGGATTGCCGAAGGTGGGGATCAGATAGACGAACTTGGGCTTGTGCTCGGCGATCAGGGCTTCGAGTTTGTCCACCTGCACGCCGTTGGCGTCAATCGGTGCGCTGATCAGCTCGGCGCCATACAGGCGGAAACACTGGATGGTGGCCAGGAACGTGGGGCCTTCCACGATGACCTTGTCGCCGGGACTGATCATGGTCTTGCCCAGCAGATCCAGCGCCTGCTGGCTGCCGGTGGTGACGATCAGATTGTCAGGCGCTACGTCCTGGCAACCCTTGCTGGCCATGAAGGCGGCCAGTTGCTCGCGCAGCGGGTTGTGGCCCTCGGTTGCACCGTATTGCAGGGTGGCACCGGCCTCCTCCGTCAGCGCGGCATTGACGGCTTCACGGATGCCCTCCACATCGAACATGGCGGGGTCGGGGAAGCCACCCGCAAAGCTGATGATGCCGGGCTTGCCCAGCAGCTTGAAGAGTTCGCGGATCGCAGAAGTCTCGACGTTGTTCAGTCGGGTCGCAAATTGGAGTGGCATGGCTGTCAGTGAATGGAATGGTGATGCCGGAATGGTAGCGCGTGCGCGTAATGCGACTCTTGCATAAGCCCATGAATCGGCCATTTAGGCGTGTCCAGAAGCGATACGCAAGCCTAGAATCCGCGTCATCCAAAAGATAACCCGGAGCACAACAATGACCATTACCGCGCTCGCCGAGCTGCTGTCCTATACCCAAGAACATGCAGGTCCGGCATCCCCCCGCATCACCGATTTTGTCGCAGCCTATTTCGACAACACCGACCCCGACGAACTACAGGCCCGCGGGCCCGTCACCCTGTTTGCCATAGCCAATGCGCACTGGCGCCTGCTGGACGCACCGCGCCCGGCCAACACGGCCAAGGTCCGTGTCTTCAACCCGACGCTGGCCGAAGACGGCTTTGTCAGCGACCACACGGTGGTCCAGATCGTCAACGACAACATGCCATTTCTGGTGGATTCGGTCACCATGGCCATCAACCGCGGTAACCGCACAGCGCACTGGATCGTGCACCCCCTGATCAGCGTCACCCGCGACGCGCAGGGCAAGGTGCAGACCGTCAGCAGTGCCGCCGCCGCATCCGCCGAGGGCCGGCACGACACCGTCGAGTCCCTGATCCAGGTCGAATGCGACCGCATTGTCAGCGGCGGCGAACAGCAGGCGCTGGCCGAGGAACTGCAGCGCGTGCTGGGCGATGTGCGCGCAGCCGTGCAGGACTGGCAACCCATGCTGGAACGCGCCCAGGCCATGGCCGCCGCCGCATCCAGTTCCTTGCTGTCTCCAACCGGGCGCCAGGAAGGCGTGGACTTCCTGCGCTGGCTGGAAGACCGCCACTTCACCTTCCTCGGCGCGCGCGACTACGACCTCAAGCGCGACGGCGACGTCGTGAGTCTGGTTGCCAAACCCGAAACCGGCCTGGGCATTCTTCGGGGACCGGCGCGCACGGCCGAATCCCGCCTGCCCCCCGAAGCCCTGGCGCTGATGGAGTCCCCCGAGCTGGTACTGGTAACCAAGGCCATGACGCGCGCCACCGTGCACCGTCCGGCCTGGCTGGACTACGTGGCCGTCAAACGCTTTGATGCGGCGGGCCAGGTCATCGGTGAATCCCGCTTTCTGGGTCTGTACACCGCCACCGCCTACACCGCACCGGTCGGTGAAATTCCCCAGATACGCAGCCGCATTGCCGCCGTGCTGGAGGCTGCCGGTGTGGTTCCCGACAGCCACGCGGCCAAATCCCTGCAGTCCATTCTGGACGTATACCCGCGCGACGAGCTGTTCCAGATCGACACTGCCACACTGACCGAACACGCCATCGGCATCCTGCGCCTGCAGGAACGCCAGCGCACCCGCCTGTTCCTGCGCCGCGACCCGTTTGGCCGCTTCACCTCGGCACTGGTGTTTGTGCCACGTGACCGCTTCAACACCGAACTGCGGATTCGCATCGGCAACGAGCTGATGGCCGCACTCGATGGCCAGTCCATCGAGTTCACGCCCATGCTCACCGACAGCCCGCAGGCACGCATCCACTATCTGGTGCGCACCAAGGAAAATGCGGCACCCAATCTCAGCCTGTCGGCACTGGAAGCCCGCATCGCCCGCCTGACCCAACGCTGGGAAGACGATTGCACCACCGAACTGCTGCGCATGCATGGCGAAGGCCCCGGCCTGGCGCTGGCGCACCGCTTTGCCAATGCCTTCCCCACGGCCTACCGCGAGGACTTTTCCGCCCAGGTGGCCGCCGAGGACACCGACATGCTGGTTGCACTCTCCAGCACGTCGCCACTGGCCGTCAAACTGTACCGCCCACTGGACGCCGCCCCCGGCAACCTGCGTTTCAAGATCTACAACACGGCCAAGGTGGCGCTGTCAGATTCCCTGCCGGTGCTGGAGCGCATGGGCGCGCGCGTGCTGGACGAACACCCCTACCGCATTGGCAGCAATGGCGAATCCCGGTGGATCCACGACCTGGGCCTGCAACTGCCAGTGGACACCGACCTGGCCACCGTCAAGGACCGCTTTGAGGCCCTGTTTGCAGCCGCCTGGCGCGGTGAGGTCGAGAGCGACGACCTGAACAAACTGGTGCTGGTCACCCGCCTGGATGCCCGCGCCATCTCCGTACTTCGCGCCTACACCCGCTACTTCAAACAATTGGGCTTTGCCTTCAGCCAGAGCTACATTGAGGCCGCACTGAACAAGAATGCCGGCATTGCGCAGTCCATCGTCGAACTGTTCATGGCCCGTTTCGACCCCGCGCACAGCGGCGACCGTTCCGCAGCACAACACCAGATCAAGCAGCACATTGACGCGGCTTTGGGACAGGTGGCCAGTCTGGACGAGGACCGCATCCTGCGCCAGTTTGTCTCCACCGTGCTGGCCACACTGCGCACCAACCTGTGGCAAACCACCGCCGACGGTGCTGCCAAGGCCTATGTGAGCTTCAAGCTCAACCCGCGTGAAGTGCCTGGCGTGCCCGAGCCCAAGCCGCTGTTTGAAATCTGGGTGTATTCGCCCCGGGTCGAAGGCGTGCACCTGCGTGGTGGCAAGGTGGCGCGCGGCGGCCTGCGCTGGTCGGATCGTCGCGAAGACTTCCGCACCGAAATCCTCGGTCTGGTCAAGGCCCAGCAGGTCAAGAACACCGTCATCGTGCCGGTGGGATCCAAGGGCGGCTTCGTGCTGAAGAATGCACCGCCGGCCAGTGACCGCGAAGCCTTCATGGCCGAGGGCATTGCCTGCTACAAACTGTTCCTCTGCGGCCTGCTGGACATCACCGACAACATCGTCAAGGGCACCGTTGTGCCCCCCCGCAGCGTGGTGCGCCACGACGTGGACGACCCATACCTGGTGGTGGCGGCCGACAAGGGCACGGCCACCTTCTCCGACATTGCCAACGGCGTGTCCGCCGACTACGGCTTCTGGCTGGGTGATGCATTTGCCTCTGGCGGCTCGGTTGGCTACGACCACAAGAAGATGGGCATCACCGCACGCGGCGCCTGGGAGGCAGTCAAACGCCACTTCCGCACGCTGGGCCACAACACCCAGACAACACCCTTCACCGTGGCCGGCATCGGTGACATGTCGGGCGACGTGTTTGGCAACGGCATGCTGCTGTCCGAACAGATCCAGTTGGTGCTGGCCTTTGACCACCGCCACATCTTCATCGACCCCACGCCGGATGTGGCCCGCTCGTTTGCCGAGCGCCAGCGCCTCTTCAACCTGCCCCGCTCCAGCTGGGATGACTACGACAAGAGCCTGATCTCGCAGGGCGGCGGCGTCTATCCGCGCAGCGCCAAGTCCATCACGCTGAGCCCCGAGGCACGCGCCGTCATTGGCATAACCGCCGAAGAGCTGACACCGGTCGAGCTGCTCAAGGCCATCCTGCAGGCACCGGTAGACCTGCTGTACAACGGCGGCATCGGCACCTATGTCAAGGCCAGCTTCGAGACCCATGCCCAGGTCGGAGACAAGGCCAGCGACGCCTTCCGCGTCAACGGCTCTGAGCTGCGCTGCAAGGTGGTAGCCGAAGGCGGCAACCTGGGTTGCACGCAAAACGGCCGCATCGAATACGCGCAGAAGGGTGGTCTGATCTATACGGATGCCATCGACAACTCGGCCGGCGTGGACTGCTCCGATCACGAAGTCAACATCAAGATCCTGCTGGGCAGCGTGGTGGAAGCCGGTGACCTGACCTTGAAGCAGCGCAACGACCTGCTGGCCTCCATGACCGACGAGGTCGGCCACCTGGTGCTGCAGGACAACTACTACCAGACCCAGGCGCTGGACATTGCCACCCACCGGCCGCTGTATGTGCTGGACGGCCAGCAGCGCCTGATGCAATGGCTGGAAGGCAGCAACCGCCTGAACCGTGCCATCGAGTTCCTGCCAAACGACGACGAGATCGCCAAGCGCCGAGCCCGCAAGCTGGGCCTGACCACCCCCGAAAACGCCGTGGTGCTGGCCTACGCCAAGATGGCCGTGTTTGACGAACTGGTGGCCAGCAACCTGCCCGATGATCCATTCTTCAACCGTGCGCTGAAGGCCTATTTCCCCCAGGTGCTGACCGAAAGGTTTGGCACGGCGATTGCGGCCCACCCCTTGAAGCGCGAGATCATCGCCACCTTCATCACCAACACAGTGCTCAACCGCACCGGAGCCACGTTTGTCAACTTCATTTCGGCAGAGTCCGGGGCGGCCACCGCCGACGTGATCCGCGCCTTCACGCTGGCACGGGAGATCTTTGACCTGGAGCCGCTGTGGGACCAGATTGATGCGCTGGACTACAAGGTGGACGCCAAGCTGCAGCTGGACCTGCTCTCCAAGCTGATCGCGATTGCGCAGCGCGCCTCACGCTGGATGCTGCGCATCCGCGCCCAGGGCACGGACCTGCCCACGCTGATCCAGCGCTACCAGCCGGCGGCCCGCGAAATGCGCGCCAACCTGTCCAACTGGCTGCCCGCTACCGCGCAAACCAGTTGGCAGCAGGCCACGGATGCATTGGTCGCTGCCGGGGTGGAATCCGAATTGGCCCAGAACCTGACGGCGCTGGAATTCATCTTCCCGGCGTTGGACCTGGTGGATGTGGCGCAGAGCGCCGGCACCGGACTGGAACAGGCGGCACGGGCCTACTTTCAGATTGATGCCGAACTCGGCCTCAGCGAATGGCGCGCCCAGATCAACCGCCTGCCCACCGACACCCTGTGGCAGACGCAGGCCCGTGGCAGCGCACGCGACGATGTGTACTCCATCGCCCGCCAGATCACCCAGGGCCAGCTCTCGCGCAACGGCGAAGTGGAGACCTGGCGCACCCAGCATGGCCAGTCCATTGGCCGTCTGCAGCGTCTGCTGAGCACCATCAGCACGCAGGCCGCCGACCTGGCACCGGTATCGGTCGCACTGCGTGAGCTGCGCCACCTGGCGTAGGCCTGACAATGGAGGCTTTGCTGACCGTTCCTAGCCATGCAAGCCTCCCAGATTGAGACCTTTTTCGCCACCCTGCGCGCCGCCAACCCGGCGCCGGTCACGGAGCTGGAATACACCAGTGTGTTCGAGCTGCTGACCGCCGTGCTCTTGAGCGCGCAGGCCACCGACGTGGGTGTCAACAAGGCCACGCGCAAACTGTTTGTGGTGGCCAACACGCCGCAGGCCATGCTGGACCTGGGACTGGATGGCCTGGAGTCGTACATCAAGACCATTGGCCTGTACCACAGCAAGGCCAAACACCTGCTGCAGACCTGCCGCATGCTGGTCGACCTGCATGGTGGTCAGGTGCCGCGCACGCGGGAAGCCTTGGAGGCCTTGCCCGGCGTGGGCCGCAAGACGGCCAATGTGGTGCTGAACGTGGCCTTTGGCGAACCCACCATGGCGGTGGACACGCACATCTTCCGTGTCTCCAACCGCACGGGCCTGGCACCCGGCAAGACGCCGCTGGACGTGGAGCGACAACTGCTCAGGCGCATTCCACCAGATTACCTGGTCGATGCCCACCACTGGCTAATCCTGCATGGCCGCTACGTCTGCCAGGCGCGCAAGCCCCAGTGCTGGCAGTGCGCCGTCAGCGCCTGTTGTGACTTTGCCGACAAGACACCCTCACCGTGAGTCAATCCATCCGTTACACCCTGTTGTCGCTGCGGGACCTGCTGGTCTCGGTCGGCCCCTTTCTCTTTCTGGCCGTCGGGCTGCTGGTTCTGGCCTACTGGTGGCTGAACCCGAATCCGCCCAAGCACGTGACGCTCGCCACCGGCCCGGCACAAAGCGCCTATGCCACCTTCGGCCAGAGCTATGCCAAGGCCCTGGCCAAGGACGGCATCACGGTCGAGCTGGTGGCCACCGAGGGCTCAGCCGACAACCTGCGCCTGTTGCGCGAAGGCAAGGTCGATCTGGGCTTTGTGCGGGGTGGCACGGCCGAAGCGGCCGAGCTGGACAATGCAGAACTCGAATCCCTGGGCAGCCTGTTCCTGGAGCCGGTCTGGCTGTTCTACCGCGAGGCGGCGGCACCCGCCAGCACGACCCCTCCCCGAACACTGGACTCGCTGCCCCAGCTGCAGGGCCTGCGCGTGAACGTGGGTACTCCGGGCAGCGGCATTCCCAACCTGATGGACAAACTGCTGGAGAGCAACCGCATCGCCCCCAAGGCGCTGAAACTGTCGCAACTGGAACAGACCCCCGCCACGGTGGCACTGCTGGCCGGCAAGCTGGACGCGATCGTGTTCGCCTCGGCACCCGAGTCCAACCTGGTGCAGATGCTGCTGCAAACGCCCGGTATCAAGCTGATGGACTTCGCCCAAAGCGAGGCCTATTCGCGCCGGTTTTCGTTCCTGAGCCCAGCCGTTTTGCCGCGTGGCGTGGTGGACCTGGCGGCGAACATTCCGCCGCGCAACGTGCGTCTGGTGGCGCCCACCACCACCCTGCTGTCCCGCGCCGACACGCACCCCGCCCTGCTGCAACTGTTTGCGCTGGCGGGCAACAGCATCCATGGCAGCGCCGGCTGGTTCAAGCACGCCCGAGAGTTCCCCAACATCCGCAACAACGAACTGCCGCTGGCCCAGGAGGCCGAGCGCAGCATCCAGAGTGGCACGCCGTTGATGCAACGTTATCTGCCGTTCTGGGTGGCCAATCTGGTGGAACGCATGTGGCTGGCCATGGGCATCATCCTGGCGGTGCTGCTGCCGCTCTCGCGCGTGGTGCCGCCGCTGTATGCCTTTCGGGTGCGCTCACGCATCTTCCGCTGGTATGCGCAGCTGCGCGACCTGGAGGCCCGGGCCGAGGACGTGGACGACACCGCCCCGTTGCTCATGGAGCTCAACGAGTTGGACCGCCTTGCCGAAAAGATCAGCGTGCCACTGTCCTACACGGACGAACTCTACGCGCTGCGCAACAACATCCAATTGGTGCGCAAGAAGCTGCAGCGCGGAACCGCCCGCTGAAGGATCGCATCCCCTGCCGGCCCATCCAGTAGACTGCGCGCTTGTTCATTTCTTCACTGAGGGGAGTCTCGTCATGGATCTGATAGCACGCGCACGGGCCATGCTCATCAACCCCGGCCCAACCTGGGTCACGGTCGAGCAGGAAACCACCGACTGGCAGAAACTCTTTGTGCCCTACATGACCACGCTGGCCCTGATACCGGCGGTTGCCAGCTTCATTGGCTGGAGCGTGTTGGGCTTTGGAAGTTTTGGCGTCTTTGTGCGCCTGCCGATCCTCAGCGGCCTGAGCCTGATGGTCAGCCAATACGTCATGACCCTGGTCATGGTCTTTGCCTGGGGCTGGCTGATCAGCATGCTGGCGCCCAGCTTTGGTGGCCAGACCAACCTGCTCAATGGCCTGAAACTCACGGTCTATGCGAGCACCCCCGCCATGCTGGCGGGCGTATTCGGCGCCATGCCGGGCCTGAGTTTTCTGGCCCTGGTGGGTGGTGTGTATGCACTGTACCTGGTGTACCTGGGCCTGCCGGTGCTGATGAAGTGCCCACAGGAAAAATCCATCTCCTACCTGGTGGTGACAGCCATTGCCGGCATCGTCGGCAGCCTGGTCATCAGCATGCTGAGTTCCTTCTTCATGCCCGCGCACATGGTCGGCATGCCCGGCGCACAAGCCACGCCGGACTTCCAGATCAGCACGCCCACTGGCGATGTTCAGGTATCCACAACGCCCGGCAAGGCGGACACCACAGTCACCGTCAAGTCGCCGGACGGCGAAGTCAAGATCGTGGCGGAGAGCCTTCAGGACATGGCCAAGCGCCTGGAGGCCATGGCCGCCGAGCAGGAAAAGGCTGCCAAGAAGTGATCAATAGCCGGCGGCGCGCACCTGCGACATGAATCCGCTCAGAGGCCCCATGTCCTGGATCGTGCCGTCGGAACCCATGTAATAGGCGTTGCCGTTGCGGGTGCCCACATAGTTGCGGGTCCAGAGGTAATAGCGGTAGTAGTAGCCGTCATACGTACCCGACGAAACGATGCCGTTGTTCAGCTCGCGCGTGTAGACCGACTCGGCCCAGTTCATGGCCCGGTTGGACTCCGCCGTACTGGCCGCGCCATACAGTTCGGCACAGGCATTGGCGTCGTCACCCCGCAAAGTGCCCATGTAACCAACGTCATGGTAGGGGTTGGCAAACATCACGGAGGCCGAGACGTTGGAGTGGCCCACGCCGATGACGTGTCCCAGCTCGTGCGTCATGATTCCCTCCACATCCGACAGCGTCCACGACTGTGAGCGGTTCATGACGACATCGGTATCAATCAGCGCAGAACCCGACCACCATGACTTGGTCAGGGCGGAGTAACCCGCCTGGTCGTTGTACAGGTAGTCCCACCCGAACACATTGGTCCGATCCACCGTGGAAGCCGCACCATTCAGGTTGGGCGCGGTCGTGGTGGTACCCAGGTAATTGAACGTGACGTTGCACATGCCGCTCCAGCGCGCAGCAGCTTTCTTGATGACATCAACGATGGCCGTGGTGGTCAGGAGAAAGGGTTGTCCGCTGGGGTTGTAGGACCAGTTGATCTGCCCCGCAGGCCAATACTGGTGCGATGTCCCCAGCACATAAGCCGGTCGCTCCCGGTCATCGGGCAGCATCGCATGGATGTAATCCTCCGCATGGGCCGTGCCGGCCAGCAACAGCGTCGTCAAAATCAGTGGGCGCATGGTGGTCTCCAGCTTAAGCGTGTGTATCAATCGCCGTAGTCAATAGCCGGAGCCATTTACCCAGGTCGTGTAGTCATTCAGTGTACCCATGCTGTACATGAGTTCATCCGGACCTATGTAGTACACCACACCGTCCTTGGACCCCAGGTAGCTGCGGGTCGCGGGGTAATAGCGGTAGTAATAGCCCATGTAGTAACCGGATTCGGAGAACCGGGGCGACAGGTACTCCGGATAGGCCGCCTCCGCCCAGTTGAACGAGCGGTCGGACGTGGCCGTGCTGGCCGCTCCATACAGTGCGGCACAGGCCCTGGCGTCATCACCCCGCAGCGCACGCATGTAGTCGGCCTCGTGGTAAGGGTTGGCAAACATCACCGACGCCTGGATATTGGAATGTTTCACCCCGATGGCATGGCCCAGTTCGTGGGTGGCGACCCCGTCCAGGTAGGCAATCGTCCAGGGCGTGTCCGTGATGGTGCTGAACGTGATGTCGGCATCCAGCAGGGCATTGCTGGAAACCCAGGAATGGGTCACGGCCGCGGCATCCGCCAGATCGCCAGTCAGTGCATCCCAGCCAATGATGTTCATGCTGTCAACAGCCGAAGCATCGTTGCCCATATAGGGACGGGAGGGTGTTATTCCCAGGTAGGTGATGGCCACATTGCACATGCCGCTCCAGCGCGCCGCCGCGCGCTGGATCACCCCCACCACCGCATCGGTGGACAGACCGGCGGGCTGGTTCTGCGGGTTGTAATACCAGTAGTACCGGCTGGTGAGCCAACGCTGCTGGTTCTCGCCCAGCACATAGCTGGGTTGCTCCCGGTCACTCGGCATCACGTGTACCCGGTGATCGTCCTGCGCATGGCTGGTGACAGCAGCCAGAAGCGCGATGTTGATCAGTTTGCGCATGCTGCCCACTCCCTGAAAAAGGGGCGATCCTATCATGGCCCTAGGGCACCACAATGCACCATTTGCCCCAAGCCGGCGCCTCCACCGGCCACTGGTCGGCGCGGCTGATCTGGCGCTGCCCCTGCGCCAGCAAGGCGGCGGCGCGGATCACTCCGGCGTGGGTGATCCACACGGCCGGCTGGTCCCGCGCACGGGCATCGTCCCAGGCCGCGGCAACCCGTGCCATGAAGTCCCGCACGCACTCCCCCCCCCCGCAGCGCCAGGTGGCAAAGGCGTCGGTCCAGGCATCGAGTTCGGCGCGGGCAATCGAATCCCAGCGCTGCCCCTCCCAGGCGCCAAAATCCATTTCGGCCAGCCGGACGTCGGTCATGTAGGCCAAATCCGGCCTCAGCCCTCGTAGAACCTGCGTGAGCTGCTCACATCTTTGTAGCGGCGAGGTGTACACGGCAATCCCGGGCGGCAACTCCGCGGCCAGCGCGCGAGCCGCCTCGTGCGTGGCCGCGGCATCCGCCGCCACATTCAGCGCCCCATAGCAGACGCCCTGCTCCACCAGCGGCTTGGCATGGCGCACCAGCCACAACGTCATAACGCCAGGGCCACGCCCAGGTAGAAGGCGATCTCGCAGACCTGCTGCGTGGCGCCCAGCCCGTCGCCGGTAAAGCCCTGCAGCCGACGCCACAGCAGGCGCCCCATGTAGGCCCAGGCCAGGGCCGAGGCCAGGATACCCAACATCAGGGGCTGCACAAGGGCCAGTACGAGACCCACATTCGCTCCTGAAACGATAGCAGCTTGTGAAGAAACCACGAGGACTAGAGCCCCAAAACACCAAATACCGGCAGCCAGCAGGCTGCCACCACTGATCTGGTCGGCCAGCGGTTTGGACTTGGAGCCCGCTGCGTCACCCACATGCGGCATCAACCGGATCAGCAGCAGCGGCCAGGTGCGCGACACCACATGGGCGGCAAAGATGCCCAGCAGCATCCCGCGCGTACTAACGGAACCGATCAGCGCCAGCAGCGCCACCTTGGCCAGCAGCGCCAGCACCACCGCCAGCACGCCAAAGGCGCCCACCCGCGAATCCTTCATGATGACCAGCGCGCGATCCCGGTCGTAGCTGCCACCCAGGCCATCGGCCACATCGGCCAGCCCGTCTTCGTGGAAGCCACCGGTCACCATCACGCTCAGCACCGTGCCCAGCACGGCGGCCAACAGTGGCGCAAACGGACTGGGCGGCAGCCAGGCCAGCAGCAGCGCCGTCAGACCGACGACCAGGGCACCCACCACCACGCCCACGCCGGGAAAATGCGCCGCACTGGCGCGCAGCATCGCCGGGCTGAAGCCCACCCACGCGGCCAGCCGCCCGGTCACCGGGATGCGGGTGAAAAACTGGATGGCCAGCAGGTAGTGGCGCAAAAACCCGATCACGCCGCTCACACCGCTGCCGTGACCACCACTTCGATCTTCCAGCCCGGCTTGGCCAGTGCCGCCTGCACCGTGGCGCGCGGTGGCGCGTTGCCGGCGCTCACCCAGGCATCCCAGACCGCGTTCATGCCGTCAAAGTCCGCCAGGTCCGCCAGATAAATCTGCGCCATCAGGATCCTGCTCTTGTCACTGCCCGCGCGTGCCAGCAGCGCATCCACCGCGGCCAGCACCTGGCGCGTCTGGCCGGCAATGTCCTGCGTGGCGTCGTCGGCAATCTGTCCGGCCAGATACACCGTGCCGTTGTGCACTGCCATCTCGGACAGGCGGGCGCCGACATCAAAACGTTGAATCATGCTCACTCTTCCTTTGTACTTCTAAAACACCACGTGGCTACCCACCAGTCGCCCTCAAGCCAAGGCACCGTGATCCTCGCCCGTCTTCTCCGACACCCCGGCCGACTCAAAGCTGGCCATCTCACGCAGGATGGCGCAGGCCGACGGCATCAGCGGCCAGGCCAGCGCCGCGCCCGATCCTTCGCCCAGGCGCAGGCCCAGGTCCAGCAGGGCCTGCACGCCCAGGTGCTGCAGCATGAACTCGTGGCCCCGTTCGCCGGAGCGGTGGGCAAACACGCAGCGTTGCAGCACCAGCGGCTGCACCGCGTGGGCCACCATGACGGCACTGGTGGCGATGAAACCGTCCACCACCACGACACGGCGCTCGTGCGCGGCCTGCAGCACGGCACCGACCATGGTGGCAATCTCCAGCCCGCCCATGGCGGCCAGCACACACAGGGGGTCGGTGACCCGCGCGTGGCGCGCCAGCACCTCGCGCAACACGGCGGTCTTGCGCTCCACGGCCTCGGCATCCAGGCCGGTGCCGGCACCAGTGCACTGGGCAATGTCCAGCCCGGTGAGTTTCGACAACAACAGCGACGCCGCCGAGGTATTGGCAATGCCCATCTCGCCCAGCAGCAGTGCATTGCCCGGCAACTCCTGCACCAGTGCCTGACCCTGTGCCACCGCCTGCGCACACTCGGCGCGGGTCATGGCCGGGCCCCTGCTGGAGTCGCCCGCACCCCAGGCGCTCTTGCGCACCTGCAGTCCCGGTCGAGTAGAGCCCGCTGGCAGGCCCTGCAAAAAGTTGTGCATGACGCCACAATCCACCACGGTGAGTGCCAGCCCGTTCTGCCGTGCCAGCACACTGACTGCGGCGCCACCGGCCAGAAAGTTCTCCACCATCTGCCAGGTGACCTCACTGGGAAAAGCCGATACGCCACGCGACGCCAGCCCATGGTCGGCAGCAAACACCACCAGCTGCGGCTGGTCCAGCACCGGATTCTCCGAGCCCAGGATCTCGCCCAGCTTCAACGCCAGGTCTTCCAGACGCCCCAGCGATCCGCGCGGCTTGGTCTTGTTGTCCAGCTTGTGCTGCAGGGCCTGGGTCAGCAGCGGATCGGTGATGTCGGCGAGTTGGGGCAGGTTCTCGTACATGGCGTGCATCGACTTTCTGGGTAGGTTGTTAGGACGGTGAAGCGATCAGCGAGGCCAACACACCGGCCTCAAAGTGTTGGGAAACGTAGTCCGCCAGCCCGTCAAACACGGAGTCCAGCGTCGGTGCGCGCGCACCAAACAGTGCGTGCAGCACCGCAGGGTCTTCAAACAGGCCGTGCAGATACAGGCCCAGCACGTTGCCGGCGCCATTGCACCAGCCCAGGCCATCGGGTAGCACCGCGTGCGCCAAATCGCCCGCAGCCGCCATGGCAGGGTGTTGGGCCGTCTGCCCGTGGTGAATCTCGTAGCCCGAAACCGATACCCCAGCGAGCGCAGCCCACGGCGACAAAGAACCGAGTCCCAAGCCAGCGGGGCTCGGGCCGGGGGCCGATTTCTGCGCATTTGGCAGCATGAGGCCCCCGGCCTGGGCCCCGCTGGCGCGCGCGCTCAACGACAAGAAAGTCGCCGTCGTATGCCGCACCGTCTTGTCCTGCGCAAACGCCGTGACCAGCGGCAACAGCCCCAGTCCCGGCGCATTGCCATCAATGCCGTGGGTGTCGATCAACGCCTCACCCAGCATCTGCAAACCACCACAGACACCCAGCACCGCCCCGCCCTGCCCGGCATGCGCAGCCACTGCCGCGTCCAGCCCTTGCGAACGCAACCAGGCCAGATCGGCACTGGTCGCCTTGGAACCCGGCAGGATGATCCAGTCGCCTGGCGCCAGACCGGCCAGCTCCTTGGGGCTGCGCACCCACTGCAGGCGCACGCCGGGAATATTCTTCAGCGGCTGGAACTCATCCAGATTGCTGATGCGCGGATAGGCAATCACCGCCACCGTCTTCGTGACCCGGCCTGACGCGACGCTGCGGTCGTCGAACACGCCATCTTCTTCCGGCAGACCATGCTGCCACCACATCGGCAAGGTTGCCACCGTGGGGATACCCGTCAGATCCTGCAACATCTGCGGCGCGGGGGCGAGCAGGCTGGCGTCTCCGCGAAACTTGTTCAGCACAAAACCCTTGATCAGCGCGCGCTCATCCTCCGGCAGCAGTGCCCAGGTGCCATACAGATGGGCAAAGGCGCCGCCGCGGTCAATGTCCGTCACCAAAAGGCAGGCTGCATTGCAATGCAGGGCCACCCGCATGTTGACGATGTCGCTGTCGTGCAGGTTGATCTCGGCGGGCGAGCCTGCGCCCTCGATCACCACCACATCGTTCTCGGCACGCAGTTCGTCCAGCGCCGCCGATATTTGTGGCCAGACGCTGGCACTGCGGCCACGCCATGCCATGCGCGAGAGTTCTTCGCTGACCTGCCCCATCAGCACCACCTGGCTGTGCGTGTCGGCCTCGGGCTTGAGCAACAGCGGGTTCATGCGGACATCGGGTATGGCCTTCGCAGCAAGAGACTGGAAGTACTGTGCACTGCCAATTTCTCCCTGCCCGTTTTCAGAAGCAACCACCCGTGCGTTGTTGCTCATGTTCTGCGCCTTGAACGGCGCCACCTTCAGCCCCTGGCGCGCGTAATGGCGGCACAGCGCCGTCGTCAGCCAGCTCTTGCCCGCGCCACTGGTGGTGCCCAGCACCATCACGCACCGTGCAGCCATCAGCCGTTACCCCTGGCAGGATGTACGGCGCGCGCGCACCCGTGGAGTCGGGTGCAAAAGGATGTCTCGATGCTGTCACTCATACACGACCTTGTCTGAATGCCTTGGTGGGGCGCTATTGTGACCGACTGCTCATCTGCAGCATTTGACGCAGCGCATCCTGTGCCACCGGCGGCTGCACGCTCAGGCGCACATGGCCGGGCAGACCAAAGGACGTGGTGTCACGCAGCTTGATGCCCGCCGCGCGCAGCCGGCCCAGTTTGGCAGCCCCGGCACCGCTGTCGCACGGCTCCCACGCGGGCTGGGCGCAGAAGAAATTCGTGTCGCTGGGCAGGCAGGTCCAGCCCAATGTGCCGAGCATGTCGATCTGGCGGATTTTCCAGCGACGCAGCGTGTGCAGGCTCTCCGCCAGCCAGCCCTGCGCCTCCGGCTGCGCCCAGGCCTGCAGCAGCGCCACGCCATGCGCCCCCAGCGGCCAGGACGGCGCCTGCGCGTCCAGCGCCTGCACGTCCGCCTCGGCGCCTACCGGGGCTATCGCGTAGGCGGCGCGGATGCCGGTCAGGCCCAGGGCCTTGTTCGGGGAGAACATCTGCCACAGCGCATCCCGTTGGGCGTGGCCCAGCGAAGGTTCGCCGCTCAGGCGCAGCGGCGCATAGGCGCAATCCAGCACCACGGTTGCAGAACCTGTGTCTGGCCAGGGGCTGTGCGCACCGCCCAGCGGGCTGGACGGCTCGCAGCACCACACCAGGTTGGCCTCAGGCACCGTGGGGGTCAGACCCAGACCCCAGGCCTGCGCCGCCTGGGCGTAGTCGCCATAGGCATGCTGCGGCACGCAGACGCGTGTGCCGCCGCGCCGTGCCACCCAGGCCGTGATGCGGAAGATGCATTCACTGGCGCTGCCCGCCACCAGGATGCGGCCAGGCTCCACCCCGTGGAAGGCCGCCAGCTGATCGCGCAGCGCCGCATAGCGCGGGTCCGGGTAGCGCGTGGCATCGGCCTGCTGCACGGCAACCAGCGCCTGCGGACAGGGGCCACAGGCGTTGCTGTTGGTCGAGAAGTCAAAGCGCGGCACGCCCAACGCGTCGGGGCCACCGTGCAGGCGGGTTGGCGTGGCAGCGTGCTGTGTCATGTCAAGCCCGGAATCGCTATCAAAACAAGAGCACCCTGAACAATAACGACGAGGGCTAGCAGCGCTTTTGACGCATAACGAAGGGCGCTGGCAGTGTCTGCTGCCAGCGCTGCCCGTCCCTGTGCGTGCAGCGCATAGCCGCCCGGTTTGGCCAGGCGCACGCCCAAGCCCAGCGCCATCGCGGCCATCGGCCAGCCGCTGTTGGGTGACGGGGTGCGTGCGGCCTCGCTGCGCAGGCGCACCAGCGACTGGCCGCCCACCACCATGACCAGCAGCAGCGCGGTGATGCGCGCCGGCAACCAGCCCAACACATCGTCGGCGCGAGCCGCCCATTTGCCGGCCCAGAGCCAATTGCGCCCCTGGTAGACACCTGGGTAGCCCCACATGGCGTCCGCCGTGTTGGCCAAGCGAAACAGCGCCGCACCGGGCAGGCCCAGCAGCACAAACCAGAACAGTGGCGCCACGACCGAGTCGTTGAGGTTTTCGGCCAGGGTCTCGATGGCGCTCTCGCGCACCTGGGTTTCGCTCAACGCTGTCACGTCACGGCTGACCAGCCAGCGCAGGCGCTCGCGCCCGGCGGCCAGTGATTCACCCAAGGCGCCCTCCACCGCACGCACCTCGCTGGCGAGCAACGACCAGGCCAGCATCGGTTTGAGCAGCAGGCCCAGGGCCAGTGCCGCGACCCACCAGGGCCACTGCACCAAAAGAGCCTGCAGCCACCAGGCTGCTACAAAAACCGTAGCTACACCCGCAGACCACACGAGGGCTCCCAGCCAAAAAGCCTTGAAGTCACGCTGCGTTGGGTCTTGCACCGCGCGGCGCTGCACCCAGGCACCGGCCCAGCCCAGATAGTTGCCCATCCACACGACAGGGTGCCAGCGCACGGGCGGCTCGCCCCACCAGCGGTCCACCGCCAGCGCAACCAGCACCGCCAGGGCCAGCACCAGTGGCATCAGTCGCGCGCCACCGGGTGCCCGGTCTTCAGGCCCAGGCGCGCCAGCAAGTCCAGATCGGTATTGCCCTGGGGATTGGGCGTGGTCAGCAGCTTGTCGCCGTAGAAGATGGAGTTGGCACCGGCCACAAAGCACAGGGCCTGCACCGCGTCACCCATGCTCTGGCGCCCGGCCGACAGGCGCACGCGCGCCTTGGGCATGGTGATGCGGGCCACGGCGATGGTGCGCACGAATTCCAGCGGGTCCAGGTCGGGCTGGTCGGCCAGCGGCGTACCCGCGACTTTTACCAGGTGGTTGATCGGCACGGACTCGGGGTACGGCGCCAGATTCGCCAGCTCGGCAATCAGGCCGGCGCGTTGCAGGCGCGACTCACCCATGCCGACGATGCCGCCGCAGCACACGCTCACGCCGGCATTGCGCACCCGGGTCAACGTGTCCAGCCGGTCCTGGTAGTCGCGGGTGCTGATGATCTCGCCGTAGAAATCGGGCGCGCTGTCCAGGTTGTGGTTGTAGTAGTCCAGCCCGGCGTCGCGCAGGGTTTCGGCATGGCCGTCGGCCAGCATGCCCAACGTGCAGCAGGCCTCCAGCCCGGTGCCCTTGACCGCCTTGACCAGTTCGGCCACGGCCTCGATGTCGCGGTCCTTGGGTGCGCGCCAGGCCGCCCCCATGCAGAAGCGTGTGGCACCGGCCTGCTTGGCCTGCAGGGCGGCGTCGCGCACGGCGTCCACACCCATCAGCTTGCCGGCCTCGACGCCGGTGTCAAAGTGCACGCTCTGCGGGCAGTAGCCACAGTCCTCGGGGCAGCCGCCGGTCTTGACCGACAGCAGCGTCGCCAGCTCGACCATGGTCGGGTCGAAGTGCGCTCGGTGCACGGTCTGCGCCTGGAACATCAGATCAACGAATGGCAGGTCCAGCAGGGCCACCACCTCCTCGACGGTCCACACGCGCTGGGCCACGGAGTGGCGCGCGGCGGGAGACTTGTGGGGAGCGTGGAAATGCAAAGGCTGGGTGGTGGTCGTGTCCGGGGTCATGGGACGGTTCTCCAACGGTGGTTGATGAAAAGGGGGCTCAGTCTTCAATGCCGCGCTGCGCCGGGATACCGGCCTTGAACGCGTGCTTGACCATCTGCATCTCGGTCACGGTGTCGGCCAGCGCGATGATCTCCGGCGGGCAGCGCCGCCCGGTCAAGGCCACATGGACGTGGCTGGGGCGGGTCTTCAGCGTGTCCAGCACGTCGTCCAAAGGAAGCCAGCCGTAGATCAGCGGGTAGGTGATTTCGTCCAGCACAGCCAGGAAGTAGTCACCACCCAGGATGGCGGTTTTGGCCTTCTGCCAGCCGTCGCGGGCGAGCTGGGCGCTGTGCTCCAGGTCCTGGCTCTTCCAACTGAAGCCGTCGCCCAGTCCTTCAATCGGTATCCCGATCTGCTCGAACATGCGGTGCTCGCCAAACCGGGCGCTTGGCACCTTCATGAACTGGAAAATCTTCACCGCCTTGCCGCGCCCATGCGCGCGCAGGGCCAGACCAAAGGCGGCCGTGCTCTTGCCCTTGCCGTCGCCGGTGTTGACGATGACGATGCCGCGGCGTTCGCCCTCGGGCTTGTCGTAAGGCTTGGCGCTGGGCGGGGTCTCAACTTGCATAGGGCTTCTTTCAACTACAGACGCGGCAGCACGACCCACTGGTCGGCCACAGCGTGAATCGCCAGCCGCCCGCCAAACACGGCTTCGACAGCGGCATGGGTGTCCGGGTGGTGCGCGGCGCCGTGGTGCAGCACACGTCCGTCGGCCATGACCACAACCGCATCGGCGTGCAGAGCCATGGACACCTCGTGCAGCACGCTGACCACGGTCACGCCCTGCGCCACCAGCGCGCGCACGATGCCCAGCCAGTCGGCCTGGTGTGGCGGGTCCAGATTGGCCAGCGGCTCGTCCATCAGGAGCACCTGTGCCTGCACGGCCAGCGCGCGGGCCAGCAGCACCCGCTGGCGTTCGCCGCCGGAGAGCTGCCCGAGCGCGCGGGCCCGCCAGTCCCAGGCCTGGGTGGCGCGCAGTGCCAATTCGACTGCAGCATGGTCGGCAGCGCTGGGTGACGACAGCCAAGGCTGGTGCGGCAAGCGCCCCAACATGGCCACGTCGAATACGGTCAGGTCGTCGGCACTGGATTCGTTCTGGCCCAGCCAGGCCAGTTGCTGCGCCCGTTGGCGCCCGTGCAAGGCCGCCAATGGCTGGCCCAGCAGCGTGACCGCGCCACTGTGGGGAATGAGTCCGGCCAGGACTTTCAGCAGCGTGGATTTGCCGGCGCCATTGGGGCCGACGATGCTGGTCCAGCAGCCTTGGGCCAGGGCCAAATCTACGCCATGCAATACCTCGGCATTTCCGAGGCTGGCCCTCACGGAATGGGCATGAAGTGCTACCGAATTCATAGCAACCCCTTGGCCGTGACGCGCCGGTGCATCAGCCACAGCAGGTAGCCGCCGCCCAGCACGGCGGTCAGCACGCCCACCGGCAGTTCCTGCGGCGCAATCACCCAGCGCGCCAGGATGTCAGCGGCCATCAACAGGGCACCGCCCATCAGGCTGCTGAGCAGGATCAGGCGGCCATGGCTGGTCTTGACGACCGAGCGCACCAGATGCGGCGCGGCCAGGCCGACAAAGGCCACCAGGCCGGTCTGCGCCACGGCGGTGCCGGTGGCCAGGGCCAGCACGGCCACC